>CBDCBA010000028.1:0-82710 GCA_965214125.1 Tepidisphaeraceae bacterium
CGGATGGCGTGACCGGATGCCGCGGACGATCGCCCGCTGCGCCGCGCGGTCGGCGGCCGTCACGGGCTCGTCGGTGGTGGTCGCGTGCGTCTTGGTCAGCCGCTCGACGTGGCCGTAATGCTCCATCGCCACCGTGCCGGCGGCGCGGGCGAGATCGATCGCGAGGGCGAGATCGTTCGCGTAATTGCCGGGCGGCGCGGCGAGCGCAACGGCGGACCCGGACGAAGTACCAGACGCGGACATCGCGCAACTATACGACGCCGCTGCCCGCGCGGCCCTCGCAGGAAATCCAACGAACCAGCGACGCCCGCGCCACCGGCGTCAGCCGCGGGTCCGACAACGCCGCCTTGACCGCCTCCACCCTCGCCTCGACCGCGTAAACCGCGTCGTGCTCCGCCGGATCAAGCCGCCCCGCCAACGCTCGGGCCGTCGTCGTTGCCTTGGCGTGCAGCAGCAACTCGGGATGGCGAAGGTCCACATCCTCGCACACCGCCACCAGCCGCAGCGACTCGATCTCCCCGTCGGCGACGCGCAGCTCCTCCGCCAACTCACGCCGACACTCGGCAAACACGTCAATCGCCCCGCCATCGCCCGGCCACTCCAAACTGCCGGCGAAGGGGTGCACGCGGTTCGGGTAGTACGCCACGCCTTCGCCGCGCCGGCCAAGGAGCAGCTTGCCATCGACCGTCTCGAGGATGCTCGACACCCCGATCGGATTCGCCCGCCCCGCCGCCGGCAGATCACGCGGGCCGAACAGGTTGGTGTTGACGAATACGCGATAGCTCGTCCGGCTGACCCGCAGCGTGAGTCGATCCGCCGTGGCGTCGAGTGATTCAAACCGGCACATCGCCCCGTCGAACAGGCGATCGCCGAGCCGTGCCTTTTCGCGTTGCCACGGTGCATCGCTCACGTCGCCTGGAGCAGCTTCCACGTTTGTTTGCCGGTGGTAGCCGCGGACCTTGGTCCGCGCATCGAACGACGGCTGGTGCCCGACGCGCGGAGCAAGCTCCGCGGCTACCTCCGGTGGAGCAAGATGCGAGGACGCAAGCCGCTCTGAACAAAAGGTCGACGCCACCACCTCGACGGTGACGGACCCCGCGTTCCACTGTCCCTCGGCCAGCAGGCGAAACGCGGTCACAGCGATTCCAGCCGCTGCTGGCGGTCGAGGTCGATGAGGGCTTGCGTCAGGTCGTCGAGGTCGCCGTTGAGCGTCTTTTCCAGCGGGAAGTTCTTGCTGCCCGCCTCTTCGTCGCCGCCGCCTCCCAATCGGTGATCTGTGCAGCGATTTTGCGGGAAGTTATAGGTGCGCACGCGCTGGCTGCGGTCGCCGCTGCCCATCATGGCCTTGCGGCTGGCGGACTGCTCGGCGAGTTGCTGGCTGCGTTCGCGCTCGTACAACGCCGCCCGCAGCAGGGCCCAGGCCCGCTCCTTGTTCTGGCCCTGGCTCTTCTGCTCGGTGATCTTGAACTGCAGGCCGCTCGGCTTGTGGCTGATGCGCCAGCCGGTTTCGACCTTGTTCACGTTCTGCCCGCCCGGCCCGCCGCCGCGGCAGCCACCCTCCTCGATGTCCTTGGCCTCGATCGTGATCTCGACGTCGTCGAGTTCCGGCAAAATTGCGACCGTCGCGGCACTCGTGTGGATGCGGCCCTGCGTTTCGGTTTCCGGCACGCGCTGCACGCGATGGCCGCCGCCTTCGAACTTCAGTCGCTTGTACGCCTCGTCGCCGACGCCGCTGAGGATGACCTCTTTGAACCCGCCGCGCTCGCTTTCGCTGAAGTCGTCGACGCTGATCTTGAAGCCCTTGATCTCGGCATACTTCTGGTACATCGTGAGCAGATCGCGGCAGAACAGGGCCGCCTCCTCCCCGCCGGTGCCGGCGCGGATCTCGATGAAGAACCGGCTGACGGGCGCCTCCTCCGCCTCGACAAACGCGGCTTTGGCGCGCTCGAGGAGTTCGTCCAGCTTCGCCTCGACTCGCGGCAAGTCGGCCTCGGCCATCTCCGCCATCTCGGGGTCGCTCTGCATCTCGCGCAGATCGACGAGTTCCCCCGCGGCCGCTTCGTACTGCCGGTACGTCTCGGCCGGCCCGGCGAGCTGGCCGCTCTCGCGACTGACCGCGACGAGCTTCTGGGAATCGTTCAGGACGGCCGGGTCGTTCATCTGCTCCTGAAGCTCCGCGTGCCGAAGAGCGGTCTCGTGGAGCTTCGCCAACAACGGCCGCCAGCGGGTGTGGGCCTCGGGAACGTCGAACGGAAGGGTGGTGGGGGTGTCGTCGGTCGCGGTCGCCATCGGGAGGAGACAGTAGGAACGCTCCCCATGTCGCTCCGAGCAGGACGCGTGCTCCCCAACTCGCGCGACGCAAATCCTCACTTACCATCCAGTCTCACATCCCCGAACGCCCAGCCGCGCAGCGACTGGGCGTTCGGGGTGCTCGAAGTCGGGATTTGCTCCCGCGCCCGATATCATGCTGTCATGGCGCAGCGTGAGCGGGTAACGATCGTCGGGACGGGACAGATGGCGGTCATGTGCGCGACGCTGCTGTGTGACAACGGGCACGACGTGACGCTCTATGGCCGAGACTCGACGATCGACGCCATCCGGCGAACGCGGGAGAGCCCGCAGCTTCCCAGGCGCCCGCTGCCCGAGCGGTGCGAACTCACCACGGACTTCACGTCGATGGCTGCGGCCCTGCTCGTGTCGGCCGTGCCCACGCAGGCGATGCGCGGCGTGCTCGATCAGGCGGATTCGCTGCCCGACTGCCCGGTCGTTTCGTGCGCGAAGGGGATCGAATTGTCCAGCGGCAAGCGGCCGACTGTCGTTGCCGATGAAGCGCTGTCGACAGCGTACCCGATGCTCGCCCTCAGCGGGCCCAACATCGCGAGCGAAGTCGTCGGCCGTAAACCCGCCGGGGCCGTCGTCGCCTGTGAAGATCAGGCCGTCGCCTGCCGCGTGCGCGACCTCTTCTCGACCGACTACTTCCGCGTCTACACCAGCGACGACGTCGTCGGCGTCGAGCTCGCCGGGGCGACCAAGAACGTGATCGCCATCGCCGCCGGCATCATCGACGGGCTGGGCCTGGGCAACAACGCCAAGGCCAGCCTCGTCACGCGCGGCCTCGTCGAGATCACCCGCCTCGGCGTTGCCCTCGGCGCCAAGGCCGAAACCTTCAGCGGTTTGGCGGGCATGGGCGACTTGATGACGACCTGCGTCAGCCCCGAAGGCCGCAACCGGCGCGTCGGCGAGATGATCGGCCAAGGCCTGAGCGTCGATGAGGCCATCGCGAAGCTCGGCAGCGTTTGCGAGGGCGTGCCGACGACGAAGGCCGTCCTGCAACTCGCGGCCAAGCACGGCGTGGAGATGCCCATCGCCAGCGCCATCAGCGGCGTGCTCTTCGACGCCAAGCCGGTGAAGGCGGCGCTGCTCGAACTGATGACCCGCGAGCCCAAGCCCGAGTGCTGACAGACCCGGTAGCTGCGTCGCCACGCGACGCAGGCGGCTACGATCCCCCGGTGCGGCCCCGAGCGGCCGCGCGTTTGACTCGCTCGAACGTGAGGAAAGTCCGAACTGCACAGGGCAACGGTGCTCGCTAACGGCGAGGCAGGGTCACACCTGACGGACAGTGCCACAGAAAAGATACCGCCCGCCTCGGCGGGTAAGGGTGAAAAGGTGCGGTAAGAGCGCACCGCATCGGCGGCGACGTCGATGGCAGGGCAAACCCCACCGGCAGCAAGGCCAAACAGCGGGACGCCGGCAACGGCCACGTCGGCCCGGCGTGATCCCAGTCCCGCGGGTAGGCCGCTAGAGACGGCTGGCAACAGCCGCCACAGAGAAATGGCCGCACCCCGGCAACGGGGCACAGAATTCGGCTTATGACGGACCGCACCACGTTCGACGGCGACGCCTCACCGCGTCGCCGTCGTCTTCATTGCCGGTAGCTGCGTCCCCACGCGACGCCGGATGACGCCCTACGCGTACACGTCCAGGTTCGCCCCCAACCCCGTCGCCATCGCCGCGAGTGCATCAGCATGCTGCCCTACGTTCGCCGACGCCGAGCGAAGCAGGTTGCTTGTCGCCTGATTCGCCGCCACGCCCAAATGCGTCAGCTCGTTGATTTTCGCCGCCGCCGCGTGCTGCGCCTTGGCGACGGCCGTCGAGTGGTTCAGCCGCACGAGTCCGCCGACCAGATCGACGCCGCCAACAGGGGAGGAAACGGGGGACATGCCGCTTTCATCGGCCACCCGAACAAAACACTTCACCCCCCGCTTGACGCGCCGGCCGATGTTTGGTTACTGTCCGTGGAACACCGGCCGTACCAGATTTCACTGGCGCGGCATCGCCTCTCGCCCCCTTCCGCCGATGAACCTGACTCCCCGCCAGCTCGACGTGCTCGTGGCCATCCGCGACTACCGCTACCTCAACGGCGTTGCCCCCACCATGCAGGAGCTCGCCGACCAGCTCGGCACGAGCAAGGTCACTATCTTTGAGCACGTGGGTGCCCTCGAAAAGAAGGGCCTGCTTAAGCGCGACAAGCACAAGGCCCGCAGCCTCGAAATCACCAGCGACGAAGCCTTGCCCGACGAAGAGCGCGGCAGCAAGCTCCCCCTCGTCGGCTCCATCGCCGCCGGCTCGCCGATCGAGGCGGTTGAGAACCGCGAAGAGCTCGATCTTGAGCAGCTTTACAGCCGCCCCAACGGCGTGTTCGTCTTGAAGGTGCGTGGCGACAGCATGATCGAGGATCACCTGTGCGATGGCGACTACGTCGTGATCGAGCGCCGCGAAAGCTGCCGCAACGGCGAGCAGGTCGTGGCCCTGCTCGACACGGGCGAGGCGACCTTGAAGCGCTACTACAAGGAAGGGCGCAACGTCCGCCTCCAGCCGGCCAACAGCACCATGCAGCCCAAGATCGTGCCGGCCGAGTGCGTGAAGGTGCAGGGCGTGGTCATCGGCGTGCTGCGGAGTTATTGATGACGCTTGGCGAATCTTGGTAGACTATTCTGGTGTTCTACCAGCGGGCGAGGCTTAAGGTGATGCTGGAAGGCAAAGCGCCGGCAGCAGAAGTAACAGAAGCTGATTTGAAACGCCGAGCTTTAGCGGCAGATCAGATCTATCTGCAAGAGCACCCGGTACTCGACTATGGGTTGATGATCGGGTGGGTCATCACCATGATGCTCAACCTGCTTTTGATCGCCCAATGGTTTGTGCGGTTGCGGCCGTGGACTTTCCTGGCTCTGTCATTGTTGAACCTCCTACTGGTGACAGTGGGTTGGGTGACAATACTTCGGCAGCGGCGGTTTTTGAAGGATGCATTTGCTCGCGCAGATGCAGCAGACTACGTTCGATGTATCCGTTGCCAGTATGATCTTCGCCATCTCAAGGCAGCGGTTTGCCCCGAGTGTGGCGAGCCTTTTCGTGCGATCCACACGTAGTGCTCCCCGGGTTCAACGAACGCCAGCGCATCCTCGCGTTGCGCCGCCTGAAGTTTGAATCGCCGGCGATGTCGTCGTTGTGGCTGCCGATCATCGGGTTCGTGGGCGTGTTCGCCACCTATGTCGGTGTCTTCGGCAGCGATCACGCGCTAGCGGCGGCAATTGTGGCCGCCATCGTCGCTCTCGCCGTGCATGCGGCGCAGAACCTGCGCGTGCAACGCGAGATGAAGGCGATCGCCCGCGATCCCTCCGCCTGCGGGCAGTGCGGCTACCCGCTGCACGGGCTCGACTCTGCCCACTGCCCCGAGTGCGGCGCGGCGACCGGCATGTGAGGCGCGATGGACTGCCTAAGTTTGCCGCGTGGATGACGACCAACTGCACCTGCTCTCCCCCGCCGGCTTCCAGGCTGCCGGCGTGGCGGCGAGACTGAAGAAGAGCGGCAAGCTCGACCTCGGCCTGCTGGTTTGCACCGGCGATCGGCTGGCAACGGCGGCGGCGGCGTTCAGCAGGAATCGCGTCGTCTCGCCGACGATTACCGTCGGCCGCAAGCATCTTGAGGATAGCCGGCTGCGGGCGGTTGTCGTCAACAGCGGCAATGCGAACGCCTGCACCGGCGAGCGGGGCGAACGCGACGCCCGCAATACCTGCGTTGACGTGGCCACTCGCCTTGGCTGCGACCCGGCCGACGTGCTGCCGAGCTCGACGGGCATCATCGGTCATCACCTCGACATGCCCAAGCTCCTGGCCGGCGTGGAGCGGGTTTACGCGGAACTCGGAACGACGGCCGACCACGCCGCGGCGTTCGGGCGGGCAATCCTGACGACGGACCTCGTCCCGAAGCAGGCGGCCACCTCGTTCGACATCGGCGGCCAAACGGTCACCATTGCCGGCGTCTGCAAGGGCAGCGGGATGATCGGCCCGATGATGGGCGTCGACGGGGTGGGTGGTCGCGGGCCGCAGGCGACGATGCTCGCCTACCTCACGACCGACGCGAACATCGAGGCCGATCGGCTGCGGGCGT
Source organism: Tepidisphaeraceae bacterium (assembly GCA_965214125.1). Classification (GTDB taxonomy): domain Bacteria; phylum Planctomycetota; class Phycisphaerae; order Tepidisphaerales; family Tepidisphaeraceae; genus CBDCBA01. Next base: position 6,448 of record CBDCBA010000028.1, read on the forward strand.
GCCTTGGCCGCGCGGTGGAGCGGACGTTCAACCGCACCACCGTCGACGGCCACGCCAGCACGAACGACACCTGCCTCGTCCTCGCCAGCGGCCTCGGGCCCGAAGTGGATGACGCCAGTGAACACGAGTTCGAGGCGGCGCTGACGCAGGTTTGCGACTCGCTTGCGTACCAGATCGCCAGGGACGGCGAGGGGGCGACGAAGGTGGTGACGGTGCGCGTCACTCAGGCCCGCACCGAGGCCGAGGCCGCCGCGATGGCGATGGCGATCGCGGAGAGCCCGCTCGTCAAGACTGCCCTCCACGGCAACGACCCGAACTGGGGCCGCATCGTCAGCATGGCCGGCAAGGCGGCGGCGCGGGACGACCTCGCTTTCAATCTCGCGGCCTGCTCGCTGACAATCTGCGGCACGCGCGTCTTTGCCAAAGGCGAGCCTGTCCAGTTCGACGGCCCGGCGCTCTCAAAGACCATGGCCGGCCCAGAGGTGGAAATCAACCTCAGCCTCGCCGCCGGCGGCGAGCAGGCGCACGTCTACACCTGCGACTTGTCGCGTGAGTACATCACGATCAACGCCGACTACCACACGTGATCGCCAAGACGTTCACGTGATCCCGTGCGCCGGCTGGGGCAGTTCGTCGTGGATGATCTGGTGTGTCGGCCGGGCGCCGTTGTGGGAGAAAAGCACCATCTCATCGTCGATCTTCGCCTGCAAATGGCAGGGGCGGCCCCAGATGGCGACAAGGTTCTTCAGCGTCTCAACGGCGTACTTGATCTCGATGTCCAGCCCGCTGTGCTGGTGCGCCAGGTAGAGCTCGCCGCGGTTGGCGTAGTTGCCGTCGGCCACGTAGATGAACGGCCGGCCCATGTTCGTCAGGCGGTTGAGCAGGCGGCGTTTGATGCGATCGGGGTCGCGGCTGACGATGCGCGTGCGGCCGGTGCGCGGGTCGCGGCCGTACTCGTAGAACTTGTGCTTTTCGATGAAGTCGCTTGTCATGAACTCGTCGATGAACGTCGCGTCGTTGTGGGTGCGGCGGACCTCGAAGATTTTCTCGCGCCCGCGGTTGGTGGGCCGATGCCAGTCGCGGCGTTCGCCGAGGGTGTCGGCCTCGTCGTAGTCTTTGCCGAAGCGGCCGGTGTTCCAGCGTTGTTCGATATCGCGGAAGAGTTCGATGCCGATTTTGTACGGGTTGAAGCCGCCCGGCGGCATGTGGACGGTGCCACTGTGGTGGTCGGCGTAGTCGACGGCGTCGGCGGGGTCGAGGAAGTGGCGGGTCATCATCGTGCTGTGCCAGTAGCTGGCCCAGCCCTCGTTCATGACTTTGGTCATGCCCTGCGGCGCGTAGTAGTAGGCCTCGTCGCGGATGATGCCGAGGATGTCGGCCTGCCAGTCCTCGAGCGGGGCGTGGGCGAGCAGATACCGCAACACGTCGCGGGTCGGGCGGGCGGGCGTCTTGTCGCGCTCCTGCTCGCGCTCGGCGTTGGCGGAACGCGCCCGCTCTACGGCGTCGGGCGGGTTGATGTACCGCTCCATGTAGTCCTTCGCGGCGAAGCGGCCTTCGTCCAGCGGGTCTGGCCGGCGACGATCCCGCCGCTCGTGTTCGAGCGGGCCGCGCTTGACGAAGACGCTGTGCGGGTCGATCAGGTCTTCGACGCTCAGGCAGACGTCCAGCCACCGCTCGACCTCGGCGGTGCCGTGCCGCTCGGCGTGCCGCCGCACGCGGGCGGCGTGGTTGGCGGTCGTGTCCATCATCTTGCGGTCGGTCTGGCCGAACCACAGGTTGTTCTTGAAGAAGTCGGCGTGGCCGTAGACGTGGGCGATCACCAGCTTCTGATCGACAAGGGGGTTGCTCTCCTGGAGGTAGGCGTAGCACGGGTCGTTGTTGATGACCATCTCGTAGATGCGCCCCAGCCCGTAGTGGTGCTGCTTGGCCATCCGCTCGTACTCCATGCCCCACTTCCAGTGCGGGTAGCGGGTCGGGAACCCGCCGTAGCTGGCGATCTGGTTGACCTGCTCGAACGAGCACATCTCGAAGATCACGGGAAAGAAGTCGAGCCCGTACTCGATGGCCTTGGCACGGACCTCCTTCTTCGCCGCGGCGAGCTCGGCGGGGAACGGGATGATGTCGGGGAGGACGGGCATGGCGGTCAGTGGCCTTGGCCGAAGAACGTCTGGATGCTGTCGTAGATGTCGCCCCTGGTGTTCACGCGGCTGGTGACCACCTTTTCCTGGTCGGCTAGGCGTTCGTGGATCACGTTGATGAAGTTGCCGCTGCCGTAGGCGCTGGCGACCTGGCAGTAGCCGAACAGGTTGCAGGCCGGCAGGAGCCCGTCGCGGATGATGCGTACGCACTCGCGATTGTCGGCCTCGCTGGAGTTGTCGCCGTCGCTGAAGTGAAAGGCGTAGATGTTCCAGTCGGCCGGGTCGTAGTGCTGCTCGATCACCCCCTGGCAGACGCGGTAGGCAGAGCTGATGCGCGTGCCGCCGTCTTCGCGCAGGTGGTAGAACGCCTGCTTGTCGACCTCCTTGGCCTGCACGTCGTGGACGATGTAGCGCGTCTCGATTCCTTGGTAGTTCTTGCGCAGCCAGGTGTCGATCCAGAAGCTTTCGAGGCGGACAAGCTCCTTCTGCTCGGGGCCCATGCTGCCGCTGACGTCCATCATGAAGAGGATGAGGGCGTTGCTCTGCGGCAGCCGGGTCTCCTTCCACGAGCGGTAGCGGACGTCGCCCTTCTCGGGGATGATGACGGGGCGGCGCACGTCGTACTGGCCGAGCATGATCTGGCGTTTGAGGGCCTCGCGGTAAGAGCGCTTGAAGTGGCGCAAGCCCTCAGGTCCGACGCGGCGGATGCCGCTGTACTTGTCGCGCCGCGTGCTGATGCGGTGGCGGCCCTTGGGCTCGATGCGGGGCAGGCCCAGCTCCTCGCCGAGCATGTCCGCCAGCTCGTCGAGTTCGAGCTCGACCTCCATGATGTGCCGCCCCGATTCGGTGCCCCCCTGCGTGCCGCTGCCGTCGCCCTGCCCGATGCGGTCGCCCGGCTCCCCCTCGCCGATGCCGACGCCGCCGGAGTTGTCGCCGTAGCGGAAGTTGGGCAGTTCGACGCTGTGGACCGGGATCGAGATCAGGTCCTTGCCCTCCTTGCCGATCAGTTCGCCCTTGCCGATGAACTTGCGCAGGTCGTCGCGGATCTTGCCTTTGACGATCTGGCGGAAGCGTTGGTGATCTTTTTCGATGCTTAGGACCATTGCTTGCTAATCGTGTTCCCGATCGTTGAGTGCTGCCTCTAAAGCACGTACAAGTGGGTCAAGCTCGCGATCGAGCACCTCCCAGAGATACTCGTTCTTGATCGCGAAGTAGACGTGGACGAGGAAGTTGCGCATCCCGATGATCTGCCGCCAAGGGATATCGGGAAGCAGATCCCGCGTCGGCTCCGTCACCCGCACCGCCGCCTCGCCGATCTCTTGAATGCAGTTGACGATGGCCCGGTAGTAGAGGCGGTCGGCGTCAAGGTCCTCCCGGCGTCGGCCGTTGGAAAAGGTGAGTGCCTCGCGGGCCGCATCGAGCATGTGGCGCAATCGCACCTGATCCTCGGGAGGTACGTCAAGCGGCATAGATCGGCCTCGCGGCTTGAACGACGCTCTCCCGAAAGTACGGCGACAGATCGTCGGCAGATCGCAGATCGACAGGGCGGCCCAGCAGGTCGGAGAGGTCCGCAATCATCCCGCCGATCTCGAAAAGGCTGACCCTTCGCTCGGGCTCGAACTCGACGAGCAGGTCGACGTCGCTGTCGGGGCCGGCACCTCCGTTCAGGTGTGAGCCGAAGAGCGAGAGCCGCCTGATGCCACGGTGTCGGCAGTAGCTCGCGAGGGTTTCCTCGCGCGCTGCGAGCACCTGGTGAATGTCTTGCGCAGCGATCATGATTCCTCCCCCTTCCCGTCGCCGCGGGCGAAGATGCTGGCGACGTAGTTCAGCACGTCGGTGGCGCTGGCGTCGTTGTAGCCGAAGTACTTGATCAGCCGGTCCTTCACCACGTCGATCTTCTGCTGCGTCTCGTCGTCAACCACGCTGCTGACAAGGTTCTTGAGCTTGATCGTGTCGCGCTGGTCCTCGAAGAGCTTGAGCTCGAGCGCCTTGAGCAGCCGGGCGTTGGCGTTGTACTCGAACTTCTTGCCGTCGAGGGCGAGGGCGCCGATGTAGTTCATGATCTCCTGGCGGAAGTCGTCCTTGCGGCTCTCGGGAATCTCGATTTTCTGCTCGATCGACCGCATCAGGCGCTCGTCGGGCTCCTCGTCGCGGCCGGTGTAGCGGTTGCGAACCTTCTCGTGCTGCGTGTATGCCCGCACGTTTTCGACGTAGTTGCCCGCGAGCTGCTTGATCGCGTTCTCGTCGGCGCTGATGGCCCGCTGGACCTCGCCCTTGATGATGTCCTCGTACTCGTCCTTCACGACGCTCAGGAGCTCGCGGTACTCCTGCTTGAGCTCCTCGTCGGTCAGCATCGAGTGCTGGCTCAGGCCTGCCTCGAGCTCGTTCATCACCATGAACGGGTTGATCATCCGGTCCACCTGCGCCTGGTGGCTGACGAGGGCGTTGCTGACCTTGTCCTGAATGTACCGTGGGCTGATGCCCGTCATCCCTTCGCGCGGGTTCTCCTCGCGCAGCTCGCGGATGCTCTCCTCGGTAAAGCCGGGAATGCTCTTGCCGTTGTAGAGCTTGAGCTTCTGCGCCTTGCTGATGCCCGCTTTCTTCGGCTCGCTCAGGCGTGTCAGCAGCGCCCACATGGCCGCCACCTCGATCGTGTGCGGGGCGACGTGAATCCCCTTGATCCGCTCCGGGCCAAAGTCCTTCTCGTAGATCCGGATCTCGTCGTCGAGGCGCGTGTTGTACGGCACGTCGATCTTGATCGTCCGGTCGCGGAACGCCTCCATCATCTCGTTGCCCTGGAGGCGCTTGTACTCCGGCTCGTTCGTGTGGCCCAGGATCACCTCGTCGATGAACGTCTGGGCGAACTTCTTGGGCTTGATGACCCGCTCCTGGCTGGCCGTCAGCAGGTCGTACAGGAAGGCGACGTCGAGCTTGAGGATCTCGATGAACTCCACGATGCCGCGGTTGGCGACGTTGAGTTCGCCGTCGAAGTTGAAGGCCCGTGGGTCGCTGTCGCTGCCGTACTCGGCGATTTTTCGGTAGTTGATGTCGCCGGTGAGCTCGGTGGAATCCTGGTTCTTTTCGTCCTTGGGCTGGAACGTGCCGATGCCGATGCGGTCGGTTTCGCTCAGGATCAGCCGGCGGACGGTGACGTGCTCCATCGCCTTGTGCCAGTCGCCGTCGTAGCGCTCGACAAGGTCGCGAAAGACGCGGCGGCAGAAGGGGCAGACGTCTTCGTACAAGCGCACGCGCCGGCCGTCGCCCGCCCGCGCGGACAGGGCCGCCAGCACGTCGGGCTTGGCCTCGTCGGGAAGCAGCAGCAGCGGCTCCTCGTGCATCGGGCAGGGCTCGAAGACGTCGGGATCGCCCTTTTCCCCGCCGACGAGTTCAGCCGGGATGCGCCACGAGTACGTGTAGAGCCGCCCCGCGTCGGTCAGGCTGTACGCCTCCAACCCCTTCTTGAGCAGCCGGGCGATGGTCGACTTGCTCGACCCGACCGGGCCGTGTAGCAGCAGGATGCGCTTCTCCGTGCCGTATCCCTGCGCCGCCGACTTGAAGAAGTCGACGAGCTGCATCAGCGGCACCTCGAGCCCGTAGATCGCGTCGGCCCCGCCGTCGATCGGGTCGTCGAAGAACGTGTACCGCGTGATCGGCTGCTTGAAGACGGTGATGTTCTCGCTGCCGTACGACAGGATCATGTCGTAGACGCGCTGGAACGCGTTGCGTGCAACGCGCGGGTCCTTCTGGACGATGTCGAGGTAGTCCCACACCGAGCCCTCCCAGTGCTGCGACTGGAACCGCTCGCGGTTGAGGCGCGACTCGATCAGGCCGCGCAGGTCGGAGGGGGCGGGTCCGTCGCCGACGGTGCGGGGCGTCGACGACACGGGGGTGTCGGTTGAGTACGTCATGGCGGGCCACCTCCCGGTTGGCCGGGGCTTGCTTCGCGTCCGTGCGGGGAGCCGCCACGCGAGCGCCAATCGGCGCCGAGGCGGCGGGTCCCGGTACTTCGGCCGGCCCACGTCGTGCGGGCTGGCGTACGGCTGTCTGTCAATCCCCCCGGCCGCCGCTAGGCGTGTGCCGGGGGGCAAGGGTGGGGTCCACCCTGTCAGACCCGCAAACCGCCCGGAGGTTGCACCCGGACGTCGCGGCTGACCCAACAACCGTACCGGATGTCCCCCCGCGGGGAAAGGAAAAAGTGGGGCGTGCGCGGATGGACCCGGAATCATCAATCCCGTCGTGCAGACCGCTTCGCACCCTCCACGGCGCGACCTTCACCACGAACGACGCCGCAGCGGAAGCTGCGGGTTCTGGTATCACCCCGAACCCGCAGCTTCCGCTGCGGCGTGATGGATAGATCGAGACGGGATCAGTCGTCTGCCCCAGCGACCGACAGCGTCGCGGCACGCTGGACGAGTTGGGGAAACTCCACGTACCGCCGCATGCCCTCCTGGGTCAGATCGGCCATGGCGGCAATCTCACGTAGCGGCTGGACCATCTCGTCAAGCCCCGCCCACGTCAGCGTCCCCCTGTGCTCGCTGTCGCGGAGCAGCATTCCAAAGCCGGCAACGGTGGCGGCGAACCGGAAGTCGTCGTCGGCCTCGGCAAAGCTGCCCCCGGCATCGATCAGGGGGAACTGCCGCAAATCGCTCGTGCCCTGCACCTTCGCCTCGTCGGCCTGCTTCCAGCGGAGGTTGACCGTGAGCAGTTCATCGCTCGCGACCGGCTCTGTCTCCGCCTGATACTTCAGCGTCGTCGGCGCGGGAGCGACATCGGGTGAAGGCCCGTTCGCCGGGACAATCTCGTAGAACGCCGTCACCTGGTGGCCGGCGCCGACGTCGCCGGCGTCCTTTGTGTCATCCGCGAAGTCGCGGTCGGCCATCAGGCGGTTGGCGTAGCCGATCAGGCGGTAGGCCGCGACCTGGCCGGGGTTGAACTCGATTTGCAGCTTCACGTCCTTTGCGACGGCCTGAACGGTGGACAGCAATTGCTCGCCCAGCACCTTGTCCGCCTCACGCGGGCCGTCGATGTAGGCGTAGAAGCCGTCGCCCTTGTTGCTGATCTGCTCCATCATCGCGTCGTTCAGGTTGCCGCGCCCGAAGCCGAGCACGCTCAGGAAGACGCCGCTTTCGGCCTCTTGTTCGACGAGTCGCGTCAGGCTGCCCGTGTCGCTCGTGCCGACGTTGAAGTCGCCGTCGGTCGCGAGGATCACGCGGTTGATGCCCCCATCGATAAAGTGCTGCCGGGCCACGTCGTACGCCTGCTCGATGCCGCTCGCGCCGTTGGTGCTGCCGCCGCTTTCGAGGCGGTCGATCGCGGCGAGGATGGTCGCGTCGTCGTTGCCGCTCGTGGCCGGCAGGGCCAAACCGCTGCTGCCGGCGTAGACGACCATTGCAACGCTATCCTTATCATCAAGGCCCGCGGTCAGCGTGCGCAGGCCTTGCTTAACGAGGCCGAGCTTGTCGGGGCTGCTCATCGAGCCGCTGACGTCGACGAGGAAGACCAGGTTCGCCGCCGGCCGCTCGGCCGGGTTCTCGTACGCCTGCAGCGCCACGCGGACGAGGCGATGCTCCGGGTTCCACGGCGCGCTGGCCACATCAAGCTTCACCGCCAACGGCTCCTCCGGCGACTCGGGCACGGGGTACTCGTAGCGGAAGCTGTTGATGAGCTCCTCGATCCGCACCGCATCCGGCGGCGGCAACTGGCCGTCGGTCAGGAAGCGACGGACGTTGGCGTAGCTGGCGGTGTCGACGTCGATGCTGAACGTGCTCAGCGGCGACTCGGCGGGCGAGATGAAGCGATTGTCCACGATGCGGTCGTAGGCCTCGCGATCGAACTGGGCCGGCACGCCGCGGTAGAGGCCGGGCCCTTGCTGCTCGAGCTTGAGCTCAAGGCTATCGTCCAATTCACCACCGGCGATGTCGCCAAGATCGCCAAGCCCGAGTTCCGCAGGTTGAGCGCCGTCGGCCGGCGCGGCCGGCGCCGCGGTACGACCAGGCTGCTGCCGCATGTCGGTGCGAGCACGCTCGGACTCCAGACCGCCTCCGCCTCCACCAAACTGACGGCCAGCCTGCGTCATTTCCACAAAGTCCACGTCAGCCCCATTCACGGTGACGCTATCGCTCGTCGCCAGCGCATCGAGTTGTCCCGGCTGACTTGGAGCTTGTCCCTGCTGAATCGATGCGTCCCGCTCGTCCCGCGCGAACAAAGACGATGGCATACCCGCCGTTGGCTGCGATGCGGCCGGGGCAGCTTTAGGCGCCTGATAATCGAGCGCCAGCCGCGCCTCTGATTCACGGGCCCGATTGAACGTTGGCACCACCAGCGACGCGGTGATCCCGCCGACCACGATTGCCGCCGCGACCAGCAACGCCCAGCGCGGCGGACGACCAAACCCGACGCGGCCTGCGACGGCGGGAGCGTCTCCGCGCTTCGCCTCGCCGGCTAGCGCTTGTTCAAGCAGACCGGCGGTGGCGCGGACGTCGGCGACCTGTGCGGTCGCGGCGGGATCGTCGGCCAGTTGCCGCTCGACGGCGGCGGCTTCGTCTGGGTCAAGCTCGCCGAGGGCGTAGGCGGTCAGGCGGGCGTCTCGATTGTTTTCGTTGAACTGCATGAGGGCTCCCGAGTGGGAAGGGTCGAGAGGGTTCAGGAGGCCGCAGCGCCGAGCTGCTGGCGCAGCGTGGCGAGGCCTTCGTGGATCAGGACGCCGACGTGGCTGACGCTCTTGTCCATCGCGCTGGCGATCTGCTTGTAAGACAGGCCGCCCGCGAAGCGCAGGCGCAGGGCGTCGCGCTGGAGCGTTGGCAGCCCGTCGAGGGCGGCCAGGGCGTGCTGGGCGTCGTCTTGGGTTTCGAGCCGTTGGATCGGGTCGCTCGCGGGCGAGTCCGGGACGGTGCCATCAAGTTCGGCTAAGGCGGTCATTCGTTTCTCCTTGCGAAGCACGTCGATGCAGCGGTTGCGCACCGCGGTGAACAGCCACGCCCGCAGGGCCGGGCCGTCGTCGGGCGCCTTGGCGCCGTCGAGCAGGCGGCAGAGGACGTCCTGGACGGCGTCCTCGGCGGCGGAGTCGTCGTGCAAAATCGACCGGGCGTACGCCCGCAACCGCGAACGGTGCGGCTCGGCCGCAGCGACGGCCCGCTCGTTCGCCGTCGCGAGACTGCGCTTCATGCGAGACTCCTGGGGGTTGGCAGCGCTGCGGGCATCTGTGGGAGAAACGAACCGCGGGATGGGCGTCTTAGGCAGACGGGACATTTTCTCGAAACGAACAGCGAGCAGACCCCTGCATCGCCATCTCGGATGGACTTGCCTGGCACGCGGACGTTGTAAACTCATTCCGTGCGGCGACTGTTCCTTACCATCTCCGTGGGCGCGACGCTCGTCTTGACGGGGTGCGCAACCGACGCGGCATCCGACACGCCGGCGGGTCCGTCAACCGCCAGCCCGGAGCGAGCGGAGCCGTCGGCGGTCGACCCGTGCGCCGACCGATTTCACGACTACATCGGCGGGCTGCTGTTCTACTACTACCAGTTCGGCGTGTTGCCGGAATCGCTGGCGGAGGTGAACGCGCCGGGCCTCGGCCTGCCGCCGCCGGTCTGCCCGACGAGCGGGGTGCCCTACGCCTACAGCGTCGACGGCATCCGCCTGCCGGAGCGCAACAAGCGCGTGGTGCTGTACGAGGGCGTTCAGGCGCACGGCTCGTACCGGTGGGGGGTGAGCGTGGACGATCCCGACGGCAGCGGGCAGTTGCAGATGAAAGTGCTGCCGTTGCCGGAACGGGTGTTTCTGCTGCGTTGACGTGGCGGTTTGTCGGCCTATGGTTTCCCCCGCCCCGCGGACGCCATCGTCCGCGGGTTCGCGTCTAGTTTCCGCCCGCCCGTTTATTCCCTTTGCCCGCACGTCTTCGATGAGCACTTACCTCGCCAAACCCGGTGAACTCAAGGCCGACTGGCATGTTGTCGACGCCACGGACCTGGTGCTGGGCCGCCTCGCCGCGAAGCTGGCGGTGATCCTCCAGGGCAAGCACAAGCCGACGTACACGCCCCATGTGGACACCGGCGACTTCGTGGTCGTGCTGAACGCCGAGAAGATCAAGGTCACGGGCAAGAAGTCCGAGCAGCGGACCTACCAGACCTTCAGCGGCTACCCGAGCGGCCAGCACGTCTACCGCTACGAGACGATGAACGAGCTGCACCCCGAGAAGGTGATCGAGCTCGCCGTCCGCCGGATGCTGCCCAAGAGCAAGCTGGGCGCGAACATGCTCAAGAAGCTGAAGGTGTACAAGGGTGGCAAGCACCCGCACCAGGCCCAACAGGCCAAGCCGCTCGCGATCTAACTTTTCTTTCCGCACAGACGCCTTTCTCCGCACATGAGCGACACGACCGAGACCCCCGCCGCCCCCGAAACCGACGCGGCCTACGAGCCCGTCACCCCCGACGAGGTGCCCGTCGAGCCGACGCAGGCCGGCGAGGAGAGCTACGTGCTGGAGTCGCCGAACTACACGGCCGACCCGAACGCGCCCAAGGCCTACGTCTGGGGCACCGGCCGACGCAAGAGCAGCGTGGCCCGCGTTCGCATCGCCCCCGGCAGCGGCAACGTCCGCGTGAAGCGGGCCGGCGGCGCGTACCGCGAACTCAACGATTACTTTCAGAACGAGCGCGACCGCAAGACGATCTTCGGCCCGCTCGAGGCGACGCAGTACGGCGGCAAGCTCGACATCTTCGTCAACGCCCACGGCGGCGGCTCGACCGGCCAGGCCGGCGCCATCGTCATGGGCCTGGCCCGCGCGCTGATGAAGTACGACCCGCAGGCCGAGCCCGCCCTCCGCGAGGCTGGCTTTATGACCCGCGACAGCCGCATGAAGGAACGCAAGAAGTACGGCCAGCGTGGTGCCCGCCGCCGCTTCCAGTTCAGCAAGCGGTAGGCGAGCGACACACGCTCAACGTTAAAGAAGCCCCGCATGGTAATGCGGGGCTTCCTTCATGTAATCACCAAACCGCGTTGCCACGCAACGCTGGTCCGGCGAGCACGGGTTGACTTCCGCTCGTCCCGACCAGCGTTGCGTTGCAACGCAATTTGGTTCAGTCCCGGACCGTTTGGCCGTCGGCCTTCAGTTGCTGCTTCAGTTCATCGAGCGAGGCCACCCCGTTTGGCAGCGCCGCCTCGTCAGCGAGCATCTGCGGGATGCCGTCCTTCACCGGGTACCGCAGCCCGCCCACCTCGGCGACGAGGTCATCGCCCTCCCGTCGCAGGCGACTGAGCGTCAGCGGGCAGCGGAGCACTTCCAGGAGCGAATCGTCGAGCGAAGGAGTGGCGGTGGTCGCGTCGGACATGCAGACATCTTACGCCGACTCCGGCAGCGAGAGGCAAACGGCGGCGTCGGCAAGCAGGATACGCGACACGGCGTCAAGGCTGCCCGGTTGATTGACGCCCGCCGCGAGCAGCATGAAATCGGCTGTTGGCGTGAACTCCGGATCGCTCAAAAATGCGTGGATCGCCCACGGCTGATTGGTGGCGTGATCCGGCTGCGTCTCAGCGTGGTGGAAGGCGGCGGCGCGACGGGCGGCCTCGCCTGCATCGCGATCGCCCGTCATGGCCGCGTAGGTGGCAACGGCGTGAAGCACGACGAGCTCGTGGTACCACCACGTCTCGGGGTTCTCAGCCGCCGCGTGATCAAAGTTGAAGAACGTTGTAACGGCGGGATCGCCATCGCGTGCGACGGTGACGAGATTGCGGAGCGTGTCCGGCTTCGCGCCCGCCACGACACTCGCAAGGTCGTTCCAAGCGTCGGCAGCGACAAGCGAAGCCACTTCTGCTGAAGGCCGATGATCGCGTTTGTGCATCGAGTGGTAGTTGTACGTGTCCGTCTCCGCCCACACGCGGGCCCGATGCGTTCGAAGCGCCGCGTCGCAAGAGTCGCCCCGCACGCGTCGTCTGAGGAAATGCGCGTGGGCCAGCAAGCCGGGGTAGAACATGCGTTGATGCCCTGCCGCGTCTCGTGCTTCTGTTGCAGCACGCTGCGAAGATCGACGTTGCGTGGGCCGCCCCGCCAGCGCGTCGCCCAGCGCCAGCCCCGCGTCCATCGGCGAGGATCGCTCCGGCTCGCCGGTCGTGGCGGCGTGGATGAGCATGCGGACGTACCGAGCCCGCAGAGGGTCAGTCCGCTCGATCTCGTCCGGCGTGCGAAGGCGAAGCGTCACAACAAGAAGGTAGCCGCGGACCTTGGTCCGCGCTCTCCCTCAAGGGTGAATCGACGTCCGCGGCGACTGCTACTCCGGGAGTGACTACCCGTTCATCATGCTCATGCCATCGCCGGCCGGCGCGGCTTCCTCGGCCGGCTTCTCCGGCTCCGGCTCGGGGGCGGCGTCAGTCGACGCCTTGGCCGCCTCCCGCGCGGCGGCGGCGCTGGCGATCAGCGGCAGCGGCGCGTAGTCAGCCTTCAAGACGGCCGAAGCGTCGGCGTTGAGCCAGTCGCCGAGCATGCTGCTGTAGACGCGGCGGAAGTCGGTCGTGAACTTCAGGTCGCCACGCTCCAGGTTGTCCATGTTCGGGTGCTCGCCGTGGAAGCCGCCCTGGACCGCCGGGCCGACGACGAACATCGGGCCGGCGGCGCCGTGGTCGGTGCCGTTGTTGGCGTTCTGCTCGACACGACGGCCGAACTCGCTGAAGACCATCACCGTGACCTTGTTGTCGATCTTCTTCGCCCGCAGGTCGTCGCGGAAGCTCTTGATGTTGTCGGCGACGCCTTTGAGCAGGTTCTCGTGCTGCTGGAGCTGGTTGGCGTGGGTGTCGAAGCCGCCGGTTTCGCAGTAGAAGACACGCGTGCCGAAGTTGCCGGTGATGAGCTGGGCGATCAGCTGCAGCCGGCTGCCGAGCCCGCCGTAGTAGTTCGCCTCGGGCTTGTACTTGCCGGCGACGCGCCGGATCTCGTCGGCGCTGATGATCGCGTCGGCGGCCTGGCGGGCGAAGTAGTCCTGCTGCGGGTTCGTGCCACGCATCTTCTGCAGCTCAACGAGGATGTCACGCTCGAGCTGCTGGTCGAAGTCGCTGCCGTTCTGGTAGCGCAGGCCGAAGTCTTCGATGCGGTCCACGCTGGGCACCGTCACCTCGGGCGAGACGAGGGCCATCGGCACCTCGCGGCCGATGTTGACCGCCAGCAGCGGGTTGTTGGCGATGTCCTTGTTCTGCGTGCCGCGGACGAGGTGGTCGAGGTAGTGGCCCACCCAGCCGCTGCCGTCGCCGCCATCGGTATGGGCCGCGTGCCAGATGCCCATGCTCTCGAAGTGGCTGCGGTTGGGGTCCGGATAACCGCAGCCGGGAATGACCGCCAGCTCCCCCTCGTCCCACAGTTGCTTGAAGGCCGTCATGCCACGGTTGAGCGCCCATTCGTCGCTGAGGTGGTGGACACCATCGTTCAGCGCAAGCTGCGGGCGGACCTTCTTGTAGCCGTCGTGCTTGAAGGGCACGAGCGTGTTCAGCCCGTCGTTGCCGCCCGAAAGTTGGACGACGACGAGGATGTTGTCCTTCGGGACCGGCGTGCCGGGCGTCTCGCCGTCGGCGAAGGCAAGCTTGGGGATCAGCAGCGGCACCGTGCCGCCCAAGCTGATCGCGGGCAGAGCGCCAAGGCCGACCTTGAGGAAGTCACGGCGGGAGGTGTTGGTTGCCATTGGGGATTGGTAATTCGTAATTCGGGTTCAGAGTCTTGGATTCGCGGGTCATTTGCGAATCGAGTCGGAGGATGTCTCCGGGGCCCAATCGCAAGTCCCGAATCACCAATCACGCAAGCTGATACAGCGGGCTGCTCGCCATGAGTTGCACCATTCCCCGCACCTTGTGACGGATGCCGTCGCCGTCGAACTTGAAGTCCGTCGGCTGGTTGTCCTGGCCGCGCGTCATGTAGTCGAGCAGCCGGCCGCGGATGTCGTAAGGCACGCGGCCGTCCAGCAGCAGGTTGCCGTAGGCGTTCACAATCTTGTCCGCCGACTTCAGGTCGCGCTCGTTCAGGAACTGGTACGTGCGGTTGTCGGCGAACTGGTTGAACCCCTCCTCCGCCAAGTCGCGGCAGAACTCGAAGCGGACCATCACGGTGTTCGCGTTGATCCAGACGTCGCCCCCCCTTCCACCCGGCCACGTTCGGCGGGTAAAGCAGCTTCTGGCCCATTCGCTCGCACTGGCGGCGCAGGTAGTCGCTGCGCGGCGTGTTGCCCATGTTGAAGCTCGCGCCCACCGCCAGCTCCACCGGGTTCTTGATCCGGCTTCGATATGCCCAGTCGCTGAAAAACAGCCGGCTGCGCAGCATTTCCTTCAGCGTCGGCGCGATCTGCCACCCGTGGTGCAGCAGTCGGCCGGCGTAGTGCTCGACGTGCTCGGCCAGCGGCTCGGGGTGGACGAAGCATTGCAACAGCCGCTCGGCGATGAATCGCGGCGCGGCCGGGTGCTTCAAAATGGCGTCCACCGCCGCTTCGTCGTTGAACGCCCCCGTGCTCGCGTACTCCTTGCCGGCGAAGAACGTCTTCTCGCCGGCGTCGAATCGATCCTCCCGGAAGCGCCCCTCGCGGTTGTTGATCTGCCACCCGGTGAAGGCGCGAGACACCTCCTGGATGTCCTGCTCCTCGTACTGCCCCACGCCGAGGCAGAAGAGTTCCATAATCTCGCGGCCGTAGTTCTCGTTCGGGTTGCTCTTGTGGCTGTTGTGCCCGTCAAGCCACCGCAGCATCGCCGGCTGGCGGCCGACTTTGACGACAAGGTCTCGGAAGCTGCCCAGGCCGTCGGTGCGGAACAACTCGATCTGGTCGTGCATCCAATCCGCCCGGCCGACCTTCCCGGCGCTGGTGGCAAAATGGTCGTGCCAGAAGAGCGCCACCCGCTCCTGCAACGGCGCGGGCGTGTGGACCATGCGGTGATACCACCATTCGGCCACCAGGTGCGGGCCGCGGCGGATGTCGTAAATCCCCTTGGCCTGCTCGAGGAAAGCGTTAAGCCCGCCGACGTCGCTCTTGGGGTCGAACGCGAACAAATTCTCGACGGTCGGGTCCATTCCCTGCTCGACGGCCTGCTGAAGCTGCTCGGGCTTCGAACCGAACGCCGACCGTCGAAGCAGATGGCCTGCCTCGCGGACGGTCCAGGGCATCTCTTTGGCGGCCTTGAAGTCGCCAAAGGGGTCTTCGGGCGGCTGCGGTCCGGCCGGGGCAGGCGTGTCGAGACGGGGCATGGCGGGAACTCCGGGCGGAGAAAGGCTGGGGTGGCGGCGTGAGGACGGTCGAAGCACCGGCGAGCAGGCGACACCAGCGCGGCGGCGCTTTCTGAAGGACGATGCGCCGCAACGGGCGGTTCGGCATCGCGGGCGACCGTGCATTCTCTCGGCCGCGTCGGCACGCCGCGGAGCGTGCCCGCCGCTCAACCCGCGGCGGTTGCGGCCGGATTCGGCTGCGCAACATCTCTACCATAACCAAGCCCGCCCGGCGTTGCACCATCCGAATCGAAAAGTCGCCCTTGGCGTCGCCCCGACCACCCGCACCACCCCTGGCTGATCGACACGGCCGTTTTCAGGCCATACCGTGCGACCCACGGCGGTGGCCCCATCGGACTGGTAGCTCAGTTGGTTAGAGCATCCGGCTTTTAACCGGAGTGTCCTGGGTTCGAATCCCAGCCGGTCCACTGCAACGAACACTCGAGCCGACGCGGCCGGCCTACGCCGCCATGCACCCGCCGCGTCAGCCCCCCGGCCGCATCGCGCGCTCCAAGAAAAGGCTCTTGACCTGCTCTGTCCGGACCCTCGCTCAACCAACCCCGACTCTGCCGTCGAAGCACATCTTCCGTCGTCGAAGACGCTTTTAACTTCGCCCGGTCTTGAGGGTCCGGACAGAGCACTCTTGACCCCTTTATGTGCTTTATGTGCTCCCTCCAAGAAAAGGCTCCTGACCCCTTTATGTGACCCCCTTATGTGCTCCCCTTTATGTGCTCTGACCCCTTTATGTGCTCCGAGACGGAGCAAGGGAGAGGTCCGCGACGGGAAAAGGCTCCTGACCCCTTATCTCCCGCGACTTACAAGGCTAACCAGTTGACGTGCAGAAGAACTGCTGCCGATACAGACAGCCACAGAAGACTTATCGTTGAACACAATGTCGACGAAGACATCCGCATCCGAGTTGCTTCTGATGGTTGCAGACGTCACCTCTGAAATCCGACGCTCCCACTTTATTTCTTCATTGCCAAAAGACACTCTACTAAGCACTAGAGTGTTATGATTTACGAGAACATCCAGCCTGCTATACATGTGGCGGAAAAGGAAGGCTAGGAACACTATAGGGCATGCTACAATTACTACGCTGCTTGCGCGTCCACCAGTGAAAAAGACATAGATCGCAAAGCAGGAGAACGCCGCGGCTGGAAATGCCACAGACGATCGGCTCCAACGGCGAATCTCGAAATGATACGCTTGATCCTGGTCCTGAATCATCTTTAATCCATATCAGGCGGAGAAAGGGGGCGTAGAAAAGGGGTCGGGAGAAGAAAGGGGTCAGAAGCCTTTTCTGCGGCTGCTTGGCCGTCCAAGTGGCGGCATGGGGAAAGCATACCGCGCCTGCAGCGCGGTGCTGGCGAGGCGGCGGCGTCCATCGGGCGCGGGCGGCGGTTGCAATGCGGATTGGCCGGCGTAAAACCCTTGCGACGCCCGTCCGTTCCACCTTTGCACCCCAACCCGCCGCCCATGACCCCCGTGATCGAGTTCGTCCAGGCCCGCCAGATCTTTGATTCGCGTGGCAATCCGACCGTCGAGGTCGACGTGCTGCTCGAAGATGGCACCCTCGGCCGGGCGGCGGTGCCGAGCGGGGCCAGCACCGGCGAGAACGAGGCCGTCGAGCTGCGGGACGGCGGCGACGCGTACATGGGCAAAGGCGTCTCCAAGGCGGTCGACAACGTGAACGACGTGATCCGGCCGGAACTGATGGGCCTCGACGCCCGCGAGCAGGAGGCGATCGACGCCCTGCTGCTCGAGCTCGACGGCACGGAGAACAAGAGCAAGCTCGGCGCGAACGCGACGCTCGGCGTGAGCATGGCCGTCGCGAAGGCGGCCGCCGAAGCCTCGGGGCTGCCGCTGTGGCGTTACCTCGGCGGGCCGGCGGCCAAGACGCTGCCGGTGCCGATGCTCAACATCCTCAACGGCGGCAAGCACGCCGACAACACCGTCGACTTCCAGGAGTTCATGATCCAGCCCTGGGGCTTCGAGCGCTTTGACGACGCGCTGCGGGCGGGCGTGGAGATCTATCACCACCTCAAAGGCGTCCTGAAGAAGCGCGGCATGAGCACGGCCGTCGGCGACGAAGGGGGCTTTGCGCCCAACCTCGAGAACAACGAGGACGCGCTGAAGGTGATTGAGGAGGCGACGGAGAAGGCGGGTTACAAGTGGGGCGAGCAGATTTTCGTCGCGCTCGACCCGGCCATGAGCGAGTTGTGGAACGAGGCGGAGAAGGATGGCAAGGAGGGGTACAAGTTCTTCAGCAGCACGCAGGAGATCATGACGAGCGACCAGGTGGCCGACCTGTGGGCGGAGTGGGCGAAGAAGTACCCCATCAAGAGCATTGAGGATGGCCTCGCCGAGAACGACTGGGCCGGCTGGAAGACGCTGACCGACAAGATCGGCGACACGGTTCAGCTCGTCGGCGACGACCTGTTCGTCACGAACGAGAAGTTCCTGAAGAAGGGCATCGACAGCGGCACGGCCAACGCAATTCTGGTGAAGGTCAACCAGATCGGCACGCTCAGCGAGACGTTCGACGCGGTGAATCTCGCCATCCGCAACGGCTACAAGGCCGTGATGAGTCACCGCAGCGGCGAGACCGAGGACGCGACGATTGCCGACCTGGCCGTCGCGACCAACTGCGGCCAGATCAAGACGGGCGCCCCCGCCCGCAGCGACCGGGTGGCGAAGTACAACCAGCTTATCCGCATTGCCGAGCAGCTTGGCGACGCGGCGGTGTACGGCGGGACGCGTTAAGCTAGCAGGCCATGACAATCGCCGTCTGGTTTCTCGTTGGAACCGTTATCTTCAGCGTTGGTTGGACATTCTTGGCCCGCCCGGCTTGGCGCCGGTTCGCACGCGAGGAACGCGCCACAGTTCCGACGTGTTCGTGCGGCTACGCGCTGCTGGACCTCGACCGCGCCCGCTGCCCCGAGTGCGGCCGCGTGTTCGGCTTCGACGCGAGCGCCGAGGAGCTTGACCTGACGGAAGATGAGTTGCACCGCATAGCGTTGCGTCGCCGTGAGCGAATGGAGTAGCTGGGTATGATGAGGCGATGGGCCTGATCTATGCCGATGTCAGCCTGACGAATCCGACACGCGGCGACCTCGCCGGAATCGAGCTGCGCATGCTCGCTGATACCGGGGCGACGCTCTCGATCATACCGGAGGCGGTCGCGCTGCAACTCGAGCTTCCGCTTGACCACTACCCGCGGCGCCCGATCGAATTGGCGGACGGGTCGACGCGCGTGGTGCCGTACGTCGCGCCGCTCGTTTTTCACTTCAAGAACCGTATTTCCGTCGGCCCGGCACTCGTGACGGGGGACGATCCGGTGCTTGGCGCGTTGCAGATGGAAGACATGGATCTCGTGCTGCTCCCGCAGAAGCGCGCGATTGATGTGAACCCCGCCCACCCGAATCGGCCGGTCGCGCGGGCGTGAACAGCGGGTCGCCGCCGTTCAGCCCGAACATTGCCCGCATGCGGTGCGGCGGGCGGCGTGGTCGATAATGTGAGCGTGGCAGACGCCGATCCAGCCTTTGAGCCCGCTGCCGACTCCGCCGCTGAGTCGGCGTGGGCGTTGCCGCTGTTGGCGTTGGGGCTGGGGCTCGTCGCGTGCGGCGTCGTGATCCCCGAGGCCGACGCGAACCGGCAGTTGGCCGACGAGAAGGGCCGGCTGGTCGCGGAGGTCGAGTCGCTGCAACGCCAAACGGAGTTGAATGCGGAGTTTTTGGAGCGGGTCCACACCGACTCCGAGCTGGCGCAGCGACTCGTGCAGCGTCAGACGCGCCCTGGGCCGGAGGATGACGTGCGCGTGATCGCGGCCGGGCCGTCAGACGGAAAGGTAGGGGGCGTGGGGGTGTCGTTCGAGATGAGCCCGTTCGCGTTGCTGAGTGCTGAAACCGTGGTGGCCGCCCCGCCGTCGCCACCGATCGGCGGACGGCTGCCGGACTGGTGCCGGCACCCGCGCCTCCGGCTGATCGTGCTCGGCCTCGGGCTGTTCGCGTGCCTGTTCGCGCTCCTCAGCGGCGCGAGCGGCCAGCGTACGCTCCAGGAGTGAGCCGGGCAATCGTCATCGAGACCACCAGCCGGCACGGCCAGGCGGCGCTGGCGTTAGACGGTGAGCTCGTCGCGCTGGCGACGCTTCCGCACGGACCGAAACACGCGGCGGCGTTGGTGGCCGAGGTGCAGCGCCTGCTGCACGATGCCGGTTGGCCACCGCGGTCGATCGACTGCGTGGCAGTGTCCGCCGGCCCCGGCAGCTTCACCGGGACGCGCGTCGGCGTGACCTTCGCCAAGACATTCGCCTTCGCCACTGGGGCCGCGGTCGTGCCGGTGTCGACGGCGGCCGTCGTTGCGAGCAATGTCGAAGCGCACGATGCCTGCGTGGTGTTCGATGCCCGGCGCGGCAGCGTCTGGGCGGAGCAGTACCGTGACGGCCTTGCCTGCCGCCAATTCGGTGTGGTGACGCCCGCGGAGCTTCTCAGGCTTCTTCCCCGGCCGGTGACGCTCGTGGGCGAGGGCGTCGCGTATCACGCTGACGCCTTACGTGGCGAGGGCGTCAGCCACCATCCCGCCGATGCCTCGTGGCCGCGCATCGAGATCGTGGCGCGACTGGGATCGACCGGCCACCCGGTCGACGCGGCGATGCTGGTGCCGACGTACGTGCGTCGTCCCGAAGCGGAGGAGCAGCGTCTTGGGCGGGAGGCCAGGCGGTCGCCCGGCTGACGCAGGGCGGTTGAAAGGGTGGCGCGGGCCGGCGACCGTCGTAAGGTGTTGCTGGAGTTCGCCCATGACCCTTGCCACCGACACCGAATCGGCCGACACGCCGCAAGCCGCCACCCGCGGGGCCGCCAGGGGGATTGGAACGGTGGCCACCCTGCTGCTCGTGCTCGCCCTGCTGTGCGCCCTGGCGCTGGTTGGCTTCGGAATCTGGATCGGGCGGCGCGGCGAGGGGTGGGCGATGTTGGCCGCCGGCGGCGCCGCGACGGCGGCCGTGCTGGCCGCGGCGGGCGTCGCGCGGGCGGTGGCCGGGGTCGCGCGTCACCTGGCCGACACGGCCTCCCTCGACCGGCTTGGTGAGCGGTTTTCGACAGAGCTCCAGCCAGCCCGCGCCGATCTCGACCGCTGCGTTAAAGCCATCGAGCAGGTCGGCGACCACACGCTTATCAGCGACCGCGCCAAGCGCGTCGCCTACCGCGACCGCGACCGCGATGCCGTGCGACGCGCGATTGAGGAAGACCTGATCAACGGCGACCACGCCAGCGCGCGTCAGCTTGCGGATGAGTTCGAAAAGGCGTTCGGCTACAAGGCGGAAGCGGAGCGGTTCCGCGAGGAAATTCGCAGCCGGGCCGAGGCGTCGCGGGCGAACGAGCTCGATGCCGCCACCGCGCGACTCGACCGCATGTGCGAGGAGGAGCGGTGGAGCGAAGCCTTTACCGAATATGACCGCCTGCTCGAGCGCTTTGGCGGGGACGCGAAGGTGCGGTTGTTGAAGACGCGCATCGAGGAGCGCCGCCAGCAGCGGAAGGTGGCGCTGGTCAAGCAGTTTCACGTCGCCCGCCGCGGCAAGGACATGGAGCAGGCAGCCGACCTCCTGAAGCAACTCGACGTCTACCTCACGCCGGAGGAAGGCGACCAGTTACAGGCCGACGCCCGCGAGGTGTTCCGCAGCCGACTGATGAGCCTGCGCGATCGGTTCAGCACGTCGATGCGCGACCGCGACTTCACCGAAGCGTTGCGGGTCGGCATGATTATTCGGCGGGAGTTTCCGAACTCGCAACTCGCCAAGGAGGTCGAGAGCCACGAGCCCGAACTCCGCAAGGCAGCCGGCGCGGCGGAGGATTGAGAGCGCCGCTCGGCAGCGTGATACGTACTGCGCCCGTCACTGAGCAGGCGAGTTCTCACCTATGGCGAGACGTTCCGTGTTCAAGTGGTTGAAATTCGATTGTGGCGTCTGCTGTAGGGTGGGCACGGCCCACCTCCGAATCCCGATGGTGGGCCGTGCCCACACTACAACTGGAGTTGATGCGTCACTCGTTCTAGCGACGTGCCGGCAGGTCGTCGTCCTCGGCCAGCAACGCTTCCTCGCGGGCCGGCGTCAGCGGAAGCTGGCGGACAACCTCGCCGGAATCGTTGGTGACGAGCACCACGTTCGAGGGCGCGCTCGGCACCGGGTTGCTCGTGGCGGGATCGGGCGCGGTGCCAAAATCGTATCGGCCAAGCAGGCCGGCGGTGAAGCCCACGAGCAGGCATGCCGCAATGCCGCCGGCGATCCAGCGGCCGGACATCGAGATGCGACCCAACGTCGCGCGATCCGCAGGCGGTACGGGCGATGCGGCCGACCGCGCGAGCGAACGCGCCGTCTCGCACAGGCGGTCAGCGGCGTCGTCGGCCTCTGACTCGTCGCAGAAGCACTCGACCCGCGTCGCCCGCGCCCGGTGCAGGCGCTCCAACGCGGCGGCGTAAGCGGGCTCTTGGGCCAGCCGCGAGCGGACTTGCGACACCTCGTCCGGCTGCAACTCTCCGTCGAGGTACGTTTCCAACTGCTCGACATAGAAGTCGAACAAACCCGACCCGTCCGCCTCGGCGGAGGCGTCGACGCGTTGATCGGAATGCGACTGTTCGTTCATGGCGGCCACTTTGTCTGACGCGGCGCGACTCGTGCGACGCCGGGTGCTTGTTCATCTCGGGCCTGTTCGGCCGGTACTGGGGATACGCTGCGAACCCTATTGCGGATCAACGTACGGCTCCAAGAGCCCCGCAAGCTTGCGGCGGGCACGGTGAAGCCAGGTCTTGACCTGCGGAATGCTGCAATCGAGCGTCTCGCTGATCTGCTGGTAACTCATCCCCTCGTACTCGCAGAGCACGAGGGCGGCGCGGAAATGGTCTGGCAACTGGTCGATCGCCTCGCGCACCTTGCGAACGGTTTCGCGGGTCTCCATGCCCGCCTCGGGTGCGGCGTGGCGTTCGCCAGCGGAGGGGCGGCGGTCGCCAGCGGGCGCCTCGTCACCGAGGGCGTTCATCCGGGGCGGGCGAAGCAGGCGCAGGGCTTCGTTGACCGTCGCCCGCTTCAGCAGGCCGCCGGGGTTGCGCCAGTCGTACCGCTCGCGGTGGCGGAACAGGTTTGTCAGCGCCTGCTGGACCACGTCTTCGGCGCTCGCGCGATACCCGACGATGGCCCGCGCGATCGACAGCAGCCGGCGGCTGTGCTGCTCGACCGCCTGCTCGAAATACGTCAGGCCGGGCGCCGCGAAGTCGTCAGCGCGAATGGCGGGCTCGCCCGAATGGGGCGACGTCGCCGGCGCGGGCGGGGTTGGACGGTTCGGCTGCGACATCGGCCGGGCGACAGGGGCAACACCCGCCCCGTGGGAAAGGCTCGCGGCAGCGTGCCGGCGTAGCCGCCCACGGGCTGCCCCGCGCGGGGCGGCATCATACCGGGTTGCCGACGCGGTCGACTCCGCTGCCTGCCGGTTACGCCTTGTCTGTCGATCGAGCTGCTGAGCCATGGTGCCTCCCGGACGTGCCGCTGCCGGGTGCAGGGCGGGTCCTGGGGTGACACTCGCTCGCTCGAACGAAGTTGCAGCCTCAGCCGGCCGTGGGCGCGTGAAACAGGTCCAGCACCAGCTCGACCCGCACGCCGCCACCGGATCCCGCCGTCTCGGCAAGAGTCGTCGGCGTCATCTGGAGTTCGCTGACGCGCACCATCTGGTGCGATTGCTCGATGGCGCGCAGGAACTCGAAGGCGCCCGCGAAGTCCGAGACGAACATCACCCGCATCGGCATCGCCCTTGGCCCAGAGGCGGCGCCGGCCGCAGGACCGGCAGCGGGCGTGCGGGCGATGTTGAAGTCGCGCAGTTTCAACCGCCGCGAGAGCACGTTCATTTCGCTGATCTGTGCCTCGACCATCGGCCGCTCGGGAACCGGGCGGAAGGTCGCGAGATTCGTGGCCAGCTCGTCGGCTGCCACCGACACGCCGGCCATCGCGGCGATCCGCTGCTCCTGATCGCTGATCTCCCGCAGGCCGTCGCTGAGGTCGTTCGCGAGCGACTGAAGGCGGCGGCTGCTCGGCAGGTAGACCAGCGCGACGAACGCGACGATCGCCAGCAACGCCACGCCGCCGAGCACCTTCTGAATCTTCGCGTCGCGCCGCGCCTGGCTGTGGAGACGCTCCACGACGTCGTCGTGCGACGTCGCGATCGCCGCCGCTGCATCGGCGTTGGAAGTTGGATTGGTTGCACTCACGTCTGGCATCTCCGTGGGGTCAGGCGGGCGGCCGGGCCGAAGCGTCGGCGGCGGCCAGCGTGGCCGCCTCGCGCAGTTCAAGCGGAACGGTGAAGGTGAAGTCGAACTCCCACGCGTCGACTCCGCCGACTTTCGTCAGCCGCGTCTCCCGCGTTTCCGCCTGGCGGTAGAGCGGGTTGGAGCCAAGGGCGTCGCTCAACGTCAGCGTGCCATCCTGATCGAGCGTGACGCACGTCACCTCGACGCGGACGAAGCGGCGGGCCGGAGGGGTGGTCGCCTGCGACAAGGCGTGGCGCTTGAGCGGCGCGACCGGTTCGTCCTGCTCGACGGACATCCTTGCGCCGCGAAGCCACGATCCCTCGGGCAAGCCCCGGCCGATATCGGCGAGGATGCGGGAGAAGTCCACCGGAAGCCCGACGGACTCCACGGTGATCGCCGCCTTGGCCAGCGACGCGAGGCGAAGCTCTTCCTGTTCCAGCCGGGCGATCAAACGTTCGGTTTGGCGGCGCTTGATGTCGATGGCTTCCAACCGGGCCGCCCGGCCCTGCTCGTCGTCGCGCCGCGTGACCAGCACCGTCGCGAGCACCACGATCAGGATGAGCGTGGCCCAGGCTTGCAGCACCGTCCAGCGGCGCCGGCGGACCACGCCAGGATACCACGCGGGCAGCCAACAGATGTCCGTGGGTTGAAGAGCATCGCTGTCGCACGCGCCCTCGTCGGCCGCGGGCGGCTGCGCCGCGTCGGGTGGAGAAACGGGTTCGTGTTCGGTGGGCGACTCGATCATGCGGCCTCGCGGACGGGGTGCGGCGTGTCGGACAGGTCGCCGGGCTGGGGCTTCGGGCGCGGGCTGCTCGCCAGCGTCAGAACCGCCCGATCGGCGGCGGCATCGGCCTCAATCTGCTGGCGGCGCGACTGCCCGACGCCGCACTTGAGCCGGCCCGGCGCGTCGCGCAGGGCTAGGCCCAGCGCCGCATGCCAGAGGCGATCGTCGCCCGGCTCGAAGCTGGCCAGATCGGCATCGGCGTCGTGCGGGGCCACATCGTCGAAGGCGCGGCGCGGCACGACCTGGAGCGGCAGGCTGTTCTCGAGTGATGTTGCAAGCAGTTGGCGTAGGCGGTCGGTCGCGGCGCCGCCGGTGACGACCACGCGCTGCGGCGGCCTGCCCTGAAACGTGACCGCGTAGTAACGAAGGCACATTGCTAACTCCCGCGCAAGCTTTTCAACGACCGCCCGCTGCGCCGACGAGGCGGCGCGAGCGACGCGGTCGCCCGCGCCGGCGACGGTCGCACTCTGCTCCCGCAGGCAGAGCAGCCGCGCCTCCGACTCGCTGAGCTCCAGCGCCGAGGCCACAGCGGCGTGAATCGTGCGCCCGCCGAATGCAAGGGATTTGTAGAAGCTCACCACGCCCCCGCGGCCGATCGTGACACGCGTCGAGCGTTCGCCAAGATCGACGACGGCCACCGCCTCGCGCCGATCGCGGTCGCGGCGCCCGAACCGGCTGACCGCGCGGAGCATTGCCAGCGGCTCGAAGTCGACGGCCCGAACGTGGAGGCCGCATGCGTGAAGATTGGCAATCAGGCGGTCAATCTCGGCCCGGTTGGCGACCGCCGCGATCCCCTCGCGGCCATCGCCCCGCCGCAGCGATTCGGCCGGGAGGAAGTGGCAGACGTGCTTCTTCGCCGACAAGTCGATGCCAAAGGCCCCCTGCACCTCGGCGGCCACCTGGGCGGCGTCGCTGGCGGTGGCGCCGGCCTGAAGGCGAACGGTCTTCACCTGCACGAGCCGGCGTGGCAATGTGACAACCGCTTGACGTCCGAAGAACTCGCCCCGGCTCAGCGCGGTGCGAACGGCCTCGCCCACGGCGGCGTCGAAGGTCGGGGGCACGCCGGCAGTGGGGCCGGAGTCTGCGGGCGCCAGGTCTGCGCGTTGTGCGGCGATCACCTCGGCGCCGCCGAGTTCAGTGGGCCGCAGTTGGAGCAGGCGAACGCCGACGCCGCCGATGTCCACGCCGATGGGCCAGGCGCCCGCAAAGGCCGGATCAACCGACGCCAGCAGGCGCCGCGCCGACACCGGAAGCCGACGGGCCGTCTTCCCGGCGGCAACTGCATCGGGCATCGCGGCCTGCAAGCGACGCGAGACCTCGTCGCGCAACGCCTGCAACTGCTCAAGGGAAGCTTTGGAACCGGAAATACTCATGGGAAATGCAGGCGGTTGCCCGAACTTGCATCGGCACCCGAGACGAACGACTTGCGATGCTGCGCCGCGTTATCAGTTGATCTCGACGCGGCCAGTCACCGCGTGAACGTGCACCACAACGGTTCGGGACGATTGGGTGAGTTCGAAGCGGGCCGGCTCCAGAAGCGGGTCGGCGTCGACCCGGAGTGCGGAGCAGCCGAAGGGCTCGCCCGTGCCGTCGAACCCGAGGATCAGGAAGCCGCCGAACGTGTGGTCGGTCAGCCGCGGGCCATCGGGGAAGGTGGTGAGGAGCGGCGTCGCGTCGACGGGGTCGGTCAGGTTCTGCCAGGCGGAGCCATCGTGCGTGTGGAAGCCAACGGTTGAGCGGTCGTCGGCGACGATCACGTAGTGCGGCTGGCCGGTCGAGGCGGCGCGGGCACGGGCGTAGTCGAGCCGGGCCGCAAGCGAGCGGGCGGCGGCGCTGAGCCGAAGCTCGGCGTCGCTCCCGATCCCGCCGAGGACGACGTAGGAGGCGATCCCCAGGACCACGATGACGACTAGCAGCTCGACCAGCGTGAAGGCGTTCCTCATGGCCGCGGCTCCCGCGCGGCGATCTCCGCAAGACGGGCGTCGATCGACTCGAGGCGAAGGAGGATGTCGGCGAGCAACGCCACCTGCGCGTCGCGCTGGGCGGCGGGGTTCGGCAGCGTCGGGACCGTGGGTGCCACAGCTTGGGCAGGCGCGGGCAGGTCCGCGGCGCCGCGGGTCAGCGCGAGCAGCGAAACGCCCATCGCCAGCAGGATGAGGCCGCCGGGCAGCGTGCGGTCGATTGTCTTCCAAATGCGGGCCATCCACGGTGGCATCGGCCGTTAACGAAGGTGACTTCGGCCGCAAAACCGGCCGGTGCGACGCGATTACTCCTCCTGCCAAGACTCCACCACGAGCGAGCCGTAGCCGCCGTCGGTGGCGAGCAACCGCTGCACCCGTGCCGCGTCGGCGTCGAAGTCGATCCGGAGCGCTCCTTTAAAATCGGTGCCCCGCAGCGTGAACGTTCCGCCGGCGTGCAGCAGGGCGCCGGTGATCCGCATGTCGGCGTCGTCATCGTCGCCCAACAGGTCTTCGCCCAAGTAGACCAGCCCTTCGAGGTGCACCTCCTCATCCTTCTTGTCGAACGCAAGGTTGCGGCCGGCAACGAGCAGGGGGAGGCCTTCGATCGCCTGGAGGTGAATGCCCTTGTGAAACCAGACATCCGCGTTGGGCGCGACAATCGTGAGACGAACGGGCGTTCCGTCCGAACCATCGTCGTCATCATCCGTCCCGTCGTTGGCATCGCCGGCCGAGCCGTGCAGGTGGACCTCCAGCCGACTGGTGCCGTTGTAGATGTAGACTCGCCCCAAGTTGCTTGCGTTGGGCGGGTCGAGCTCGTAGAGCTCGGTGTCCGTCACCTCGTCGGCGAGGCAGGTGATGCCGTTGTACTCGTACTTGAAGTCCCCGTTGGCGGCCTGCACGAGGGCGAGGTCGGCTAACGCGGGGGCGGGATCACCCGTGGCCGTCGGGTGCGGATTGGACGGCGTGTAGATGCCGCCGCTGATCGTCACCCCGCTGACGAAGGCCGTCGAAAACGAATCGCCAGACCAGACGTCGCCGTCGATCGTGGTGTCCCCTGGAACGCGGCGGGCGTGATTGGCTTGCAGGGCGGCGTGCGGCGTCCAGTCCGCCGTCTTCGCTCGAACCTGCGCGGTGACCGTCCAAGCCGCGCCGTCCGGCCGCGTCGCAATCGACATGATCTCGTATAGGTCGTCGCCGAGGTGCCTTACGCTCACGTCGACGTCGCCGCCGCCGATGCGGAAGCCGTTGCGGCCACGCCAGAACGTCCGGCCGGATTCGGTGATCTGGTCGGCGGCGGGCGCGTTATCCGGGTGCATGAGGTAATGCATCGCCAGACGGGCGGCATCCTTGGCCGCCGCGGCGGACTGCACGCCCTCCTGCGAGCCCCGCTGCGCCTGCGCCGACAACGCCGCGCTGGACAGCACCGTGTAGGCGACCAGCGCCGCCACCGTGACGGCCACCAAAACCATCAGCATCGCGACACCGCGAGGGGCACCTACATTTCGAGTGGCGGGCATGGCGTTCTTTCGGTGCAAACGTGATCGGTAGGACGTGCCTAGGCCGGATCCTGCTCGGCCGTTCGGCGGACGGCGGTCCCCTCAAGTCGATCGTCGCTGCCGTCGCGGCGAGTGACAATCTCGTAGGAGACGCGGGCGGACATCCCGACGTGTCCGACGCGTTCGACCGCGAATCCGCCGGCCTGGACGAGCGACTCGTCCCACCCAATTAAGACGTGTGGCGTGAACAGATCGCTGGCGATGATGGCGTCAGCGGTGGACGCGGCGTCGAGGTCGGCGGCCGTCGCTAGTTGTGCCCGCTCCGCCGGGGTGTAGTCGTTCCAGGGACGCGGCGACCAGAGCACCACGCGGGCTTCCGCCGGATCGGCGTGCAGGAGGCGAAGCTCGCCGTACTGCGGGGTGCCGACGAGGTCCAGCCGGTCATCAAACCAGAAGAGAAGCAGACCCTCGCCAGTCGGCGGGCTCATGGCCAGGCCGCTGGCGTAGCCGATGGCAAGCGAACGCTGAACGTTGCGGAGCGTCGCCGCGCGGACGGCGGCATCCTCCTCAATCTTAGTTGCCTTGGTGGCGGCGTTGCTGCCGGGGGCGTGCAGCGTCCAGGCGTCCGCGGCCGCCGACGTCAAGCCGAGCACACAGACCGAAATGAGCGCCGTGATGGCGAGGCCGAGCAGCAACTCCACTAGGGTGAAGCCGCGCCGCGGGGCCGCCACGCGATGCTTGCTGGAACGTTCTGGCATCTCTAATCCGTCGGCAGAAGAAGACGTTGCACCTCGACCCGCGAACCGTCGGGCAGCGTCACGATGACGAACGCGACTGCGGCGTCGGAAAACTCCGCGCTCTCGGCCACCTCGACCGACCGCTCGAACACGCGGCTGTGCACGTCGGCCCGCTCGTCGCGCAGGCCGTGCATGTCGTTCAGGAGGTTGGCCGAAGCGGCCGCACGGGTGAGCGTGGCGCCGACGAGCCGACCGTCGGAGGTGGCGGGCTGCGGCTCGCTGGCGCTGGCGTGACCGACCGGGGCGGCCGAGTCGAACGGAAGGTGCGCGATCGCGTCGGCGACCTCCTCCGCCGCGGCGATGGCAAAGGCCTGGTCACGCGCGTGCCGTTCGTTCTGATAGGCCGCCGACAGCGCCGTGGCGGCGGCGGCGGCGGAGAAAGCGAGCAGCACCGTCGCGACGAGGCACTCGACGAGCGTCAGGCCGCGTCGAGCGCGGTCGGCGCACCCGCACCGCCGCGGCCGGGGGATCCGGCGGCGGCGGTGTGATGTTGATGAAGGGCTCAAAGGCATGACGTGGATGGCTTAGTTGCCGATTTCGTTGCCGTCGCCGTCGACCATGATGATCTTGCCGGCGCTGGTGAAGACAAAGCCGTCGGTCGCGGAGGCAAAGGCCGTGGTCGTCGCCGCGACGCCGTTGGCGTTGGTCCAGGGGTTCTTCGGCTCCTGCTGGAGGTACGGGCCGAAGGTCTCGCCGCCGTAGGTCGTGGTGCCGGTGAGCTTGCTCCAGTCCCACTTGCTGGCGTCGGCGGAGCCGTCGGAGGTGGGCCATTCGTCGCCGTGCTGGAGCTTGTAGAGCTGCACCTGGGTGCGAACCGTTTGCAGCAGCGACTTGCCGCTGTTGAGCCGGGCGTCGGCGCTGGCGCTGGTGAACTGCGGGACGACGACGGCCGCGAGGATGCCGAGAATGATCACGACGATCAGGATCTCGATGAGCGTGAA
This sequence comes from Tepidisphaeraceae bacterium, assembly GCA_965214125.1. GTDB lineage: Bacteria > Planctomycetota > Phycisphaerae > Tepidisphaerales > Tepidisphaeraceae > CBDCBA01. The sequence continues at coordinate 36,076 of CBDCBA010000028.1, forward strand.
GGCCGAGCGGCGACCACGGGGGGCGGTGGTGTGGTGGGTGTGACGCATGGAACGTGTCTCTGGTAGGGAGCCCGCGTTCGGTGCGGGCCAAGAATGAAGTTGGCCGAGAGTGCGGGTCCCGATCCGTCGGGTCCGCCTGCCTCGAAATCGGCCTGCCGCGCCCTCGGCTTAACTGCGGCGGCGGGCGGCGACCATCTGCCCCTGAGATCGAATTGCCAGCGCGTTCCCACAAGAACGGCCGGCGTTATCGGCCGGCCGCCCTGCAAGTTTGATACGTCGGGTGTTCAAATCAGTCGAAGTCGAGCCCGATGTCGAGATTCGGCGCCGAGTGCGTGACCGCCCCCACCGCAATGCGATCGACGCCGGTGCGCGCAATTTCCGTGATCGATTCGAGCGTGACGCCCCCGCTGGCCTCCAGGTCAGGCCGATGCTCCGCCGCGTCACGCGCTGCCACGCAGCGGGTCATCGTCGGGCAGTCCATGTTGTCAAGGAGGATCACGTCGACACCAGGCACGCACAGGACGTCGTGGAACTGCGTCTCGGTGTCGACCTCAATCTCAATCTGCCGCGCCGCATCTTCCGCGCGGCTCCGCCGAACGAGTGTGGCGACGGCGTCGCTCAAGTTCGCCCCTCCCTCGGCCGCGAGGGCGGCGAGGTGGTTGTCTTTCACGAGCACCATGTCGTAAAGGCCGACGCGATGGTTCTCCCCCCCGCCGCGGCGAACGGCGTATTTCTCCAGGTGCCGCCAGCCGGGCGTGGTTTTGCGCGTGTCGTAGACGCGGGCGTCGGTTCCTTTGACTTTCTCCACATATCGCCGCGTGAGCGAGGCGATTCCGGAGAGGCGGCCGAGCAGGTTCAGCACCGTGCGCTCCGCCGCGAGCACCGATCGCAGCGGCCCCTCGATGTGGGCGAGCGGCTTCACGTCGTGCGAGCCCGCCGTGGAATATCGGCCCTCGGCGCCAGGTTTGACGGTGACGCGAAGCCGCTCGTCGAACACGCGGCAGACGTGTTCGACGGCCGGCAACCCGCAGGCGACGCCGCTCGCCTTCTGCACGATCGTTCCGCCGCCGACGGCGTCGTCGGGGATGGTCAGCCGGCTGGTCACGTCGCCGTCGATCCCGCGATCGCCCAGGTCTTCGTCGACGGCGAGCCGGATCAGAGCGCGGTACTGCTCGAACGGCGGGAAGGCCGGATCGCGGTTCATGCCGAACGCTACGGCCGCGCCGCGTGGTATGCTTTGCTCGCCATGACTGCCGCCCTGTCCTCCCCCCCCGTTGTGCCCTCGACCGTTGCGCCCGCGCCCGCCGGCGATCCTCGTGTCGGCCAACGCGCCACGCCGGACGAGCTGTCGGCGATGGATGACAACAACAACCTCGAGCTCGTCAACGGAATCATTGAGGAGAAGCCCGTGGGAGCGAAATCAGCCGCAATCGGCGGAAAAATCCTAATCGCCCTCTCCAATCGGTGTGATGAAGCAAGTCTTGGCGTGGGCCTCTACCCCGCCGACACGGAATTCCAGTTCTTCGCGGATGATCCAGACATGATTCGCAAGCCGGACGTCGCCGTGATCCTGCGCGAGCGACTGCCGAACGGTTCGTCGCCGGTGGGCAGGCTACGGATCGCGCCCGACCTGGCGATCGAGGTCATCTCGCCCAACGACGTCTTCTCGAAGGTCAGCGACAAGATTCGCCTCTACCTCGACAACGGCGTGCGGATGGTCTGGGTGGTCGACCCCGGCGTGCCGCAGGTGTGGTCGTACATGAAGGGCTCGCTGCGCGGCCACCTGTTGGGCGACGTGGTCGAGGCCGATCCCGTGCTGCCGGGCGTGAAGCTGAAGCTCGATGCGGCACTGTTCGACGTGTGACGCCTCGCCCGTCACCCGCGCCGCCGGCGCCGGCTGCCGCTCTTGGGCTTCCAGACCTTGCTCGGCTCGTCGTCCGCCCGCGCCGGGGCCATCTGCCCGTCGCCGCTGCGGATGTTCGGGGCGCCCTTAAGCTCGTTCACCTTGTCGCGCAGTTGAGCCGCCCGCTCGAACTCCAGGTTCTGGGCGGCCTGCAACATCTCCTCTTCGAGCAACGCCACCAGCGCGTCCTTGTCCGTGTCCTCCGTCCGATCGCGGACCGCCTCCTTCACCGTCTTGCGGGCCTTGACCTCCGTCTCGATGCTCTGGCGGATCGACTTCTTGATCGTCTCGGGCGTGATGCCGTGCTCGACGTTGTACGCCTGCTGTTTCTCGCGGCGGCGGTCGGTTTCGTCGATCGCCGCCTGCATCGCGGGGGTCGTCTTGTCGGCGTAGAGCAGGACCTTCGATCCGCTGTTGCGGGCGGCGCGACCAATCGTCTGGATCAGCGACGTTTCACTTCGCAGGAATCCCGCCTTGTCGGCGTCGAGGATCGCCACGAGCGACACCTCCGGCAAGTCCAAACCTTCGCGCAGCAGGTTGATGCCGACAAGGCAATCGAAGTCCCCCTTGCGCAGATCGTTCAGGATCTCGACGCGCTCGATCGTCTGGATCTCGCTGTGCAGGTAGCGCGTCTTGATGTCGTTCTCCGCGAGGTACGCCGACAGGTCTTCCGCCAGCCGCTTGGTCAGGCAGGTGACGAGCACGCGGTCGCCCTTCTCGACCGTTGCGCGCACGGCATCGAGCAGGTGCGGCACCTGGCCACGCGCGGGGTGAATCTCGATGACCGGGTCGAGCAGGCCGGTCGGGCGGATCACCTGCTCGACAACCTCGCCCTCCGTCCGCTCCAGTTCGAACGGGGCCGGCGTGGCGCTGACGAAGACGACCTGGTTCCAAAGCTGCTCGAACTCCTCGTACTTCAGAGGCCGGTTGTCCATCGCGCTGGGCAGGCGGAAGCCGTGCTCGACGAGCGTCTCCTTGCGTATGCGATCGCCGTTGTACATGGCCTTGATCTGCGGGATCGTGACGTGGCTTTCGTCGATGAGCGTAATGAAATCCTTCGGGAAGTAGTCGATCAGCGTGTACGGCCGCTCGCCGGGTTGGCGGCCGTCGAGGTGGCGGCTGTAGTTCTCGATCCCCTGGCAGACGCCGGCCTCGATCATCTGCTCGAGGTCGTACTTCGTGCGGGCGAGCAGACGCTGCGCCTCGAGCAGCTTCGCCTCGCTGCGCAGCTTCATCACCTGCTCGTCGAGCTCGGCCCGGATGCTCTCGACCGCCGAGATCATCTTGTCCTCCGGCATCACGTAGTGAACCGCCGGGTAGATGAAGACCTGATCGTGCCGCGCCAGCTCCTCGCCGGTAAGGGGGTTTACGCTCGTCACGTCGGTGATCTCGTCGCCGAAGAACTCGACGCGGTAGGCGAACTCCTCGTAGCTGGGGTGAATCTCGACCACGTCGCCGCGCACGCGGAAGGTGCCGCGCTTGAAGTCGATGTCGTTGCGGGCGTACTGAAGCTCGATCAGGCGCTTCAGCAGCTCGTCCCGCTCCATCTCGCGCTCGGCGCGGATGGAAACGACCGACTTCTTGTACACCTCCGGCGAGCCGAGGCCGAAGATGCACGAGACGCTCGCGACGATGATCACGTCGTTGCGCGTGGCCAGGTTGCTCGTGGCGGAGAGGCGCAGGCGGTCGAGATCGTCGTTGCGGCCGGCGTCCTTTTCGATGTAGATGTCGCGCTGCGGGATGTACGCCTCGGGCTGGTAGTAGTCGTAGTAGCTCACGAAGTAGCCGACCGCGTTGTGCGGGAACAGGCCCTTCATCTCCTCGTAAAGCTGGGCGGCAAGCGTCTTGTTGTGGCTGATGATGAGCGTCGGCCGGCCGAGGTTGGCGATGGTGTGCGCCATCGTGAACGTCTTGCCGGTGCCGGTGGCGCCCAGAAGCGTTTGGAACTTGCGCCCCTCGCGCAAGCCGCGCGTGAGTTGCTCGATGGCAACCGGCTGGTCGCCGCGGGGCTCGAAGTCGCTGACGACGCGAAACTTGTTGTTCGCCTCGTACGCCTCCGCAGCGGCGACGGCGGTGTCGACGCGCTCGACGTTGTCGACGCGCTGCATCTCCTCGGTCACGGGCAGGGCCATGCCACATCGTACGGCCGCGCCAATGATGGGCCCCCGCATGCCCGACGACCTTCCCGCTCCAACCCGTCCGCCGCGCCTGAGCCTCGTGGTGCCCGCCTACAACGAGGAGGGCGCAATCGTCGAGACGGTCGAGCAGCTCACGCAGTTCCTCGAGCCCATCGGCGACTACCTGCTGATCGTCGTCGACGACGGCAGCCGCGACCGCACCGCCGAGCTGCTGGCCTCTCTCGACGAGCGCTTCGAGCGTCTCCTGATCGTGCAGCACGAGCGCAACCTCGGCTACGGCGCGGCCCTGAAGACCGGCATTCGCCGCGCCACGTCCGAGTACGTCGCCATCACCGACGCCGACGGCACCTACCCGAACCAGCGCCTGCCGGAGCTGCTCGAACTTGCCGAGGCGGACCGGGCGGACATGGTCGTGGGCGCGCGCACGCTCAAGGACAAGGTCACGTACCCGCTGATCCGCAAGATTCCCAAAGTCTTCCTCGTCCGCTGGGCGAGCTGGCTCTCGGGGCAGCGCATTCCCGACATCAACAGCGGCATGCGCGTCTTTCGCCGCGAGTCGGTCCTGCGTTTCTTCGGCGTGCTGCCGGACACGTTCAGCTTCACGACGACCATCACCATCTCGATGCTGACTAATCGGATGAACGTGAAGTACGTGCCGATCGGCTACTCCGCCCGAATCGGCAACAGCAAGATCAAGCCGATCCGCGACACGCTTCGCTTCGTGCAGCTCATCACGCGCACGGGCATGTACTTCGCCCCGCTGCGCGTGCTGGCGCCGCTCGCGCTGCTCTTCTTCCTCGGCTTCGCGATCAGCCTCGGGTTCGACATCTTTAAGCTACAGAACCTGACCGACAAGACGATCCTGCTGCTGGTCGCCTTCACCAACACGATTATGTTCGCGCTGTTGGCGGACATGATCCATCGGCGCAACGCATGAGCGACACGCTGAACTACGCGCCGCAGCCAAATCGCCGGCCGTCGCTCGTCGCGAAGCTGCTGCGCTTCGGGGGCGTTTCGGCGCTAAGCCTCGTCCTGAACGTCGGCGGAAGCTGGGTGCTGTACGGCCCGCTCGGCTGGCCGCCGGAGGCAGCGTACGGGCTGTCGCTCGTGGTGGTCTTCGTCGTCAACTTCGTGCTGTTTCGCCGGTGGGTGTTCAAGGCCGATGCAGACGATGCCCGGCGGCAGTTCGGCGGATACCTGATCTCAAGCCTCTCTTTTCGCCTGGGCGAATACCTGGCGTTCCTCGGGCTGCACGGGAGCCTGAGGCTGCCGCCGCTGCCAACGATCCTGGCGATCTCCTGCGTCGCCACCGTCCTGAAGTTCCTCGTGTTCAACGGCAAAGTCTTCCGCACCCGCACCTCCGAATGATGCCCACGCCCCCGTTGAAGACCCGCCGCGACCCCTGGCGGGCCGGTTGGCTGCTCGCCTTGGCCGCCTTATGTTTCGCGGGCGGCGCGATTGTCACGCGCAACGGCATCATGCTCGTGCGGAACGACGCGCTCGAGGATGACTCAGCCCAGCACACGTTCTGGGCGCAACGTGCATGGGACAGCCGAATTCTGGAAGTCGACCCACTGGCCCGGTACTTCGCCAGCGACGCGGCCGCCCCCTTTGGCTACTACTGGACCCTGCAGGGCCTCTCGCGGCTCGGCGAGATCCAACTGATGACCGAGCTCGCCGAGCTGCCGCTCATCGCCGTGACGCTGGTCTTGGTCTGGATGCTGGGCCGCCGCGTCGCCAACGGGTCGCCCAGCGGCGGGTTGGCGGCGGTGGTCCTGACGCTCACGCTGCCCATGCTCCACGAGAGCCTGCGCGTCGCCCTGCTGCAACGCCACTTCACGATCGGCATCCACGCCCTTGCCCTGCTGGGCCTGCTGGAACGACGCCTCTGGATGCCCGGCCTCGCCCTGCTCGTCGCCGCACTCTTCTACCCAATCGCCATCGCGACGGTCGGCCTGATCGTCGTGGTCCACGAACTCTGGCAGCTCGCTCGCACTCGGATGCTCCCGGCCGGGTGGTACTGGGGCTTCGGGCTCGGCCTGATCGCGCTCGGCTTCTTCATCGCCCGAGACGTCCCGGAGGCCTACGGGTTCCTGGTGACGCTGGAACAGGCGAAGGAGATGCCGATCTTCTCGAACGACGGTCGGTCGGCCTTCTTCCACGACGACCCCTGGCACTACTTCGTGACGAGCGGGCGGTCGGGCATGGGCTCGTCGGTGCTGGAGCTGGCCGGAATGCTGATCGTCAGCGTCGGCCTGATCGCCCTCGCCGGGTGGCGGCGCGTGCCGCGCCTGGCGTGGCTGACGCTGCTCGTGGGCCTTGTGCTTTGGGCGGCAGCGCACGCGGTGCTCTACAAGCTCTACCTGCCCCAGCGCCACGTTGTGACGACGCTTCCGTTGGCGTTCATCATGCTCGTCGCTGCCACCATCGAGCCCGCGTTGCGGCGGGCGCGAGCCATCTTCTGGCGACGCGCGGCCTCCCGGCCCGGCTGTCGCCCGTTTCCGTGGCTCGCGTCGCCCACGCCACTGGTCGCGGCCGCCACAGCGTTCATCGCCGTCGCCGGATTTCAGGGGTTAATCGGGCTCTACTGGACGTACCGCAACGTCAACAGCACGCCCCATCGTGCTGGCGTGATGGAGTACCTGCGCACCCTCCCCCCCGAAGCGCTCTACGCCGGGCCACCGAACCTGATGGACAACTTCCCGCTCCGCACCGGCCGCGCGGCACTGGCCTCGCGCGAGTCGATGCAGGCCTACTACCCCGACTACTACTATGCCATCTCGCGCCCCCGCATGCGGGCGACGATGGAGGCGATCGAGGCCGACACCTGGGAAGAGGTCGACCGGCTCTACGACGAGTACGGCGTGCGAGTCTTCGTCTGGGAGGAGCTCCACATGGAGTACGAGCCCACCGAGCAGCCACAGCTCATGTTCCGCGAAGCTGCCCGCGCCGCCAATCCGGGCGAACCGGTCTTGAACGACCCGCCGCCGGACCGCATCCTGTACCAGGACGACCTGACCACGCTCATCCGCGTCGGACCAATCCTCGACTCGCACCCGCCGCTCACAGCACGTCCCGACGCAGGCGGTTGACCACCAGCTCCGCCTCGACCTCACGACCGATCGGCACGGGCACGTGAACATCCTTCGTCATCGAGCCGTGCTTCGTCTTGACTCGGAAGGTGAGCGCGATCTGCGAGAACTCCACGCCGTCCGCCGGCTTGAGTTCAACGCCGATGAGCGTCTGGCCGAACGCAGACCAAGGCCAGTAGGTTCCGCTGATGAAGATGCCGTCGTCGCCGATGAGCACCAAGCCGCCGTCGCGCCGCATCGCGCGGATGCCGGCGGTGTTGAACCACCAGATCAGCCCGCAGACGATCACGCCGATGCCGCCCGTGGCGAGGCTGGCAACGAGTCCCGCGTGGTCGCCGTACAGGATGCTGATGCCCGCCAACACGAGCCCGCCGATTGCGAAGAGTGCGACAACGCCCAGGAGAGTGTTGCCGGTCCGCGTGGGCCTCAGCCTCGAGAAACGCCAGCCACTGTTGGCGTGGGTAGTCACACCAGCGCACGGTGGCCTCGTCGCCGGCCATCTCGAGCACCCGGCGGGTCCAGGAACGCGTCAGCAGCCCGATCAGCACGGCCATGACCAAGCCCGTGCCGCCGAGGATGGTGCCGGGGATGGCGACGATCAGCGGCAAATCAGCGTCATTTGGCGGAGCGACCTCACGCCAAAGCCAGGCCGCGCCCGCGGTTGTGAGCAGCAAGCCACTGATCCAGAGCGTCCACCGGACGGTCCCGCCTTGGCGTAGGCGAAGGCGGCGCGGGTCGATGCCGCCGGTGGCGGAGAAGTCGTCCGGGCGACCCCAGCCGGTTGTGGAGGAGAACGGCACAGTCGAGTCGAAGGCGGTCATGGCAGTCGCCTATGCGACGACGCCCGCCCCGCCGGGCCACCCACCACCCGACGCCCGCTACTCGGCGTCGATCCGGCGGTAGCGGGCCTTCATGAACATGTAGACCCCGTAGGCCGCCAACCCGAAGGCGACGATGCCGAGCACGATGCCGCCGAAGGAGCCGAGCTTGTCCATCGCCGCGTTCAAGCCGCCGGCCTCGGACGAATCCGACTGCCACGCCGCCAGCAGGATAAAGCTGGCGACGATCAGGAACACGACTCCACGCGCGGCCAACCCAAGCCGACCGCTGACGGTCGTGACCTTGCGCATCGTCTCGCTCATCTTGCCGAACATGAGTTCGTCCGACAAATCGACCTTCCACGCTTTGATGATCTGCTGGATCGCGAAGCCCGCGATGCACAATCCGACCACTGCAACGACAATCTGACCGATCACGCCCCACTCTAGCACACTCTGCACCAGCCCCTGTGTTCCCCCCGATCCACCACCGGACCCGCCACCCGACCCACCACCACTTGATCCACCACCCGAGCCCAGCAACGTCGTGAAGACCCAGAACGCGAGCGAAGCGTGGATGGCTGCACTAATGCCGAAGAAGATGCGTTTGGCGATCGCCTTCTTGTCGGTTCCCTCGTTTTCCGGGTCCATGATGGCCCGAAAGAGGTTCCAGAGCGCGTACCCGACGAGGCCGATGCCGACGATCCAGAGGATAACGATGCCAAAGGTGCCTTCGCCAGCAAGGGTGGCCAAGGCTCCCTTGGAGCCGGTTGTCTTGCCGTCCGAGCCGTCGAACGCCGTTCGCAACGCGAGGATACCGATCAGGATGTAGATGAAGCCTTTCGCCGCGTAACCGGCGCGGGCGAGTCCTTCGACCCAGGGGGCGGCCTTGTGTTGGGCTTGGTCTCCGGCGGATTTTGCGTTGGCTGCGGCGCTGCTCATGTCGCAACGTGCTGCAAATCCGGGACCGCCGGCGTCAAGTCGCGTTGCCGAACGTCGCCCGCAGCTCCAGCCGCTCGCCAGCCGACACGCTCACGTCGCGCAGTTTGAGCCCCTGAACGCCGGCCATCGCGAGCACATCGCGCAGCGGCAGCGGGCGACGCTTCGCCTTATCGATCACCGGCGTCGCAAGACTGAGCAGCAGGTTCATCACCGTGCCGTCGCCGCGCAGCCGCACGTCGCGGACGCGGCCGACGAGCTCCCCCGTCGCGTCGGCCTCGGCGACCAAATCGATCGCGAAGTCGACCACAAAGTTCGCGTTGAAGAACGCGACCTTCTTCGTGCCCGCAATCGTCCCCACGACCACGAGCGTGCGGGCGTCCGGCGACGACACGTCGGCGTCCACGCGACTGAGCGTCACGCCCCGCGCGGCCGCCTCGTTCGTGGCCTTGGTGGAGACGACGCGCAGCAGGTCGGCGCGGTCGACCCCCACGACGGCGACCGCGTCGCCCGACGCCGGGGCCATGACCGTCTCGCCGTTGACGCCGCGCCCGTAGTCGAAGCCGACATCGTGGCCGTCGACGCGCAGGTGCAGCGGCAGCCGGCCCCCGCCGGCCACGTCGGCCGTCAGCGGCTCGCCCTCGACCACAAAGCTCGCGAACCGCGGCCCACTCGTGCGACCGCTGACGAGCGTGGGCGGCTTGAGCTCGTCCGGCAGGCCGCCCGTCGAGTCGTCGACCTCGACCACACCGCCCGTCAGCAGCACGCGCAGCAACGATCCGCCCGGCCAGCCATCTCCATCGACCGTGACGGCCTGGTGCTCGCGCGGCAGTTCGACCCGCTTGCGCACCGAGTGCTCGAGAGCATCGCGCAGGCGGTCGAACGAATCGGGAGCGTCGCCGGGGAAGTCGAACATCGGCCGAGTCTACGGCCAGCCGCGGTAGACTTGCCGTCCATGGCAACCAACACGCACATGCGGCCCGGCATCATCGGCATCGTTCGCGAGGAGACCGAGGCCGACTACTGGGGCACGATGAAGGCACTCGCCGACCTCGGCTACGAGGGCGTCGAGGCGGCGATTAGCGGGCTTGTTGATGGCGATGTTGCCGCCAACCGCCGCCGGCTCGACGACCTCGGCCTGAAGCTGCTCACCACCAGCGCCGGCCTCGACCGGCTGCGCGACAAGCTCGACGACGTCGTCCGCGAGGCTACGCAACTCGGCGTCAATCGCGTCTCCTGCTGGTGGAGCGCGTGCGACTCGAAGGAGACGATCCTCCGCGACTGCGAGGTTCTCGACGCCGCCGGCGAGCGGCTGGCAAGCGAGGGCGTTCGGCTCTGCTACCACCACCACGACCACGAGTTCCGTCGAAGCTTCGACGGCGTGCGGGCGATGGACCTGATGATGGCCCACACCGACCCGAAGCACGTCGGCATGATTGTGGACCTCGCGTGGGTCGCGATCGGCGGGGCAGATCCGGCCGAAACCGTCCGCCTGCTGGGCGAGCGCGTCGTCTCGCTCCACGTGAAGGATGCGTCGCCCGCGGCCCGTGACGCGGAGGGTAACGTGGCGTGGACAACCGTCGGCACGGGCGATGTCGACATTGTCGGCGGCGTGCGGGCGGCGCTGGATCTAGGCGTGGAATGGGCCGTCGTTGAGCAGGACAAGCCCCGGCACCTGCGTGGTTTGGACCTGGCACGGGCGAGCCTGCTCAACCTGCGCGAACTGGGCGTTGTCGAATAGACTGCCGTTATGGACTGGCAGGTGATGACGCAACAGGCATGGGACGCGCTCCGCGAGCACTGGGCCAAGGGCTTGCTGCCGGTCGTCGGGCTGCTGATCGGCTGGTGGTGGGGCCGTCGGCGGGCGCGGCGAGAGTGGAACAAAAAGCAGTTCGTCCGCCGGCTCAACGTCTCGCTCAACCTCTTCGAGCCCGACCGTCACGGCCGCGAGACGCTGCGCATCCGCACGTTGCTGGAGAAAGACGCCAAGGATGTGTTTCTCAACGATGTCGCCGTCGAACGCCTCGTCTCCGCCGCGAATAAGACGACCAAAACCGACCCGCTCCTGCCCCTCGGCGACGACGCCTGGTTCCTGCTCAACGCCGTGCTGAATGAGGTGAGCGAACGTTTCGCCGAAGGATTCCTCAAGACCGACCTCGGCCTGCCCGTCCGCAAGGCGACGTACGTCATTGCCCTGACCTACGAGAAGGACGGGGCGATGAACACGCAGAAGCTGCGTGCGATGGTGATCCAGAAGGAGTCGCTCCGCGCCCTCCTCCCCCGCCGCGACGACGAGACCGGCCAGCCGATCCCGCCTGTCGAGCCGCAGTACGAGTCGCCCAACCATGCAACGCGCTGGCGCACGCTGCAACAGCTCGCCAGCGCCTGGCTCGCCGAGCCGAAGCGGTTCCTGGAGATGGAGATCGCGATGTAGGTCGCGATTCGTGAGTCGGATGGCCCGCGAAGCTTGTGCTATGGAGGAGGGTTCACTCGTTCGGGAAACGCAGGATCATCCCGACTGTCCACATCGGGAAGGCCACAACCGTCGTCCCGCACGCCGCAAGGATGACGAGGCCAAGCCCGATGTTCACACCTGGTCCGGGCGACTCCGACCACTTCATCACTCCGGCCAATGTCCAGACGGCAACTGGCGTAAGGAGCGAGAGCCAGATCAGCAGACGGCCCGCTCGCTGCGATGCGTTCAGAGGGGTCGCTACGTCGCCGCGCGCATATTCAACTTCGACAGGTTCCGTCCGGTGCTGAGTCGAACCGTTTATTGCTACTCCCACTTGATCGTCGCCGGGGGGGGTTGCTGCTGATGTCGTATCTCACCGGACCTTGGCCGCGTACCTCATCAATCATCCGCATGCTGAGCAGCGAGATCCGTCGGCAGATCATCAGTGCCAGTATCCACCTCGTGGACGCGGCGAAGCAGACGATCGAATGCGTGCTCCCCATCTCGCACGTCCGGCCGTGCCAGCGAGACCCGCACCTCCGTGCCCACCGGTACGCCGGGCGGCTCGGAGGGATGAAGGCCTTGCCGTCGAAGCGCAGCAGGACCTCGCGAACGGCCGGCTCGGCATCGGGCTTCTTCGTCATGCCCGCACTATACGCGAAAACGACGTCTCACTCCCATTCAATCGTCGCCGGGGGTTTGCTGCTGATGTCGTAGACGACACGCCCGACGCCGCGGACTTCGTTGATGATGCGCGTGCTCATCCGGCCAAGAACGTCGTACGGCAGGCGGGCCCAATCGGCGGTCATGAAGTCGCGACTCTCGACGGCGCGGATGGCGACCACGTCGTCGTAGCTGCGGCCGTCGCCCATCACGCCGACCGTGCCGATCGGCAGCAGAACCGCGAATACCTGGGCCGTCTTGCGGTAGAGGTCGGCGCTAGTGAGCTCGTCGAGCACGATCTCGTCCGCGTTGCGCAGCACGCGCAGGCGCTCCGGCGTGATGTCGCCGATGACGCGCACGGCCAGGCCGGGGCCAGGGAAGGGGTGCCGCCAGACCATGCGTTCGGGCAGGCCCAGCACCTCACCGACCTGGCGGACCTCGTCCTTGAACAGCTCGCGCAGCGGCTCGATGAGCTCGAAGCCGAGTTCTTCGGGAAGCCCGCCGACGTTATGGTGCAGCTTGATGTTCGCCGAGTGCCCCGCATGACCGTGGCCGCTTTCGATGACGTCCGGGTAGAGCGTGCCCTGCGCCAAAAACGTTGCCCCCTCGATGGTCGTCGCCTCCCGCTTGAACGCGTCGATGAATAGCCGGCCGATGATCGTTCGCTTCTCCTGCGGGTCGGTCACGCCCGCGAGTTCCTCTAAGAACGCGTCGGCGGCGTCGACGGTGCGCAGGTTGATCTTGAAGTGGTCGCGAAACGTGTGCTCGACGAGTTGCCGCTCCCCCTTACGCAGCAGGCCGTTGTCGACGAAGATGCAGACAAGCCGGTCGCCGATCGCCTCGTGCAAGAGGGCGGCGACGACGCTCGAGTCGACGCCGCCGCTCAAGCCGCAGATGACCCGCTCGTCCTCGCCGACCTGCTGGCGGACGCGGTCGACCGTCTGCTGGACGAAGTCGCCCATCCGCCAGGTGTTCGAGCACTGGCAGATCACATCGAGAAAGTTGGCGAAGATCGTCTCGCCGCGCGGCGTGTGCGTGACCTCGGGGTGAAACTGAAGGCCCCAGAACGCCGCCGTCCGGTGCTTCGCGGCGGCGTACGGACAGGTGGGCGTCTTGGCGAGCGGAAGGAAGTCGTTCGGCAAGCTGCGGATTTGATCGCCATGGCTCATCCAGACGTCCGTCTCCGCCGGCAAATCGCGCAGGAGCCGGCCGTCGTCGACCACGGTGAGCCTGGTGCGGCCGTACTCGCGTGCCTCGGCGGGCTGAACATCGGCGCCCAGCATGGAGACACCGATCTGCATGCCGTAGCAGATGCCGAGGATCGGCACGCCGCGCCGGGCGGCCCAGTCGAAGAGCTCGGGATGAGAGCGCGGCGCATTCTCCGCGTAGACGCTGCTCGGCCCGCCGCTGAGGATCAGGCCCTTCACGCTGCCGAGGGCGTCGAGTGCATCGGGGGCAATGTCGGGGGCGACCAGCTCGCTGTAGACGCCCTCCTCGCGTACGCGGCGGCAGAGCAACTGCGCGTACTGGCTGCCGAAGTCGAGGACCGGCACGATCTCGTCGCGGACGGGCGCGGGGGGTGGCGCGGGGGGTGTGGAGGGTGGCGGCGCGGGGGGTGGCGGCGTCATCGGGCCATGCTACCGGCCGATCGCGCGCGGGCGAAAGACCGCACGCCACGGCAACACGCCCTTTCCGCCCGATGCCTCGCGCGTGAACGTGAACAATGGAGTTGTTCCTCGCGCAGCGCCTCCGATTTCAACCGCCCGCCGGGAGCGTGTCCGATTGAGCGTCCTGGGGAGCATCGGGGTGGGCGACGTCGCCGTAGCCGTCGCTCGACTCGCTGTCGACGTAGCTCTGGTGCAGCTTCACCGGCTTGCTCGACGACTTCTTCAGCCGGATGTTGAGCATCTCGACGAGCAGCGCGAACGCCAGCGAGAAGTAGATGTACCCCTTGGGAATCTTCTGCTCGAACGCCTCGGCCACCAGCAGCACGCCGATCAGAATCAGGAAGCTCAACGCGAGAATCTTCGTGGTCGGGTGCTTTTCGACGAAGCGACTGATCGGGCCCGCGAAGACGATCATCACGATCACCGCCACCACCACCGCGATGATCATCACCAGCAGGTACTCGGCCAAACCGACGGCGGTGATGACGCTGTCGATGCTGAAGACCAGGTCCAGCAGCAAAATCTGCACGATGATCGCCGTAAAGCTGGCCGTGGGCTTGCCGGAGCCGTGGCTGTGGTCGTTGCCTTCTAACTTGTCGTGAATCTCGTACACCGCCTTGCCGAGCAGGAAGAGCCCGCCCAGCAGGATGATGAGGTCCTTGATCGTGATGAGCAGCGGCTCGTGCTCGCCGTCTTTTTCCTTCTTTTCAGCGACGTTGCCTTCGGCATCGAGCGTGACGGGCTCGCCGGTGACGAGCGCTCCGGCCTCGGTTTGGACGGTGGCCCGCTTGTCGTGCCCAACCTCCAACGCCTCTTGGCCGAACCAGCTTCCGACGTCGACGCCGAGCTCCGGCTTGTCGAGCGTCAGCACCCAAGCAGCGCCGAAGAGGAAGAGGATGCGCATCGCCGCCGCCAGCCCAAGGCCGACCTTCTGCGCCTTTGGCCGGTCCTTCTCCGGTAGTTTGCCGGTGAGGATTGCGATGAAGACGACGTTGTCGATGCCGAGGATGATCTCGAGCACGAGCAGCGTCAGCAGCGACACAAGGGCCGCGGTCGACCAGATGTCCGAGTCGTAGAACGTCACGGCCAGCGACGTGACCGACAGCAGTCCGTCCGGGGGCGTCAGCATCTCCAGCATGGGTGACATCATGCCCACCCGCCGCCGCGGCGGCTAGTCCTGCATTTTCTCCGCGGCCGCCTCCTTGATGACGGCCACGCCGGGGCTCATCACACGCACCGTCTTCTGCGAACCCACAATCTGCTCAATCTGCTCTTTCGTGGCGCCGGCATCCTCGGCGTAGTGGCGGGCGGTCGCCTCGTCGATCTCCTCGATCACGACCTCGCCGCGCACGAGCGCTGTCGCTCCGCCGCTGTCGGTTGGCACGAGCTGGCCCGGCGTGTCGCAGATAAGCTTCACGAACGCGCTGTCCATCCCCGGCGTGAGCGATGTCGGGTTCGCGCCCGCGGGCGACAGCTTCACCCAGCAGCCGCGCGTCTGGCAGACGCTTTGGATCGTTCCCTTGAGCAGCACCGTTTTGCCGGCGAAGGCGGCCGGGTCAGCCAGGAGTTTCTCGACAGGAATCGGTTCGCCAGCGACGTTGATTGCGTCGCCGTAGACGACCACATCGGGCTTGGGCGCCGCGTCGTCCGCGAAGGCGGGGACGGCGAGGAGCAGGGCGGCGGCAAGGGTGGCGGCTCGTAGCATGGAGCAATACTACGGCGTGACGAGGCCGAAGAACGCGCCCACGAACGTGGCGGCCGCAAACACGATGAACATCGCTCGCGCAAACCCCTGGCTGCGCAGCGCCGGGGAGACGTGCTTGCTCGACTGCCCGCTCGACTTGCCCCGCCGCCGCGCCGCCTTGCGGTGGCCCGTCTCCTTCGCCACCTGCCGCGGGTAGATCACATAGCCCAGCAACGCCGTCACCAGGGTGCCGACGAGCGCGACGCCGGCCACAATGAAGAAGACTTCTCGCATGCGCCCAGCTTACTCGGCAGACGGCGGCGTCACCTCTTCGGTCCCCTCGGGACGTTCAAACACGCCGTCCGGGGTTTCGACGAGCGCGAGGCCGTCGATCGAGACGCGGCCGATGACGTCGCCGGTGATGCCGTCCGCCTCGGTCCAGTTGTAGAACTCCCACGTCGGGCTCAGGACCACGCCGGTCGGCTCGCCGTCCGGGCCGGGAACGTCGGTGAAGTTCTTGTAGACGATGGCGTGCGGCTCGGCTTCGGCGGCATCGACCGACTTGCCGTAGGTCACGATGTACCCGCTGGCCACGAGTTGGTCGTCGTCATCGACGTAGAGGACGTACCAGTCGTCCGGGCTGTCGCCTACGCCTTCGCCGAACGTGAGCTTCATCCGCCGCATCGGGGCCTCGCCCGCACGCAGGGGCGCGTCGTCCATGCCTTCAAGCCGGGTCCCGCCGTCGTCGAGCTTAAAGGGCATCACTGCAAAGTAAGGCCACGTCAGCAGTTGGAATCGCGGCCGCGCAAGCGTGCCCTGTTCGTTGGCCCACGCCGTTTGGCCGTCGAAGACGGCCACGTCGCCGTCGCCCGCGTCGATGCGGACGAGCCCGCCATTGGGGTGAAACCAAATGTCCGCCGCGTCCAGCAGCGTGTTCCCGCCGAACTCGACGGTGATGGTGCCGTGCAGGACGGCGTTCGCCGGCGCGTTGGCTCGCCCGTGAACTTCCGCGACGGCGCCGGCCATCGACGGTTCGGCCTGCTCGTGGTGATCGGCACCAGCGGGCGCAACGAGGGCGGCGAGCAGCGTTGCGGCAGCAAGAAGCGAGTGCGTCGTCATCCGCGCCAGCGTATCGACCGCGATCGAAAGAGCCAGTGCGACGTGTTATTTGAGCGGCTTGCACACCGCTTGCTCGCGTCGGTTCGGTGTTAGCCGCCCCGCCTTGCGGGGCGCTCGTCGCCCATCCACGCGCCCCGCGAGGCGGGGCGGCTAAGGAGCATGCGCATGATCCATCGCGTTTTCGATAACTGTCTACGTCCCGTCGTTCACGGGCAGATCGCCCGCGATCATCATGGCGAGAATGCCGAGCAACTGGTCGTAGTCCGCCGGCTTCTGGAAGAGGGGCGGGAGCGTGTCGGTGCCGGTGCGGATCATCTCCTGCTGGATTTCATCCGGCGGAAGCCCGCTGAGCAAAATGCACGGCATGCCGCGCCGGTGCTCGCGGATGTAGGCGAGGGTTTCGAAGCCGTCATGCTCGGGCATGTGCAGGTCGAGCACGAGGGCGTTCACGGCCACGCTCTTCATCCGCTCAATGGCCTCCAGGCCGTCGGCGGCGGTTTCGACGTGGTAGCCCTCGCGGGCGAGAAGCTCGCCCAAAGCCTCTCGGGCGGTCTTGGAATCGTCCGCAACAAGCACGATCGAGCGGTCCGCCATGCCGGTAAGCTTACCGCTGACACCGCGTTGCGCCACCCACAGATTTTCCCCAGCTTGACGCGACACCAACTTGGTCGGTGCGATGGGCGGGCGCGGCGCGTACAAATACCGTATGGCTTCGCCCGATCCCGCCTCCCTCTCCGCCGACTCGCCGTTGCGGCGGAAGATTCTCGACCGCGTCGAGGCCGAGGGCTACACGCCCATGCGGCCCCGCCAACTCGCCCGCGCGCTGCTGCTTCTGCATCAGGAGGACCAGCCCGAGGAAGTCGGCGAGATCAGCGAGGAAGACTACGGCGGGTTCCGCGAGGCGCTGCGCGACCTGATGGACGAGGGCCGCGTCGTGCTGGGCGTGGGCGGGTCGATCCTGTTGCCGGGCAACCGCGTGGGCGACAACGAGCTTGTCGGCACCTACCGGCACAACCAGCGCGGGTTCGGCTTCGTCGTGCCGACCGACATCGGCAGCCACGAGGATTTGTTCATCCCGCCGGGCCAGAATGAGGGGGCGCTCACCGGCGATACCGTGCGTGCCAAGATCATCCCCGCCGGCCATCGCAAGGGCAAAGCGATGTTCGAAGGGAAGGTGCTGGAGGTGATCGAGCGCCAGCACACCAAGTTCGCCGGCACGGTGAGCAAGCTCGAAGGCAAGTGGGTCGTCTTCCCCGATGGTAAGGCGAACGTCGACCCCATCTTCACCCCCGATGCCGCCGGCCGGTACGTCGAGCCGGGGCAGAAGGTGATCGTCGAGCTCACCAAGTTCGGCGAGGGAGGCGGCATGCTCGAGGGCGTGATCACCGAGGTGCTGGGCGACCCTAGCGACAAAGACGTTGACCTGCACAGCGTGATCGTGCAGTTCGGCCTGCCGAGCGACTTCCCCGAGGCCGTGGGCGACGCCGCCACGCAGGCGGTGCGCAGCTTCGACCCCGAGGCCGAGCGCAAGACGCGCGTGGACCTTACCGGCGAGCTCATCTGCACCATCGACCCCGACGATGCCAAGGACTACGACGACGCCATCAGCCTCACGCGCGACGACGACGGCACGTGGAAGCTCGGCGTTCACATCGCCGACGTGAGCTACTTCGTGAAGCAGGACACGCCGCTTGATGAGGAGGCGTACAAGCGCGGCAACTCAACGTACTTCCCCGGCCATGTGATCCCGATGCTGCCGGAAGTGCTCAGCAACGGCGTCTGCTCGCTCGTCGAGGGCTCGCCGCGGCTGGTCAAGAGCGCCTTCATCTGGATCAACGACAAGACCGGCCGCCCCGTGCGAACGGCGTTCAGCAACTCGGTCATCCACTCGTTCAAGCGGCTGCGATACGTCGAGGCGCAGGACCTGATCGACGGCAAGGACGACATCTTCCACCCCGACGGCAATCGCAAGCGGGGTGACTACGAGCCGAAGCTCATCAAGCAGCTCGAGAACATGAATACGGTGGCGAAGCTGATCCAGAAGCGCCGCCACGCGGACGGGCAAATTGTGCTGAACATGCCGAGTGTCGAGCTGCAACTCGATTCCCAGGGCAAGGTCATCGGGGCCGAGGAGGAGGACGACTCGTTCACGCACACGCTGATCGAGATGTTCATGGTGGAGGCGAACGAAGCCGTCAGCCGGCTCTTCACGGGTATGGGCGTGCCGCACCTGCGCCGCACGCACCCCGGCCCGGACGGCGAGGGGGAGGAGCGCCTCAAGCACTTCAGCATGGCCGCGGGGTACAAGGTGCCCGACAACCTCGATCGCCACGCGATCCAGGCGTTGCTCGCGAGCGTGCGTGGCAAGCCGGAGGAGTTCGCGATCAACATGGCGATCCTGCGGAGCATCAGTCGGGCCGAATATTCGCCGAAGCTGATCGGCCACTTCGCGCTCGCGAGCGAGAACTACGCGCACTTCACCAGCCCGATCCGCCGCTACGCCGACCTGACGATCCACCGCCTGCTCGACACCTTTTTCGACGAGATGGGCGACTTCCGCGATGGTCCCCATCGTCCGCCGCCGGGTGAGGAGAAGGTGAACGTCGGCAAGCGCATCAACGCCCGCAGCCCCGCCGCCGAAGAGCTCGA
Organism: Tepidisphaeraceae bacterium; assembly: GCA_965214125.1. Lineage (GTDB taxonomy): Bacteria > Planctomycetota > Phycisphaerae > Tepidisphaerales > Tepidisphaeraceae > CBDCBA01. Next base: position 55,203 of record CBDCBA010000028.1, read on the forward strand.
AGACATCGGCAGCTACATCTCCTACACCGAGCGCCGCAGCGAGTCGGCCGAACGCGAGCTGCGCCAGGTGAAGGTGCTCGAACTCCTCGGCGACAAGCACGTTGGCGACGAGTTCAAGGGCGTTCTGACGGGCATCACCAACTTCGGCGTCTTCGTGCAGCTCGACACGTATCTCGCCGAAGGCCTGGTGCGCTACGAGGACCTGATGGACGACTGGTGGGACGTCGACAGCAAGGCCGGCGTTATTAAGGGGCAGCGCAGCGGCACGGTGATGCGCATCGGCGATGCGGTGAAGGTGCGGATCATGCGCGTCGACGTGCCGCGCCGCGAGCTGGACATCGTGATCCTCGACGTCCTCTCCCGCGGCACCGGCGGGACCGGCAAAGGCAAGCACGAGGGCAAACCCAAGCCCAAGACGGACCTGGGCGGCGGTCTGGAAGCCCGGCCCAAGCGTTCCGGCGGGCAGAAGCGCGACCAGCGCTCCCGCTCGCGTGACAAGCGCGGCCAGCACCGTGGAAAACGCGACAAAAAGTAGCGACTTCTGGTAGAATGCGGGTCCGTGTCGCCCGTCATCAGCATCCCGCGTCAGCCCCTGCGCCCCCGCCCGATGGCCGACCTTGTGGCCGAGGGCGTGGCGCTGAGCGTCTACTACGGCATGATCATCACCCCGGCCGACGTCGCCCGCGTGCTGAACGCCGCGGGCGTTTCCTACGTGATCGCTGGCGCTCACGCGATCAACGCCCACACCGGCCGCCCTCGGGCGACACGGGACGTGGACGTGTTGACGGACGCTCCTAGGAAAGCCGCCGACGCCCTTGTCACGGCATTTCCCCAGCTCACATCGCACGACACGCCCGTCGTGACCCGCCTGATGCTTGACGGCGAGGAGGCGGTCGACGTGATGAAGGCAAGGCAGTCGCCGCTCTTCCGCAAGGTGGTGCGTTCGGCCCACCACGTCAATTTCGACGGCGTGCCGGCCATCGTGCCGACGGTCGAAGCGGTGATGGCAATGAAGTTTTCATCGATGATTTCGATCGGCCGTCAGGTGCTCGACCGACAGCAGGACGGCATCGACTTCGCCCGCGTCCTGGCCGCGGCCGATGAGCTGAAGGTGCCGGTCGACCTCGACCGCCTCCGCGAACTCGGCGAGCTCGTTTACGCCGGCGGGGGCGACGAGATCATCCGCCACGTGAGCGATGTCCGCGACGGGCGCCCGCTTCAGTTGTAGAGCCGGCGGACAAGGCGGCTACGACTCGAACACGCCGTAAACCTGCTGCGCGTTGCGAACAAACAGGCGGTCCGCCGTCGCCTCGTCGAGGGCGAGCCCTTCGACGCAGGTCGAACCCGAAACAATGAGGTCATCCGTCAGGAAAAACCGCCGTTCCTCACCGTACGCGGTGGCGAGGCGGTCGAGCGTGGCCTTAGCGCGGTTGGGTTCGAGGTCGCCGAGAGGCTGGGTCATCACCCAATCCAGACCCCACAAGATGCGATTGGCAAACTCGCTGAAAAAGTCTCGCACCTTCGCCCGATTCGCGGCAGCTTGAATCGCGATGTCGCCCATGCGGGCCGACGTGTCGACGTGAACGTTCGGATATCTGCGCAGGCGACTGGCCACCTCATCGAGGTCAAACTCCAGGCTGCCGTAGTGGGCGCCGATGACGGTCAACGCCGGGTGCTTCTGGCAGACGCGGTCGCGCGAGGCGATCAACCGGGCGTGCGATGGCACGTCCGCCCGGCCGTGCCAGTGCCACTCCGGGCAAGCGCGGTAATACCCCAGGTGCGGGCTGCCGGCCGCCTCCATTTCGTCGAGCGACTGCCAGCACGCCAGCGGCTCGCCGATGTGCATCAGCAGCGGCTTGCCGATGGCGGCCAGGTGCTCGTAAATCGGGTCAAATCGGTCATCGTCGCAAAAGACGAACGAAGCGTCTGCGTCGCGCAGGTCCATTCCGACGTTCTTCCAAATCTTGCAGCCACACGCGCCGGCGGCGAAATCGGCATCGAGCTCCGCGATGGCCGCCTCCGCCCAATTGGGGTTGCCGAAACGGTCGAGGGAGAAGCTCGTCACCCACGCAAACCGATCCGGCCGCCGCTTATGCAGGTCGCGGTACCAGCCGCGTTGCGCGTCGAGCCCGCCGAGCTGTGGGCTGTCGACGCAGATGTTCACGATGCGTACGCCGATGCGTTCGGCCGCCGCCAGCGCAGCCGGCGTGTTAAGCGGCAGGTGACTGTGGGCGTCGATGAAGAACACGAGGACAAGCCTACCGCACGCCCATCAGCACCTCGGCCGTCAGTTGATCGAGCTTTTCGTAAGGCAGGTCGATTGCCCCCAGCGCGTCGCGGTCGAACTCCTGCTTGAGCAACGCCTTCATGTTCGACTTGCTGAACGACTTCGTCAGCTTCGCGAGCTTGGCGTCCTTCACGTTGATCTCGCCGAGCAGGCCTTGGATTTCCGGATCGCTGTTCCACCGCTCGGCCTTGTCGGCGAGGATCATGTACGTCCGCATGCTGCCTTTCGCGAACTCAAGAACATCGTTGTAGCCGCTTTGGCGAAAGGCGTGCGAGTCGAAGTGGCGCGGGCCGTTGTACTTGTGGTCCTCAAGCAGTTTCACAAGGAAAAACGCGTTCTTATAGTTCACGCTGCCGAATCGAAAATCCTGGTCGTACCGGCCGAACTCCTGGTCGTTCAAATCGATGTGAAACAGTTTGCCCGCCTCGATTGCCTGGGCGACGTGGTGGACGAAGTTCAAGCCCGCCATGCTTTCGTGGGCGTACTCGGGGTTCACGCCGCACATCTCCGGGTGATCGAGCGTGGGGATGAACGCGAGATAGCTGCCGGTGACGGCAAAGTAGATGTGCCCGCGCGGCTCGTTTGGCTTGGCCTCGAACGCGAACTTGTAGCCGTAGCCCTGCTCGATGTTGTATTCGCACAGAAAGTTGATCGCCTCGCGGAAGCGCTTTGTGCTCTCGACAGGCGACTTAGTCGCGTCGCTCTCGACCCCCTCGCGGCCGCCCCAGAACACGTAGGTTTTGGCGCCGAACTCGGCCCCAAGGTCCATGGCGCGCATCGTCTTCTGGATGGCGTACGCGCGGACGCGGGCATCGTTGCTGGTGAAGGCACCATCCTTGAACGCCGGGTGGCCGAACAAATTGGTGGTGGCCATCGGCACCTTCAGGCCGTTGTCCTTCAGAGCCTTCTTGAAATCCTTCTTGATACTCTCGGCCTCGTCGGCGCTCGCGTCGATCGGGATCAGGTCGTTGTCGTGAAAGTTCACGCCGTACGCGCCGGCCTTGCCGAGCAGGTCGCAGAGTTCCCACGGCTGCTTCTTCTCGCGCACCGGCCCACCGAACGGATCAGCGCCGACATTGCCGACGGTCCACAGGCCGAAGGTGAACTTCTTCTTCGGGTCGGGCGCGTACCGGTCGCCGGAGGTGGGCGTGCTGCTGCGCTTCGTGCTTGTCTTGCTGTTCTTGGCCAAGGATGCTCCGCGTTCGGGTCGAGGAAGCGCGGATCATCCACGGCCTGGCGATTTTCCGCAAGCCGGTTCGACGTCGGCAACGGTCGACGCATCACGCGGCGCGGCTGAAACCGCCCTGATTCCAGAGCCGGCGCATCGCCTCGCGGCGTTGCTGGTCGCGCTGCTGCTGCTGAAGGTTCTCGCGGCCGGCCGACTGCCCATCGCCTTGGCGGCCGGATTGATTCGCGTCGCCGTCACGGGCGTTGCTTCCGGCGGACTCGCCCGCGGGCGCCATGCGCGTCACGACCACGCGGTCCAGCGTTACGCCGCTGCGCTCAAGGCTCGTGCGCAGTTGGTCGAGCGAACCATTCACAAGCTGCCGCGCCACCTCGCTGCTTGTGCCAAGCGTCGCGGTCATCTGACCGTCGACGACCTGCACGTGGACGCGCACGCTGCCGAGCGACGGCGGGTCGAGCCGGACCGTCATCGTCGTCCGGCCGCTCGCCGGCGAGTGCGAGACGACTCGCACGGCCTTGGCAACCTCTTCCACGTTTGCATCCTCCTGCACCGCGACCGCGCTCGCCTGCACGGTGGACGCGGGCTGCGCCGCCGGCTGCGGGGCCGATTCGACCGGGCCGATCGACACCGCCTGCACGGGCGCGGCCTCCACCGGAGCGGCGTGCGACGCGGGCGCTTTCGCCACGACCTGCGCCGACGCGGGCGATGCGGCCTCTGCCGACTGGGCCGCGATGTTTGCGAGAGGTCGATTGGCCACGGCGGGTTCGTTCGTTTCGGGCGAAACTGCGGCGTCCTGCGCCGCGCTCGCCGGGGCGTTCGCAACGACGGGTGTGGGCGGCACCTCGGCGGCAACATTCGCCTGTTGAGGAAGATTCCCGCCCTCGACCGTCATCGCGTTTGCCGCGGGCGCGGGGGTATTCGCGATGGGAGCGGCGGTCTGATTTCCGCCGGACGCCACCGCAGGCTGAGCTTGAGGCGGCGCGGCGGACTCGGCTGTAGGCGAAGCGACCATCGTCGGCTGCGACGCATTCACATCATTGGGCGTCGTCGCGGCAGAAAGCGAAACGGGCGCGATCATCTCCCCGTTCGCCAATGCGGCCGGTGCGTTTGCCACGTCCACGGCCGGCGTCGCCTCGCCCGCGGTCGTCATCGCGAGCATGGCGGAGGCAACGGGTGCCTGCGATTGCGGACTCGACTCGACGGGGCCAACCACGGGAGCAACGCCCTCCGCCTCGGTCAGAACATCGGCCTCAGCCGGCGGCTCACTGGCGATGGTCGGCGGGTCCTCCGCCGGCACGGGGGGGAGCGCGGAGCGATCGAGTTCGCGCTGGAATGACGGCCGATCGACCTGGCGTTCTCGCGCAGCGGCGGGACGATTTGCGGCAAAGTCGGCCGGCCGGGTTGTGGGGGTAGTCGCGAGCATTAGGGTGTCCTTCGGAACGGGGCGACCTATTCAACAGGCACGGCGAGACGTTCAAGCGGCCTCTTCCGGCTCGGGCACGGGCTTGTTGCGGAGCAGTTCGAGCAGCGTTTTCGCCCGCTCGGTCTCGGCCGGCGACTTGAACTCTTTGAGCACCTTCGCCGCCTGCCGCGGCTCCATCGCCCGCAGGTAGGCGACCGCGTCGTCGTCGGGAAGTTCGATGAAGATCGCCTTCACCTGCTTCGACGGAAGCTGCTCGTAGAGCGTCAACGCTTCGCGAAATCCTTCGTCCGTCGCCCTCGCGTTCGCCGCGGCGATGGCGGCCTGCCACTCGTCGCGCGTCGCCTCGAACGATTGCTTGTCCGCCAGCACGCGCTCGGCCGCGGCGGCGATGGTCCGGCGGCGATCGGCCACCTCGCGGCGGCGGCGGTCGAGCATCGTGGCCCGCTCGTCGAGCGAGGCGGTCATCTCGCTCACCCGCCGCTCCGCCGGCTTGCCCGACTGCGCGTCGAGCAACGCGAGCAACTCCTCCATCGGCGTCGGGCCGGTCGGCTCGTCGACCACCGGATCGGCCTCGACGTCTTCGGCCGAGTCGTCGGCGGGAAACAGCACCTCGCGCACGGCCTTGATTTTCTCGCCATCCAGGTGCGCCCGCTGGGCCAGCAGCCCCGCGACGGCGATGAGCGCGACGAAGTTCAGCGCGAGCGTGACGACCAGCACCATCCACAGTTTCTTGAGCAAACTCATCGTTCGTCACCTCCGCCCACGAGGAGGTTCTCGCGAGCGGCGTCCTCGCGGGCGAGGGCGTCGAACCAGCGGCCGGCGTCCTCGTCGGCCTCGTTCAACTCGCGCTTCTGCTGCTCGGCCTTCCATCGGGCGTGGTGCTTCTCGCGCAGCGTTTCGAGCACGCGCCGTTGCTTGACGGCCTCGGCCAAGAGCGACCGCGCCTCGCACACCTCGCGTTCGGCGAGCGCCAACTTCTGCATGAGCGTGGCCCCCTGCCGCGTTACATCCGTCGTGAACCGCCGGTGCGCCGCCAGGTACGCCACGTCGACGCTGCCGACAAGCCTGCCGCCGCGCAACTCGTTTGTCGCGGCGACAAGGTTATCGTTGAGCGCCGTCAGCTCGTCCGACAACTGCTGCGCCGCCCGCGCGCGCTCGGCGACCGTTCGCTGCGCCTGCTGCTCGGCCCGCTTGCGAAGCTGAAGGACCCCGTCGAGCTTGAAGGTGAACGTGGGCATCAGCGTTGCGGGCTTTGGGAACCTTGCGGAGTCGCGGGCTGTTTCAGGAGGCCGATCTCGCGTTGCAGGTCGAAGAGCTGCTTGCGGGCGCCGGCGAGGTTGGTCGGGTTTTCGGGCGACTGCTGGAGGAACGTCAGCACGCGAGGCCGCATTCGCACGGCAGCATCCGCCTCGGGATTTGCGCCCGCGACGTAGGCGCCGACGTTCACAAGATCCTCGATGCCGGCGTAGTCGGCGACGAGCTTCTGCACCGCGCGGGCGGCGCTGACCTGAGGTTTATCGGACACGTCGCCGCGCACGCGTGACACGCTCTTGAGCACGTCGATCGCCGGGAAGTGCCCCGCCTCGGCGAGCTCGCGCGATAGCCAGATGTGCCCGTCGGTAATGCCCTTGACCGCGTCGGGAATGGGCTCGGAAAAGTCGTCGCCCTCGACGAGCACGGTGTAAAAGCCGGTAATGCTGCCATCCTTCGTGCTGCCGGCCCGCTCGAGGAGGTCGGGCAGGAGCGCGAAGACGCTCGGCGGAAAGCCCTTGGTGGCCGGCGGCTCTTTGGCGGCCAGGCCGATCTGCCGCTGGGCCTGGCAGAGACGCGTGAGGGAGTCGAGCAGCAGCAGGACGTTCTTCCCGCGATCGCGGAAATGCTCGGCGATCGCGCACGCGGCCTTGGCGGCGCGGACCTTCATCAGCGGCGGCTCCTCGGCCGTGCAGACGACGACCACGCAGCGCTTCATCCCCTCGGGGCCCAGGGCATTCTCCAGGAACTCGCCCACCTCGCGGCCGCGCTCGCCGATGAGGGCGATCACGCTCACGTCGGCGTCGGTGTGTTTGCTGATCCAGCTCAGCAGGGTGCTTTTGCCCACGCCCGGTCCGGCGAAGAGGCCCATGCGTTGCCCCTTGCCGCAGGTGAGCAGGCCGTCGATGCAGCGCACGCCGGTGCTCAGGGGCTCGCGGACGAGCGTGCGGCCCAGCGGGTCGGGCGGCTTGCGGTTGAGCGGGCAGAGCTCGGGAACGGTGACGCCGGCGATGGCGGGCTTGCCGTCGATCGGCTTACCGTCGGCGTTGACGACCCGCCCGAGCAGGCCGTCGCCGGCGTGGATGTGCGGGCTGCCGGGCTCGTTCTCCACCGGGTCGCCCGCGGCCACGCCGGTCAGGTCGCCCAGCGGCATGAGCAGCGTGGTTTCGCGTCCGTCGGGCTCGCGGCCGAAGCCGACCACCTGGGCGCGGCACGGCGTTTTACCCGCGTCGAACCCGTCGCCGACGCGGTCGATGCGGCACGTCGCCCCCAGCGGCAGCGGCAGGTGCGCCGCCTCAAGCGTCAGGCCGCGCACGGCGCTGATCTCGCCTACCACGCGGATCGGCAGCGAACTCTCCACGGCGGCGAGGTGAGAGGCGAGCGACGACATCGGCTATTTCTCCTCCGGAATCAGATCGGCGGCGATGCGATCGAGCTGGGTCTTGAGGTCGGCGTCGACGAGCCCGCCGGCGGTCTGCACACGGCAGCCGCCGCGCATCAGGTCCGGGTCCTCGACGAGCTCCACGTGCGTCAGCGCGGGCCAGCGCCGCTTGAGTTCGGGAAGCGTGCTCTTGATCGTCGCGATGTCGTCGGGGTGGACGTTGAGCTTCACATCGTGCGCGCGCATCACGAGGCGTAGCGAGGCAGTCGCGTTGGCGATGCAGACGCTCGGGTCGAAAGCGCCCGCCCGCTTGACGATGCGTTCGGCGATGGCGACGGCGAGGTGCGGAACCTCGCTGCCGGCGCGGGCGGCGAGGCCTTCACGCTCGACGTTGAAGGCGCGGAGCGTGGCGTCGAGCACGTCGGCGAGCTTGTTGATGCGGGCCTCGTGCGTCGCGTACGCCTCGGCCTTGCCCTCGGCGAGCCCCTTCTTGTGCCCCTCGGCGAAGCCGGCGTCGCGGCCTTCGGCGAAGCCGGCGTCGCGGCCCTCCTGCCTGGCCTTGGCGGCGTCGGTGCGGGCGTTGTCGACGATGGCCGCCGCCCGACGCCGCGCGGCCTCCAACAGCGACGCCGCCTCGTGCTCGATGTCCGTGAGCGAAAATTGCGTGAGCGCCTGAGCGGCCGGCGTCGACTTGAGTACGGGCATCCGTCCCTTTCGCTAGAAACGCCACATCCTGCGGCGCTAACCGTCAGCCCGACGGGGTGGCTTAAACCATCATCTCCGCGTCGCCGCCGCGGCCTTCAATCACGATCTCGCCCGCGTCCTCGAGACGGCGGACGATATCGACCACCTTCTGCTGCGCCTGCTCGACGTCGCTGACGCGCACCGGGCCCATGAACTGCATGTCCTCCTGGATCAGCTTGCTCGCGCGGTCGCTCATGTTGCGGAAGACCTTTTGCTTCAGGTCTTCGCTTGCCGTCTTGAGCGACAGGGCCAGCGTCTCATTGTCGACATCCTTCAGGACGGCCTGGATGCCCTTGTCGTTGACGAGCAGGATGTCCTCGAAGACGAACATGAGGCGGCGAATGTTCTCGACGAGGTCCGGGTCGTCGCTCTCGAGACCTTCCATGATTCCCTTTTCCGTCGCACGATCGGCAAGGTTCAGGATCTCCGCGACACTGTCGACGCCGCCGGTCTTTTCAAAGCTTTGGCTGACCAAATCGCTCAGGCGGTGTTCGAGGCCCTTCTCGACCTCCTTGATGACCTCGGGGTTGGTCGTCTCCATGTTGGCGACGCGCTTGATGACCTCGACCTGCTTCTGCGCCTGGAGCCCGGCGAGAATTTCGCTCGCCTTGCCGGGCGGCAAGTGGGCGAGGATCAGGGCGATCGTCTGCGGGTGCTCGTCCTGGATGAAGGCCATCAGGTTCCCGCTGTCAGTCTTTTGCAGGAAGCTGAAGGGGCTGGTCTGGACCTGCTGCGTGACCTGCTTGATGACCTTGTCAGCGTTCTCGCCAAGGGCGCCGGTCAGCAGCTTTTTCGTATATTCGAGCCCACCCTGGGCGATGTAGCTGTTGGCGAGGGCGAGGTTGTAGAACTCGCCGAACACCTGCTTGCGCAGCGGCGTGGCGACCTCGCCGAGGCTAGCGATCTCGCGGCCGACGGTCTCGACGGCGTCGCTCGGCAGGCGTTTGAGCAGCTCGCCGGCCTCGCTCTCGCTCAGGCCCAGCAGCAGGACGGCCGCCTTGCGCACGCCGGGTACGGTCGCCTCGGCGGGCGCGTCGACATCGGAGGCTTCGGCTGCGGCGGACATGGCGGGCACCTGGGCGATGGGGGTACGGCGTGCGACGCGAGCGAAAAGCTACGCCGCAATCGGGAAGCTACGCCGCGTTGATCCAGCGCCGCACCAGCGCGGCGGCGGCGTCGGGATTCTCCTTCACAAGCGACTGCACCTGCTCGACCATCTGGCCAGCCTGCAACTGCTCCTCGGCGATCTCCTGGCCGACCAGCAGCGGGTCGGCGCCGCCGGCCTCGCCGGCAATGCCCTCGTCGGCGCCGACGAGCTGAACGCCGTCGCCGCCGCCCCACGCGGCCAGTTCGGCAGCGCTGGGCGTGGCCGGCACACTCGTGGCCGGAACACTCTTCTTCACCGCGCTGCTCACCAGGAAGAGCGCCACGGCCGCGAGCGTGAGCACCGCCGCGGGCCGCCCATAATCGGTGACGAGCCGGCTGATGCCCGCCCCGCCCTCGGCTGACGTCGCCGCGATCGGTAGGCCGTCGGCGCCGAGCATGCCGGCCGCCTGCGACGTCACGCCGCCGGCGTCGGCGTAGGTGTTGACCATCACGCCCGCGTCCGACGGCAGGTTCAGCAAGGCCGCAACCGTCTGCTTGAACGAGGCGATAACCTCCTGCTCGTATGCCCGTAGCACCTCCACCGCCGGCTCGCCCGCGCTGGGATTGCGCCCCTGCCATTGCTGGGTCACGTAGCTCAAGGGCAGCGATAGCGAGCAACTCACCGGCCGCGCCTGGCCGCCCTTGCTGAAGGTTTCCATCCGGGTGCGGCCGACCTCGACGTGGTTGGTCGTCTCCTCGACGTCGCGCGACGTCGATCCGCCGCCGGCCGCGACGGCGGTGGCCGACATGCCCAGCACCGCGTTCGGCACGAAGCCGCCCTCGCCACCCGCGTCGGCGGAGGCGCTTTCGGTTGTGTCGCTCTCGGTGCGTGTTTCGAGCGGGACGATGAGCTTGCTCTCGGGATCGATGGTCGTAGCGGTGCTACGCTTCACCTGGTCGTCCACCTCGACGTTCACGGTCACGTAGAGCTGCGGCACGTACTGGTAGTGCTGGCGAAGCCGTTGCTCCCAGGCCTGCTCGGCCTGCTCCTTCAGGGCGAGCAGGCGGCTGCCGCCGGCGAGGCCGTCGTCGCTGTTGGTGTCGACCGCCATGCCGTCGATGATGACCGTGACGGCCGACGGCTTGAGCATTGGAATAGCGCCGGCGATCATCTTTGCCGCGGCGTCGGCGACGCGGGAGCGGTCATCGAGCGAGCCATCGCTCGTCACGTTCACGCCGGCCGTCGGCAGGATGTCGCCGCCGATCTGCCGCTTGTAGTTCGCGTTGAGGTGCACCTCGACTTGCCGCACGCCAGGCCAGCGGCCGATGGTGGCCGCAAGGCTGCGCTCGCGGGCGTGCAGCAGGGTGCCGTCGATCTTGGCGCGCGGGTCGAAGCTGCCGATCTGGCCCAACGCCTTGGCGAAGTGCTGCGTGGTGTCGCTCGGCAAGGCGCGGTTGAAGCTGACCACGCCCATCGCCTCGGCGTGGCGCGTGGCGGGGACCATGATCTTGCCGTCGACTTCCTGGAACTCAATCCCCTCGCCGCGTAGGTGCTGGCGGATCACGCCAGCCTGGTCGGCGGTAAGGGGCTGGTCGAGCAGCGCCATCATCTCGCCGTCGGCGGCGTGGCGGACCCACCAGACGACGGTGACGGCGATCACCGCCAGCAGCGTGCCAACGAGCATGCGCTGGCTGGGTGTCAGGCCCGAGAGCTGGCCGCGCAGTTGTTCGAGCTGTTGCTTGACGCGGTCCATCGGGTCGGCCCTCCATGGCCAAGGCCCGCCGTCGCACGGACCGCCAAGGCGGGCCGATCAGGCAGGCGGATTACACGGGCATGTTCCGCACCTCGTCGAGGGCGGACATCAGCTTCGAGCGGATCGCCAGGAGCGTCTTGAAAGCCAGCTCCCCCTTCTCGACCGCCGCCATCACGCCGACCACGTCGTCGGTCTCGCCCAGGGCGAGCGACTCGGTGGCGCGGGTGGCGTCGGCCTGCATCTGCGAGACCTCGCCCAGCGCCTGCTTGGCCACGTCGAGCACCCCGGCGAAGGCCGGGCTCGTCGTCGCGGCGCCCGCGCCCGGCGCGAGGCCGGGGGCGAAGGAGGCGGGGGAGAGAGTGAGGGGGGAAATGGCAGTCATGGCTGTCGTCCTTGACAGTCCGCCGCTCTGGCGTGGCCGGCGGCCCAAAGGCTGCCGCCCGACTCCCGCGACCTTCGTGGTCGACCAGGAAATCAGGGCCTGAAATCTAACGAAGAGACGCCCGGCTACAACGCGAGGATCGGCGGAAAATCTTTGATAGGAGGGTGTTCGGGTGGGTTGTCAACAGCTCACGCCAGCAGGCGAAGGGCGCTGTTGAACATCGACTTGCTCGTCTGCATCAGCGTTACGCTCGCTTCGTACGCGCGGGTCGCTTCGAGCATGTTCACGTACTCGGTGCCAAGGTCGACGTTGGGGTACTTCACCATGCCCGAGACCGGGTCGGCGTCGGGGTGTGAGGGCTCATACCGTTCGTCGAACTGCGACGAATCCTTGGCGATTTCCGCCACGCTCACGCCGGGCTTGTTCGGATCACCCGCGTCCGTCGGCTGAAGCACCGCGAAGCGGCGACGGTACGGCTCGGCCTCGCCGGCGGCGTTGCGCGTGGTGTTGACGTTGAGCACGTTTCCGGCAATCACGTCCATGCGCGTGCGCTGCGCCTGGAGTCCGCCGGTGGCCATGTCGAGGGTGGAGAACATTGCGATGCTTTCGTGGATAGCGAAGCTGTCGTGGATAAGGCGGTGCTAGGCGACACGCTCGCGCAGCGCCATCTGGAACAGGCCGTATTGCTTGCGGAGCAGCTCGACGGCGAGGTTGTGCTTCAGCGCGTTCTTCGCCTGCTCGCCCATGAGCTGCTCGATGTCGCGGTCGTTGCCGTCGTGATAGACGAGCCGCGCCTTCGTGGTGGCGGCGTTCATCTCCAAGCCGTCGAGACCGACTGTGCCGGCGGCGTCGCGGGCGTCGAGCCGCTCGCGCAGCTCGGCTTGATAGCCGGCGACGTCGAGGTCCTTCTGGCGGTAGCCGGGCGTGCTGAGGTTCACGCCATTCTCGACGAGCACGGCCTGTCGCTTCGCGTGGAAGCTGGCCATCTTCTCGAGGGTGCCGGCGGCGGACTGGTTCAGAAGGCGGTCGATCATCTTGAGCTCCAGGCGACCCACTGCGGGTTATCGGTCGTATCGGTCATCGGCGGCGCGAACCTTTATCGGACGCCGACCTTGACGCCGGCCCATCGCCGGCCGATCCTGCTGGACCTCGCGGCGGCGCTCAGGACGACCACCCCGCCGCGGCTTTCGCTTCCCCTCCTCCCACGGCAAGGACGCCATGGCACGGGACCGTGCGCCCCTCGATGCTTCCCCGGTTCGCTCCGCACCGCCGCTGGCGGGCTTGTGGCAGGTGCCGCTGCTGATCGTCTCGCTGGCGCTCTTCGGCGTCGCGGGCTACCTGTTCATCAACCCGCAGCCGGGGCCGGGGCTCGGCGAGCAGATCGAGCGCTCGCGGCGCGACATCAAGGCCGAGCGCTACGACGCCGCGATCGGCCGGCTCGGCGACCTGCTCGATGTCGCCGCCGAGTCGCCCGACGAACCGGAGATCCGCCTGCTCATCGCCGAAGCGCTTGACCGGGCGATGCGGCGTAGCCGGCGTGTCGAAAGCCCGGCCAGCCACCGCCGCATCATTGAGGAAACCCGCCGGGCCGTCGAGGCGGGCGCGACGGAGACGCCGGTCGTCGCCGACCGCGTCGCCCGCAGCTACGAAGCCTTGGCCGTACCCGACCGTGCCGCCGCGCATTGGCGCACGGCGGTGCGCATGCTCGAGGAATCCGGCGCCGCCGAGGAGGCCGTGCCGATGCGCCGGAGCACCGTCGAGATGCTCATCGCCAATGGTAAGCTCGTGTCGGCCGCGGAAGCGCTCAAGTCGATGCTGGAAGTCGAACGCCTCGCGAGCGACGAACGCGCCTGGGCCTTGGGCGAGCTGGCTCGCATCAGCGTCGACACAGGCGACCCCGACGCCGCCATGCCGCTGTTGGCCGAGGCGCTGTCGCTCTCGCCGGACGAGTCGATCCAGGGGCAAGTCAACTTCCGGCTCGGCTACGCGGCGTGGAAGCTCGGCGACCGCGCCGGGGCCGAGGGATACCTGACGCTCGCCCGCTCCCAACTCGGCACCGGCCACGCGCTCGACGCCGAGGCCTGCTACCTGCTGGGCCGCATCGCTCAGGACAAGGCCAGCACCGGCGTGGTCGAGCCGAACGTCGCGGCACGAGAGGCGATCGGCTTCTACGAGGTGGTGCTACGCGACCACCCCGGCAGCCGAACCGCCCCGAAGGCGCACCTCGGTCGCGCCGTCTGCCGGCTCGTGCTCGGCGACACCGAGGGCGGCGCCGACGACCTGATCTCCATCGCCGCCGATTTTTCACGTCGCCCGGCGATGGCGCCGTTGAAGGAGGAGTTGCTTGGCGCCCTCCGCAGCGGCTCGCGCATCCTGACGTCCGCCGCCGACTATGACGGTGCGATCGAGCTGATGGCGTACGAGCAGCGCGTGGACGATGCTCTGTCCGCCGAGTTCTACGCGCGGCTCGGACTCGCCTTCGAGCGTCAGGGCGATCTGGTGTGGCGCGAAGCGGACGAAGCGGACGAGTCGACGCGGCCGAAGGTGCAAAAACGTGCCCGCGGGCTGTGGGTGCGGGCGGGCGACGCGTACGTGGCGTACAGCCGCAACCTGACACTCGCCGACGACGAGGCGTACGGCGAGGCGTTGTGGCACGGCATCTCGCTCTACGAGCGGGCGGCGGACCTTGCGGAGACGGTGGCGGCGCTTGAACTCTTTGTAAGCGAGCGGCCGAGCGATCCGATCGCGCCCGAGGCGTTGCTCCGGCTGGGCCGGGCCTATCAGGCGATGGGCCGGCAGCCCGAGGCGGTGCAGACGCTGGTTCGCCTGCGGGACGACTACCCGCAAACGCTCTCTGCCGCCGAGGCCGCGGTTCCGCTGGCGCAGGCTTACGTCACGCAGGGCCGCGGTCGGTGGTCGCTTGCGGAGAACACGCTGCGCGCGGTGGTCGAGAACAACCCCGTGCTGGGGCCTGAATCGCAGGTGTTCCGCGAGGCGACGTGGGAGCTGGGCCGGCTCTACTACCTGGGCGAACGCTGGGCCGAGGCGCTGGCGAAGTTCGAGGAGTTCTCGAAGCGCTACCCGACCGACGACCGTCGCACGCGGCTGCTCTTCCTGCGGGGCGATTGCTACCGGCAAGCGGCGGCGGAGTTCGTGGAGTCGGCGGACGAGCACCGCGTGGAAGCGCAGGTGGCGGCAACCGCGGTCGGAGGAGCGGCGCCGGAGACGAGCCTGAAGACCAAGCTTGCCGAGGCCGACGCCACGCAGGCGCGGCGGTATCTGACCGAAGCCAAGCGGCATTTTGAAGGTGTCGTCAGCGCCTTCGCGCAGGCGCCGCCGACCGATCTGCTCGACGCCACCTACGAGCGAATGGCCTTTTTCTACCGCGCCGACTGCCTCTACGACCTGGGCCGCTACGAGGAGGCGATCGCCCTCTACGACGAGGCCGCCTTCCGCTACCAGGACGACCCGTCGGCCCTGAGCGCCTACGTGCAGATGACCAACGCCTACGTCGCGCTCGGCCGCGCCGACGACGCCAAGGCGGCCAACGAGCGGGCGAAATGGGTGCTACGGCGGATTCCGCCCGAAAGCTTCAACGACGGCTCGCTCGCCCTCAACCGCGATCGCTGGCAGGAGTGGCTTGAGTGGACTGGCGAATCCGGGCTGTTCTGATCCAAGGAGGCGAGGCACCGATGTCGAACGACTCAGAACCATCCGTTGCCGACGCCGGCCGCTCGCGAGTGGCGGCGTCCGACCAACTCGATTGCTACCGCCAGCTCGCGGTGTTGTCGGACGAACAGTCGCGCCACGTCTTCTCGGGCGATACGACGGCGCTCCTCGAGCTCCTGCAACGCCGCCAGGGCCTGACCGACGCCGCCGCGCGGCTGGAGGGGACGCTGCGCGATTTGAAGTCGGATTGGGCCGCGGCAACGCACCACTGGTCCGGCGAACAGCGCGACGCGGTGGCCGCGATCCTGCGGGAGTCGCGTGAGGTGCTGGCCGAACTCACGCGCCGCGACGAGCGCGACGCCGCCGCCCTCCGCACGAACCTGGCTTTGGCGAATCAATCGAGCCGCCGCGCCGAGCGCGACACGCGGACGCTGCGCCGCATCAACCAAAGCTACGCCCGCGCCGCCTATGGCCCGCGCTCGCCGAAGCTCGACATCACGGACTGAGGCGTGCCAGGATCGGTTGAACCGGCTCCGCTGCGTCTGGGGTAGCCGCGGAGCTTGCTCCGCGCGGACGTTAACTCGATCCCGATACGCGGAGCAAGCTCCGCGGCTACCCCAGACACTACGAACGGAAATCAATCGCTCTAGCCCGGCTGAATCTTCTTGCCCGTGAGCCGTGCAAGGCCGCGCGACAACGGGCGGGCTCGATGGGCGTTCACCTGGCGTCCCTCGTGGCGACGCAGCCAACGCCGCGCCACGCTCCAACGCCAGCCGAACCAGATCGCGGCATACGCCCCGCCTCCCGAGATAAGGCCCAGCAGAACGCCGCCGACGTACATCGGGTAGAGCTGCGCGAGGTTCCGCACGAGGAACTTGCCGGCGACCGCGAAGCCGTGAATTACGCCCGCGTCCATCATGCCCGAAAGCTGCTCGCGGAAGTCGCCCACTCGGTCAGCGCCCGTGACGACCAGGCCGACCTCGTACGCGAGCAGGAAACACGGCAGCCACGTAATCGGGTTGCTGATCCACGTGAACGCCATGGCGAGCGGCACGTTTCCGCGGCCGATCAACGCGGTCGCGACCGCGCCGACGGTTTGGAGGGGCAAGGCGATCCACGCCCAGAAAATGCCGCTCGCGACGCCGAGCGCGGTGGAGTGACGGTTGAGTTGCCAGAGCCGCCGATGAAAGATCGCGCCGCCGAACATGCGGAGCAAGCGGTTGGACCGCATCGCCTCCTCGCGGGGCATGAGCTTGCGAAAGTAACGGCGAGGCATGCGGCGGACCGGCGTGCGATTGGAACGATGAACGGTGCGGACTCAGGCGATGGATCGGCACATTGCACCGGGTTGCAGAGGCCAATCCAGCAGGCTTGCGGCGCGGCCGATAAGCGATCGGTTCACTCTACGCGAGGTCGGCCGCCGCCGATGAATTTGAGACATTGGCCGCTTCAGGCGGGTCGGATGTGGCAGTCGCCAACGAGCAGCGGAACGCGCGACGGGTCGATTACGCCCGCGTGAAAGTGCTCGGCGTTGGCCGCCCCGCAGGCGGCGGCGTACCGGCAGGCGTCCGGCAACGGAACCCCCTCCGCCAGCCCGACCGCCAAACCCGCCGCGTAGGCGTCGCCGCTGCCAATCGGATTCACCACGTCCACGTCCGCCGTGGTGATGTCCCAGTGCCGCGTCTGGCCGTCGGCGTTGCCGGTCACGCTCGAGCCATCGCGACCGCGCGTGCAGACGACCCAGCGGGCACCGCGCTCGACCATCGCCGCCATCGCCGACTGCATCGCGCGGCGGCTGTCGACCGGCATCCCGACGGTGCCCGCCAACTCGGCCCGGTTCGGCTTGACGACGTCCGGCGCCTCCGCGAGCGCGCACGTCAACGCATCGCCACGCGTGTCGAGAACGACCATGGCCCCCGCCTCGTGTGCCATTCGTACCGCACGGGCGTAGAAGTCGCTCGGCAGGCCCGGCGCCAAAGAGCCCGCGAGCACGACGACGGCCGCTCCGACGACGAGCTGGGCCTCCAACCGGTCCAGCAACGCCTCACCCACCGCCGGCGCGATCGCCTCCGTTTCCTGGATCAGCTCGGTCGCTTGACGCCCCTGGACATCGACGACCGTGACGCAAAGCCGGGTTTCACCCGCGACTTCGATCAGGTCGTGCGGCACGCCGGCGGATTCGAGATCGCGACGGAAGAACGCCGCCCGATCGCCACCGACCTGCCCGATGTACAGCGTCGGCCTGCCCAACAGGTGCAACACGCGGGCCGCGTTGACGGCCTTGCCGCTGGCGTGCTCGTGAACCTCCGCCGCGCGGTTCGTCTCCCCCGCGCGCAGTTGTCCGAAGACCATCGTGCGCTGCAGCGTCGGCGACGCCCCCAGGCAGATGATCCGACGCCCGTTCGCCATGCGGCGACGTTACCCGGCCACCGCAGCGCTGGCCAACCTACGGCTCGACCGACGGACGGCTGCTCGCTCGCGTCGAGGCCGCGACGACCTCGATGCTGAGCTCCCGCGCCAGCGCGATGGCGGAACCGTCGTCGGGATCGCGTCGGAGCAAGTCACGCACCTCGTCCAGCGCCTCGACCGGCTGGCCGGTTGCGCGAAGCAGGCGAACCAGCTCCAGTCGCCACCGGCGCTCCGACGGTTGCCGGGCTAGCGCCCGTTGCAGGAGCGCGATTGCCTCGACCTCGTTGCCGGCGTCGGCCTCCAGGCTCGCGAGCTTGGCCAGGCTGCGCGGGTCGTTGGTCGCCGCCCGACGCCGCAGGTCCACCTCGGCGGCGGCGCGAAGCTCGTTCACCACGTCGGGCAGATCGATCCCGTCGCGCTCGATGCGGTCGGCAAGATCTGCCAGGGCGCCGGCGTCGCGTCCGGCGAACTCGACGGCGGCATCGACCTGGTCCAGCTCCAGCGCCAGCGAAATCGCCTCGCCGCGACGGCCGCCGTGCGCGACGACCCGCCGCAGCGCCGCAATCACCTCGCCCAACCCCTTCGACCCCCCGGTGACGAGGGCGACGCGGTCGGTCAGTTCGAACTGGGAGAGGCCGGGCCAGCGGGCCATGGGTCAGTCTCGCGGGGTCTCGGGGGGAGCGGTGAAGGCGTCGCCGCGGACGCGCATGGGGACGGCGTACAGGCCGGTGCGGGCGGTGACGAACAGCGTCCGGCCGTCCGCCCCGCCGAACGTCATGTTCGCCGGCGCCTCCGGCACGGGGATCAGCGCGACCCGCACGGCGTCCGGCGAGTAGACGGCCACGCCGGCGGCGTCCGTGACGTACAGGTTCCCCCGTTCGTCCAGCGTCAGGCCGTCGGACGCCTTGTCCGCGGCGACGGTTCGGTTCGAGAGCGACCCGTCGGCGGCGATGTCGAATCGGACGCACTGCCGCGAGCCGGGCACGGCGACGTACAACCGCGTCCCGTCCGCGGAGCCGACGACGCCGTTGGGGGAGGTCAGGTCCGCCGCCACGGTCGCCGCGGACCCGCCCGGGGGGATGCGGCAGACGACGCCGTTCACCGCGCCCGCCGGGGCCTTGCCGGCCCGGTCCGCCTTCGTTTTGGGGACGGTGAAGAAGACGGCGCCGTCCGGGGCGAGCCACAGGTCGTTCGGCAGGTCCAGCGGCCGGCCGTCGCAGCGGTCGGCGAGGGTCGTTTCGACGCCTCCGGGGGTGCGGCGGACCACGCGGTGGCCGGAGGTCTCGCAGAACAGCAGGTTCCCGGCGGGATCGACGACGACGCCGTTGGAAAACTCCTCCCCCCGGCGGATCAGCGTGACGCCGTCCGCCGCGGTCCAGCGGTGCAGCGTCCGGTTCGGCAGGTCGGAGAAATACAGCCCCCCGCGGCCGTCCCAGGCGGGGCCCTCGGTGAATCGAAACCCGTCAGCCAGCTTGCGGGCGGGTCCGGCCGTCAGCTCGGCCCCCGCCGCCCCCGCCAGCGGGCTGGCGTTCGCCCCGACCGCGGCCACGGCACAGGCGAGCAGGGCGCCGACCCGCGTTCCGGCGCCTCGGAGGTTCGGCGGAACGAACATGGGGGCGGGGACGGGAAAGGGACGGCGGGCACGCGGCCGGCCCCCGCCGCGATCGCGGGCGGGCCGGCCGATCCGTGATTCTGCCGTGAGCGATCCCCGATGGGAAGCGAGCCCCCGAACTGCCGGGGCGGTTTGCCCACAGCTCCGCCCGCGGGCTCACCGCTGACGGACGGGGACGGCCTCCCAGCCCGCCGGGACCGGCTCCGGCGCCGCCAGCACGGGCTCGGCCGGCGGCACGCCCTCCAGCCGGGCGTTGCCGGCGGCGGCGGCCGGCGGAAGCTCGGCCGGGCAGCGCGGGCAGAGGCAGTACCCCGCATCGCCCGGTTGCCGCAGGGTGAGCGTCAGCGGCTCCTCCAGTTTGAACGCCGGCCGGCCGTCGTTCTTGAACCGGACGTAGCCGTACACCCGCAGCGCGTCGGCGTCGGCGAGTTTTTCGGGCTCGGCCGTGATCACTGCGCGCAGTTCCTCCTCCATCCTGTTCAGCGAGATCGTGCTCGTTTCCAGAACCACCGGCTCGCGCGGCGTCTTGAAACGCGGCATTTCGAGTCCGTTCACGACGGGGACGACGAACGCGGCGAACTCGACCTCCGGGGTATCGAAGGGGAGCCCGCCGCCCGGCACGTTCAGGGCGATCCGGGCGACGCGGCCGCCGGCGGCGTTCGGGTCGATCTTCAGGCAGTAGGCCGGAGCGACGCCGTCGGCGGCCCGCAGCACGACGAAGTCGGCCGTCAGTTCGGTCTGGGCGAAGGCGAAGCCGGATCCCGGCCCGCCGTGCACGCCCGCCGCCGCCAGCTTCGCCGCCTCGGCCGCCGCCTTCAGCGCCGCCGCCTCGGCCGCCGTCGGACCGGAGGGGTGAACCGGGACCCGCAGGTGGTTGCTCACGCCGTAGGGGGTGGCGACGTGCAGGTCGAGCCAGTCCCCGCCCGCCTCCGGCTGCGCGTGGGCGGGGATCACGACCTGCATCACCTGGCGGCTGAGCAGCCGGGTCTTGGTGATATCCTGCCGTTCCATAAGAGCGGCCCCGGTATCGGTGAAGCCAAGGGGTTGAGCGGCGGTGACGGCGTAGTCGGTCACGTCCCGGTTGCCGGCGATCACCCGCGTCTCGTGCACGCTAAAGCTGTCGCCCACGACGTAGATCACCGTCGCCTTATCGCCGCCGTGAACGAACCCGGGCGCCCCGTAAAAGCCCTTCAGTTCCGGGGCCAGGGCGGTGACGCCGGCGCTGAACAGCTCGAACCCGCCGAGCGTGTTCTCGTGCGGGATCTGCACCTGTGTGGTCTGCGTGGGCAGCCGCTTTTCGAGCTGGTCCAGGGCGACCGTCAGCCCGCCCACGTCCTCCGGCCGGTAGCAGTGGGCGCCCGGCAGGCAGCCCGCGGCCCGCCGCAGGCAGAGCAGTTCGCGGCCCATCTCCGCGGAGGTCTCCAGGTCGAACGCCTTCACGTCCGGCGACTTCAGCCGGAACCAGTTGGAGCGGAAGTGGAACGTGGCGTAGGGCACGAACGACGGCATCAGGACCACGGCGGTCAGATCCCGCTGGCCCGGCTCGATCTGCCGGCGGGCCAGCAGCGAGTCGCGGCTCGGCCCCCCGATCAGCGCCCCGAAGGCGGCGGGGATCGTGCCCTCGATCTCCGGCGTCTGGAATCGCGGCCGCATCCGCCAGCCGAACGTGTCCTCGCCGTGGGCGAAGCCGACGATCGGCCGGTTCAGGGCGATCGTGGCGGCGTCCAGCTCCGTCCGCCGGGCCAGCCGGCTGAACGTCTGCGGCAGGATGTTCCCCCGCGCCAGGGCCACCGACAGCGCCAGTTGCGTCTCCCGCCTCTGGCTGAAGGCGTCGGCGATATTCTGATCGTCCGTGACCGGGTCGAGGGCGAAGGTGTGGATCGGCCACCGGCAGCGGACGTATTCCTCGAACGCGGCGAGGGCTTCGGGCGGGGGGTGGGGCAGGAAGAACGGCAACCCCTCCGGCGGCACGCCGCACCCGCAGCCCTTCAGCGACGCCTGTTCGCGGATGTCCTCGGCGAGCCGTTCGTTCAGCAGGGCGCTGTCCACCACGATCGCCCACGCCAAGGCCACGATCGGGTTCCGCTGCTGGTCCTCGGGGAACCGGCTGAAGAACGCCGCCCGCTGCGCCGCGACGTAGGCGCTGCCGGGGTCCGGTTGCCGGACGCCCTCGAAGCGGTCGAGGTATTCGCCGAGTTCCGGGTCAAACGCGAGGGCGTTTTCCAGCAGCGAATCGGGGTGCCGCAGTTCGCGGATCGCCCGGTGCAGTTCGGGGGTCACAAACGTTTCCAGCAGGTCCGGCCGGGCGTCGAACAGTTCGTAGGCGGCGAACAATTCTTCCCGGAGCAGCCCGGCCACGTCGTCGTAATGCACGAACTTCGCCCCGCGGCGCTCGTCCCCGGCCCGCGCCACGACGTTCCTGAGAATCTGGGCGACCGGCGCGAAGCCGTAGACGGGCAGCACCTGGTTGCCCGGCAGGGCGAACCGGGCGCGGCGGTCGCGGCCGAGGGGCACGGCGGACTCCACCAGTTCCGCCGCCCCGGTCTTCTCGCCGGCCTCCAGACCGCCCTGGAGCAGGCGGGCGGCCCTCTCGAACAGCAGGCGGGCGTCGGCGGGCGACAGCGGGGCCTCCGCCGCCGGCACGGCCGACCGCACCTTCACCGCTCCGAACAGGACCAGTAGATCGGGCGTCCCGAGCCGCCCGACGTTGGCGCGGAAGTTCACCCCGGCGCCCGCCGGGACAGGGACGACGGGGACCGCGTGCAGGACCGGCAGGACGTCGGCCGGCCCGCCGTCGAGCGCCCCCGACGAATCGCCGGGCGGGGGGCCGGGTTCCTCAAGACCCGGCGCCGAATAACGTTCCAGCGCGCGGAGGTATTCCTCCGACAGTGCCTCCTCGCGTGCGCCCGGGGCCGCCGGCGGCGTGATCGGCGCCCCGTAAAGGAACGCCTCCATCTCCCTCACCGACCGCGGCGCCCGCGGCACGAACGCGGGCGGCGCGAGCGGCAAGGCCGATCCGAAGCCGTCCGCCGCGGAGGTCGAACTGTCGGAGTCGAGGTCGAAGGCAGGAAGCCGAGTTTCTTCCGTCCCGCCCCCGGCCGCGTCGTCGCCGGCCGCGTCGTCGTTAATCACGGCCGGGTCCGTCGCACCACCGCCGGTCGCACCGGCGCCGGTCGCACCGGCGCCGGGTTTGACCCCGCACCCGCCGCACGCATCGCTTTCCGGCGCCGCTCGCAGCGCCGCGAGGCTCTTGGCGGGCAGCGTCAGGACGAGCCCCGGGGGCCGGCCCCCCTCGACCGCGGCGATCTGACGGCCGAACCCGATCAGCGCGTCCCGGTTCTCGATGTACCTCGCAAAGAGATTCAGAGCGGTCGCCGTCCCGACCGTATCCTCGTTCACGAACCGCGTCAGCGACAGGCCCAGGCGGTCGGTCACGTCGTTCACGACCAGGTCGCGGAACGTCCGCGGGAGCAGTTCGGGGCCGAGGTAGGGGTCCACCGTGACGGTGATCTCCGCCCCCCAGCCGGTCCGCGTCCGGTCGCCCGGCAGCACGCTGACCGGGACCCGCACCAGGTTCAGCGCGTACCCGGGCGAGTCGCTGGTGTCGTCCCCCTCGTTCGTCCGCCGCAACTGGTGCAGGCGGTTCAGGTAGCGGCTCTGCTGTTCCAGGCCGAGGACCGGCTCGATCCGCAGGCCGGGCGTCTCGTCCACGTTCTTCTGGGTTCCCGCGGCCAGCCCGGCGAACTCTCCGCCGCCCACCGACTGCAACACCCCCGGCGTGCGGGCCACGGCGGCGGCGGTCCCCGCCTCGGTCTCCGCCCCGGGCGGGGCCGTAATCAGGTTCACCACGCCCAAACTCGCCCCGGACGGCAGTTCGGTCGCCTCGGCGGCGGGGGCGTCGTTGAGGGCCAGCGCCGCCGATAAATACAACTGGTCGCTGCGCGACAGCGAGGCGTTCAACGTGTCGCGAAAGCCGCCGGCCCGCCGGGCCATCTGCTGTTCGTACTCGACCCGGTACTTCGTCAGGCGGGCCTCGCCCCACACGTCCGGCTGCTTGGCGACGACGCTGCCGTACTTTTCCAGGTCCTCCTCCAGGTCGTCGATCCGGTCGGCGATCCGTTCGACCGCGGACCGCTCGCGGGCGAAGGGCCAGGGCGGGGCGGCGGCGGCGGTCGGCGGGAGGGCCGGCAGGACCGCGGCGCCGGCGAGCGCCAGCAGCCCGACCGTTCGGCGAAACCGCCCCCCCGAGCGGCGCGACGGCGAACGGGACGGGGGGCGGCGCATGGGGGCGTGCGGCTTGAGGACGCCCCCCGATCCGTTCAGGGGGGCGCAACCCCTATCGGCCGCCCCGCCCGCACGGCTTCACCCGTCGCCTTCACCCGTCGTCGCCCCCGGACCCTCCCGCCGCGGGCGGGGGGGCCGCCGCGGGCGCGGCGGGGCGGTTTGCGGTACGCTCCCGCCATGCCCGCCCGCCCGCCCGCCGCGAACCCGCCGGTCCGGCCGGAGCGGCACCGGCGGACGCGGCGGGATCACGCCACGGAGGTCGCGGAGGACTACGTCGAGGCGATCGACGAACTGATCCGCGCCCGCGGGGAGTGCCGAGTGTCCGACCTCGCCGGGCAGTTCTCCGTCAGCCACGTCACCGTCAGCCGCACCGTCGGGCGGCTGGTGCGGGACGGGCTCGCCGAGACCGTCCCGCGGGCCCCGATCACGCTCACGCCGGCGGGGGCGGCCCTCGCCGCCGCCTGCCGCGACCGGCACGCCGCCGTGCTGCGGTTCCTGCGGGCGCTGGGCGTGCCGGAGCGGGTCGCCCAGCTCGACGCGGAGGGCATCGAGCACCACGTCAGCCCCGCGACGCTCGCGGCGATGCGGCGGTTCGCCGACGGCTCGGCGGGGTGAAGCCGGCGGCGGGGTCGCTTCCCGGAAGTCGGGAAAGCTCTCGCGGGTCCGAGGACCGCTTGCGGTTTCGCCGCGCCCGAACGGCTGTCGGGCGCGGCGAAACCGCAAGCGGGAATTGAACCCGGCCGGCTGCGCGAGGCTCCTCCTGACGCTCAGCCGCCGCGGGGCGGTTCCGGGGGGATCGGGGAGCCGTGCGGGTCGACGGCGGGGGCGTCGGTGGCGGTGTCGAGGGCGTCCCGCAGGCGGCGGTCCGTGAAGTGCTCCAGCCGCTCGGCCTGCTCGTGCAGCCGGGGGTCGCCCACGTCCGCGTGCGTGGCGAGGTACTCCTCCCACAGCCGGTGGGACCGCACCAGTCCGCGGGCGGCGGTCGCGCCGGCGGCGGTCAGCGTCACCCCCGCCGCGTCCGTGCGGATCAACCCGCGGCCCCGCAATCGCGCCAGGACCAGCGGGAAGGAGAACCGGCCGGCCGCCAGCACGCGGCGCAGCGTCGCCGGGGCCGCCGGGGCGGGGCCGCCTTCGCCCGGGGACTCGTCCCGCTCCCCCAGCCGGTAGAGCAGCGCCAGCACGTCGTCGCCCGCGACCCGGGCGGACAGCGCCCGCCGCCGGACCGCCCGCGTGAGCAACCCGTGCTTCGGGCTCAGCAGTACGCAGAGGGCCAGGATCAGCCCCGCGACGACCGCCATCATCCCCGCCGTCGTGGTGCTGCGAAACCCGAACCAGCCCGGCACGGCGAGGGCCGCCAGGTGCCCCAGCCCCGCCGCGAGGACCGCCAGCAGGACGCTCAGCCCGACCATCCGCCCGAGCCGGTCGGTCAGCAGGTACGCGGACGCCGGCGGGACGACGAACATGGCGACGACCAGCACGTTCCCGACGCTCTCGAAGCTGGCCACCGCCGTCACCGCGACGAGGATCATCAGGGCGAAGTGCATCGCCGCGGCGGGGAACCCGGACGCCGTGGACAGCGCCGGGTCGAACGAACTGAGCTTCAGCTCCTTGAACAGCAGGAGGACGAACAGGCCGTTGACCAACCCCGTGGCCCCCAGCGTGACGACCGCCCGGGGGACCTCCGCCCCGAAGACGGGCACGGTGTCGAACGGGGTGAACTCGATCGCCCCGTACAGCACGCAGCCGGGGTCCAGGTCGACGTGGTCCGCCGCCTGCACGATCATCACCAGGCCGAGGGCGAACAGCGAGGTGAACACCACGCCCATCGAGGCCCCCTCGTCCACCCGGCCGTAGCGGCGGATCCACTCCGTGAACACCGCCGTCAGCACGCCGACGACGGCCGCCCCGACGAACATCGGCAGGCTGCTGCGTGATTCACTGAGGAAGAACGCCACCGCCAATCCCGGCAGCACGGCGTGCGAGATCGCGTCGCCCAGCAGGCTCAGCTTCCGCAACACCAGGAAGTTCCCCAGCAGCGCCGCCGACGCCGCGCACAGAGCCCCGGCCAGCACGATCCAGCCGTCGAGTTCCCAGCTCAGGTTCATCGCGCCGCCCTGGCGGCGAGGGGGGCTGGTGACGCCGCCGATTCGCGGTCGAGCAGCGATTCCAGCTCCGCGACCACCTCCGGTTCGAGCACGTCGGCGATCGCGTCGGCCCCGCGGTCGACCCGGCCCGGGGCCACGTCGGCGTGGGTTTCGAGGTACAGCTCCCAGAGCCTGTGTTGCCGGATCACGCGGGCCGCCTCGTCCGCGCCGTGCGGGGTGAGCCGCAGGCGGCCCGCCTCGCGTTCCACCAGCCCCGCCGCCCGCCCCGCGGCCCGGTCCAGTTCCCGACGGGTCCAGCCGAGGCCGCGGGCAACCGCGTCCGCCGCGAGCCCGGCCGGGTCCGACCCGTGCAGGGCGCCCAGCAGCCGTTGCCGGTCCACGGAGCGGTTCAGGGCCGCCCGCCGCCGCGCCCGCACGAGCAGACCGCGGGCCGGGCCGAACACGAAGCTCAGCCCGAACAGCGCCGCCCCGACCAGCACGATCATCGGCCCCGAAGGCAGCCGCGAGAACAGCGCGCTGGCGACCGCCCCCAGCCACCCGCTCGCCGCCCCGATCGCCGCGGAGGCCAGGAACATCGGCCCCAGCCGGTCCGTCCAAAACCGGGCCGCCGCCGCCGGCGTGATCAGCAGGGCGACCATCAGGATCAGCCCGACCGCCTGCAATCCGACGATCGTGACCGCCACGACCGCGGCCATGAGGGCCGCGTCCAGGGCCGCCGTCGGGAAGCCCCGCGCCCCGGCGAAGCCGTCGTCGAAACAGAGCAGCTTGAACTCCTTGAACATCAGCAGGCAGGCCGCCGCGCACCCCGCCGCGGCCCACGCGATGAACCGCACGTCGGCGGCGCCCATCGACGCGGTCTTGCCGTAGATGAACGATTCCAGCCCCGCGGACCGGCCGGCCGCGGCATCTGCTGGACCACGCCCAGCAGCGAGACCCCGCCCCCGAAGAACACGCTCAACGCGACGCACAGGGCGGCGTCCTCCTTCAAGCGCGTGGTCCGCACCAGCCCCAAGATGACGGCGACGCCCAGCAGCCCGCTGACGGTCGCCCCCGCCAGCAGCACGCCCAGCGCCTTCCCGCCGACCCCGAACGCCTGGGAGAGGAGGAACGCGAACCGCGATCCCCCGGCAGCGCCGCGTGGCTGAGCGCGTCGCCCGTCAACGCCCGCTTGCGCAGCAGCGTGAAGCTGCCCACCATCCCCCGCCGCGCACCCCAGCAGCGCGGCCCCCAGCACGACCACGCGGACGTTGTAGTCCCGCAGCGCCGCCACGCGGACCACCTCCCCCCCACGCCGGCAGTTCGACCGACCGCCCCGCCAGCGAACCCCGCGACTCGACCGGGCGACGCCGCGCACTGCCGCCGGCGCGGCCCCCATCAGGGCGGCCCCGACGAGAGCGAAACGCAAACCGTCGTAGCGGCGGCTTCCAGCCGCCGGCTCGCGGCACAGCGAGCGGGGGCGGTCGCTAACGGCTGCGCCGTCAGTCGGCGGCTGGAAGCCGCCGCTACAGATTTTTGCGGCACGCTTCAGCGCCGCGGGACTGAGCGGCAGGCTCGGAAGCCGGTTCAGAATCCGGACCCCGGTGAGCCCGGGGCGCAAGCTCCGGCCGTCGACGCAGCCGGGCGGAACGGCGGCGGCGGCCGCACCGGGCGGGACGCACGGCCGGGGCTCACGCCCCGGGCTCAACCGCGCGCGCGCGGCGCCTCGCGTGGGTCGAACGGGTCACAGCGACCGCTCCCGCCGCCGCATCGCCACGGCGACCTCGTCCAGCAGCGTGAGCCGACCGCCGTACGTCTTCTGGAGGTTCTCCGGCGTGAACGTCTCCCCCACCGGGCCGGCCCGCGACCACCCGCATGTTCAGCAGCACGACGCGGTCGAAGTAGGCCGGGACCGTTTGCAGGTCGTGGTGGATCACGACCGCCGTGCGGCCGCGGCCC
>CBDCBA010000029.1:0-26376 GCA_965214125.1 Tepidisphaeraceae bacterium
CGACTCGTCCTCTAGATCGGCGCCGTGGCTGGATTCGTAGTCGAAGGAGCCCAGGGTGTCGCCGCGCCGCTCCGTCTCGAACCAGAGCGCCCACGGCCCGCGGGTGCCGAAGAGGGCGTACATCCCGTAGAGTGCCACGTCGGCGCGGTCGCCGGCGCGGCGAAAGGCGCGCAGGAGCATCGCCTCGGACACGCGCCCCGCCGCCGAGGTGCCCCGCCAGCCGCGCCGCCAGGAGCATCGCGGGCCAGTCCTGCCGCGCGTAAGCCTCCTTCGCCCACGCCACGACGCCGCCGAACGCCTCGGCCTCCTTGGCCGCGTCGAGGAACCGGCCCGACCTGTAAAGCTCCCGCACCGCTTGCACCGCTGAAACGTCGTACACGGGCGACGATGCTAACGGCCCGGCGCCCGCGACCGCAAAGCCCTACCGACGCGCCGCTCCCCCGCACACCTATTTTGCTGGTAACCTGGGCAATGGTGGCGACTGACGAACCGGCCGCGCTCCCGTGCCTGCGCTGCGGCTACGACCTGACCGGCCTCGACGACCGCCGCCCGTGCCCCGAGTGCGGCCTGCTGTCGGGCTTCAGCCGAATGGACCCGCGCGAGCTCAAGCACAACCACCCGCGCTGGCTGCGCGGGCTGAGCCTCGGCGCCTGGCTGATCGTGCCGGCGGTGCTGACGCTCTTGCTCACGGCGCCGGCGTTTCGACTGCTGGACCGGCACCTCTATGAAGCCCGCACCCTTGCGTGGAGCCAACGGATTCAGCCAAGACCAATCCGAAGCCGTTCTGTCGCCGGACTGCTTGGCAAGCGTCTTGACGAGTTCGCAACGGCGGCGACCCTGAGCGATTGGGCGGCATTTGCCGGCTACCTCGCCCTGGCGCTGCTGCCGTGCGCGTTCGTGACCATCGCCATGTGGCTGCTGACCCGTCCGGGCCGACTTCGCACGGGGTCGAACACGGCGGGCGTGTTGCGCCTCCTCTCGCTCTGGCCGCTGGTCGTCGTCAGCCTGTCGCTGGCGCAGCTCTTTCAGTGGATTCTCATGAGTGAGTTCTTCGCAATCGTCCTGCTGACGGCGACGGTGCTGATCGCGTCGGTCATGGTCGTCCTCCTCACCCGCCACCTGACCGACCTCGCCAAACGCGCCCCCGCCCCGCTGCTCGCGGCCGACTCGCCCATCGTCGGCTACACGGCCGCGGCGGCGTTCGTGCTGATCCCGCTGGGAGTGTTCATCGTCGGGTCGTACATCGACAAGACCAAGGGCCAGCCGATCCTCGACGCCATCATCATGTCGACGGCCGCCATCGTGCTGTCGGTCCTGCTGGCGGCGGTCGCGTGGAGCCTCTACCTGCTCGTCCGCTACGCAATCGCCTTCCGGCGCAGCGCCCGCGACGCCGAGATCGCCTACGCCGCGGCGGACGCGGCCCAGCGCACTCCGACCGCCCCGTAGCAGAGGCCTCCGGCCTCTGCCCGATCCGCGGTTCACGATCGCGAATTGGGCAGACGCCGCAGGCCCCTGCTACGGTCGCAGCCCATGTGCGGCATCGCCGGGTTGTGGACGACGCGCGACTCGCTGGACGTCCGCGCCGCCGCCACAGCGATGGCCGGCACCCTCGCCCACCGCGGCCCCGACGGCGAGGGCGTGTGGGCGGACGAACCGGTCAGAATCGCCCTGGGCCACCGGCGGCTGAGCATCATCGACCTCTCCCCCGCCGCCGCCCAACCCATGGCCTCGCCCGGCGGGCGATGGGTCCTCAGCTTCAACGGCGAAATCTACAACTACCGCGATTTGCGGGGCGAGCTCGACCTACCGGAAGACGCCGGCGACACCGCCGTTCTCGTCGCTGCGATCGAAGCCTGGGGCGTCGAGCGCACGCTGCCGAAGCTGATGGGCATGTTCGCCTTCGCCGCCTGGGACCGGCGCGAGCGGCAGCTTCACCTCGCCCGCGACCCGGTCGGTATCAAGCCGCTTTTTTACGGTTATTCGGGCAAAACGTTCGCCTTCGCGAGCGAGCTCAAGGCGCTGCACAAGGTCGCCGGCTTCGACCTCACCATTGACCGCGCCGCCCTCGCGAGCTTTATGCGGTACAGCTACGTGCCGACGCCGCACTCGATCTACGAGAACGTCCGCAAGCTCGAGCCCGGCACCTGGATCACCCTGACCGCGCCGACGCGGGACGCGATGATCCAACAAACCTATTGGTCGCTGCAAGACATCGCCGCCCGCGGCCAAGCCGACCCGTTTGCCGGCAGCGACGAAGAGGCCGTCGACGAACTCGACCGCCTGCTGTCGCGCAGCGTGGCCGAGCACTGCATCAGCGACGTGCCGCTGGGCGCCTTCCTGTCGGGGGGTGTCGATTCGTCGACCATCGTCGCGCTGATGCAGGCGCGTAAAGCCGGTGGTGGTGGGCGTACCAAGACCTTCACGATCGGCTCCGCCGACAGGCGCTACGACGAGTCGACCGACGCCGCCTCCGTCGCGAGGCACCTTGGCACCGATCACACCGAGTGGAAGGTCACCGCCGCCGAGGCACAGGCGGTCATCCCCAAGCTCCCGACGCTCTACGACGAGCCCTTCGGCGACTACAGCCAGATCCCGACGTTCCTCGTGAGCCAACTCGCCCGAGGGCACGTGACCGTCGCCCTCTCTGGCGACGGCGGCGACGAGCTCTTCGCCGGCTACAACCGCCACGTCTGGGCGAGCAAGCTCTGGCGACGCGCCTCGAAGGTTCCCCGCCCCCTCCGTCACCTCGCCGCCGCGGCCGCCACCTCCCTCGCCCCCTCCACCTGGGACCGCGTCCTCGGCGGCGGCAGTCATCGCCACCCCGGCCAAAAGCTCCACAAGCTCGCGACCTTCGCCAAAGCCCCCAATGCCCGCGCCGCCTACCGCACCCTGCTGAGCCAGTGGCAAGACCCGGCATCGCTCGTCCTCGGCGTCGACGACGAAGCCCCCGCCCTCCTCGACGCTCTGCCCAATTCCCCAATTACGAATCCCCAATTCACCAACCACCTTCTGCTCTCCGACGCCCTCGGCTACCTGCCGGACGACATCCTCCACAAGGTCGACCGCGCCAGCATGGGCGTGGGCCTCGAGGCCCGCGTCCCCCTGCTCGACCCGCGCGTGATCGAGTTCGCCTGGACCCTGCCGCTCCGCCTCAAGCTGCGCAACGACGGGCGGGGGGTGGTCGGCAAGTGGCCCCTCCGCCAACTCCTCTACCGCCACGTCCCGCGAAACCTCATCGACCGTCCGAAGACCGGCTTCACCGTCCCCCTCGACGCATGGCTCCGCGGTCCCCTGCGCGACTGGGCGAGCGACCTTCTCTCCGCCACCCATCTCCGCGACTACCTC
Organism: Tepidisphaeraceae bacterium; assembly: GCA_965214125.1. Classification (GTDB taxonomy): domain Bacteria; phylum Planctomycetota; class Phycisphaerae; order Tepidisphaerales; family Tepidisphaeraceae; genus CBDCBA01. Next base: position 3,346 of record CBDCBA010000029.1, read on the forward strand.
GACCCCGCCCTCGTCCAAAAGACCTGGCACCGCTTCCTCGCCGGCCACACCGCCGACGAGCAGAAGGTGTGGAACGTGCTGATGTTCTCTGCTTGGGCAGAAAGGATGAAGGCAGAAGGATGAAGGATGAACCTGAAACCGGAAGCAGAGGGCAAGCCTCCCGATCCGGCCTCAGGTTCATCCTTCTGCCTTCATCCCTCATCCTTTTCCCCCGACTTGCAAACCCGCCCGCCGTCGTTCATCATCCCGCTCGCCGGGAGGGTTGAGGCAGGGGAAGGGGCAGCATCCGAACCCACCGGCACATCCGATGTCGAACCCCGCCCCCACGCCGGACGTTCGAGAACCATCGCCGCTCCCACCCACTGCATGGGTGCGGCAGCGATCGAGCCCCCGCGGGCCCGCCTGCGACGACCGGCAACCGTCCCGAACTTCCTCCGCCACGCCGCCAGTAGCAATGAAACGCCTCTTGCTCAAAGCCGGCCAACGATTCATCCGCGGTCATCGTGCGCTGGAGGCCGTCCGCCACGGCGAGCGGTACCTCAAGCAGGTGCAGGGCAAGGGTTGGGGGGGGGCCTTCACCATCGACCAGGAGGTGCGGGGCATCTTCCCACTCCTGCCGAAGAACAACGCCGTCGTGCTGGATGTCGGCGGGAACCGCGGCGACTGGACCCGCTCACTCCTCAAGCTCGCCGGACCGCGAATCGCAAAGGTCTATGTCTTCGAACCGTCCGCCGCGCATCGAGAGGCGCTCGCTACCATCCCCGATCCGCGCGTCACGATCATCAACGCCGCAGTCGGAGCGACCGACGGCGTCGCGACCCTGCACGCGGAGCATCCCGGCTCGGGACGCGCCTCCCTCCACCGCCGGTTCCATCTGGCTCAAAATATCGACGAGCAGGTGACGACGCTTGCTTTGTCATCGTTTGTGGAGCAACATCAGCTCGAGACGATTCACTTCATGAAGATGGACATTGAAGGCCACGAACTCGAGGCGCTGAAGGGGGCGCAGCCGCTTCTAGAACAGCAACGCATCCGCGCCCTCTCCTTCGAGTTCGGCGAGAGCAACCTCGCCTCGCGAACCTTCTTCCACGACTTCTGGCAGCTGCTCACGAACCACGGCTACACCCTCAGCCGGATCGTCCCCGGCCCGACCCGCCTGCCCATTCCGCGGTACACCGACGACCTCGAAACGTTCCTCGGCGCAACGAACTACGTCGCGACGCTGAAGTAGAAAGAACTCCAGACCCTGCCTTGCCGATCGACGCCAGCTAATGCTTGCCACTGCCGAAAATTCGCCAGCCCCTGTCGCAGAACCGAAGGCAGACGCGGATCAGCCGTCTGCCGTCGGGCTGTCAGATGCGTCGAGGCGACCGGCTCCAGCGAAGGAATTGAAGCCAGGTTTGCTTCGCCAGCTCAATCAGCTGTTCAACCGCCGCGAGCGGTGGCAGATCACGATCCTGTACTTCGCCCTCGTTACCCGAGCGGGCGTCGAGGTGGTCGGCGTCGCCTCCATCATGCCCTTCATGAGCGTGATCTCGCATCCGGAGATCGTCCAGGAGAATCGCTGGCTCGCCTCTGCTTACAACGCCTTCGGATTCACCTCAACCACGGACTTCCTGACCGTTATGGGGATCGGCGTCGTCGTGATGCTCGTCACGGTGAACGTCGTCGGCGCGACGGCCCAGTACGCGATCGTCCGCTTCTCGTGGGGCATGAACCACCGCCTCTCGATGCGACTCATGGCCGGCTACCTCGCCCAGCCGTACAGCTTCTTCACCCAGCGGAACAGCGCGGGCCTGAGCAAGTCGCTCCTGGGTGAGGTCCAGCAGGTTGTGAACGGCGTGCTGACGCCGGTCCTGGATATGGGCGCCCGCCTCATCGTCGTGGTGGCAATCGTGACGTTGTTGCTCGTCGTTGACCCTATGCTTGCACTGTCCGTCGCAGCCGTCCTCGGCGGCGTGTACGGCGTTCTTTACGTCCTCATTCGCAAGAAGCAACGTCGCCTCGGTCGCCAGCGGGTGACGGCGAACCGCGAGCGGTTCAAAATTGCCGGCGAGGCCTTCGGCGGCATTAAAGACGTGAAGGTGCTCGGCCGCGAGCAAGCGTTCCTTCGCGCCTTCCGCCCCGCGTCGTGGGCGATGTCTCGCGCAACCGCCTCCAATCAGACGATCGCCTTCCTCCCGCGTTATCTGATCGAAACGTTGGCGTTCGGCGGCATTATCCTCGTCATCCTCTTTTACCTTCGTGGCGGCCGGGACATGAACTCGATTCTCCCGGTCGTCAGCCTCTACGCCGTGGCCGGCTACCGGCTGATGCCGGAGATTCAGCGCCTCTTCGGTGCCTTCGCCTCCATCCGCTTCAACCGCGCCGCCCTCGACGACTTTCTCGCCGACTACCACCATCTGCCCGAGGCGAAGCCTGAGACGACCGAGGAGCCCCTCCCGTTCGAACAGACGATCGAGTTCGAAAACGTCACCTTCACCTACCCCAACGCCGCCCGCCCGGCGCTGGATGGCGTGAGCCTGACCATCGAAAAACGCCAGTCCATCGGCCTCATCGGCCCGAGCGGCTCGGGCAAGACGACCCTCGTCGACCTGCTACTGGGCCTCTACACGCCCGACTCGGGCGAAATCCGCATCGACGGCGTGCCGCTCACCGCATCCAACATCCGGCCGTGGCAGCGTCAGCTCGGCTACGTGCCGCAGCACATCTACCTGACTGACGACACCGTTGCCCGCAACATCGCCTTCGGTGTCCCCGCCGCCAGCGTTGATGATCAACGCGTGCACGATGCCGCCCGGCTCGCCCACATCGACGACTTCGTCCGCACGATGCCAGAGGAATACGACACCGTCGTCGGCGAACGCGGCGTCCGCCTCTCCGGCGGCCAGCGACAACGCATCGGCATCGCCCGCGCCCTGCACCACGACCCGGACGTCCTCATCATGGACGAAGCGACAAGTGCACTGGACACGGGCACCGAAACCGCGGTAATGGACGCGGTGCGAGACCTGTCGGGGCACAAGACGATCGTCCTGATCGCGCACCGCCTCAGCACCATCGAGAGCTGCGACTGCGTCATCCGCCTCGAACAGGGGCGAGTGGTCGACCACGGGACGCTCGCCGCTTTAACATTACGTCCGAATGGTCAAGAACCAGCAACTACGACTTTGAACAGAACAGTTCGGCGATCCGTAATGGATTAGGAAGGGCTCTGTCTCGACCCTTTAATTTGGCATAGTCTGACATAGAGGCGTTAACCAGAAACACCGGAAGGTGGGCCTGCCTGATTTCTCCGCACCACGATCTACAGAGGGTCGAGACAAAGCCGTTAGCGAACTGCCAACCGCACTAACCTATGATCCGCACATACTCTTCAGGCCTGGGTTCGTGCCCGACGATGACTTGCAGACTTTTGTGAATGCTTCTGACATTGTCGTTTTTCCGTATCAGGACGTCCTGATGTCGGGTGCGGTCTTGCTGGCGATGTCCTTCGGGAAGGCTTGCGTAGCTCCACGCTTGGGCTGCATCGCTGATGTTCTTGATGATAACGGTGCGTTTCTGTTCACATCGGTGAGGACGGTGGTTTGCATAAAGCGTTGCGATCGAGCGTCAGTCGGTGGGATGTCATAGTAGCGATGGGAAGTTAAATTTATCGCAAAGCGCAACACTGGGCTATTGACAAAGATTGCGGAGATGACTTATAACGCATATACAGGCGAAGTTCAAGATGACATGCCTGCCACAGTCAAGGCACCATAATGCTGATTACTGTCATTATCCCAACGCACAATCGAGCCGACTTAGTGGTGCGTGCTATTGCCGCGGTTCTGGAGCAGCAGGCTGACTCTTTCGAGATTATCGTCGTTGATGACGGCTCGACGGATGATACAAAGGCGGTTGTGACCGGCTTCGGTGATTCTCGAATCCGCTATCACCGCCTTGAAAAGCAGGGCGCGACCGCGGCGCGAAATGTTGGTGTCGCCATCGGCAGGGGGAATTACCTGATCTTTCTTGACAGCGACGATCAGCCACTTCCGAGGTGGCTCGAATGCTACGCGGATGCGATCAACACCGCTCAGGCTGAGGTAATCTGCTGCGGCTGCGTCAAGCGGACTGAGGGAGTGGAGGGCGAATCGCAGCAACTCCCGAAGAACATGGGCAAGGTGTTCGACAGCCAGACCGGCCTCTTTCTCGCTGGGACGTTTTGCGTCTCCCGGCGGGTGTTTGAGGCTGCCGGTGGCTATGACGCCACGCTTCCAGCAGGGCATCACACCGACCTCGCGATGCGAATTGTGCCGGTGCTGAAGAGCAAGGAGTGGCAGATCAGCAACATCTTTGAGCCGCTGATCGTGATACATGCCCATCGAGGTGAGAAGATCCGCAGCAACCATCAAGCCGTCTTTGATGGAACAGCACAAATTCTTCGGACGCGCAAGGAGCTTCTTCTCCGTGATCCGCGAACTTATGCGAACTACTGCGCAGTGGCTGGCGTGTCTGCAATCCGTTTGCGTCGCTACAACGACGCCCGAAGATACTTCCTTGATGCAGCACGGATCAGGCCACTACGACTGAAACATTGGCTTCAGCTTGCGATGGCGACCTGTCCTCCCCTTGCAAGGCGGGTTTGGTAAATGAACGTCTTGTACCTCATAGATAGCCTCGACGTCGGCGGGGCGGAGCAGAGCCTGTTGGCGATTCTGCAGTGGTCTCGCTAGGTGCGTCGCGTGATGTGTCACCTTGACTCAGGAGAGGTGCTCATGCGGGTCCACCAGGTAGCAGAGATTCTGGCGGTGTCACTGGGAACTGCGGGCCGGTAGACCTTCCATGTGGCGGCGCGCCCTGTGGCGGATATAATTGAGCGGGAGAAGGTCGATCCGGTGCACACGACGTCCGTTTGGCACCAAGATGGCGACTGACGAAAGCAAGGTTCTGGTGTCAGCCGATCGAATCCCACATGGCGTTGGCCGAGCTTAGCGTGGTTGGACAGAGGCAAGTGGGGGAGACAGATGGTGAACAGAGATTCCTCGCCCATGCGCAACTAACAGAGATGTCGATGACCAACACGTGGATACTTATTCGGTCGTACGGACATGATGTGAAGAGCCTTCGCCCTGTCCTTGAATCCGTTGAATCTCAAACAGAGGCTCCGACTGGCGTCATCGTTGTTGATGCAGATCCGAGGTGTCTGATAGACATTGTTGAACTACGGAATGCGCTGTCAACGAAGATAAATACTGAAGTAGTTTCTCCGGGGCAAAATGTTGGGCCTGCTGGCGCGACTCAGATAGGATTTAAGATTCTGGAAGAACGCCTCAGCGATAATGACTTCGTCGTCATAATGGATGACGACACTCCACTGCCGAGTTGTAACTACCTTCATGTGCTAGGCAAGGCCGCGAGAGGTTTGGGTATTGTGGACAAGTTTTTAGGTGGTGTCGGGCGAACCGGCCATAGGTTTGACCGATCTAGGGCGACGCTTGTTCGACCTGACTATCCACTTGAGAGCGAAATTGTCCCGGTCGATTACTTAGCGACTAACTTCGCGCCGATGTTTCGGGTCAAGGCAATTAAGGCGGTTGGGTTTCGTCCGGAATTGTTTGTCGGTATGACGGAGGTGGATTTCGGCATCCGCCTGAAGGATGCTGGCTTTAGCATCTACGTTGTGAAGAGCGCGCGAAAGGATAACGGGGCTCGACGGACCAGTTGGCGCGGTGTGACAAACCCAGTACGCCGACCTGTCTGGCGTAAATATTATTCCGTTCGGAACCTAATTAATATCTGCCGGCGCGGTGGGCGCGATATCGTGGCGGCTCGAGTCTCGATCCGTGTTTTCGGGTGGGCCATAGTCGGACTTGTTGTGCGGCCTCGCGAGGCCTGGGCGGAACTGCCGATGGTTGCGAAGGGCATCGCGGATGGCTGGCGTGGTCGATTAGGACGAGCGGTGGAGCCACCGCTGAGGGTTGGTTCAATAGAAACCAAATGAACTCACTATACCTGATAGATACCCTCGCCGTCGGTGGGGCGGAGCAGAGTCTACTGTCGATTCTGCAGCGGCTCCAGTACATCCGGCCGGTGATGTGTCACCTGTATCCGGGGGAGGCGCTTAAACCGGCGTACGAGGCGGCGGGCATTCCGGTGGTGTCGTTAGATACTCCCGGCAAGTATGGGTTCCGCGCGGCTGCACGTGCGGTGGGCGAGGTCGTTGAGCGGGAGAAGCCGGACGTGGTACATACCACGCTGTTCCGTGCTGATGTCGTCGGGCGTCGGGTCTGCTCGCGGGTGGGTCTGCCGCTTATAAACAGCTTCGTGAGCGACTCGTACGGTGAGGCCCGCCTCTCACAGATGGCATCAAGGCAACGATATAAGCATCGCGTGGTGCAGTGGGTCGACCGCGTTACCGCGAGGCGCGTCGACCATTTTACGGCCAATTCGGAGGCGACGAAACGGGAGAACGTCTGGGCGTTGCGGGTTGCGCCAGATCGCGTCACTGTCATCTATCGCGGACGTGATCCGGAACGGTTTTCGCCGCGCCCGACTGCGGATGCAAGTCTCGATTCAGGGCGTCCCGTTCTCCTTACGGTGGGTCGCCTGCTGACGACGAAAGGGCATGAGGAGCTCGTCACGGCGTTTGTGCGTGTCCGAGCGCGGCATCCTCACGCTCAGCTGCTGATCGCTGGCGACGGTCCAAACCGCCCGCGGTTGGATCGAAGCCTTCGAGATCACGACATCGCTGGATCCGTCCGACTCCTCGGCACGCGGGATGACGTTCCCCAACTGCTACGGGCCGCGGATCTCTTCGTGTTCCCGTCGCACTACGAGGGGCTTCCGGGGGCGCTGGTCGAGGCGATGTTCACGGCGCTGCCGATCGTCGCCAGCGACATTCCGGTTCACCGCGAGTCGGTGACGGACGGGGTTTCGGCCCGGCTGGTGCCGGTCCAGGATCCGGGGGCGTTGGCCGAGGGGATCCTCTGGATGCTCGACCACCCTGCGGAGGCGGCGGAGATGGGGCGGCGGGCGAGGGAGACCGCGTTGCAGAAGTTCGACATCGATCAGGTCGCCCGGCAGCACGAGGCGTTGTACGAGCGGGTGATTCGCGAGCATCGTGACCAACGCGGGCGGCGGTGAGGAACGGGTGCGGACGGTTGAAGCGGTGGGGAGCGGTGGGGAGCGGTGGGGAGCGGGCGAAACCGGCGGGAGGGATTGCCGTGTTGGTGAAGCAGAACCCGTGAGATGCCGAGTTCGGGTTCTTGTTTGACGCCGATGGACCGGCGGTTGTCGCGGGAAGGCTTGCGGTCGTCGCGGGAAGGCTTGCGGTTGTTGCGGGCGATCCATCTGTCACGTCGCGAGGTCTGGTTGCGACTTCGGATAACCCTTCCGAGATGGCGGATGGTTCGAATTTGGCGAGACGCGAGTTGAAAGTAGCCGCGGATGGTCTTCGCGTTGTCGGTGGAGGAGCAAAACTTGCAACGGGAGGTTTGCCCGCTGCGAAGCGGGGTCTTTCGCTGATCTAGGGTGAGGCGGGTGGCGGCGGTTTCAGCCTTGGATCAGCGATATTATTTGCCGGGGCAGCGTGAGCGGTTATGGGGGGAGGGGGGGTGGTGAACCTGATTACTTTTTCTCGTCTGGGCCGCAGGAGATGCTCAAGCCGGGCCGTCGATGGGCCGACATGGTGGCGGGCTGCGGAATCTTGGGCCTTGGCAACATGCCGGGCGTCTCGTGGCCGTTCCACTCGCTCGAAAGGAACCACCCATGCCTACCACCATCCCCCCGACCTCTGACTTTCCGCTCGGGCAGTGGGCCTCCGATGCCTCCGCAGCCATCGCCGCAAGCCCCACCACGTTCGGAGCCACCCCTGAGCAGGCGGCCCAACTGTCGTCCTTCGCGCAGGTGTACAGCAATGCGTTGCAGCGGGCGAAGGCCGTCGACACGCGCGGGCCGCTCGCGACGGAGCGGAAGGATTTGGCCAAAAAGGACCTGCTCGACTACGCCCGCGGCCTCATGCGCATGATCGCCGCGAACCCCGATGTCACCGAGGCGAACCGGCAGGAGCTGGGCCTGCGTCCGCGGCAGCCGCGGACGCCGAGTCAGCCGCCGACGAGCGCGCCGGACCTCGACGTCATCTCCGTCGCCGCGACCGAGATGACGGTCCGCGTGCACAACGCCTCGACCGTCAGCCGTCGGCGTCGCCCCGCTGGCGTGGCCGGGGCGGCCGTCTGGACGTTCGTCGGCCCCGTGCCGCCGATGGACCCGATGCAGTGGCACTTTTCCGGCAACTTCACGAAGTCGACCGTGACGCTTCAATTTGCGAACGACGTCGAGCCGGGGACGAAGGTGTGGGTCGCGGCCTACTGGTACAACCGCCTCGGGCAGTTCGGGCCCGTGTCGCTGCCGCTGGAGGCCCGCCTGCCGGGGGCGACGATCACGCCGATCCCGCAGCGGGCGGAGGGCGAGACGTACATGAAAGCGGCATAAGTCCCAGTTTGCTTCTGGGTGCCACTACACATCGTGTCGTGGTTCGACTTTGCCACGGTCTCCACTACACGGTGTGTAGTGGCACCAGATCAAAGCCGCCGCTCGATCGAACTTGACGCGTTGCCCGTTCGCCTGTTCCCTGCCTGCCGAGGAAGCCCGCTCATGCTCTCGCTCACTGACTGTTTCCCCGCCCCTCCCCTCCCGCGGACGCATCGGGGCGATCTTGCGCCGCGACCGCAACCCATCCCCCTGCCCGAGCCACGACGCGGCGACGTCCACGTGCGGCCGGCGACCCTCGCCGATCTGCCGTTCATCGACGCCCTACAGAAGCAGACGAGCAAGGCCGTCGGCTTCATGCCACGGGCCCAGCTTGAGGGGAAGGTGAGGCGAGGCGACGTGTTGGTGGCGGAGGGGAAGGCAGAGGGAGTTGAGGAGTTAGGAGTTGAGGAGTTGAGTCAGAGGAGAAGTGCAGACAGCCTGTCCCCCTCCGGCTCTGCCTCCCCTTCTGACTCAACTCCTCAACTTCTCACCTCCTCAACTCCCTCCGCCCACCTCGGCTACCTCATCGGCTCCGACCGCTACTTCAAGCGGGACGACGTGGGGGTGGTCTACCAGATCGGCGTGCTTGAAAGCGAGCGGCGCGGGCTGGTGGCGGCGACGTTGCTGCGGGCGCAGTTCGATCGCAGTGCTTACGGGTGTCGGCTCTACTGCTGCTGGTGTGCCCAGGACCTGCCGGCCAACCGCTTCTGGGAGGCGATGGGGTTCGTCCCGCTCGCCTTCCGCACGGGTAGCGCGACGCGCGGCAGCAAAGGGAGTGGGCGGACCCATATCTTCTGGCAGAAGCGCATTCGACCCGGCGATGAGATGAGCGACTGGTGGTTCCCCTCGACGACGAACGGCGGTGCGTTACGCGGCGACCGAATCGTCCTGCCGATCCCGCCGGGCGTGCATTGGTCGGACGAGATGCCCGTGATTCTCCCGGAAGCGGCGGAGGAAGAGCAAGCCGCCCGGCCCGAGCCGAAGCCACAGCGAGCATCGCTAAAGAAGAAGGAGGACGAGGATGCGCCGCCAGCTCGACCGAACTTCAACGACCTCGGCCGACTCCGCTTGGAGCGGGCGCGGATCGAGCAGCGCGTGCGTCAGGGCGAGCTGCCGGCGAGCGCGCTAACCGAGGCGATGGAGGCCGAGCGCCAGGCGTCCGCCCCGCCGTCGTCGTTAGTGAAGAAGACGAAGACGTCGCGTCCGAAACCGGCAAAGAAGGCTGACCCGCGGCACGTCGCCCTCGCCCGCGAGCTGCGCGACAAGTGGCTGGAGCAGGCCAACGCCGAGCCGGGCCTGCTGCTGCCGCGGGGGAAGTATGAGGTGTCGCGGCAACTCGTGACGCGGGCGGCGCCTGTTCCACTTCCCTCGCTACCGGCGGCCGCGTGACGGAGGAGTCGGATCAAACTTCGAGCGCACGACGAGGAACGGCATCCGCTCGATCCTTCCGCTTCGCCGCGTTTGTCATCACCTATGAGCGGCCGGCGATTCTAGCGAGGACGCTTGAGAAATTGGTGAGTCAGACGGTGTCGCCGGAGTATCTGCTGGTGGTCGACAACGGCAGCGGGATGGCCGCAAAAGAGGTCGCAGCACGCTTCGCTAACCATGGTGTGGCCTACCACTCCATGGGCACGAACACGGGCCCGGCTGGGGCGGCGGCTTTTGCCCTTCGCACACTTTGCGAGGCCGGGTGGGAGGCGATCTACTGGGGCGACGACGATGACCCGCCGCTCACAGACGACACGCTGGAACGACTTCTCGCGCTTGCGGCGTCCGCTGATCGTGAGAATCTTGGGGCAGTCGGCCGCAACGGAACGAGGTGGAACTGGCGGCGTGGCGTCTACGTTCGGCTGAGCGATGAGGAACTGCAAGGTATCGTGGATGTGGACTCTATCGCAGGAAATTCGCAACTCATCATCATGACGAATGCAGTGGCCTCCGTCGGCTTACCTGCACCGCAACTCGGTTTCGGGTACGAGGAGTTAGAATTCTGCCTCCGCCTTCGTAAGGCGGGACTTCGACTTCTAGTCGATGGTGACTTTTTCATGGAGCACCGGCGTCTTGTCGACCGCCTGAACTACCGCAAGCCGGTGTCGGCGATGCCGAAGGAGTCGGCGAACACGATGTGGCGTGGCTACTACGGCACGCGGAACTACATCCACATGATGCGCCGAACATTCAACCAGCCGCGGCTGGCGCACAAGCTGGCGATGAAGGCGATGATCCGATCCGCCCTGAGCTTCACGCGAGGGTTCGGCTTCGGCGTCAAGTACACGCGCTACCAGTTACGCGGCATCCGCGACGGATACGCCGGACGGCTGGGGATGACGGTCTTGCCGGAACGGAAGTATTCTTCTCAACCGGCAAGCGAGGGAACATGAGAATCTTCCACCTAATCCAGAAGCCGCAGCGGCGCGGGGCGGAGGTTTTCGTCTACGAGCTCGTCGGGCACCTGCGTCGACAAGGGCATACCGTCTCGACGGTCTACCTTTACCCGCACACCGGCGACAAGCCGCTCGCGCTGGCTGGGGACGATCGCCAGTTGAACGGACGTGAGCAGGGACTGCTTGAGAAGATCCCCGGACTCGACCCCCGACTGCTGGGACAAGTCCGCTCCGCCATTAACGCATTCGGGCCCGATATCGTCCAGGTTAATGGCTCCCGCAGCATCAAGTACGGCACGATGGCGAAGCGCCTGGCGGGGAAGACGGCAAAGTGGCAGCTGGTCTACCGGAACATCGATGACCCGAAGTTCTGGAACCCGAAGCCGTCGCGGGTCTGGCTGTACCGCCACCTGTTCATGTCGCAGATTGACGGCATGGTCGGCGTGAGCCAGATGTCGATGGACAACGCCGCCGAGTTGTACGGCCTCTCCGTTCCAAGCGTCTGCTTGCCCGGCGGCATCGATACCGATCGCCTTCGACCAACGGAGCCTCGCGAGGCCGTGCGGGCGAGGGAGGGCGCGAGGCCGGACAACTGCGTGGTCATCAGCGTCGCCAGCCTCGTCCCACAAAAGCGCCCCGACCGCTTCCTCCGCGTGCTGGCGAAGGCCCGCGAGGCGCAGCCGAACCTGCAAGGTTGGCTCGTCGGCGACGGCGTGCTGCGGGCGGAGCTGGAAGAACTGGCCGATTTGCTCGGCATCCGCGCCGCCGTTCGGTTCATGGGGTATAAAGAGACCGTCGCCGATTACCTCGCGGCCGCCGATGTGTTCGCCCTGACGAGCGACACCGAGGGAACGCCGGCGGTCGTGTTGGAGGCGGGCTACCTCGGCCTGCCGACGGTCGCGACAAAGGTCGGCGGTGTGCCGGAGGCCGTCTTGCACGAGCGGACGGGGCTGGTCCACGATCGCGACGACGAGAACGCCCTCGCCGCCGCCCTGGTCCGATTGGCAGCGTCGGAGGAGGACCGGCGGGCAATGGGACAGGCCGCCCGCGCGTGGGTGGAGGGCCGGTTCACGTTGGAGACGGTGGCGGAGAAGTACGTGGCGTTCTACAGGATTGTGATCGAGAATTATTTTCTCCGGGGCACGCAGAAGCACCCCAGCTCTGAGAAGGCATGAAACCGCGTCAAATAACCCACGTCATCTTCGTCCTAGGAACGGGGCATTGCGGGTCAACAATGCTCGATCTGATGCTCGGAAGGTGTGACTCGGCACGAAGTCTTGGAGAGCTTCGGAGCTTCGACCGTTCATCGCCTAACCAGCCTTGGTATCACGCTGCAGCGGAACCGATTCACGAGGCATTGTCCTTCAGGCGTAACCGCGTCAGGAGTTGGTTGATCCACCGGCTTCCAAAGATCCCATGTGGTAGAAGCCACCTCGAGATGTACGATGCCATCGCGAGGATCGGCGGGTGCGACACACTCATTGACAGCTCGAAACAGATAATGTGGATCAGGCGTGGTATCAAGCATCTTCAGTCGGGAGGCGTTCGGTGCTCTCTAATACATCTTCTGCGTAATCCTGTTGCCGTTTCCGCCTCCTACTTCAGGAAGTACTCTCGGGAGCGGTCAATTCTTGAAGTGGGGCATGACGTGGCAAAGCGGTTTGAAGAGAACGACCATTTCTTTCACTCCGTCGACGTACACCACAAACATGTGGTGGTTTATGAGGCGCTTTGCCAAGCTCCAGAGAGTGTCATCCATAGCCTTTGCAAGGCTATCTCACTTCCCTACGACGAAGAGATGACACACTTTTGGGCGTCGCAGGACCAAATTGCAGGCGGCAATGCCGGCACAAGAAGTCTAGCTGAGAGTTCAGGCAGCAGTTCGTTGCGAGGAGATCAATCCTACTATAGTAATCATGGACAGCGCATTAGAGAGGATCGGAGATGGAATGACGATCTTTCCGAATCTGATCAACATGATTTGCGGAAACTAATGTTCGCAAGTGCTTCGGCGAGTGCTGCTGCGATGGCCGCTCGCGAGGCCACCATATCATGAGACGAATGAAGGGCGAAGCTAGGCTCGAAATCCATCGCGTCGTTCACCTGATTAAGGGCGTCGGCCGCGGGGGAGCCGAGATGCTCCTGCCGGCCGGGCTGCGCGTCGGGGGCCAGGGCTTCGAGTACGCCTACGGCTACTTCCTGCCGTGGAAGGATGCGCTGGTGGACGACCTGCGGTCGCTCGACGCGCCCGTCACCTGCTTCGGCGGGCGGTCGAACGCGGCGATTCTGCTGAAGGCGCGGCGGGTGGCGAAGGAACTGACGCGGTGGCGGGCGGACGTGTTGCACTGCCACCTGCCGGTGGCGGGCATTGTCGGGCGGATCGCGGGGCGGATGGCGGGGGTTCCTGTTGTGTATACCGAGCACAACAAGATGGAGCGCTACCACGGCCTCACGCGGCGGGCGAACCTGCTCACGTGGCGGTGGCAGCAGCATGCGATCGCCGTCTCCGAGAGCGTGGCGGAGTCGATCCGGGGGCATGTGTCGTCAGGCGTTGCAACCAAGGTGCCGTTGACGACGGTGGAGAACGGGGTTGATACGGAGCAGTTCGATCCGGCGCCGGGGGGTGGGGCGGATGGGGCGGCGGTCCGGCAACAGTTCGGCATTCCGGCCGATGCGCCCGTGGTGGGCACGGTGGCGGTCTTTCGGGTGCAGAAGCGGCTCGATCACTGGCTGCAGGCGGCGGCGCGGGTGGTGCGGTCGGTGCCAGAGGCGCATTTCCTGCTCGTGGGCGATGGGCCGCTGCGGGCGGACGTGGAGCGGTGGATCGAGGCGGAGGGGTTGGGGGGACGCGTGCATCTGGCGGGGTTGCAGACGGAGGTGCGGCCGTACCTAGCGGCGATGGACGCCTACCTCATGTCGTCGCAGTTCGAGGGGCTGCCGATCGCCCTGCTGGAGGCGATGGCGATGGCCCGTCCCGTCGTCGCGACCGCGGTCGGGGGCATTCCGGAGGTCATCGCGAATGGACAGAACGGCCTGCTCGTGCCGGCCGGTGATCCGATGGCGCTCGGCGATGCAGTCGTCCGGGTGTTGGGCGACGCGGCGATGCGTCAGTCGTTCGCCGAGGCGGCCCGCGCCACGGTCTGCGAGCGGTTCTCCATCGCCCGGATGCAGCGGCAGCTTGAAGACATCTACCGCCAGGTCATCGCGGAGCATCGGGGGAAGACGTAATGAGCGACGGCGTAGTAATTCACCCGGCGACCGACGCCGATCTCCCGGCGATCCTCGCGCTGATGGCGACGAGTCTCGGCGAGGGAACGCTCGCCCGCAGCGAAGCGGTGTGGCGGTGGAAGCACGTGGAAAACCGCTTCGGCCGCTCGCCGGTGCTGGTGGCGACGGACGGGGATCAGATCGTCGGGCTGCGGGCGTTCATGCGGTGGACGTGGCGAGCGGGCGATCGGGATGTGCCGGCGGTGCGGGCGGTCGATACGGCGACGCATCCGGAGTATCAGGGCCGCGGCATCTTTCAAACGGCTGACGCTGCGGTTGCTGGACGATCTGGCGGAGGACGATTCTGCTGCCTTTGTGTTCAACACGCCCAACAGCAAGAGCAAGCCGGGTTACCTGAAGATGGGGTGGCGCGAGGTCGCCCGGTTCCCGGTGGCGATTCGGCCGAAGCGGCCGGTGCGGATGCTTAGGGCAGCATGGCGTATGGGTCATTTGCCGGATGGTGGGCCGGGGCCCGCCCTACAAGCGTCGGACTCGCCGGGGCTGGCGGCGGAAAATCTCGCCGCCGTGTTGAATCTCGTTCCGTCGCCCCCCCGCCGCCTGCACACGCGGCGGACGCTGGCGTACCTCCGGTGGCGCTACGCCGACATCCCCGGCCCTTCCGTACGCGATTGATGCGGAGACACAGGGAGAAGCGGGCGCGGTGGTGGTCAGTCGGCTGAACCGGATGCGGGGGCTGGACGAACTGCGCATCTGCGAGCTGCTGCACACACCGGATGTCGAGGGACGGCGGATGGCGAAGCGGCTGCTGCGAGATCGGCTACGCCGGCAGCCGCACGATTTCGCGTCGCTCATGCCGATGCCGGGTGACGGATGGGCGGCATTGCGGCGCGGGTTCATGACAGTGCCGCGCAGCGGGCTGACGCTGACGGCGCGGCCGATCGGGGAGAAGGCGATCGTGCCCGATCCGCTGCAAGCGGAGAGTTGGGCACTCTCGACGGGGGATGTAGAGTTGTTTTAGGGTCGCCCGTAGGGTGGGTTTCAAGCCACCATCCAGTCGAACCAGCGGTGGGCCAGGGCCCACCCTACGACATGAGCGAGTGGATCGGACTCATCATCGCCTGCGCCATAGTCGCCGCCGTGGGCGTGGCGGCGAACTCGCGCGGGTTGGCCAAGCCGATCCTGACGCTGTTGCTGGCGGCGCTGGCGCTGCGGATTCTTGGAGGTATCGCGCGGTACGAAGTGCTGGCGCAGGTGTATGGCGGCGTCGGGGACGCGAACACCTATTTCCGGCGCGGGCTGGTCGCCGCGGGCGACTTTTGGCAACTCGAACTTCTCGCCGATCACCAACTCTGACCTTTGGCGAAACTCAAGTCGCTGGTGGGGCACGACGTTCATCGACTGGCCGACGGCCCTCGTGCTGATGGTCGTCGGCGAGAGCATGCGCGGCGGGTTCGTCGTCTTCTCGCTGCTGAGCTTCGCAGGACTCGCTGCATTCGCGGCGGCGTTCGCGCGGAGCTTTCCGCACATGCCGGCCGAGCGGTACGCGCGGTGGGTGTGGCTCTTCCCCTCGCTCTGGTTCTGGCCGAGCAGCATTGGGAAGGACGCGCTGATCCTCTGCGGGTTGGGGGTCTTCGCCCTTGGCTTTGTCGGCCGGCGTAGCAGGCTGCATCCCGACCGCGCGTCGAGCGTCAATTGGCCGCTAATGGTGCTGGGCGGCGCGCTCGTCTTCTGCGTCCGCCCGCAGGTGGCGGCCGTCGTGATCGCGAGCGCGGTCGGGTCGATCTGGCTCGGCACGCTCGGCGGCACACGGCGGACGAAGTGGGTCGAGGCAATTGCCGTGCTCGGCGTTGGGCTCGTGGGGCTGTATCTCGCACTTGGGCAGATCGGCATCAGCGGCTTCGACGCCGAGGGCGTGGGGGAATATCTCGATGAAAACGCCAATCGCGGCGACTACGGCGGTAGCGGGTTCGACAGCGGCGTGGAAGGTGGCGGCGGGCTGCTGAACATGCCGATCGCGTTCTTCAACATCCTCTTCCGCCCGCTGCCGTGGGAGGCGCACAACATTCCCGCCCTCATCAGCGCGCTGGAGATCTGGGGCTTCTGGGCGCTTGCGTGGGTGCAGCGAAGGAAGGTGATGGCGGCGATCCGCGGCTGCCTGAAGGATCGGCTGCTGCGGTTCGCGGTCATCTTTGTTCCGCTTTACGCGACGCTGCTGGGGCTGCTCATCGCCAACGCCGGTATCATCGCGCGGCAGCGCATCTTCCTGTTTCCGCTGCTGTTCGTCTTCTTCGAGGCCGTGCCGGCGACGGCGACGATCTCGCGATCAATTCGCGCAGCACCGACACGAACGGCCTCCACCCCACCACCGCGGGTGCGTCGCCCGGCGCGGCGACCGCGGCCGCGGATTGCGGAGGTGGCGAAGTAGTGCCGGGGGCGCTCGTCATTTCGCTCGACTTCGAACTCCACTGGGGCGTGCGCGACAAGCACGCACCGGACGGGCCGTACCGCGCGAACCTGCTTGCGGCGCGGAAGGCGGTCACGCGCACGCTCGAGTTGTTCGAGCGATACGAAGTTGCCGCGACGTGGGCGACGGTCGGCATGCTCTTCGCCGAAACGCTCGAAGAGTTCGAAAACGCCCTGCCAAGCGTGCGGCCGATTTACGCGAACGCGGCGCTCGACCCATACGGTGAGGCGGTCGGCGACGACGAGGCAAGCGACCCGATCCACCTCGCCGGCAGTCTTGTCGAGCGGATCCAACGGACGCCGCGGCAGGAGGTGGCGACGCACACGTTCAGCCACTTCTACTGCCTTGAAGCCGGCGCGACGGCCGGGGCATTCGAGGCCGATCTCGCCGCGGCGCGGACGGTCGCGACGGCGCGGGGCGTTGAGCTGCGGTCGATCGTCTTCCCACGCAACCAGCACCGGCCGGAGTACGAGCAAGTCCTGCTCGACAGCGGCATCACGAGCTTCCGCGGCAACCCGCCGACGTGGACGTGGGGAGAATCCGCCGACGAATCCGTTCGCTCACCTGCAAAGCGGGCGGGACGATTGGCGGACGCATACCTGCCGATCACCGGCCACGGCACGTTCGGCTGGGGCGACATCCTTCAGCCAAACGGCCTGGCGAACGTGCGGGCAAGCCTGCCGCTTCGGCCGTGGAGCCGACGACTGCGGGCTCTCGAACCACTGCGCCGCCGTCGAATCCGCAGTGCCCTGAGGTTCGCGGCGAGGCACGATCGGCTGTTCCACCTCTGGTGGCACCCGCACAACTTCGGCGGCGACGTCGAGCGGAATCTGGCCGTGCTTGAGGCGATTCTTCGGGACGTAGCCGAGCTGCGCGATCGAAACGGCTTGGCCTCCATGACAATGGCCGGCGTCGCGGACGAGGCGAAGCGCCGCCCTACTCCCCCGCGATCAGGCTGACCGAGTAGGCCGGGAACGTCTGCTCGGCCGCGAGCGGCGCAGTGGTGCGGGCCACAATGTCAGGGCGGGTGACGAAGGTATGCGGGGCGGCGGAGAGGGTTGTCACCGTGCCGGCCAGGTTGAGGGCGGAGAGGTCGAGCGAGACGGGCGTCGGCGAGAGGTTGACGATCAGGGCGGTCGGGAGGTGCGACCCGTCGCTGCTGGAAAAGCGCCAGGCGAAGGCGGCGGGGTAGGCGTTGCCGGCCTCGTCGGCGATCGTGGGGACGCCGGGCAAATCGAGCGCGGTCACCGTGTCGCGGCCGTGCATGGCGCGGCCGAACAGGCCCATCACCAGGCCGGCGGCGGTGGGGTCCCAGCGGCGGGTCGCGGGCAGGCCGTTTGCGGCGTCGAGGGCGAGGGTCTGAAGGTCGTCGTCGCTCCACAGCGCGGGGAACAGGTTGCCGCCGATCAGGTTGTGAAAGTCCACGAGCTGCACGCGGCCGTCGGCGAGGAAGGCGTCGAGGTAGGCGGCGATGAACAGGCCGTGCGCCCAGGTGTTGCGCACGGCGCCGGTGTCGTCGGCGAGGTTGAACTCCGTCAGCCAGATCGGCGTGTCGGGCGGCAACTCCTGGGTTTGGGTGAACTTGTCCCACGCGGCGTACGGCCGGCTGAGCATGTGGGCGACGCCCGCCTCGGTTGCCAGCAGGCTGTAGACGGCCCTCTGCCACGGGGGCGGGGCGATGCGGTCGTTGCCGGTTTTGTTGTCGAGGTCCTCCAGGTCGTTGCCCTCGACGATGCCGTCGAGGTCGTGGCCGACGTACTTGTGGACGGTGACGGCGTCGATGAGATTCGGGGCGAGCAGTGGCGCGACCCTCGCGTTCCACTCGCGGCGGCGCGGGCTGTGGCGGGGCTCCCCCCCGCTGCTGCCGACAGCGGCGACGAGGGCGTCGGGGAACTCGGCCTTGATCGCCCTAGCCCACTCGTTGGCGGCCGTCGCGTAAGCCTCGGGCGTGGGAAACTTGTCGGTTACGTAGCGGTCGGCGCCTGGGCCGAAGTAAAGCTCGTTGCCGAGCTCGACGTACGTCACCGGCAGTCCCAGGTTGCGGGCGTGCTTCAGGTGCTCGACCTGCTCGGCCGGCTCGTAGTGGACGACGTTGAGCATGTAGACCGGCTCGAAGCCGACGGCCTTGTGGCCTTGGGCGAGGTTCTCGAGCGTGTAGGTGCGCGGCGAATTGGCGAGGGAGCGGGTCCAGCCGATCGTGCGGTCGTAGTCGATCTCCCCCGGCCCAGGGTTGGCGCCGCCGTCGCGGAAGGTGCGGCCGGCGTCCCAGTCCCAGATGTTGCCGAGCGAGCCGGCGGGGTAGCGCAGGTTGCCGGGGCGCAGGTCCTTCGTCGCCTCGGCGAGGCCGGGCGTGGCCCACGGCTGGTCGAGCGCGGCGAGGTTGGCGTTGAAGCCGACGAAGTGCGGCAGGATCGTGTGGGAACGGCCGGGCGTCGCTTTCACCGCGCCGTCCTGCTCCTCGGCGGGCGGCGCCGCGGCGAACGCGAGGCCGGCGACGAGGGCGAGGGAGGCGAGCGACATGCGGACACCCTACCGGCGGCCGATCTTTTGTGTCAACACAACCGCAGCGGGCGAACGTGGAGACGTTCGCCCGCTGCGGTCGTGTTGGGTTGCCGGGGAGTTGCTAAGGCGTGGCGTCGCTGCCGCCGCCCTCGTAGCGGCGGGCGAAGGGCCAGGACTGGTTGGGCTGGCCGCCGCCCCAGAAGGGGGTCCACTGCGGGTCGCCGTTCTGCTCGACGGACTCGGCGGTGTAGCTGGGCACGTCTTCGGTCGCGACCGACTCGCCGTGGCCGTCGAGGAACAGGACGTTGGTTCCCTGCTTGAAGCTCGGGTGGGGCAGAATCGACACGTCCCACTGGGCGGCGGTGGAGACGCCGTCGATGTGCTCGCCGTCGGGCGTGAACCCTTCGGGCCAGACGGTGCGCCCCTTGTTCATGCCGTCGATGAGCAGCGCGATTGAGGCGCTGTTGTCGAAATTGACGAACTTCTTGTACTTCCAGTTGAAGGGGGTGCTCGCCGGCGAGAGGTAGTCGCCGTAGTCGGTGCCGCGCAGGTTCAGGTTCAGGGCATAGTGCGAGTCGGCGTGGTTCTCGAGCGGGTAGTTGCCGAGCATTTCGGGGCAGGAGAGGAACTCGTTGAAGTTCTTGTTCGCCGCCACGCCGCTCTGGTTCTCGTCCCCCTCGTTGATGTAGGGCCGCGTCTTGGCGGGCCAGCTCCCGTCGACGCTGGCGCCCCACTGGAACCAGGGGGCGCTGGAGAAGAAGCCGGGCAGGTTCTCGGGGATCACGATGCCCTCGTACTCGTTGGCGTACAGCTGGAACGCGAAGGCCGTCTGCCGCACCTGCGACAGGCAGACGAGCGTTTTGGCCGACGCGCGGGCGCGGCTGAGGCTGGGCAGCAGGATGCCAATCAGCAGCGCGATGATGCCGATGACGACGAGCAGCTCGACGAGCGTGAAGCCGCCAGGCCGGCGGGCGGTTGCGCGGCGGGAGAGTGGGTGGGTCACGGGGTCCTCCTCAGGACGCAAAGTCGCCTTGCCTGCGAAGAGCGAACGCTCGTTGAGGGCGGGCAGGGCTTGGGGTTCCTCCGCTCACCCGCATCGGGTGCGCGAAGGGCCAATGTAGCACAGCGGGCTTCTGTGTCAATACTGAATTTTCGGCGGCGTGGCGACTGTGGGGGGAGGGAGCGGGCGCGGCATTAGGACGGGCCGTTGCCGTGCAGGGCGTGGGGGAGCCACTGCTTGCTCTTGGGGTCGCCGATGCCGACGACCCATGTCGCGTCGCCGCGGCTGGGGCGGCTCAGCGCGACGGTCAGCGTGTGCTCGCCGGCCGAGAGGCGGCGCGTGGCGTGCTGGTGCATCGGGATGCGGTGAAAGCTCGGCGACATCCGCCCGCACTCGCGGCCAAAGGCGTAGTCGCCATCGAGCCACACGCGCACGTTTTGCGGCGTGTTGAACATCACCAGCACCTCGCGGTCCTCGTCCACGCGGAACGCGAACTGCAACAGCGCCACTGGCCCGCCAAAGTCCGACGCGGCGAGCCGGCCAACCGTGCCGGGGAAGCGGATGGCGCGGGCGTCGGCCGGCAACTCGGGGCAGGCCACGTCGCCCGGCGGCATCCCGCAGTGGTCGCGCCACCCCTTGCGCGTCCGCCAGTCGGCGAAGCCGAGTTGTGCTGTTACAGACAGTTCGTCAAGATCTGGGGTTGGCTGGTCGCCGACGTTGGGCTTGCGGCCGGCGAGGGCGTCGCTCACGCGAAGCACCTCGTCAGTGAAGGCGTCGAGCGTCGCGGGGAACGGCTTGCCCGCCGGGGGCGCCACCGGCGGGCTGACGACGAGCTGCCGCCCGATCGGCGCCAGCCAGCGCTCGCCGATGCCGCCGGGATCGAGGATGCCCATGAGCGCGCCGACCGTGGCGCCCGTGCAGTCGGTGTCGTACCCGCAGTTCACCGCCACGCAGATGGCGCGGGAGAAGTCCCCCTCGCTCGCGAGCCAGCCGAGGATCGTGAAGCAGACGTTTTGCGTGGTGTCGGTGAAGTTCTCGTTGCCCCACGCCTCGACCACGCGCCGGCGCACCTCGGGCCAGTCGCGGCACTCGTCCCACCAGCGGACGGTGTCGGCAACGGCGCGGCAGGTGGGGCTGTCGGCGGGGATGTGGCCGCAGGCGGCCTCGATCATCGGGCGCGGGTCGTCGGCGGCAGAGTGCCCGAAGGCGTCCGACTGCAAGGCCGCGAAGAACTGCTCGGCGTGGATGCCTGGTCCGCTGTGATCGAGGCAGGCATCCTCGTAGGCGTAGGCCGCCGCGAGCGCGGGGTTGTTCGGGGCAAGGCAGGCCCAGATCTCGCTGCGGATGGCGGCCCCCATGCCGTTGAAGAACCAGTTGTCAAAGCTGCCCGTGTGCGGCGGCTCGAGGCCCAGGCGCAGGTTGCGGATCGCTACGCCGTACTCGTCCCACGGAAAGTCGACGCAGCGCACGAACGCCTCGCCAAAGTCGCGCCGGTCGACGCGCGGGGCCTGGCCGGCGTCAACTTGCCCGGCGATGACCGCGGCCCAAAGGACCTGGAGGTCCAGGTCGTCGTTGGGGAGCATTTCGGTGGGAACCGGCTCGTAGAACGACAGGTCCAGCGGGGCCACGCTCCCCTCAAACGGCATCCCCAACGTGCCGCCGACGGCCTTGCCCAGCCAGCAGCCCATCACCCGGTCGCGCAGCGAGACGCGACTGGCGGCGGGTGCGGCGGCGTCGCTTTCTGCGGTGTCGCGTTCTGCGGGATCGCGGGCGTCGCGGTCGATGGAGAGTATGCTCATGGGGGTCGCTCGCGGTCGCGGCTGGATGGCGGCGGGCCCGCGGACGCCAACGTCAACGCCCCGCGGCCGACCACACTTCGACTGCGACGGCGTCTGTGACATTACACTCATGGCCAGCAAGGGCAACCTCCAATCCGTCCTGCGCGTCGACCCCGGCGCCGAGGAACCACTCGTGCAGCAGATCCAACGCCTGCTGCGCCGCGGCATCGCCGACGGGGCCCTGCCCGTGGGCGAGCGCCTGCCGAGCATGCGCCAGATCGCCGACGACCTGGGCGTGTCGCTGGGCATCGTCAAGCAGGCGCTTAACACGCTGACGGCCGAGGGGTACCTGCAAAGCTCCCCGCGGCGCGGCGTGTTCGTGAGCAAGCCGCGCTCGAGCGTGCGCGACGTGGCGTTGGTGCTGCCGATGCTGACCAACGAGCAGATGGTGCGGGTGATCGGCGGCGTGCGGCGCGGGCTGGCCGGAACGTCGCTGCGGCTGGTGATCCAGGCCGCCGACGCGCCGACTACGACGCCGCAGCTGCACCTGCTGGAGTACCTCAACCCCTCGCTCGTGGCCGGGGCGATCGTCTACCCGCCGGGGATCGCGGCCCACCCCGAGCCGCTGCGCAAGCTGCGCGACCGCGGCATCCCGGCGGTGCAGGTCGTCCAGGCGATGGACGAGCTCGAGACCGACGGCGTGGTCGTCGACGGCTTCCAGCAGGGGCGCGTGGCGATGCGGCACCTGCTCGATCACGGCCACCGCCGCATCGGCCTGGTCGACACCACCGCCGACGCCGTCACCTTCGACGACATCCGCGAGGGGATGCAGGCGGCGATGGCGGAGTTCGACCTGTCGTTCGAGGAACTCGAGCGCGCGGCCGTCTCCGAGGCGGACCTCGACGCCGAGCACCCCTGGGCCAACGGCGAGCGGGCGGCGGCGATGCTGCTGCAACGCGACGCCGACGTGACGGCCCTGATCGGCATCAACCCGCACGTCACCCTCGGCTGCTACCGCGCCGTGCGCGCCGCGGGCAGGCGGGTGGGCGCCGACGTCTCGGTCATCGCCGTCGGCTCGGACCTGCCCGTCTTCGCGCTGTTGCAGCCGTCGGTCAGCGTGGCCGACTCGCCGATGGAGCAGATCGGCGAGCGCGCCGCATT
>CBDCBA010000030.1:0-54746 GCA_965214125.1 Tepidisphaeraceae bacterium
TGGGCGGATCGATTCATTGCCGGAACCGCCATCAAGTTCAACGGCACACAAGTAATTAGCGCATGGTATGAGCAGGGCCGAGACGAAAATCGACAGCCCGTCAGCAGACTTTTTACTGCAGAACCGGGTGATTCGGTTACAAATCTGTTCACGATCACGGTCGTATCACGCGGACGCGAGCGTCTCATCGAGATACGGGGGCAGAAATCTAATGCAGATGATCAATTACAATCGCTGCCGGCAAACGGCAACATTGACTTCTACGGCGGTCCAGATCGTTCAGCCCAAGTCGATCATGCCGACGCCGTTGCGATTCAGAATCACGTTGTAGCGTTGGATGCATACACACCGCTCGGGCCCGCCACTGAGCCGCAGCAGATCGTTAGAGCGTTGTGCAGCCATCACCCTGATTGGATTGGCGCTTTGGGTGGCCACGCCTCTGAGTTTCCGGATGCTTGGGACGTTGCTCCGGTCCGTTTCAGTCGGGTGTCAGAGTCTACGTTTATGGCAAAGCGAGTAGCTACGAGTAGGCATCTGTCGAAAGCGGATGGGAAAATCCGACTTACGCAGCAGATTTTGATTCGAGACGGTCTTCCCGTGAAGGTAACGGTGCATGACTCGCTGTTTGACCCGGACGTTGATCGACTTCGAGTACGAATGGTCATCACGTTCAGAAGCGGATGATCCGGATGATGTTTTGAGTCTTCGTGGAAGCAAGTTGTCACTAGTCAAGACGACCAGCCAGCAGGCGGCACCCCAAAGAAGTTCGATCGAGTTTGGTTACACCTCCTACAAACCGGTTGCGGCTTCCAGGCTTTCGCAGGAAGAACTTCGATCACGCCTGCACCCCGCGGTTCCCGATCATTACATGGTGATGGTCCAGAATCGGAACAGCAATATGGTTGAGGTTGAACCTAGCGAGTTTTGGACGGTCGCTGTAGAAGATGCGAGCGAGCGAGAAACGGTTGTTCTCGGGACTACGGCCGCGCATCAAGAACACTTGGCAGCGGACCGTCAGCGGCGGTGGTATGCGATCGGCGGCCTAGTCCTCGCGTTTGGAGCCGGCGTAGGCATCTACATCTGGAAGGTTCGGCGATGACAAGCGGATTGGAACCAGTGCAAGACACTCGCGAAGTGGAAAATATCCCACAAGAGGCCGCTCCGCGGACTACCGCCCGATCTGCGCTGCTCGTAATCGCTTACGCCGCTACTTGGTTCCTTGGCGGCGTCTTTATCTTCGCGGGCGTTCTGAAGTTATTTGACCTTCGCGCCCTTGATGAGTTCGCGGCTTGGGCAAATCTCCCGCAGCAGCTTTGGCCTTGGATCGGCTTTACGGTAGGCCTGTTTGATGTGCTGCTCGGCACGCTCCTAATCCTCAACGGCCTGACGCGCCGCTGGCCGCTCGTGGCCGTTGTCATTACCCTGCTGGGGTATACCGGCGTGCTGGTGGCGTTGCACCTGACCGGCTCCCACGCCGGCTGCGGGTGCTTTGGCGGCGGGCACGAAGAGGAGGCCAGCACGCTCCTGCCAATCGGCCGCAACCTCGGCCTGCTCGGCACGGCCGCGTGCGCCCTGCTCCTCCAATGGCGCCTCGGCCGCTAAGCGAGAGGATGGCGACGCGACCGTTCGGCCTCGACCTGTCCTGAACGCCCCGCCGCTCGCCGGCGCCGCTCGCGCAGCACGACGATGCCGCAGGCGAGGATCCCCGCGATGCACGTCGCCTTCCACGCTAGCAGCCACCATGGGTCGTACCACGCGCCGGTCTGCGTCTCGACCAGATCGCTGACGCCGAAGAGGAACAGTGCGGCCGCGAGCCCCAGGCTCCAGCGCCGCGAGCGCGTGCGGCGCGAGGTTGCAATCGCGAGGACCGACAGACTGATCCACAGGAGCGCTTCCACCGCGTTGCCCCAGATGAACAGCGGGTGGAGTTGCATGGGGGTCGGGGTTCAGTCAGAACCAGCCGCAAGCGACTGGGCGTTCGGGAACTTGGGAACCCGTTCTGTGTTGGTGACGACGTGGTTTTTGCTTTAGCTTGTCGAGCGTTCGGAGTCAGAACGGGAGTGAGGAGTCCATCCAGTCGTCGCTCTTGAGCACCTGCTTCCGGTTGAAGCGGGCGACGCGCTCGGCGCGCTTTTGGGCGAGGCGGATCAGGCGATTGGCACCGATGACGCGCCAGCGGCGGCGAGACTTGTCGGCGTGGCGGCGGAGCAGGTCGTCTTCGGCGCTGGCAAACATCTGGGCCTCGCCGGGGTCGCCCTGGCGGGCGGCGCGGCCGAAGAGCTGGCGGTCGACGCGGGCCGACGTGTGCGGCTCGGTGGCGATCACGTGCAGTCCGCCGTTCTCCTTCACGCCCGCACCCAGATGGATGTCGGTGCCGCGCCCGGCCATGTTCGTGGCGACGGTGATGGCCGAGGGTTGGCCGGCGCCGCTGACGATCTGGGCCTCCTGCTTGTCTTGGCGGGCATTGAGGACCAGGTGCTCGAGCCCACGCTCCTTCAGCCGGCGCGACACTTCCTCGCTCGACCAGACGCTGCGCGTGCCGATCAGCACCGGTCGGCCCGCTGCGTGAAGCTCCTCGACGCGGTCGACCACGGCGTTCCACTTCGCGTCCGCGGTCGAGAAGAAGCGCAGCCGCCGCTGCTTGCGGATGCAGGGGCGGTTGGTCGGGATGCGCACGACCGGCCGGTTGTAAATCTGCCACAGTTCGCCGCGGGCCTCCCACGCGGTGCCGGTCATGCCGCCGAGCAGTGGGTATTGCCGGAAGAATCGCTGGAAACTGAGCCGGGCAAGGTTCTCCTTGTCGCTCGTGACCTCAACGTTCTCCTTCACCTCGATCGCCTGGTGAAGCCCGCCGCGCCACGAACGGTCGGGCATCACGCGGCCGGTCGACTCGTCGATGATGGCGACCTTGCCGTCGTCGGTGAGCATGTACTGCTCGTCCTTGAGAAAGCAGTGCCGCGCGACAAGGGCCTGTACGACGAGTTCTTCACGCCGACGCCGCCCGACCCAGAAGCCGCTGTCCTCGATGTGCGGCAGCTTGTCGGCCAGCTCCACCAGCCGCGCCTTGCCGCGGCCGGTGAGCTCGACCTTGCGATCGACGCGGTCGACGGTGAAGTCGACTTTTTCCTTGAGTTGGGCGGCCAGCTCCGCCGCCTCGCGGTAGAGGGGCTCGTTGGCGTTGCCATCCGGCGAGTTGCTGATGATGAGCGGCGTGACGGCCTCGTCGATGAGCAGGCCGTCGGCCTCATCAACAATGCAGCGCCAGAGCCCCGGCACCAGGCACGGGCGGTTCTGCCTGCCCGAGAGCAGGCCGATGGCGGTGCTGGTGCTGGAGCGTTGGTCGCCGAGGGCGATCTGGTCGCGCAGGAAGTCGGCGACGAGCTCTTTGCTCGTGCAGTAGACGACCCCGCCGCGGTAGATGCGGCAACGCTGGTCCGGCGTGGTTTCGTGAACGACGGCCCCGACGGTTACGCCGAGCTGTCGGTAGAGCGCTCGGTTGAGTTCGGCGTCGCGGGCGACGAGGTAGTCGTTGACGGTGATGACGTGGACCGGCCGCCCCTGCCACGCCCAGATGGCGGCGGCGAGGACGGCGGTGAGCGTTTTGCCCTCGCCGGTGGCCATCTCGGCGATGTAGCCGCGTGTCATGGCGGCGGCACCCATGATCTGCACGTCGTAGGGGCGCTTCTCGACGGTGCGTACGCTCGCCTCGCGGGCGAGGGCCAAAGCACGGTCGAACTCGCCCTTCACCAGCCGGTTGCGGCGTGCCAACTCGCGCAGCCGCGTGACCTCCTCGGCGAACGCCGACGCGGAGAGTTTCTGGACCTCCGGTTCGAGCTTGTTCACGCGCCGCGCCTGCGCCTTGAGCGAGGCGAGCATCGGCGTCTTGTGCCGCGCCCACCCGACCGCCGCGTTGGCGGCCACGTCGAGGCCCTTCACCTCGGGCGCCTTCACGCGCCGGGCGTCAAAAATGTGAAACAGTTCGCCGGCAGCGGAGGACATAAGTGAAATGCTGAATGAGGAATGCTGAATGAGGAATGACCGAGAGGCTGATGCGTCCGTTTCCGGCATTCCGCATTCAGCGTTCCGCATTCCTCATTGGACGCTCGCCGTCGGCGTGACGGACTGGCTTTGGATCAGTTGGAGCAGCGACCGCCACGCCTGCTCGGCGATGGGCTCGTCCTCGAGCTTGATGCGGACGTGGACACGCTGGCCGGGCAGGTGGGTCTCGGCGAGTTCGTCGCCGTCGTTGGGGAGGGTGAAGCGCAATTCGAACTGGTTGGTCGCCGACTTGGTCGGGTCGCGCGGGTCAGGCGCGATCGTTCCGCCGCCGGCGAAGGTCAGGGCGGCCGAGCGCAGCTCGTTCTTCGCGCCGGGCAGCACGCGCACGTCGCCGAGCTCCTCGCCCTGCAAGACGGTGTCGACGTCGCCCGCCAGCCGCGCCTGCACGAGTGCCGCGCCGCGGCGCATGCCCTCCTCGACGCGCTGGAAGTCGTTCTGGTCGACCGCGACGAAAACCTCCAGCCGCGAGTCGTCCTGCACGATCGCAATCGCGTCGCCCTGCTTCACCCGCGTGCCGACGCGTTCCTCAATGCGCGGCGACAGCACGCGGCCAGCGACCGGGGCGGTCACGACGAGCTCGTCGGCGAGCTGCTGCGCCCGCGCCAGGTTGGCCTCGGCGTTGCGGAGACCCTCGCGGGCAACCGCGCCGGTGGCGGGGTCGTTCAGGTTGCTCGCGTCGAAGCGCAACCGCGCCCGCTTAAGCTGGGTCTTGGCGACGGCAAGCCGCGCGGCGACCTGGTCGTTCGTCAGGCGAAGCAGCACGTCGCCGGCCTCGACCATCTCGCCGTCGGCCACGAGCACCTCGGCCACCGTGCCGGGCGTGCGAACCGTCGCCCGCACGCGCTCGAGCGGCTCGCTCACGCCCTCGGCACGCACGGCCGACGGCACGGGGATAAAGCCGATTCCCGCGATCAGGATCGCCAGTCCTGCCAGCGTCAGCGACCACGCCCGCGTGCGTTTGCGGTTGAGCTCGGCCTCGGTCGAAAGGTACTTGAACGTCTTGAATGCCGGCACGATGAAGAAGGTCGCCACGGCTCCGGCGGCGAGGAACACGCCGATCACCTTCACCTGTTCGGGCAGTTGGAACCAGACCATCATCAGGATCGCGAACCCGATGAACATGCGGTACAGCCCGCTGGCGACCCAGTAGAT
Source organism: Tepidisphaeraceae bacterium (assembly GCA_965214125.1). Taxonomy (GTDB): domain Bacteria; phylum Planctomycetota; class Phycisphaerae; order Tepidisphaerales; family Tepidisphaeraceae; genus CBDCBA01. The sequence continues at coordinate 5,212 of CBDCBA010000030.1, forward strand.
CATCAGCCACAGCTTCTGCCGCAGCGTGGCCGGCAGCGGGATCTGGCTGCGCACGCCAAAGCCGTAACGCTTGACGAGCCCCAGGCTGTACTCGCGGCTTTTTTGCTGGAGGTTGGGGATTTCCAGCAGGTCGCTCAGGATGTAGTAGCCGTCGTAACGCAGCAGCGGGTTGGCGTTGAAGAGCAGCGTGCTGACCGACGCGATCAGCATCGTGTAGTACGCGATCTGGTTGACCGCCCCGCCGTTGTCGAGCGTTGCCACCCAGACGAACGCCGCGACCGCGGCGCAGAAGACCTCGACGATCATGCCCCCCGCGCCGACGAGGATGCGCTTCCACTTGCTGCTAAAGCCCCACGCGGTGCTCGCGTCGACGTACGGGCAGGGCATCAGCACGAGGAACATGATGCCGACCTCGTGGCACTCCCCGCCGAACCGCCGGCAGAGAAAGGCGTGGCCCATCTCGTGGAGGAACTTGGTCAGCAGGAAGACCCCGCCCAGCGCCAGCCACATCTCGACGGTGCCGCTGCCGAGCAGGTTTTGCGTCTGCCGGTAGAAGTCGTCGCTGTTGGGCAGCACCAGGAACAGCGCCAGTCCCACGGTCGCCAGCCAAAGGAACATGCCGAACCTGCTCAGGAACGGCCCGACGAGCGGCATCCAGAGCTTCAGGAAGCGGTCCGGGTCCCACAGCGGCAGGCGCGGGAAGAGCAGGTTCATCAGCCTGCCCTGGAACTTGCGCTGCCGCTGCTTCTTCTGGCGGCGCAGCAGCACCTGGGCGTCGGGGGCGATGTTCGTCTCGACCAGGTTGGCCGAGTAGAGCTGCGACAGGATCTGGATGACCTCCGGCTGCGTCGGGGCGTCATCGGCGAGCTGCCCGCCAACGTGCTCCCAGGCCTCGCCGACGGTGCGCGTGCCGTCGAGCAGGCCGACAAAGGCGTAGGCGACGTCGCTGAGGCGGTGGAACTGGTTGCCCGCCGGGTCGCGCACCACGTACCAGCGTTCGCCGCGATAATGCTGCCGCGAGATCTGCGCCGCCGCCCGCAGGCGCGGCTTGAGGTCCTTCACGCGGTACCACGACTCGGAGAAGGTGGGGCGGAGTTGGAGGGTCATGGCAGAAGGAGCTAGAAGCTAGGAGTCAGGAGCTAGTCAGACTTCCGATTTCGCATCTGGAACTAGCTCCTAGCTTCTAGCTCCTAGCTTCCTTTGGGTCACAGCCACAACTTCAGCTTGATCCAGTCGCCCAGGCGGTGGGTCCATTGCCAGGCGAGGGATTTGGGGGCGACGTCGATGCGGGCCTCGCCGCTGGCGTTGACCTTCCAGTGGCGCTGGTCGGCCTCGGCGGCGTCGACCACGGCCACGACGGTGAAGGCGTTGCGGCCACTGGCCGGGTCGGCGGCGGCGGAAGGGATCACCTTCACCACGCGGAACGGCACCTTGTCGCCGGGCACGGCGGCGGTCGCGAGCGTGCCCACGTCCCCCTTTTGCACGTCCTCGATGTCGCGGTCGGCCACCTTCAGCTCCGCCAGCAAACTCGAATCGTCGCCGATGATGACGAGCGGGTCGCCCACCCGCACCACGCTGCCGATGCGCTCGCGAAGGTCGGTCTGGCCCGGCACCTCCAGCACCACGCCTTCGATGGGCGCGAGGATCGTCGACTTGGCGATCTCCGCCCGAAGCCGCGCCGCCCGCGACTCGGCCGTCTCGGCCTGCAAATCGGCCAGCCGGGCGGCGACCTCGCTCGCGGGCTGGTTCGGGCGGTCGGTCCGCGCCAGCGTCGCCTCGGCCCGCGCCTCGGCGGCAGCGTTGAGCTCTTCGAGAAGTTGGAGTTCCAAATCCTCCGTGTTCAGCCGCGCGATCTCGTCGCCTTTCTTCACGACGTCGCCGACATCCACGGACACGTCCTCGATCCGCCCGTCGTACGGCACGTCGACCACCCGCTGCTTCTCGGCCACGAACTCGAACGGGGCCGAGATCTGGTACATCGGCTTGAAGAGCAGAAGGAACAGCACCAGCCCGATCGCCGCGGCCACCAGCACCTTCGCCAACGTGTGCTGGCGCAGGCCGAAGAGCTTCTTCGTGTTGTCGCGGACGCTCAGGCCCGTTTTGGTGATCAGGTAGCGGTCGTTCTGATACCGGTCGTAAAGCTGCGGCGCCAAGAGCTCGGCGGCGACGGCGAGGGCCGTCGCCTCCTGCGGGGTGGCGGCCTTCTCCGGCGGGAACTCGAGCGTCAGCACGCCCACCACCTCGTCGCGGCGGCGCAGCGGAACGCTGACCACGCGATTGCCCCCCTCGCGCTGGCTGAGCATCATCGCCTGGCGCGTCACGTTCTCCGTGCTGGCGCCGGCGGGGTCGAACTGGATGAACTCGTCCTGGTCGAGGCACTCCTCCATCACGGCCACGAGTTGGACGCTGAGCTCCTGCTTTTTGTCGAACTCCTCGGTGTGGCTCAACGCCACGAGCTTCACGCGGTCGTTGCGCAGGCCCTTGACCCAGCCGACGGCCACGCGGGCGGCGCCGGCGCGGGCGGCGAGCTCGTTGCACAAGCCGGTCGCGGCGGCCTGAAAGTCCTCGCCGGTCGCGACGGTGCTGGCGAACTGGAAGACGTCCTGGTGTGTGCGGGCGGCCTCGCTGCTCTTCTCGTGGTCGCGGCGGAGCAGGAACAACTCGAAATAGCCGGCCACGAGCTGCATCGTGCTCAGGCGCTGCAGCGCCCGGTTCTCGTCGCGGCAGCGCGTGATGACCGCCGACGCCGCCACCGGCCGATCGTTCTGACGCAGGATCGTAACGAGGCAGAACTGCGGCTCGCTGTCGTTGCCCGGCCCGCTGTCGCTGATCCGCAGGGCCCCGTCCTTGTCGCTGCCCAGGCACTGCGTGACGATCTCGCGAAAGGCCATCAACGCCTGGCGCTTCACGCTCTCCTCGACGTTGTCGGGCCGCACGTGGGCGACGGTGCGCAGCTCCGGCTTGCCGTCGGGACCCTGGCCTTCGAGCAGGAAGGCGGCGGCCTCGGTGCCGGCGACGACGACCGCCTGGGTGTGGACAAGGGCGTCCATGAAGTCCGGCAGGTTGCCGGCGCTCTCGACGAGGCGCTGCACGAGGCGGGCGCGGGTCACGCGCTTCTCGCCGCGCTCGCGCTCCTCCTGTTGCTGGCGCTGCTGGTCGGGCTGCGGGACGGCGGGATGGGCGACGGAAGCCATGGGAAAGGCAGAGGGAGTTGAGGAGTTAGAAGCAGAGGAGTTGAGTCAGAGAGGGCAAAAGGGGCGCGAAACCAGGTCGAGAATAAGCCGTTGGGTTCTGGCTCGACTTCTCAACTCCTCACTCCTCAACTTCCTCCGATCGGCAGGCGGACCTCGACGGTCAGGCCGGCCGACTTGTCGCCTTCGGGGTTGGGCAGGCTCAGGCGGATGCGGCGATTGTCGAGCGAGTCGCCGCTGGCGACGGGGTCGATGAACTTGACCGTCGCCTCGCGCCACTGCTCCTCATCGGCGTAGCGGACCAGCACCGGGTCGCCCACGCGCAGCCGCGCCACCTCACGGGCGGGAATGCTGCGGACCTCCACGTCGACCGGGTCGATTGTGACGATCTTCACCGCCACCTGCTGCGGGCCGAAGACCTCGCCGATCTGGGCCTCGACCTCCTGCACGATGCCGCTGCCGGGGGAGGCGAGCACCTTTTGCTCGAGCACCGTTTCGAGCTGCGTCACCTGCGCCGCGGCCGCCAGGCCCTGCCGCTCCTCCTCGCCGATCTGGATCGACGCCGCCTCCTTCTCCAGCCGGGCCTCGTCAAGCTCATAAGAATTACCCGATTCGGCATCATAAAGGATTTCAGCCTGCTCGAAGCGCGTCTCGGCCAGCTCCAGCCGCTTTTGCGCCAGCTCCACCCGGCCGCTCACGTCGGCCTCGATGCGCAGCTGCTCCAGCCGCGCCTGCTCGACGCGCTCGTCCTGGCGCATCAGGGCCTGGCCCTCTTCCACGCGATCGCCCTGCTTGATGCTCACCTCCGCCACCTTGCCGAGATCGGCGAAGGCCAAGTCGTACTCGCGGCTGGGCAACGTCCTGCCCCGGTAGGTCGAGGCCTCCTCGGTCTCCTGCACCGCGGCGGCATGGGCGACGGGCGTCGGATCGACGGCGACAAACGCGAGCGCCCCAACTCCAATGCCCGCGACGGCGGCGAGGAACGGGCGGCGAAGGCGCGGGCGAATCGGTGAGGCGGTGGGCATAACAGGGCTCCGTGGCTCGTGCGAACGGGCCGGGGGTCAGTGCATTCAGACGCTCCCGACGCCCCGAGGTTCGCCATCTTAACCGCCACCGTCGCCGCCTTCCCCCGCGCCGCAGCATCAATCTGCGTCCCGTAATCCGGGGAGGGGGTTGGGGCGTCGGAGGTGGAGGGGGGTCACGCGTAGCCGAGCGCGTCCAGATCGTCCTCGTCGAGCCCCATGTAATGCCCGAGCTCGTGAAGCAGCGTGACCCGCACCTGCTCGACCAAATCCGCCTCGTCCTTGGCAAAGTCGCCGATGTCCTCGCGGAAGAGCCAGATGCGCCCCGGCACGAACGGCATCACGCCCCCCTCGCTCGTCAGCAGCTCGCCCCGCTCCTCGATGCTCGGGCCTTCGTAGAGCCCCAGCAGCAGCTCGTCGTCGGCCATCCCGAGCTCGCGCAGCATCTTCCGCGGCGGGCGCGGGGCGACTTGCACGGGAACGTCCTCGGCAATGGTCCGGCGGAACTGCTCGGGCAGCCGCGCCAGGGCCGCTTCGACCAGCCGGGCAAACTCGCTCTCGCTGACGTCGAACGGCATTGCCGGATGTTATCGGACGCTACGCTTGCGGGTCACTCGCGTCGGGCGTCGCCGGGCGACGATCTGACCCGAGTTGCCCGTTGTTGTCGCGTGTTCCCGCATTCGCCGGAGGTTGCCGTGCCCCTCACTGTTCGACTCATCGTTGCCGCCGTTCTCGCCGCCTGCTTCTGCGGGTGCCTGGGCGGGTGCGGGATGCCCAGCTTTCTCATCACGCCGGTCGGCAACACCTCGGAGATCGAGGAGATCGTCGCCGATCCGGGGAAGACGCGCAAGGAGAAGATCGCCCTGATCGAGGTTGAGGGGATGCTGGCCAACACCCGCGCCACGAGCGGCGGCATCCTGGGCGGGGGCGGGGAGAACAAGGTCAGCCTGCTGAAGCAGCAGCTCGACGCCGCCGCCGCCGACAAGCGGGTCAAGGGCGTGGTCCTTCGTATCAACAGCCCCGGCGGCACGGTGGCGGCGAGCGACACGATGTTCGACCTCGTCGCCCACTTCCGCGAGACGACGGGCAAGCCCGTGGTCGCCTACTGCCAGGACGTGGCCGCCAGCGGGGGCTACTACGTCGCGTGCGCCGCCGACGAAATCCACGCGAGCGAAGCCAGCGTGATCGGCAGCATCGGCGTGATCTTCCAGACGCTGGACTTCTCCGGCCTCATGGACAAGGTCGGCGTGCGCGTCGTGCCCCTCAAGAGTGGGCCGCTGAAGGACATGGGCAGCCCCTACGACGGTCTCGATGACGCCGAGCGCGCCGTGATGCAGGGCATGGTCGACGAGATGTACGCCAGCTTCGTCGACGTGGTCGACGCCGCCCGCGGCGATCGCGTCGACCGCTCGCTCGCCTACGACGGGCGCGTCTTCACCGGCACCCAGGCGATGGAGGTCGGTTTGCTCGACCGGCTGTGCGGGCTCGAAGAGTCCATCGACCGCGCCCGTCGGCTCGCCAGGGCGCCGGGCGCGGCGGTCATCCAGTACAAGCGGCCGTACGGATATAGCGGCAGCATCTACGCCAGCGCGCCGGTCGGCCAGCCGCGTGACGGCGACGCGGGCGAGCGGCTGTCGGTCCAACTGCCGGGCGTCGACCGCGTCACGCAGATGCTCCAGCCGGGCATGTACTACCTGTGGATGCCGTAGTCGGCCTCGGTTTCGCAGGATTCGACGGCGGCGGTAGGCTGGGGCTCTCGCGATGATCTTGCTCGAATGCAGCAATTGCGGCCAGACGCTCAACGTCGACGACGCCTTCGCCGGCGGCGTCTGCCGCTGCCGGCATTGCGGGACTATCCAGACGGTGCCCGCCGACGCCCCACGCCTCGATGAGTCCGTCGCCGCCGCCGGGGGCAAGGGTGTCGAGGCGGCCCCGGTCGTCGGGGGGAGCCGGCCGCTTTATCGCCGCGAGGAACAGCGCAGCGACGGCGAGACGAGCGGTTTGGAAGACCTTGCCGACGCCGTCCTCTCCAGCGGCATGCTCTCGAGCGGCCTGAGCCGCGGCGGGCGAAGGACGCCGCACAAGTCGGGCCGCAACGCCGACGCCAAGGCTGGGCCCGATCGCCGCATCATGCTCCTGATCGCCGCCGTAGCGGTTCTTGCCCTCGTCGCCGCCGGGCTCGCGCTGGCCCTGCTCGACGACGACGACAACCCAGGCGGCGGAACCACGACCGTTCCGCTGTTCGGCCTGCCCCTTGACGGCTCAGTCGCCATCGTCCTCGACCGCGGGCGTTCCACCGCCGACTCGTTCGAAGACGTGGGCGAACTGGTGCTCGCCGCAATCGACACCCTGCCGCCGGGCACGGACTTCCAGGTCATTTTATGGGAACGTCCCGATTTGGATGACCGTCCCGTTGCCCTGCCGGGCCGGCGGATGCGGGCGGTCTCCGAGGCGGCGCGGCGCGACGTGGAGCGCGGGCTGCGCGAGGCCGTCGTCGGTGGCACCACCGAGGTGAACGCCGCCTTCGACCTGGCGGTGGCGAACCAGCCGGACACGATCGTCGTCATCACAGGCAAAGGGCGTGATCTGCTGGGCGGGTGGGCTGACACGCTGCTGGACCTCCGCGCCGCCGGGGCCACGACGGACGGCCAGGGGGCGAGGGTCCACGCGCTGGCGGTCGACCCCGAGGCCGGCGGCGACGCCCCGGAACTGCGCCGCTTGGCGCGGGAGACCGGCGGCCTCTTCCGCGGCGTGACCCCGGCCGACGTGCGGCGGGCGTTGGACGAGCGGCCTGCCGTCCGATAAGGGACGTGTCGGCCCAGCTTGGCGCATCGCCCTGCCGCCCGGCCGCGCCAGTTGATGCCCGCGCTGTCCGCGCCGCTTTGTCCGCGAATCGACCGCACCTCACTTTCGCCATGCCTCACGTCGCCCCGCCTGCCGGCCCGTTCGCGTCCCGCCGTCACGGCGTCGGACGGACGCTCGTCATCGCCGCCACGGCCTTTGCCGGTCTGGGTCTGACGGCTGGGCTGCTCTGGGGCCTGTCGCCGCGCCCGCTGGTCCCCGACGCGGTGCGCTCCCTGCCGTCGCTGTCGCAGGTGTCCGTTGCGGCCCCCTCGACCGATCGGGCGGCGCCCGATCCGGCCACAGTTGCGCGGCTTTCGGCGGCGATCTACGGCGGGTTGACGGTCGAACAGGCCGCGTGGTCGGGCATCGAACTGATCGTCACGGGAACGGCCGACGGCAACGCCGCCCAACTCGCCGACGCCGCCCGCGGGCGCTTGGGCCCGGCGGTGCATTTTGTCATCTGTAACGGTTCTGGCGGTGATGACGGCGAGATCCAGGTCACGTCCCTGTGGGACCGCCAGCACCTGGCGCCCGGCGCGGGACCAGATCGCGTGCGGGTGGCGGTTGTCGCACCCGACGCCGACGCCCTGACCCCCCGCCAAGCCGCCGCCGCCCGGGCGTTGGCCGCGTCGGTTGTCGCCCGATCGAGCGGTGCGGGATAGAGCGGCTTTTGTTCTCGTTCCCCGGCAAGTGCGGTGTAGCAGCGCTAGTCATCCCACGCTGCTCAATCGGAGGTAGTCGCGGACCCTGGTCCGCGCGTCGGGCGCCAGCCGGTAGCCGAAGCGCGGACCGAGGTCCGCGGCTACCAAGACCGTGGCGCGGCCGATCGTGATGCCCGTTGCTCAAGTCGGCGTTCGTGTGCGTGTTGCACGTTGCCCCGCCGCCCTGATCGGGGCGGTGGCGTCAAGCCTTGCGCGGTGGGAAGCTGAGTTGCGTGGCGAAAAGCAGCGGGCGTTTGCGTCCGACAACGTTGTAGCGGCGAACCCTCCCGAACGGCGCCGGAGCGGCATTGCGAGCGGGAGCGGACGCAAAACGGATGTCGTTCGGCAGCGGACGTCCCGTAATATGCGGCGGGCGACGGTGGCAAAGGTGGGGGCGGCGACGATGGCGTCGCAAGGCGGGTTGGGGTGCGGATTCCGGGGCTGAGTCGCCGCGGCAGGAGTGACGCCGGGGCGGCCAAAGAAGGCTGCTCTCCCGCGGGAAAGGCGTTGGGGCTTGGCGTCGATGCAACCCGCGACGGGCGCTGCGGCGGCGGCCGGGCGCCACCTGAGCGGCGGTTGGAAGGGGGTGGGGCGAGTGACACGTTGTATGTCTTTGGCGGAAGCGGGAAGAGCAGTTATGTCGAGCAGCACCTACGAATCGACCCATGGCCCCGCGCGACCCGGCGGCGTGACGACGCGGGCGCTGCGCGGCGACGCGGCCGTCGGCGGCGCGGGGCGCGAGGGCCGCGAGCGGCGTGGGTCAGCTTCGCCGTCGCGTTCGTCGCCGCTTTCGCCTAAGGTGACGGGGCCCGAACGCGACGCCGGCGGAGGCGGAGACAACGGCGGGCGCGGCGGGCGCTCTCCAGGCATGGCCCCCCGTGCTGCGGCGTCGGCCGCCGACGCCGCGCGTGGTCGGTTGGAATCCCGGTTTGGGTCATCGCTGATGGCGTCTTCTTTGAGTGCGAAGCCGATGGTCGAACAGCTGCTCAACTACAAAATGCTCGAAGTGCTCGGCAAGGGCGCCGGCAGCACCATCTACCGGGCGCGCAGCCTCGACACGGGCGGCATCGTCGCGGTCAAGCACGTGGTCCGTGAAAAACCCAAGGACCTGCGCTTCGTCCAGCAGATGGAAACCGAGTTCGAGGTCTCGCGCAACTTCAGCCACGAAAACCTGCGCCGCTGCCTGTCGCTGAAGGTCAACAAGTCGATGCTCGTGAAGGTTATCGAGGCCGTCATGGTCATGGAGTACGTCGAGGGTGGCCCTCTCGAGCGCACGCTCCCGGCCGACCTCGGCGACGTCGTGCGGACCTTTATCGACGCTGCCAAGGGCCTGTCGACCATGCACCGCATGGGCTGGGCGCACTGCGACATCAAGCCCAACAACATCCTCCGTGCCGACAACGGCAAGGTGACGGTCATCGACTTTGGCCAATCGTGCCGCATCGGGACCGTCAAGGAGCGCATCCAGGGCACGCCCGACTACATCGCCCCCGAGCAGGTCGACCGCCTGCCCATCAGCGAGGCGACCGACGTCTTCAACCTTGGCGCCACGCTTTACTGGGCCGTGACCGGCAAGCACATCCCGACGCGCTACCACGCCAAGCGCAAGGGGGAGAACAGCTTTGTGGTCGACACGATGTTCAAGACGCCCCAGGACCTCAACCCCGACGTCCCCACGCCCGTGAGCGAGTGCATCATGCAGTGCGTCGCCACGCACCCGAAGAAGCGGCCGCAGTCGATGGACGAAGTGATCCGCAAGCTCGAAATGGGCCGCCACGTCCTGACCCGCGACGAGTCCAAGCTCAGCGAACAGGCGGAGAACGACCCGCTGGTGAACGACACGAGGTACTAAGGTGGGAGGTGGGAGCGGGGGAGGTGCGACGTGGGCAGAATCCGGAACCGACTCAGACGCTCGTGGCTACTCTGAGTGGCCGCGGGCATTCTGCGTCTGGTCTGCCCACGTCCCACCTCCCCCGCTCCCACCTCCTTATGCGCATCGTCCTCGCCTACTCCGGCGGCCTTGACACGTCGGTGATCCTGCCCTGGCTCAAGAACCGCTACGAGGGGTGCGAGGTGGTCGCCTTCGCGTGCGAACTCGGGCAGGGCTCGGAGCTCGCCGGCGTGGAGGAGAAGGCGCGCAAGAGCGGCGCGGATGATGTCATCGTCGCCGACCTCCGCCGTGAGTTCGCCGAGGAGTACTGCTGGCCAATGCTCCGGGCGCACGCGACCTACGAGCGCGATTACCTGCTCGGCACCAGCATCGCCCGCCCGCTCATCGCCAAGGCCCAGGTCGAGGCCGCCCGCCAGTGCAACGCCGATGCCGTCGCCCACGGCGCCACCGGCAAGGGGAACGATCAGGTCCGCTTCGAGCTGACCTACATGGCCCTCGCGCCCGACCTCCAGATCATCAGCCCCTGGAAGGACCCGTCCTTCGAGCTGCGCGATCGCGAGGCTGCCATCGAGTACGCTCAGCAGCACGGCGTGCCGATCGCGCAGTCAAAGGAGAAGATCTATAGTCAGGATCGCAACCTCTGGCACATCAGCCACGAGGGGGCCGAGATCGAGGACCCCGCCAGCGAGCCCAAGTGGGAGCGCTGCCTCACGATGACCCGCCCGCTGTCGCAGACGCCCGACACGCCGCAGCACGTGAAGATCGGCTTCGAGAACGGCAACCCCGTTAGCATCGACGGCGAGACGTTGGCCGGCGACAAGCTCATCGAGCGGATGAACGACATCGCCGGCAAGCACGGCGTGGGCGTGAAGCTGCTCGTCGAAAACCGCCTCGTCGGCATGAAGAGCCGCGGCGTCTACGAAACCCCCGGCGGCACGGCCCTGTACCGCGCCCACAACCACCTCGAGCAGCTCACGATGGAGCGCGACCTGTTCCACCACAAGGAGAAGCTCGCCCTCGATTATGCCCGCCTCGTCTACAACGGCCAGTGGTTCCACCCGCTGCGCGAGGCGATGCAGGCGTTTGTCGACGAAAGCCAGAAGACCTGCACGGGCTCGGTGACGCTGAGCCTGTACAAAGGCACGGTCGACGCCGTGGCCGTCGAGAGCCCGTTCAGCCTGTACGACCCCGAGCTGGCCAGCTTCAGCATGGACGGCTACGACGTGACGGCCGCGCGGGGCTTCATCGACTGCTTCGGCCTGCCGATGAAGGCCGCTGGCATGCGCGTGCGGCGTGGCGGGTAGAAGTCGTCGCAGTGCGGACGTCGTGGTAAGCTTTCGCCATGACTCCGCAGGGCCTGCGTGAAAAGCTCGACCGTCTCCCTTTTCAGCCGCTGCGGATTCACACGGTGGATGGTGCGACGTACGACGTGATGCACTCGTCGGACATGTACGTCACGCTGCTCGAGGTTGCCATCGGTATCGATCACGACGACAGCGGCCTGCCGCGGAACACGGCGTACATGGCCCCGAACCACATCGCCCGCGTCGTGCCGATCCAGCCGCAACCCCCGGCCGAGTCGCCCGACGCCAACGAGGATGGCCGCGCGGCGTGATGGACCGGGCGACGGGGAACCCGCTGATGGCCAGCTTCAGCGTGAAGAGCAACGACGCAACCGCCGCCCGCGGCTTCATCGACTGCTTCGGTCTGCCGATGAAGGCCGCGGGCGTGCGCATGCGGCGGGGAGAAGACTCCAGACACGCTACTCTCTCTCCGGATGAGTCGGCAGGTCGTCCGGCCGGGGCAGTTCTCCGCCGTACCGAAGACCTACGACGTAGACCGTCCGGGCCTCTTTATCCACGGTAAAGAGGATGAGGTGGTTGGCGAGGATCACCCGCCGCACGACGTACGGCACCCGCTCGTACCCGTCGGCCTTGTTGAACCGAAGCGGCATGAACTCCAGATCATCGATGCAGGTCCACACACGGCCGAGCCAGGCGGCGGCATTTTGCGTGCCCTGTTCCTGCTCGATAACAAACCGTGCCTGCTCGCGGATCGCCGCGAGAGCGACGGCGGTCGTCACAACGGTGTACGTCCTGTCGGCCTCGTCGGTCATGCCCCAGTGCGTTTACGGGCTGGCCGTCGTTCAAGGCTCAAGCCGAGTTCTTCGGCGATCTCGTGGATGGCCTGCTTGGCGTTTATCGTGCGGCCTGCTTTGATGTCCTCCATGCTGGCCTCGACCATCGCCACGCTCCTGGCCAGCTCCGCTTGGTCGGCCAGCGCTTCGTAGGCCGCCGGCGAGAGCACTACGGCCTCCGTTTCGCCGTTGGCCGTGATGAACAACGGGCGGCCCGTCTCGTTGACTTGCCGCAGGTGGTCCCTCAGCCGGCCTCGATGCTCGGCAACGCTCGTCATGTCTTCAGCGCGGATCATGGGTACGGCCTTCTGCACGTCGGTCGCTGGGTCTTCGTCGTCGCCACGATTACTTCTTCATCCCGAAGCCAATCGACGCTACCCAAGCCTACCAGACGATTCGGACGCCGTCGACGCGGAGCCCGTCGATGAACCGCTCGCAGACGTTGGCGGTTTGCTACGGGGTCGTCTTCACGCCGGCGGCCTTGTCGGACTCGGCCTCGGCGTCGATACCGGAGAGCAATGCGCCGTCGATGAGCCCCGCCGCCGCGGCGTGCTGGGCGTGGTCGCGCGACGTCTCGGCGGCCACGCAGCCGACGCCGGTCTGGCGGATCTGCTCCACGATTTCCTTCACCTCCGCGTCGCGCGCGGCGTGACTCACATCGCGCAGGTAGACCGCCGCCACCCGCTCGGCCTCACTTGTGCCGGCAAGTTCCACGACCACGTCGCGGTAGATCTCCGCGTCGTGCTGGCCGGTGTCGCCGATGAGCACGAAGCGGTGCTGCGGGTAGAGGGCCATCAGCTCCCTCACGCGGGCCACCTTGTGCTCGGCGTGGGTGCCTTTGATCAGCTTCGTCGGCGACAGGCCCAGGTCGCGCATGAGGATCGGGCCCGGCGGAATGCCGTTGACCTCGAAGAAGACGCGCATCACGTCGTAGACGTTCCACATGCTGCTCGTGAGGTAGAAGAACGGGTTGATCCCCTCCGACGCCCGCGCCGCCGACGCGGCCGTAGAGGTACCGCCCTTGCTCGGGCCGTGGTGCAACGCCCGGTAAACGCCGCCACGCCCGGAAAGGCGACGCGGCCGTGGGCGTTGTGGAGCATTGTGTTGATGACCGCTTTGAGCAGGCTGGTCGCCCCCGTGTGCATCACGGTGTCGTCGACGTCGCTGACGACGATCACCTTCGCCTCGGCCCGCGGGATGAAGACCTCGCCGGCGAAGGTCGTCTTCTGCGGTCGGCCGTCGTCGGTTGTGCCCAGCGGCTCGAGCAACTCCGCCTCGAGCCGCTGGGCGCCGCCGGGCAGGCGATCGAAGGCGAACGTGTGCTCGTAGAACCCCTCGTCGTCGCACGTAACCTCCGCCGCCTGGCCCGCCAGCGTCAGGCGAACGCGGGCGCGGGGCACCTCATCGGTTTCGATCATCTTCCAGGTGCGGACGATGTTCTCCCACACGCTGTCCTCGGGCGAGGGGGCGGCCAAGCCCTCGTCCTCCAGCACGCGGCCGGAGACGAAAGCCCTGGTCGCGGTGCCGTAGCCGCGATAGCACTGGACGTTGATCGGCTCGGTGTAGCCGCTCTTTCGCTTGATCGCGTACTTCAGGTCGTCGATCGAGTGCTCGACCGTGCTGCCGACCTCGGCCAGCACCTTTCTCCAGCCGGAGAGGCCGCGTGGTTCGTCGTCCTGCGTCACGCTCATGGCCGCAAACGCTACCGCGGGGCGTCGGCAGCGCCCACGTCAAAGTCGGGCCGGACTGCGTCGAGCTTATGCTGACGGACCTTGGACGAACCGGACGGACAACTCGACGTCCTGCACGTCACGCCGCGGCTGGGCAAGGCGGGCGGGGGCGTGTGGAACTTTGTGCGTGATTTGGCGGCCGCGCAGGCGACGGCGGGGCTGCGTGTCGCCGTCGCCGGGCTAGACGACGGGCCGGGGTCGCAGCCGTTCGAGGTGCTGGTCGCCCCGTCGCCGAACGGCCTGCGTCGCACGCTCGCGTACAGCGGCGCGCTTGGCCGAATGATCGACGGTGCGGCAAGGCGGTCGCGTGTGATCCACGCCCACGGCGGGCTGCGGATGTGGCCCAACGTGCAGGTGCGCCGCGCCGCCGCCGAGCACCGGCGGCCGACCGTGCTCTCGCCGCACGGCTCGCTCTACCCATGGATGCTGCGGCGGAACCGCTTGCGCAAGGCGATCGCCGGCGCCCTCTTCGATCGGCGGAGCCTTCGGAGCGTCGACCGTTTCCACGCCACCTGCGAGCAGGAGGCGAGCTTCATCCGCGATCGTGGGCTGACGCAGCCGATCGACGTGATCCCGCCGGGCGTGAACCCGGTTCCGATCGCCCCGCCGTTCAAGGAGTTCGCCGGCGATCGCGTCGCGTTGTTCGTGGGCATTTTCGACCGCAAGAAGGGCCTCCTTCGCCTCGTGCGGGCGTGGAAATCCGCGGCGTCCGGGTGGCGCTTGCTGCTCGCTGGCCCGGACCAGGACGGCCATGCCGCCGAGGTGCGGGCAGAGGTCCAACGGCTCGGGCTGAACGGCCGCGTCATCCTTGTCGGGCCTCAGTACGGCGAGCATCTGGCGGGGCTTTACGCGCGGGCGGAGTTGTTCGTCCTGCCTACCGACTGGGAAAACTTCGGCCTTGTCGTCGGCGAAGCGCTCTCCGCCGGCGTCCCCGTTGTCACGACAACCAACACGCCGTGGGATTGGCTCCCGCGCGAGCACGCCGGCTGGTTCATCGATGGGACCGAAGCCGCCGTCACCGCGGCCATCCGCCAGGCCACCGCCCTGCCGCCGGCGGAACTCCGAGCGATGGGCGAGCGTGGTCGGAGGGTCGTTCTCGACCGATACGACTGGTCGCGGACGGTCGAGGCGTTGGATGATGTCTATCGAACTGCGGCTCGCTGAGTCGCGACGACTGAAAATGATACGGATCGAGCGCCTTCAACCTGGGTGCTTTAGCCGCCCCGCCTTGCGGGGCGCTCGATGTTGACCGAAGCGCCCCGCAAGGCGGGGCGGCTAAATCACCCGCGTGTCGTCGTCCGGGTTGTCAGCAACAGAGCTTTATGTCCGCCCCGCTTGCGCGTACCGCGCCAGATCCTCGACCTTGCGCTCCTCCAGGATCTCCACCGGCTCGTGCGCGGCGATCTTGCCCTGCGGGTCGATCACCACCGTGCCGCGCTTGGCGGCGTTGAAGGGCTCCTCGCCCGCGAACATGTCGTAGGCCTTGACCGTTTTGCGCGTCGGGTCACTCAGCAGCGGGTAGGCGATGTCGTTCTGCTTGCGGAAGGCCGCGTGGCTGAAGGGGTGGTCGCAGTTGATGCCGAAGACGACCGTGTCATCGCCGCCGCCGGTGATCTGGTCGAGCTTCGGCCCGAACGCGCAATGCTCGGCCGTGCAGACGCCGCTGAAGTCCATCGGGTAAAACAGCAGCACCACCGTTTTGCCGCGCAAATCGGCGAGTTTGACGGTGTTCTGCTGATCGTCCATCAGCTCGAAGTCGGGGGCGGCATCGCCGACGTTAAGGCCGTTCGTCTCGCTCATGGCGCTCATTGTACGCGGGACCGAGCGTTCCGCCGACGCGCGTGTTGCTCAGGCTTTGCACGAATCGCTCGAGCCACTCCTCCCCCGGCCGATCGACGCCGGCGGGCGGGGCCGTGTTGTTCACGAGGGCGTCGTGGACGAGCACCAGCAGCACGCTCCACGGGTCGTTCGTGTCATCGCGGTCGACGAAGATCATCGCCCGATTCATGCTGTACGGCAGCGGCACGGGCTCGATCTCCTTCACGCTCTTCCAGGGGTGCTCGCAGTGCCGCGGGTCGCTTGTGACAAGGTACTCGCGGCAGACGAGCGGGCGCTCCGGGTGGATGCTGCACGACTCGTCCTCGAGGAACGGGCACGGGATGCGCAGCTTCATGTACTCGAAGGCGATTTGCTCGGCCTCTTTCTCGTTGCCAAAGCTCGGCCGGCGCAGGCGGTCGTACAGACCCGCCTCGCGGAGCTTGGCCACGGCGGCGATAGCGCGGTCGCGCAGTTGGCGCAGCCGCTCGATCGGCATCCCGCGCAGCAACGTGGTCAGGCGGCGCGCGTCGGCCACCGAGAGCGCCACAAGCTGCCGGCAACACGCCCCGCACCCAGGGCCGCAACTGACCGATTTTCCCTGCGCCTCGACGTACCGCTCGCCCACCGTCGTGAAGGCGGCCGAAAGCGACCGCAGGGCCGGCAAGAGCGTTTCGCTCGGCCCCGGCGCCGCGTCGGCCTCAACCGTGACGCTCACCTTCTGCCCCGCCACCGGCAGGCGCAGTTGAATCCGCACGCGCTCGTCCGCCATGGGTGCCTCCGCAGCAATTTGAGAAGCCGCCACCCTACCACCATCCCGCGCCGCCGGCCATCGTGCCCGGAACCGGGCCCCGTCGCCTACGCTGGGGCTGGATGAAGTACGGCAAGGTCAAGCGCGAGCACGGGCGGGTCCGCGGGCTCGACGACGTGTGCGACCGCATTCTAAAGCAGGGGCCCGGCGTGAGCCGGATCGTCCCCGGCCGCATCAGCCGGCGCCGCGGCCAGGGCAAGGCCAAGCTCACGATCAGCTACGCGACCGAGAGTGGCCTGAAGTGCATCTTCACCATCGGCGGCAGCGTGCAGGAGGTGTTCGTCGTAACCAACACGCCGTCGGAAACTGAGTCGTGGGTGCGCGCGTTCATCGCGAGCGAGAAGCTGACGGGCTGAGGCCAGCGGAACGCCCCGCGCCGCACCGGAACAAGCGGACACCCTTTGTCGACACCCTTTGTCTTGGACATCGCCGATGCCGGCAGAAGCGCAGATGCGAACCGCAGCCAATCGGCTCCGCGCGGGCGGCTTGGTCGCCCTGCCGACTGAGACCGTCTACGGCCTCGCCGCCGACGCGGGCAATGCGGACGCGGTGGCGGCCATCTTCGCGGCCAAGGGTCGGCCGGCGACGAACCCGCTGATCGTCCACGTCGCCAATGCCGACGCGGCGCGGCGGGTCGCGGGCGGTTGGCCCGAGGTGGCCGACGCGCTCGCCGCGGCGTTCTGGCCAGGGCCGCTGACGCTCGTGTTGCCCACAGGCCGCGGGCTCGCCGATGCCGTTACGGCCGGCGGCGACACGGTTGGCCTGCGCGTGCCGAACCACCCGCTCACGCTCGACGTGCTGGGCCGCTTCCACGCGCTCGGCGGGATCGGCGTGGCGATGCCCAGCGCCAACCGCAGCGAGCACGTCTCGCCCACGACGGCCGCCCACGTCCGCGATGATCTCGGCGATCGCGTCGACCTGATCCTCGACGGCGGGCCGTGCGGCGTCGGCATCGAGTCGACCGTCGTCCGCCTCACGGGCCCGGCCCCGGTCGTGCTGCGGCCCGGCGCGGTGAGCGTCGAGCAACTGCGGGCGGTTCTTGGCGACGTCGCGATTCGCGGCGGGAGCGATGCGGGCGTTGCGCAAAGTCCCGGCCGCCAGCCGCGGCACTACGCGCCTGACCTCGCCGTGCGCGTCGCCGAAGAGTCTGACGGCGGCGAGGCCGACGCCGTGCTCGCCCGCGTGAGCGTGCGGGCGAACGCGACCGCGTTGCCGAACGATCCGGCCGAGTACGGCCGCGCGCTGTACAGCGTGCTTCGCCGGCTGGAGGCCGACCCGGCGGTGCGATCGCTGCTGATCCTCCTGCCCCCGGACGAGCCGCGCTGGACCGCCATCCGCGACCGACTCGGGCGGATGGGCGAACGGAAGCGAAGCCAAAGCGGTTGCAGTTGATTCGTAGCGGCCCAAACCGCGTTGCAACGCAACGCTGGTCGGGGCGAGCTTGCAGGTGTTCGAGAAGCCGGACCAGCGTTGCGTTGCAACGCGGTTTGGGACGAGGAGTTGTTGGGTAAATCGCGTTTATTAGCCGCCCCGCCTTGCGGGGCGCTTCGGGTTGGCCGGAGCGCCCCGCGAGGCGGGGCGGCTAACGAACGGCGCATGATTCAACTCGGGTCTTGCCTTGACGCGTTCACCCGACCAAGCGGACGAAGCGGCTACTGCTCGCCCGCGGTTTTCGTGTCGCGGATGATGAGCTGACGGGCGTCCTCGACCGGCAGGGCCAGGGCGCCGGCGGCGCTGGCGGCGGCGAGGCGGACCTCGGCCGTCTCGGCGTTTTGCACCGTGTCGAGCAGCCCGTCCAGGCTCTGTCCGAGCCTGTTGCCCTGGCGCTTGGCGTTGGTGGCCAGGCCGTGGAAGGCCGCGGCCTGCACGACCGGCGAAACGTCGGGGTTCGTGCCCGTCTCCAGCAGCGCGACCTGGGCCTCCTCGCTGTCGAGCAAGGCGACGATCTCGGCGGCGAGCTGGCGGATCTGCTCGCGGTCGTCATCAAGGGCGGCCAGGAGCTGCGGCTGGGCACTTTCGAGCGAGTAAACGCTGCTGCCCAAACCGATCTCCTTCAGGAGCATGCCGGCCTGCGTCGCGAGGTCGCCGGCGGCCTCGGGGTCGAGCGGCAGCCCGCCGACCTGCGTGCGGGCCTGCTCGACCGCGTCGCCCATCGCCCCGCCGCGAACGGCCGTGGCAATGGTCGGGTCGCCGTCGGTCAGGGTCTCGTACTCGCTCGAGCCCGTTTCGGTTAGCAGGAGCTTGGCGGCGCCGTTGAGCTTCGGGTTGCCGCGCGACAGGCTCAGCAGCTCGTCGACCTGCTGCCGGCCCATGCTCGTGTCGACGACCATCACGCTCACGCCCGGCAAGGCCGACGCCTTTTCGGCGGCCTCGGTCGGGGAGGTGGCCCCGACCACGCGATACCCTTCGCCAAGCTGTTCCTCGGCGGTGTTGAGCGCGTTGCGGTCGGCCATCACCACGAGCACGGTCGGCTCGCCCGTCTGGCTCAGCGCGTCGGCCAGGAGCGGCACGACCTGCTCGCTGCCGCTGACGGCGCGGGTCGGCAACGCCTGGGCCAACGCCATGGCCGCTTCGATGCGGACGCGGCGATCAGGGTAGTTCATGGCGCGCGTCAGCGGGCTCTCGCCCTCGGGCAGCGTGCTCTCGCCGATGATGTCGCGAAGCGAGCGGATCGTCCGCAGCGCCACCTCGGCGGCGTCGTAGCGGCTCTCGGGCGGCAGGTCGCGCTCGCCGATCACGCGGTCGAGCACGTCCATGAGGGCGTCGACGCCCGCGTAGGTGCCGTAGTAGCTCGCGTTGAAGTCGCCCTCAGGTCGGGTCTCGTCCGTCTCGCCGGCGCCCAGCTCGGCCTCGCGGCGGAAGTTACTCGCCAGCCAGAGCGATTGCGCCGATTCCTTCGTCGCCGTGTCGCCGTCGAGGGCCAGGGCGTTGGCGGCGGCGCGCATGGCCATGATCTCGTTGAAGATCTGCTCCGGCACCGTCGTGGCCATCAGCGAGTCGTTCTCCCATCGCCAGATGTTGGCGCCCTCGTAGCGGGCGTCGGGCTGCACGGGCGAGCGGTTGAGCCAAAAGCTCTCGGCGACCTCCAGGTACGCGGCCGAAGCGCTGGCGCCGGGGCGGCTGCCAAGCTCCTGCAGCGCCCGCCGGGCGGTTTGCTGAACCTGCGGGCCATCGTTCTTTTCGGCCTGCTCGAGAATGAACGGCACGGCCACGGGGTAGCCGATGTCGCCCAGCACGCCGATCACCTGCGCCACCAGCGTCGGGTCGTCGGCCGAGAGCGCCGCCAGCAGCGGGTTGACGGCCTCGACGCCCAGCCCGGTGAGGGAGCGGCGGATATCCGAGTGCAGCTCGGCCCGGTTCGGGTCGGCGAGGTAAGCCAACATCTGCGGCACGGCGAACTCGCCGCTGTTGCGCAGGTTCTCCTGCGCCCCGCGGGCCGCGAGCGACCCCTGGCCCAGACGCTCGATTTGTTCCTGGATGAACGCCGGGTCCGTCGCCCGAGCTTGGCGGCCCTGGTTCACGAGCTCGACGATCTGCCGCGTGACGTCCGCGATCTCCTCCTGGTTCTGCCACCGCTCGAACTGCCGGTCGAGGTCGGCCACGCGACGGGTGCGCAGGTCCTGGACCTGGCGGAAGGCCATCAGCAGGGCCTGGGAATCCGGGTTGGCGTCGAGGATGTTGCGTCCGACCGCCGCGGCCGCCTGGTAGTTGGCGATGGCGGCGTAGTGGTAGAAGTCCTCGACCTGGCCCACGAGCTCCTGGTCCGGCTCGGCCTGGGCCTGGTCCTGCGCCAAGGCCGCGGCGGGCGCGGGCATCAGGGCGAGGCCGGCGGCGGCGACGAGGGCGGCGCCCAGCGAGCCGCACGCGGCGGCGAGCGGGCGGCAGGTGGGGCGGGCGGGGACGGTGACGACTTCGGCGGTCTCGGCCGGCTTGCGGTGGCTCATCGGATGACCTTAACGTAGGGGCCTGGGGGAGACGCACAGCGGCGTCCGGGCGGGGGCGGCGGGACCGGGCGGCAAACGCCCGGCGCGGGGGAGGTGGCACGAGTGGGGTCGGCCACGCGGGGGTGTGGGCGGCGATTGTCAAGCCAGCGCGGCAGGGTGTCAAGCCGCGGCGTGCCCCGCACCGCGATTCGACGCCGCCAGTGGACCGGGCAGGCCCGCCGGGACCGGGGTCGCCATCCTTAAAAGCAGCTTCACTTTCAGGTGTAGTAGCGTCTCAGGTGCCACTGCATCCTTGCGGCGCCTGGGTCTGAGCACTGCAAGGATGCAATGGCACCCGACTCGACACGCTGTAGGGTGGGCACGGCCCACCTCCGGATCCCGATGGTGGGCCGTGCCCACCCTACAGCAGACGCCACGGTTGAAGGTCAGCCGCTTCAAGATGCACACGGCGCCCCGCTGCGGGCGGCCCGCCCTAGACTGCTCTCCCATGCCCGCCGACGCCGACGACAAGGCAACCCCCCAGACGCCCGACTCCCCGTCCGGCACACCCGATGCCCCCGCCACGGGCGAGCCGGGGGTTTACGTGCCCGCCGGCCCGGAGGACGAGTCCGCCTTGGCCAAGACTGAGGACGCCCCCGCGAAGGAGGGCGAGCTTCTCGACGCCCAGGGCCGCCCTGTCAATGCGGATGGCGAGCCGACCGACAAGCCGCTGCCGGAGTTCGAGGGGTGGATGGGCGACGCCGTCAACTTCCTGAGCGAGTCGGCGCTCGGCCGCGGCCTGATCCGGGGCGGGCAGTGGGTGTGGGACCACAGCACGATGGTCGTCTTCGTGTTGCTCGCCGTCGCGGTGCTGACGTGGACGCTGCGCCTGCGCCAACGCAGCGACGTTGAGGCGACCATCGCGGCGCGGGACGGGCTGTTCCAGCTCGAGCAGGTCGTGGGCCAGATGGAGCAGTTGCGGTTCCAGGCGAACCCACTGACGAACCCGCTTGCCAACGCCGACGAGCTCGCCGACGCGGTCGCCCGCGGCCGCGACGCGCTGTCGAACGCGAGCGTCGCCACGCGCGGGGCGGACGATCCGATCGTCGCGCGGTCGCTGCGGTTGCAGGGAGATTTCCACTGGCTCGTCGCCACGCTTCCACCGGCGGGCATTCCGTCGACGCGGCCCGCGGAGGAGCGGCCCGAGGCGCCCGATGTGGCCGCGAGTCTCGCGGAGGCCAAGGCGGCGTACGAGCGGGTCGCGAGCGACTTCCCGCAGCAGCGCAACGAGGTGCGCGTCGCCCGCTTCAGCCTGGCCGCAGTCGCCGAGGAGGAGGGCGACTTCGACGCCGCCCGCGCCCAGTACGACGCGCTGCTCGCCGACGATTCGCTGCCCGAGGCGCAGAAGCGTCACGCCGAGAATCGCCGCGCCCTGCTCGACGAGTTCGCGACGAACAGCCGCCTCGCCCGCGGCCTGGTTGACCAGCCCAGCGGCCGCGGCGCCGACTCAATGGACGCCATCACCCGCGACCTGAACGAACTCGCCGGCGACGGCTTCGACGGCCTCGACCTCGGGGAACTCAACCGCCCCGCCACCGAGCCGACGACTCAGCCAAGCTCGGACTGAGCAGGCGGATGAGACCTGAATGAATGTTGCGCGTCCTCCCGCGAACCCCGTTAGCCGCCCCGCCCTGCGGGGCGCGCGGATGCCCACTGTGCGCCCCGCGAGGCGGGGCGGCTAACGGGCACGCGCACTGCGCACGCGCATCAGCGATTGCATCCGTTGTAGTCCAACCGGGCGACCCCCGCGTGGCCCTACGCTTGCCCGTGAGCGACGCCGACACCGAACTCGATTCGCTCGATGAAGACGAGGACGGCGAGGTCGAAGCCGAAGATCCCGCCCGGCCGCAGACGCTGGCGTTCCACGTCGGCAAGAACCTGACGAGCCGCCTCGACCGCTACGTCGTCGACCGCGTCGGCTACCTCAGCCGCGCCGAGGTGCAGCGGCTCATTAAGGAGAAGGCCGTTACCGTCAACGGCAAGGGGAGCAAGGCGAGCTACAACCCGCGCGGGGGCGACCACGTGGTCATCACCGCCCCGCCGCCTCGCAAGAACACGATCGAGCCGGAGCCGATCCCGCTGGACGTCGTCTACGAGGACGACCACCTGCTGGCGATCAACAAGCAGGCGGACCTGATCGTCCACCCCGCGCGCGGGCGTTGGAACGGCACGCTCGTGAACGGACTCGTCCACTACGCGAGCCAGTGGAGCACCGTCCGCGGCGAGCACCGGCCTGGGATTCTGCACCGGCTCGACAAGAACACGACCGGCGTGATGCTGGTCGCCAAGAGCGACGAGGCGCACTGGCGCATGGGCCGGCAGTTCGAGAATCGGACGATCCAGAAGACGTACCTCGCCCTCGCCCACGGCGTGCCGGAGCTGGCGGGCGACGTGATCGACATGCCCATCGGCCAGGACAACCAGGTGCGCGAACGCATGGCCCCGCGCAAGCCGCAGCACGGCGGCAAGAGCGCCATCACGCAGTGGGCGACCGAGGAGGCCTACCCGATCGCCCCGGCCGAGGCCGGCTTCACGCTGGAGCGCGGCAATCACGCGAACGACCAAGCCCACCGCGAGCCGCCGCCGGGGTTCTCGCTGATTCGCCTAAAACCCAAGACCGGCCGCACGCACCAGTTGCGCGTGCATTTGAGCGTCAAGGGCCACCCGATCGTCGGCGACACGATGTACGGCGGGCGCGTGGTGACTTACGCCGATTCTGCCGACAATACCGTTCGCTTCGACCGTCAGGCGTTGCACGCGGCGGAGATTTCGTTCATCCACCCGCGCACGCTGCAACGGATGACCCTGAGTGCCCCGCTGCCGCCGGACATCCGGGCGCTGCTCCACCGGCTGCGGCTGACAATCGGCGTGGCGACTTGAGAGTTTGGCCCGCGGCGCAGGCGCTCGGTCGTGTAAGATGGGGGTGAACCCGCCGCGCGGAACATCGCGTTCCGCGGCGCATGACGATCAACACGCGAACTGACCCGACCACCGCCCCCGAAGGATTTTTCCCCATGCTGTTCACCTCCCCCACCGTCCTGCCGCTGGCCTTCTGGATGCCGACCGGCTGGGAATGGCTCATCGTCGGCGGCGTCGGCCTGCTGCTGTTCGGCAAGCGTTTGCCGGAGGTGGGCAAGTCGTTGGGCAAGGGCATTGTCGAGTTCAAGCGCGGCTTGAAGGGCATCGGCGACGAGATTGAGGCCGAGAGCGAGAAGCCCACGCCGCTGCCCAAGGCCGAGACGCCCAAGACGCTGCCCGCGACCGAGCCTGTCGCGGCCCCGGCCGACACCGTCAGCCGCGCCGAGGCAAACGTCAGCTAACGCCCCGCCCGTTCGCCCCCCCGCGATCGCGCGGGGCATTTGCAGGCAACGCCCATTTCAACCGGAGAGACGCCATGTCCCGCAGCCGCACCCTCACGCTTGCCGCCGCCGCCATCGCGGTGGCCGCCGGTCTTGGCCTCGCCGACCGGGCGACCGGCCAGCAGAACGTGCCCCTCGCGACGTCCATGCGCCAGCCACTGCCGGCCGTGACGTTCGACGACACGCCCCTCGAGGACGCGATCGAGTTCATCCGCAACACGAGCGGCGCCCCGATCTACGTCGACTGGGCCGCCCTTGAGGAGGCCGGCGTCGAGCGGACCACGCCCGTCTCCCTGCAACTGCGCGGCGTGAGCGTGGCCAAGCTGCTCGACCTGACGCTCCAGGTCGCCAGCAGCTTCGAGGATCTCGCCTTCTATGCCGCCGACGGCGTGGTGCAGGTGACGACGCAGGAGAAGGCGGACGCGGATGTGGTCACGCTCGTCTACCCGATCCGCGACCTGATCGTGGCCGTCCCGGATTTTTACGTCGAAGACCTCCGCCTCGGCGGCATCGGCGGCCAAGGGGGAGGACAAGGCGGTCAAGGCGGCGGACAGGGCGGACAGGGCGGCGGACAGGGCGGCGGCCAAGGCTTCGGTGGCGGGGGTGGGCAAGGCTTTGGCGGGGGCGGTCAGTTGGGTGGTGGTGGTGGAGGCCAGGGCTTCGGCGGCGGCAACACGGGCGGCGGCGGCCAGGGCGGGAACAACGGCAACGACGCCGCCAGCGAGGCCGAGCGCGCCGACGAAATCATCGAGCTCATCCGCGCCACCATCCGCCCCGATATCTGGGAGGAGAACGGCGGCCAATCGACCATCCGCTACTTCCGCGGCAACCTTGTCATCACCGCCCCGCGCACCGTCCACGCGATGATCTGACGGATGCCGCGTCTGCTCCATCCGTCCGGATGCACCAAGAGCAGCTTGCTTCATCACATGCTGCTCGATCGGAGGTAGCCGCGGACCTTGGTCCGCGCTCCGAGCCTCGACCAGCGTCCGAAGCGCGGACCAAGGTCCGCGGCTACCACCGGCAGATGAACGTGCAAGCTGCTCAAACACGTCATTAAGCCGCGACGCAACGCGGCGCGGTCTGACGCCGTTGCAGCGAGTCCCGACCGCGCCGCGTTGCGTCGCGGCTATCGACATTCCTCGTCAAGTTGCGCTGTTTATCAAATCGGCGTGCTCGATCGATCGCTGCTTCGTCACGTCGTCGCGCGTCATGCGGATGACGCGGCCGTCGTCGCCGTGGAGTTCGAAGGAATCCCACAGCGGCTCGGTGGTCGTGTAGCTGGAACTGCCTGGGCAGTGCGGGAACAGGCCGAGGCTGGCGAGGGCGTACCAGGCACCCATCTCGCCGTTGTCCTCATCGCCGGGGAAGGCGTCGGGGGTGTAAAGCTCGGTCAGCACGCGGCGGACGAGGCGGTCGGTGACGTCGCCCCGGCCGACGCGGGCGGCGGTCCAGAGCGCCCCGTGGCACGGCTGGTTGTTGTGGCCGTACTGCCCCATCGTGCCGCCGGCCATCTCGGCCATCTCGTGAATCTGCCGGCCGTAGGTGCCGATCTCGAAGCTTGGCGGCAACGCGACCATCCGCTCGAGTTCCTTCGCCAAAGCGTCCGCCCCGCCGAAGCACTCGGCCAGGCCCGCCGGATCGTGCGGCACGCTGAAGCGGTACTGCCACGGCCCACCCTCGCGGTACGGCCCGCCCCACGCGAACTCGCGGAACGGCGTCGCCCACTGCCCGTCGGCCTGCTTTGGGCGGAAGAAGCGCGTCTCGGGGTCCCACAGGTGACGCCAGTTGCCCGCCCGCTTGCGCATCGTCGCGGCCGTCTCGGCGTCGCCGACGACATCGGCAATCTGCGCGCAGGACCAGTCGTTGTAACTGTAATCGAGCGTGCGGCAGACGCTGTCGATGTCGCCGGTGGCGGGGTCGTCCGGGCAGAAGCCGAGCTCGAGGTAATGCGGCAACTGCTGCCGTCCGTAGCGGCCTTCGGGGTCGCCGGGAACGGTCGCGTCCTTCAGCACCGAGTCCAGCGCCACCTGTCGATCGAACCCCTCGATCCCCTTCACCGTCGCCTCGGCAAACACCGCGGCCGAGTGCGTGCCGACCATGCACGAGCGGTGCCCCGGACTCGCCCACTGCGGCATCCAGCCGCTTTGCGTAAAGCAGCGCAGCCAGGCGTCGCACAACTCGCCGAACCGCTTGCGCCAGACGAGCGACAGCAGCGAGTAGACCGAGCGGCTGGTGTCCCAGAACCCGTTGTCCGTGATAAGCGTGCCGCGTTCCACCTGCCCCGTGTACGGGCTCATGTGGACGGCGGCGTCGTTGTCGTCGAACTCGGTGAGCGTCCGCGGGAAGAGCAGCGCCCGGTAGAGGCCGGTGTAGAAGGTGCGGCGCTGGTCGCGCGTGCCGCCGGTGATTTGCACGCGATTCAGCTCGGTCGACCACGCCTGTGCCGCCGCCTGCTGAACGGCTTCGAACGGGCGCTCGCCAACCTCGCGCGACAGGTTCCGCCGCGCCTGGTCGTGGCTGATAAAGCTCGTGCCGACCCGCGCCGTTACGGGCTGGCCGTCGCTTGTGTCGAATTCCAGCACGAGGAAGTCGCCCGCGTCGCCGTCGCCGGGGATGGGGCGCGTGCGCGTGATCGGCCGATCGAGCTGGATGACGTAGTGGCAGGCGTACCCCTCGGGCATCATGCCGTCGCGGGCGGTCGCGAGCACGACGTCGCCGTCGACCCGCACCGCGCACCTGGCGCAACTGAGCTGAATGCCCAGGCTCGCCTGGCGCGACTTCGGGTAGGCCAGTTTCAATACGCCGCACCGGGCGGTCGCCGTCAGGTGGCAGTCGATCTCCGGCGAGGTCAGCCGGCAGGTGTACTGATCGGGTCGACTTTGCTCGGTGTCGAGGCGGTAGCTGTTGAAGCGTTGCCCGCCGACCTCCGGGACGGGGCCCACGTGCGGGAAGAGCGTGAGGCTGCCGTAGTCGCCCATCCACGGTGAGGGGGCGTGGGTGGCGGTGAAGCCGTGGAGCTGGTTGACGGGCCAGGTGCGTCGCCGGCTGAAGACGTGCCCGCCGGGCCGGTTGCGTGGCGACCAGTAGGTCATGCCCCACGGCACGCCGACGGCCGGGTAGGTCAGGCCGGTCGAGAAGCTCAACTCGGAGTCGCTGCCGCAAAGGGGGTTGACGAGCGCGAGCGGTGCTTCGTTCATGGGAGGGATCGACCAGCGGGCGGCTACTGTCGCCACCCACGGTATGCGCCCCGCCGCCAGCGTCATCATCCCCGCCTTCAATCGACCCGACGCCCTTCGCCGCGCCGTCGCGGCCGTGCTGGCGCAGGAGGCGGGCGACCTCGAACTCCTCGTCGTCGACGACGGCGGCGACATGCCCGCCGCCGACGCGCTGCGCGACCTGACGGACCCGCGCCTGCGCATCCTCCGCCACGCTAATCGCGGCCCGGCCTACACCCGCAACCGCGGCGCCGCCGAGGCCCGCGCGCCGCTGCTGGCGTTCACCGACGACGACTGCGCGCCCCGCCCCGACTGGCTGAGCCGCCTGCTCGACCGCGCCGCCGCAACGCCGGGGGCCATGATTGGCGGGCACACGCGCAACGCCCTCGCCGGCGACCTTCGGGCCCAGGCGTCGCAGGATTTGATCGACTTCCTCTATGGTCGGCTCAACGCCGCCGCGAGCGGCGGGCAGTTCCTGACGAGCAACAACATGCTCGTGCCCGCCGACGCCTTCAAAGCCATCGGCGGGTTCGACGAGCGATTTCCACTGGCAGCGGGCGAAGACCGGCAGTTCTGCCGGCGCTGGGTCGCGAGCGGGCGGGCGATCGCCTTGGAACCCGAGGCCGTCGTCGACCACTTCCACGCCCTGACGCTTGGCAAGTTCTGGCGACAACACCGCAACTATGGCCGCGGGGCATACCAGTACCACGTCCGCGCGGCCGGCGACGACGTGACCGCGACGGCCGACCAACGCGGCGGCCTCGGGATGGCCCTCGCCATCGTCGGCTGGCCGCTGAAGCACGGGGGGTCGCTGCCGAATCGCCTGATGCGGAGCGGCCTGCTCGGCATCGCCCAACTCGCCACCGCCGTCGGCTACCGCGCCGAACGCCGCGGCGACAAGAGTCGCACTGCCGCGTGAAGCAGTCGCCGCGGCACGCCGAAGTGCAGGGCGTGCGCGGCGAGCGGCCCGAGCGTCGGCCGGCCGTTTCGCCTGGCTTCCCGGAGAATCGACCAAAACCCAGGCCGCCGCCCCGCCGCGGCGGCGCTTTGGCTGGCAAGCGTCAACAAGAACCCGGCGTACGCGCGCGGCGATAGCAGCTCGCGCCGCTCCCGCGCCCACCGCACCGCGAAGTCGCCGTCGTCGTCGGTGCTGATGCGCGCGCGCTCGGGCTCGATGTTCCAGACGCCCAGCGGCTCGGGCCAGCCCGCGAAGGCGACGCGAAAGCCCGGCACGCGCGCCGCCCGCACGATCCAGTCGAGGTCGACGTAGCGGCGCAGCCCCTCGGCGAAGCGGACGCGCCGCAGCAGGTCGATCGGCACCAGCCAGGTGGAGGTCTGGATCATCCCCTCGCCCGTGCCCGGCCGACGCGGGCAGAACAGGTATTCGCCGATGTCCTCCCCCTGTCGCGGCCGACGGCGCGGCCAGTGATGCGTTTCGCCCTCGCCCCGGCGGGCGAGAAGGCGGTGCGTGACGAGCGTGTTCGGCCCGCCGCTCAACGGCAGTTGCGTCGCCAGCTTGTGCGGAAACCACTCGTCGTCGTCGTCGAGCAACGCGACCAGCGGCGCCCGCGCCCGCTCGATGCCAACGTTGCGGGCGGCCCCGTTGCCGAGTTGACGGCCGGGGACGATCACGCGCAGGCGCGGGTCGTTCAGCGTCGCGAGCGACGCCTCGGTGGCGGCGGTCGCGTCCGCGTCGGCGCCGTCGGCGACGACGAGCACCTCCAAGTCTTCGACCGTTTGCCCCAGCGCCGAGGCCGCGGCCCGGCGGACCAGGTCGGGCCGGCGGTACGTCGGAATCACCACCGACACCCGCGGCGAGTCTGGGCCAGACGACGACACCGCGGCAGCGTAGGGACAACCGGCGCTTCAGCAGAGGTAGGAAGAAATGAGCATCTTCACGCAAGCCGGTGAAGTCGGCTCCATCACTGCCGGGCTACTGAGCACTGTGTGAATAATGCGCGTCCTCCCACAACCTCGCGTTAGCCGCCCCGCCTTGCGGGGCGCTCAGCGCCCATCCACGCGCCCCGCGAGGCGGGGCGGCTAACGAGCGTGCGCAGGATCCATCGCGTTCTCAGTGACGCGGCGTCGGAACGGCCGCTCTACGCTGTGCCCGCGCGTGCTGCACCGCCTCGCCAACCTCCGTCGCGGGCGATCGGCGACGCTGCTGCGCGGCGCGACGCGCGGGCTCGCGTGGCGGCGCGGGCGCACGCTCGTGGGCTTGGCCCAGCACATCGGCGACCTCGTCGCGGCCGAGCCGATCGCCCGGTTCCTCGCGCAACGCGACGGCCAACCGCCGGCCTGGGCGGTGCGGCGCGGGCTCGCGAACATCGTCCGTTGCTACGCGACGCCGCCGCACATCGTGCCGCTCGACTCGCTGACCGAATGGGCGGGCATGGCCAAAACGGCGCGTGCTCCGATCGACCTGCACATCGCCGGGAGCTGGTGCGACCGTCACCTCTACCGTCACGCGCGGCTGGGCTGCGTGGTCACCCGCGAGACCTACTACGACCGCCCCTCGCTTCTGCACGCATTCGCCGCCGCCGGCGGGCTGCCGTCGCCCGAGACGTGGGGCCTCGACCTGACGCCTCGCCTCACGCTGCCGGCCGAGGCGCTCGCCGCAATCGAAGCGTTGGAGCTTCCGCCCCATTTCATCGCGATGCACTGCAAATCGAACCAGGCCACGCGCGACTGGACCGACGCCAACTGGCGCACCCTCGCTCAGCGGCTGACGGAGGCCGGCGAGTCGATCGTTGAGGTCGGCCTCGCGCCGGTTTGCGGCGACATCCCCGGCGTGCTCGACGCCTGCGGCCGACTCGACGTGCTCGGCACCGCGGCAGTTCTCGCGCGGGCGTCGCTCTTCGTCGGCATCGACAGCGGCCCGGCCCACCTCGCCAACGCGCTGGGCCCGCCGGGCGTGATCCTGCTCGGCAGCTACGGCCCGTTCGCCCGCTACACCCCCTACAGCGGCCGCTACGCGAGCGGCGGCGCGACGCTCCTTCACCACGACGGCCCGGTCGCGGAACTGCCGGTCGACTCGGTCGACGCCGCCGTGCGGGTGCGACTCTCGTAAGCGTTCCGCCTCACGACGGGCGCGCGTCCTGATCGGCGATGATGCGGGCGCAGCGAAACTCCACGTCCCACGCCGGCGGCGGCGCGTCGGTGAGTTCGAGGGTGAACGTCGTCGCCCGGCCTTCGCACGCGGCGGATTCGATCAGCGTGGCCCCGCTCCCGTCGCAGAGCCGAAGCGCGGGGTACGCCTGCGCCGTGATCCACGTTGCCAACTGCTTCGGCGGCGTGCGGACGGGGAGCGCGATCACTGGCAACTCGGGTAGGGTCGGGTCACGCGACAAGGCGTGCCAACCGCGGTGGCCGACGATGCGTTGCAAGGCCGTTTCGCCATCGGGGTCCGCGAGCGTGGCCAGCACCTGCTCGGCCACGGGTCCGGCGGCAAGGGACCGCATGCACCAGTGAAACTCGCACGCCCAGCGGTCGCACGGGGCGCACGGCACCGCCTGCCGCAACGCGACCGCCGGCGCCGCACCGCGCGGGTAAGGGCCCCACCGGCGGTCGTTGCCAGGCCCGAGCAACGCCACGAGCGGCCGGCCGCGGAAGCGGGCCAGGTGCATCACGCCGGTGTCGGGCGAGAGCACGCACGCGGCGCAATCGACCAGGGCGACCAGGCCCGGCAGCGTCGTCTGGTTGCAAAGGTCGAGCACGCGGCCCGGCCGACCGATTTGCGTCGCGAGGTCGCGCGCCAGCGCCGCCTCGTCGCCGACGCCGGTGAGGGCAACGGCGACCTCCGACCGATCCACGACCTGCCGCACCGCCTCGGCCAACGCCGTGACGGGCATCCGCCGACTGGGCCGCTTCGAGCCGGGATGCACCAGCAGCACCGGCCGACCACCCGCCGGCTCCAGCAGCGCGCGAACGTCCGCCCGCGCCGCGTCGATGGCCGGCTCGTCGAGTTGCAGCGGCTCGCCGGCGTAGTCGACCCCCGCCGTCGCCTCGGCGACCGGCAACGCCACCCGCCGCAGCGTCGCGAGCGCGTTGTCGGATTCGTGAACGCTTTGATCGAGCGGCACCCGCTCGGTCAGCAACCGCTGGCCCGGCCAGCCGTCGTCGAGGCCGACCTGCCGCTTCGCCCCGCACAGGCACAGCGCCGCGGAGAAGTAGTTGGCCGTCCCCGTGAGCAGCAGGCGGTACCGGCGCTTCGCCAACTCGCGCACCCGTGCCAGCCTTTGTTTGGGCGGCGTGTTCAGGCCGAGGGCGAAGACCCGGTCCACCCACGGCGAGCCCGCGAGCAACGCCCCCGCCACGCCCGGCGGATCGACGCCGAGGTCGATCTCCAGCGACGGATCCCGCTCGCGCAGCGCCCGCAGGAGCGGCACGGCCGCGAGGAGGTCGCCCAAATGGCAACTGTTCGCCCGCGCCACCAGCGCCCGCGCCGCCGGCCGAACGTTCGCCAGCCGGGCCAGCCGCGCGATCGGCAGCAGCTTGCCGGCGCCCGCCGCGTCGCGCGGCAAGCGCTCGCGTTGGGCGGCGGCATCCTTGAGTTCGAACTCCCCCCGGCCCTGACGCGGCGTCGGCTGACCAGTCGAGCGTTGCCGCACGTGTGCCGCCGTCCCGCGGCGCTCGCGCGCCTCGTGCAGCCGACGCTCGAACTCGTCCGTCCGCACGTCCCAACTCATCGCCCGCGCCGCGACCCGGCGTGCGTCGGCGGCCGCCTCGGACCGATCCGCCAACGCCGCCTCGATCGCCGACTCCCACGCATCCGGCCCGGCGGCGACCCGCACGTGGTCGCGGGCCGCCCCCAGCCCCGGCAGCGGCGTCGCGACCGTCGGCAGCCCGGCGGCAAGATACTCGTACGCCTTGAGCGGATTGCAGCCGCGGCCACGCTCGTTCGCGAGGTACGGAATTGTCGCCACGTCCAGCGACGCCAACACGCCCGGCAACTCCGCGTAGGTCACAAAGTCCACGAGCGTCGCGTTCGGCAAGTCACGCAAGGGCGAAGCATCCGTCTCCGCATGAACGCGGCCGACGAAGACGAACTGCCACGCCGGCCGCCGCCGGGCGAGGGCCGTGAGCAGGGTCATGTCCATCCGCACGTCGATCTGCCCGACGAACCCGAGGCGCGGCTTGGGCAGCGCCGCCAACGTCGGGTGCTCGGCGTGGGGGCCGGCGAAGTGATCCGGGTCGACGCCGTTTTCCTGCAAATAGGTGGGCGCGCCGTGGGCGGCGAGTTTGTCGCGCAGGGTGGCCGAGACGGCAAGCACCACGTCCGCCCCCGCCGCCAGCGTCGGCTCGCAGGCAGCCAGAGTACGCCGGTAGCCCTCGGGCCCGCCCATGGCCGACCACTCGTCCTCCGCGAAGTAGACCCGCCCGCTCGGCACGAAACCCAGCGCTTCCCAGTCATGCCACGGCTTCGACACCACCGCCACCGGCTCGAAAAACCCCAGCTTCGGCAAGGCTCTCGCAACACGCAGCCGCTTGCGGACCGAGCGTGGCCCCGGATATTTCGGCAGCCGGCGGCGGTGCGAGAGCACCCACAGGTTGTGCCCCTCGCGGCGCAGCGATGCCCGATCGGACGGGTCGGGGTCGACGAACAGGATGCGATACTGGCCCCGCCGCGTCAGGCGGGTGCTCAGGTGCTGCTTGGCCGTCTGCGTGACGTGCCAGTTTTGCTCGCCGAAGTAGACGACATCCATGGAAACAAAGTGAGGGCGGGTCGTCCGGTAAAGCCGATCCGCAGGCTGCGCGGGCGCGGCGGGGCCGTATATTACGGGGTCGGCCCGCCGCACCGCGACGCGGCGCGATTGGCCGACGTTGTTCCCGCTCCATGACCGCCGCCCACGCCGCCAATGTTGTGTCGTCGCCGCTCCCCGCGGAGCGCCCGGTCGTGCGCGTCGAGCCCACCGGCGGCCTGCTCTCGGGCGTGAAGGAACTGGCCCGCTACCGCGACCTGCTCTGGGCCCTGGCCGGACGCGACCTGAAGCTGCGCTACAAGCAGACGCTGCTCGGCGTCGGCTGGGGCGTGCTCCAGCCGCTTTTGGCGGCCGCCATCTTCACGTTCCTGTTCGGCGTGATCGGCAACTTCCCCAGCGGCGACGTGCCCTACCTCGCCTACGCCTTCGCCGGCCAGGTCGGCTGGACACTCTTTGGTCTGAACCTCGACAAAATCGGCAACGTCCTCGTCCAGAATCAGGGCTTGGTCGCGAAGGTCTACTTCCCGCGGCTGATGCTGCCCTTGGCGCCGATCGTGTGCGCGCTCTTCGACGCCCTGATCGCTTTGTGCGTGATGGCGGCGATCATGGCGTGGTACGACCTCGTCCCGCCGATCGCCGTGCTGCTGGTGCCGCTCTGGCTGCTCTTGCTGGCGAGCATCTCGCTGGGCCTGGGCCTGCTGCTGGCCGCGACGGCCGCCCACTACCGCGACGTCCGCTACGCCACGCCCGTCGTCGTGCAGATGCTGCTGTTCGTCAGCCCCGTCTACTACTCGACCACGGCTGTAACCGACCGCCTGCCGGCCGCGCTGAAGCTGCTCTACCCGCTGAACCCGCTCGTGGCGCCGCTGGAGGGGTTGAAGTGGTCGCTCCTCGGCACGCCGCCGCCGTCGACCGAAATGCTGCTGACCTCCATCGCCACCTCGGCGTTGCTGCTGGTTGTCGGCGTCCTCGTCTTCAGCCGATTGGAGCGGAGGTTTGCCGATGTCATCTGACCTGGCCAGCCAACCGCCGGTCGTGAGCGTGCGCGACCTTGGCAAGCACTACCGCATCGCCCGCGGCGCAAAGCCGTCGCGCGGCAACGAGACGCTCGCCGAGTCGCTCGTGGGCCGGCTGCGGAACCCGTTCGCCCGCGCCCAGCGCGACGCCTTCTGGGCGGTCCGCCACGTCAACTTCGACGTGGCCGAGGGCGAGGTGCTGGGCGTCGTCGGCCGCAACGGCGCGGGCAAGAGCACGCTCCTGAAACTCCTCAGCCGCATCACCCGGCCGAGCGAGGGCCACTTCGAACTGCGCGGCCGCGTCGGCTCGCTGCTGGAGGTCGGCACCGGCTTTCACCCCGAGCTCACCGGGCGCGAGAACATCTTCCTCAACGGCGCCATCCTCGGGATGGGCCGCGGCGAGGTGAAGGCCAAGTTCGATGAAATCGTCGACTTCAGCGGCGTCGAGCGCTTCCTCGACACGCCCGTCAAACGCTACAGCAGCGGCATGTACGTGCGCTTGGCCTTCGGCGTGGCGGCCCACCTGGAGCCCGAGATCCTCATCGTCGACGAGGTGCTGGCCGTCGGCGACGCGGAGTTCCAGAAAAAGTGCCTCGGCAAGATGAAGAGCGTTGCCGGCAGCGGGCGGACGGTGCTCTTCGTCAGCCACAACATGACCGCCGTCCGCAGCCTGTGCAGCCGCTGCCTTTGGATGGAGAATGGCTCGGTTCGCGAGGAAGGCCCCGCGGGCGAGATCGTCTCTAAATATCTCGCCCGCGCCATCACGACCGCCGCGTGCGTCGACCTGACGGAACACCCCGGCAGGCCCGGCGGCATGAGCCCGGCCCTGCGCCGCGTGGAGTTTTTCGCCGACGGAGACCTGCCCCCCGGCGGCGTGGCGATCGGCGGAACGCTGCGCTTCCGCGTGCTCGTCCACCCGCCCGCGGCCGCCATCCAGTCGCCGGTCATCGGCTGCGTGGTAACGGGCCCCGACGGCGGGCGTGTCTTCGCGACCCACTCGCGCGACGCCGGCGCGGCCTTCGAACTGGGCGAGCCGATGTGGGTCGAGTGTGCCCTGCCCGACCTGGCGCTCGCCCCCGGCTGGTACGCGATGAAGCTCTCGCTCGGCGGCCTCGGGCCGACCGTCGACGCCGTCGAGGACGCGGCCCACTTCGAGGTGCTGCCCACCGACTACTTCGGCAACGGCCGCCTGCCCGACGCGGGGCAGGGCGTGCTCGTGCAGCGCAGCCACTGGACCGCCCAACCCGCGGGGGCCGCCGCATGAGCAGGCCTCGCATCATCATCACCCACAAGGCGGGGCAGCTCGCCAACCACCTGAACCTGTTCGCGCAGTTCATCGCGCTGGCGCGCGAGACGGGGGCCGTGGTGCTCGACCCCTCCTTCGGAAAATACGCCAGCGGCTTCGAGTCGACACGCCACAGCCTGCTCTGCCGATACCCGGCCCGGACGATCAAGCTGCCGACGCCGATCTCGGCCGGCATGCGCGAGCGGGCTTTCCGCTGGGCCGTGAGCCTGCGCGACGCCGTCCGCCACCGGCAGGACCTGACGCCACCGCCGCGCTGGACGCGCGGCATGCAGGCGCGCGTGGTCGAGTTCGGCCAGCCGTACGTTCACATGGACGACTGGACGCGGGCCGACCTGCCGCGGCGGGCGCTTTTGGTCAACGGGTACCCGTTCCGCGCCCGCCGCCTCGTGGA
Organism: Tepidisphaeraceae bacterium; assembly: GCA_965214125.1. Classification (GTDB taxonomy): domain Bacteria; phylum Planctomycetota; class Phycisphaerae; order Tepidisphaerales; family Tepidisphaeraceae; genus CBDCBA01. Next base: position 40,329 of record CBDCBA010000030.1, read on the forward strand.
AAAGCACCGGCCGGCGATCGTCGACTTCTTTCGGCCGACTGCCAGGCACCGGGCGGCCGTCGACGCAAGTGTTGCGGCGGCCAGAGGCGGCACGAATGATATGCTCATTGGCGTGCATATCCGCTGGGGCGACTACGCGACCTACCGCGGCGGGGAGTTCTTCTACGAGCTGCCGACGTACCTTCGTTTGATGCGCCAGGCCCGCGACGCCTTTGCCCCCCGGCCGGTGCGCTTCCTCGTCTGCAACGCCGAGCGCATGGATATGAGCGACTTCGATCAACTGTCAATCGCCTTCGGCCCCGGCAGCGCCGTGGGCGACCTCTACGCGCTGGCCGCCTGCGACGCGATCCTCGGGCCGCCGAGTTCCTACTCGGCGTGGGCCTCTTTCTACGGCGGCGCGCCGCTGAACCACGTGTACGACCCGGCGCCGCCCTTACGCGCCGACGGCTTCGAGCCGTCGCCCCACCCGCGCACCGACTGGTCGGAGGCCGAAGCGAGGGACGCCGCCTGATGGAGCGTTCGCCGGACATTACCGTCGTGATCCCCGTCTACAACGCGGCGGCGCACGTGCGCGAGGCGGCGGCGTCGGCGCTGGCCCAGCCGGAGGTGGCGGAGGTGGCGCTCGTTGAGGACGGCTCGACCGACGACTCGCTCGAAGTCTGCGAGGCGATCCAATGCGAGGCGTCCAACCGCGTCCGCCTGCTCCGCCATCCGGGCGGCACAAATCGCGGCGCGGGGGCGACGCGGAACCTTGGCGTGCGGGAAACGACGTCGCCGCTGGTCGCCTTTCTCGACGCCGACGATTTCTACTTGCCCAACCGCTTCGCGACCGCCCGCCCGCTGCTGGACGACCCGGCCATCGACGGCGTCCACGAGGCGGTCGGGACCGCGTTTGACTCAAGCGAGGCGCGGCAGTGGTGGACGATCGACCGCGGGCGCGACGAGGTCACGCGGGTGATCGGTGACGTGACGCCCGACGAATTGCTCGACGTCTGGCTCCTCGGCGGGCGCGGCGGCTTCCACGGCAACGGGCTACTGATTCGCCGAACACTTTTTGACCGGGCCGGAGGATTCGAGCCGTCGCTGCGGATGTGCCAGGACACGCACCTTTGGATCCGCCTCAGCGCCGCCGGCCGGCTCGTCTCCGGGCGGACCGACGCCCCCGTAGCCATGCGTCGCCTGCACGGCCGGAACCGCATTATGACCGACGCCGCGCTGCACCGGCAGTACCACCTGCGGATGGCCCAGTCGCTTGTGCGGTGGTCGCGCCGCCGCCTCGCCCCGCCGCGCCGCGGGCGCCTGGTCGATTCGTTCGTGCAATACTGGCTGGAACAGAATCCGCCGCGGTCGCTTGGTTGCAAGGGGCGTTGCCTCGCCTTGGCGACAGGCCTGGCCCTGCGCGACCCGCGCGTCGTACGCCACAGCCCGCGCCTCCGCCAACTTCTGCTCGGGCGACTCGCCTCGTGACGATGCCGACCGTCAGCGTCATCATCCCGGCCCACAATCGCGCCGCCTTACTCGGCGACACGCTCGACAGCGTTCGGGCGCAGTCGTTCGCGGACTGGGAGTGCGTGATCGTCGATGATGCCAGCTCGGACGATACGCCCGAGGTCGCTCGTATGTTTATGCGCGAGGATGGTCGTTTCCGCCTCGTGTCGGGCCGCTTCGGATCGGCGTCGGCGGCCCGTGACGCCGGAGCGGAAAGGGCGACGGGGGCGCTGCTGAGCTTTCTCGACAGCGACGATCTGATGGCGCCCGACAAGCTCGCGTGGCAGGTCGACAGGCTCCGGCGCGATCCGACGGCAACGATCGTCTACGGCGACACGCTTCAGTTCCGCACGGGCGACGACCCGAAGGTCGGCACGCTCTACGGCGCCGGCGGGCCGCGGCCGACGAGCTTCGAGGAACTGCTCGGCTTCAGCGCCATCTACGCGCCAACCGTGCGCGCCGACGCCTTTCGCGCCGCGGGCGGGTTCGACACGTCGCTCGCCAGCGCCGAGGACTGGGACATGTGGCTGACGCTCGCCCGCGCCGGCGGCCTGATCTACGAGCCGCGGCCGAGTCTGTACTACCGGCTGCACTCGGGGAACAAGAGCAAGAACACCCTGCGCAACTTCCGCTGCGCTCTTCGCGTCGCCGCCAAGCACCTGCGCCACGTCCCACCGGCCAGGCGGCCGCGCGTGGCGTGGCGGACCTGGCGATACTTTGCCCGCGTCTACCCGTTGCCGCTGCTGCAAGACGCCGCCGCCTCGCGCGATCGTCGCGAGCGCGCCGCGGCGCGACACCAACTCGCCGCAGCGGCGCTGTTGCGGCCGCGGTGGCTCGTCCGCTACCCATCCGCGTGGCTCGGGCTTCCCTCCCTCGTTCGCTCGTCCGCATGAAGAGTCCCGCCGCCGCGTGGCGAAAGCTGTTCGCCGTCCCCTTCCACCTCGCCGCGCTGCGCCGCGAGGTCTGGCGCGTGCGCGAGGCGCTCGGCCGCATCGAGTCACGGCAACTACAAACGCTTGATTCCGATCATATCGTCGACTTCGAGTTTCGCGCTTTCAGCCAATTCGGCGAGGACGGCATCCTCCAACACCTGGTCCGCCACGTCCCGATCCCGCGGCCGTTGTTCGTGGAGTTCGGCGTCGAAAGCTACCGCGAAGCGAACACACGATTCCTGCTGACGGCTAACAACTGGGCCGGCCTCGTGCTCGACGGCGACGCCGCGAATATCGAGACGATCCGCCACGACCCGGTCTACTGGTACCACAACCTCAAGGCCCGCGCCGCGTTCGTCACGCGCGAGAACATCAATCGCCTGCTTGCCGAGGAGGGTGTCACGGGCGACATCGGCCTGGTCAGCATCGACGTCGACGGCGTCGACTGGTGGATTTGGGAGGCGATTGAGCAGGTTCGCCCGGCCATCGTCGTCGCCGAATACAACCACCGCTTCGGCCCCGACGCCAGCGTGACCGTCCCCTACCGGCCCGACTTCGATCGCGGGCGGGCGCATCACTCGCTCTGCTACTTCGGCGCCTCGCTGCGGGCGCTCGAACGCCTGGGCTGTCGCAAAGGGTACGACCTGGTCGGCTGCGGCAGCGCCGGGCTGAACGCGTTCTTCGTCCGACGCGACCTGCGGCCGGACGGGTTTCCCGTCCGACCAGTGGAGGATGCGTTCGTGGACGGCCAGTTCTGCGAGTACCACGACGCCGGCGGCACGCGGCGACGGGCGTCGTTGGAGGAGCAGCGCGAGCTTGTGCTGTCACTTCCGCTCGTGCGGGTGAACGAAGACGGGCGGGCCGAGGCGTGAACGGGCCGCTTGTCAGCGTCGTCATCCCCGCCTACGGCCACGCGGCCTTGATCGAGGAAACACTACGCAGCGTCTTTACGCAACGCTTCGAGCATATCGAGATCATCGTAATCGTCGACGGTTCGCCGGACGACACGGCGGATCGGTTGCGAGCAATGAGCGACTTTGAGCGTATCCGAATGGTCGTTCAAGCCAACGCCGGGCAGGCGGCGGCGCGGAACAAGGGGGTGTCTCTCGCGCGTGGCAAGTACGTGGCGCTGCTGGACGACGACGACCTCTGGCCGGCGGACAAGCTCGCGTGGCAGGTCGGGCGCATGGAGGCCGACCCGTCGCTTGCGATGGTGTGGGGCGATGCCGAGCAGTTGCTGGAGGATGGGGCGGTTGTACCGCCGAAGGCGACGGAGTTCCCGCCGGGCCGGGTGGCGCAGGGGGAGGCGTTGCGGCGGTTCCAGTACCGGTGCCACCTGTTGTCGCCGGGGCAGTCGCTGATTCGGGCGGACGCGCTGCGGGCCATTGGCGGGTTCGACGCGACGGTTTGGGGCGCGGACGACTGGGACCTGTACCTTCGGCTGTTCCGGCACGGCGCCGGTTGGTACGAGCCGCGCGTGGCGCTCACGTATCGCCTGCACGCGGCCAACGCCTCGTCGACGGCGGCGGCGCGGCACGCGCGGAATTACATGCAGGTCGCCCGGCGGCACCTTGGGTCGTTCGCGCAGCATCCGGTTCGCCGGACGCGCAATCACCTGAGGGCGGCGCACTACTTTGTGCCGAACCTGGTGGCGTCGGCGAAGCGATCGCTTGAGGCCGGCGATGCCGAGGCGGCGCGGGAGGCGTTGCGCCTGGCGGTGGCGTTCAGGCCGTACCTGCTGTTGCGGCGGTGGGTGCGGCGGGCGCTGGCCGCGGGCGGACAAGATGGCTGACGACGCCGATCGCGTACCCCGCTAACGCGCAGAGGTAGTAAACCACGTGCGGCACGAACCCGGCCACCGCAAAGCCGACCCCGCCGATCCTGGCCATCATCGCGTACTGCCGGCGGTTGAGCAGGACGATCGCGCCGATCAGCCCCGCCACGATGATCGCTACGGGCCACAAACGCACGGTGATGAACACTGCCACCCCGGCCCACGTCAACAGGACGATCGGCGTCAGCCAGCGCCACCCGACGCCTCGGGCGGTCAGCGCATCGAGCGCCAGCGTGCCAACCACTGCAACCAGCGGCACGAGCCACAGCCACGGGTCGAAGAAGCCGGCGACAACGAACAGGCCGACCAACGCCGCGGCGGCAAGGGCGGCAATCTTCTGCGTCGGGCCGACGTTCAGGTCCGGCACGCTCGCGCCGCCGTCGCGGGCGGCGGCGAGCAGCACGCGCGTCCACGGCACGCCGCGATCGAAAACGTCCGTGCGGACGAGCCCGCCCCACCGCCAGCGCTTCAGGTGCTCGACCTGAAGGTCGCGATCCAGCCGGATGTCGTGGCCCGCCGCGGAAAGGCGCATGCCGAGCTCCACGTCCTCAATGCACGGCCGACCGTACGTTTCGTCGAAGCCGCCAAACTTGAGGAACACGTCGCGTCGCATCGCGCCGCAGCCGCTCCAAAAGGTGCTGGCGTCGGGCCGGGCAACCTGGTGGGTGTGGCGGTGCGCGAGGTTCTTCCACCGGCTGATGAGGGCCGGGCTCGCCGGGGCGGGGCCGTAGCTGCCGAAGGTGGCGTCGTGGGAGGTGTCGGGGCCAAGCGTCACAAGCACGCGGGCCATCGCGTCGGCGTGGGCAAGGCAGTCGGCGTCGACGAACCAGACGATGTCGCCGCGGGCCGCCCTTGCCCCGCTGTTGCGAGCGACGGCCGGGCCGACGTTGTCCGGCAGGCGAATCACGTGGGCCCCGCTCGCTTCGGCGACGTCGGCAGACTCCGGCGATCGTGAGGCGTCGTCCACCACAACGATCTCGTAAGCGGCCGGATCAATTGTGCTTGCCGCGAGGGCCGCCAGGCACTGGCGCAGGCGCTGGGGATCGTCGCGCACCGGCACGACGACGCTAAGCCGTGGCGGGGTCGCGCTCACGTGGCGGCGGCGGTCGAGATGCCGGGGGCCGGGCTTGGGGACGACGCGACATTGCGGCCGAGTTGACCCTTCGAGCGGTCGCCGCTCTTGATCTCCTCGTGGTACTCCTGGTCGGCGTTGATCGACCAGAGGTCGTGCGACTCACCCTTGAGCAGCGAGCGCACGGCGTACAGGCCGGTGAGCATCGAGTGGTCTTGGTTGTTGTAGCGGTGCAGCCCGTTGCGGCCGACCGTGCGCAGGTTCTCAAGACTGTCGACGTAGTTGCGAATCACGTCGACATGCCCGGCGTAGGCGGCGTCGTAGACGGGGTAGCTCTTCGGGACGCGGTAGACCACGCCATCCTTGACCTTGCTCGCGGGGCACAGGCCGATGCGGTCGAGCTCCTGCTTGGCGAGTTCGACGAGCTCGGGGTTGGAGAGCGACCAGAGATCGTCGCCCTCGTTGCAGAAGTATTCCAGGCCCAAGCTCGATCGCTTGCCGCGGTCGTGCGCCGGGATCATCTCGGGCGACCAGTTGCCAAAGTTCTGGATGCGGCCGACCTTCACGCGCGGGTCGTGGACGTAGATCCAGTTGTCGGGGAACAGGTCCGGGTCGTCGACGATCAGGCAGACGGTGAGGAAGTCGCGGTACTTCAGGCTGTTGGCGGCCTTCAGCACGGGCTCGGGCGCCGGCGGGTCGAGGCGGCGGACGAGCTCGGCCAGTGGCATCGAGCTGAGGACGGGCGCGCCGTTATCCTCGCGGTGGGTTTGGCCCTCGGCGTCGGTCCAGGTGACGCCGGTCACGGTCTTGCCGTCGCGGTGGACGGTCTCGACGGTGGCTTGGCGTTCCACACAGCCGCCGCGCTTCTCGACGCTGTTGGCGAAGCACTCCCACAGCAGGCCTGGGCCGTGACGCGGGTAGTGGAACTCCTCGATCAGCGTCGTGATCTTGCCGTGCTTGGGCTTGAAGATGCCGCCCATCACGGCGCTGCGCAGCGACAGGTTCTTGATGCGTTGCGCCGCCCACTCGGCCTTGAGTTCCTTCGTGCTGATGCCCCAGACCTTCTCGGTGTAGGTCTTGAAGAACGTGCGGAACAGGCGCCTGCCAAAGCGGTTGACGACCCACTCCTCGAAGGTTTCCTCCTGCTTGTGCGGGAAGACCTTCCACCGGCAGTAGCTGGCCATGAGCCAGGCGCTCTCGTACCAGCCCAGGTTTTTCAGGGCGTTGAGGGGCTTGAGCGGGTAGTTGTAGAACTTGCCGCCGTAGTAGATGCGGCTGAGGCGCGGGCGCTTCAGGAAGCTCTCGCCGTTCTCGGCCAGGACCGTGTTCCACAGGTCGCGGACCTCGTCGCTCTTGGTGAAGAAGCGGTGCCCGCCCATGTCGAAGCCGTACCCCTTGTAGGTTTCAGTGCGGCTGATGCCGCCGACGATCTGGCCCTTCTCGAGCACGAGCGGGCGCCGGCCGTGTTCGGCGGCCTCGTACGCAGCGGTGAGCCCGGCGGGCCCGCCGCCGATCACGACAAAATCCGCCCGAGCGCCTGCCGTGGCCGCATCGCGATCGGCGTCGTCGTCACTCGATGGCGCCAAGTGCACGTCCTCGTGTTCCATTTGAGACAGCATTCGAAATCCAGTTCCCATGGGTGACGCGTCCGCCGGGCCGACACCGCAACCAACGCCGGGAGGGGTCGGGGGGCCGCGTCATGTTCAAACAGCAACCGACCGCGGGCAGCGAGCGGCTACGACTCCATCGGTAAGATACATGAGGTTCCGCCGCTATGTCACCGAACAAATCCGCCCGTAAGCGGCGTTTCCGATAATCGATTAAGCCGTTCCTGCGCGTCCAGAATTCTCCCGCGACGTTAGACCGCAGACCCCAGGCGGCACCGCCGGTTGGCTCGCCCTGTTCGGGCGACCGCTCGCGATGTCAAAACCGCGCGAAGCTGGATGCGTCAAGCCTGCGATCCACCTCCAGCAGCGGCTTGCCCGGCACCAGCACGTTCGCCCGCAGGAGCAGCAGGAAGCCGACCATCGCGCCCAGCGAGAGGAGCACCAGCGCCACCAGCAACCGCGGGCGGCGCGGCGTCAGCGTGCCGATCATGGCACCAAACCCCAGCATGAACAGCGGCGCCAGCTCGAGGTACGCCCGGTTCCCGAAGCTGTTGGGCCCAAACCACCACGCCCACCACGCCGCGTTGATGTACCACACGCTGGCCGCCGTGAGCAGCAACCCGAGCATAATCGGGTCACGCCAGCGGCTCGCGGCAAAGGCGACCGCCAGGATCAGGCCCGGCGAATAGAAGAACAGGCCGTTGCGCGAGCTGAACAGCGAGCGCAGCAACGCCGGCCGCGTCCAGTGGAACTCCTCATGGCCGTAGTACCCCGCCGCCGCTGCCAGGCTCGGTCGCTCGGGGGCCTCGGCGCGACCCTCGACCGAGGCCGCGGGCTGCGCCGTTGCCGCGGTTGCCACCGGCGTCGGCGCGGGTCGCAGGGCCCGCAGTTGCAAACCGACCGCGAGGATCGCCACGATCACGCCGATGCTCGCGAGCCAATACGATCCCGCGGGCGCGTCTGATAACGGCGCGGCGCGGCGCGATCGGATCCACATCACCACGGGCACCACGACGAACAGCACGTTTGTGTATCGCGTGACGGTCGCCATCGCGAGGCAGCCGAGGGCAAGGCAGGCCCAGGTGATGCGCCCGCGCCGATCGCCCGCGCCGCCAAGTTGCCAGGCGCAGCCGAGCTGCCAGGCGCAGCCGACGAGCAGCGCGGTCCAGACGATCCCCACCAGGTGCGGCGAGAGCGGGTCGCGCTGGCTGTAGTAGACGACGTGCGATCCGAACCACCACAGCAGCGTCCCGCCCACCGCCGCCCCGCTGCTCAGGCCCAGCGCCCGCTCCCCGACGCGCGCGACGACGCCCGCCGCCAGCGTCATCAATAATGCCGTGTTTGCAGCGAGGCACGTCTGATAAACCAGCCCGTAGCCGTCGGTGTGAACGTCGAAGCCGAGCGCCTTGGCCGCGACTGCGACGCCGTGGCCGATCGCGTAGGCCGGCAGGTGCGTCAGGGCGGTGCCGATCGGGTAGCGGTTGATGCCGCGGTCGTGGGGCGCGTGCATCCAGTGCGGGCCGCGCTGGTTGGCGATGTTCAGGTCCTGGTCGAACAGGATCGACGGCAGGAACGCGAAGTAGCCCGCCGCGTCGCCATGGATCAGCCCGTGCGCGTAGGCCGCCTCCTCGCGGCGCTCGAGCCGCTCGTTCATCGTGAACAGCGAGAGCCCGAAAAAGAGCAGCCCCGCCAGCGGCAACGCGAGGTAGGCCCAGCGGCGTGACTGGATCGGGCGTGGCGGGACGGCGGGCATCGCGGGGAACAACTGTGCGGCGGTCGGTGCCACAACCTACGCCACCCGCGCCGTTGCGGCATCGGCGGGATTGCCCGACATTCTCGAACCCGTGGAGTCGTCGACTGAAATGCGCTCGACGTAGACGTAATACGCCCCGAGGAGTGGGCGGCCGTCGGCATCGTCGAACCAGGTGTACAGGTGCTGCTTGCCGGCCGGGAGCTCGACCTCGAACGTCGCTTTCTCGTCGGACGGACCGACCGGCTGCGCCAACCGCTTGCCGCCGGCGTGCAGGCGGGCACTGGCGATCGGCAACGCGCGGCCGGGGCCGGCCTGGCCATCGTGAAGCTCCGCCGGCTCGCACCCCGCGGCGACGGGCCGCTTCGCCTCGCGCGGCCAGCGGCGCAGCTCGACCGTGAACGTCCCGGCGGTCGCGACGTCGACGAGCCAAAAGCTGTTCTTCGGATCGCCGCGCAGCACCTGCTGCTGTTGGTCGAGGAAGACGTCCCGCCACTCGCAGGCGCTCAGGAGCGACGGGTTCTCCGCGGCACTGCCAAGGATGACGGCCTGCGGCTCGTTCGCCGTGTCCTTCACCTCATCCCACCAGTTGTCGAGATGCCGGCGAAGCCGCCCGACGACCTCCGGGTGCGCCGCCGCCACGTCGCGCCGCTGCATCGGGTCGGCGTCGAGGTCGTAGAGCGATTGCCCCTCCAAAAGCCGCCAACGCTTCCACAGGACGGCCGCCCCCTCCTTGCGCAACATCGATGGTGCGTCCGGCGTCGGGTAGTCGAGCCCGACGGGCATCCGGCTGTAGTTGATGACGAGCGTGCGATCCTCCGGCAACGCCGCCTCGCCGCGCAACGTTGACGCGAGCGAGACGCCATCGCCGCGCCAGCCATCGGGCGGGGCGACGTCGCACAAATCGAGCAGCGTGGGCATCACATCCTGCGCCTGCGCCAGACCGCCGACGTCGCGTGGCTCGCCAAGGCCTCCGCCGGGCCAGCGGGCGAACAGCGGCACGCGGTGGCCCCCCTCCCACAGCTCGGTCTTGCCCCCGCGCATCCCCGCCGGGAAGTACGCGTGGCCGAAGGTCGAGCCGTTGTCGGTCAGGAAGAGCAGGATCGTGTCATCGAACAGGCCCGACTCGCGCAGGAAGCCGTCGAGCCCGCCGACGTTGGCGTCGATGTTCTCGATCATCGCCAGGAACCGCACCAACTCGCGCCGCTGATCCGCGGGCAACGTCGGCACATCGCCCCGGTCCTCCGCCTCGGCCATCCGCCCCTCGACCGCCTCGCGATATTCGCTTGGCACCCAGTGCGGCGAGTGCGGCGCGTTCGTCGGCAGGTAGCAGAAGAACGGCCTTCCCTCCTCGCGCTGCTGGCCCATCCACGCGATCGCCTCGCGGAAGAAGACGTCCGTGCAGTAGCCTTCGTGCCGCTCGAGCCGATCGTTGCGCCGCAGCGTGTCGTCGAAGTAGTCGTTGTTCCACCAGTCCGGCACGCTGTTGAGGTGGCTCGACGGGAACCACAGGCAGTCGTCGAAGCCGCGGTCGAACGGGCGCGACGGACAGTTGTCGCCAAGGTGCCACTTGCCGAACAGCCCCGTGCGATACCCCGCGGCGCGGAAGGCGTCGGCGATGGTCGGGAAGCCCGCCTTGAGCATCGTCCGCCCGGCGCTGACATTGATCGCCCCGTTGCGCGCCGCGTCGACGCCCGTCAGCAACTGCCCGCGCGTGGGCGTGCACATCGGCGCGACGTGGAAGTCATCGAACCGAACGCTCGCGTCGTGAACCGCGTCGAGGTGCGGCGTGCGGACGACCGGATTGCCGTGGCACGACAGGTCGCCGTAGCCCTGATCGTCGGTCATCAGCACGATGACGTTCGGTCGTTTGGTTGGCGATGAAGCGGGCATCGCCGCACGCTATCTTGCCGCCATGCCCGACGCCGCCGCCAAGCGACCGAACCTGCTTTACATCATGTGCGACGAACTCCGCTGGAGCGAGGTCGGCTGCTATGGGCACGAGCGCGCCCGCACGCCGCACATGGATGCCTTCGCCGTCGAGGGCACGCGGGTGGAGCACGCCGTCAGCAACAGCCCGGTCTGCATGGCCGCGCGGAGCATCGTCCTCTCCGGCCAGCACGCCCGCACCTGCGCCGGCTCGGCGGGCAACCCCTGCCTGAAGTGGCGGCGCGACGGCGACGGCGAGCACGGCTGGCTCTTCGACAACTACGCCCCGCCGCAAAAGGTCGGCTTCAACGACCCGACCCTGCCCCAACTACTTCAGCGGGCCGGCTACCACACCCGCGCGGTCGGCAAGTGGCACGTCGACGCCTGGCCGCACGACCTGGGCTTCGACGACTACCTCATCCCCCGCAACCACCACGCCCACACGGCCCAGCCCTTCACTGAAAACGGCGGGCCGGAGTTCTGCCCGAGCGGCTTCAGCGTCGACTACGAGGCCGACCGCGTCTGCGACTTCTTCAACACTGACGTGGCGGGCGATGAGCCTTGGTTCCTCTACTACAACATCTCCCCGCCGCACATGCCGCTGGCGGACATGCCCGAAAAGTACCTGTCGATGTTCAATCCCGCCGACGCGATCCTGCGGCCGAATGTGCTCGAGGGTTGGGAGCCCACCGAGGCGATGCGGCTGACCTACCTCTGGGACTACCGCCACTATTTCAACAAGATGCCCCACGCCACGAAGCTCCCGCACGAGGGCTTCGGCTTGCGCGAGTTGACCGCCCTCTACTGGGGCGCGACCGCCTGGGTCGACGACGTGCTGGGCCGGGTGCTTCAATCGCTCGATGACGCCGGGCACGCCGACGACACGCTCGTCGTCTTCACGAGCGATCACGGCGACATCCTCGGCAGCCACGGACGCATGGGAAAATCGACGCTGCACGAGGAGTCGTACCGCATCCCGTTCCTCGCCCGCGGCCCCGGCGTCGCAGGGGGTCGCGTGCTGGACGACGGCGTCGCGTCGCTGGTCGACATCGCCCCCACCTTCCTCGCCGCCGCCGGGGCCGACATCCCCGGCCACCTGCACGGCGTGAATCTTCTTCCAGCCTTGGCGGGTGACGCGGCGCTGCCAAGCCACGCCATCATCGAGACCGCCCCCGACGGCACCGGCGTCCGCACGCCCACACACGTTTACGGCTTGGAGCGGGACGGCCAAACCCTTACCGACAACGCCCACCGCTTCCACGATCTGACGGACGACCCCCACCAACTCGGCCGCTGCGAAGACGACGCCGTTGCGGCGAACCTGGACAACATCGTGCGGGAGTGGGACGCCCGAACACCCTGGCACGCGATGCCCGAGAAGTAGCGTCCGCCGCGCTATGCCCGCTTTCGCCAAGTGCTCGCCGAACAGCCGGCGATCTGGCGGAACCGCCGGGCGAACTGGTTGGGGTCCGGCCACCCCACGCGCCGCCCGACCTCGCCGATCGGCAGCGCCGTTCGCGTGAGCAACGCCGCCGCCCGGTCGACGCGCCGCCGCGCGAGGTACGCCAGCGGCGGCAGCCCGAGCTCGCGCTTGGTCAGGCGCGACAGGTAGCTCGCGTCCAACCGCACGGCATCGGCGAGCGCGTCCAACGTCCACGCCTTCGCCAAGTTCGCCTCGAGCAGCCCCACCGCCCGCCGCACCGCCGGATGCGGCAGCGGCGCCACCCCCTCGCGAACGATCGCCTCCGCCAGCGCGTCGAGCGCCAATAGCAGCGCCGCAACCGCCCGCCCGCGCGACGGCGCTACCTTGGCCGTGGCAAGATCGGCCAACTCCCGCAACGCCGCCAACGCGCGCGGCCGGGCGGTGGGACGGGTATCCCCGTGCAGCGTCGCGCCGCGCCCCAGCCACAGCAATCGGCCAAGCTGCTCGTCCTCCCGCGCCCACGCCAACTCGCCGTCCAGCAGCTCCGGGCCAAAGCAGAGGTTGAAGACCCTCAGCCCGCGGCGTCCGACCACCCGATGCCACGCCCCCGGCCGCAACCCGTAGACATTGCCGCGCCGCAGCGGGCGCACGCCGCTCAGATCCTCGTGCAGCCCACTCCCGGCGGTGACGAGGGCGAACTCCCAGAAATCGTGGTCGTGCGGCGGCGAGCCACGCGGGCCGACCGCCACCTCCCGCGCGTGGATCGGCGGCCTGCCCTCCCCGAAGACCATTGGCCGGCGAAACGTGGTGCGGGCATCATCCACGCCACGCACTTTACCGCCGATGTCAACATCGGCCTAGCAATCGGTCAGTCGCGGGCTAACGCTTCCACCGACAATCACGCAGGATGATCCGCATGACGATGACCGCCCCGCCGCCCGACGCCGCGACCGCCTCGCCCGAGTTGATCGACTACTACCGCGCCAACGGCTTCTGCCGCGTGCGTGGCCTGCTGTCGAAGGAGGAGGCCCAGCACTACGCCGCCGCCGCCCTCACCGCCACGCGCGACAAGCCCGACGTCGTCAGCCGCAACGCCATTTTCACGCAGAACGTGAACGTCTGGCAACAGGACGACGCCGTGCGCGCGCTCACCCTGCTGCCGAAGATCGGCGACCTCGCCGCCCGGCTCGCCGGCACCGACCTGCGCCTCTGGCACGACCAAACGCTTCTGAAAGAGCCCGGCAAGGCCAAGCCGACCGAGTTCCACCAGGATTCGCCCTACTGGCCCCACGACTACGGCGACGGCGGGGACCGAACGATCACCTGCTGGATCGCCCTGGAGGACGTGCCCGTCGATCGCGGCTGCATGACCTTCCTGCCCGGCAGCCAGCGCAAGCTCGACCTGCCGATGCAGATCCTCAGCGACGCCCGCAGCCTGTTCGGCGTCGACCCCGACCTCGAGTTCAGCGAGCGCGTCACCGTGCCGCTGCGCGCCGGCGACTGCACCTTCCACACCGGCCGCTGCGCCCACATGGCCAACGCCAACACAACCGACCAGTGGCGTGTCGCCCACGCGATCATCTACATGCCCGCCGCCACCCGCTTCGACGGCCGGCGGCACGTGGTGACCAAGCCCCTCGTCGACGCCGGCGAACTGGCGGAGGGCAACACCTTCGACCACGCCCTCTTCCCCCGCGTCGGCGAAAGCGTCGACTAGCGCGGTTGATTCGCGAAAACGCCCGGCGGTAGATTCGCGGCATGGTGGCCCCCGACGCGGAACACGTGCCTGCCCTCCCGTGCCTGCGGTGCGGCTACGACCTGACGGGCCTGGACGACCGCCGCCCGTGCCCCGAGTGCGGCCTGCTGTCGGGCTTCAGCCGGATGGACCCGCGCGAGCTCAAGCACAACCACCCACGCTGGCTGCGCGGATTGAGCCTTGGAGCGTGGCTGATCGTGCCGGCGACTCTCGCATCGTTGTTCGCGGCGCCGGCGCTGCGAATGCTCGATCGCCACCTTAGCGATATGGTCTTCCTTGCCGTCGTTGCGCGGCAACGAGTTGCCGTTGGCCCCCTGCCGTCGCGCGGACTGTTCGGCCGGCGACTCGACGCCTTTGCCGCCGCGGCGACGTTCGACGACTGGGCGTGGATGATCGGCTTCCTCTCTCTGGCCGCGCTGCCGTGCCTGTTCGTCGGGTTCGCGATGTGGCTGCTCACGCGACCCGGCCGGCTTAGCAAACCCTCCGCGCCCGCGACCTTCTTGCGCGTCCTCTCCCTCTGGCCGCTGTTCGTCGTCGCGGTGTCGCTGGCGCAGGTGTTCGAGTGGATTCAGATGAGCGGGGGGTTCGCGATAGGTCTACTCGTTCTCACGCTCGCGATCGTGGCGG
>CBDCBA010000031.1:0-283808 GCA_965214125.1 Tepidisphaeraceae bacterium
CTTCCTCGCCGTCGCCCGGTGCGGCGACGATCACGCCGCGCGTGGCGCCGGTGGTTTGCCCCGCGATCGCCAGGAAGTCGGGCCGCACGTTGCGCACCACGTCGGCGCTCTCGACGGCGAGGAACCAGTCGAAGTAGTCGTTGTCGCTGCCATCGGCGACGCCGTCGGGCGGCAGGCCGCGACCGGCGTACTGCACTTGAGCGGGCGACAGGTTCAACGCGTCGAGCAACGCCCGCGGGGCCTCGTCCTCCTGCGGCGGGGTCGGCGGGAAGTCCAGCCAGAAGCCGCGCCAGTCCGAATCGGGAGCCGCCCGCAGTTCGCCGCTGCGCGTGTGGAAGCGGATCGGCTGGTGCAGGCTGACCTTGCCGGCATCGTAAAGCGCGTGCGCCGCGGCGAGCGTTGCGTGGCCGCAGAGGTCGACCTCGCGCACGGGCGTGAACCACCGCAGGCCGTAGGCCTCAGCGTCCGTTGTCGGCGGCGTGAGGAAGGCCGTTTCCGACAGGTTCATCTCGTTGGCGATGGCGGCGAGGCGGGCGTCGTCCGGCTGGTCGTCGCTCGACAGGAAGATCACCGCCGCCGGGTTTCCGCAGAACGGCTCCTCGGTGAAGGCGTCGATGATGTAGAGCGGTCGCGACATCGGCCCGCGAAGCATACCGGCCGCGGCGTCGCCGGCCTACTGATTCGATGGCGGGCGGTTCAAATCCCACTCGTAGCCCAGCTTCGCCCAATCAGTTGCCCCCTGGATCGGCGAATCCTCGGCGGCAAACCGCAGCAGGCTGTTGATGAGCTGCATGTCCCCCTCGCCCTTCACGCCGCGCTCGAAATCCTTGCGGTAGAAGTCGGTGAAGATGTCGTTAAGCCGCACCGTGTCCTCGTCGTCGCGCACGGCGGCGCGGGGGTCCGAAAGGTAGCGTTCACCCTGATCGCGAAGCTGCTCCACGAGCTGATCGCCGCTGAACGGCTCGTTGCGGAGAGGCGGGCACGAGTAGCTCATGCAGTTGAAGGCAAAGTGCAGCCGCGGATCGCGGCCGGTTTTGTCGAGGGTGCCTTGCTCGAGTCCGTCCAGATTCGTCCCGTCGCCGCCGACGATAAAGCGATCGAGGAAGAACAGCGCCCCCGGATCGACATAGCCCGGTCGCAGCACATTGCCGGGATAGCCGCGCTCGACTACGCCGTACATGCACAGGGCGTTGTAGGCGTTGACGTAGTAGGCGATTTTGTCGCTGTCGGTGGGGAACAGGTCGGGCCGATTGTCGGGGCTGGCGGCGCCGATTTGACCGACGTAGCGGTAGAGTGTGTCGCGCACGCCGTTCGTGTTGTTCTCGATCTTGTCCCACTCGACAAAGCCGTCGTCGGTGGCGACCTCGTCGAGCACGGTGGCCCAGTCGGCGTCGGACCATTCGGTCAGCTTGTTGTCGGGCCGAAACTCCTCCGACACGCGGCCGCCGCCACAACCGACCAGGAACAGGCAGACAAGAATGAGGGAAGCTCGCATGACACACGGTACGCCATGCCCCGCCGCGCGGATGCGTCAGACGTTGAAGCGAAAGTGCATCACGTCGCCGTCCTGGACGATGTACCCCTTGCCCTCGCTGCGCAGCTTGCCGGCAGATTTGATGGCGGCCTCGGTGTGGTGCTTCTCGAGGTCGGCTACGCCGTAGACCTCGGCGCGGATGAAGCCGCGTTCGAAGTCGGTGTGAATCACGCCCGCCGCCTGCGGGGCGGTGGCGCCGCGGCGAACGGTCCAGGCCCGAATCTCCTTCGGCCCGCTCGTGAAGTAACTTTGCAGGCCGAGCATGTCGTAGGCCGCGCGAGCAAGCGTTGACAGGGCCGGCTCGGTCAAACCGACCGCTTCGAGCATTTCGTCGCGCTCGTCATCATCAAGCTCCGCGAGTTCGCTCTCGATCTTGGCACAAACCGGGACGACCGGGGCATCGTGCGCGGCGGCGTACTCGCGCAGGCGCGTTGCCAGCGGGCCCTCGCCGTTGGGGTCGTCCTCGTCGACATTGGCGACGAACAGCACCTTCTTGAGCGTAATCAGACCGAATCCGCGCAGTGCTTTGCGTTCTTCGTCGCTCCAGTCGAGCTTGCGCAGCGGCGTGCCCTCGTTCAGCGGGGCCTCGCACTTCTCAAGCAACGCCTTCTGCATCGTCGCCTCCTTGTCGCCGCTGCGCGCCTTCTTCGTCAGCTTTTGCAGGGCGCTGGCGACCACGTCCACGTCGGCCAACGCCAGCTCGAGGTCGATGGTTTCGGCGTCATCGACCGGATCGACCCGGCCGGCGACGTGCTGGATGTCGTCATCCTCGAAGCAACGCACCACGTGCGCGATGGCGTCGGCTTGGCGAATGCTGCTCAAAAAGGCGTTGCCCTTGCCCTCTCCCTTGCTCGCCCCCTTCACAAGCCCGGCGATGTCGACGAACCGCACTTGGGCGGGGATCACCTTCTCGGTCTCCTGGTATTGATTGAGCGTCGCCAGCCGCGGGTCGGGCACCGGCACGACGCCGACATTGGGCTCGATCGTGGCAAACGGGTAGTTCGCCGCGAGAATGCCCGCGCGCGTGAGGGCGTTGAAGAGGGTGCTCTTGCCCACATTGGGCAGGCCGACGATGCCGACATCTAAACTCATGGGCCGGCATTGTAGACCGCCGCGAAATCGGCAGAATCAATCGCGAGGAGGCCGCCATGTTCGACTTCTACGTCTTTCGCGATCCGACCTACAGCGACGAGCGCGGGCTGCGCGTCATCATCGGCCTGATGGTCTTCGTCGTGATGCTGGGCATCGTCGCGGTGCTGCTTGCCGCCTGGTACTTCAGCGGCCGCACGCCACCCTCGCCGCTGCCGGGGCTGTTCCTGCGTTTAGCGGTCGTTCTAGGGTTGGTCGAGGTCGTGCTGCTGGGCCTGCGCTGGGTGGCCGACCGCTACCTGTAGCCCCCGATGAACGACTAGAACTCCACGTCCAGCACGAGCATCTCGTCGTCGCGGCGGACGACGAGGGTGGTCTCGTCGCCCGGTGAGAGTTGGCCGAGGGCGGCTCGCAGCGACTGCATGTCCTCGACGGGCGCGGTCCCAATCGCGAGGACCACGTCGCCCGCCTGCAATCCGGCGCGGGCGGCCGGGGTGTTGTCGCCGACGCTCTCCATCGTCACGCCGCCGACCTCAACCGCCTCGCCGGGCATCACGCCGAGTCGCACGCGGTTGGCGTTGCTGCCGCCGCGTTGGGGCTGGACGAAGGCAATCTCCTCGCGGCTTGCCGAGGCCATGCGGTGCAACAGGTCGACCCCCAGCGTGGCCGTCTGGGCTAGGCCCTCGGCGTTGACAAGCTCCACGTCGTCGTCGGGCCCGTGGTACTCGGGGTGCAGGCCGCTGAAGAGGAACAGCGCCGGCACGCCCTGCCGGATGAAGTTGGCGTGGTCGCTGCGCGAGTCGAACTCGCCGCCCATGTACGAACGCTCCAGCGGCGAGTCCTCGATCGCCGCGTCGACCATCGGCACGAACGCCGGGCTCGTGCCGCTGCCGCCGACGAAGATCGTGTCGTCGCGCACGCGGCCGACCATGTCGAGATTCAGCATGCCGACGACGTTCTCGACCGGCACGGGGAACTGCGCCACAAGCTCGCGGCTGCCGATCAGGCCGAGCTCCTCGGCGGTGAAGAGGGCAAAGATGACGCTGCGGTCCGGCTGGCGGCCATCTTTGGCCTCAAGGGCGAGCGTCTCGGCGATCTCGAGGATGGCGGCCGTGCCGCTGGCGTTGTCGTCGGCGCCGTTGTGGATGTCGCCCGGCTGGCTCGACCCGTACTCGCCGCTGCCGACGTGGTCGTAGTGCCCGCCGACGACCACGTACTCGTCGCGGTTCTTGCCGGGGAGCATCGCGACCACGTTCTTGACCTTGGTTCCCGAAGTGGCCTCGAACTGACCGGCAACGGTCACGCCCTCGGCAACGACCGACACCGGCTTGAGGTTGGCATCGATCTGCTCCTGCAACTCCTCGAGCGTCCCCATGTCGGCCGCCTCGAGCATCCGGTTGGCGGCGGCCTGGCTGACGTGAAAGGCGGGGATCTCGGTGTTCGTGCGGCTCAGGCCAAAGGTCGCAAGCTCCTCCGGGGCATCGCCGTTGTGCAGCGGCGGGTTGACGACGAGCAGGGCGATCGCGCCGGCCTGCTGCGCGGCGCGGGCCTTGTTCGTCAGGCCGGCGGCGCGGCTGACCCGCTCGCGGCCAGTGAACTGGCTCTTGCCGTCTTCATCGCGCGGCTCGTAGCGGAGGACGAGCACGACCTTGCCCTCCACGTCGACGCCGGCGTAGTCGTCGTACTCCTTCTCCTCGTTCGCCACGCCGTAGCCGGCGAAGGCAAGCTCGCCCTCGAACTCGGCCGGCTTCGACCAGTCGAACGGGATAAAGTCCTCGTCGAGCGACAGGTCCTGGCCGCCGAGTTGCAGCGTCGTATTCTCGCGGTCGAGCGTGGAGCCGAAGGGCATCTCGAACGTGTGGAAGTAGCCCGCGAAGCCGGGGCCGGTCATCGGCTCGAGGCCGAGCTCTTCGAAGCGTTCGGCGATGTAGTCGGCCGCATCATCGAGGCCCTGCGTCATCAGCCCCCGCCCCTCGCGTGCGTCGTCGCTGAGCCAGGCGACGTCGGCGAGCACTTCGTCGGGCGTGATCGCCTCGGAGAGCGAGTTCTTGGGCTTGTCACTCGCGAACGCCACCGCCGAAGCGGCGAAGACAGGCAAGGCGGCGAGACGGACGGCGAGACGGGTACGCGGGTGCATCACGCACCATCATACAAGTGAGCCGACGGTTGTTGCACCTTTGCCTCCTTGATGCGCTTCTCGCACCCGGCGAATCCGATCGCGACGAGGGTGGCGACGAGCAAAAGAGCAACGCGAACGGCGCGGCGGGCGGTCATGGGGGCGACTGTACCGCCGCCCCGTGGCACAATCCGCTCGTGGCCGTCGAACTGCCTTACGCCGAGCCGTCGACGCCGAAGTCACCCAAGCCGCCGCGCGAGCCGGCGGCTGAGCGGTGCTTTGGCGCGTGGTGCGCCGGACTGACGCTGCTGGGGATGCTGGCCTACTGGACGGCGATGTTCGTCATCTGCCGCCCCGCGTTGAAGCTCACGTGCGGCCTCGGCCTCTTCCTGCCGTGGCTGTTTACCGGGGCGTGGCTATACATCGCCGGCGGCGCGATTCAGATTGTTCGCGAGCACGAACTGAGCCGCCGGCAGCGGGGCATCTGGCTGGCGATCGCCGCGATCGCGTTGTTCCTCGTGCCGTACTCGTTTTTCCGCGCCGACAACGACGTCTTCGCCCTCGCCCTGCGCAAGAAGATCGCCGACGCCGGCGGGGCGGAAGCGCTCCGCCGCGAGTTGACCGAATGGCAAACGTCGCTGCCAACGGGCGAAGATCAGGAGGCACACTCGCAACGCCTGCACCCGTTTCACACCGCGCCGCCTGGCGGCGGGAACATCACGCGGCGGCCGTCGACCGAGGTGCCGCCTGGCCTGGACGCTGTCGAGCGAGAGCTCGGCAACTGGTTCCCGGCGAGCAACATCAACGGCACGTTGACGATCAACGGCATTGAGGGGCTGAACACGATCTACCTGAACGTCGACGCCGCCGACGTGCAGCCGAGGTCGATCGGAGTCTGGCCCTGGCTGACCGGTAGCGCTCGCGAACTTGCGCCGGGCGTGCGCTTGCGGGTCGGTATCTACAGCAAATGAGGCCCCCGACGGCGCGGCTATCGTCGCGACCCACTCCTCCCCGTGCCCACCGCTCTCGACTACGCCCAGCCCCAGCACCTCGCGAAGCGGCCGATTTTTGAGTTGCTCGCGCTTGCCCTGCCGACCGTGGCGCAGATGGCGAGCTACACGGCGATGAACTTTACCGACACGTGGATGCTCTCGCGTCTCGGCGATGTCGAGGCGACCGCCAGCGGCAATGCGTCGCTCTTTGGCTTTGCCCTCATCAGCGTCGGCTTTGGGACGATGTGGGTCGTGAACACGCTCGTCAGCCAGGCGTACGGGCGCGGCGACAGGCGGGCGTGCGGCCAGCATTTGTGGGCGGGCGTGTGGCTCGGCGTGATTTACGGCCTCGCGATTCTGCCGCTCGTTCTCCTGGCCGAGCCGCTGTTTCGGGCGTTCGGTCACGAGGCGCGGCTGGCGGACCTTGAGGCGCAGTACCTGGCGATCATGCTCAGTTTCACCGCCGTTCGCCTCGCCGGGGCGGCGGTGGGGCAGTTCCTGCTCGCGGTCGACCGCCCGAGCCTGACGCTGATCGCCGCGTTCGTCGGCGTGATCGCGAATGTGATCGCCAACTACGGCCTAATCTGGGGCAACTTCGGCCTGCCGGAACTCGGCTTGGCCGGCGCGGCGTGGGGGACGAACATCGGCGCGTTCGTCGAACTGCTCGTGCTGATCGCGTTCGTCGTCCAGCCGAAGGTCGCGACCGCCTACGCCGTGTTCGACTGGAAGCCTCGGGCGAATCGGCTCAAAACGCTCTTGCGCGTCGGCGTGCCGAGCGGCTTGCAGATGGTCGGCGACGTGCTCGCCTGGGCGATCTTCGGCATGTGGGTGATGGCCATGTTCGGCACCGAGGCGATGGCGGCCAACACCTACATGATGCGCTACATGAGCATGAGCTTCCTGCCCGCCTTTGGCCTGAGCGCGGGCGTGACGGCGCTGGTCGGCCGGTACATCGGGCGCGGCCAGCCGGACGTGAGCGTCGCCCGCGCGCGGCTCGGGTTCCAGCTCGCGGTCACGTACATGCTCCTGTGCGGCGTGGTCTTCGCGATCTTCGGGCGGCAGATGGTCGGGCTGTTCACGAGCGACCCCGACATCCTGCGGATGGGCCAAATCCTGATGTGGTTTGCGGCGATTTTCCAGTTCTTCGACGCGATGTACATCATCTACAGCGGCGCGTTGCGCGGGGCGGGCGACACGTTCGTGCCGGCCGTCGTGACCGCGGGCCTCTGCTGGACGCTGGTCCTTGGCGTCGGCGGGGCGACGGCCCACTACGTCCCGCAGTGGGGCGTCACCGGCCCCTGGACGGTGGCCGCGGCCTACGGCGCGATCCTGGGCCTCTACATGCTCTTCCGCTGGCGCGCAGGCGGGTGGCGGAACATCCAGCTTGACCACGATTCGCAGCCATCATCCGCCGTCGCGTAGGCGGTAGCTCACGCGGATGGCGAAGCGGGCGGTGTCGCGGTGGCTGACGGCCGCGCCGAGGTCGAGCGGGTCGGTGGGGCCGGCAAGGCGGCGCTTTGCGAAGCTGCCGGACGGAACGATGCGGTCCATCGTCATCAAGTTGTCATCGGCATCGATTCCAAACTCCGCCAAGTGCTCGCCGGGCTTGGCGTGGCGCTCCTCGTAGCGGTGGGGCACGAGCACGCCCGCGCCCAGGCCGTCGCTGACGGCGCGGGCGCGGCGGGAGACGTCGGCGAGGCACTCGGCCATCAACTCGTCGCGCAGGGCGCGGAGGGTTGCGGCGTCGCCGTAGTCCCAGCCGATCGAGGCGAGGCGGATGTGCTTCTGGCCGGCGACGGCGCCGAGCACGGGGGAGAGGCGAGAGACGGGGCGGCACGTCAGTTGGATCGTGTACGACGCGCCGCTCGCCTTGGCGATCAGGCCGCTTTCGTTGGTGATGTCGACGCCGGCGAGCTGAATGTCGCCATCCTCGAACCCGTGCTGGCGGAGGTCGGCCACGAACTCGCGAACGCCGTCGGCCTTGGCGAGCGCCTCGTTGCCGTAGCAGAGCGATCGCCCGGCGATGACGACCGTCACGTCCGCCGCCTCGGCGTCAACGGTTCGCGCGGCGGTCGCGGTCAGGCGGAGGAAGGTCGGGTCGACCTTCACGACGACATCGGGGTCGGGCATGTCTGGTAAGGTACCGTCATGGCCGACGAGACAAAGCAGCCGGAGTCTGATTTGAAGACGCCCGAGTGGGAGAAGCCGGTGACGGTGTCGATCGAGATGCCGTGGGTGATGCGCGGCGTGCTGGCGCAGATGGGCCAGAAGTCGGGCAAGCCGGCGGAGCGGGTGGCGTACGAGTTGATCGAGCGGCAGATCGGCATGTGGGTCGAGCAGGCGCGGCACCTGAACGAGCAGATCGCCATCGGCGACGAGAGCGGCGAGGCGGTGCCGATGGAGGAGGCGTTTCCTTCAGATCCGGTGGCACGGGCGGAGCGGCGGCAACAGTTCCTGCGTCGTTTCGTGGAGCGGAACATGCCCGAGCGCCTGGACGAGTTTGACCGGAATGGCGGCACGCTTCCGGAGTTCGAGACCAAGGGCAAACCGTCACCGACAAAGGAGTGCGGCGCGAGGGAAGCGACTGCCGGTAAGGAGGCGTCCGCCGCATGAGCCATTCCGTGAGAGCTCGTCCGCGCGCTGAAGCGGATAAGGACGAGATCGCCGACTACCTCTTCAACGCCACCAGCGATCTGGGTCTGGTGAGCCGATGGGAGTTGGCGGTGGAGCAAGCGATCGCGTCCGCCGCCGAGTACCCGACGCAAACGCCGATCATCGACTTCATCCCCGTCACGTAGTTCGGCCCACTGCGGCGGCGCATCCTTGGAGGCGGCTTCAAAACATACCTGCTGTTCTACCGGTTCGATGGCGAGGTCGTGACGGTCACCCGCATCCTCCACGGCGGTAGCGATTGGGCGAGCGTGCCGGATCTGTAGGTCGAGGCTACTTCGCCCGACGACGTCGCTTGCTGCCGGGGGAGTCCATGCGAAAGGCCGTCTTCGGGTCGAACCCTTTGGCGGCGGCGAGGTCGTCGTTGCTGAGCGTCGGCACGTGCGGGTTCGGCGACGCCTGCATTCGCACGAATGTTTCGACCTGCTCGTAGGCGTCGTACGGCTCGACGACCTGGCGGAAGCCGAAGTCGGCGAGGATCGGGTTCCACGTGAGGCCGGTGCCCCACAAGTTGGTGCGATTGACGCTGTACAGCGAGCGACGGGCGTGGAACGTCGGTGCGTTGCCGCGACCGAAGAGGGCGGCGTGCTCGCCGGCGTGGCGCTTGGCCTCCTCGAAGGCGTCGATCCAAACTTCCAGCGGCGTGCGGCCCTCGGGATCGGTGCGATCGTCCGCGGCGAACGCGTCCCCCTCGCCGGGATTGGGCGGGCGGTTCATCGCCTCGACGAGGGCGTCGATCGTGTAGCAGTGGTAGGTCAGCAGTTCCGACTCGGGCTTGTGGTAAATCTCGCAGCCGTGCTCGACCCGAACCGACTCCTCCAGCACCGCCATCGCGTAGACGCGGCCGCAGAAGCCGATCACCTCCCACTCCGCGGGTTTGAAGGCGTGGCGTGGGAAGTTGCGCCTGCCGCGCACGGGAATCTCCGGCCCGCCGAACGGCCAGGGCATCTCTTGATCGGGGATGATCTCGTGCCGCGTTTCCCGTCGATAGACGACCGCCTCATCGCCGGGAAAGCTGGTGGCGATCTTGTCGTAATAATCCTCGCGATGCTGGGGATCGTCGATCCGCATTGGGTCAGGATACCACCGGGCCAGCCCATCAGTTGGGAGGAAAGAGGTCGAACCGCGCCTCCGCCTCGCGGATCGTCAGGCGTCGCGCGTGGTTCAGGTCGAGCGCGGCGGCGGTCGCGCGGCCGATCGTCGTGAGAGGAATGATCGTGAAGCCGTCGAAGCGGAAGTGCTCGGACCACCGATCGCGACGCGGGTGAAACAACGACACCGACGCGTCCGTCAGCGGATCGTTCGCGCGGACCCGGTCCGACTTGCGAAGGTTGCAGCCGGGGCAGGCGAGGGCGAGGTTTTGCTCTGCCGTTTCGCCGCCGTGCGACAGTGGGATGACGTGTTCGAGGTGAAACGTCGCTCCTTGAAGCGACTGGTGCATCTGGCAGTACTCGCAGCGGTCGCCGGCGCGGCTGCGGACGAGCGCGAGCAAGTCTTCCTTCGCCGTCATCGCTGGCGACGGTTTAGGAGGATGAGCGCATCCGTCCGCACGAGCGAAAGCATCTCGCTGACCTCGACCAGTGACGACAACTCCTCACGATCGCTTGCGGAGAGCTTGCCTTCGGTGTTGCGGTCCATCAACTCCGTGAGCCGGCGATCGGCCTCGGCTGGCAGGCGGAGCTCGCTCACGCTCTTGACCCACGAACGCGGGGCAGGCAGCGTTGCGGCGTTCGGCTCGTCCACGGAAACGGGCATGGCCGCAGCATACCAGCTTGATGCCGGGCCCGCAGTGTTGCTACGCTACCGGCAATGCCCCGCCCCGCGCGCATTATCATCGGCCTGCCCGCCTTCCCGCTGCCGACTGGCCTTGCGGGCGGGTCGTCCGCCCGCTGATGCCCGCACGCCAGCGACCCGCGAACGAACCGCCCCGAGGCCATCGCCTCGGGGTCTTGCTTTGATCCTCGCTTCGATCTTCAGCCAAACGCCATGAGCTACAAAGAGACGCTCAATCTTCCCAAAACTGACTTTCCCATGAAGGCCTCGCTCGTCCAGCGCGAGCCCGAACGCCTGGCGAAGTGGAGGGAGCAGGACCTGTACGCGCAGGTGATGAAGGCACGCGAGGGCGAGAGCATCTACGTCCTGCACGACGGTCCGCCCTTCGCCAACGGAGACATCCACCTCGGGCACCTCATCAACAAGGTGTTGAAGGACGTGGTCATCCGTTACCAGACGATGAAGGGCCACCAAACGCCGTACGTGCCCGGCTGGGATTGCCACGGTCTGCCAATCGAGCACAAGGTCCAGGAAAAGCTCGGGCCGAAGCTGCGCGAGATGGAGACGCTGCACGTCCGCAAGCGCTGCTGGGATCACGCGAGCAAGTTCATCGAGCGGCAGAGCGAGCAGTTCCAGCGGCTGGGCATTTTGGGCGACTGGGGCGACCCCTACCGCACGATGGCGCCGCGCTACGAGGCGCAGACGCTCGATGTCTTCGCCCGCTTCGTCGAGCACAATCTGGTCTACAAGAAGCTCAAGCCCGTCCACTGGTCCATCGCCAATCGGACGGCCCTGGCGGACGCGGAGCTGGAGTACCAGTGGCGAACCGACCCAAGCGTCTTCGTCGAGTTCAAGGCCCGCAACCCCGGCCAGGCGAAGGCGCAGCTTAACCTGAAGGAGCCGGGGGCCGTCGCGTTCCTCATCTGGACCACAACGCCCTGGACGCTCCCGGCGAACCTGGCGATCACGGTCAACCCCGACGTCGAGTACAGCGTTGTGAAGTACGAACGCCACGGCGAGGCGCAGCCGCGCCTGGTGCTGGTGGCGAGCGACCTTGTGAAACAGGTCTTCGCCGCGGGCGGCAATCAGGGCGAACCGCCGGAGTCGGTCGCGGGCGGCGACGACGCCGAGTGGAAGGGCCAGAAGCAGTTTTTCGGCGGAACCGGCCCGGTCTCGCACGAAGTCGTCCACACCGTGCGTGGGGACAAGCTGGTTGGCCTTGAGTACGACCACCCGTTCGTGGGCGACCGCGTTGGCCGGCTACTTCCCGCAGATTACGTCACAACAACCGATGGCACCGGCCTCGTCCACACGGCCCCCGGCCACGGCGAGGACGATTACCAAACCGGCCTGAAGCACGGGCTCGACGTCTACTGCCCCGTCCAGGCCGACGGCCGGTACGACTCGTCGGCGCCGCCGTTCCTGACCGGCCTCACCATCTGGGAGGCGAACCCGAAGGTCGTCGAACGCTTGACCGACAGCGGCCATTTATTCGCGCAGCAGGACCTGTTTCACAAGTACCCGCACGACTGGCGCAGCAAGACGCCGACGATTTTCCGGGCGACCGAGCAGTGGTTCATCAGCCTCGACACGCCCTACGCCGTTGCCAACGGCGGCGACGAGGGTGGCGAGAAGACGCTGCGCAGTCGGGCGCTGGAGGTAGCCAACAATGCCGACTTCTATCCGACGTGGGGCCGCCAACGGTTGCACGGCATGCTTGAAAATCGCCCCGACTGGTGCATCAGCCGCCAGCGCGCGTGGGGCCTGCCGATCCCCGTCTTCTACAACGGCGAGGGCGAGCCGCTGCTCACGCCCGAGAGCGTCCGCGCCGTTGCCGCCAGGTTCAATGAGCACGGCAGCGACGCCTGGTGGAAGCTCTCCCCGGCCGAACTGCTCGAAGGCGTCGACACGGGTGACGAGTTCCCGGTGGACGATCTCCGCAAGGAGAACGACATCTTCGACGTCTGGTTCGAAAGCGGCAGCAGTTGGCACGGCGTGCTCGACCGGCGCGACGACTTGCCGGACGCACCCGCCGACCTCTACCTCGAAGGCAGCGATCAGCACCGCGGCTGGTTCCAGCTCTCGCTCCTAGCCAGCCTCGGCGCGACGGGCCGGCCGCCGTTTAAGGCGGTGCTCACGCACGGCTTCGTCGTCAAGCCCGACGGCAAGAAGGTCAGTAAAAGCGACCCCGAGTACGTGACGGCGATGGACGAGGTCAAGACCCACGGGGCCGACCTGCTGCGCCTCTACACGTGCAGCGTCGACTACCAGGGCGACATCCGCACGAGCCCCGAGATCATCGGCAAGTTCGGCGACGAGTACCGCAAGATCCGCAACACGATCCGCTTCCTCCTAGGGAACCTCAATGACTTTGACGCCGGAGCGGAAGCTCCGGGTGTGCCCACGGACAGCCTCGACGGCTGGATGCTCCACGCCCTCGACACGCTCATCCGCGACGTGAAGAACGCTTACGACAGCTTCCTCATGCACCACGCCTACCGCCTGATCCGCGACTTCTGCACGGTGCAGGTCAGCCAGGTGTACGGCAACGCGATGAAGGACCGCCTCTACTGCGAGGCCCCCGACGCGCCGGTGCGGCGGCGCAGCCAGTACGTGCAGCACAAGATCGCCGACGCCCTTGTCCGCCTGCTCGCGCCGATGCTCGTCTTCACAAGCGATGAAGCTTGGGAACATCTACCCGGTGCCGAGGGCAACGTTCACGCGGCCCGGCTGCCCGAGCCGCTCGGCGCGCCGGCGAGCGACACGTGGCCGCTCCTGATGAAGCTGCGCGAGGGCGCCCTGCTCGAACTCGACCGCCTGAAGAAAGAGGCCGGGCTGAACAAGGCCACCGACGCGGAAATCGTCTACACGCTCACCGCTGACGACCGCGCGAAGCTCGAGCCGTACGGCGTCGACCTCGCCGACCTCGTCGGTGCCGGCTGGCACTCGATTGCGGAGGGCGACAACACTTCGGTCAAGGTCGTCGATCGGCGCGATGATTGGAAGCTCTGCGACCGCAGCCGCAAGCGGACACCCGACGTGACCGAGCAGCCCAATGGCACCTTCCTCTGTGCCCGCGACGCCGCGATCGTCGGTGCGGGTGGTTGACGTCTACCCGCGCCAGTCGAAGGCGAACGTGAGGTTGCCCCCGCTCGGGTCGCGAAGGCGGTCGTATGCCTCGCCGGCGCGCTCGGGCGGGAGAACGTCGGTCAGGATCCCGTCAGTCGTCAGCCGCCGATCCGCCATCAGGCGCAGGACGTCGGCCACGTCCACCGGGGCGGCGTCACGGGTGAAGATGACGGTCGCTTCCTTAAAAAACGCGTCAACATAGTTGAGGGAGAAGTCGCCCGCGTAGCTGCCCTGCACCAACAGCAGCGGCGAGGCAGCCACGTCGCTGTGCCACGGCGGTTCGCGCAGCAGGGCGACCGCCTCGCCGGTGGCGCGAAGTGAGCCGGTGGCGTCGATGACCACGTCGAAGCCGTTCCCAAGCCTGTCGCCAAGCGCCGCGACGGCCCCGCCCTCGGCCTGTATCGCCTCGACGCCGCACACGGCCGCGACGGCAACGCGGGGTCCGCTGCGGTCGAACGCCACCACCTCGTACTCGAACGCGCGGTAGATTTGCGCCGCGAATTGGCCGATCGGGCCGAGGCCGAGTACCGCGACGCGTTTCGCCCGCCGCGCCTCGACGTGCCGCGCGCCGCGCCGCGCGATCGACGCGAGCTTTGCCAGCGACGCCGCCTCGGGCGTGACGCCGTCGGGCACGGACGCCAGCATCGCTGTTGGGCGAACCACGTGCGACTGGTGCCCGCCCCAGAGTTTGCCGAAGGGCCCGGTCTCGTTCGAACCGCCCGCAAAGACGCGCCGGCCGTTCAATTCGCCGCCGCCCTCGATCACGATGCCGACCGCGCCATACCCAGGAATGAATGTCGGCGGACTGCCGGCCTGTTCGCCCGCAAGAGCCCGCAGTTCCGTCCCAGGGCTGATGCTGCTGACTTCGACCCGCACGAGGGCTTCGCCGTCGCGAAGCGGGCGCATTGGGTAAGAATCGAGCCGCACGCCGCCGACCGGCTCGTGAAGGAGACATCGAACTTGGTGGGCCATCGTCGCCACCGTACCGTGTCGCGCGATGTCCGACGCGAACCAGGCCCCGATGACCTACGCCGGCAGCGGCGTCGATTACGACGCCCTCGACGCCTTCAAGCGCGCCTGCCAACGGGCCGCCGGCTCGACCGTCGACCTGCTGAAGTCGCACGGCATGGCCGAGGCCTCCGGCACGCGCGGCGAGTCGGCCTACCTCGTCGACACTGGCGACGGCACCTACCTCGCCCACGTCGAGGAGGGCCTTGGCACGAAGAACAGGCTCGCCGACGCCATCGGCGACGCGTCGCTCTACCACGGCATCGGCATCGACACCGTCGCCACGATCGCCAACGACCTGCTCACCGTCGGCTGCCTGCCCGCGGTGATTGCGATGCACGCGGCCGTGGGGGACTCGGCGTGGTTCGACAACCGCGAGCGCGCCGAGGCGCTGGCCGAAGGGTTCGCCGAAGGATGTCGCCGTGCCGGGGCCACGTGGGGCGGCGGCGAGACGCCGGCGTTGGCGGGGATCGTGGAGCCCGACGCGATTGTCCTCGCCGGCAGCGCGATCGGCCGGATGAACGCCGCCGACCGCGTGCGGGGCGACGTGGGCCCCGGCGACGCAATGGTCTTCCTCGCCAGCACCGGCGTGCAGACGAACGGCCTCACGCTCTGCCGCAAGATCTGCGAGAGGGTCGGCTACGACGCCGACCACCTCGGCCGCCTCGTGCTCGAACCTTCGGTCATCTACGCCGACTTCGTGCAAAATCTCCGGGAAAGCGGCATTCGCCCGCACTACCTCGCCCATGTCACCGGGCACGGCTGGCGCAAGCTGATGCGGCTCGACGCGTCCTTCGTCTACCGCGTGACCGAGACCGGCACGCCGCCGCCGGTCTTTGACCTGCTCGCGAAGCACGGCCCGGTCGAGCAGCGCGAGATGTACGCCACCTTCAACATGGGCGTCGGCTTCGCCGCGTACGTCGCCCCTGCGGACGCGAGCGTCACCCTCGACGCCGCAATGGCCGCCGGCCACACAGCCTGGATCGGCGGCGAAGTCCTCGACGGCAACGGCCGCCGTGCGGTGGAGGTGCCGTCGCTGGGCATCACGTTTGAAGCTGATGAGTTAAAGGTACGTTGACTTACAAACCGGGGTTGTAGCCGCGACGCAACGAGTCGCGGTCCGGACGCAACTGCAGCGACGTCAGACCGCGACGCGTTGCGTCGCGGCTAGCTGAGTTACGGGCGCAAGTCCGGCTCGCGCTCGAGCGGGGCGATCACGTTCAGCATCCGCCCAGTACGCCCCGCGTCGCGACGGTGGCTGAAGAACTCGGCCGGCCGCTCCACCGTGCAGAGGCGAGCGAGGTCGATCGTCTGCCGCCGCACGCCGGCGTGTTCCAGGCGAACGGCGGCGGCGGCGGGCAGATCGATGTGCGGCTTCGGCCAACCGTCGCGGCGCAGGACGGTGGCCGGATCGTTGCCGAAGGCGTCGGCCACTTCCTCGCCAACCTCGAAGGCATCGGGGCCGATGCAAGGGCCGATCGCCGCGACGATGTGCATCGCCGGTCGGCCGGTCAGCTTCACGAGCCGCGCCACGGCCGCCTCGATCACGCCCCCGGCCATGCCGCGCCAGCCCGCGTGAACGGCCGCGACGGCGTCGTTGCCCCAGGTGCCGGGGTGCATCAGCAGGATCGGGCAGCAGTCGGCCGTCAGCACGCCGGCCGTTCCCTCGCCGATCGACAGCGCCACGGCGTCCGCCTCGCAGCCCACATCGCCGGCGCCCGCGATGCGGCTGCCGTGAACCTGCCGCACCATCACCAGCGGCCCAGGCCGACGGTCCATCACCCGCCGACGATTCTCCTCGACATTGGCCGGATCGTCGTCGGTTGAAAGACCGGCGTTCAGCGAGTTGAACGGCCCGCCACTCACGCCGCCGATGCGTGTGTAGAAGCCGTGCCGCACGTTCCGCATCGCCAGCAGGGGCGACTCGTACCAGACCACGCCGTCCCGCTCGCGCCGGTGGAAGCTCACGGCCAACGGTAGGGTTTCTCGCGGCAGATTCGGCAACCGGCCGCCCGCGTGGTAGCGTTCGCGGCGTGTCGGAGGAGCCTTCCATTCGCCATCGTCAACGCCGCGCCGTCTTTCCGGGCCAGTTCGACCCGCTGACCAACGGCCACCTCGACGTGATCCGACGCGGCGCGCAGATCTTCGACGAACTCATCGTCGGCGTTGGCGTCAACCCGGAGAAGAGTGAGCTCTTCTCCCGCGACGAGCGCCTCGCCGTCGTGCGGGAGGTGCTCGCCAACGGGAACGACGGTGAGCCGATCGCGAACGTGCGCGCGATGACCTACCAAGGCCTGACCGCCGACTTCGTCAAACAGGTCGACGCCGACTGCCTGCTTCGCGGCATTCGCGACGTCACCGACCTGCGGTACGAGTTTCAAAGCGCCCTCGCCAACCGAGCCGTCGGCGGGGTCGAGACGCTGTTCCTGATGACCGGCGACCAGTACGCGCTCACGAGCAGCTCGCTTATCCGCCAGGTCGTCCAACTCGGCGGCGACGTGAGCTCGCTGAAGAGCCTTGTCCCGCCGGCCGTCATCGAACGCCTGCGCGTGAAGCAGGCGGCGATGAAGTAGCGGACTGCGGCGGTGGTCGACTCAAATGGTGCGGTCGGCCATCGCCTCCCAGTCGAGCGTGGGGTCGAACGTGACCCAGCGATCCAGGTCGTTCCCGGCGGTGCGGATCGTCACGAAGTTGCCTCGCCCGACGCGGCGGGCGCTCGGGCGGTCAGCGTCGCCGTTCAGCTCCAGTCCCTCGCCGGCGGTGATGAGCACGCCGGTGGTGTCGCCCGTGACCAGCGGCCGGCCGCGGTCGATTAGGGCGGCGGGGTTTTTCGTCTCCTGCGGCCGAAGCGCGGCGAGAACGGCGGCCAGATCGCGCCGGTGTCGCTTGCCGCGGCCGGCCCGGAACTCGCGCCAGCCGCCGGGTGATTCGCCGTTTTTCGGGGGAAGGTCCGGATCGAAGACGAGCATCCCCACGCTCAGCCCGCGGCCGAGCATCGCCCCGAGCAGGTTGTACGCCACCGCCAGGTTCCGCTCGACCTGCCCCAGCCGGCGCCGGCGGACCTCGCCCGCGAGGCCGGCCGCTTCTGGCGGGACGAACGTGTCGACCAGCACGACCAGGCGCGGCGGGCTCACGCGCGTCATCTGCCGCACCACGAGCGAACCGTGCGGCCTGTCGGGGCTGCGGAGCATTAGCGTGCGCGCGCTGCGCCGCCAGTGGATGGTGCGGGGCGGGTCGCCGGGTTGGTAGTCGCGCGCGCCGAAGATCTCGTCGTTCCCGCCGCTGCGCGGGCGCTGGGCGAGGCCGGAGCTTTCGGCGCTAAGGAAGCGCAGCACGCTCGTGGGCTCGACGGCGCCCGACGCCGGGTGGACCAGCAAACGGTCGGGCAGCCGTCGCCGCGTCAGGGATCGGCGGACAAAGCCGAAGGGGAAGCTGGTTGTGAGTTGGTGGCGGTCGAAGCGGATCCAGCCGCGCGCCAGCGGCGTGATCTCGGCCGTGGCCGACGCCTCGCCGCCGGGCGGGGCGTGCAGCAGGTACGCCGTTGGCTGGCGGTCGAGGCGGTCGCCCGCGCCGCCGGCGTCGAGCTCGCTGATCGTCACGCTCAGCGTCGGCCAGAACCGTTTCCTGTTGCGCACGCGGTAGACGATGCGCGTCCGCCGCCCGACCTCGGCCACCTCGGGCATTTCCCGCCGAAGGTCGAGCCGCCGCAGGATCAGCCGACTGACGACGCCGCTGACCAAGAGCGCGCCGATCATCAGCCCGAAGACGGCGAACAGCAGGTTCACCTGCGAGTTCATCGCCGCCAGCCCGAGCAGGGCCATCATCAGGATGTAGACGATCCCCACCGCCGTCACGGTCCCGCCGCGCCGCACGTGAACCTTGCGCGGCGCCCGCCACGGCGACGCGGGCGCCGCGTCGGTGGCGGCGGACTCTGCAACGGCGTCGGGCACGGCGAGGACGATAGCGACGCCGGCCCGTCGGCTCACTCCAAGTCGTAGAGCGCGTTGTCCTCGCTCAGGAACCCCACGCCGTCGCCCAGCGCCGCCTGCGGATCGCCCGGCGTCGTGCCGGCGCGGTGGAACGTAGTGTGGCGTGTCGCGAGCGACGCGACGTGCCCGTCGACAAAGGCGGCGTTCGTTTGGCCGTCGTGGCGAAAGCCCTGCGTGCCGGCGGCGCGGAAGGCGACCATTCCATCGCGCGGCGGCTCTCCATCGACGCCGACGTTCAGCGGGGCACGCATGAACTTGTTGGCACCGCGCAGGTACTCGCCGTCGCCAAAGGCGACGGTGGCCGCGGGCGAGCGCACGGTCGACAACCGAGCCGACGACTCGACCGCCTCCCCCGCGCCGCCGCCAAGGTAGCTCGTGTTGTAGTTGAAGCCGCTGAACGATTCGCCGGCCGCGTTGCTCGGGCCCACGTACTCCGGGCACTGCTGGGCGTAGGCGTCGCGATCGAAGCCGGCCCACAGCAGGCCGGGGGCGACATCGAATCCGCCGTCGGCTCGCCGCGTGGTGATAAAGTCCCACGCCCGCGTTTCGCCCGGCCGCTCGGACCACTGGCTGACCACGAGCGCTCCCTTGTGCTCGCCCGCGTAAGCGACGAGCGCGGTCGTCATCTGCTTCAGGTGCGCCGCACACACCGCCGACCGCGCCGCCCGACGCGATCGCGCCAACGCCGGCAGCGTGATCGCCACCAGAAGCGCGATCACACCAACCACGACGAGCAGCTCGACGAGCGTAAAGCCGCGCCGACTCACTGACGCCTCCGCAGCACGGCGACGCCGCCGAGCGCGAGGAGCGACAAGGACGCCGGCTCCGGCACGCTCACAACGCTGTCGAGGAAGAACCGCTCGCCCGCCTGCACGCCGTCGAAGCGGACAAAGTTCACCTCCGCCAGGCCCGTTCCCGAGAGGTCGAGCCAGGTGCCGCCGGCCGAGCCGTCGAGCAGGGCGAGCACGCCGGCGAAGTCGCGGTTGGCGAAGTCTTGCAGGTCGGCGTCGAACGGCTGGAACAGGTCGGCCGGGTCAATCAACGGGCCGGTGGGGGCGGCGGCGAGGGGGCCGCTCGCGCCGCTGTCGACGTTGCTGGGCAGGAGGAACTCGACGCGGCCGAGGCTGACGAAGGTTTGGCCGTCGTCGCTGACGCTCACGACCGCCGCGCGGGGCCCGGCGCCGAACACGGGGTCGGTGTCGAAGGTGAAGACGGGGTCGCCGGTGAAGGCGTCGTCGTTGCCAAAGTCGCCGTCCTGATCGACGAGCCCGACGGCCGCGTGGATGCCCAGGCCCAGGCCGTCGGTGGTGGCCGGGGCGGCGAGTTGCAGCGTGAGTGATCCGCCCACGCCGACTTCGACAAGGTCCGAATCGGCAAAGGGCGGGTTGAACGGGTTGAGCAGGCCAAACCCGGTGTCGGGGTCGAGCCCGCCGAGGGCGGCGGTCGGGTCGTCGTAGGCGGGGTTCGAGAGCGTGCCGGGCGTGTAGTCGACAACGCTGGTCGCGAAGCCGTCGGCGAGGACGGCGGACGGGAGGGTGGCGACAGCGAGGGTCGCGACGGTCGGGATGGATCGGTGCATTGCGTCTCCGCGCCGCCCGAGCGCGGGGCGGCGTGCAGGGCCGCCGTCGTCGCGCGAGGTGCAAACGGGGAGCGATGGCGAACGGCGCCGGCAGGGGCGCACGATCGACACGGCCCGTTCGTCCTGTTCGCGAGGACGGCATCGGGATCGGGAGCATCGACCGCACGGTGCGATCGCGTCCCGGCTCCCGCAGGCCGGTCTTCTGGCTCGGAACCTCCCTTCGACGCCTTCCCGCCTGTCGGCAGTGGCCTGTGTCGAAGTTCGACGGTTCCTTACAGCGGCGCGTCCGCGTCGGATTCTCACCGGCTTCCCGAAACGCCTGCGGGGACGCGAGTGTAGCACGGAAAGGATGAAGGCAGAAGGATGAAGGATGAACCCGAAGCAGAATGACGTCCGGTTCGGGTTCATCCTTCATCCTTCCGCCTTCATCCTTCTGCTCAAAGCAGGTTGACAGGATCGACATCGACGGCGATGCGCTCGTTCGTCGCGAGGTGGCCAGCGTCGCGGACGCGGGCGAGGACGCGCTGCAACGGCATGGCACCCGTGGCCGAGAGCACGATCTGCTGGCGGAAGTAGCCGGCGATGCGGCTGATCGGGCAAGGCATCGGCCCGCGGACATCCACGCCGCCAACCTGCTGGGCGACCTCGAAGAAGACGCTGCCGAGGTTCTCGCTCCTGGCCTGCACCTTCTCCTCGTCCTGGTCGCGCAGCACGATGCGCACCATCCGCCCGAACGGCGGGTAGCCCGTCACCTCGCGGTGGGCAAGCTCACCCTGGGCGAAGGCGACGTAGTCCTGTCGCAGCGCGGCGCGGATGGTGTCGTCGAACGGGTTAAACGTCTGGAGCACGACGCGACCGAGGATGTCCCCACGCCCGGCGCGGCCGGCGACTTGGGTGATGAGCTGGAACGTCCGCTCGGCCGCCCGAAAGTCGGGCAGGCTCAGCGCCGTGTCGCCGCTGACAACGCCCACGAGCGAGACGTTTGGGAAGTCGAGGCCCTTGGCGATCATCTGCGTGCCCATCAGCACGTCGAGCTCGCCGTCGGCAAACTGCCTCAGGGTCTTTTCGTAGTCGCCCGCGCCGCGCATGGAATCGGAGTCGACGCGGGCGAAGCGCAGCGCCGGGAACTTGCGGCGAAGCTCCTCCTCGACGCGCTGTGTGCCCAGGCCGAAGAGCGACAGGTTCCCGCCGCTGCGCTTGGCCGCGTCGTCGAGTGGGTCGACGGCCAGGCAGTAGTGGCAGTGAAGCTGCCCCGTATGCAACGCGCGGCGGAAGGTCGCGCCGACATCGCCGCTGTCGGCGGTGCGGTGGTAGGTCATCGTCGCGTCGCAGAAGCGACAGACCACCGGCTCGTCGGTGCTGGGGTTGTAGACGAAGTTCGCGTACCCGCGCCGATTCAGGAGTAAAATCGCCTGCTGGCCCTGCTCGACCGTATGCGCCAGCAGGTGCTCAAGGCGCGGCGTGAGCAGGTGGATGCCCTTGCGCTGCCGGGCCGCCTCCTTCAGATCAACCACCTCGATCGCGGGCATCGGCCGATCGTGCACGCGCCTGGCGAGGACGTGGAGGTGATGGATGGATTCACCACGGAGACACGGAGACACGGAGTCGCTTCGCCTGGCTTCGGAAGCAACACCCTCTTTCTGTCGTTCGGGCCTCCGTGCCTCCGTGCTTCCGTGGTGAGCCCGCTGGTACGACTCCAAGGAAGGCGTGGCGCTGCCGAGCAGAACCGGGCAATCGTGCAATTGGCCGCGCTTGATGGCGACGTCGCGGGCGTGGTAGCGCGGGGCGGTGTCCTGCTTGTAGCTGGGCTCGTGCTCCTCGTCGACGACGATTAGGCCGGGGTTGGGCACGGGGGCGAAGACCGCACTGCGAGCGCCGACGACCACGTCCGCCTGGCCGCTGGCGATCTGCTGCCAATACCGGTGGCGGGCCGTCTGGCTCAGCCCGCTGTGCAGGACGGCGACCTTCGGGAAGCGCGTGGTAAAGCGGCGGACCGTCTGCGGCGTGAGGGCGATTTCCGGCACGAGCATCACCGCCTGCTGGCCACGCTCGATCGCCTCGGCGATGAGGCGCAGGTAGACCTCCGTCTTCCCGCTGCCCGTCACGCCCATGAGCAGGTGCGTCGCGAACCCGCCGCCGATGACATTCGGAGCAATGGCGTCGAAGGCGGTTTGTTGCTCGTCGTTCAGGGCGTGCGGCGTGTCCGATGTCGCCTTGGGCTCCATCGCGCCGAAGGCGGGCAAATCGGGCTCGACGTCGATGTGGATCAAGCCGAGCTTGGCGAGCTTGCGAACCGTCGGCACCGTCACGCCGCTCTCGCTCGCGAGCCGGAGGATCTCCACACGCTCGCCGTCGTTGATCTGCTGGAGCCGCGCCAGCAGACTGCGGCGTTTCCTGGCCTTGGTTTTTTCTAGAAGTTCCTGAATCTCGCCGTGTCCGACCGCCGGGCGGACCAGGCTGGTGTAGCCGAAGCCGACCTTCTTCTTGACCGCCGACGGGATCATGCTCTCGAGCACCAGGCCCAGCGCGCAGCAGTAGTAGCGGCCGATCCAGAGGGCCAGCTCCATCATCTTCGGGTCGATCAGCACCCGGTCGTCGTCGATCGCCTTCACCGGCTTGAGCTTGCCCGCGCCAAAACCGGCCCTGGCTTCGTCGAAGGCATCGTTGACGCTCAC
The DNA here is from genome assembly GCA_965214125.1 of Tepidisphaeraceae bacterium. GTDB lineage: Bacteria > Planctomycetota > Phycisphaerae > Tepidisphaerales > Tepidisphaeraceae > CBDCBA01. The sequence continues at coordinate 22,555 of CBDCBA010000031.1, forward strand.
GACGAACCCGAACTGCGTGCGATCCTTCCGGCCCAACGGCACCTTCACGCGCTGACCTGGGCGCAGCACCTTCGTCAGCCGTGGCGGAACGGTGTAGGTCAGCGCCTTGTCGACTGCCCGCTCGAGCGCCACCTGCGCGAACGGCCCCGCCGGCCGCGCCGTGGCGGGGCGGTCGAGGTCCATCTCGGGAAACAGCGCGGGCGTCTGGGGCATGGATGCGGCCGCCACATCGTACCGCGCCCGAATCGGTGTCAGCAGGATGTTCGGTTCGCGATACTTAAGTGATCGCGTTCTCAGTACCCCCTGCCGTTGCGGCGCTTGCGTATGCTGGCCCGTGCCACCGAATGCCGATGCCACCGCCAAGCCGTTCGGATCGAGCGAGACGTTCGGTCGCGACCTCGCCCAAGGCCTGCGGACCCCGCAGGTGCTGCTGGCGGCGGGGGTCAGCGCGTTGCTCTTCTGGTGGCTCGGCGACCTGATCAGATTCCCGCACGATGGGCCATTCGACGCCAGCCTGTTCCATCAGCCGCTGGCGGTGGCGAAGATTCTGCTGGTGGCGACCGTTCTCTGGCTGCTCGTCGCGATCGGCACGCTCGTCGCCGGGCGCGTTCGCTACGACGCGGGTTGGGGGGCAGCCGTCGTCGGGCTCCTCGCGTTGCGGTGGCGGGGCGGGTCGAGCTTCTACACCTACGACGACCGCGCGGCGGGCGTCTTCGCGACGATGACCGTCGAACTCGTCGTGCTGGCCCTGCTCGCCGGCATTGCGTGGGTGGCCCTGCACTGGCTGCGCGAGCGCGGCAGCCAGACGCCGGGCATCAAGCGCATCCTCGAACTGCCCGACCCCAACGCCCGCCTCGACGACCGCAAGGCGACGAAGGAACCGCTTGACCAGAAGCTGCTCGCCCTCGCGATCAGCACCGGCGTGTGCGGCGTAACGGTCACGCTGCTCGCCCGGACGCAGAACGAGACGCAGGTCGCCTTCGCGGTAGGCATCGGCGGGTGGTTGGGGGCGGTCGTGGCCCACGGCTTCATCAGCACGCGGCCGGGGCCTTGGTTCTGGGCGGGGCCGATTCTGGCGGGGTTGATCGGCTACATCGTCGCGTGGTTCACGACGCCGAGCGACTTCCTGGCCGTTGGCGAGCCCGGCGGCCCGCTCGCGGCGCTGGCGCGGCCGATGCCGCTCGACTGGATTGCCGCCGGCGTGCCGATGGCCCTCGTCGGCTACGTGCGCAGCCGCACCAAGCAGCTTCAGAACCTCATCGAAGTTAGGCGATCCACTCCCGCCGACTCGTAGGATTGGGCGATGACCTTGCTCGATTCCCCAACCCAACGCCGCGGCTACTTTGGCGACTACGGCGGCGTGTTCGTCCCCGAAACCCTCGTCGCCGCGCTCGACCAGCTCGACGCCGCCTATGCCGAGGCGAAGGACGACTCGGCCTTCCAACAGCAACTCGCTGCCGACCTGCGTGAGTTCGCCGGTCGACCGACGAACTTGATGTTCGCCGGGCGGCTGACGGAAGAGGTTGGCGGCGCGCAGATCTGGCTCAAGCGCGAGGATTTGCTCCACACCGGGGCGCACAAGATCAACAACACGATCGGCCAGGCGCTGCTTGCGAAGCGCATGGGCAAGCGCCGCGTGATTGCCGAAACGGGCGCCGGCCAGCACGGCGTCGCGACCGCCACCGCGGCGGCGAAGTACGGGCTGCAATGCGACGTCTACATGGGCAGCGAAGACGTCCGCCGGCAGAACCTGAACGTCTTCCGCATGAAGCTGCTTGGCGCGAACGTGATTGAGGTTGACTCGGGCAGCCGCACGCTGAAGGACGCCACGAACGAGGCGATGCGCGACTGGATGGGCAGCAGCGGCGAGACGCACTACATCCTCGGCAGCGTCGTCGGGCCCGCACCGTTCCCGACGATGGTCCGCGATTTCCACCGCTGCATCGGCGACGAGGCGAGGCGGCAATGTCAAGAGAAGGACGGAAAGCTGCCCGATGCCGTCGTCGCCTGCGTGGGCGGCGGCAGCAACGCGGCGGGGATTTTTTACCCGTTCGTTGAGGACGAGGGCGTCAACCTGGTCGGCGTCGAGGCGGGCGGCAGCGGCACGGCCATGGGCCAGCACGCGGCCCCGCTGACGTACGGCGCGGCCGGCGTGTTACACGGGTCGCTGAGCTATGTGCTGCAAGACGAGGATGGTCAAACCTCGCCGGTCCACAGCGCGTCGGCCGGCCTGGACTACCCCGGCGTCGGCCCCGAGCACGCGATGTGGAAGGACAATGGCCGCGTTCGTTACACGGCCGTTGATGACGCTGCGGCCCTCGGTGCGTTCCAGCAACTCGCGCGTACCGAGGGCATCCTGTGCGCCCTCGAAACCGCCCACGCCTTCGCCGAGGCGGCGTGCATGGCCGCGGGGATGGGCAAGGATGCGGTCGTGATCGTCAACTGTTCCGGGCGGGGGGACAAGGATTGTCAGGAGGTCGCGCGGCTGCTGGGGCGGTAGGTTGGTCGTTGCCGCCTGCGTCGCGTGGCGACGCAGCTACCGGAGGATCGAAGATTATTCCGTTCTCCAATGAGGTAGCTGCGTTGCCACGCGACGCAGGACTCCGGAGATGCAGGAGCGACCGGTCCTCGCGATAAAGCCCGATCCGCTTGTCCCACTTCCACCCTGGGTGCGACGGTAGATACGCATCACGCAGGTACAGAAAGTGGTCAAGATCACGCACGCGCCGGTCGTGCCCGTTGCGCCCGAACCAAGGCCGCTTTCCGTGAGCGGTGTTGAGTCTGCGGCTCAGCGACCACTTGATCGAGCGTTGCAACTGCTCCGGCGATCGGTCGTGATCCCACGCCGCCAACAGGTGAAGGTGGGAGTCGTCGGTGGCCACGCCGTACAGCGTGATCGAGAGCGGGCTGGCGCAGCGTTCGCACTCGGCGAGCAGGTCCCGCTGGACATGGTTGATGAGCCGGGCCGTCGGAAAACGCTGGTCGACGCGGTAATGCTCCGCCATCTTCCCGGCGCGTGGGCGTAGGCCGTCGCGGTTGCGGTAGTAGCCCTGCGGGCGGTCGGGCATCCAGGTGGCGTAGGCCTGCCACGTGAAGAGGATCACGTGCCGCTGGGGCATGGGTGCGAACGTACGGGAGATTCGGGGTGAGTTCAAGTGGTATTTGGTGTTCCCCCTGCGTCGCGTGGCGACGCAGCTACCTCATTGAAACACCGACTCACGTTCGTTTACCCGGTAGCTGCGTCGCCACGCGACGCAGGGGGAGCACGAACTACGCTCCTACGCTCACCCCGTGCAGTCGATTCGCGATGGTCTCACGCAAGCGCCCCAGGGGCCCGTTCACCTCGTGCCGTTCATCCCCGCGGGCTACGGCGGGCTCGACGCGACGCGGGCGGCCCTGCCGGCGCTGGCGAAGGCGGGGGCGAGCGTCATCGAGGTCGGCATCCCCTTCAGCGACCCCATCGCCGACGGGCCGACGATCCAGGCGGCGTACCACGACGCGTTGCAGGGCGGCGTGACGCTCGAAGGTTGTCTCGAGGCAATTGGTGAGACGACCGTGGATTGCCCGATGCTCGCGATGGTCAGCTACAGCGTCGTCCGCCGGCGCGGCGACGCGGCGTTCTGCGAGCGGGCAAAGGCGGCCGGATTGAGCGGGCTGCTGATCCCCGACCTGCCGCCGCCCGAGGCGGAGCGTTTCTGCGAGATCGTCAAGGCCGCTGGGCTCGACCCCGTCCTGCTCGTTGCCCCGACGACTCCGCCGGCCCGCCGCGATGTCATCGGTCGGCTCGCCGGCGGGTTCGTCTACTACCTCAGCGTCGCCGGCATCACCGGCCAGCGCGACGCCTTGCCGCCGGACCTCGCCAGCGGCGTCGAGGACATGAAGGGGCGCACCGAACTGCCTGTCTGCGTCGGCTTCGGCATCGGCAAGGCCGAGCACTTGCGGCAACTGCGTGGCGTGGCCGACGGGGCAATCGTCGGCAGCGCGTTCGTCCGCGCGATGGGCGAGGCGATGCGGTACGGCCCCGTCGCCATCGCCGCGGCGTGTGGGACGCTGGCGCGGGAATTACTGGGACAGGCGTAACTCGCTGAAAGTGCATCGATAGCCGCGACGCAACGCGGCGCGGCTATCAAAGCGTTTTGCGAAGCGATCTGCTATCCGTGCTGCTGCGCCACGTCGGCAAGGGCGCCGTCGGCGGCGGCGAGGGTTTCGTCGATCGCGTCGGGCGTGTGGGCGAGGCCGACGAACCACGATTCGAACCGGCTCGGCGGGATCATCACGCCGCGGTCGAGCAGGCCGTGGAAGAAGGTGGCGAACCGCTGGGCGTCGGTCCGCATCACGGCGTCGAAGTTCTCGACGGGCGTGTTCGGCTCGTCGGTCAGGTAGAGCCCGACCATGCTGCCGACGCGGTTGATCGTCAGCGGGACGGCATGCTTCGCCGCGAGGTCGAGCAGGCCGGCCTCGAGCGTGGCGCTGGTCGATTCGAGCAGGTCGTATGGGTCGAGCGGATCGTTGCCGTCGCCGTGGTCGCGGAGGATGTCGAGCGTGGCCATGCCGGCGGCCATCGCCAGTGGGTTGCCGCTGAGCGTGCCGGCCTGGTAGACGTCGCCGGTGGGGCTGACCATCTCCATGATGTGCTTCGGCCCGGCATACGCCGCCGCGGGCAGGCCGCCGCCGATGACTTTGCCGAGGCACGTCAGGTCCGGGCGAACGTCGTACAGCACCTGCGCCCCGCCCCACGCGACGCGGAAGCCCGTCATCACCTCGTCGAACAGCAAGAGTGCCCCGAACTCGTCGCACAACTCGCGCAGCCCCAGCAGGTAGCCCTCGGCCGGCTTGACCAGGCCCATGTTCCCGGCGATGGGCTCGACGGCAAAGCACGCGACGCCATCGGGGTGCTCCTCAAACGCGCGGCGGGCGGCCTCGAGATCGTTGAACGGGACCAGCAGCGTGTTCGCCACGATCGACGCCGTCACGCCCGGCGAAGACGGGTGGCCGTGCTGCAACGCGCCGCTGCCGGCCTCAACGAGCAGGGCGTCGACGTGGCCGTGGTAGCAGCCAACGCACTTGATGATCTTGTCGCGCCCCGTCGCCGCCCGCGCCAGCCGGATGGCGCTCATGGCGGCCTCGGTGCCGCTGTTCACGAAGCGGACCATGTCGACGCTCGGCAGTGCCTCGACAATCGTCTCGGCAAGTTCGATCTCGTGAATTGTCGGGCAGCCGAACGTCGTGCCGCGCCCCGCCACCTTGCTGACCGCCGCCAGCACGCGCTCGTTGGCGTGCCCGGCGATGAGCGGGCCGTAGCTGGCGATGTAGTCGACGTACTCGTTGTCGTCGGGATCCTGAACCCGGCACCCCTCGCCGCAACGGACGAAGCGCGGCGTGCCGCCGACGGCGCCGAAGGCGCGCACGGGGCTGCTGACCCCGCCGGGCATCACGCGGCGGGCTCGCTCGAAGGCGGCGTCGGACTGCTCGTGGACCAGCGGCTGCCGGCCTGACGTGCCCGCCTCGTCCGGTGTCTCGTCGGCCACGTGCTCGGTTTCGGCGGCTTCGCTCGCGCTCATGCCCGGATGCTACGGCCGCGGCCGGCGACGCCGATGCGCCCGTTCAAGCGGGTTTGCCCGTCGGTGCCAATGTGGCAGGCGGCCCGATCGATCGCCTCGAACATTGGCAGGAATCGGTGCAAGTTACACCCGCTCCCAGGCCTTCAGGGGCGTTCGGACGTGGCACGACCTTTGCCAGTGCAGGGACGAGTTTATTCATCCACGCAATCAACCCGGCGTTCGGCCTTCTGGTCGGCGGCGGCCTAAGGAGACACACGATATGGCCAAGATCATCGGCATCGACCTGGGCACGACCAACAGCGTCGTCGCGGTCATGGAGGGGGACCAGCCCAAGGTTCTCATCAACAGTCGCGGTAACCGCATCACGCCGTCGGTCGTCGCCTTCAGCGACAAGGGCGAGCGCCTCGTCGGCGAGCCGGCACGCCACCAGCAGGTGACGAACCCGAAGAACACCATCTTCAGCGCCAAGCGCTTCATGGGCCGCCGCCATAACGAGATCGAGGCGGAGGAGAAGACCGTCCCGTACGAAGTGACCGGCGGGGCGGAGGAGTACGTCAAGATCAAGTCGCGCGACAAGGAGTACACGCCCGAGCAGATCAGCGCGTTCATCCTGCAAGACCTCAAGAAGACCGCCGAAGAATACCTCGGCGAGAAGGTCACCGAGGCCGTCATCACCGTGCCGGCCTACTTCAACGACGCCCAGCGTCAGGCCACCAAGAACGCCGGCGAGATCGCCGACCTGAAGGTGCTGCGCGTGCTCCCCGAGCCCACCGCCGCCGCCGTCGCCTACGGCATCGACAAGAAGAAGGACGAGAAGGTCCTCGTCTTCGATCTCGGCGGCGGCACGTTCGACGTGAGCGTGCTCGACACCAGCAACGACGACGGCGAGCAGATGTTCGCCGTCGAAAGCATCGCCGGCGACACGCACCTGGGCGGCGACGACTTCGACGAGGCCGTCATCAACTGGCTCGCCGACGAGTTCAAGAAGCAGGAGGGCATCGACCTGCGCAGCGACGCCATGGCGTTGCAGCGCCTGAAGGAGTCGGCCGAGAAGGCGAAGAAGGAGCTGTCGTCGAACATGGAGACGACGATCAACCTCCCCTTCATCACCGCCGACCAGAACGGCCCGAAGCACCTGAACCTCACGCTCACCCGCAGCAAGTTCGAGTCGCTGATCGAGCCGTTCATGGGCCGCATCAAGCAGCCGGTGATGAAGGCTCTCGAGGACGCCAAGCTCAAGCCGAGCGAGGTCGACGAGATCCTGCTCGTCGGCGGCTCGACCCGCATCCCCGCGGTGCAGAAGCTCGTGAAGGACATTTTCGGCAAGGAGCCCAACCGCAGCGTCAACCCGGATGAAGTCGTCGCCATGGGCGCGGCCATTCAGGGTGGTATTGCCAAGGGCGACGTGAAGGACATCCTCGTCCTCGACGCCACCCCGCTCAGCCTCGGCGTCGAGACGCTCGGCGGCGTGATGACCAAGCTCATCGAGCGCAACACCACGATTCCGACCGAGAAGAAGGAGACCTTCTCCACCGCGGCCGACAGCCAGACGACGGTCACGATCCGCGTGCTTCAGGGCGAGCGCGAGTTCGCGAAGGACAACCGCCTGCTCGGCGAGTTCAACCTGAGCGACATCCCGCCGGCGCCGCGCGGCGTGCCGCAGATCGAGGTCACGTTCAAGATCGACGTGAACGGCATCCTCAACGTCAAGGCCGTCGACAAGGGCACGAGCAAGGAGGCCAGCATCGAGGTCAAGGGCAGCGGCGGCCTGAGCGACGACGAGATCGAGAAGATGAAGCGTGAGGCCGAGCAGCACGCCGAGGAGGACAAGAAGCGCAAGGAGCTCGTCACCCTCAAGAACGAGGCCGACCAGGTCGTCCACGGCACGGAGAAGCTCTTGAGCGGCGAGCACGCTGACAAGATTCCCGGCGACGTGCGCGGCGAGGTCGAGAGCGCCCTGAACCGTCTCAAGGAGGTCAAGGACGGCGACGACGTCGACCCGATCAAGAAGGCGATGGAGGCCGTGAACGCCGCCGCCATGAAGATCGGCGAGGCCGCCTACGCCGCCGGTCAGGGCGCCGAAGGTGCCGGCCCGAGCGCCGAGGCCACCCCCGGCGATGGCCCCGCCCCCGAGGCCGAGCCCGACCGCGCTAAGGCGAGCGACGACGAGGACGTCATCGACGCCGAGTACGAGGTGAAGAAGGACTAACCGCCTTCGTCCTCCGAAGCATGTTTCGCGGCCCGCCGACTCGTCGGCGGGCCGCTTTCTTGCGCCGCCAGAATCGCCTGCGACACCGCGAGCGCATCGAGCATCTCGCTCGTCGTCAGAAAGCGGACCGAGCCGTCATTGAACAACACGCTGGCGCCGTTGCGATGGTGGTGCTTCGGGTCGCACGCGGCCAGCACCACCTCGGCTGGCAGCGAGTAGTCGAGCCCAAGGCCGAAGTAGCGGTAGTCGCAGTTCTCGCCGACCACAAACGGCGGCGGTCCCGGCTGTGATCTCGAACTTGGGCAGATGAACACCTCTGGCACGAGATCCGACTCCGGAAACAGCACCTCGAACGTCGGCGGGTAGCGGGCGTGAGTCGGATGGTCGATTGCATACTGCCGCAGTCCTTGCCCGATCTGGCGAAGGTTGCTGCCGCACTTGATGATCCGCGCTGTGGGGCTTGGGCGACCCATCTCTGGCACGACGTAAGTCAGCGCGAGTGCCGCCAGCCCGACGATGATGCCGAGCCACGCTGCTCCCGTAGGACGTGGTTTCGGGAGGTTGTGTCCTTGCACCAATCCAACGACGCCAGCAAGCAAGCCTGCTACTGCTAACAGGATTGACACAAGGAACGCGGCGTCTCCAACGGCCATGCCGAGCACGCACGACAGGATTGCCCCCGCAGCGAAACATGCGGCGACACTCCCGGCGACGGGCCCGTTCTGCCTCGCAGGATGTGGAGCGTTCTCGGTTGTTTCTTCTTCAGGCACAGTCCGAGCTTAGTGGACGAAGCATCAGGAAAGCCGCGAAGTGAAGTATGGAAGAAACGGAGGGTAGCTGCGTCGCCACGCGACGCAGGACGGCGCGGCGCGCATGAGATGGTCCCGCAAGTCTAACCCCCCCCTGCGTCGCGTCGCGACGCAGCTACGTTGGAGAACTGACGTGGGACGAGGCTCTACCGTGATTTGATGCCCGACCCCACGTCCATCGCCCGCAATCTTTACGATCAACTTCGCTCACGTCGGAGCACGCGACGCTTCAGCGACCAACCCGTATCCCGCGAGACGATCGAAGCCTGCGTCCGCTGCGCCACCACCGCCCCAAGCGGGGCGAACAAGCAGCCGTGGCGGTTCGTCTGCGTGAGCGATCCGGCGCTGAAGAAGCAGATTCGCGAGGCCGCCGAGGCGGAGGAGCGCGACTTCTACGACCGCCGCATCAGCGACCGCTGGCGAAGCGACCTCGCGCCGCTCGGCACCGACGCGAGCAAGCCGTTCCTCGAACAGGCCCCCTGGCTGGTGATCGTCTTCAAGCTCGTCAAGGCCGACGATGGCGGGCAGCACTACTACGTCGACGAAAGCGTCGGCCTCGCCGCGGGCCTGTTCCTCGCCGCCTGCCACCTCGCCGGCCTCGCGACGCTCACGCACACGCCCAGCCCAATGAAGTTCCTGAGCGACCTCCTCGGCCGCCCGGCGCACGAGCGCCCCTTCCTCCTCATCCCCGTCGGCCACGCCCACCCGGACTGGCAGCCGCCCGAGCACGCCAAGCAACGCAAGTCGCTTGGCGAGGTGATAGTCGTTCACGAGTGACGGCCCCGACCTCGCCGACAGTTCTCATAGCCGCGACTCAACGAGTCGCGGTCGGTTCTGACCGCGGATCAACCTCATCTACTCCCCGCGTCGAACATGCTCTCCGGCAGGTCCGCGAACCGCTCCCACCGCACGCTGCCGTTGCCGAACAGCATGTGCGTGCCGTCTTCGTGATGTCGCGTGTCGCAGTAGCCAACGATGACGGTGGAATACACCGCGTCCGTCTTCCCGCCGCCGAGATAGGCGTAGTCGGTGTTGACCCCCAGCACGTACGGCGGCGGGCCGGGCGGCGTGCTTCCGGCGGGACAGACAAGTATTTCTGGTCTCAAGGCCGGCTCGGACGCGGCAAGGGCGGATAAATCCGCCGGAAACGCACCGTCCGTCCGGTCGATTGCATATTGCCGCATTGCTTGGCCGATCTGCCGAAGGTTGCTGCCACACCGTGCCGCGTGGGCAGCGTTTCGTGTATCATGCCATCGCGGGAGAAAGACGAAGTAGCTAAACGCCAACGAGAGCAGCCCGGCGACGATGCCGACCTTCGCGTTGAGCTTGTTCTGCGGGTTCTCCCACGTCGCGAAGAGTCCGGCGATGCCGATGCCGACCGCGATCATACCCAGAACCGGCGGCATGACGCAGGCCGTGAAGAGACCGATCACGCCGAGGATCATCGCAACCGTTCCGATAAACGATGCCGGCTTCGACTTCCGCTGGCGGGGCGGCGCGTAATCAACGACGGGTGTGTCGCTCACACGACCAAACCTTCGCGACGAGAACGCGGCGTTCAAACCAATCAGCCGCTGGACTGGGCGACTTCCAGCCGCTCGCGCATCACCTTCTCGCTCACCTTCACCGCCGTGCCGAGTTGCTGGGCGAAGAGGCTGACGCGGTACTCCTCGATGAGCCAGCGGAAGTCGATCCACGCGCGGCTCAGCGGGCCGGCGTCGGCGTCGGTCGCGCGGTCGAGGTAGGCCTTCCAGAACGGGAAGACGGCGGTGGCGAGCCGGCTGTCTTTTTCAAGGCCGGCATCGAGGAGTTTCGCGAGGCGATGTTCAACTCCGCTCATAAAGCGTGGCACGTGCCCGAGCCACGCGGCGGGCGTGACGAGCAGGAAGTCGGCCGGCACGAGGTGGGCGAGCTGGTCCCGCATGTCGTTCAGGCTCGGCTGGAGAATGTCGGTGGCGGGGCGGTCGAGGGCGAGGGCGACGGCGTTGCGCTTCGACAGGATCACGTGCGCGATCCGGCCGACCTGCTCGACCGCCTCGCCGAGCTGCGACCACGCGGCGTTGCCGCGCTCCTCAAAGGCGGCGGTGGTCCGAATGTCGGCCGGGTCGACGCCGAGAAAGAGGCGATCGACCACGGCCTCCGTCAGATGCTCGCGCAGCCGCTTGACGTTGCCGAGCGGTTGGTAGAAGAGTTCGATATGGCGGAGATCGCGCATATCGCCAATGCGGTGTTTCAGCTCGTTCTTGTAGTCGAGCGCGAGCAGCCGGCGGACGCCGCGGCGGTGGGCGGCGCGGGCGGCCTCGGCCGTTTCGAGCAGGCGCAGGCTCACGCTCTCGCCCCGATCCACAAGCGCCGGGAAGCCCTGCAGGCTGCGGCGGTTTACGCGCAACTCCACGCGTATCGGCAGGTCGTCCACATCCCAGGTGACAATGTGGTCGCGGTTCCACGTCGGGTCGGGCAGGTCGGCCAGCTTCGTGCGCGCCTGCACCTTGAGCCGGCCGCGCAGCTCGCGGATGTCGCGGCCGTGGGCGACGGTCTTCTCGTGGTCGTCCACCACGCGCAGGTTGAGCTTGAGGTAGTCGCTCAGATCGTCCGGCCGAAACTGGTCGGGCCGCACGTCGACGCCGCGCTGCTTGCCGAGGTGCAGGGCGAGGTGCTTGAATAGATTCCCCTCGCCGAACGGCATCCGCAGCACGGCCCGGTGTGCGAACTCCGGCACGGGCACGAACTGCGTGCGCACGGACTTCGGCAGCGTGCGGACGAGGTCGACGCACTTCTCCTCGACCAGCCCCGGCACGAGCCAGTCGAGCCGGTCGGCGTCGACGGCGTGCAAATCGCTCAGGTGGATCGTCGCCGTCACGCCATCGCCCGGGTGGCCGGGGTCGAATCGGTACGTCAGCGGCAGGACGACGCCGTTCGTCTCAAGCGTCTCGGGGAACTGCCCGCCCTCGGCCTCGTCGAGGCTGCGGGCCATCAGGTCCTCGGGCTGCATGAACAGCGCGTGGCGATTTTCCTTTTCGATCGACTTCCGCCATTTGTCGAAGCTGCGCTGGTCGACTGCGGCCTTGCCGATGCGGGCGTCGTAGAAGGCGAACTGCGTGGCCGGGTCGACCATCAGGTCGCGCCGCCGCGTCTTGGCCTCAAGCAGTTCGACCTCGCGGACAAGGCGGCGGTTGTGACGGAAGAAGGCGGCGCCACTTTCATAATCGGCGTCAACCAGAGCGCTCTTGATGAAGATCGAACGCGACTTCTTCGGGTCGATTTTGCCGTAGTCGACGTTGCGCTTGGCGAGTTGCAGGCCGAAGAGCGAGACCTTCATCGGCGCTACTACGCGGCCGGTCGCCTTCTGCCAGTAGGGCTCGCCGTAGACCTTCTTCACGAGCTCGCCCGCGGCTTCCTCGATCCACTCGGGCTTCACCGCGCACGCCAGTCGCGCGAAGAGGCGCGACGTCTCAACGAGCTCGGCCGCGACGACCCACTGCGGCTTGCTGCCGAAGATCACGCTGCCAGGGAAGAGGAAGAACTTCCGGCCGCGCACCCCGTCGTATTCCACCCCGCCGCGCTCGCCTTTATGACCAACGTTGCTCAACAGCCCCTGCAGCACCGCCCGGTGGACCTGCTCGCCCTGCGCCGGCTCGCGGTTGAGCGTCCACCCGAGCGACGCCACGGCCTCGCGGAGCTGGCGTTGTACGTCGCCCCATTCGAGCATGCGCATGTAACTCACGAAGTGCTCGCGGCACGCCTGGCGGAGCTTGTTGCGGCTCTTCTCGCGGCGGAGCGTTTGATACCACCGCCAGAGGTTCAGGAGCGTGAGGAAGTCGCTGCCGCCGGCGGTCCAGAGGGCGTGGGCCTCGTCGGCCTGCTTGGCCTTGTCCATCGGGCGCTCGCGCGGGTCCTGTATCGAGAGGCCGGCGGTGACGATGACCATCTCCTCGAGGCAGTTCTCGCGCTCGGCCGCCATCACCATGCGGCTCAGCTTCGGGTCGATCGGCAGCCGCGCGAGGATACGACCGACTTCGGTCAATTGCTTGTGCTCGTTCAACGCCCCGAGCTCTTGCAGCGTCTGGTAGCCGTCGCGGACCTGGCGGAGGTCGGGCGGGTCAATGAAGGGGAACGTCTCGACAGCGCCGAGTCCGAAGGCGGCCATCTGCAGGATGACGGCGGCCAAGTTGGTCCGCTGGATTTCCGGGTCGGTGAACTCCGGCCGAAGGTTGAAGTCACTCTCGCCGTAGAGACGCACGCAGACGCCGGTCGCAACGCGGCCGCAGCGGCCTTTGCGTTGCTCGGCGCTCGCCTGACTGATCGGCTCGATCGGCAGGCGCTGCACCTTACTCTTGGGCGAGTACCGGCTGATGCGGGCGACGCCGGTGTCGATGACGCTGCGGATGCCGGGAACCGTAAGAGACGTTTCGGCGACGTTTGTCGCGAGAACGATTCTGCGGCGGCCACCGGTTCGGAAGACGCGGTTCTGCTCGGCGTTGCTGAGTCGCGCGTAGAGCGGAAGCACGTCGTAGCTTCCGTACTGCCCGTGGCGTCCGCCGACGTGATCGCTCAGGGCCTTGGCGGCCTCGCGAATCTCGCGCTCGCCGCTGAAGAAGACGAGCGTGTCGCCGTCGCGGACGGTGGGGTCTCGGCCGAGCTCGTCGACAGTGCGAACGAGGGCGTCGTTGAGGTCTTCGGGCTCGCCGCCGGCTTCCTCGTTGAAGAGCGGGTCGTAGCGCACCTCGACCGGATAGGTGCGGCCGGTGACGTTGATGATGGGGCAAGCCGCGCGGCCGCCGAAGTGGTCGCTGAAGCGCTCGGGGTCGATCGTGGCCGAGGTGATGACGAGCTTCAGGTCCGGCCGGCGATCAAGCAGGTTGCGAAGGTGGCCGAGGAGAAAATCGATGTTGAGGCTGCGCTCGTGGGCCTCGTCGATGATGAGCGTGTCGTACTCGTTCAGGAACTTGTCGCCCTGCGTCTCGGCGAGCAGGATGCCGTCGGTCATCAGCTTGACGAGCGACGTGGGAGAGGTTTGATCGTTGAAGCGCACCTTGTAGCCGACGATCTCGCCCAGGGTCGTGCCGATCTCGTCGGCCACGCGTTGGGCGACGGTGCGGGCGGCGATGCGGCGCGGCTGGGTGTGGCCGATGGTTCCGTAGACGCCGCGGCCGGCTTCGAGGCAAATCTTGGGAAGCTGCGTGGTTTTGCCGCTGCCCGTCTCGCCGCAGACGACGACGACCTGATGGTCGCGGATCGCCTGCACGATCTCATCCTTGCGCTGGCTGACGGGCAGCTCGTCCGGGTACTTCACCGCGGGCACGGCGGCGGCACGTTGCTCGGCCTTCTCGGTGCTGGCGAGGGCAGCGAGTTCGATCTTTTCAAGCGTCTTCGCGTCCGGCTCGCTGCGGCGTTGGGCGTTGTTCAACCGGCGCAGCAGACGGTGGCGGTCGCAGAGCATTGTCCGGCCGATCAGGCTGCGCAGGTCTTGCAAATGGTCCGCCTCCAACGTCACGAGAGGGTCATGTTAGGACACGCGCGTGTTGCCCGGTTCCACGGAGAAAGCTAGGTTGCGGGCATGGCACTTCCGATCGGTTTGCAGCTTTACACGGTGCGCGACGCGCTGGAGTCGAACCTTGCCGGCACGTGCCGGAGCGTTGCGGAGATCGGCTACACGCACGCGGAGGTTGGCCCATTCGGCGGGCACACGACCGACGACGTCACCAAGGCCGCGCAGGACGCAGGGCTGACGGTGGTCGCGAGTCACGAGATGGCGTTGGTCGGCGATGACGCCGAGGCGACGGTCGAAATGCTGGCCGACCTGGGCGTGCCGTACGCCGTCCTGCCGTGGCTGGGCGAGGCCGACCGCACGCGCGAGCGGTACGTCGCGATCGCCCGGCATCTGGCGGCGCTGTCGAACGAGAGAGTGACCACGCTCTACCACAACCACGACTTCGAGTTCGCCTCCCTTCCCGAAGGCGGAACCGGTTGGGGCGCGATGTTCGACGAGACGCCCATCGCGGGCGAGCTCGACACGTGCTGGGCGGAGGTTGCTGGCCATAGTGCGGCGGAGTGGCTTGGCAAGCTCGCCGGCCGCGTGCCGATCGTCCACCTGAAGGATTGCAGCGACTACGCGCGCAAAACGCTCTGCGAGATCGGCAAGGGGAAGGTTCCCGTCGCCGACATCGCCAAGGCGGCGGAGGCGAGCGGGGCGAAGTACCTGCTCGTCGAGCAGGACAGCGGCTGGGTCGACAACGACCCGATTCAAAGCGTTCGCGAGAGCTTCGAAGCGTTGAGGTCGATGCTGTGACCGATGGTGTCGGAGCGCGTGCATGTCCGACTGGACGCCCACGGGCTCTGCCCGTGGGTCGGGTTGAGGGTTAGACCCACCGGCAGAGCCCGCGGGCGTTCAGGGGGAAGTGTGACCGTTTGACATCGTGCGACGTTGTCTGCTCACGCGCCACTGATGCGGGGTTGAGGCGCGGGCTCGCGCTCGAGATCGGCCTGCACGAGTTGCTCCATCAGGGACGCCCGCAGTTGCGTGTCGTCGTGGTAGAGGTTGCGCAGTTCGCCGGGGTCGTTCGCGAGATCGAAGAGTTCGCCCCACTCCGGCCTGTCGCGGTAGACGGTGAGCTTGTGGGTCGCCGTCACGAGCGTGCGCAGGTGGACGACGCCGCGGTTGTGGTGGTTTTCAACGATGACGCCGGCGTTGCGGCCGAGGCCCCGCTGCCAGGGCTCGATCATGTCACGGCCTTGCATCCAGAGTGGCACGTGGCCCGTCGCGAGGGCGGCAAAGGTCGCGGGGAGGTCGACGAGCGTCTGCGGCGAGTAGTTGACGAGCCCCGTCGGCAGCCCCGGCCCGGCGGCGAGCATCGGGACGCGAATCACATCTTCGTAATGAAACGGTCCCTTTGCGATCAGGCCGTGCTGGCCTAGGAAATGACCGTGGTCGCTCGTAAACACGATCAGCGTGTTGTCGCTTTGCCCCGTGTCGTCGAGCAGGTCGAGCGTGCGGCCGATCTGCTGGTCCATGAAGCTGACCATGCCGCAATAGATCGCCGCCGCCCGGCGTAGTGCGTCGCGGGAGATGCCGGCGTGTTTGTGATAGCCGTGATTTCCCTTGCCGTCGGCGTTGAAGGAGGAGAAGTCGCCGCCGTCGTGGGTCATTTGATGCGGCGGGGGCATGTCGTCGAACTCGCCGTCGACGTGCTCGCCAACGAGCCAGTCCATATCGGCCGGATCGTACATGCTCGCCCACGGTTCGGGGACGGCGTAGGGCGGGTGCGGGTCGTGGTAGCTGCTCCAACAGAACCACGGGCGGCCCGCGTTGCGCTCGATGAAGGCGTTGGTCCGCTCGGCGGTCCACGTGGTGTAGTGGAACTCGGCCGGCAGTGTCCAGTGCATATCGCCGCGCCAGCCGTAGCCGGGGCCGTCCTCCTTCGTCGGGGCCTGGCTCGCCTCGGTCGGCGAGTCGACGACGCCATCGTTGCGCGGCTGAAAGTAGTCGCGCCAGTTCGGTAGGCGTTCCTCCAACCACAGGGCGTAGTGCTGGCCGACGTGGCCTTCGTCGGCATGGTTTCGCGTGAGTTCGACATGGTCGAAGCCGTACCAAGGCGTGTGTTGCTCGTTGAAGCTTCGCCAAAAATCGAGGTCGCGCAGGGTCGGGTACGCCTCGACGCTCTCGCACTCGGGCGTGCTCTTGAGCGGCTGGAAGTGGGCCTTGCCGACCAACCCGGTCGCGTAGCCGGTGTCGCGGAGCAGGTCGGTCACGCGCGGCACGCCTTCGTCAAGCTTCGTGCCGAGGGTGTACGCGCCGTGGGCGCTGGGCCACATGCCCGTCAGCAGCGACGCCCGCGTCGGCGTGCAGGTGGGGTTGGGGCAGTAGGCCCGCTCGAATCGCACGCCACGCTTGGCAAGGCGGTCAAGGTTGGGCGTCTTAATCCGCGGGCTCACGCTGCCGATCGCGAGGGAATGCTGCTGGTCGCTCGTGATGAGCAAAATGTTCGGCGGCGCGTTGGCAGGCATTTCATGGCGATGCTAACGCATCGGACGCGCTAGGTTTAAGGGTGAAGCTTCGCACACACACGCTCATTCGCCTCGACGTCCAGCAGCCGACGCCGATGATGCTCATCCTCCGCCCGCGCAGCGGCGCCGGGCAGTGGGTCCACAGGACCAGCTTCGACCTCCGCCCAATGGTCGACGCGACCGAGTTTCCCGATGCCAACGGCAACCTCTGCCAGCGCCTGACCGCCCCGGCTGGGGCGTTCGAGATCGAGGTCGAGACCGAAGTGAGCGTCGCCGACGAGATCGACACCGCGCCGGGCGCTTTCCAGACCTACGCGTACGACCTGCCAGATTACACGCTGCCGCTGACGTTGCCGAGTCGCTACTGCGAGTCCGACGAGCTTGGCCACGTGGCCCTCGACGTGGTCAGTGGCCACGAGCCGGGCTGGGATCAGGCCGAGGCGATCCGGGCGTGGATCCAAGGGAACTTCGAGTACAAGTACGGCACGAGCGACGCCACCACGAGCGCGGCCGAGACGATCAAGCAGAAGCAGGGCGTGTGCCGCGACTTCGCCCACGTCGGCATCGCCCTGTGCCGCGCGTTGAACATGCCGGCCCGGATGGTCGTCGGCTACCTGCACGAGCTCGACCCGATGGACCAGCACGCCTGGTTCGAGGCGTACATGAACGGCCAGTGGTACACGTTCGACGCCACCCAGGATCGGCCTAAAGGCGGTCGCGTCGTCGTCGCTTACGGCCGCGACGCGGCGGACGTCGGCTTTATCACGCAGTGGGGGCCGGCGACGCTGGAGGAGATGAGCGTGAGCGTCGAGCAGGTTTGAGTCGGCCGCGCAAGAAGCCGCCCCGCACGGAAGGTGCGGGGCGGCTTGTCGTGTGAAAACCGTCGACTGTCTCGCCTAGCGGCGGCGGCGCAGGGCGACGAGGCCGCCGATGCCGAGCAGGGCAAGGCTGGTCGGCTCGGGGATCGCGGTGCTGGTGAACTGCGTCACAAGGCCGCTGCTGCGGGCGCCGGCGTTGCCGGTCTTGCTGGCCACGCCGTCCGTGTCGGGCTGGTCGACGACGCCGTCGAAGCTTTCGAGCGCACCGAAGCCGGGGCCGTTGGTGACGGTGGCGGAGTCGGGGACGCTGACGTCGAGCAGCAGGTTGCCCATCGACGGGTCGTAGTCGAAGGGCATTTGCAGCGTGAAGCCGTACTGGAACGGCTGGGGGCCGCTCGGGTTGGAGCCGCCGCGGTCGAGGGTGATCGGGCCGCTGTAGACGACCTGAACGTCGCTGCCAACGTTGGAGTCGAACGACCCGGCGATGCCGGCGCCGGTGGCGGCGTTGGAGGTCGTCGACAGGGTGATCGTGATGTCGCTGGCGGTGATCGAGTTGGGCCGGAAGGCGTTCTCCGGGTTGGCGGCGCGGAACTGGATCTGGGTGATCGTCTGGGCGCTGTCGAAGAAGTCGCTGCTGTAGACCTGCTGGAAGCGGTCGCCCGGATCATCGATCGGGCCGTCGAGAATCAGGTCGCCGTCGGTGTCGGCGAAGCCGTCGGGAGCGACGGTGAAGACTTGAGCGGCCGCCGGGACGGCGAAAGCAACGAGCGCGGTCGAGGCGACCGCCGTGCAAAGCGTGTTCTTGAGCATCAACTTTTCTCCGAACCTTGATGAGTCCATCGTGCCACCGTCGGCCCATGCCGGCGATACGGGCGCAGCCCGGCCCTCACGAGGAGGGCGGCTTGAACCCTAATCTACGCGATCGGAGCGCCTGCGGATGGGGGGCAGGAATTTTTCCGCAACGACCACGCGCGGCCTACAACGCCTCGGCCGCCAGGCTGGCCAGCTCGCTGCGCTCGCTCTTGGCCAGCGTCACATGGCCGACGAGCGACTGGCCTTTGAGACGCTCGACAAGGTACGTCAGCCCGTTGCTGCTGGCATCGAGGTAGGGGTTATCGATCTGCGTCGGGTCGCCGGTGAAGACCAGCTTGGTCCCCTCGCCCACGCGGCTGGCGATGGTCTTGATCTCATGCGGCGTGAGGTTCTGGGCCTCGTCGACGATCATGAACTGCTCGGGAATGCTCCGGCCTCGGATGTACGTGAGCGGCTCGAGCACGATCGTGCCGTCGCGCATGAGGGCGTCGATGCGCCCCTCGACGCCCTTCATCTGCTGCTTATGGTCGGCGGCCTTGTCGTCGCCGTTGCCGGCGACGCGCTGGCCCAGCAGGTAGGTCAGGTTGTCGAAGATCGGCTGCATCCACGCGCCCAGCTTCTCGTCCTTGTCGCCCGGCAGGTAGCCGATGTCGCGCCCCATGGGCATGATCGGCCGGGCGACGAGCAGCTTCGTGTAGGCGTGGTCACTCACGACCCGCTGCATCCCCGCGGCGAGCGCCAGCAGCGTCTTGCCCGTGCCCGCCTGCCCGATGAGCGTCACGAGCTTGACCGAGTCGTCGAGCAACAAATCGAGCGCCATCGTCTGCTGCAAGTTGCGAGGCAGGATGCCGAAGATCGGCTTGCTCATCCGCTTGACTGGTCTCAACCCCTCGTCGCCGCCCGACACGCGCGCCAAGGCGGTGTGCGTCAGGTTGGCGGTGTCCTGGAGCAACAGGTACTCGTTCGCATTCGGCGGCGGATCGACGCCGAGGTCCGCCGGGGTGGGCGGGGTGTCGCCGTGGAAGACTGCGTCGATCTGCTCCGCCGTCGCTGCCGCCTCGCGATGGCCGGTGTAAAGCTCGTCCCAATCGACCTTCTGGTTCTCGAAATCCTGCGTGACCACGCCCAGCGAGTGCGCCTTGATCCGGGCGGCGAGGTCCTTCGTGACGAACACCACCCGCCGCCCGTCGCGCTGGAGCTTGATGGCGCAGCGGATGATGTGGTTGTCCGGCGTCGGCTCGCGTAGCCCGGCCACCTCAATGCCGTTGGGATTCAGCACGACCTGCACCGTTCCGCCGGGCGAGCCATCCGGGTGCGTGATCGGCACGCCCTCGGCCAGATTGCCCTGCTGGCGGAAGGCATCAAGGTGGCGGATCGTGTCCCGCGCCGCGCGGCCGACGTCGTCCGAGCGGGTCTTGAAGCCGTCGAGCTCCTCGATCACGTCAAAGGGGATGACGACGTCGTTTTCCTGGAAGACGAAAATCGCCCGCGAGTTGTGCAGGAGCACGTTTGTATCGAGCACGAACGTCTTCACGGCGGAACTGTCGGCTTGGGTCATCAGCAGGGCGCGGTGGTGGCGTGGGTGCAGGGAACTCCGGGTCTCCATCTCTAGTATCGACGGCTAACGCCGAATCGGCCAACGTTCCTCCGACAGCACACGCCATGCCCGACGACCTGTACCCGCTTCGATTCGAGCCCCGCCTCGTCCCCAAGATGTGGGGCGGCAACCGGTTGGCGTCGCTCGGCAAACCGGTAAAAGCGAACGAGCCGACCGGCGAGAGTTGGGAACTCTTCGACTTTCCGCCCGGTGTCGTGCAGGACGACCAGTGGATCAGTGCCGCGGTCGCCGACGGCCCGCTCAAGGGAAGATTGCTCCACGACCTGATGGCCGACGACGCGATGCGCAGGCGCATCCTCGGCCACGTCCCGCCGGTGAACACGCCGCACGGCCCGCAGTTTCCGCTGCTCGTGAAGTTCCTCGACGCCCGCGAGGACCTCTCCGTCCAAGTCCACCCGACCCAGGCCTACGCCGATGCTCACGACGGCGCCCACCTGAAGAACGAGGCGTGGACCGTTCTCGCGACCGAGCCAAATGCGCGTTTACTCAAGGGTCTCAAAAGCGGCGTCACGCGCGAAGCGTTCGAGCAGGCCATACACGAAGGCACCGTCGAAGACCTGATCGTCAGCCTGCCGTCGAAGGTGGGCGAGACGCACTATCTGCCCAGCGGCACCGTTCACGCCCTCGGGGCCGGTATGCTCGTCGCCGAGGTCCAGACGCCTAGTGACACGACCTATCGCGTCTACGATTTTCAGCGGAAAGACCCTAAAACCGGGCAGGAACGCGAGCTGCACGTCGAGCAGGCCATTGACGTGATCGACTTCGACTCCGCCGGCCCCCACCGCCCCCCCCACCACGAGCCCCACCCGCCCGTGCCGCCGGGCGACGGGGTGCTCGTGACGGCCCCGCAGTTCACGATCGCCCGGCAGTCGGCCTCGGCCGGCGTGCGACGCACCCTGCCCGCCGGGGCGCCGACGGTGCTCGTGATCCTCGACGGCGCCGGCGGCCTGCTGAGCGAGGGCGTTGGCGCACAGCCGTTCTCCAGGGGCCAGACGTTCCTCCTGCCGGCCGACCTCGTCGCGCCGGCACTTGCCCCGGACGCAGACTGCACCTGGCTGGAAGTGAGCTTCCCGAAGCCGCACAAGAGCGGTTGAACTTCGTTCATTTGATTCTGAGGTAGCCGCGGAGCTTGCTCCGCGTGTCGGGGTCGGGTCAACGTCCGCACGGAGCGAGCTCCGCGGCTACCCCAGACGCTACGGAGCCGGTTCAGCCGCACTAGCGGGAGCGATCCGCCTGGCACGTTGGGCAGAAGTGCGTCGAGCGGCTGCTCAACACGATGCGGGCGATCGGCGTCCGGCACCTGCGACACGGGGTGCCGGCGCGGTCGTAAACGCGGTGTTGCAGGCGAAAACCGCCGGGTCTGCCGTCGGCGTCGACGTAGTCGCGGAGCGTGCTGCCCTTGAACTTGATCGCGCGGCGAAGGATCGACTTGATCGACCGGTTCAGCCGTCGCACAGACGCGATCGGCACGTCGCGTGACACCGCCAGCGGGTGAACACCCGCCGCGTGCAGGGCCTCGTCGACATAGATGTTGCCCAGGCCGGCGATCACGGCCTGATCGAGCAGGGCGGACTTGATCGGCCGGGCCGTTTTCGAAAGCCGTTCGCCGAGCCTTTGGGGCGTCAGGTCGAATGGCTCCGGGCCGAGGTTCGCCTCCCCGAGGTCGTCGCCGAGCCAGTGCAGCCCGCCGAAGCGGCGCGGGTCGCTTTGCCGCAGCTCACCGTGCTCGAAGGCGAAGACCACGTGCGTGTGCTTCACGAGCGGCGTCGCGGCATCGCAGAAGGTCATTCGCCCGCTCATGCCGAGGTGTGCGAAGAAGCGACGATCGTCATCGAGCACGAAGACAATGCGTTTCGCCCTCCGCCGGACATCGGCGATTCGCACGCCCGCAAGGCCAAGCCAGTTGAAGCCGGCCGGCGTCGCGAAATCGTCGCGATGCAGCGTGATACCAACCAGCCGCCGGCCGACGATCTTCGGGCGGACGGAGTCGACCACGGTCTGGACCTCGGGCAGTTCGGGCATGCGCAGCGTGTTTTACGCCGGGCCGTCGCCGAGCGTTCCATTTGATGTCGCGGTCGGACTGCGCCTGTTACGATGCCCGCCATGAGCGATGCCGCCCCCGACCTGCCGCGCCCGTCCCACGCCGACATCCAGGCGGCCGAGAAGCTGCGCGCGGCGTACGACCAGATCAGGGGCGAGCTCTCGAAGGTCATCGTCGGCCAGGAGGCGGTGATCGAGGAGCTGCTGATCGCCCTCTTCTGCCGCGGCCACGCGCTACTGGTTGGCGTGCCGGGGCTCGCGAAGACGCTGCTCATCAGCACGGTCAGCAAAACGCTTGGCCTCGACTTCAGCCGCGTGCAGTTCACGCCCGACCTGATGCCGAGCGACATCACCGGCACCGATGTGATCCGCACCGACCAATCGACGGGCGGGCGTGAGATGGTGTTTCTCAAAGGCCCGATCTTCGCGAACGTGATCCTCGCCGATGAGATCAACCGCACGCCTCCCAAAACGCAGGCGGCGCTGCTGGAGGCGATGCAGGAGCGTCACGTCACCGCGGGCGGCAAGACATACGACCTGCCCGAGCCGTTCTTCGTGCTCGCGACGCAGAACCCGATCGAGCAGGAGGGAACCTACCCGCTGCCCGAGGCGCAGCTCGACCGCTTTATGTTCAACATCCTCGTGAGCTATCCGAAGGAGGACGAGGAGCTGGAGATCGTGCGGCGAACGACGGCCCCGCAGCGGCACGACCTGAAGCAGATCTTGAGCCGCGAGGAAATCATGGGCTTACAGGACACCGTACGGGCCGTCCCCGTGGCGGATCACGTCATCAAGTACGCCCTGCGGCTCACGCGGCTCACGAGGCGCGGCGAGGAGGGCGTGCCGGACTTTGTGAGCGAGTTTGTCGACTACGGCGCCGGCCCGCGGGCGAGTCAGTACCTAATCCTCGGCGGCAAGGCGCGGGCGCTGTTGCACGGGCGCAGCTACGTGAGCACGGAAGACATCCGCGAGCTGGCGATCCCGGTGTTGCGGCACCGCATCACGACGAACTTCAGCGCCGAGGCGGAGAATGTGACGCCGGAGGAGGTGGTGCGTCGCCTCATCGGCCACGTCCCGCGGCAGCAGTACGACGACCTGGACGCCCAGACGGCCCGGATGCTGCGCGGCGGAGCCGCGGCGTGAGCAGCGAGAACGGCGATGCAGCCGAGTTCGTTGCGTGGGTTGAGGATGACCCTGACGATGAAATGTTCATTGACGAAGTGCGGTATGCCTGCCGCCACGAGTGCAGGGAGTTTGCGGTTGTCGAAGTTGGCGATGGCCGGGTTGCATTGTTGGCTGGCGGCGAGTACGCGATCGCGCTCCCGCTGGGCGACGATGGGCGTGTGCTTGCCCCCACGCCCGATGGGCTGCTGTGGATTCGTCGCCTGCTTTGGCACACGCACCCTCGTGCGACAGGCCCGTCCGATGCCGATCGGGCGCTGCTGCGACTGCTCGGGCAGGCGACGTCGCGGGTCCACGAGGTTGGCGGCGAGCCGGGCGGCACGCAGTTCTCTGCGGAGAAATCGCGCGGCTAAGGCATCCCGTTGGTCGCGCTCTCGCGTAGGATGCGGCCGCGGGTGGAACACACTGTGGATCTTGCCGATGACCGTCGCAGCCCCAACACGACCGTTCGCGAAGCCGACAGCGGCCGAGCCGCTCTTCTCGGCGACGGTGAAGGACGTCATCGAGAACCGCGGCCGGTTCTCGAAGGTGCCGCCGCCGGGATTGGTCGTGATCTTCGAATGGCCGTCCAGCCGCGGCTGGCTCCCGCTGGCGGGCGATCAGGTCGAACTTGCCGCCGAGGGTCGCGAGCCCGTCACCCGGCCGACCCACGATTTGAAGGACCACGGCCCGAGCGTGAGCCTCTACTTCATTGGCCTCACCCGCGCCGATGTGCCGATCGGCTCAAAGGTGACTTGGAGCCGAGATCGGCACGTGCCGCGGCGGGAAGCCGCTCGGGGTACGCTCGTCCCGGATGTCCAAGCCGATGTCGACCGCCGCTCGTGACGAGCTTCGCTTTCTCGATCCCCGCGCCCTCGCCCGCGTGAAGTCGCTCGAGCTGCGCACGCGCAAGATCGTCGAAGGTCTTATGTCCGGCCGGCACCGGTCGCCGTTCCAGGGGTCAAGCGTTGAGTTCGCGCAGCACCGGCCTTACGTGCAGGGGGACGACACGCGCCACATCGATTGGAAGGTGTTCGGCCGCAGCGACAAGCTGCACATCAAGCAGTTTCAGGAGGAAACCCAGCTTCAAATCCTCCTCGCCGTCGACGCCAGCGAGAGCATGAGCTTCGGCAGCGTCACGGCCGACGACGGATCGCCTTGGACCAAGTACGACCACGCCACCACCGTCGCCGCAACGCTGGCCTACCTCGCGACGGCCCAGACCGACTCGGTCGGCCTCTCCATTTTCGACGAAAACCTCGCACGCTACTTCCGACCCAGCGGCGGGCGCGGGCAGTGGCGGACGATCGTCCACGAGCTGCAAGCCGTGCCCCGCTGGAACAAGACCGGCCTCGGCGGGGTGCTCGAACAGCTCGCCCGCAAAACGGGGCAAAAATCGCTTGTGATCGTTATCAGCGACTTCTTCGACGACGCCCGCTCGCTCGAGCGTGGCCTAAAGGCCCTGCGCTTCCGCAAGCACGACGTCGTCTGCCTGCAACTGCTCGACCCGCAGGAGATCGAGTTCCCGTTCCAGGATGTCACCATGTTTAAGGGAATGGAAGAACTCGGTGAGCTCCTAACCGAGCCGCAGGCCTTGCGGCGCGGCTACCTCACGGCGCTCGCGGAGCACACGGAGGCGATCGAACGAGCGTGCCGGCGGATCGACACCGACTTCTACCGGTTCGACACGGGCGAAAGCGTCGGCGGACCGCTGGGCGTCTTCCTGGGCGGGAGGCAGAAATGATCGGGTTGTCACTCGCCGCCGGCTTCCTGACGCCCGGCCTTGCCCTCGCCGGCGCGGCGCTGGTGGCGGTGCCGATCGTCATCCACCTGCTCAACCGCCGCCGCTTCAAGATGGTGCATTGGGCGGCGATGGAGTTCGTGCTGCGCGCCGTGCGGCAGAATCGGCGGCGGATGCGATTTGAGTCGTGGCTGCTGTTGGCGCTGCGCTGCCTCGTGATCGGCCTCGCCGGCGCGGCATTGGCGCGGCCGATGGGCTGCGCGAACTCTGCCCTCGCCGCGGCCGCGCCGGGGGAGGGCGGGCTGCACATTCTCGTTCTCGACGACAGCGCGAGCGCCCGCCAAACCACCTCCGGAGAGGGGTCGAACTTCGACGTGCAGAAGCGGATCGCCGCGTCCTTAATCGAAGCCTTCGGCCAAGGCGGCGGGCGCGTGGCGGTGCTGGCGGCGTCGCGGTCCGCCGATGATCCCGTCGCCACGCCGACGTTCAACCTGGCCGCCGCCCGCGCGGCCGTGGAGGCGGCGCAGCCGACTTACCAGATCACCGATCTTGCGGCCGCGCTCGACCGGGCCCGCCGCATCGCCGAGGAGGCGGGCGCGGCCGAGGCGGTACGGGTTCATGTGTTCACCGACGCCGCCGCGACCGCCGTGGCCGACCCGCGGCTGTCGGACGTCGCAGCCGGCCTTGCCGACGCGGCGGAACTGCGGGTCTACCGCCCGATCGCCCCCGCGCCGGCCAACGCGGCCGTGCTGGATCTCGCGCCAACCGACCCCCTTGTGCGGCGCGGCTTTCGCGTCGACCTTCAAGCGACGGCCGCCCGCTTCGGCGGCGCCGGCTCGGCCGGGGCGGCGTGGCAAGTCGACGAGCAGACCCGTGACTCCTCGACGGTGGCGTTGGGCAATGAGCCCGCGCAGTTGGTGGCCGATCCCTCCGTGCTCGACGCCGCCGCAGACGGCCGGGCGCACCTGGTCCGCCTGTCTCTTGCCGGCGAAGATGCCATTCCCGCGGATGATGCGCGGCAAATCGTGATCGAGCAGGTGCGCGAGCTGCCGGTTCTGCTCGTTGCCGGCCGCGCAGCGGAGGCGGGGGCGGCGTTCGACCCGAACGCGATCCTCGCGGCCGCGCTCTCGCCGGGCGACGGCGGATACGTGGAGGTCGAGCGGATCAGCGACCTCGAACTCGGCGGCAGACCGCTTGACGGCTACCGCGCCATCCTCCTCGCCGGCGTCGGCGGACTCGAGGAGGCGACGGCCGCGCAGCTCGCCCGCTACGTGCGCGGCGGGGGCGTCTTGATGAACTGGCTCGGCGAACGCACCGCCCCGGACGCCGACACGGCCCGGCTGGGTCCGCTCGGCCTGCTGCCGGGGGCGATCGTGTCTCGCAACGCCGTTGAGGCCGACGGCGACCTCTTCGCCTTCGACTTCGACCCGCGCCAAGCCCACCGCTACCTGGCGGCCTTCGCCAATGTCGATGCCACCGGCCTCGACGCGCCGGCCGTGCGGCAGTACTGGCGGCTCGAGCTGCCTCCGGCCGGTGACGAATCGGGGGCGGAGGTCGTGCTGCGATTCGCCGGCACGGGCGACCCGGCGGTAATCGTCCACCCGCTCGGCCGCGGCCGGATCGTGACGGTCGCGACGGCCGCGGCGGACCCGGAGTGGACGCTGCTGCAGATTCGCCCGAACTTTGCCGCGTTCGTCCATGAGTTGCTCCGGCATGCCGTGGGCGAGGCTGGCGGCACGGGCGGCGCAGGCCTCACGCTCGACGCCGGCGTGGCGTTTCGCCTTCCGACGAGTCTTCGCGTGCCGGCGGGGGTCGTTCCGCGGTTGATCGTCGACGGCGATGCCCGGCCGCTGACACGCGAGGTGGATGCTGACGGCACCATCGCCTGGGCCGGCATCGCGCCGCGCGAGCCCGGCTCTTACGCGTTGGCAGTCGACGCCGATCGCCTGCCCGTGGCGGTCAACTTCCCCGCGAGCGAGAGCGACCTGCGCCGCGCCGAGGACGCGACGCTGCGCGAAGCCTTCGGCGGAGAGGCGGAGCTGATCGACCTGTCCGACGAAGCGGTGGAGCAGATCGTCGCCAGCGACGCCGATCGCCCTGACTGGGGCTGGCCGCTGCTGGTGGCGGTCCTGCTGCTGGCGGGGGGCGAGGCCGCGTACGCCGCGCTGCTGGGCCGGCGGCGGCGGGTGGCGGTTGGGGGATAATCCGTCCCGCGGCCGAAATCGGGGGCCGCGTCCGTAACATCAGCGTCGCCTCCGCGTCCTGCCAAGAGCGACGCCGCCCGCGCCGGCCGAAGCAGACGATGCAACGCCTGACCGAAATCCTCCTGGGCCTCGACGGCGGCTTCCTCGCGCGCGACGGAAGCCTGTCGCTCGGCTTTCGCCCGCGCTGGCCGCTCCAGGACGTGTTCGGCGTGGCGTCGTGGAACCTGCTGCTGATCGCCGCTGCGACCGTGCTGGTCCTCTGGGTCTACCGCCGCGAGGCCAAATCGCGCGGCTGGCGCATCGCCCTCGGCGTCTGCCGCATGGCGGTGCTGCTGCTCGTGATCGGCCTGCTCAACCGGCCGACGCTGTCGCTGACGAAGGCGCGCGCCGAGCCCAGCCTGCTCGCGGTGCTGGTGGACGACTCGGCCTCCATGGCCATCCGCGACATCGGCGACGGCGACGTGGTCGAGCCACGCATCAGCGTGCCGCGCGGGTTGGCCGACGGCGACGGTTCCGTTCTGGAACGGCTTGGTGAGGAGCACGACGTGCGACTCTTCCGCTTCGATGATGCGGTCGCGAGCCTTGAACCGGACGATCTGGCGTCGCTCGAAGCCACCGGAGAGCAGACGCGCGTGCCGGGCGCGTTGGCCGAGGTGCTGGCGCAACTGCGCGGCCAGAACGTGGCCGGCGTGGTGCTGATCACCGACGGCAAGGACGCACCCGGCCGCGCGAACGAGGGGGCAATCGCGGCCGTGCGGCAGGCGGGCGTGCCGATCTACGCCGTGCCCGTCGGCGGGCCGGGCGAGCCGCCGAACCTGCGGCTGGAATCGATCTCCGCCGAGCCGACCGTCTTCGCGGGCGACATCTTGGGCGTGATTGCGACCGTCCGCGCCGTCGGCATCGAGCGCCCGACGCCCGTCGAGGTGGCGCTGCTCACCTCGGGCGGCGATTCGGTTATCGGCCCCGGCGGCGTGCCCGTGAGCCGCTTCGTCGAACTCCGACCCGGCGAGGCGACCGAGGTGGAGCTGCGCGTGGAGGCAGGCGTGCCTCGCTCGCTCGACCTTGCCGTGATCGTCCGCCCGCGCACGGCCATGAACGAGCTCGACACGGACGACAACCGGCGCGGCCTGCGCGTCGACGTGCTCGACGCGAAGATCGCCGTCCTCTACGTCGACGGCTACCCGCGTTGGGAATATCGCTACCTGAAGAATCGCCTCGTCCGCGACGAGACGATCAACGCCAGCATTCTGCTGACCAGCGCCGACCCCACCTTCGCGCAGGAGGGCAACACGCCGATCCGCCGGTTCCCGGTGTCGCTCGACGAGCTGCTCGATTACGACGTGGTCCTCTTCGGCGACGTGAGCCCGCAGCAGTTCAGCGACGGTCAGCTCGAACTTCTCCGCGAGTACGTCGGCGACGCCGGCGGCGGGTTCGGCATGGTTGCCGGGCCTCGATTTGGCCCGTGGGCGTGGGCGGGCACGCCGGTCGAGGCGCTGCTTCCGGTCGACCCGACGCGCGATGCGGACCCCTCGGACTCGCTCGCGGAGCGCTACGAGCCGATCGTCGAGGGCTGGCGGCCGAACGTGACGGAGGCGGGCCGGCGCACGGGAATCTTCCGCTTTTTCGCCGACGCCGACGCGAACACCGAGTTCCTGGCGGACGGCATCGAGCCGCTGTTCTGGCACGCGGGCGACATTCGAGCCAAGGCCGGCGTGGGAGACGTGCTCGCGGCCCATCCGACCGCCAGCGGCGAGGACGGTCGGCCTTTGCCGGTGCTGGTGGCGGGCCGGTACGGCGCGGGGCGGACGCTCTTCAACGGCATCGACGAATCGTGGCGCTGGCGGTACTACACCGGCGAGCCGGTTTTCGACACGTTCTGGGTCCAGCAACTGCGCTACGTCGCCCGCGGCCGAAAACTCGGCGAACGTCGCGGCACGCTGACGATCGAGAGGCCAACCTACGAGCTCGGCGACCGGGCGTTGGCCGAGCTCCGTGTGCTCGACCCGAAGCTGGGCCAACAGCTCCCCGATCGCGTGGAGGCGCGGCTGCTTGACGCTGGGGGCCGCGCCGTCGCGAACGTGCCGCTGGTCCGGCGGGCGAATGATCCCGAGAGCGGCGACGCAGGCGACGACCGCTTCACCGGCACCTGGCCCGCGGACGTGCCCGGCAGCTTCACCCTCAGCCTCGCGCCGCTGCCGGGCGACGAGGCGCCGCTGGCCGCGAACGTCGCCGTGGAGTTGCCGCGGACGGAGTTGCAGCGCCCGATCGTCGACCGCGCCGCCCTCGCCCGGCTCGCGGCCGAAACGGGTGGCGAAGTCGTGCCCGTTGCCGACCTCGACACGCTGGCGAGTCGTATTCCCAGTGCGGCCAAGCGCGTGCCGGTGGTCGTCGAGCGGGCGCTGTGGGACGCGCCGATCGCGCTGGCGTTGCTGGCGTTGCTGCTGACGATCGAGTGGGTCGGGCGCAAGCTCGCGGGGCTGGTTTGAATGATTCGGAGCCGTTATGACGCAAGCCAATCTTCCGCCGCTTTCGCCGCAACAGTTGTTGTCGCGCCTCGACCGGCTGCGCCGCGGGGCGAAGCGCCTGAGCGTGTTGTACGGCCTCGGCCTGATCGTGCTGGGCGGGGCGGCGTTGCTCGTGCTGGGGGCGCTGGCGGACTGGCTCTTCCGACTCCCGAGCGTGCCGCGCCTGATCGGTCTGCTCGCGACGCTGGCCCTGCTCGGCTGGGCAGTCTGGCGGTACGTCTGGCGACCCGCGAGCCGGCCGCTGGGCATCGATGAGGTCGCCGGTCGCGTGGAGGAGGTCTACCCGCAGTTCGACGACCGTTTGCGCAGCAGCGTGGGCTTCCTGGCCCGGCCCGACCTGGCTGACGAGCCGCTGCGCCGGCGGACGATCGACGAGGCGCGCGAGCTCGCCAGTCGGCTGCCGCTGTCGCGTGTGCTCCGGCCGCGCGGGGCGCTGCTGAGCATCGGCGGCGCCGTGGCGGCCGTGGCGGTGCTGGTCGCCCTCGCGCTGCTGCTGGGCCCGCTGGCCGGCACGATCCTCGGGCGGCTCGTCGACCCGCTCAACCCGAACCACCAGTGGCCCAAGCAGTACGGCGTGGCGCCGCTGGTGCTGCCCGAGGCCCACCCGGCCGGCCGGCCGATGCCGGTCGTCGCCACGCTCACCAAGGGCGACGCCAGCGGCGTGGAACCGACGGTTCTCTGGCAGATCGGCCGCGACGGCCCGGTCGGCCGGCAACTGATGACGCGCCGCGACGACGGCACCTTCGCCGCCTCCATCGACCCGCGCCTGAGCGACGCCGCCGCCCGTGGGCAGTTGCGCGTCTGGGTCGAGGCCGGCGACGACACCACGGCGCCCAAGCCCGTCGAGCTCGTGCGGCGCCCCGCGCTCGTGTCGGCCGTCGCCCGCGTGACGCCGCCGCCGTACGTGCCCAGCGACTCGCCCGCGGCCCGGCCGATCGAGCACGACCTGACCGCCGCCCCGCTCGTCGTCGGCGACGGGTCGACCGTCGAGCTGTCGCTCGGGTACACGAAACATCTCGCAACGGCGGACGGCGCGCCGCTGGTCGACCTGCGCCCGCTCGGCGACGAGCCGCTGCCGGACTTGGCTTGGTCCGGCGACGGCGGCGGCGCGACGGCCACATACCTCGCCACGGGCACCGCCCGCTTCGCCGTTCGCGCGACCGGCGTGGACGGCTTCGCGACGGATGAATCGCCCGCCTTCGAGGTGGTCGTGCGGCCCGACCGGCTGCCGACGATCCAGATCGACCAGCCGCGCCGCAACGAGAGTCGCACCGCCGAGGCCATCGTGCCGTTGCGTGCGACGGCCGAGGACGACTTTGGGCTGGAATACGTTGAGCTCGTCGTG
Organism: Tepidisphaeraceae bacterium; assembly: GCA_965214125.1. Classification (GTDB taxonomy): domain Bacteria; phylum Planctomycetota; class Phycisphaerae; order Tepidisphaerales; family Tepidisphaeraceae; genus CBDCBA01. Next base: position 53,403 of record CBDCBA010000031.1, read on the forward strand.
GAAAAACTCGCTCCACCCGGCGGTTCGGGTTGGACCGCGACGGTGCCGCTGCTGACCGACGATCGCGCCACCGCCGAGCCCAGCGGCGGCGAGGGGGGCGTTCGCTATCGACTTGCTTACGACTGGCCGTTGGGCGACGTCGCGGCGTCGGCCGGCGGCCCGCTGGAGCCGGGCGACGTGCTCGAGTTCCACCTGCGCGGCAAGGACAACTTCGACCTGAACGGCCGCACGCACGAGCCGCAGGAGAGCGGGCGGCTGCGCATCACGATCATCAGCCAGCAGGAGCTGAGCCGCCGCGTCGTCGGCGAACTCCAGCGCGCCCGCGACGGCGTGCTTCGCGTGCGCCAACAGCAGGAGGCCACGCGCCGCCAGACGGGCGAGTGGGCGGGCGAGACGGCCGAGCAACGCTCGCTCGACGAGGCCGACCGCGAGGCCGCCGACCGCCTGGCCCGCCAGCAGTCCGCCGCGGCCGCGCAGGCGCGGCGACTCGCCGAAACCGTCGGTGAAATCGAGCGTGAACTGGATGAAAACCGCTCGGAAAACGAGCAGCTCAAGCAGCTTGCCAAGGACGTCGCCGACGGGCTCGAGCAGGCGGCCGAGGGCCCGATGAAGTCGGCGGCGCTGTCGCTGTCGCGGGCCGGCGGCGAGAACAACCCGGCCCCGCGCGGCGAGGCGGCCGAGGACGCGCAGCAACAGCAACGCGAGGCAACCCGCCAGCTCGACGAGCTCGGCGAGCAGCTTGAGTCGATCGGCTCGCTCAGTCAAAGCGTCGACAGCGTCGCCGAACTGCTCGAACGCCAGCAGGAGCTCGGCGAGCGGGCCGAGGAGACGATGTCGCGCAACGTCGGCCGCACCGCCGAGGAGATGAGCGACGCCGACCGCGCCGAGATGGAGCGGGTCGCCGACGAACAGGAGCAACTCGCCGACGAGACGCAGGCGGCGCTGGAGCGCATGCAGGAACAGGCCGAGCAGATGCGCGAGGACGACGCGGCCGCACAGGCGATGAAGAACGCGGCCCAGACGGCCCAGCAGCAGGGCGTCACCGGTCAGCAACGCCGCGCCGCGCAGCAGCAGCGACAGAACAATCGCTCGCAGTCGCAGCAGGCTCAGGAGCAGGCGGAGATCGGGCTGCAACTCGTGCTGAGCGAGCTGCGCGACGCCGAACGCGAGCAACTTCGCGAGCTCGAACGCAAGCTTGCCGAGCTCGCCGAGCAGCTCGACCGCCTCGTCCGCCGCCAGGCCGGGCACAACCTGGACAACCTCGCGCTGCGCGACGAGCCGGCGCCCGACGATCTTGCGGCGCTGGCGGCGCGCGATGAGGACAATGCCGTCGAGCCAACGGTCGAGCGGCTTTCCGCGAGCCAGGAGCAGACCGAGCGAAATGCCCGCAATCTCGCGCAGCCGGCCGAGGAGGCCTCAGACGGGGGCGATGTGGCCGCGGCGCTGGCGAAGGCGTCGGCGCGGATGGAGCGGGCGGCCGTTTCGCTGCGCGGGCGCGACGTGGAAGCCGCTTACGCGCCGCCGCAGGTGGAGGCGTTGGCGGCGCTGGTCGAGGCACGCGACGCCGCCGAGGCCGAGCGGCAGCGGGTCGAGGAGGAGCTTGCCGAGCAGGCGCGTGCGGCCGTGCGGGAACAGCTTGTGCAGATTCGCGATGAGCAGGTCGCCGAGGTGAACGAGCCGACGGCCGTCGTCGACGCCGAACGGCAACAGGCCGAGTTGCCGCGTCGGCGCCTGCTGCAACGGATCAACCCGATCCGGCCCAAGCAGGAGGACCTCGTCGCCCGCGTGCAGGAGGCCGAGCAGGCCTTGGCGGACGTGGGCGGCGTCGCGTTCGTCTACGCGGGGCGGCAGGCGCGGGAGTCGATGTCCGCCGTGCTGGAAGGCCTCGCCCGCCAGCAGACAGACGCCGGCGTGCAACGCCAGGGCGATCGCGCGGTGGCGCGGCTGGATGCCATGATCGACTCGCTCACGCTCGAGCCGAAGGACGAGCGCTTCGAGAGCGCCAGCCAACAGCAAGGCGGCGGCGGCGACGGCGAGCAGCAGCAGCAGGGGCCCGCGCTCCCGCCCGAGGCCGAGCTGCAACTCGTCAAGCGGCTGCAACAGGGCGTCGCGGAGCAGACGCGCCAGCTCGACACCAATCGCGACGGCGACGACTTCGAGCAGCGCGTGGCCGAGAACGCGGCCGAGCAGGGGGAGATGCGCGACGTGCTGAACCAGATGCTCCGCCAGTACAGCCAGGGCAAGGTCGGATTCGGGCCGGAGCCGGACCCGGAGACACTGCTGCCCGAGGAGCAGGCGGACGGCGAGGACGTCGAGCAGCAACTAGACGACCGCGACCTGCTCGACGACCTCTTGGGCGAGGCCGCTCGCGGCGAGGCGCAAGGGGCCGGCGAGGGCGACGGCGAAGGCGAGGCGGGCGAGGAGGAGGAGGATCCGCACGGCATGCCCGCCGGCGGGGGTCAGCAGGTTCGCCAGGTCGGCGACTACATGGCCCGCGCTCGTCAACGGCTGGATCTCAAGCGCGATCCGGGGGCCATCACCCAGCAGCTCCAGCAGCGCGTGCTCGAGAACCTCGACGGGCTCATCGACCAGGCGCGGCAGAACAGCCAGAACAGCCAGTCGAGTTCCGCCGCCGCCCAGCAACAGGCGCGGCGGCCGCAGCAGCAGAATCGGCCCGGCCAGGAGCAAGCCAACGCGGCTGGCCAGCAGGCGAACGCAGGCGAGCGGCCCGATGCCGGCGAGGGCGGCGACGGCTCGGCCCCCACGCCGCCGCCCGGCGGCGAGGCCCAGTTGTCAGGCGAGTTCGAGCAGTCGCTGGCCGAGTGGGGCAATCTCACGCCGCGCCAGCGTGAGGCGATCATCGACTCGCGCACCGACCGTCCGCTCGACATGTACCGCCGGCTCACCGAAGAGTTCTACAAGCGCCTCAGCGAGCAAGACCAGGAGTAACGCCATGATCCGCCACCTCATTCTCCCCTTTGCGGCAACCGCCGTTCTTGCCGCGCCGCTCGCTGCGCAGCCCGTGCCTGATGACGGCACCGGCGACGGCCGCGAGCAGGTGCGCGGCGACGAGATCACGCCGCAAAGCCGCGCCGCCGTCGAGCGCGGGCTCGACTGGCTCGCGGCACAGCAGCAGTCGGACGGCGGCTTCGGCGACAGCGGCGGCGGCACCGCCTACACCGCCGTGAGCGCAATCGCCCTGATGAGCGCCGGCCACCTGCCCAACCGCGGCAAGTACGGCCAGCACGTCGCGCGGGCGGTCGACTACATCATCAACAAGGCCCAGCCCAGCGGCCTGCTCTGCGGCGACGGCACGAGCGGGGCGATGTACCACCACGGCTTCGCGGCGCTGCTGCTGGGCGAGGTCTACGGCATGACCGGCGACGAGCGCGTGAAGGAGCCGCTCCGCCGCGCGGTCCGCTTGATCGAGCAGAGCCAGAACAGCGAGGGGGGCTGGCGTTACAACCCCGTGCCGATCCAGGCCGACGTCAGCGTCACCATCTGCCAGGTGATGGCCCTGCGCGCCGCGCGCGACGCGGGCGTGAAGGTGGAGAAGCGGGTCATCGACGACGCCGTCGAATACGTGCGCAAGTGCCAGAACAGCGACGGCGGCTTCAACTACATGCTGGGTGGCGGGAACAACAGCGGCTTTGCCCGCAGCGCCGCCGGCGTGGCGACGCTCTTCTACGCCGGCATCAGCGAGGGGCCGGAGATCGAACAAGGCCTGGACTACATCTTGCGCAGCGTGCCCGACGGCCCCGTCGGCGGCAGGCGGCCCCACTATTACTACGGCCAGTATTACGCCGCACAAGCGACGTTCCTGGCCGGCGGCGAGGCGTGGGCGACGTGGTTCCCGGCCATCCGCGAGCAACTCGTCGGCGCCCAGGAATCCGACGGCCGCTGGACCGGCGACCAGGACCGCGGCGTCGACACCTACTCGACCGCGATGGCCCTCATCGTCCTGCAAATGCCCAACCGCTACCTGCCCGTCTTCAGCGGAAAGGGACCGGGATCGTGATGTTCCTCCGCGCCTGCATCCTTCTGCTCGCGGCCTTGGCCGTTGCCGATTCTGCCAACGCACAGGCGGGCGTCTGGCGGGCAACCGGGCCGGACGGGGCCGCTGCCGTCGGGGCGATCAGCGGGCTCGACATCGACGACGATGGTCTTGTCGCAAGCGTTGGCGGCGAGACGATTCGTGCATCGCGGCTGCTCCATCTCGTCCCGCCCGGCACTGGCCGCGCGGGCGGTGCGTTTCGCCTTCACCTCGCCAACGGCGACATTCTGCGCGGCGACGTGGCCGACATCGACGAGGCTGCGATCACGCTCCGCACGCTCGACTTCGGCGACGTGCGCGTTCCGCTCGAACAGGCGGTGGCACTGCTCGCGTTCGGCACCGGGGGTGGCATCGGCCAACCCGCGACCGCCGGGCCGCGGCCGCTGTCGGACGAGGTCCTGCTCGCCAACGGCGATCGCGTCAGCGGGTTTCTCGCATCCCTGGCCGAAGGTCAACTGACGCTGGAGCAGGACGACGGCAGCACCCTGACGCTCCCGCTCGACGCGGTGGAGCGCGTCGCCTTCGCCGACGGTGGTGCGGTGGCGCAGGCCAACGCGGGCGTCGCGCGGCTCGTGCTGTCGGACTGGTCGACGATCACCGCCACCGCGCTCGAACTCGGCGACGATGGCCGGTGGCAGGTGACATACAACAACGACGCCGTCAGCCTGGAGCCGACGCTCGTGTTCGCCGTCGAGCCGGCCGAGGCTCGCAGCCTGTTCCTGGCGGATGCGACGCCGAGCGAAACCCGCTACCAACCCTATTTCGGCGCAAGCTTTCCGCCGCGGCGCATGCCGGGGCTGGAAAGCGTTGTCGCCGCCGGCCCAACGCCGGGCCGATCCATCGAAACGCGCAGTCGCACGCGGCTGACATTCGACGTCCCGCCGGGCGAGTTCAACAAGTTTCTTGCAAACTTTCGAATCGGCGTCGAGGGCGAGGAGTTGCCGCAGGCGAGCGTCCACGTGCGGGTTCTGCTCGACGGCGAGGTGGCCGCCGAACGACTCGAGTTCACGCAGGAAGGCGGCGTCGGGCAGTTCGACGTGCCGCTGGGCGGCGCGGCGACCGTGACGTTGGAGGTCGACTACGCCGATCGTCTCGACGTGCAGGATCGGCTGATCTGGGTCGAACCGCGGTTGGTTTGCGGCAGTCGCTGATGGGGTAAACTGCCCATCATGGCCACGCTGCTTCGCCGACTCTTCCCGCTCGTGCTGACCGGCGGACTCGTCGCGGGGGCGGCGGGCCTCGCCGACGATGCCGGGCGACGCGCGGCGATGATCGAGCGGCTGGGCGACCGGAGCTTTACCGTCCGCACGGTGGCCGAGGCCGAGCTACTTCGCGCGGCGATGGCCGACCCGGAGCTGGCGGCGCTGGTGTCGGAGACGGCGGCGTCGCACCCGCTGCCGGAGGTTCGGGCGCGGGCCCGCCAGGTGCAGGAACGCCTGGCCGAGTGGCGGCGATTCGGCGAAAGCCGGATCACCATTCAGGCCGCCGACGTCACCGCGTTGGAGGCCGCCCATCTGCTGGTCGAGGCGATCCACGACACCGTCGGCGACAGCGGCACAACGCAGGGCTTGCAAATCGGGCTTTGGCCTGAGGACGAACCCTTCCGCAACAACGACGACGCCCGCGAACGCCGCGTGACGCTCGACGTGGTCGACCAGCCCTTCTGGACCGCCATCGAGATGGTCTGCGAGCAGACGCAGCTTTGGCCGCTCGAACACCAGGAAGGCCTGCGTTTCGGCTGGTCTGGGTCGGCCACGCCGCGGTTTCCGCGGGGGGACACCGCAGCGCATGACGTCACCGGCCACGCGGCGCGGGTGGAGTTGACATCGATCAATCGGCACCTGTCGCGCAGTGCCGAACTGCGGGCCGGCGACGACGGCGGCGTGGTGGCAGAAAACATCAACGGCGGCAGCAACCTGTCGGCGCAGCTGCGCCTGCTGATCGAGCCGAAGCTTCGCGTCGCCAACCAGGCGGCGCAGGTGCGGATCACCCGCGCGGTTGACGAGGCGGGCAACAGTTTGATCGCGCGCAACCGCGGCGGGCGGACGGGCGTGCAGTTTGGCCAGTCCGGCTGGACCGCGCGTGTCGGCCTGCCGCTGGACGCGCAGGCCGCGCGGGAGAGCGGCCGGATCGCCGAACTCTCCGGCACGGTCTCCCTCGAGGCGGCGGTCGAGATGCGAACGCTTCGCCTAGACCTCGCCGACGCGATCGCGAGCGTGGTCGCGGCGGCGGACGAGCAGATCGCGAACGCGGACCCCGCCGTCGAGGCCGGCGACACCGCCCTCGCCGCCAGCGAGGTCGATTTCCAAGTCGAGGAGGCGGGCTGGACGTTGCGGGTTGAGCGCATCGCCGTCCCCGCGATTCCCGCAGCCATGCGGCGGGCGATGCGGCGTGGCGACGGAAGCGGGTCGGTCCCGCAGGTGCAGCTCTGGCTCAGCATCGAAGGCCGCAACCTGGCCGGCATCGAGCAGGACTGGGCGCGGCGTCGGGCGATGATCGAGGGAGTCGAGTTCCGCACGGCCGACGGCGCCGCCTGGGATCTTCAAGGCCGCTCCGAGGACGTGGACACGCAGGCGTCGCGCCTCGACCTCGAGCTGACTTTTTCGGATTGGAGTCAGAAGCGCGGCGTGCCGACGGAGGTCGTCTGGTCGGTCGCGACGCGCACGCGGACGCTCAGCATCCCGTTCATGTTTCGCGACATCCCGCTGCCGAGCCTCGACTGACGCCGCGGCCGCGGGGCGAGCTTCGGTTGGCGGCGGGGCAACGTCGGGTAGGATGGGGCCATGCCTGCCCCGACGCACCGCCCCCTTGGCCTTCGCCGCCGCTCCGCCACGCTGGCGATTGCCGGCGTGGCCACGCTGCTTGGCCTGTCGGTCGCGTTCGCCGCGGCGCAGGACGATGCCGCCCGGTCCGCTCGCGGCGCGCAGCCGCAAACCGACGCGCTGGTGAACCGCGTGCTCGACGCGCCGGTCAAGCTCAACCTCATCGACCGTCCGTTGCCCGAGGTGCTCGACGCCATCAGCGACGTCAGCGGCGTGCCGTTCCGTGTGGAGGAGTCAACCTACGCGCTGCTGCCCTACGGCCGCGACACGCCGATCAGCGTAACCGTCACCAGCCGCCCGCTGCGCGAGACGCTCGAGCTCATCTCCCAGCGCCTCGCGCTCGAGTTCAAGCTGGGCGAGGAGACCGTGGAGCTGAGGCCGCTGCCGCCGCTGGCCCGCAGCGGCCGCCGCGCGACGGTCGAGGAGGTCGCGATGCTCGATCTGCTCGCGGGTGTTCGACTCGACCTCATCGACGACCGCCCCACTGCCGCCCAGCTTCTGGAGGCGGTCGATTTGAAGCTCCAGGACCTCGACGCCGCCGCCGAACAGGCGGGCCAGCCGGTGCCCGGCTACGTCGTCGAAAACCGCCTCGACGACCTAATGCGCGACCGCCGCGTCTTCGTCGCCCGCGACGCCACGCTCGCCGACGCGATGGAGTCGATCCACGAGCAGACCGGCGGCACGTGGTACCCGTGGGGTGACACGCTTGCGGTCGTCGCGAAGGACGTGTGGGTTAACCGCATGCTCGACCGCCGTGTCACGCTCAGCTACGACCGCGTCGAGCTGCCCACGGTCATCAAAGAACTGCAGGAGGCGACGGGCGTGGCGTTCCGCGTCGAGCCCGGCACGCTGCAGCGCGTGCCCGAGCAGTTCCGCCGCGTACGGTTCAACTCCGAGAACGGCACCGTGCGCGACGCCCTCGAATCGCTCGCGGCCGTGACGGGCGTCGGCTACGCGGTGGCCGAGGACGGCGTCTACCTTGGCTATCGCGAGGAGGAGGAGGCGGGCTTCGGCGGCAACCTTCAGCGTGGCAACGGCTCGGGCGGCAGGCCGATCCTGAGCGTCGACCTCGGCGACGGCACGGCCCTGCTCCTCTACGAAAGCGACCTGCCCGCCGATGTGCGCGACCGACTGCTGCAACGCCGCGATGAGGAGATCCGCCGCCTGGTCGAACAGCTCGATCAGCCCACCGACACCCCCGCCTCCACCCCCACCTCCGCCGGTGATTAGCGGGAAACGAGCGGGGTCACTCGGCGTCGCTCACGGCGTTCACGTCGCGCGGGCTCAGCACGCCGGAATCATTCTCCGCCGCGCTGTCGGGCCAACTGAAGACAACGACCAGCGCCAGGATCGCGATGACGGCGGCGAGCAGGGCCATGATGACCGGGACGCTGAGGGAGCTGTCGCCGGTAGGAATGTTCAGGACGTCGATGTCGGGTGCCTCGCCCATGCGGGCGGAGCGTTCCATGTCGCGGTCGCCGAGGCTGCCGGTCGTGGTGCTTTGGCGATCGTTGCTGCGACTGACGGGGCCGGTCGTGCCGCTGGCGTCAGTCACGGCGCCGCCGGTGCCGAGCGTGCCGGGGACCGTGGACGGCTTGGGCCCGGCGGGATCGGTCGTATCGCCGCGCTCGCGCCGCACCGACGGGTTTCGCTCGGCGTCGTAGGCGGCTCCGGCACGCCCGCCGCGGGCGGGCTTGGGCGTGGTCGTCGGCGGGATGACTGGTTTGACGTCGTTGCGCATGGCGGGGCGGGGCGTGCGGGAAGTGACAGGGTACCGTTTCGCGACGAAGTTGCCGAGTCTGCAATCTGCGCCGTCAATTGCTCTCAGTCTCCTGCGGACGCCGGTCCACGAGCAACTCGACGCCCTCGACGTTCTCGCCCGACATCTGCGGCGCCCGATAGACACCTTCGTCCACGTAGACCGGCGTGATGTGCTTCCACGCGCCGTCGATCTTGACGATCACTCGATATTGGCCCGGCTTGGGAACGTCGACGGACCAGGTGCCGCCGTCCTGAGTTGCCACGAGCGGTGCGGGCCGCCAGTCGGCGGGGCGAAGCGGGTGATGGGCGGGCTCGCTCCACGCGTCGGCGACGGCGTCGGGCAGCACATCGAGCACGCCGCGGCTGAACCAGAGGACAAGCCCGCCGACGCCGTTCTCGCGGGCGTGATCGACGACCGTCGCAAGGTCCGCCGCCGGCAAATCCGGGCCGTCGCCGACGAGGCGAACGCCGGGAACGAGCACGTCGAGCCGGCCGTCGCCGAGCGTTTGCACCTGTTCGACTTGCTGGTCGATGCTCGCGACGGTCGCCTTGGCGTCCATGCGGTAGCACTGCGGCAGGTACTCGTCCCACAACGGCCGGCCTTCGTCGGTCCGCCAGGCCATCCAGGTGGGCCAGTCGCAGGCGTAATTGTCGAGCGACCACGGGTGCGGCGCGGGGCTGACGCTGACGATCAGGCCCGGCCGGCGCTGCTTGATTTCCGTCGCGAACCGCTTCGCGTAGGCCGTCACCTTGTCGGCACGCCACTGCACCCACGCCGGGTCGCGCGGGTCCGCCGGTGGCTCGCGGCCGTCGTGTTCCTCCTTGTATAGCGCGACGGTGTACGGGTCGTACCCCATCTCGACGGGCATGGCGATGCGGTCGTCGAGCTGCACGCCGTCGAGGTCGTAGCGGTCAACCGCCTCGAGCACGATGTCGAGCAAGAGCTGCTGCGGGCCTGTGTGCAGCGGGTTCATCCAGACGAACGGGTTCTGCTCGCCGACGAAGGCGCCGTCTCGCGTCTGCGTGAGCCAACCCTTCTCCTTTGCGATCTCGCGCAGCTCGTTGTCCGTCTCCTTGTACGCCGCCATGAAGCCGTACTCGAACCAGGCGATCGCAAGCATCTCGTTGCGGTGCGCCTCGATGACCGCCTCCTGGAGCAAATCGCGTTGCAGCTCCGGCGGGGCGTCGTTGATCTTGAGCGGCACGCCGATGAGCGCGTCCATCGTGGGGCTGGGGAACTCGGTGTAGCCGTTCTTCCAGCACTCGATGTAGACGACGTTCAGGCCGAGTTCGCGCAGGCGCTGCATGCTGGCGGCGGTTTGCTCGGGCGAGGCGAGGGCGGTGTTGGCGGTGGTCGTCATCCACGTGCCGCGCGCTTCGGCGACAGGCTCGGCCCAGGCCGCCGCGCAGGTGGTGCAGATGGCGAGGAGCGACAGAACGGCGGGCAGGAGTCGAGGTCGAAGCATGGCGGGCACGGCGGGTGGCGTAAGCTGGCGGCGGACAACGCCCGCGCTCTAGTCTTCTATAACCATTATGCCAGATTCCTTCAAGATTGCCCTCGTCGGTGCCGGCGGCATTGCGGCCGCCCACCGGGCCGCCGCCGAAGCCCTCGGCACGGTCGAGATCGTCGCCATCGTCGACTCCAGCCCGCACGCCCGCGAGGCGAGCCAGATTCCCGCGTTCGCGGACGTCGCGGCGCTTCTGGCCGACGGGGACAAGCCCGACGCGGCCATCGTCTGCACGCCCCCGGGCGCGCGGCAGGCGTTGATCGAGCCGCTGTTGCAGGCCGGCCTTCCGGTGTTGTGCGAGAAGCCGCTGGCCCGCACGCTCGCCGAGGCGACGCCGCTGGTCACGCTCGCCCAGCAGCACGCCCGCGTGCCGACGGCCGTCGCCTACTGCCATCGGTTCACGCCGGCCGTCGTCGAGATGCGCCGCCGCCTGGCCGCAGGCGTGCTCGGCACGCCGGTGCGGTTCGAGAACACCTTCGCGTGCTGGCATCCGACGATGAAGGAGCGGTGGATGAGCGATCGCCCCGTCAGCGGCGGCGGGAGCTTTATCGACACCGGCTGCCACTCGCTCGACTTGCTCCGCTTCCTGCTCGGCGACGCGACGGTCAAGGCTGCGAGTTTCCAAAGCGTCTGGCCCGGCCGGGGCGAGAGCAACGCGACGGTCCTGCTCGAAACCGACTCCGGCGTCGCCGCGACGATCGCCAGCGGCTGGCAGGAGGCGGACCGCTTCACCGTCACGCTCGTCGGCACCGACGCCACGCTTCACTACGACTACCTCGACCCGCTTGCCCTGCACCTCACGCCCTCGCACGACGGGCGGGCGGAGACGATCGAGATCGAGACGCACGAGGTGCGGTTCGCCCGGCAACTCGCAGCGTTCGCCGCCGCGGTGCGGGGCGAGGAGGTGGCGGACCTGTGCAGCTTCGCCGAGGCGGCGGAGGTCGCGCGGCTGGTCGACCAGGCCTACGCCGCTGGCGACGCAACGCCGAAGGTTATATAAGACCCGCTATGCCCAGCGCCTCTGTTGACGCCCGGTTTGCCGACTCGCTCGACTCGTGCGGCGCGGGAGGCGAGGCTGTCGAGCGCGTGCCGGCGTGCGTCTTTGCCGACAGCGCCGCCGCCAGCCGGCAAATCGCGGCCACCATCGCCGCCCTGATCCGCCAAAAGGCCGAGCGGGGCGAGCGGGCCGTGCTCGGTTTGGCGACCGGATCGACGCCGACGAGCGTCTACGACGAGCTGATCCGTTTGCACCGCGACGAGGGCCTCAGCTTCGCGAACGTCACGACGTTCAACCTCGACGAGTACCACCCGATGGGGCCGGACGAGCTGCAAAGCTACGTCCGCTTCATGCGCGAGCACCTGTTCGACCACGTCGACATCGACCCGAACGCCGCCCACGTGCCGGACGGCACAATCGCCCGCGAGGACGTGCCGGCCCACTGCGCGGCGTACGAGCGGCGCATCGAGGAGGCCGGCGGCATCGACCTGCAACTGCTCGGCATCGGCCGGACGGGGCACGTGGGCTTCAACGAGCCCGGCAGCAGCCGCGAGAGTCGAACGCGGCTGATCACGCTTGACCGCGTCACGCGGCTCGACGCCGCCAGCGACTTCTTCGGCGAGCCCAATGTGCCGCGCAAGGCGATCACGATGGGCGTCGCCAGCATTATGGCGGCGCGGCGGGTGATCCTGATGGCGTGGGGCGAGAACAAGGCGCCCGTCGTGCGCGACGCGATCGAGGGGCCGATCAGCCCGCTCGTGGCCGCGAGTTATTTGCAGGAACACGCTAACGCGCAGTTCGTGCTCGACGAGGCCGCCGCGGCGGAACTGACGCGGTTCAAGAGCCCCTGGCTGCTCGGCACGCTCGACGGGTTCGGCTTGGCGTGGGACGAGCCCATGCGCCGCAAGGCCGCCATCTGGCTCGCGACAAAGCTCGGCAAGCCGCTGTTGAAACTCACCGACGAGGACTACAACGAGCACGGCCTCCAGGAGCTCGTCGCCGACCGCGAGGGCGGGGCGTACGACGTGAACATCAACGCCTTCAAGAACCGCCAGCGCACCATCACCGGCTGGCCCGGTGGCAAGCCGGCGGGCAATCCGGACTACAGCGGCATCACGCACGCCAGCGACGATTTCCCGAAGCGCGTGCTCGTCTTCAGCCCGCACCCCGACGACGACGTCATCAGCATGGGCGGCACGCTGATCCGACTGTGCGACCAGGGCCACGAAGTTCACGTGGCGTATCAGACGAGCGGGAACATCGCCGTCTTCGATGACGCGGCCCTGCGGCACGCGGATTTTGTCGCCGAGGCGGCCGAGCCGCTGGGGCTGGACGCGACCGCCGCGCGGGCGGCGCGGGACGAGCTGGTGGCGTTCGTCAACGGAAAGCAGGTGGGCGAGGTCGACCCGCCGCGCTTGCAGGCGATCAAGGGGATGATCCGCCGCACCGAGGCCCGCAACGCCGCCAGGCACGCCGGCGTGCCGGCCGACCGCACGCACTTCCTCGGCATGCCCTTCTACGAGAGCGGCCGCGTGCGCAAGAAGCCGCTGGGCGACGCCGACGTCGACCTCGTCGCAACCCTGCTCGACCGCATCCGCCCGCACCAGATTTACGCCGCCGGCGACCTGAGCGACCCGCACGGCACGCACCGCGTCTGCCTGGCCGCAATCTTCCAGGCGCTGGACCGCGCCGTCGATCAGCCGTGGTACGCCGACTGCGAGGTGTGGCTCTACCGCGGCGCGTGGCAGGAGTGGGACGTCGAGGACATCGAGATGGCCGTCCCGCTGAGCCCCGGCGAGGTGCAGCGCAAGCGCGTGGCGATTTTCAAGCACGAGAGCCAGAAGGACAAGGCCCTGTTCCCCGGCACCGACGAGCGCGAGTTCTGGGAGCGGGCCGAGGACCGCACCCGCGCCACCGCCCGCACCTACGACGCGCTGGGTTTGGCCGAGTACGAGGCGATCGAGGGGTTCGTTCGTTGGAAAGGCGGCGCGGCGTGAGCGATCAGTCGATCGGCGTGGGAATCCTCGGCCTCGGCTTCATGGGGGCGACGCACCTGGCGGCCTACCTGCGGGCCGAGCGCGACGGCCACCCGTGCCGCCTCGCCGCCGTCGCCAGCCGCGACGACCGCCGGCGCGCCGGCGATTTGAGCGGCGTCGGTGGAAACCTCGACGCCGCCGACGCGCACTTCGATGCCACCCGCGTCCACGGCCACCGGACGGCCGACGAACTGCTGGCCGATCCCGCCGTCGATCTCGTCAGCATCTGCACGCCAACGCACACGCACGCGGCGTTGGCCGAGCGGGCGATGCGGGCGGGCAAACACGTGCTGATCGAAAAGCCGGTGTCGCTGCACGTGCCGGAGATCGAGCAACTCGTTGCGGTGCAGGGCGAGACTGGCCGCGTCGCGATGCCGGCCATGTGCATGCGGTTCTGGCCCGGCTGGCAATCGCTGCGCGAGCAGATCGAATCGGCCGCGTACGGCCCGTTGCAATCGCTTGCCATCCAGCGGCTCGGCGCCCGCCCAAGCTGGGCGGCCCACTACGCCGACGCCAGCAAGAGCGGCGGGGCGATCTTCGACCTGCACGTGCACGACAGCGACTTCGTCTCCTGGTGCCTCGGCCCGCCGGACGCCGTGACCACCGTCGGCTCGATCGACGCCCACACCACGCTCTACCACTACGCCGACGGCCCGGCGCGCGTGTCGGCCGAGGGCGGCTGGCACGACGCGGGCTTCGGCTTTCGCATGCGGTACGTCGCGGCCTTTGCCGAGGCCACACTCGACTTCGACCTGCACCGCGACCCGCCGCTGCTGCTCTGCCGCGACGGGAAGGCAACTCCTGTCGCGCTGTCGCCGCAAAACGGGTACGACGGCCAGGCGCGGCACCTCGTGGATGCTCTCGCCGCGGGCGTCGATCCGGTTGTGTCGCTGGCCGACGCCGTCGCCGTCGGGCGGCTGTTGGAGGCGGAGCAGGCGAGCCTGCCTCATGGCCGCCGCACGCCCGTGAACGCCTCGTAGACTGCTGCCCTTATGCCGAACTCCACGCCCGCCCACGACGACGTCAAGCTCGGCGTCGTCGGCATCGACTCCTCGCACCTGCCGGCCTTCGCCGAGCGCATCCACCAGCGCCGCGAAGCCGGCGAAACCCGCTGCCGCGTCACCCACCTCTGGACCGACGGCCACCACGACATGCCCGCCGGCGACGTCGAGCAGTGGCGCCAGCAGGCGCTCGACCTCGGCGTCGAGCCGGCGGAGTCCCTGGATGCCATGCTCGACGCGGTCGACGGCGTGATGGTCCTGAGCGTCAACGGCCACCGGCACCTCGAGCACGCCCTGCCGTCGCTGCGGCGCGGGCTGCCGACGTACGTCGACAAGCCCCTCGCCTGCTCGCTCGCCGAGGCGAAGCAACTGCTTGCGGCCAGCCGCGACGGCCGGGCCCGCTGCTACTCGGCGAGCAGCCTGCGCTTCGTGGTCGAACTCGACACGCTCGACCGCAATGCGATCGGCAACCCCGTCGCCGTCGACGCCTTTGGCCCCGGCGAGTTGAACGATTCCATGGCCGGCCTCTTCTTCTACGGCGTCCACGCGATCGAGCTCGTCGACGCCCTGCTCGGCTCCGGCGTCGGGCGCGTGAGCGCGGTTCACACGGAGGATCGCGACCTCGTCCGCCTCGAGTACCGCGACGGCCGCTTCGCCTCGATCCGCCTCGAACGCAAGGCCGGCTACGCCTTCGGCGCGACCGTCCACGGTGAGAAGGACGCCCGTTCGTTCGTCGTCGACTTCGAGCCCGTCTACGCCCGCCTCGTGGCCGGCATGACGCGCTTCTTCGAGGGCGGGGCCGCGCCGGTGGAGCTGCGCGACATCGTCGAGAACGTCGCCGTGATGGAGGCGGGCAACGCGTCGATGAGCAACGGCGGGGCGTGGGTGGAGGTCGAGACGATCGAGTAAAACGGCCGCATGCTCGCCCTGCTCCTCGCGTGCCTGACCATGACCCCGCCCGCCGACTCGCCGCAGCCGTGGAAGGGCGGGCCGGTCGTGCCAATGCCGATCGTGTTGATCGACGCCAAGCCGTCGCCGGCGCTTGACGCGATCGAGATGCCGGCCGGCAGCGCGATGACGATCGCGCGGGTCGGGTCGGACGGCACCGTTCACGCGGCGCGCTGGCGCGAATCGGGCACAGTCGGCTTCTACCCGGCCAGCACCGTGAAGCTCGCGACGGCGGTGGGCGTGCTTAGGCATCTGGACCGCGTCGGCGTCGATCTTCCGCTGAAGGCGTGGCGGGTGTCGTTGCAGGGCGACCCGCTGACCGGTGAGACGCCGCAGCCGGTGGCGACGCTGCTGCGCGACATGATCGCCGACAGCGACAATGCCGCGTTCAACACCTTGCAGGAGTTCGTCGGCTTTGCCGAAACCCACGCGATGCTGACGCGCTTCGGCTGCGAGAAGCTGACGATTCGCCGCCACTTCACGCGGCCGCACTGGAACCACAGCCGGCCGGTGACGCTTCTGGCCGACGACGCAACTATCGCCTGGCCCGCCCGGCCGGCACCGGATCTGCCGCCCAACGCCGATCCCGCCCACCCGGCGGCGGGCGGCGGCGAGGCGAACTGGGCCTGCAGCGACGATCTTGTCCGCCTGCTCGCAGCGACGTTCTTCACCGAAACCCGCGGTCTGCGCGGCTTCGATGCGCTCGCCCAGGCGATGGCGGAAACGAACGAGCCGTTCGTCGAACGCGGCCTGACGCACCTCAACGGCCTGCACGTCTGGAACAAGCCCGGCTGGTGGCCCGGCGACGGCGCCTTTGTTGACGCCGCCTACGTCTTCGACGCGACGAGCGGCCAGCACTACTTGATCGGCCTCTACTGGCAGGGCGATCCGGACGGCGACGCGGAGGCGGAGCTCGAGACCGCCCGCGCCGGCATGGCCCGCGTGGCCGGCAAGGTGGTCGCCCTCCTGCGGGCCGATGCGCTGCCGCTTTGACACGGGCGGGCGATCGCGTACCTTCTATAAGACTATAAGACCTGGCGAGGTGGGGGGCGGCCGGCGGAGGGCTTCTATGAGGAATGCGGGTGGACCAATGGCGCGGGCGGGGTCGGCGATCCTCGCCTTGCTGTGCCTCGCCACCGCGGCCTGTGCCTCGCCGACGACGCGGCCCACCGACGCGCCGGCGGCAATCGACGTCCGCACGCTCGAGACCCAAACCGACGCCGGCCCCGTCCGCGGCTTCCTCGCCGTCGTCGATTTAGAGCGGGCCGAGGTGACGGTCGCCGCGAGCAGCCCTCGCGTGACAACCCTCGATTGGGCCGTCGATGCCGGGGTCGATCTCGCGGTAAACGCCAACTACTTCTCGGCCACGGCGCCGATCGGGCTGGTCGTGAGCGATGGCGTCGTCGTCTCGCCGGCGCGCGGCGTGGATCCGGTGCTGCTCGTTTCGGGCAACCGCGCTCGCGTGGTCGTCGGCGAGGCGTTGGAGCTTAACGGCGTCGACTCGGCCGTCGCGGGCGTGGGGGCGACCGAGCGAACCAACCGCGGGGCGGCGCTCCTGCGTGGCGGCATCAACACGGCCGTGGACGCCCGCGTCGCGGCTGAGCAGCGCCACCCGCGCACGGCGATCGGCGTCGATGACACGGGCCGCTACCTCTACCTCGTTGCCATCGACGGCCGTCAGCCGAACTGGAGCGTGGGCATCACGCTGCCGGACCTTGCCAACCTGCTGCTTGCGCACGGCGCGACCGACGCGATCAACCTCGACGGCGGCGGGTCGACGGCGTTCATCCTTCGCGGTGTGACCAATCGAATGAATCGCCCCAGCGACGGCGCGTTCCGGCCGGTGGCGGTCCACCTGGGCGTGCGGGTGAAGGGGCAGGCCGATGAGTAACCCGCGAACGCTCCCGCCGGTCAAGCCGCGGCCGGGTCGGCCGCTCTACCTCGTGGCGCGCGACACGATCCGCGACGCGATCGACGCCGGCGAGTTCGAGCCGGGCCAGCGCATGCCCTCGACGGCGGCGGTGAGCCGGCAACTGCGCGTCTCGCTCGTCACGGCCCACCGCGCGCTGCACGAACTCGTCGGCGACGGCCTGCTCCACCGCAGCCAGGGGCGCGGCACCTTCGTGCGGCCCGCCGGCGGCGCGGGCGCCGCCCGGCGTGCCAGCGGGCGCGTCGGGCTCGTCTTCGACCCCGACAGCAGCCTGGCCGACCACTACCACAGCCAGGTGCTCGAGGGCGTCCGTCGCGGGGCCCAGCAGTTGCACGTCGACCTGATCCTGCTCCGGCTCGGCGAGGACGTGCGCGGCGAGTGCGACGGCTTCCTTTACCTCAACCCGCTCCCGTCGCAACTGGCCGACGTGTCGAAGCGGGCGCCCAAGCCGTGCGTGGTCATCGGGGCCCACGGCACCGCGCGCGGCGTGGCGGCGGTCGACACGGACAACGCCGATCTGGTCGAGCAGGCGATCGATCATCTCGCCAGGCTGGGCCACCGGCGGATCGGCTACATCGGCGGGGTCGAGGGGCCGCTGGCGACCAGCAACGCCCGCGACCGCTGGCAGGGGTTCGTCGGTGCGTGTCGGCGGCGGAACCTGACGGTCGACCCCGGCCACGTGCTGCCGGCGAGGACATGGCGGCTCGACCGCGAGGAGCGCTTGCGACTGACGGCCATGCTCGGCGGCCCAAACCCGCCGACGGCGCTCTTCGCCGCGGGCTACTACTACGCCCTCGATGCCTACGCCGCCGCGGAGGAGGCCGGGCTGCAAGTTCCCGAGGAGTTGAGCGTCGTCGGCGTCGACGACCCGCCCTCGGCCGAGCACTTGTCGCCCTCGCTGACCACGCTCCGCCAGCCGCTGGTGCAGCTTGGCCACGCGGCGGTCGCGCTGTTGGCCGAGCGCGTCTCGCCGTCCGACCGAGAGCCCGAAGACGATGGCGGCCGCACGCTGCGGGCGCGGCTGATCCCCCGGCGTAGCACAGGCCCCGCGCCGGCGTGAGCACGTCCATGACCGAGCGCGAGACGGACATCCTCATCGTCGGCGGCGGGTGCGGCGGCGTCGCCGCGGCCCTGGCCGTCGCGACGCGCGGCGGGAACTGCCTGGTCGTCGAACCGACCCGCTGGCTCGGCGGGCAACTCACCAGCCAGGCCGTCCCGCCGGACGAGCACCGGTGGATCGAGGGCGGCGACGGGTTCTACGGCGCCACCCGCAGCTACGTCGCCTTCCGTCAGAACGTCCGCCGTTGGTATCGAACGCATCGCAAGCTGACGGCCGCCGCCCGCGCTGACCCGCACCTGAACCCCGGCGGCGGGTGGGTCAGCCGACTCTGCTTCGAGCCGACCGTCGGCGTGGCAGTGATCGACGCCATGCTTGCCCCGCACGTGGCGGCGGGGCGGGTGACGGTGCTCTACGAGCACTGGCCCGTCGCGGCGGATGTCGACGGCCAGACGGTGCGGGCGATCACGTTCGCGAACGACGCCGGCGAGCAGACGACGATCGCCGCCAAGTTCGTGCTCGACGCGACCGAGTGCGGCGACCTCTACCCGCTCGTCGGCTGCGGCCACATGCTCGGCGCCGAGGGTCGCGACGTCTTCGGCGAACTGCACGGACGCGCCGACCTTGGGAGCGACACCGACCCGCGCGATCAGCAGGCGATCACCCACTGCTTCGCCCTGGAGCATCGGCCGGGCGAGGACCACACGATCGACGAGCCGGCCGATTACCGCGAATGGCGGCAGTTCGTCCCCAATCTGTCGCCGCCGTGGCCGGGCCGGCTCTTCTCGTGGCAGATTGATGATGCCCGTGACCCGCGCACGCTCGCGATGATCCCGCCGCCGGATGAGCCGATTCGCGACGCGCTCGAGCTGTGGCGATACCGCCGCATCGTCGACGCGAGCCTGTACACACCCGATGCCGCCCGGCCGGACGTTTGCCTGTGGAACACCGTGCAAACCGACTACTTTCACAAGCCGCTCATTCGCGAGGACGCGGATCCCTACGCCGGCCGCGCGGCCGTGCTCCGGGCGGCGAAAGAGCAGGCGCGGTGCTTCGTCCGCTGGCTGCAATCCGAGGCCCCGCGGCACGACGGCGACGGCCACGGCTACCCCGGCCTGCGCCTGCGCGGCGACGAAATGGGCACAACCGACGGCTTCGCGATGGCCGCCTACATCCGCGAGCCGCGCCGCCTGCGGGCGGAGTCGATCCTGACCGAACGCGACGTCGGCCAAGAGCAACGCCGGGCGGAAGGCCTGACCGCGTCTCCCCCGGACGCGGTGGCGATCGGGCATTACATGATCGACTTGCACCCGTCCGCGGCGGGGCGGAACAGCGTCTACGTGCCGGCGATCCCGTTCGCGGTCGGCCTCGGCAGCCTGCTCCCGCGGGCCGGCGTGCCCGGCAGTGCAAACCTGCTCGCCGCCGGCAAGGCGATCGGCGCGAGCCACATCGCCAACGGCTGCACGCGGCTGCACCCGGTCGAGTGGGGCATCGGCGAAGCCGCCGGCGCAACGGCGGCTTGGTGCCTTCAACACGACACGCGGCCGCACGGCGTGCATAGAGAAGCCCGGCTGCTGGAGCGTCTTCGCCACGACCTCGCTCGCGGCGGCGCCGAACTGGCTTGGCCGGCAGCGGTGACTGCTTGACACCCAACCATTGTGTCGCTGCGAGGTCTTATATAATATCGCGAAGGGTGGGGATGGGGGTCCTCGCACATCCGGGAGCAACGCCTTGAAGATGACCACGACGCCGCAACTCTCCGCCCTCCTCCGCTCGGCCACGCTCGCCGCGGCGTTGCTTGGCCTCCCCGCAGCGGCGATGGCCAGCGACGCGAGCCAGCCTGTCACCGACGCCGCGCGGGCTGGCGAGCGCGTGCAACTGCCCGCGCTCGACTTCGCCGCGATTCCCCGGCTGGACGCGACGATCCGCGACGCAGATTCCCCGCAGCTCCTGCTGAGCGACAAGCCCGAGTATTTCCGCACAGGCAACGGCATTGCGATGCAGGAGGCGGTCGAGCCGGGCGACGTGCGGCTGTACCTCTACCACGTCCCCACGCCCGACGCCGGCCCGAAGCAGATCGCCGCCACGATTGAGAACCTTGGCGACGGGCCGATGCGGGTCCGCTTTCGCAAGGCGAGCCTGAACGGCCCCGGCGGCGATTACCACAAGCTCGGCAAGGACGGCCAAATTGAGCTGCTCGCCGAGGACGATCCGGCCGCGACAAACCTCGACTTCGAACTGCCCGCCGGCGAACGCCGCCTCGTCGACGCGCGGCTGGGCAGCTTAAATTCCAAGACGAACGACCTCCTGCACGGCATCTACGTCTTCACGATCGACCAGCCCGCCCGCATCACCACGCTTCAGGCCGACCCCGGCGCGGATGCGGCCGCGATGGTGGAGGAGCTGCCGAAGTTGCCGCAGGTGCTGCCCGGCCATCACGCCAGCGGCGCGGGGCGCGGGCTCTTCGCGACGGGCGCGAACAAGGAAGTCACGGCCGATTCGTACGACACGGCCGATGGCCCGCGGCAGATCATCTTTGCCGACGGTGAGATCGAGTCGTGGATCAGCGGCGTCGACTCGCTCGCGGGTGAGGACCCGGCGCTGGGCGAGGCCGAGCCGCAGAACAAAGGAAACTACGGCGTGATCTACCGCCTGCGGATTCCGTACACGAGCAGCGACGGGCGCGGCGTAAGTTTGGTGACGTACAACGCCCGCGCCGGCGCCCGCTGGTGTGAGAAGGCGGCGGTTGCGGTTCGGGTGCTTGGCGACAACGGGCTGCTCCCGACGGATGAATCCGGATCGGTGCCGCTGCCGAACGACCAGGTGCGCTACGGCGGTCCGCCGGAGGGCGTGGTCATCCAGCACTTTCCGGCCGCACCCGAGGGTGGGGAGATCGAGCTGCTGTACACGCCGCCGGGCGCGAGTTGCCTGCCCGTGCCGTTTGTGCTGATTCCGCTGGACAACACGAACAATTAATGGCCGCGGCGTCCCGCGGCGACGTTGACAAGGCTGCGCGGTCGTGGTAACTCTTCTATAAGACTTGCCGCGCGCGACCAGCCGCGGCAGGCACGGCGGGAACAGGCACTGACGCTCCGGGCGTGTGCCGCCCGCACCATCCGTTTTCACCACTGGAGAGGGTTTATGAAAAGCAACATGCTTCCGGCAATCATCGCCGCGTCCGCCGCAGTCAGCCTTGCCGCCGCCGCAACGGCCCAGTCGCAGTTCGACCAGGTCAACCGCGTCTTCGTCGACGACTCGTTCGACGAAAACAGCCTCTACGGCGACCAGCCCACGGGCATCGGCTTCGACGGCACCACCGCCTACCTCGGCGGTCTGAACAACGGCGGCAACGTCGACAGCATCGGCATTGTCGCCGTCAGCGACCTGTATGGCGGGTTCAGCACTGCCACGAGCGATCCGCTCGCCGGCACCGTCCTGTCCGCCGTCGGCGGGCGCGGGTACAACAGCGTGGCCTACGACGCCGGCACCGACAGCATCCTCGCCGGCTACGACTCGGGCAGCGCCTCCACCAGCGTCTACGCCCGCTACGACCCCGCCGCTGGCTCGGCCGACTTCTCGGTCAACGGTCCCAGCGGCGTCCGCCCGTTCGTCGTCGGGTCCGATCCGATGACCGATAACGGCGACCCGTCGTACGCGGCGTTCCTGAGCCAAGGCTCGGGCCGTCGCCTCGCCCTCGACATCGATGACGGCTCGCTCGTCTTCTCGACCGGCCAGCCCAGCCCGGGCGGCGCGATCATCTTCGACGGCGACCTCGGCTCGGCCTTCCGCGGCATGGACTTCAACAGCGACGGCGATCTCGCCTTCGCCACCGTCAACGGCTTTGGCATCTACGAGCGGACCGGCAACAACACGTTCTCGCAGGTGGGCGAAATCCTCAGCCCCGGCATCAACAACCTCGGCCGCGACATCGCCATCCTCGAGGGCGTGGGCGCCAACGGCGAGGACCTGTACGCCATCTCCGCCCGCGGCAGCACCACGCTGGCCGGCCAGGCGATCGATGACACGAACGTCTACATCACCGACCTGCAGGGCAACATCGTTCAGACCCTGACCGGTGACGAGAGTGGCCTGTCGGGCGCCTTCGCCAACAACTCGAAGCAACTCGACTTCGCCTTCGCCCCCGACGGCTCGCCGACGCTGGCGATCGCGAGCTTGGTGGAGCGTCGCCTCGACATCTACCAGGTGGCGATTCCCGAGCCGACCTCGCTGGCCCTGGCGGGCCTCGGGTCGCTCGCGCTGCTCCGGCGTCGACGCACCGCCTAACCGGCTGCCCGCACCCCGCACCATCGGCTCGCCTAGCGGCGGGCCGATGGCCTTTTCTCCCCGCGAACTCCCCTCAGCCGCACCAACGCCTGGAGACCCCATGCCGCACGCCCGCACCCGTTCATCGTCCGCCACTTGCCGCCGGCCCACCTGTGGCGGGCGGTGGGGCTTTACCCTCGTGGAGCTCCTCGTGGTGATCGGCATCATCGCGCTGCTGATCGGCATTCTGCTCCCCACGCTCAGCAGCGCCCGCCAGTCCGCCCGCGACCTTTCGTGCGCCAGCAACCTGCGGCAGTTGGGGATCACGCTGGTGATGTACTCGGTCGACTACGAGGGACGTTACCCCACGAACTACGTCGGCAGGAACTCCGGCGGCTTCACGATGGGCTGGTACGATTCCGAGCAAATCGGGCGCTACCTGCCCGAAGAGGTCAAGCTCGGCAGCGGCAGCATCGGCGGCACGGTCTTCATCTGCCCAAGCGATATCAACAACGCCAAGCGGTCTTACGCGATGAACGTTTGGGCGAGCAGCGATCTCAACCAGGCTGCACGCACGCTGCCGGGGTTCAGCTTCCTGACGAACCCCGTCGCCGCGACTGGACTGCCGCGCGGCGAGGAGTTCCGCTCGAACGTTTCCGACGGGTCGAGCACAATCCTTTTGACCGAGAAGTGGTCGCAGTTCAAGGTCGGCGACGACTTCTTCGCGAGCAGCACGATGGGCTACCCTGGCATCACGCCCGCTCGCCGGTTCGTGAAGGTGTCGAGCCCGCAGGTCCAGCAACACTTCGGGCAGGACACCGCCGTCGAGCTCGACTACACGCGCCACTCGCGCGACAACCTCGGTGAGCCGAACGACCCGAAAACGAAGGGCCAGTGCAACATCGCCTTCTCCGACGGGCACGTCTCGATGACGAGCGTCGGCACCGCCGTTCGGATCGACGACGAGGACGACCCGACCACGTGGGTCAGCACCGGCAACGTCAAGTGGTCGCCGCTCGACCCGCTCCTGATCGACTTCGAGGTGGACCAGTAAGCCCGCGACGGCGCGTCAGCGGAGACTTGTCGATGCACCCATCCGCCCAGGGAGCCGAACCCGGACGGCGTAGTCGGCGGCAGTTCCTTGGCGCCGCAACGGGTCTCGCTGCCGCCTTCGCGCTAACCGGCGGCTGCGCCGTGCAACGCGAGGGCACCGTCACGCTCGACCTTTGGACGTGGGCCCTGCGCCCGCGCTTCAACGACTACATGGCCCGGCTCGTGGCCGACTTCGAGCGAAAAACGCCGAATACGCGCGTCCGGTGGGCCGACGTGCCCGCCGATGCGATGAACCGGCGCGCCTTTGCCGCCGGCGCGGCCGGGGCGATGCCGGATGTCATCAACCTCTCCGACCAGCACTTCGCGCTCCTCGCGAACCTCGACGCGCTTGAGCCGATCCGGCCGCTCCTGTCGGTCGATCCCGCCGAGGTCTACGTGCCCGGCGCCCTTGCCGCAAATGTGATCGACGGCCGACTGGTCGGTTTGCCGTGGTACCTGTCGACCACGGTCCGCGTGATGAACGTCCCGCTCCTCGCGCGGGGCGGCCTGACGCCGCAGACACTTGGGCAAACGTGGGATGAGCTGCTCGACCAGGCGGCGGACTTCAAGCGGGCGACCGGGGCGTTCCTCTTCACGCTGCCACTCGGCGACCGCAGCGACCTGCCGGCCATGCTGATGGCCGACGGGGTCGAGCCGGTCGTTCCCCACGCCGACGGCGGCTGGCAGTCGAATCTGGGCGACCCGGCGGTGGTCGCGTTCATCTCGCGCTGGGCCGCGGCGTATCGAAACAAGTTGCTTCCCCGCAGCGCCGCGACCGGCGGGTACGAGCAGATGGTGACCGGCCTGACCGGCGAAACCGTCGCCTGCATCAACGCCAACGCCTTGGCGCGGGTGAAGCAGGAGGCGCCGCAGATCTACGAGCAGCTCGCCGTCGGCCCCGGCGTCGTCGGCAGCCTGGGTGCGGCGGGCATGGCCATCACGCACGTGGCGGTGTCGCGGCAGTCGAAGCACCCGAAGCTCGCCGCCGCCCTCGCCGAGCACGTCACCAGCCCGCGCTGGCAGACCGAGCTCGCCATCATGGCCGGGCGCATCCCCAGCTCGACCGCGAGCTTGTCCGATCCCGCGTTTTCCGCCGAATCCGACGATCCGCAGCAGATCGCCACGGCGCTGGGCGCGCAGCAGTTGGCAACGGCCCGCGCCTTCGCCCCGCCCGTCGCCGCCTGGCCAGACCTGCGCCGGGCGTTCGACGACGCGATGAAGGGCATCCTGCTCGACGGCGACGCGGTCGAGCCCGCCCTCGCCGACGCCGGCCGCGAGTGGGACCGCATCCTTCGTGCCGAGGCGGCGGGACTGCCCTACAAGTGACCGCCGCACCGACGAATCTGCGTCTTCGCTCGCACCGGCCGTGGACGCCGTACGCCTTCCTCGCGCCGGCCATGCTGATCCTGGGCGTCTTCGTCCTTTGGGCGTTCGCGCAGGTGGCGTACCTGTCGTTCACGCGGGTCAACCTCTTCGGCGACGGGACGCTGCTGTCGCGGGCGGAGTGGGTGGGGTTCGAGAACTACCGCCGCGTCTTGGGCGGGGGCCGGTTCTGGTGGGCGTTGCTGAACTCGTTCCTTTACCTCGCGGTGACGCCGGCGATCATGGTTGTGTCGCTGGCGGCGGCGTTGACGGTCAACAGCGGCCTGCGCGGGACGGGCCCTTGGCTGCGGGTGCTGCTCTTCCTGCCCGTCGTCACACCGACCATTGTGGCCGCCGTCGCGTGGCGGGTGCTTTTCACCGAGCAGGGCGGCGTGCTCAACAACGGCCTGACCGCGATCGGCGTCGCCCCGGTGCCGTGGCTGACGGGCTGGCCCTGGGTGCTGGTGACGGCGATGGTCGTCACGCTCTGGAAGGGCTTTGGCTACTACATGATGATCTTCCTCGCCGGCCTGATGGCGGTGCCGCGCGAGCTGGAGGAGGCCGCCGCCATCGACGGGGCCTCGCGCTTCGGCGCCTTCCGCCACGTCACGCTGCCGAGCCTGCGGCCGGTGCTGGTGCTCGTGACTGTCATCAGCAGCATCTCGGCATTGAAGGTCTTCGACGAGCTCTGGATCGTCGCCCGCGGCGTGCCGAGCGAGTCGCAGACGGTCGTGCCGCTGATCTACACGACGGCCTTCGACGTCGGCAGCTTTGGGGCGGCGTGCGCGATTGGCGTCTGCTTGTTCGTCGTGCTGCTGGCGTTCTCGCT
Source organism: Tepidisphaeraceae bacterium (assembly GCA_965214125.1). Classification (GTDB taxonomy): domain Bacteria; phylum Planctomycetota; class Phycisphaerae; order Tepidisphaerales; family Tepidisphaeraceae; genus CBDCBA01. Next base: position 79,063 of record CBDCBA010000031.1, read on the forward strand.
GGTGAACCTGCGGCTGGCCCGCGAGGAGGCGGCGTGAACCGGCGACCGCTCTGGCTCGACATCGCCTACGTCCTGCTCGGCGGACTGCTCGCATGGCTGGCGATCGGCCCGGCGCTCTGGCTGGCGAACGTGGCGTTGCAGCCGGTCGACGTGGGCATCGATGAAGTCACGCCGCCGGACCGGTACACGCTGTCGAACTTCGCCGGCGCCGCCAGCGCCGGCGGGCTGTGGCGGCCGTTGCTCAACAGCGTGATCGTGACCGTCGCACAAACGGCCCTGAACGTCCTGCTCGCCGCCCTCGCCGCCTACCCGCTGGCGCGGATGCGGTTCCGCGGGCGCGGCACGCTCTTCGTGATCGTCCTGGCGACGCTGATGGTGCCCGAGCAGGTGATCGTCGTGCCGCTGTTCGTGACGATCAGTGACCTGGGCCTCTACGACACGCTCGCGGCCGTCGTGCTGCCGTTCAGCGTGACGGCGTTCGGCATCTACCTCTGCCGGCAGGCGTTTTTGTCGATCCCCGCCTCGCTCGAAGAGGCCGCCCGCATCGACGGTGCAAGCGCTCTGGCAGTCTGGTGGCACGTGATGCTCCCGCTGGCAAGGCCGACGCTGGCGACGCTGGCGGTCTTTAGCGCGATTGGCGCCTGGAGCAACTTGCTTTGGCCGCTGATCGTGCTGCAGCGCGACAGCAACGCCACGCTGCCGGTCGCCATCAACGGGTTGCTGAGCGTCTTCGCGACCAACCTCCGCTTCGCCTACGCCGCCAGCGTGATGGCGCTGGTGCCGATGGTGATCTTCTACCTCCTGATGCAACGCTGGCTCACCCGCGGCCTGCTGGCCGGTGCGGTCAAGGGGTAATGCACCCTCGCCACGCGACCACGCCCGGCTGGCTCTTTCATGCGGCAATGTCCCCCACATCACGCGGCAACGCCCCCCGCATCGCCGAGGCGACGCGGGAGGGGTGGTGTGGCGGGAGACCTCCTCAAGCCCCCGCCGAACGATTCAACTTCGCGATGCGCGCGACCTGGTTGCATCTGACCGTCGCGTGAACTCCCGCCCCACCACCTGCTACGGCGGGTGAAGCCGTCGCGGATGAGGTTTGTGAAACTTCAAAAACTGGTCTCGCGGGAAGGTGGCGCGGGTCACTCGCGGGCGGACGCACGTTCGGGAACGCAAGTGCCCGCGACTCGTGTGAGTCGCGGGCGGCGGAGTGGTCAGTGGAGGCGGGGAGAATCGAACTCCCGTGTCGCGTTAACCGAAATGACAGCGTCTACGTGTGTAGCCCCCCATTTGATCTCACCGCTCGCCGCGAAGAAGGGCATCCTCGGCGGGCGGCCAGTTCCGGAAGGTTCGCCGCGACGCTCGAAACAAGGCGTCTTGGCTATCCCGCTGGATGACGGTCCTGCACGATCGCGGGCATCTCGTGCAGGCCGTGGTCAGCAATTTAAGCTGCCAGGGCGACCGGGGCGGCGTTGAAGCCGACCCGGCCAGCAACTGCGTTGTTGGCAGTTATGGTGTTGCCCACATTTTTACGAGGCCTAGCGGGCGTCCTCGACACGCAACCGTCACCCGAGCCAACCGGTCGATACCAGTCGCCCCCGTGTGACGCCGCCGGAACCTCCGGCGGCAACGCAGAGTTTAGGCCATGACCCGCCGCCTGACCACCTCGAACAGCGCGACGGCGGCGGCGGTGGCGGCGTTGAGTGAGTCGACCGCACCCGCTACCTGCGAGATCGACGCCTGGCAGGTACACGCTCGCCGCCACTGGTCCGACAATCCCGCGTGCTCCGGCCCCACCACGAGAGCGGTCGCTGCGTCGGTCGGCAGCGGCATCGACCAGATCGAGTCCTCCGCCCCGACCACCAGCGCGATCGACGTGGCCTGCTGCTCCGCGAGCCACGCCCGCACGTCGTCCTCCGCGGCGACGATCACCGGCAGCGAGAAGATTGCCCCGGTGCTGTTGCGAATGGTGTTCGGGTTCCACAGATCGACCGTCGGACCCGCGGCGACGAGGCAGGCGCAGCCGGCGGCCGCGGCGGTGCGGGCGAGGGCGCCGAGGTTGCCGGGCTTCTCCGTCCCGACTGCTACGAGGGCCACGTCGCCGGCATGGAGCGTCGGCAGCGGCCGCGGCGGGGGCGTGAAGCAGACCGCGACGATGCCGTCGGTCGCGCCGCGGTAGCTCATCTTCGCGAGGACATTTGCGGCGACGGGTTCGACGGGCGCCTCGATGGCGTGCGCCGCCGGGTCGGTCGCGAAGACCACTTCGACGTCAACGCCTGCGGCGATGGCCCGGTGGAGATCGCGCGGGTCGTCGATGACGAACTGGCCGGCGGCGTCGCGGGCGCGGCGGTCGCGCAGCTTGGCGACGGCCTTGACGCGGGGGTTTTGCAGGCTGGTAATCACGGGAAATTGTCGGGCGGGCGGAGGCAATTCGCGGGCATCTTTGCGGGCGGGGGGCGGCCCGTGTTAGAGTACGATGGTCCCGCCGCGCCCGCCCGCGTCGCGGCACGCCGTTCCCGCCTGTGCCGGCCGTCCGGTTGGCACGCTTGTCCGTACAACCCGCACCGGAGGCCGGATGCCCCCAGACGTGTTGGCCCAAACCCTTGCCACGCCCTCGCTTTCGCTCGACGCTTTGCCCACGCTCGCCCAAGCCGGCGACGCCGTGGCGGTTGGGCCGTACCTGGCGTGGTGGAAGCTGCTGATCGTCGCGATCGTCTTCATGGTGTGGGCGCGCATACTCCTGTGGATCGACAAGGACAGCGACAACGCCCGCCTGCCGCGCGAAGCGATCAACAGCGGCCTGTGGGCGGTGCTGGTGCTGGGCCTGATCGCGATGGTCTTCGTGCCGGTCTTCCCGGTGGCGCTGCTGATCTTCGTCGCCCTGGGTGCCGGGAGCATCCTGGGCTACCTGCTTTGGCGAAAGAGCGTGGTCGGCCTCGACGACATTCCCGACGAGCTCGCCGGCTTCTTCAAAGGCCTTGTCACGTTCGGGAAGAAAGGCGGGATCAAGAAAAAGGACAAGGAGAAGGACGTCGGCGTCGGTGCCGTCACGCTCACGGGTGCCAACGGCACCACGCCGCCCGTGCCCGAGGACGATGCGCCCGAGCGCGTCGGGTACGACACCGCCCACCGCATGCTGGCCGACCCGCTGTACAAGGGGGCCGAGCGCATCACGGTTGTGCAGATCGCCGGCAAGCCGGGCACGGGCGAGGAGGGGGGCGATCGCTTTGCCACCAAGTACGCGGTCGACGGCTTCGACTACCCCGGCAGCGCCTACGACGCCAACGCCGGCATGGCCGCAACGCAGTTCCTGAAGGAGCTCGCCGGGCTCGATTCGAGCGAACGCCGCAAGGTGCAAAAGGGTTCGCTGAAGGCACGGACGGCCGTGGCGATGAACGAACTCGCCGTCGTGTCGAGCGGCTCGCGCGGCGGGGAATCGCTGGTCTTCGAGGTCGACCCGAAGTCGCGGTACAAGACACGCGCCACCGCGCTGGGCATGACGCCGCAACAGAAGGAGTTGCTCGTCGCGTCGGTCGAGGCGCGGGAGAAGCTCGTGGTGCTAACCGCCCCGCCCGGCGGGGGACTCGACGCGCTGCTCTACGGGATGATCCACGAGCACGACGCCTTCACCGAGCACCTCATCATGCTCGAACACGGCGCCCGGCACCGCGACTTGGAGGGCGTGACGCAGGAGGTGCTCCCCGAGGGCGCCGACGCCGCCGCGGAGCGTAAACAGTTGGCGTGGATTGCCGACCAGCAGCCGGACGTGCTGCTGACCGACCGCGTCAGCAGTCGCGAAGGGGCGGCGGAGCTGATCCGCCTGGTGCGCGAGGAGCGCCGTCGCGCCTACGTCGGCTGGCGGGCGCCGGACACGACGCAGGCGATCGTGGAGTGGATCAAGCTCGTGGGCGAGCCGCGGGCTGCGGCGAACGCATTGAGCATGGCGATCGCCGGCCGCGTGCTGCGTCGGCTGTGCGACCAGTGCAAGGTGCCTTACGAGCCGCCCGAGGCGGTGCTGGCGAAGATCGGGGTGTCGAAGTCGAAGGTCCGCGAACTCTTCAAGGCCCGCACCGAGCCGATGCTCGACCAGCGCGGCAACCCGGTGGTTTGCGAGGCGTGCGGCGGGCTGGGCTATCGCGGCCGGATCGGCGCGTTCGAGCTCACGCCGCTGGACGACAAGGCGCGGGGCGCGATTGCGAAAGACCCGACGCCCGCCGGCGTGCAGGCGACGGTCAAGGCCGTGCTGCGGGCCAACAAGCTCCCGACGATCAACGAAGCCGCGCTGCGGCAGGTCATCGCGGGGCGGTCGGACTTGCAGGAGGTCCAGCGTGTGATGAGCGGCGGCTCGTCGGGGAAGCCGGCCTCGAAGCCGCGCGGCTCGCCCACGCCCAGCGCCGCCTGATTCACGCGGCTTGTGCCGGAATCGTTTTGCCCGCCTGACCGTTTAGCCTTTTTCTCCCATGATTCTCAGCGTCATCGTCATCCTGCTGCTGGTCGGCATCGCGAGCATTCACTACGTGCAAGGCCTGTTCAGCGCGACGGTCTCGGCCGTCTGTGCCGGGCTGGCGGCGTTCACTGCATTCGCCTTTCACGAGCAGGCGGCCCTCTTGGGCAACGGCTTCCTCGGCAGCTACGGTGACGCGGTGGCGCTCATCCTGATCTTCGCCGTGGTCTACCTGGTGCTGCGGTTCATCATCGACAACGCGTTTCCCGGCAACGTGCGGTTCCCCGTCGCGCTTGAGAAGATTGGGGCGGCGGTGATGGGCCTCGTCGCCGGCCTGTTCGCGACGGCCATGATCGCGCTGGCGGCGCAGATGCTGCCGTTCTCGCCGGGGCCGATCTTCCACACGCGCTACCCGACCGAGGACGGCGTGATCTCCGCCCCGCGCCGGCTGGCGTTCGCCTACAAGGTCGACTCGCGCCGGCAGGGCTCGGACCAGATGGACGTCTTCGACGCCGTGACCGTCAATCGCATCGGCACCGACGAAGCGCACGAGGTCGCGAACAACCTGTGGGTGCCGGTCGATTCGATCTTCCTCAGTCTCGTCGGCGTGGTCGGCGGCGACACCGGCTCGCTTCGCAGCGGCGGGGTGCTCTTCACCGACCGCTATCCCGATCCCGCTGACGACTACAAGGATGCGCTCTTCGGCCGGCAGGTCGGCGTGCAGACCGGGGCCAAGCGTGTCGCCATCAACGCGGGCGCGGCCCAGCAGGTCACGGTTCCGGAGGAGAACGGCCTGTTTCGGCTGACAACGGACGCCGACGGTCAGTTCGCCGGCGGCATCCCGCAGACCGACGGTGACGAGCGGGATGACAACAGTCGAAGCATTAGCGGCACGTTTTCGCCCGCTGGGGACAAGCAACTGCTCGTCGTGCGCGCCCTGTTCGACGGCGACGCCGCGGACAAGGGGGGCTTCGTGCGGTTCAGCCCCGGCAGCGCCCGATTGGTGGCGGGGGGCGAGCAGTATTTCCCGATCGGCACGCTCGAAAGCGGCAGGATTCTCGTGGTCAACAAGCCCGATGACTACCTGCTCTCCGTCGCCGGCGCCGACTTCGTTTACGAGGTCGATCCCGCCGCGTTCGCCGAGGACGGGTCGCTGGCGGGTGACGCTTACTTCGAGTTCAAGGAGCTCGCCGACGTGAATCTTGCCGGCCGATCCGTCGAAGATCGGATCACGCCGGACCCGGCCACCCACCTCGTCCGCAAGCGGCTGCTCCAGGAGCGGATCGGAGCCATCTTCGTGGACGATCCGACCGGCGAGTACAACACCACCGACGGGTTCGACCAACTCCGCGACACCGCGGGCGACGCCCCCGTGCCCGAACCCGACGCGGAGGACGACACCGCCGCGCCCTCGGACGACGACGAATCTGACGACGGCGGCGGCATGCTCGACAACCTCCGCGACGGCGTAAACGAGCGGAACGAGGAACTGGATGGATAGTTCGCTACGGAGGCAGGCGCGAATAGATCGCGTCCCTCCAAGACCTCTCGTTAGCCGCCCCGCCTCGCGGGGCGCGTGGACGGCAATCGAGCGCCCCGCGAGGCGGGGCGGCTAACGAAGGCACACGTTTCCCATCGTGTTCTCATCAGCCCGCCCGCGCCGCCGGTTGTTGCTGGGTCAGGCAGTGGATCGCGCCCAGCCCCCAGATGAGCTCGCGGCAGTCGATGCCGACAACCGTGCGATCGGGCACCAGCCGCTGCAATGCCTCCAGCGCCGGCCGATCGTTCGGCACGCCGAACGTCGGCACGAGCAGCGCCCCGTTGACGAAGTAGAAGTTGACGTACGTCGCCGGCACCCGCTGCCCCTCGACCTCGACCAGGCCCGGCATCGGGATCGTCTCGACCCGAAACGGCCGGCCCTGCATGTCGGTCAGCCCCTTCGCCTGCTCGACGGCCGAAGCGGTGACGGTGTGGTTGGCGTCGCCGGCGTCCTCCTCGACCCCGACGACGATCGTCCGTTCGTCCACGAAGCGGGCCAAATCGTCGACGTGGCCGTCGGTGTCGTCCCCCTCAATGCCACCCTTCAGCCAGCAGACCTTCTCCTGCCCGTAGTAATCGAGTAGGTGGCCCTCGATGTCGTGGATGTTCAGGTTGCCGTTGCGGTTGGGGTTGAGCAGGCAGTCGCGCGTCGTCAGCACCACGCCGCCGCCGTTGAAATCGACCGCGCCGCCCTCCATCACGATCGGCGCGTCGAACACGCGCAGCCCCAGCTTTTCGCCGACGCGGGTGGGCACGGCGTCGTCAGCGTCCCACGGCGGATACTTGCCGCCCCAGGCGTTGAACTTCCAGTCGACGATCGCCGCTTCGTCGTCGTTCAGCACGAACGCCGGGCCGTGATCGCGACACCAGCTTTCGTTCGTCGGGATGTGGAAGAATCGCACGCGGTCGAGGGCGACACGCGGCAGCTTCTGGTCGTTCCACTCGCGACGAAGCTGCTCGAGCACGCGCTCCTCCCAGGCGGCGTCGGGCACGTTGATGTGGACCGCCTCTCGCCGCCCAATCTCCGCGACGATGGCCGCCAGATTCGGCACAACGTGGTCGTACCGGCCGGGAAAGCTGATCCCCTCCGGCCGCGGCCAACTCATCCAGGTGGCGGCGTGCGGCGCCCACTCCGGCGGAAAGCGAAAGCCAAGCTCGCGCGGCGTGGGCTGGTACGGCATGCATTCACGTTAGCCGACACCCGCGTGCGCCGGCGCCGCGTCGGGCACACGCTCGGTCGGTTTCGTCAAGCCGGGAGTCGCCGCGTGAGTCCGCACGATGGGCCGGTAGAGCGTGTCGCGCTCGACCGGCAAGTGGCCGCTGTCGCGAATGAGGCGTTCGAGGGTGTCGACGTGCAGTTCCTGCTTCTGCGTCCCGCCGCCGGCCTGACGTTTGGTGATGTCGTACCAGACGACCGTGCCGTCGAGGTCGTTCACGCCGTAGTCGAGGCTGACCTGGCTGAGCCCGGTCCCCTGCATGATCCAGAACGCCTTGATGTGGGCGATGTTGTTGCAGATCAGCCGGGCGAGGGCGAGGGTTTTGAGGTCCGTAAGCCCGGTCGGCCCCGGCAGGTGGCCCAGCTCGCTGTGCTCGGGGATGAAGCTCAGGGGGATCACGCAGTTGAAGCAGCTTTTGCCCTGCTCTTCGATGGCGGCGGCCGTCTGCTCGGGCGTGGGCGGCACATCGGGATCGAGGCCCATGCGACGCAAGCTCTCCGCCTGGTGGTCGCGGAGCTTGATCAGGTGCTTCACGCGCTCGTCGGCCCCCTCGATGTGGCCGTAGAGCATCGTCGCGTTGCTGAACAGGCCCAGGTCGTGGGCGGCGCGGTGGACGGCGAACCACTTGTCCTCGCGAACCTTGCCTTTGAACGCTTCATCGTGCACGCGGTCGTCGAAGATCTCCGCGCCGCCGCCTGGCAGGCTGCCGAGGCCGGCTTGCTTGAGTTGCCGTAGCACGTCCTCGATCGGCTGCCGGCTGATGCGGGAAAAGTGAACGATCTCGATCGCCGTGAACCCCTTCACGTGCAAGTCGGGGCAGCGCTCGCGGATGCCGTTGAGAAAGTAGAGGTAGTAGTCGAACTTCTTCCACGGGTGGAGCCCGCCGACGATGTGGACTTCGGTCGCGCCCCCCTCCCACGCCTTGGCGGCGACGTCGATCACCTGCTCGGCGCTCATCTCGTACGCCCCGGCCTCGCCGCGTTTGCGGTAGAAGGAGCAGAACTTGCACGAGAGCGCGCAGACGTTCGTGTAGTTGATGTGCCGGTTGCGGTTGTAGTAGGTGCGGTCGCCGTGCAGCCGCTGGCGGAAGGCGTTGGCGAGGCGGCCGATGCCGTGCAGGTCGCGGCTGCGCGACAGGGCTTGGCCGTCGCGTAGGGAAAGGGGCACCCCCTCGCGCACCTTGGCGGCGACGGGACGAAGCGTTGGGTCGGCGACATGGTAGGAATCGGCGGCCATCGTCTAAACGTACGTCGCCCGCCGCCGGCGGGTGCCGGGCGGCGGGCGAGGGAACGGGTTTCGTCCGATCTGAAAGTTCGGCAGCAGGGTCTAGAACCTAGCGCGGCAGGTTCCCGCCGCCACCGACGGCCGGGCCCAAGCCTCGCGGCGGGTCGTCCTGGTTGTTCTGCTGCGACCGGTTCGGGGCGTCGGTTGAACTCTCGGGCGGCAGGGTCGAGTCGCTCGCGCGCTGCTCGAGCGGCTCCGACGGCTCCGCGTTGGCGGCCGAGCGTTCGGCCGGCGTGACGACGCGGACGCCATCGCGGTTGTAGGTGCGGCTCTCGACGCCGCCCTCGCCGTCGAACATGGTGACGCGATAGAGGATGCCCTCGGCCGTGACCTGCTCGTCGTAGCTCTGCACGCTATAGCCGGGCATGCCCTCCATGTCGGCCATGATCTGGGTCTGGACGCGCGAGGGCATGCCGGCGAGCTTGCCGGCGCTCAGGCCGGTGTCCATCGTCTCTTCGGCGACGGGCTCGGGATCGTTGTTGCAGCCAAGGATCGCGCCGCCCAACAGAAGGGCGGCGGCGGACAGGAGCGGAAGCGTGTAGCGGTAGGTCATGGCGTTGGAGGGTAGAATCGGGTGCGACGTCGCGTCGTGCGAGCGTGCAACCTAATCGGCCTCAACGCATTGCCGCCACGCCAAAAGTGGCGGAGACTCAGGCGGCTGCCCGGTTGGACGCAAGGGTGCCGTGGGCGTCAGCCCGGTGCAGGTCGCGGTCCTCCCAGAGTCGCGTGGTCCGGCGAAGATACCGTTCGAGCGTCGCCGGGTCCTGTTGATCGCGATGCGCCAGCTTCCGCTCGTCCTTGAAGGCTGCGAGGTAGCCGAAGGCGGCCGCGTCATCGCCAAGGTGGATGCGCAGGGCCATCGCCTGATAGCCGGCCCGGTACATCGCCGCGCCCTTGCATTCGGCAAAGGCCCGCTGCGCGAACGTGGCAGCCTCGCGGCGGGCGGCGAGCGCGTCGGCCGGGCGACGCAGGTGTTGCTGGAGGATGTTCGCGCGCCGCAGGTGGTGATTGACCGTCCGCAGCAGCTCAATCGACCGCCGCACCGGCGACGATTCGTACAACACCTGGCTCGACATGGCCGCCACCGCGTAAGCGGCGACCGCCTCCTGCGGCGTGCGCTCGTGCGTGAAGAATGACGCTCTCGGCTCCCCCTTCAGCGCGTCGTGCACCGCCAGCCCGCGCAGCCCGGCCGACTGCGCAACCTTGGACAGCGTTCGGTTGTCGATCTCGAGGTCGTCGCCCATCTGCTCCACGTCCGACGTCGCGAAAAAGCACTCCGGGCAGACGCTTACGGCGACAAGGTTGTAGTCGATCGCGTCGCCGTCGCGCGTGGTGGGGGTGTACGTCGGCACGTCGAAGACATCGACCTCCGACGCAAGCTTGCCGGCGCGAAGCTGGTAGTGCGCCACCTCGACGCCGAAGGCGTGGAAGGGGCATGTCAGGTTCCGCCGCAGCAGCGCATCGCAGCCGGGGACGATGCCGGGAGCGGCGAAATTGAGTTCCGCCTCCGCGTCCGCCTTGGCCTTGTCCGCGAAGGTTGCGGCCGCCGCGAGTTGTTCGCGGATGGCCGCGCACGTCAGCGGGCGCGTCAGGATTCCGAAGACGCCCAGTTGCGCGTACATGCGCTGGAGGCGCGGGTTCAGGTCGGCTGGCACGAGCAGCACAATCGCCGACGCGGCCGTCTTCGGGTGGCGGGCGAGCACGCGGACGATTTCGCCCACGTCGAGTCGCGGCACGGTGTCGAGCACGATCACGTCCGGCCCCACCGCGGCGCTGCGCTGGAGCAGGATGCGGCCGTCCGTAAACAGGTCGACGGTGGCGCCGGCGGCGGACAGAACCGCCTGGATCGCCTTCGTCTCCGTCGCGTTGCCATCGGCCGCGAAGATGTGGCGGCCGCGCAGCGGGTTGGCATCGGCGGAGTTGCTCACACCCGCTACGTCGACAAACGTTGCCGGCGACTTGATCGGCCCGTCACAGCAGGGCGTCGACGATGCCCGCCGTGCCGAGCAACGTGCTGATCACGCCGTTCACGGTGAAGAACGCCAGCGACACCTTCGACAGATCGTCCGGCCGCACGAGACGGTGCTCGACCATCAGCAGCACCGCGACCGCGCCCACGGCCACGAACCAGACCGTCCCGAGCAGCGGCGAGGCGAGGCCAAGGGCGATCAGGAAGAGGACGCCCGCGACGTGCGTCAGCCGGCTGACGAGCAGCGCCCGGCCGATGCCGAGGCGGCTGGGCAGGCTGTGAACTCCGTGCCGCAAATCGCTGTCACGGTCGGCGGTGGCGTAGATGACGTCGAAGCCGGCCGTCCAGCAGAGCACGCCGCCGGCCATGAGGAACGGCTCGATCGCCACGCCGCCGGTGATCGCGATCCACGCGCAGATCGGCGAGAGCGCGAGGGCCGCCCCGAGGTAGTAGTGGCACAGGCTCGTGAAGCGCTTCAGCAGCGGATAGCCGCTAAGGAACGCCAGCACCGGCACGCTCAGCATCAGCGGCCACGGGTTGTTGTAGAGCCACCAGAACCCGCCGCAGGCGACGACGAAGCCGGTCGCGAAAAGCGACGTCGTCAGCAGCACCCACCCGCGGTCAAGCTGCCCGGCGGGAATGGCGCGGCGGGCGGTGCGCGGGTTGAGCGCGTCGAGTCTCGCGTCGAGCAACCGGTTGGCAGCCATCGCGACGGTGCGGGCGCAGACCATGCAGACGAGGATGAGCCCAAAGCTTCCCACGCCCCAGGTTTGGCCCCAGGCTGCCTGATCCGAGACGGCCGCGAGCGTCGCCGCGAGCAGGGCGAACGGCAGGGCGAAGATGCTGTGCGACAGCTTGATGTCCGCCGCGAAGGCGCGAACGGCGCCAAGACCTCCAAGCGGTTCCGTCACGGGAGCGGCGGTCACGTTCCACGATAGCTGCGACCCAACGGGTCGCGGTCCGTTTCACGTGAAGCCCGACCGCGACCCGTTGGGTCGCAGCTATGGTCGACTGTGACGAAGCCAGACGAACTCTGGGACCGCGATCGCCTGAAGAATCCCCACGCGGTGGCGGACAAGCAGAAGCGCGTGCAGTCGATGTTCGCCGCGATCGCCCCGAGCTACGACCTGAACAACCGCCTTTGGAGCCTCGGCATCGACCAGCGGTGGCGGAAGAAGGCGGTGAAGCTGTCGCGGCTGAAGGGGGACGACGTGGTCGTGGACGTGGCGTGCGGGACGGGGGATCTATCGATCGCTTACTGGTCAGCCCTGCGGCGGTTGATGGATCGTGACCTGCCGCTGGAAGACCTCGATCCGCAGGTGATCGGCGTCGACTACACGTACGAGATGCTCCCGTCCGCAGTCGCAAAGGGTGTGCGGCTCAATCCGCGTAAGGTAGCTGCGTCGCCACGCGACGCAGGTCGGGGTGATGCGTATGACGACTCGAAAAGCACCGACCGCCCTGCGTCGCGTGGCGACGCAGCTACCTTGGGGGGATCGGGACGAACTTGCCTTCGCTTTCTCCAGGGCGACGCTCAAGCTTTGCCCCTGCCCGACGCCTGCTGCGACGTGGTCAGCATCGCCTTCGGCATCCGCAACGTGGCTGACTCAACGAGGGCCTACCGCGAGTTCCGCCGCGTGCTGCGGCCGGGGGGGCGGGTCGTGGTGCTCGAGTTCAGCAAGCCGACGAACAAGCTCATCCGCTGGGGCTACGACCTCTACTTCAACCACGTCCTGACCCGCATGGCGAGCCTCGTCGCCCGCGACAAGACCGGGGCCTACCGCTACCTCGCCAGCAGCGTCGAGACGTTCAAGCCACGCCAGCAGATGGTGAGCGAACTGGAACAGGCCGGCTTCGCGAATGTCACGGCCACGCCGCTGACGTTCGGCGTGGCACTCATATATGTGGGAGAGGTGCCGGGAGGGCCGGGTTCCACCCCGGCCTCTGACGCCGGTTGACGTTCGCTCCGAAGGCCGGGGTGGAACCCGGCCCTCCCAAAAGACGAGTCGCCGCGGAGGACGACCGGGGGGCGAGGGCACAGGACCGGGATCGTTTAGGGCTGCTTCCTCTCGGACCTGACCCGGTTCGCGACCGACCCTTGCCTCGGCCCGGCCGTCCTTCGCGGCGAGTCGAGCCCGCCGATATCGGGCGGGGCAGGGATGCTAGTCGCGAAGGCCTTCGGCGGCAATGTCGCGGCCCGGTTCCGCCGGCCGCGACGACGGCAGCGGCGCATCGTTCAAATCCCTCAGGTCGTTCACGTCGCCCGCGTCGATGGCGCCGCCGGCGTCGAGCGCGACGAGCACCTCGTACTGGTTGGCCGTCCCCGGCTCCACGCGGCGCACCTCGACCTGCTCGATGACCACCGGTGCCTCAGGCCGGCCCAGGCGCTCGTCAACGAGCGGGGCGGCGGCGATGTCGCGCACGACGTTCATCCCCTGCACCACGCGTCCGAAGACCGTGTAGCGGCCATCGAGGCGGCGCGTGTTCTCGTAGTCGAGGGCGATGAAGAACTGGCTGCCCGCCGAGTTGCGGGCGGCGTCGCGCGGCATGGCGCCCTGCCGCTCGATCGGGTCCCCCTCGCGCGCCATGCTCAGCACGCCCGGCAGGTGGGGGCGCTCGTTGAACTCGGCGTCGATGCGGTAGCCGGGCCCGCCGGTGCCGTCGCCGACCGGGTCGCCGCCCTGGATGACGAAGCCCGGCACCACGCGGTGAAACGTCAGCCCGTCGTAGTACCCGCCGGCGGCGAGGTCGAGGAAGTTGCCGATCGTGTGCGGCGCGCCGTCGTAGTAGAACGCGAGCGTCATCGCGCCAAGGTCGGTCTGCACGATCGCGTATTGCAGCGGCTCGACCTTCACCGCCGTCGGCCCCGGTGCAGCGCCAACGCGATTGTCGCCCAGCACGCTGATGACGTACGGCGTCGACGCGAACTGCGCGGTCGCGAGGTTCTGCGGCGTCTCCGGGTCCGTTGGGTAGAGGAGGTAGGTGCCGACGCGGATCGAGGGGTACACGCTCGTGAGGTCCACCGCCTCGCCCGCCGGCAAGATGGAGTCGGACTCGACCACGTCCTGCCCGACGGGGATGCGGTCGCCCTGAAACGTCGTCAGGACGAGGCGCAGCGGGACGTTGCCGTCATTGGCGAAGGTCAGCGGCTGCGTCGGGGCGAACCACGTTTTCGCCGGACGCACCTCCGCCGACGCGGGTCCGGCGAGGAGGAGCGCGAGCAGCAGGGCAAGCGTGCGGGAGAAAGTCATGCGGAAGTAAGGTTGCGAAGGGGCCGGTTCGAATCGCTTGGCGACGGAACGGCCGAATCGTACCGTCCTGACGGGCGGCGTCCTGTTCGCCCGCAACTGCCATGACCACCGCTCCCACTGCTACGACCCTCCGCACGTGCGGCCTGTTGCTCGCCGTCGCCGCCTGCCTCGGGACCTCCGCCGCGCTGGCCGACGACGCGACGCCCGCATCCCGGCCGACCACCGATCAGGCCGACGCCACGATGAATCGCCTGCTCGGCCCGGCGTCGACCGCGCCGGCAACGCGGCGCGACCCGGCCGCCTCGCAACCGGCTCCCGCCGATCGCACGCCGGCGGCCACGGTCGCGCCGAACGCCGCCCCGAAACGCCTACTGCGCGAGGGGACGTTTCTGGTCGATCGGATGGGGCATGTGCGGGAGACGGAAACGGGCGACTACGAGTTTGTGTTCGCCGCCGACAACGCCACCGCCGCGGCGGCCGACCCGCCGATGCGTCTGGTCCCGAACCTGAACCTGATGGCAATCGACTCGCAGTCGATCGGCACCGAACGCCGCCGCTACCGCGTGACGGGACGCGTCACGGAGTATCGCGGGCGGAACTATCTGATCCTGGAGAAAGTTGTTTTTCTCGATGACTAATGAGAACGCGATGGACCATGTACATGCTCGTTAGCCGCCCCGCCTCGCGGGGCGCGTGGATCGTGCAGAGCGCCCCGCAAGGCGGGGCGGCTAACGAGCGGTCGTGGGAGGACGCGCACAATTTACGAATTGCTCAGTAGCCGGCCGCGTCGCCCGGTGGTCGGCCGCGGGGGGACGGGCAACGTCCTATTCGGCTCAAGCTGCGAGGCCCTGTGTCCGATAAGTGGCATGGCCGACGGGGTCGTTGCGATCCTCCCCGCCGGCTGCATCCTTCCACTGGCGCGTGCGGTGCATGCGTCGGGCCGGGACGCTGTGAAATCTGGTGCGCCGGAGGCCCGCGTGCGGCAACGCACTGGGCGGCCGGTTCCGTTGCTGACCGCGAGGCCGCCTTTGCCGCTGCCTCGCGGTTTTTCTGCGCCGGGCAACCGCGTTGGAAAAGTCCTATTCGGGTGGAGCGTCTCTAGCGTTGAGGTGACGTGACGCTCGCCTTTCCGCTGGCTCTGCTCCTGCTGCTGCCGTGGGCGGCCACGGCGTGGCTTGTGTGGCGGCGGCCGACGGCGGGCCGGCCGCGGGCGGTGCCGTTCGTTCGACTTTGGCAAGCGGGCACGCCTCGCGCACGGGGTCGCCTGGGACGCCCGCCGTGGCCGGTCGTGCTGGGCCTCGCGGCGCTGCTCCTGCTCTGCCTCGCCGCGATGCAGCCGCGGATCAGCACTCGGTTCGGCCAGAGCGTCCTCGTCGATGTCATTCGCCCGGCGGACGAAATTCCTGTTGCCAGCGAGATCGACCTGCTTCGCCAGCACCCGTCGACGGTCGTGACGTCGGAGTCCGCGGTCGACGTGGAAGACCTTTGGCCAACGGCGTTCGCTCGCGCCCGCGACGGCGGGAACGTGATCGTCCTGGGCGGCACACGCCCGCCAGCCGACTTGCCGAACCTGCATTGGATGCCGACGCCACCGGTCGCCGCCGTGGGCATCGCCGGTGCGTCGGTGGGCGACGCGGGCGAACTTGCCGTCTCGCTTTGGCGCACGTCCGACGGGCCGGAGGCGGTGCGCGTGCGAACGTTCGATGGCCGCCAGACCTCGAAGCAGTTTGCCGAAGGAGACCTCGCGACGATCGCCCTCATCCCGCCGTCGACCGACCGCGACGCGCGGCACTTGGAGGTCGGTGCCAACGGAGCGAGCGTCCGACTGGAGCGGCAGGGCGACTGGTCGGGCTTTCGACGTGGCGAGGCGATGCCGACGCCGGTCGAGCGAATGCTCGCCGCGTTGGAAGCGGCCCGTCCCGCGACCGAGGCCAAACTGTTCGTGACCACCGAGCCGTTGGCCGGCCGCAGCGGCGTCCACCTTGCGGCGCTGAACGCAACGGTGCCAGCCCTGTCGCAGCGTGTGGCGTGTCCCTTGCCTCCGATCGACTGGAACGGCTTGGGCCCGTTCGACGTGGCGGACACTGATCCACCAGGCCAAGGGTGGGAACCGCTCCTGACGGCGGACGGCATCGCGGTGGTGGCTTTTCGCGAGACGGCGGGTGGAGCGAGGCAAGTCTGGTTCGGGGTGAGTTCGCAGGCCCTGCACGCGAGCGAGGCGTACGTGCAGCTTTGGGCCGAGCTTCACACGTGGCTCTCGCGCGGCGGTCCGCGGTGGATCGTGACGGGGACGACCTCTCCCTCTGCGGAAGCGACCGATGCGGGGGAGACGGAGCGATGGCTTGCGGCGCGGGCGCGGGGCCCGGCGCTGGCGCGGCCGCTGATTCTGGTGGCGGGCGGCTTTCTGGCTTGCGCGGCGTGGCGAATCAGTCGATAAGCGGGCTGTCGGCGGGTGCGTCGATGTCGGCCGCGTCGGCCGAGGATCGCTTGACACCCCCCGGCCCCCCGTTTAGCGTCGCAGGTTCCCCCACGCACGGCGTTTGATCGACGGACGCACCGCGTTCGCCCCACTCGCCCGGCCCCGCCAGACCCTGGTCACGTCCCTTCGCACGGGGCGTGCCCGCTCCCCGCAGATGCAGCGCGACATGAGTGACGCGACCCCCACCCCAAGCCCCGCAAGCTCCGCACCTTCGGGCGACGGCCTGCTGACCGTCTCCGAGGCCAGCACGCCCGCCGCCGGCGACGTCACCGTCGTCGCCTTTACCGAGAGCAAGATTCTCGACGAGGCCAACATCACGCAGATCGGCGAGCGGGTCAACGCCCTGATCGATCAGCACGCCAAGCCGCGCCTGCTGCTCGATTTCGCCAACGTCGACCACCTGTCCAGCGCCGCGCTGGGCATGCTGATCAACGCCAACAACCGCATCCGCGAGAAGAACGGCGAGCTGCGCCTCTGCGACATCAAGCGCCAGATCCTCGAGGTCTTCGCCATCACGAAGCTCGACAAGCTCTTCCGCATTTACCCCGACCGCGACGCCGCCCTCAAGAGTTTCGGCGTGCAGCGGACGGACGTGTAGCTCGCCGTTTCGCCCCGCCCCTCGCGTCGGCCGCCGTCGCGTGTCGATTCTTGGTGTAGGGCACTTTACCGGCGCAACGCCGACCCGCGCATCGAAGTCATGGCCGCGAGTTCCGACGCATCTTCTGACCCCAGCGAGGCCGTGATGGAGTTCGAGATCCCGTCGAACCTGCTGCGTGGGCGCGAGGTGCAGAACGCGATCCTCGACGCCTGCCGCGAGCACGGCTTTACCGACGACGCCTACTTCGCCATCAAGCTTGCGCTCGACGAGGCCGTCACCAACGCCATCAAGCACGGCAACAAGCTCGACGAGGAGAAGCGCGTGCTCGTGCGGGCCTCCGTGCAGACCGACTCCATGTGGGTCGAGGTGCGCGACGAGGGCCCCGGCTTCAAGCGGCCGACCGTGCCGGACCCGACGGCCGAGGAGAACCTCGACAAGTGCAGCGGCCGCGGCCTGCTGCTCATCGAGGCGTACATGACCGACGTCTCCTGGAGCGAGGACGGCCGCACCATCCGCATGGCCCGCGACAACGACGCCGAGCCTCCCACGCTCCCCTCCGGCACCGCCGGCGCCGACAGTGCCTAGGCCACCCGCCCGCGCAGCCTCTCGACGCCGCCGGCGATCAGCTTGCCGTACTCGGCGGGCTTCTTCAGCGGGTGCGGGCGAACCACCAGAACGACATCCCACGCCGGCAGATCGTGGCGGAGATGGCGATACGCCTCGCGCAGCCGGCGCTTGATCGCGACGCGCTCGTGCGCCTTGCCGACGCGCCGCGGAACCGTCAGCCCAAGCCGAGGGTGGCCGAGGTCGTTTGGCAATACGTAGATCGTCAGCGGCCCACGACCGACGCGGACGCCGGCGTCGAACACCGCCCGGAATGCCTTGACGCCGCCCAAGCGGTGCGAGCGAGGGAAGGAAAAGGCTCCTGACCCCTTTGTCTCCTCTGACCCCTTTTGCTCCTCTGCCTTCATCCTGTTGCCTTTCCTTCAGTCCTCCCCCATCTCCACCAGCCAGCGCTCGGCGTCGAGGGCGGCCTTGCAGCCCATCGCCGCCGCGGTGACGGCCTGCTTGTACGTCGGGTCCGCCACGTCGCCCGCCGCGAACACACCGTCCACGCTCGTGTACGTCCGCTGCGGCCGGGCGAGCTTCAGAAAGCCTTGCTCGTCCGTCTCGAGCTGATCGCTCAGGAACTTCGTGTTAGGCCGGTGGCCGATGGCGACGAAGAAGCCGACGGCGTCGAGCGTTTGCGTCTCGCCGGTCTGGTTGTTCTCGACCTTCACGCCCGTCACGCCGGTCTTGTCGTCGCCAACGATCTCGCGGGCCTCGGTGTGCCAGTGGACGGTGATCTTGTCGTTCTCCATCACGCGCTGGGCCATCGTTTTGCTGGCGCGCATCTCGCCCTTGCGCACGAGCAGGTGGACGTGATTGGCAAACTTGGTGAGGTAGGTCGACTCCTCGGCCGCCGAGTCGCCACCGCCGACGACCACGAGCGGCTTGTCCCGAAACCGCGGCAGGGCGCCGTCGCAGACGGCGCACGCGCTCACCCCGCTGTTGAGGTACTCCTGCTCGCCGGGAATCTTCAGGTACTTCGCACTCGCCCCGGTGGCAATGATGACCGTTTTGCTTTGAAAGGTCTTCTCGTCGCCGCTAAGGTTGTTGATCGTCTTGAGCTTGAAGGGCCGTTGCGAGAGGTCGACCTCGACGATGTCCTGCGTCACGATCCGCGTGCCGTAGCGAACGGCCTGCTCGCGTATCTTGAGCATGAGTTCAGGCCCCTGCACGCCGTCGGGAAAGCCGGGGAAGTTCTCGACGTCGGTCGTCCAATTGAGCTGCCCGAGCGGCAGCGTGCCGGCCAGGCGATTCTCCTCGGTCATCGCCCCCTCGTACTCGATCGGGTGCAGATTCGCGCGGGCGGCGTAGATGGCGGCCGTGAACGCGGCGGGGCCGCTGCCGATAATCGTGACGTGCTCAACCTCGTGTTCCATCGTCCGCCATCATAGACGCGGGCCCATGTGCCGCGGCCCGTACCATGTCCGGCGCATGTACATGCTGAACCTGCTGGCAAGCCATCCGCACGTCTACCTCTCGATCGTGCTGACGGTCATCCTGAGCATCACGCTCCACGAGCTCGCCCACGGCTATACGGCGATCAAGCTCGGCGACCAGACGCCGATCTGGCAGAACCGCATGACGTGGAACCCGATCGTCCACATGGGTCCGTTCAGCCTCGCCGCCTGCCTGCTCGTCGGCATCGCGTGGGGACAGATGCCCGTCGATCACACGCGCCTGCGCGGCAAGTGGGCCGAGAGCTACGTTGCCCTGGCCGGCCCCTTGACGAACCTCTTGCTGGCGGGCGTGGGCGTGTTGGTCCTGCTCGCCTGGGTCCGACTGGGCCAGCCCGATCTCGAGGGCCAGCAGGTGAAGAACGGCCTGATGTTCCTGCGCATCTTCTGGACCACGAACCTGTTGCTCTGCGTGTTCAACCTGCTGCCGATCCCGCCGCTCGACGGCTCGCGCGTGGCGGCCAACGTCAGCGCCGGCTACGCCCGCTGGCTGGCCCAGCCGGGCACGCAGCAGGTGACGCTCGTCCTCTTCATCCTCGTGGCCTTCACCGTGGTGCGCGTGCTCGCTGTGCCGATTCGGGATCTCGGCTGGGCGTACGAGCAGTGGCTCGTCGGTATCGTCTGATCCGGCGGGAGGGCCAGGTTCCACCCTGGCCTCGGGTCGAGCGTCAACCGCCCTCCGCGGCCGGGGTGGAACCCGGCCCTCCCGGGATCACGCGCATCAGCCCGTGCTCGATCGCGTACTGCGTGACGATCGACTTGAGCCCGGCGGTCTCGAAGAGAACGACGACCTTTTGCCCCTCGTACCGCTGCACCTGGCCGACGCCAAGCGATTTGTGCTTCACCGTCTCGCCCACGGGAAACGGCGCGGCGTTTGCCTGTTCCTGGCGCTTCTCGGCCACCTCCACGCTGCGGCCGGTTTTGCAGTTGTCGCAGTTGCCGCACGGGGGCGAGAAGTCTTGGCCGAAGTAGTCGAGGATGGCCGCCCGTCGGCATCGGCCGCCGACGGCGTAGCGCTCCATCGCGCTCAGCCGGGCCGCGCGGTGGTCGCGAAAGCGGTCCTGCTCGGCCAGC
The DNA here is from genome assembly GCA_965214125.1 of Tepidisphaeraceae bacterium. Classification (GTDB taxonomy): domain Bacteria; phylum Planctomycetota; class Phycisphaerae; order Tepidisphaerales; family Tepidisphaeraceae; genus CBDCBA01. Next base: position 98,978 of record CBDCBA010000031.1, read on the forward strand.
ACGCGCTCGGCCACGTCGTCACCCGCGTCGCCGGTTGCGATGGCGTCGCCGTCGAGAGAGACGGTGACGGCGCCGACGTGCTCGAGCAAGTCGAGCGTTCGCCGCAGCCGCCCGCCGGTTTGTTCCGTCTCGTCACGCAGCGTCGCCTCGTCGATGGTCGTGCCGTCGCTCTTGACGGTTTCGTAGACGTCGGCCACCTCGCTCGCGTCGAGGCGCAGCGGCGCGCTCATCGCCTTCTGCCGGCCAAGGTCGGCGTCGCGGTAGAAGAGCAACGCCTGCGCCGGCTGCCCATCGCGCCCGGCGCGGCCGACCTCCTGGAAGTAGGCGTCGAGGCTGTCGGGCACGTCGTGGTGAATCACGAAGCGCACGTCCGGCTTGTCGACGCCCATGCCGAAGGCGTTCGTCGCGACCATCACGCGGCAGGCGCCGCTCATGAACTTCTCCTGCGCCGCGATGCGCTCCTCGCGATTCAGGCCGCCGTGGTAATGGCAAGCGTCGATCGAGTGCTCGTGCAGAAGTTCCTCCAATTCTTCCGCGTTCGCCCGCGTCGCAACGTAAACGATGCCGCACCCGCCTTCCTTCAGGTACTCCGTCACACGGTCCGGCAGCAGCCGCCGCTTGATAGCCTCCTCGGGGCAGTGCTCGACGCGCAGCGACAGGTTCGGGCGGTCGAGGTCGCCGATCTGCACCTTCGGCCGTTTCATGTGCAGTTGGCGGACGATGTCGTCCCGCGCCGTCGGCGACGCCGTCGCGGTGAGTGCCAGCACGCGCGGGCGCTTTCCCTTCGTCGTCAGCGTGTCGATCGCCTTGCCGAGCTGCCGGTAATCCGGCCGAAAATCGTGGCCCCACTCGCTGACGCAGTGCGCCTCGTCAACCACGAACAGGCTCGGCGGGCGCGCCTGCAAATGCGCCAACGTCTCGCTGTTGACGAGTTGCTCGGGTGCCAGGAACAGGTACTCGATCGCATCGCCGTCGAGCCCGTCAAGAATTTCCCGCCGCCGCGCTGCGGGCGTGTGGCTATTCAGCACCGCCGCCGCCGGGAGGTCGTGGCCGTCGATGTGGGCGAGCTGGTCGCTTTGCAGCGCGATCAGGGGGCTGACGACAAGGGTCCAGCCCGGTATCAGCACGCCGGCCGTCTGGTAGATCGCGCTCTTGCCGCTGCCCGTCGGCAGGACCGCCAGCGTGTCGTGCCCCTGCATCAGCAGCCGCACGGCCGACTCCTGCTCCGGGAACAACTCGTCGTACCCAAACCGTTCGCGGGCGATCTCCTTCAACGCGGCGGAAAGGGAGGGGCGGTGAGCATCGTCGGACATATCAGGTCGCTCGACTGCAACCGGTGTGCCCGCCTGTTTCAACAGTTCCGCCGTTCCCCGCTCACGCCGTGGCCGTTCCAGTGGCTACGCCTCGACCTCCCGACATGCTCTTCCTGCTCGCCCTTCTGTTCCTCGCTGCGACCACTCAACCCGCCACCCATCCCGCCACCCATCCCGCCATGGATTCCATGACCGCCTTCGCCCTCGGCAACTACCGCTGGAGCCACCGGCCGCTGCTGATTTTTGCGCCCCACGAGGGCGAACGACTCACCGAACAACGCCGGCATCTCGACGCGGTCAAGGCCGGCCTTGCCGAGCGGGACGTGCTGGTCGTCGAGATCATCGGCGTCGACACCGGCCAGGCGACCGACGCGCGCGGCGACGCCGACCCTGTCTCGCTTGTCGCTGAAGACGTCAAATCCCTGCGGACGCAATACGACGTCCTGCTGGGCGACTTCGCCCTGATCCTGATCGGCAAGGATGGCGGCGAGAAGCGGCGCGACGACAAGCCGACCGCACTCGCCGCGCTCTTCGAGCAGATCGACGCCATGCCGATGCGCCAGGACGAGCTGCGCGAGCGACGGGATTAGAAACCCGTTCGCTTGAACTGCTTTTCGAGGTCGCCCAGGGTCAGCCGCAGCGTGGTGGGGCGGCCGTGGGGGCAGTTGCTGGCGCGCGGCGTCAGGCCACGCCGGGCGACAAGGGCGTCGATCTCGTCCGGCGTCAGCGGGTCGCCAGCCTTGACGGCGGCCTTGCAGGCCATCAGGTCGAGCACGTCGTGCAGCAACGCCTCGTCGCGGTCGCCGGCTAGGTTGCCCGATGCCGCCCGCTCCAGCACGCCCGCCACGAACGCGGCCGGGTCGTGAATGCCGCGGCCGGTCAGGAACGACGGAAAGGCGTGAACCGCCACCGCCTCCGGACCCATCGCCTCCGCCTCGACGCCAAGCTGCGCGAGGACCGGCTGAATCGCCTCCAACGCCGCGGCCTGCTCCTCGTTGACCTCCGCCGTCGCCGGCAACAGCAACCGCTGCGACTCGAGCGTGCCGCGGCGCACGCGGGCAAGCAGCTCCTCGAACAACACCCGCTCGTGCAGGGCGTGCTGGTCGATGATCTCCATGCCGTCGTCGCTCTGCACGACAAGGTAACTGTTGTGGACCTGAATCGCCCGCGCCGGCGGGGCGTCCTCGGGAGGCGGCTGTGGTGGGGCGGGTGGTGGGGCGGGTGGTGGTGAGACCGGCAGCGACGGCTGTTCGCTCGTGCTGGCCAGCTTGTCCTTGAAGAAGTCGGCGAGCGTGGCCCGCACGTCCTCGCGCGGCGGAAGCGGCGGCGTCGGCTCGCTTGGCCGCAGCGTCGCCACCGGCGCCAGGTCTGCCGCGAGCAACGCCTCGCGCACGGCCGAATGCACGAGTCCCCACGCGCGGCCGCTCTCGCGGAAGCGGACTTCGCTTTTGGTCGGGTGAACATTCACGTCCACACCGCCGACGGGCACGTCGAGCATCAGCACCGCCGCTGGCTGCCGGCCCGGCTCGATCAGCCCGCGGTACGCCTCGCGCAGCGCGTGCTGCAACGAGCGATCGCGAATCGCCCGGCGATTGACGTAGAAGTGCTGGTGCCGCGCGTGCGTTGCCGCGTGCTCCGGCAGGCCGACGATGCCGCGCAGCCGCCAGCCGTGTTCATCAACGTCGACCCGGATCGCCCGCTCCCGGTACTCACCTGGCCAGCCGACGAGCAGGCGCTCGACCGCTCCAACCGCCGGCCACTCCGCAACCGTCCGGCCGTCGCGGATGTAGGTGAAGCTCACGTCCGGCCGCGCGAGCGCGAGGCGCGTGACAACCTCCGTAACCTGACCGCTCTCGGCCCCGGCCGCCTTGAGAAACTTGCGCCGGGCAGGCGTGTTGAAGAACAAATCGCGCACCTCGACGGTCGTGCCCGCATTGCCGGCGGCGGGGCGAACGGCGCCGACGTCGCCGCCGTCGTCGGAAAGTTCGTACGCGGCGGCGTCGCCGTGGCGGCTGAGGATGCGTGCGCGGCTGACGCTGCCGATGCTCGCCAGCGCCTCGCCGCGGAATCCCATCGTCGCGACGGCCTCGAGTTCGCGGTCGTCGCGCACCTTGCTCGTCGCGTGCTGCGCGAAGGCCAACGGCAGCTCGTCGTGCGGAATGCCGCCGCCGTCGTCGACCACCCGGATGAGCGACCGGCCGCCTTCGTCGATCTCGACCGTGACTTGAGTGGCGCCAGCGTCGAGGGCGTTCTCGACGAGTTCCTTCACAACGCTCGCCGGCCGCTCCACCACCTCGCCGGCCGCGATGCGGTCGACAACGTTCGCCGGCAGCGGCTGAATGGGACGGCGGCGTTCGGGCACGCCCGATCGTAGCGCGGCCGGCCGCTACTCCCCGTCGCCTGACAGGCGCAGGGCCATGTCGCTGAAGAGTTCGGCGATGAGTGCCCGGTCCGCCTTGGCGTCGCGTAGATCGCTCGCGACGCGGTTGACCATGTCGACGATCTCCGTGCGGTGGCTGGCGAGCTCGTCGCGCAGGTTCGACGACTGGTCGAGCAACTCCTGGCGAATCTGCGCGTCGCGCTTCTCGCTCGCATCATCGCTGGCCTTCTGCTGGCGGTCGAGCTCCTTCATCGTGTCGCCGTGCGACTTGTCCATCTGGCGCATCGCGTCGGTGTGCGAGCGGTCGAGGTTCTTGAGGTCTTCCTTGTGCTGGGCCGTCAGGTCCTTTACGGCCTGAGTCGAGCGCTGCTGCTCGGCCTTGAGGCGGTCGAGCAGGTTAGCGTGCTCGGCTTTGGCGTACTGCTCGAGGCTGTCGAGGCGGGCGCGGAAGTCCTCGCGCATCTGCTGGAAGTCGGCCTGAAGCTGCTCTTCCAGGATCGAGAACCGCCGGTCGTTGTCGCGCTGCTGGTTGCCGAAGAGGATGTCGCGCACCTTCTCGAGCGAGTCGGGCGTGCCGGCGACGGTGGCGGTGCCGTTGCTCGGGGTCACCTTGGCGGGAGTGGCCTTGGCGGGGGTGGGCTCGGTGGACTTGATCGTCTTCTTGTTGCGCTTGGCGGTCTTCTTGGCCATGGAGTGCTCCGGGAGGTGCCGGGGATCGGGCGGGGAACGCGCGCAACGTAGGCGCAACGGCACCTTCTCGCAAGGAAGCGCCTTCTCCCTTGCCACGCGGCCGCGGCGCGGGTACACACGCGGGCGTTCCCGCCCCGCCCCAAGGAGATGCCATGCCCGCTTGGTCCGCCGTCATAGATCGCCCCGTTCGCGTCGGCATTGCCGGCGTGGGCGTGATGGGCAGCACGCACCTCAAGGCGTACCACGCCGCCATCGCTGCCGGACTGCCGGTGGAAGTCGCGGCGTTGGCCGACCCGGACCCAGATCGCCGCGCCGGCAAGGGCAACGCCGGCGGGAATCTCGACGCTCAGGCCGCCGACGACGACGACGCTCCGCCCGCCACCGGCTACGCCTCGTTCGACGACATGCTCGGCGATGACTCGCTCGACCTGATCGACATCTGCACGCCAACGCACCTTCACGCCGACATGGCCGCCGCCGCGCTGCGGGCAGGGCGGCACGTGCTGGTCGAGAAGCCCGTCGCCCTGCACGCCGGCCCGGTGGGCGAACTCGCGGCATTGGCGGAAGAGATCGGTCGTATCGCGATGCCCGCCTTCTGCATGCGGTTCTGGCCGGGTTGGACGCACCTGAAAAACGCCGTGGCAAACGGCGAGCACGGTCGGCTCGTCAGCGTCCACTTCGCCCGTCTCGGTTCGCAGCCAACTTGGAGCGACTTCTATCGCGACGAGTCGATCAGCGGACTGGCGCTGATCGATCTGCACGTCCACGACGCGGACTTCATCTGCCACCTGCTCGGGCCGGCCAAGGCGGTGGCGAGCACCGGCAACGCCATGCACGTGACCACGAGCTACGCCTACAACGACGTGCCGCACGTGGTCGCCGAGGGCGCCTGGGATCAGGCGCCCGGAACGCCGTTCAAGATGACCTACCGGGCCAACTTTGAGAAGGCGACGCTCGACTTCGACCTCTCGCGCGGCGAGCGGACGCTGCTGCTCTGCCGCGACGGCGAGGCGACGCCGATCGGCCTTGATTCCCAGACGGGCTACGACGGCGAAATCCGCCACTTGATTGAGTGCCTGGCAGCGGGGCGGACGCCCTCACCCAACTTGGTCGATGCCGCGGTGACACATGCCGTCGTCGACGCAGAGCGAGAGAGTCTTCAACGTGGCGGAGCGAAGGTAACATTATGAGCGATCTAAATCGTATCGTCTTATGCGTGATTTCGCTCACCGTAGCCTCGTCTGCCGCGGCGCAGAGCGAGGTGCTCGACGTCGGCCCGAGCGATATTCCGGCACCACCGGCCGGATGGGTCTCGCCGTACGGTGCGTATCGAAACGTCACCAGTGAACGGGCGCCCGCCGTGACACTCGAGGTGGCGGCCGCGCGGCTTGATGACCGGCCGGCCTGGGGAGATTTCCTCCCCGCCGCCGAACGGCCGCCGCGCCATCCGGGGGAGAAGTACCTCGAGGGAATGACGATCGTCCTCGACCCCGGCCACGGCGGCGACGCGATCCTCACCGACTACAAACGCGGCCCGACCGGCGTGCGCGAGGCCGCGGCCAACCTGCGCGTCGCGCTGCTGCTGGCCGACATGCTGAAGCAGGCGGGGGTCGATGTTCACCTCACACGCAACCGCGACAACGGGCTCAGCCTCGCGGACCGGGCCCAGCTCGCGAACGATGTCGACGCGGATTTCTTCCTTAGCCTGCACCACAACGCGGCCGAGTCGGAGGACGTGAATTATACGAGCGTTTGGTTGCATAACGAGTACGCCGACAACGGGCCGGCGCTGGACTTGGCTCGCTACGTGTCGCTCTCGATCGCCCGGCACCTTCGCACCGACGCCGGCTACACGTCGCCGCTGATGAGCGATCGGCAGATGTATGACAGCGGCTTTGGCGTGCTGCGTCAGACGCGGGTGCCGGCGTTGCTAATCGAGAGCAGCTTCCACTCGAACCCGGCGGAAGAGCAACGACTTCGCTCGGCTGACCACAATCTGCGCGAGGCTTACGCGATCTACGAAGCCTTGTGCGAGTACGCAACCGGCGGGCGGCCGACGCAGACGGTTATGCTTGAAGGCGATCGTATCCAGATGGTGCTGTTTCCTGGCCTGCCGCGCTGGTGGGGCGACGACCGCCGCCCGCCGATGGGTGAAACCTTGACGGTCTTCGCCGACGGTCAACGGATCGGCGACGTGTCGTACGACGAGGCGTCGCGGACAGCGACGGCCGCGCTCCCGGCGAACACGAGCGTGATCGAGGTCCACCACCAGAACATCTTCGGCCATCGCAACTGGCCGCAGCGGTACACGTTGAACGGCGAGAGCCTCAAGCCGCTGCCGCCGGTCCGGGCGACGAACACTGATGCGCCGCCGAACGTCGATGGGCCGCCGTGGGCGAGCCTGCCGGTTCGCGAGCCGCCGTACGTGTTGCTCGACGGAGGCGACACCGCGGCCCAAGCGTTCGTCGACGGCCTCGATTTGCCGGCAGGCAGCGCGTTAACCGTCGCCCGCATCGACCCCGCGACGGGCGACCTCTACGCGCTGCGCCATCGACGCGAGACTCGGCGTGGTCCGCAGTCGACCGGCGACGACGGATTCCCGCTCGGCGATCTTCGGCGCTTGCCGATCGCGATGGCAGCGTTGGATGATCCCGACGCCGACGTTCGATCCACGCTGACGAATGATGTGCCCGCGACTGATCGCCTGCTCGCGGAGGTCGGCCTTGCCGGTGTCCACGCGTTCTTGCAGAACCTCGGCACCGAAAAGCTGCTGATTCGCAACGGCCTCGTTCCCGCAGCGGACCTTCCACTCAACGCCGACACCCGAGACCCCGACAGCGACGGCGGTCGAGCGGACTGGGCGAGCACCGACGATCTGATCCGCGCGATGGCCGCCGTCGCGATGGGACCATATCGCGAGGCGGTCGGAGCGCAGCGGCTCGACGCCGCGTTGACCAATGCCGACGGACCGATCAGCCGATCGGTGCATACCTTCCACGTTCGCGAGATCACAGGCGATCGAACTTCGGTCGCGTACCTGTACGACGCGGAGAAGGACCGGCACTACCTCGTCGCCATCCACGCCGAGTCGTCGGTCGTGGAGGCGGCGGCGAACGCGGTGTTCGAGGCGATTCGGGAAGGGCGGGTGCGCCTTTGAGCCAACCGAACCCGCGACTCGTTGAGTCGCGGCTATCGGACTGGGTTACTCCACGACCTCGCTGCCGGCGATGCCGAAGTCGATGCCCTGGGCGAGCGGCAGGTCGCTGCCGTAGTTGATCGTGTTGGTGGTGCGACGCATGTAGGCCTTCCACGAGTCGCTGCCGGATTCGCGGCCGCCGCCGGTTTCCTTCTCGCCGCCGAACGCGCCGCCGATTTCGGCGCCGCTCGTGCCGATGTTGACGTTGGCGATGCCGCAGTCGCTGCCGGCGGGGCCGACGAAGTGTTCGGCCTCGCGGACGTCGCCGGTGAAGATGGCGCTGCTCAGCCCCTGCGGCACGTCGTTCTGCATTGCGATCGCCTCGCCGAGGTCGTCGTAGGTCATCACGTAGAGGATTGGGGCGAACGTTTCCTGCTCAACGATGGACGCGCCGGCGTCGATTTCGACAATCGCGGGTCTGACGTAGACGCCGCCCGTCACGGCGTCCGCGCGCTCGCCGCCGACGACCGTGCCCCCTTGTGCCCTGGCTTGTTCGAGCGCGTTGTCCATGGCGCTGCTGGCATCCTCGTCGATGAGCGGACCCACCAACGTCTCGGGCTGGCGCGGGTCGCCGATCTTGAGCTGGCCCAGCACGTTCTTGAGCTTGTCGACGAGCGTGTCGGCCACGCTCTCGTGAACGATCAGCCGGCGGAGCGTGGTGCAGCGCTGGCCGGCGGTTCCGAACGCGCTAAACGTGCAGGCGAGGGCGCACAGGTCGAGGTCGGCGGTCGGCGTCACGATCATCGCGTTGTTCCCGCCGAGCTCGAGCAGGCAGCGACCCAGCCGCCCGGCGACCACCTTGTTCACCGCCTTGCCCATCCGCGTGCTGCCGGTGGCGGAGATGAGCGGTAGGCCCTCGTGCGCCGCCAGCGCTTCGCCCACGTCGCGGCCGCCGACAAGCACGCTGCTGATGCCCGCCGGCACGTTCAGATCGTCGCTTACGGCGATCACCTCCTGCACGATCGCCTGACATGCCAGGCCGGTCAGCGGCGTCTTCTCGCTCGGCTTCCACACAACCGGGTCGCCGCAGACGAAGGCGAGCATCGCGTTCCACGCCCACACCGCGACCGGAAAGTTGAACGCGCTGATGACGCCGATCGACCCGAGCGGGTGCCACTGCTCCATCATCCGGTGCTCGAAGCGCTCGCTCGCGATCGTCTTGCCGTAAAGCATGCGGCTTTGGCCGACGGCGAAGTCGCAGATGTCGATCATCTCCTGCACTTCCCCCTCGGCCTCGGCGATGATCTTGCCGGCTTCGAGGGTGACGATCGACCCCAGCGTTTGCTTGTGCTCGCGCAGCTTGTTGCCGATGCGGCGGACAAACTCGCCGCGTTGCGGCGCGGGCACGGTTCGCCACTGCTTGAAGGCGTCGCTCGCGGCGGCGACGGCTTCATCCACGTCGGTGGCGGTCGCCTGGTTAAAGGTGGCAAGGGTCGAGCCGTCGATGCACGTCCTGGTCGCGAGCGACGCGCCGGTGCCAGCGCGGGTGTCGGCACCGATGGCAACGGCTTGGGGACTGTCGGACAGAAGAGCGCGGGCGGCGTCGGTCAGGTCGATCGGCATCGTCCCATCATGCGGCGGCGCGGCCGCGGGCTCAACTTCGGACGCCGGACTACCGGCAGCAGGGGCCGGTGTCGACGAACGACAGCAGGTTACTCGGAGCTTCCGGATCAGGGTGCCAAAGGCCGCTGGCGCGAAGCATCTCCGAGCGAAGCAGCGAGCGCACGCTGCCGTCGAGCATCACCACGTTGGTGCCGTCGATGTCGCGCGGCGGCGAGACCTCGCCGTTCTTCAATGCCGCGTCGTATCCTTCGCGTTGGCCTCGATCCGTGCGGTGCCGGAACGCCCCGTAACTGCTGTGCTGCAACGCCTGCACGCCGATAAAGCCACTCGGCACTCCTGAATCGCGGCGGGCAACAAAGCCGTCTTCCGTGTGCACCAGGTGCGTAAGCCCATCGATCCCGCCAAGCGTTTTATCGGCCACGAGAATCAGATCAGCATCGCTGGCTCCCGACACGCTGGGCCGGCCACGCCAGGGGGAGAGGGCCATCCACGGGTTCAGCCCGTAGGTGAACGTGTTGTCGAACGGGTTGTCGATCCGCTCCTCGCTCGGGCACCAGAAGCCATCGGGCACGCGCGGCGTGCCGCCGGGGGTAATCGGCTCCAAATTCAGTTCCGCGTAGGGGAGCAGGCGCGAGAGCCAGTGATCTGCCGCGTCGGCGGTCGTCGGGGTGAGCGTCCGGTGGTCGCTCGCGTAGAGCAACTGGGCCGTGTGAATGCCGCGCAGGTTGGCGGCGCACACAGCGCTGCGCCCGCCGGACCGCGCCCGCGCGAGCGTGGGCAGCAGGATCGCCACCAGGATCGCGATGATCCCGATGACGACAAGCAGTTCGACCAGCGTAAACCCGCCGCGACGCGGGCCAAGTGATCTCGACAGCCAAGGCATTTCCTGCATGGTGCCAGTTTACCATACGTGGCGTCGACGTCAGCGGAGGAACGCTTCCGGCACCTTGACGCCGCCGCCGACCCGCGTACGCTACCTCCCGCTTTCGGGCGATTAGCTCAGTTGGCTAGAGCGCATCCGTCACATGGATGAGGTCACAGGTTCGAGCCCTGTATCGCCCACTTTCGCACGCCGCCCGCACATGCGGGCGGCGTGTGCGTTGGGCCATGTGCAACTTGTCGCCGGTTGCGGCGTCAGGGGGGCATGTACAGGTTTCTGCCCGTCGCGTTGATCGCCCTGCTGATCACCAGGCCCGTGGCGGCCGAAGGATTGCAGCAGCAATTGGAGGCGCTGCACGCGAAGTCGGATGTTCCGGCCATCGCCGTCGCCCTGGCGGTGGGCGATGAGGTCGAGTTGGCGGCCGTCGGGCTACGGCGGGCAGACGGCGAAGAAACCGTCGAGGTTGGCGACGCATGGCACATCGGTTCCTGCACGAAGGCCGTCACGGCCTTGCTTGCCGGGCGGCTGGTTGATCGCGGCGTCCTGACGTGGGAGACGACGGTCGCCGACGTGCTCGACCATCTTCCCGCGAGCGTTGGCAGCCAAGCACGCGGCCTGACGTTGAAGCAGCTCCTCTCGCACACCACCGGCCTGCCCGGCCGCGAGGCGGACGGCATCGTGCTGCCGATCGGACGCATCCAGGAACTCATGGAGAATCCGTTCCCCGCTCAGCGTCGGGCCGCCGCGATGGCGGTGCTGTCGTTGGAACCGGTGGCCAAGTCGGGAGAACAGTGGGGCTACCTGAACGGCGGGTACATCGTCGCCAGCGTGATGTTGGAAGCCGCCGCCGGAGAGCCGTTCGAGGAGCTGATGCAGCGCGCGGTCTTCGAGCCGCTGAACATCACCAGTGCCGGCTGGGGCCCGCCCGCCGAGGTGCGCGGGCACACCCGCCAGGGCAACGGCTGGCACCCGACGGAGCTCGACAACCCGAAGGTCTACGACGCGGCCGGGCGCCTGCACGTGTCGCTTGGCGACTGGGTCAAACTCTGCCGGCCGCTGTTGGAGGAGGGCGACGGGTACCTGTCGGCATCATCACGCGAGGTCATCACGACGGCCGTTAGCGATGATCCGGCGTACGCGCTCGGCTGGGCCCTTGCCGACGATCCGACGCTCGGCCGCTTTCTGACGCACTCCGGCAGCAACACGGTGTGGCTGGCGCAGGCGGTGATCGTCCCCGACCGCGACGCCGTTCTGCTCGTGGCAATCAACGCCCACGACGCCAATCTCCTGCGGCGTGCGACTCAACTGCTCAGCCGCACGCTCATCGACCGCCAATAGGGCGGAACACACCCCACCTCTGCGGAGACCCGTAGGGTGGGATTGATCCCACCTCCGGATGCAGTTGCGCGATCGGCCAGATGGTGGGATGAATCCCACCCTACAACCACCCGGTGGCACGGGTCGCCGCCGATCCGCGTGGAGGCGGTCGCGACGCAGAAGGAGCCGGTTCTCGTTGAAAGCAAGGTAAAACCGCGGCCGAGCGTGCCGGCGACGACGAGGGCCCCGCCGCATGCGCGCCGAGTTCGACCGCCTACGGGCCGAGCGTCAGGCACTTCGCGTTGCGCGCGAGCGCCGCGAATTGGAGGACGCCGCAAATCGTGCTCCCGCACGACGGATCACTGCCACACGGGCAACATCAAGGATCAATCATGTCCGACGTTCGAGGACGAGCGGCATCGTCGTGTCACGAGATTCAAGCCCGTGCGAGCGACGCGGCTCTGTAATAATGCAACATCGCCAGCACGGGCTGGAAGCCCGTGGTACGGGCACGACTTCTTCGTTCGACCGAATCGATTCGGAGGTGGGGCGGGAACCACTCGACATGATCTACCCGCCGCCGAAGCGATCGAGAAATGTCTGCTCATCGATCGCTTCGAGGCCGAGATCCTGCGCCTTCTTCAGCTTGCTGCCGGCCTTGTCGCCGTAGACGAGCAGGTGGGTTTTCTTGCTCACGCTGCCGCTGGGCTTGCCGCCGAGTTGGCGGATGCGCTCCTGGATGCCCTCGCGGGTGAAGTGTTCGAGGCTGCCGGTGGCGACGACCGATTGTCCTTGTAAGGGGCCGGAACCCGCGGCTTCCGCTGCGGCGTCGGGGGCTTGTTGCGGGTCGATGCCGACCGATTGAAGTTGCTCGATTGTGTCGCGGCCGGCGTCGCTGTGGAGGAAGTCGTGCAGGCTCTCGGCGATGACCGCGCCGACGCCGTCGACGGCGGCGAGATCGTCGCGGCTCGCCCGCCGAAGCGCCACGATGCTGCCGAAGCGGTCGGCGAAAAGCCGGCTGGCCGTGTTGCCGACATGGCGAATGCCCAGTCCGGCGAGGAGCTTGTTCAGCGGACGCGACTTGCTCGCCTCGATGCCCGCCAGCACGTTGTCGGCGGCCTTGTCGCCCATGCGGTCGAGCGCGACGAGTTGCTCCTTCGTCAGCCGGTAGATGTCGGCGAACGTCTTGAGATGACCGGCGTCGACAAGGGCGTCGACGAGCTTGTCGCCCAAGCGGTCGACGTCCATCTGTCCCCGGCCGCAGAACCATCGCAAACGTTCTTTCAGCTGCCTGGGGCAGGCCGGGTTGACGCAGCGGATGTAGGGAGAATCGGCATCCTTCGTCACCTCGGCCCCGCACTCCGGGCAGGCGGTCGGGGCGACGATTGCGGCCGCGTCTTTCGGGCGTTTGGCTTGGACGACCTTGACGATCTGCGGGATGATCTCGCCCGCCTTTTCGATCGTCACGGTGTCGCCGACGCGGGCGTCGAGGCGGTCGATCTGCTCGACGTTGTGCAGACTCGCCCGCTTGACCGTCGTGCCGGCAAGGAAGATCGGCTCGAGCTCGGCAACGGGCGTGAGCGTGCCGTTCTTGCCGACCTGCCAGGTGACGTCCCTCAGCAGCGTCTGCGCCTGCTCGGCCGCGTACTTGTAGGCGATGACCCAGCGGGGCGATTTGCTGCGATATCCGAGGGTTTCTCGCTGCGAAAGGCCGTCGACCTTCACGACCATGCCGTCGGTCTGGTAGTCGAGATCGGCGCGCGTGGGCTCGAAGGCTTCGATGGCCTTCATCGCGTCGGCGACGGTGTCGACGTGAACGGCGTGCGGACTCGTGGGAATGCCGAGCTCGCGCAGGCGGGCAAGCGTGGCGTGGTAGCTGTCGAGGTCGATGCCAACCACCTCGCCGAGGCCGTGGGCGACGAAGCGCAGCGAGCGCCCGGCGACGATTTTCGGGTCGAGCTGCTTAAGCGTGCCGGCGGTCGCGTTGCGGGGGTTGGCGAAGAGCTCGGGGCTCATATTGGCGGCGCGGTCGGCGAGACGCTTGGCACGCTCGCGGGCGTCGTCCTGCTTTTTGTCGGCTGCGTCCGCCGCGTCGGCGGCCGCCTGCGCCTCGGCTTCGGCCTTGGCTTTCCGCGCGGCGAAGGTGGCTTCCTCCTCCTTGTTGAGCGTCTGAAAGCTCTCGCCCGGCATGTAGATTTCGCCGCGCACCTCCAGCACGTCCGGCGGGTTCTTCCCCGCGAGCGACAGCGGCACGGCGCGGATGGCGCGGACATTGTGCGTGATGTCGTCGCCAGTCTGCCCGTCGCCGCGCGTGGCGCCGAGGACAAGCTGACCCTTCTCGTAACGCAGCGAGGCGGCGACGCCGTCGACCTTGGGCTCGCAGACGAGGCCGCCCGCAATCGGATAGCCGGCGGCCTTGGCGTCATCGAGCCGGGTCTGCATCTTCCTCTTGATATCGTCCGCGGCCTCGGCGAGCGCTTTGCGGCGGTCGGTCGCCTCGGCGCCGCGCTGGCCCTTCATCGCCTCCTGGTCGGAAGTCACGGCCGCCAACTCGGCCTCCAACGCCGCGTACTCGGCATCCAGACCGCGGAACGTGCGCTCGCCCCAGGCAAGCAGTTCGTCGGCGTTGTACGTGTTGTCGATGCTGAGCATCGGCACGCTGTGGCGGACGTTGGCGAACCCTTCAATCGGCTCGCCGCCGACGCGCTGCGTGGGAGAATCATCGGTCGCGAGCGATGGGAACTGCTCCTCCAGGTCGGCGAGCTCCCGCAGCAGCGCGTCATATGCCTGATCGCTGATGGACGGTTTCGCCTCAACGTAGTAGGCGTGGTTGTGGGCGTTGATCTCGTCGCGCAGTGTCGCCGCCCGCTGCCGTTGTGCTTCGCTGGGTTCCGCCATCGCGGGCAAGTGTAAGGCCGTTGCCCGTTGCCGCGTTAGGGCCAGGTTGGGCATCGGGCGAGACGGCATATACTGCCCGCGTGACGACCGCGACCCTCGACAAAGAGACCACCAGCAGCGACGAGCCCACCCGCGGGGTGGCAACCTTCCTCAACCGCCACCGCTTTGCTCTGCGCCGTCTCCACTCGCTCGCGGGCGTGCTCTTCGGCGGGTACATCGTCGTCCACCTGCTCGTCAACGCCACGCTGCTGGAAGCGGCGTTCCCGTCGCTGTTCGGTTCGCGGGCGGACGTTTACCAACAGCAGGTCGACAAGATTCACGAACTGCCGTTCCTGATCGCAACGGAGTGGCTGTTCATCTACCTGCCGATCCTGTTCCACGCGGTCTACGGCATGCTGGTGGTCTTCAGCGGCAAGGTGAACGTCGACCGCTACAGCTACGGCAAGAACTGGGCGTACACGGCGCAGCGCGTCACGAGCATTTTGCTCCTGTTTTTCATTGCGTTTCACGTGCTGACGATGAAGGGCGTGTTCGTGGGCGACTTCGCCCGGCGGCTGACGTTCGACCCGCACCTGGCGACGCTGACGACGATCAACCACCTGCACGCGGCCTGGTGGATCGGGTGGGTCGTCTACCCGATCGGCATCCTGTCGGCCACGTTCCACCTCTCGAACGGCTTCTGGACGGCGGGCATCACCTGGGGCCTGACCATCACCAAGCAGAGTCAGCGGCTGTGGGGCCTGGCGTGCGTGGGGCTGTTCGCCTTCACAACCTTCTGCGGCTTGGCATCGCTGTTCAGCGCGTTGGCCGAGGAGCCGGACTATGTCGCCGCCGCTGCCGCGCAAGCGGAGTATGACGCCGAAGAGCCGGGCGGCGACCTGACGCCGGGCGGTTTGATCGACAACGCCGCCGACGCCATCAAAGACGAGTGAACACCCTGCTCAGGAGCGGCGTGTCAGCAGGCCCGCGAGCAGAAGGCCGCCGCCGGCGAGCAGAGCGGTCGCGGCGATCGGGTGCATCCGCGCCTGCGTGTAGCCGCTGAACGGGATCGACGTGTAGCCGGCGCTGGCGTTCTCCTGCATCGCCCCCGCGTGTGTGCGGCCGCCGGCCTCGACGAGCGCGTTCGGCTCGCGGCTGCCCACTGGGGCATCCTTCGTCTGGGCGTCGACCATCAGGTTGGCCATGAACCAGTCGACAATGCCCGGCAGCACCTTGTTCAGCGCCGTCACCGGCTTGAACGCGCCGCCGATTGTCAGGTCGCGCGTGGGCGTGCCGGCTGCGTGAAGAATGGCGCGGGCGACGGTTTCGGGCGCGAAGACCGGCGGGGGGAGCGTGACCTCCTTGCCCGTGTAGTTCGCCGCGTGATCGGCGTAAGGCGTGTCGATCGCGTTGGGCATAATGCATGTCACGCTGACCGGCAGCCCGTCGGCCATGCACTCTTGCCGCAGCGAGTCCGTCAGCCCCTTCACCGCGTGCTTCGTGGCAACGTAAACGCCCTGCAACGGGATCGCCTGGTAGCTCAACACGCTGCCAAGATTAATGATCGTCCCGTCAAATCGACCGTCTGCCCGGCCACGCTCGCGAAAGTAGCGCCCCGCGATGCGGCTGCCGTGGAAGACGCCGAACACGTTCGTCTCGAACAGCGTGCGCGCGTCATCGGTCGGCACGTCGAGAATCTTTCCGTACATGCCGCTGCCGGCATTGTTGACCCACGTGTCGAACCCGCCGAAGCGCTCGACGGCCATGTCACGCACGCGCTCCAGATCGCTTTCGTTCGCAACGTCGCAGGTCACGGCAATCGAGTCGCCGCCGGCTTGGTTGATCTCCTCCGACAGCGTCCGCAGCGCATCCTCGCTGCGGGCGGCGAGGACGAGGCGCACGCCGCGCTTGGCGGCCATGCGGGCGGTCACGAGCCCGATGCCACTGCTGGCGCCGGTGATGACCATGACTTGATCTTCGAGAGGTTTCAGATGAAGGCTCATGCGTGGCCACCCGCAAACCCGGTGCCGCCCACTCACCCGGCGGCCGCATTCCACAGCCGTTGCAGCCGTTCGATCCGCCGCCGGTTTACGCCGAAGTCGTACCGCCCGACGCGACTGGCGCTGCGCAGGTGAATCGTGCGTGTCAGGTCATCAAAGCGGACGTGGAGGTCGTCGGTGAAGACCGCGACGCGAAACGTCGCGTGCACGCGATCGCCCCTGTCGCTGCACACGGTTGCCCGCGACCGCAGGATCACCCGCAGGCACTCACGCGCCGCCTCCGGGCTCAGGCTGCCATACGCAAGCGGCTGTGCGTCGCCGTCTTCCGTGCAGACGCAGTTGCCGGGGTGCGGGCAGGGCGGAAGCCGTTCGGCGGGGCGGTTCATGGCCGATGTGTAGGCGCTTCGGCCGTGGGTTTGAAGACAAGTTCGCGGCCGATGGCGACGTTCGCCTTCCACGGGCGTGCCCGTTGCCGTACAAGCGAGCCGATGAACCGCCCGGACCCCGGCAGCTACGTCGTCGGCGTGATGACCGTGGAGGTCGAGGGCCGCGACTCCGAACGCTTTCGTCGCCGCGTCGACGCCGCCACCCGCCTGTTCGAAGAGGCCGTTGCCAAGGCGCTGGGCGTGCGGGTGGATTTGCTCGCGTTCGACGGCCCGCACCTCACGCCGGTCGAGGGGGCCTACGCGCCGCTCGACTTCCTGCGCCTGGGCATGACCGAGAAGCTCGAACGCGACGCCCACTTCCTGCTGATCGTTACCGAGGTCGACCTCGCCGCCACCACGCCGTCGTACACGCTGGCGTTGCCGAGCCAGCTCACGAACGTCGCTGTCGTCTCGACCAAGCGGCTGGAGCCCACCTTCTGGGGCAAGGGCGACGACGAGGCGCTGGCGACGGACAACCTCGCCACGTTGCTCCTGCACAGCTTCGGCCACCTGCTCAACCTGCCGCACAGCCCCGACCCGACCAACGCGATGTTCGCCTTCGCCGGCGTCGACGACCTGCCGGCGATGCGCGGGCTGGGCGAACAGCAGCGGGCGGCGATGCGGCGGGCGCTGCCGCAGGAGGCCCACGAGCGCGTCAGCCGCGGCGGCAGGCTCGACCACGCCGCCTTCGCCCTGGCGACCCTCTGGCGCGACCGCGGCTCGATTGCCCGCGCGGTCTGGCGGGCCAACCCGCTTCGCCTGGCGCGGCGGCTGCCGACGATGATCACCGCGGCGCTGTCGGTCGTCATCGTCCTCTTCTTCAGCCCCGAGCCGTGGGATGTCGGCAGCACGGTGGAGCTGTGGCAGCTCGTGGCTTTCGCCGCCGTCGCGACCTTGGCGGCGGCGGGGGCGCTCTACCGCACGTTCGCCTTCGGCGGGCTGCGCGGTCGCGGGCGGACGCTGGCGGAGTCGAGCGTCGTCACCGCCGCCGCCGTCGCGGGGAGTTTGGTGCTGACGATGCTGGCGCTGCTGCTGGCCTTCGCCGCGCTCTGCTGGGCGGGGACGGCCACGGTCTTCCCGCGCAAGCTCATGGAGACGTGGCCGACCGTCGACCCGGCGGTGCGGACGCTCGATCACGTGAAGGTCAGCCTGTTCATCGCCGCCTTCGCCACCCTCGCGGGCAGCCTCGGCGGCCGCGCCGACCGCCGCGACCTCGTCCGCGGCGTGCTGTTCGTGGACGAGGAGACGTGACGCCACAAAGCGTACGAACGCCGTTCCCGATGACGCCAACTTCGAATCGGGCAAGGTATCGCGTACGTTGTGCTGCCCCGCACACCCCCGCCGGAACTAGGGAGCGCGGACATTCAGGCGTAGCGCGATTTGGGCCGTGGCGGCAGCATGACGAGATGAGACGACGCCACGAGCTGACCGACGCACAGTGGGCGCGGATCGAGCACCTGCTGCCGGGCAAGGCCACCGACCCCGGCCGCACCGCGGCCGACAACCGCACCTTCGTCGATGCCTGCCTCTGGGTGCTCAAGACCGGTGCCGCCTGGGCCGACCTGCCGCCGCGGTTGGGCAAGCCCAACACGGTCTGGAAGCGGTACGACCGCTGGGCCGCTTCGGGCGTGTGGGAGCGGGTCGGACAGGCGTTGGGACAGGACTTGGCCGGCGGGGCAGCCGAAGAGCTCCAGATCGACAGCACGAGCATCAAGGCCCACCCGACCGCCTCGACCGGCCGGCGGCTCGCCGACGAAAAAAAGACGCCGCCGACCGGCGACGGTGCCTGGGGCGCAGCCGCGGCGGGCTCAGCAGCAAGCTCCACGCCGCCACCGACGGCCGGGGCCGCCCGCGGCGACTGATCCTCACGCCCGGCAACGACGGCGACTGCCCGATGCTCCCGGCGTTGATCGACGGCCTGCGGCCACGCCACGTCGTCGCCGACGCCGCCTACGACAGCCTCGAGAACCACGGGTTGATCGAGCAGGCCGGCGGCCGGGGCTGCATCAAGCCTCACCGCGGCCGCAACACCGGCCGGACCCACGACCCGGTGCGGTACAGGCGGCGGAACATGATCGAGCGGTTCTTCGGCCGCATCAAGGCCTGCCGACGCGTCGCCACGCGGTACGAGAAGAAAGCGGCCAACTACCTCGCCTTCGTCTGGCTCGCCGCGGGCATCACCACCTGACCTGAATGTCCGCGCTCCCTAGTTCCGCGAGGTAGTGAGCAATTGCGCGAAAACGCGCGGCCTCGCGGCTGATCGCGGTGCCGTAGCGGAGTTAAGAAGGAGGACCATGATGGTGTTGATCGCCCTGTTGCTGTCGCTGCTCACCGCCGCCGAGTCGCCCGTAGAGGATGCCGCCCTCGCTGAGCTTCGCACGCGCCTGCCTGCGGCGGGACGTGTTGTCGCACCGACAAAGGCCGCCGACTGGCGCATCGAGATGGGGCGCGACATTGCGACCACCGCACTGATCCAATCGCCCGGCGTGCCCGGCGGCGAGGCACGCCGCGTGGCCGTGACTGCGGCCGGCGAGAAGGCTTGGGACGTGATGGCGAAGGTCACGCTGACCGAGCCGGTCGAGAAGGGCGACGTGATGCTGCTGGCGTTCCTCGCCCGCGCGGAGTCTGCGGACAACGAGGCACAGTCGGGCATCCTGCCGTCGAACCACATCGAGGTCAGCAACGACCCCTGGACCAGCGCCGGCGGATCGGCGGTGCTGGTCGGGGGCGACTGGACCTGGGTCTACGCCAGCGGCCGAAGCCCGATCGACGCCGAGGCGAACTCGGCCGTGATCTCCATTCATTTGGCATCCGCGCCGCAGGTGTTGGATCTGGGACCGGTCTACGTTCTGAACTTCGGGCCCGACGCCGATCCGAATGAGATGCCGCAAAACCGCCTGCACTACGGCGGCCGCGAGCCCAACGCCCCCTGGCGTGTCGAGGCGGCGGCCCGAATCGAACAACACCGCAAGGGCGACCTGACCATCACCGTTGTCGACGCAGATGGAACGCCGATTGAGGGCGCAACGATCGAGGTCGCCATGCAGCGGCACGCCTTCGGCTTTGGCGCGTTCATCGGTCACACCTTTACCGAGGGCGGCGAGGACCAGGAACGGCTCCGCGCGTCGTTCCACGAGAACTTCAACTACGCAACGCTGCCGGTTTACTGGCAGGATTGGGGCTGGTACAGCGACAAGCGACGCGCCGAGTACATCAGCCAACTGCGATACTTCAGCGAGCGCGGCATTCCCTACCGCACCCACACGGTCATCTACCCGGCGATCGAGCAGACTCCCGCGCAATTCCAACACCTTGAGGGCGAGGCATTGCGCGACGCGGTTCTCGCCCACACGAAGCAGGTCTTCGAAACGATGAAGCCGTTCGCCCCGTCGGCGGTCGATGTCATCAACGAGCTGCGGACCGGCGACGACTTGAGCCCGCGCTACGGCAGCGAGGAAATCCTGGTCGACATTTTCCGGACGGCGAAAGAGACGGATTCGCAGCCGACGCTGTTCGTCAACGACTACGGCATCGTCAACAACGGCGGGGCGAACCGCGGCAACATCAATGCCTACCACGCCCTGATCGAGCGACTGACGGAGGCGGGGGCGCCGATCGAGGGGGTCGGCTTTCAAGGCCACTTTGCCGGCGGGCTGACGCATCCGGCCCGCGTGTACGAGGTGATCGACGAGTTCACCGCGCGCCACGGCCTGCCGATCCAGATCACCGAGTTCGACATCGACAGCCGCGACGAGCAGGGCCAGGCCGACTACGTGCGCGACTTCGCGACGATCTGCTTCAGCCACCCGAACGTCACCGCCTTCGTCCACTGGGGCTGGTGGGAGGGCGACCACTGGCGGCCTGACGGCGCGCTCGTCCGCAAGGATTGGTCCGAAAAACCCGCCATGCAGGCGTGGCGAACGCTGACGCAGGAGACCTTCTGGACGCACGAGATGCTGACTACGGAGGCCAACGGCACCGCCACCCTTCGCGGCTTTCTCGGCGAATACAACGTCACCGTGACCCGCGACGACTCGATCGCGAGCGTGACGCTTGAGCTGAAGAAGGAGGGGGCCGATGTGACGCTGGAGCTTGATTAGCTCCGACCCCGGAAAAGTTACGCGTAGTTCCTCGATAATCGCGACTTGGTGCAGATGGTGAAGGATGCTGCCCACCGAACAAGAGTGGCGACTCGCATGAGCTTCCCACGAGGCTGGTTAATTCCGTTTCACACAAGCCCCATTGTGGGCTTAGTGAAGATGGCCCTCACGCTCTGCCACGGCCGGTTTTGCTAGGCAATGACGGCCGATAAAACGCTCGTGCTGGTGTCGCAGGAAATGCCGCTCGTTGCGTTGTGCGTCGCCCCGCGTAGATGATGCGGCAGATGGCCAGCGTGAAGCACGGCAAGCACCATTTGGGCGGCAGTTGGGTTGTCCCGGTCGCAGTCGCCATCACACTCTTGGGGTTGGCGTTACCCATCGCCTGGGCGTTTTGGCTGTGGCCGCACCTTTCGGTGGCGAGAGAGGCAATCAACCTCGACATCGAGCGGATTGCGCAGTTTGGTGACGCATTTGGTGCGGTCAACGCCGTCCTCTCCTTGTTCGCCATCGTTCTGGTGGTGCTGACGCTGCTCGTGCAGCAGCGGGAACTGCGGGAAGCCACGCGGGCCAACCAGCAGCAGGCGGACGAGATGCGCGAGCAGGTGGAGCATTTGGCCCGCCAGCACAAGAGCGATCACTTCTACCGGATCCTCACGCTGGCGAAGGAGTTCGCACAGGAGTTGGAGGCCGAGCAATTTTCGTGCAAACTTCCGGTTAGCCGGCTCACTCAGGAGCGGCACCCGTTCTGGGAGGCGGTCGGGGCGGTGCACAACATAGCGTCGAACGCCTGGGTGAACCCCGACTCCGTTGACCTACAAGCCCTTCGGCAGATCGTGATCGAGTTGCGGATGAAGTCGCGTTACCTCATGTCGACGCTGGAGGCGGCGTGCGAGCTCAGCCAGTCGCTCGCCGCCGCCGGCGACGAGACGCCACGGAGAGTTCTGCGGGTCACCTGTGAGACCGAGTTGGCGTACCTGATTGACCTCATCTGCATGTTGCCGGAGCGACTGCGAGTCCAAGCGGAGAAGGTGGCAGCTGTTCTGGACGTAGACCTGGCCGACTGGCGGACGGCCACTCTTGGCGACCACGAGAACGACATCGATAGGATGACTGCGATGGACGAACCGCGAAAACCAACGGCATGATCGGCGGTGTTCTCTTGTCGTCGGCACTTCTAATGCCGATGATCCGTCCGTGCAAGGACACACCCGCAAAGCCCGCATCCAGCACCTTCAGCCGTGGCTCGTGGAGCCGCTGTTGATCGGGAGCGGTGAGGGCGGGGACCCAATTCCCAGCGGCGAGGATGCCCTACCACCGCTCGTGGACGCGTGGGCAGCCACGCTCGACAAGCCCGGCACCCGCCGGGCCTACCTCAACGACGTCGTTGGCTTCCTAGACCACTTGGAGATTGAAGGTGACCCGCAGCTGCTCACCGTGCGGCCCCGGCAGGTAGCACTATGGCGCGACTTCCTCGCGGTCGAGCTCGAGTCAAGTCGTCTGAGCTACCAGACGGTGAAGCGCCGCATGGCGGCCGCCAGTAACCTGTACGACTTCCTCAACGGCGAGGGGCACGTGATCGAGAACCAAGTTAGACGGGTCAGGCGGCCAAAGCGACCCGAGGCGGAGAAGCGAAAGGAGCAGGAGCGACTGGCGGAGAAGGCCCAGCAACTCGTGGAGCACAAGTGCCCGCTGATGCACTGCCCCGGCGCCGGCACATATACCGTCTCCGCTGCGACAAGTAGGGCGGAGACTATGGGCGTACCTGCTCTATTGGCGCAGCTTGACCGAAGGCGAGGGCAGCAGATGACGCTGTGGTGAACGGAGCTAGAACAGATGGGAGAGCGGCGAACGCGGCGAACACTACGACACGAAGAGATTTTGCTGACCTTCTGACTGGCGGCGAAATCGCAGACGGATGTTTGAATCTGCGAATGACCCACGCCTGCGGCCGTTTGGCGGTTCTACAGCCTCAATTAGACCGTCCCGCTCCATCGCAGCGGCGACCTGCTTCCATTGGTATGCGGGTGTTTTGGTAAGCACGTGCTCGTGGAGCTGACTGACAGTCAGTTCCTTTCCGTTGAGTGAGTCAGTCAGGTCTCGCCGCAGGTCATCATCGCTGTAGGCGAACATTTGCGTGGTCTCATGACCTTTGTCCGAGAAGCTGAAGCTACCGGTGGCATCAACTGCCCACATGGCCTCCTTCATCTCCTCGAGTCCACGAATGTTGTTCGTGCAGAAGAACAGCCAGTAGCTGATCTGGCCGTCGTGGCCTCGCATTGTGAAGGGGTAAACGTGCTTCGCCCCGCACCGCTCCCGCAGAGCGGCTTCGTACAAGTCACGGGCATGCTCTTCCTTTTGCGTCAGCCTGAGGTCGATTAGCTCCTGCCACACCTCACTGCCAAACCCCCGGGTTAGCGGGGCTGCCTTTGTGGGATCGGTAAGCCAAGGGTGCATCATCCGCCAGTTCAGGAACGAAAGCGTCTCGCAACGTTTGTGACCGAGGATGCGGCCGATCAGGTCGATCGAGAACTCGCCGTAGCCGAATTGGTCAAGGAAGGCGAAGCACGGCCCTAGCGGCTCACCCTGCTCCTCGACATTATCGATGAGGCGATGCACCTCGATTTCGCAGTCGCCGGCAAGTGGCGTTCGGATCGTCACGGGCAGGTCTGGCAGCAGCCGGAGTTGCACCTGCCGCACGATCTCCGTTAGGTGCTGGACGCGATCGCTCCGCTTCTCAATGAGCACGCACTCGACGGGTGCTGTGCCGGCCACGCCGACCGCGTCAGCCATCGCATCAACCGCCACCACAGGGCTGCCCGGCACGCCACCAATGTATTCGCCCCGCCGGCAAAGCCGTCAATATAGAGCAGCCGCGTATTCGACCGGCGTCGAGCCTGAGAGTCGCGACTGAGGATCGGCGTCCACCGGCGCAAGTACTGCTTAAGGATCTCGTGCTTAGCCCGAGTGTGAAGATCCGCCTTGTAAATCGTCGGGTCGAGTTTGCTGGTCCGCGTCATTATGTTCGCCGCCCCTGTTATTTCACCAGTTGTTTGCCTGCTTCACTTCCGCTAGGCATCTCATCCCAAGTTTGGCCCAGCAGTTCACGGCCCTGCTTCTTCTTGTTGACCCCGCCCCACTGCTTGAAGAAGAACGCAACGTCGGCTGCTGCACAACGTCGCTGAATCTCCACGACCCACTCTTGCCGCATCGTTCGTGCGCCTGGCCCCGACTCGCCGCCGACGATCACCCAGTCAATGCGGCTGACCGGGAGCTGCGGGATGCGCCCGATCAAAGGTTCCACGGAGAGGAACTTCGTCCGTGCTCCCGTCTTCCTTAGGTGCTTGACCCGGTCCCGCACTGCCGCGTTTTCAACGCTCGTGCCCATCCAGATGTTGGGTGCCCAATCCAGGTGCGGTGACACCTCGGCCGCTCGTTCCGGCCGCTTCGTCAGGATCTGGAACGTGTGTTGGGGGCACTCGCGCATCGTCTTGAAGACCGCCGTAATGAACGCCTCGCTGACATCCTCGTGAAAGAGGTCGCTCATCGAGTTCACGAACACCATCCGCGGTGCCCGCCAACGCTTGGGAATGTCTAGAGCGGACCAGTCGCAGTAGACATCGCCGTTCCAGCGTCCCTTCTCGTTGATGACCTTGAGGTAGTGAGCTTTTCGGCCGGCCCCTCCGCGCTCGGTTTCCGCTCTCGACATCGCTGCGAGCCGTCCCGCCATCCGCTCCGCGTAGCAGTGGGCACAACCCGCACTTACCTTTCTGCACCCGATCACCGGGTTCCACGTCGCATCGGTCCACTCGATTGTGGAGGAGGTCGCCATCCCCAACTACACTACCCGAACAGAACCCCGACGATCAAGGCGAGTAGCCACAATTGCCCGCCAACGCACTCTGTTAGCCGGCACACTCTGTTTGAATATCCAGTTGTCTCTCATAACGGCGTCTATGCATCGTCAGTCGGGGCCAGCTTCTCGGCTTTGGCCAGCAGTTGCTCGAGGAAGCGCAGCGTGTTGAACGCCTCGCCGCGGCGGCGGAGGCGTGGCAGCAGGTCGAACCGCGCGTCGGAGGGCGCAAGCCACTCGTCCTCGCGGACGGCCCACGGATACTCAACGTTGGCGACCTCATCGCGGCGGGCGGGGTCGATCCCGCGGCCGTCGGCTCTGACCGAGGGGCTCAGTGACGCGATCTCCTGGAGCGTCGGCCGCAGCCGATCGAGGAAGGACGTGAACGACTGCGTTGACCCGTAGCCCAACGCCCTTGCCACCTCGCGCCGCCGGACAAGCCCCGGCAGGCGCATGAGCGCGTCGTGGCCGAGGCGGGCCTGCGGTTCGGCGGCGATCACATACGCCTTGGCGAGCTTCTCGCAGGCCATCTGAAGGAACAGGAGGCGGTGGCAGTCGTGCAGCGCCGGACCTTCCTCGTGTGCAGCCTCCGGGTCGACCATCGCTAGGGCCGCCTGGAAGGCGGCGAAGTCGGCCCGCGCCTGTCGCAGGAACGCCGATGCCCGCGGGTTCAACTGCCGCCCCCGACTACGAGCCGGGCGGACGCCAGGTCCCACGGCCTCGTCAGCCGCAGGCGCCCGGCCTGCAGAGCCTCCCACTCCTCGGGGCGTACCTGGACGACCTCGGAGCGGAACGGGAAGTCGTCGCTGGGGCCGAACGGGTAGACCGGGATCACGCGCTCATATTCCTCGGGCGACGTGGGGCGATCAACGCCCCCCTCGGGGAACGTCTCGCTGACCTCAGCGAGGCGGACGACCCGCTCGTGCGGGTCCGGCACCTCGTAGACCTCGATCGAATCATCCCCCGAGGCGTGCATGGCCGCCAGCAGGCGCACGGCCTCGGCGTGCGTCTTGGGCACGGCGTCGAAGTCGACGTCTTGGAGGTCGGCGATCATGCCAGAACGATACTCCAATCCTGGCAGGAACGCGCTTGCCTCAGTACGCCACGCGGAACGTGGGCGAGTCCTCGCCGCCGCCGCGCCGGCGGGCGTAGAGCCTGGTGGTGCTGATGTCGCTGTGGCCCAGCCAGGTCTGCACGGCCTCGATGGGCGCGTCGTGCTCCAGGGCGTTGGTCGCGGCCGTGGCCCGGCAGGAGTGCGTGGTGAAGGCCGACGGGTCGATGCCGGCCAGGAGCGCGTACTTCTTGCAAAGCCGCCACACGCTGCCGCTGTTGAGTGGCCGTTCAAGGCTCTGGCTGCCCGTGCGGTTGACCACCGGGCGGAACAATGCCCCTCTTCGATCCTCCCCGTGCCCGGCCGCCTCCAGGTAGAGGCTGATGCGCTCGTGGGTGCTGGGGTGGAGCTCGACGTGGCGGAGCTTGCCGCCCTTGCCGCGGACGCGCAGGGTCCAGAACCCCCGCCGCTGCTGGACGTCGCCGACGCGGAGCTTGACCAGCTCGTCGCGGCGCAGGCCGTGGTGGAGCAGGACGCTGAGGATCGCCCGGTCGCGGATGCCCTTGGTCGTATCCCTGGCGGGTGCATCCAGCAGGCGTTTGGCCTGCCGATCACTCACCGTCGGCGTCTTTCCCTCTCCACCCCCACCACCCCCACCCCCCGTCTCGGCCGCGGGTCGCTTGACGCCGTCGGCGGGGTTGATGAGCACGGCGTTGTGCTCGAGCAGGTAGTCGAAGAGGCTGGCCACCGCCGCGAGCTTGCGGCGGATCGTGGCCGCGGCGAGGGGCTCGCCCCGCGGGTTGACGCGCCGCTCCAGGTCGCCCCGCCAAGCGATGACGGCGGCGCGGTTGACGAGGCGGAACTCCTGTGGGCTGTTGAGGCCGGCGAAGGCCATGAACTCGCCGACGTCGTTGCGGTAGGCGCGGCGGGTGTTCTTGTTGCGGAGGTTGGCGAACCACTCGGCCTCGGGCGGCACCCGCTGGAGCGCGTAGAACTCCGCCGGAGTCAACCCACCACCACGCCCGCCGCTCTCTGTCAACTCGGAGGAACGGGTGGGGGAAGGGGAGAGGCCGCCGGCGGTCTCGCGTCGATCGTCCCGCTCGACAAGCTCGCCCCCAACCACCCCGCGGTCGCCCTCGTCTCTCTTCCACCCGTTGCCGTCCCCGGCTTCTCGCGACCGGTCGTCGCGGCGTAACTCGTGCTCGTCATCCATAACTCCCCCAGCGTAGCACAGAACGCACGATAATGTGCTTTATCACGCTCTGGCAGCTGGCGGGCGTGCGTGGTGGAGCAGGCGTACGAGCGGCAGTACGCCGGCGATCTGGTGGCCGTCGAGGCCGCGGGGAGTGACGCGGGCGACGTGGTCGGCGGTGGTGGGGAGCCGCTGGTGGCGACGGGCAACCACCCGTTCTGGGTGGCCGCGGGCGAGGACCTGGCGGGCCGCCCGCTGCCGGAGGAGCTGGGCGAGGCCGAGGCGCGGGGCCCGCCCGGCACGGCGGCAGGCCGGTGGGTGGAGGCGCGGGACCTGCGGGTGGGGGACGTGCTGGTGCGGGGCGACGGCACGCGGACGAGCCTCACGGGCCTGCGGACGTGGGAGGAGGCCGCGCCGGTCTACAACCTGCGCGTCGCCGACACCAGCACCTACGCCGCGGGACGGCTGGTCCTGGCGGTCCACAGCACCAATTGCCCGCGGCCGCCTATTCGAGGCCACGCTGCTGCAGAACCGGTCGCGCACGCTCGATGGCACGCTCCGGCCGCTGCGGGTCGCCTCTTAGAACGCGTGGGTCGCCCCGTCGACGCGCCGCCGGAAGCGCTTGGCGTCGCGGCCCTCGACCTTGACGGCATCATGCCAACGACGTAGGTGCTAGGCCCGGGACGGTCATCGTCCCGCTTGTACGGCAACGGGTGAGATCACAAAACCTAACGCGACTTCAGCCAACTGTGCCAGCGTGGCAATCTTTCCTGAGGTAACGCCAATGTTGCCCGCCGCCTGCCGCGCCTTCCCCTGAAAATTTGTTCCATTAAAGTCGCTTAAATACTGTACTTTAGATGCGGGAGCGTTATACAGGACCCTCAACCAGCCGATACTACTGAAACGCCCGACGATCGTGCCGCTTTGTTTGGAGAAGTCTACAGCGAGTTACGCCGCCTGGCCGGCAACTACATGCGACGCTAGGATGTTGACCATACGCTGCAGCCGACCGCGCTGGTCCACGAGGCGTACCTGAAGATCGCCGGTGCCGATGACGCCCGGTTCAACGGTCGCGAGCACTTCTACGCCGTGGCCGCCACCGCGATGCGGCAGGTGCTCGTCAGCCACGCGCGAGGTAAGACCGTCGACAAGCGGGGCGGCGATGTTGATCGCCAGCGCGTCTCGCTTGACGCCGCCGTCGCGGGCATGCGCGAGGGGGGCGTCGACCCGATCGACTTGGATGATGCCTTGACGCGGTTGGCAAAGTTGAACGAGCGCCGGGCCTGCGTCGCCGAACTGCGACTCTACGGCGGCCTCGACCTCGCCTCGGTCGTCGCGGCGTTGGATGTCTCGGCGTCGACGATCAAGACCGACTGGGCCTTCGCCCGCGCGTGGCTCAAGCGCGAGCTGTCGAAGTGAAATTCGCCCGCCGGCGGAGCGCGAATAGCCCGCACAACGTCGCCCCGCCCAGCGCCGCGGCCGGCTCAGGGATCGGCGTTGCAATCACCTCATACTGGCCGATGACCGGTGCCCTCACCGTTCCCGTTGAGGTACTGCGAAACTCGCTCTCGCCCACGACGAGGTCGCCAGTCAACCCGACGGTGAACGTCGCGCCTGGGAACGCCGCGCTGGCGGCCCCGTCAAAAGCCGGTGCGTCGGTCGTAGAGGTCTGCGTCGGCACCGGGAAGCCGATGCGGAACAGGTTCAGGTCGCGGATGCCCGTATTGTTGAAGTTGTTGCTGAAGTTGGTGTACGCCATCCCGCCGGCCGGGGTCGGCGGGTCACTGTCGGGCAGGTTCAGGAACGTGCTTTGGGTCCGGTCGAACACGGGGTAATCGTCGGCGAAGAGGTCGAGCAACGTCACGCCGCTGAACACGTTCTCCGACGCGTCATTGACGTCCGCCGCCGCGCCGGTGGCGGTGAAGATCACGTTGTTCGGGTCGAAGACGTTGACCGTCAGAACCGTGGCCGCCTGAGTCGCGGTGGCAGCGGTACTCAGCGGAAGAACGGCGGCAATCAAAAAGTTGGGTCGCATGGCTTGTGTGGGGGTGAGGGTGAGGGAGAGAGCGGAACGTGCGGCAGACTTCGCCGCCCGCTGAGTGCCTTCACGCGAAGCGACACCGTCGTGGCCAAGAGAAAATCGAAGCCGTTCCCGGCCGAGTGCTGCGACGGGCATGACTCAACGCATTCTTCTACATTTGTTGTCCATCTCGCCGCTCGTTCGCATGAGCAGGGGGAGGAGGGGCAGAGCATCACGAGCAGAGTCATGACCGAACAGGAACGACACGAGCGATTGGCCGCACTTTTCGCCGAAGCGAGCGAGTTGCCCGCCGAGCGGCGGGACGCCTCCGCCGTCGAGGCGTGCGCGGGCGACGAGGAACTGTTGGCCGAGCTGCGTTCACTACTCGCCGCCGACGCCGAGAACGTGCCGCTCATGGACACGCAGCCGACCATCGGCTGGACGGAGGAGGCGGTCGAACAGGTCGGCCCGTACCGCGTCGTCGGCACGCTCGGCGAGGGCGGCATGGGCGTCGTCTACGAGGCCGAGCAGACCGAGCCGCTGAAGCGCCGCGTGGTGCTCAAGGTCATCCGCCTCGGCATGGACTCGCGGGCGGTCGTCGCCCGGTTTGAGGCCGAGCGGCAGGCGCTGGCGCGGATGGAGCATCCTGGCATCGCCCGCGTCTACGACGCCGGCGTCACCGAGCGCGGCCGGCCGTGGTTCGCGATGGAGTTTGTCGACGGCATGCCGATCACGCGGTACTGCAAGGAAAACTGCCTCGATCTCGCCGCCCGGCTGAAGCTGTTCGCCCAGGTCTGGGACGCGGTGCAGCACGCGCACCAGAAGGGCGTCATCCACCGCGACCTCAAGCCGGGCAACGTGCTCGTGACCGAGGTCGACGGCCGCCCCGTGCCCAAGGTCATCGACTTCGGCATCGCAAAGGCCGTCGGCGAACGCTTGACGGACCTGACGCTCCACACGCAGCACGGCCTGATGATCGGCACGCCCGGCTACATGGCCCCGGAGCAGACGCGGGTCGAACAGGACGCCGACACGCGGGCCGATGTCTACTCGTTGGGCGTGATCCTTTACGAGCTGCTCGCCGGCCGGCTGCCGTTCGAGGCCGACGAGCTGAAGGCCGCCGGGATCGAGGGCGTCCACCGCCTGATCCGCGAGGTCGAGCCGCCGCGCCCGAGCCGCGCGGTGCAGATGCCCGCCGCCGAAGCGCCCGACAAGACCGTCGCCCGCCGTCTCCGCGGCGACCTCGACTGGATCGTCATGCGCTGCCTCGAAAAGGAGCACAACCGCCGTTACGGCTCGCCGCAGGACCTGGCCCGCGACGTCGGGCGTTACCTGAAGGACGAGCCCGTCGACGCCGGCCCGCCGACGGCGAGGTACAAGGTCGGCAAATTCGTCCGCCGCCACCGTCTCGGCGTCGGCCTCACCGCCGCCGCCGCCGTCGCGACGATCGGCGTGACGATCGCGCTGGCCGTGCTGCTCAATCAGGCCCGCGAAGCCCGCGCTCAGGCCGAGGCGGCGCGGGTCGAGGCCGAAACGCAACGCGCCGAAGCCGAGGCCCAAACCGCCATCGCCACCGGCGTCAACAGCTTCCTTGCCCACGACCTGCTCGGCACCGCCGCCCTAAACCTGCTCGGCACGGACATAACCCTCCGCGCGCTGCTCGACCGCGCCTCCGACACCATCGTCGACCGCTTCGAGGACCAGCCCCGCGTCGCCGCCGCCGTGCGCGACGCGATCGCCAACACCTACGTCCACCTCGACGAGCCCGCCGGGGTGCTGGCCGGTCTCGAGGCGGTGCTGGCGTCGCAGGAGCGGACGCTCGATCCGGGCGACGAGCGGCTACTCCGCACGCGGGCCGAGCTCGCCGCATTGCTTCGGGCATCGGGCCAACACGAGGCGGCACTGCGGCAGGCACGTCGGGCTTACGCGGACACGTCCGACGGCTCGCCGCACCGGTTCGACCGGGCCCGGATGCTCGCCACGACGCATCAACGGATGGGCCTGCCGCGCGACCCGAGCCCGCTGCCGACGCCGGTCGATCGTCAACCGCTGCCGGCCGAGGCGCGGGATCACCTCGCCGAAGCCGAGCGGCTCTACGCGCTGGTGCTCGCCGGGCAACGCGAGCTCCTCGGCACGAAACACCCGGAGCCACGCAAGACGGCCGTCATCACGGCCGCGTCGCTCCTGCACCTGGGCGAGTACGACGCCGCCTCGCCGCTCCTGCAGGAGACGGTCGCCGACTCGCCGGCCACGCCGAAGGGCGCGTCGCCGACCAACCTCTTCGTCACGGGCGCGGCCCACAGCAACCTCGGCTTCTGCCTCATCGGCCTCGACCGTCTCGACGAGGCGGAGGCGGCGCTTTTGCGGGCCGACCCGTTCCTCCCCCGCCTCGGCAATCCGCGCTTGATCGAGCGGAACGCTGCCCGCCTTGAGCACGTCCGCTCCGCCCTCGCGACACGCGGCGCGGCCGGCGGTTGATCCGACGTGTTGCGTCTGAGGAGGCGACGTCTCTCGATCGGGAGGCGGCGTCGCCCGTCGAGGAGAAGCCGCCCCCGGTTGGAGAGGACCCGCCGTACAAGGAGCGCCGCCACAGTCGGCCGGCGCCGAGCGAGTCGCCGGTCGTCTCGATCGAGCAGATCGTGGGGGCGCGGGTCAGGATCAAGCTGGCGAGCCTCGACGACAACCGCCGCTGCCGCCCGGCCGACGTGGCGGGGGCGACGGTCCTGAGCTACGTCGGCGAGAACTACCCGACGACCGGGCGGCAGTGGACGTTCCAAAACAACATCACGGTGACGTCGGCGATCGGCGACTTCCCGGCCGACACGCCGCCGGGCACGAAGGTCTGGATCGCCGCGAGCTGGTGCAACGCCCGGTTCGAGCAGGGGCCGATGTGCCCGCCGATCCCCGTTAACCTCCCCGGCGGCGGCGTCCGCCTGGACGCGGGCGACACGGGCGCGAGCTCGACCGAGCAGCCGGCGATGAAAATAGCGGCGTAGGGTGGGCTCACGCACCGCGTCGACGCCGCAACGCGGCGAGGCCGAGCATGGCCGTCGCGCCCAAGGCGGCGGTCGGTTCGGGGACGGCGGCGGTCGTCAGCGTCACCGTGAATGCGTCGAACCGCAGCGGACCGCCTGTAAAGTCGTCCTGGATGAAGAGGGTGAAGGTGCCCAGGGCCGACTCGCCGTTGAAGAGGTTGAGCGAGCCCTGCGTGTCGTCGTCCGGGCGGAAGGTCCCGGAGGGAATCAGGTTCGGGTCGAAATCGACCGGCGGGGCCGCCGACTGGTCGAAGGTGACCGCGCCGTCGAAGTTGGCAAAGCCGCTATCGAACGTATCGAAGTTGTCGGCCGCGACGATCGCCGTGTTGATACTGTTGCTGATGAGCGTGAAGTTCGTGCCGGCCGGACCGGTCAGCACAAACTCAATCTCGTCAAGGAATGGTATACATCCTGCGGAGATCTTCGCGAAGTCGATGGTGACGTCGAGGTCGGTGATGATCGTCTGGCCGCCGAGGTCGCCGGCGGTGAAGGTCACGTCGCGGGTGAACGAGGAGCCGTCGGCGACGCCGCCGTTCGTGTTGGTGGCCGTGACGGTCGCGGCTTGGCCCGGCACTGCGAGGCCGAGCAGGGCGGCGGCGAGGGCGGCGAGGATCGTTGTCGAGGTGGATGCGTGCATGGTGTTTCTCGGTGGTGAGGGTGGTACACGGCGGGCCGTCTCGGCTCCTTACCAACGACCACGCCATCGGCGACGAAAGCGGCCAAAGATTTTCCTCGCCGACGTAAAACACCCCACCACCCACACCGGCCGTAGCTGACGCAGGGCGGAGGGGGGAGCGCGGTAGAAGATCAGGCGGCGTCCGGTGGTACGTTCGTCCGACGCCGACGCAGGGCGGTCACCGTCAGCATCGCCAACCCGCCCAGGGCGGCCGTGGGGCTGGGGACCAGTGTGCCGCCGACGATCTGGAACTGGCCGATGATCTTGCCGGAGCCGTCAAACGTGTCGCCGACGGTGATATCACCGACGTAGCCGTTGGTAAACACAGGCGTGTCGTACCCGTCTCCGTAGAAATCCGTGAAATCAAGGTAACCCTCGCCCGTAAAGGCGGCTTGGTTTTCTTGAAACGTTGCCTCGGGCCGCCGAAGAACCCGAATTGGTAGAGATTGATGTCGCGGAGTCCCACGCCCCCGAAACCGTTGTCGAAGTTCGAGTAATCGGTAGACGTCCTCGCGGGACAGAGCGGCTCGGGATCGAGCTCGTTGTAGACGCCGTCGAAGGCGACATCATCGACATCAAAATCGGAGGCGAAGAAGTTGTTCAGCGTGACGCCTGCCCTGATGCGAGCCGAACTGTCGTTCCTGAGCGCGTGCTCGCCGGTACTGGTGAGGGTGACTTTCGACAGGTTGCTGACGTCGACCTCGATGAGGATCGTCGCCGCCGAGGTGAGGCCCGTCGGCAGGGTGACCGCGAGCAGCCACGCCGCGCCGAGGATGAGGTGACGAACGGTTTTTCGAACAGGGTTCATGTGGTGTCTCCCAAAGGAACTGAAGGTTTGATCCCGCCGCCTCCGTTGGCGGCTGTGTCATGACGAACCACGCGAACCACGGGAGGAGCGGCCACACTTTGCCGAAGGGATTTCTGTCCAAAGCAACGCCCCGCGCCGGGAGTTGCCGGCGCGGGGCGAGCACAGAACGCGCGGGATGCCTCAATCCTCGTCGTTGAGGTCGCCGGACAGGAACACGTCCAGGAAATCTTCGGCTTCCATTCCATCAGCCAGGAGACGTTGGCTGAACAGGCTCGCGAATGGGCCGCTGGCGGGGACGGGCGACAGCGCACGCGCAGGGGCCAGATCATCCGCCGTGCGGGTGCGGTCCCGCTCGGCCGAGTCGGGCGGTGTCGTGCCGCGGCGAAGGCCGCGCTCGTCCCAGTGTTCAGCTCGGCGACCCGCCGCGCCGCCGTCCCGCATCGAGGGAGAGGGCGAGGAGGTCACCCGCCCGCCGCGTCCGGCCGCCGCAGACCCGGTATCGAAGCGTGGGTCGCCGACCCGCAGTGGCTGGCGAGATGGACGCGCAGGTTCGAGATAGACGCGCAGGTTCGAGTGGAACCCGACATCGACGGTGATCTTGTCACCGACTTCGCGAGGCGACCCGAGCGTCCACGCGTGGGCGCGGCCGGGGAGGCGGTCCTGGAACAGCACGTCGTCCGACGTGTCGGCCGCGTCGCCGGTCACGTTCATAACGCCGGCCAGAAGCCACGTGTGCGGCACCTTGCCGAGCAGCACATCGCCGCGCCCGCCCAGCTCACCGGCCGGTCCTCGCAGGCGGGCGTGCAGCGTGTTCGAGCGACGGTCGTGCAGGAGCAGGTCGTCGATGCCGTCGCCATCGAGGTCGCCGTGGCCGACAACGGATCTGTGCTTCGGCAACGACAGCGGCACCTCGGTGCCGTGGCCGCGGTCAAGGAACACGGTTCGGTGCGACGTACCGGCCCGGCCGCGCAGGATCAGGTCGCCGTCTCCGTTCCCGTCGCCGACGCCGGCAACGGTGAAGCCGGCGGGAATGCGGTAGTCGAGGTCGAATTCCCCGTCACGTTGGGCCAGCCCCCGTGCTCGCCGGCCATCGTTTTCCAAACGCGAAGCCTGCCGGTGAGCTTGTCGTGCAGAAGCAGGTCGTGGTGGCCATCGCCGTTGAAATCGCTTGCGGCCACGTCGGTGCTCACGCCGAAGTCCGCGCCGTAAACGACCGCGCCGGGTACACCGGAGACCACGATGTTCAGCGCAGCGTCGGCGGCGGGCAGCATCTGTGTGTAATTGGCGACCGTGCCGTTGTCTCCGAAGCTGAGGCGGAAGGCGTGGGTGCCTGGGGCGAGCTGGTGGAAGACGAACGAGCCGTTGCTGGCGGAGGGTGTGCGGGTCGCCTCACCAGGATCGAGCTTCGCGTTGTTGTTGGCGTCAAGGTAGACGGTGACGCCGCTGGAGAGGCCGAAGTCATCCGGGCTCCAGACGCCGTCGCCGTTGGCGTCGCGGAAGACGGACCCGACCACCGAGCCGCCACCCGTGCCGGCGCGATGCACGGGAAATCGTACAGGCCCATCGGATCGGCGAGCTCGTAGCTGCCGGCCAAGGCGTAGAACGGTAACAGCCTGCCCGTGTCGTCGATGACCAGCAGGTCGTCGCCTCCGCCACCGCTACTGCTGTCGCTGGCCTTACCCAATGCGCCCAACCCGGTCGTCAGGTTCATCGTGAGGATGGCTGCGGAGTTCGCGTTGATCGTGATGGGCTCGCCGATCGTCGGCGTCTCCTTCACCGCGGGATCGGCCTGAAACGCCCAAGCCGTCGAGCCCGCGGCGATGACGATGTCGCGCGCGTTGTCCGATCGGGCGTCGAAGTCGCCGATGTCGAGCAACAGCGCCGTTCGCTCCGCGGCGACCGTGCCGGGTAGCGACACCTCGATCGTGTCAAAGCCATCGCCGGCGGCACGCTGGCGGATATTGGTGAAGGCCACCTCAGTGCCGGACCGGCTGGCGAGGATGATGTTCGCGCGAGCGCTAGAATCAAGGGCGGCGACGCCGAGCGCGACGTCATCGGCCGCCGCGATCGTGTCGGAGGACCAAGATAAGCTGCTCGCAAAGTCGGGCCCGTTCAGGACGCTGATTTGGCGACCGACGTTGTCCCAAAGGACCAGGTCGTCTGAGCCGTCGCCGTTGATATCGTCGGTGTCGAAGGCGGCGACGGCGTGTCTTGTCTGCAGCACGTCCGAATCGATCACGACGCGCTGGGTGGCGTCGTCGAAGCCGAGGCGGTAGACGGCGCCGCTGTCGGAACCGGCAACGAGTATCTGGTCCCGCTCGTCCTTGCCGCCTTCGAGGACGGTCAGCAGCGAGTATTGCGGATCCCGACCGCCGAGCTCCGCCTGGAGCAGGAGCTGCGGGGCCTTGAAGCGGCCGAAGCCTTGGCCCATCAGGATGGAGATGCCGGCCTCGCCAGGGGCGATTAGGTCGAGCGAGCCGTCATCGTTGAGGTCGGCGGTGACCAGCGTCGGCGCGATGGTGCGCGTGCCGGACAGGCCTGTGTCCAGCCCAGTCCAGCTCGGGTTGCCGTCCGCGTCGAAGAGCCCGAGGTTGATCGTACCGAAGCTCACGATCGCGACGTTTGGCCGGCCCAAGCCCTGGAGGTCGGCCGCGATCGCGCTGGTGTGGGTGGTGCCCAGCCCGGAGGAGGTGACCTGATTGAGCTGCGGTCCTGCGGCGAAAGCGAGGTCCTTACGACACCGTTGGGTACCAGCGTGCTGCCACGTGGTACGTGACGTTGCCACCGCCGAGTGCGTCCCGCGTGTAGACAGCCAAATCCTGCCGGCCGTCTCCGTCAAAGTCGCCGCTGATCAAGTCCAGGCAGACCTCGCCCGGAAGGTCGATTTCCGGCAGAAATCCGGACGCGCCGTCTTCGACGACCGCCACCAACCGTCCGTCGCGCTGGACCACCGCGGCAACGCTTTCGTCGGCAAACCTCCACGGCTCGCCGGGAACTCTGCCGCTGATGAACGACGTGATGCGCATCGGCTTCCTGGGGAGCATTGTTCGCAAGGTTCCCGGCTCTCCCGATGCGGCGAGTGTGTAGGTGAAGACTTGCCCATCTGGATGGGCTGCGGCAACCGAACCGGTAACATAGTCGTTCCCGGTCCAGACCTCGCGCAGTACCGTTGGAAGGCTGCCAACCGGGATGGTGGATTCGACTGGTGATTCGGGAATGCCTACCTGCGAGCCCCACGTCCCCTGGTACATGTTGCCACCACTTTGAGGCGTCCAGAACGTCACGAGCCACTTCTGCTGGTCCGCGTTCGGCGCGAGCGACGCGTTCGAGAGGGCCAGGCCAGCAGGGACGTCGGCATCCATCGAACTGACGAGCTGGCCAGAGGGATTGAACTGGAAGACTTGCGCGACGTCACGCCCCGAGACCTGCGTCTGCGCAACGACCCTGCTTTGGTACATCCCGGTGGAGGGGTCGCGAGTTAGGGCGATCTTCGCCCTAGAAATTTCGCCTTGTGCCCTTGCAATATTGGGCCGGTCGACGGTCAACGCGCCGAGCCTGAGTGGCGTCGTCACGTTGGCCGCATCGGCGTAGGCAACTTGGTAGGAGCCGCGCATCTCGTTGGCGTAGTCCCACGATCCGCCGGGGCCGCTCGTGACCGTAACGTTCGAGCCGTCGGGACGGCGGATTTGCACGGGCTCACCGGCGACGCCCGCCTCGCCCGCGTCCTTGCGACCGTTGCCGTTGGCGGCGTGAAACACCGTGCCAGAGAGCGTGACGAGCTCGACGGCGAGGAAGTCGTTCCCGAGCACTTGCGGCGACTGTGGCGTGATCGTCACCGGCGGCAGCGTCGCGGGTTGCTTCCAGCCCGCGGGCGTGACGAGGCCGATGGCGGTTGTGTAACTGCTCTCACCATCTGCGAAGACGTGGAACAGGTCGTAGCTTCCGTCGTCGCGCGAGAGCACGGACGGCTCCAGCACATTGAAGACGCCGTTGCCGTTCTCGTCGAGGTAGATGCGGATGCCGCCCACGCCGGGGTCGGAGACGGAGCGCTGGCCGTCGGCGGCGAGATTTGAGTAGACGGTGCCGCTGATGATTGGCCGCATGTCGAACTCGAAATCGACCTTGGTTTCAAGGCCGGGTTGGCCCACCTGGACGTACTGCACGATCGCGCCGGCGTTCGACAGGATCTGGTTGCCTGCCAACGGCTGCGGCAGGTAGCCGGTGCTCCTAGGCGCGACGGCGACGCGGTAGTAGCCGGGCTCGGGCACCGCCAGGTTGAGGGCGCCGTTGGCGTCGGTGAGGCCGCCGACATTCTGCGCGTCAACCGGCTTGGCGTACGCGAGGCCTTCGCCAGTCGAGGCGGCGTCGAAGATCGCCAGCCCGCCCAGGCGCGCCGCCACCGTGAACGTGCCGGCCGCCTGGTTGGCCTCAATCACGTAATATGCCCGGCCGTTGGCAAGGTTGTCGAGCCCGGTGATGTTGTTGAATCGAACTTCCTGACCGAGCACGAGCTCGTGTGGCCCCGCCGTGCTGACGGTGCCGTCGGCGATCGACGTGACCTTCAGGAGTGTCGCGGCGGTGACGTTGACCTGCCAATCGCTCAGTTGTCCCGCCGTGGCGGCAAGGCCGTTGATGTTCACGCTCGCGGCGAGCTGCGGGTGCGGCAGCACCGGCGAGGCGGCGTAGCCGTCTTGGCCGGCGCGTGCTCGGCGTCGTGGACGACGGCGTAGACGTGGAGCGGGAAGCTCGGCAGCGTGCCGATGTGCCACTTCAGCGAGTGGCTCGTCCGGTCGGAACCGGCCACCCCTTCGCGGGCAGCGGCGAGCTGTTCGCCGGTGTAGGTGGCGAACTTCTTGCCGTCGTAGCCGTGGCCGTCGAAGTCGTAATACAGCTCGACGCGCGTCGACGCCGGGTCGGTCGAACGGGCGTCGAAAGTCACGGTGACCTCGTTCGGGTTCACGCCGTCGGCGACCGCGCCCAGCGCATCGCCCTTGTGCTGGTCGAGGTTGAGGTTCGACCCCTGCGGCGGCGGGGCGGAGAAGATGCCGGTCCACTTGTCTGTGTTTACATCCAACGCCTTCTCCGCGGTGAGCGTGACGACAAAGTCGGCCTGCGGCAGCCGGGCGTACAGGTCGGGATTGTCGCCGGCGGCTTCGGTGGGAATGACCTGAATTGCCACGTTGCCCGCGGCCGAATGCTCGGGCAGCACGCGATACTGCAGGCCGTTGGCGGCGTCGACGATGGGGCTCACGGGGTCGACGCCCTCGCCCCAGACCTGCACGGAGTTGCCTCCGGCGTTGACGAAAATCTTCTGCGCCACGCCAGCGTCGGGGCTCCAGATGACGTGGAAGATGCCGTGGGCATCGACGCTTTGATCGCCGCCGTTGGCCGGGGCGGTGGGGGTGAATTGGAGCGGGTACTTCTGCGGGTGGTCGCCGATGTCGCTGGGCGCATCCGCCTGGAGCCCGGCGACAGCCTTGCCGCCGATGAAGGTGACGTCGTGGGTGTGCAGGTCGTACTTCACGCCGGCCGTCCAGTGGCCGAGGATCTGCACCCACGCCGCGACGAAGCGATCGAGGTCGGGGTCGTGCGGCACGTTCCAAATGGCCTCGGCCTCGGCCAGCTTTCGCCCGCCGATGAGGGGGATGAAGCCCGGCACCTTGATGTCCGCCGCGAAGAGTCCGGTGATGGCCTTCTCCGAGATGTCGAGGTTGGCGCGGGCCTCGAAGATGTCATCGAGGAAGGTGCCCGTCAACTCGATGGAGTAGTCGTTAATGCCCCAGTCGAGGTCGAGGACACCTTCCACTTTGCCCAACACGCCGCCAGCGAGCAGGAGCGTGCCGATGACCTTGATCTCACCGGGCGTGTAGCTGCCTTGGGCGATCGCTTGCAGCAGGGCGTACTCGCGTCCGGCGATGGTGATCTCCTGCCCGAAGGTCCCGCCGAGAACCACCTTCCCCGTGATGTTGTGCGGGATGCCCTTGATGTCTAACCCCAGGTCCGTCACGAAGCTGTCTGTCGCGCCGATTGGCAGCCCCGTCTTGAGCCCGCGGACGCTTGCGCCAACCTCGGTGACGACGAACTCACCGTTGGTCTCGCCGAGCTCGAGCTTGACACCAATCGCCGTGCCGAACAGCTCCAGGGTGCCGAACACCACAACATCCCAGTTGTTCGCGTCGGTTTCGTCGAAGCCGAGGGTCAGGTTTTTCAGGCTCAGGCCGCCCTTGCCGATGGTCGGCACCTCCACGCGGAATCCGTCGAGTTTCCAGGCGCCGGTGTCGAAGTCGATCTCGAGCGCGTCGGACTCGCCCCCCTCGCCCAACACGAATCCCGCGCCGCGTAGCTGGGGGAACGAGGCCCCGCCGCTGACCGTCCCAGGCCCCACAGAGGTGTGTCGTTCGGCCCGGCCTCTTTCTGGTAGTGGAAATCGATTGACCCGCTGTAGAGCGCGATGCGGCCGAACAACGTGCCGGCACCCGGCTCAAGGCGGTCGTACTCCGCACGCACGAGCACAGACTCAAGCGTCCGCTCGCCCTGTTGGTCAGTGGTGATCACGAGGCCCGGCTCTGCTCCGTCCCCGAGTTGACCGGTCACGGTGCTGCCGAGCGTCGTGATGGCCACCTTGCCGCCGATGGTGGTCGTCTTCGTGCCGTTGTCGATCTTGTTGCTGACCTCCAAGTTGTTGAGCGCGAGGGAGAACGAGTCCCCGAAGGACGCGCGGCCGCTCAGGTTGAACGTGAGGTTGGGAACCGATACCTCGCCGTCCACGCGCTGAATCACCAGGCCGTCACTGCTGCCGCCGACGATCGAGCCGAGCCCGACCTGACCGGCGATGGTGGTGCCGTTGGATCCGCGGTACGCCGCGCTGAAATCGCCGTTGATTTGCAATCTGAAGTCTGGCGGGCCCTCTGGCTCGGTGCCGCCCAGCGTGCCGTCGTAGCTCAGCACCACCTTCGCCTCTCCGCCAAGCTCAAACCCGCCGGCCTGAAACAGTGGCACGGCAACGCGGCTATCGGTCGCCCCCGTATCAGCAACGGGTTGATCCTCGTTGGATGGCCCAAACGTAAACTCCTGCGGACCGGGTACTTCAAGCACCTGGTAAGAACGCGATTCCACCACGTTCTTTTCATTTTCCAAGGCCGCAAACTCGATCTGGTCGCCCGGCTTCAAGTTGTGGGGCTCCTCCGTCGTCACGACGCCGTCCCGCTTGATGGTCAGAATCTTCAGCTCGGCGTAGAACTCGCAGTTGCCCGCGTTGAGCTGGAGGCTGTTCCCCCCGGAGTCGACGATCGTGAAGGCATTGGGTCCGTCGACGCTTTCGATCTGGTACGATGCGCCGACCACCACGCCGGCCGAATCCTCGAGGAGGCGGAAGCGGATGAAGGTGCCCGCTTTCAATCCATGTGGCTTATTCGTCGTGACTTCGCCCTTGACGATCGACGTTGCCTGAATCTGACGCAGTCCGGCGTTGCCGCCGAACGAAGCGGTGACGACCACGGCGTTCTCGCCCGTGCCGGCGTCGATGAACTCGATGTTGCCTTCAGATTTGATTTGCAGGTACTTCGCCTGGTTCGCGCTCTGCCCGCCGATGCCGAAGGAGGTTGAGGCCCCCTTGTACGACACCGAGTGCACGCCCGACAGGCGGATCACCGGCAGCGGATTCGGCGTGGAGCCCGCGAATTCGTCGAGCAGAGCGACGCGGGAGGGTGTGAAGCCGAGGTCGACGGTCGAGTTCTCGTCCTGCTTCGCCAGGGCAGTTGCTTGCCCCCGCGGCAACGCCGCACCGTTGGCCGCGTCGCCTTCTCCCTCACCAACGCTGCCGTCGTCCTCGCTGACGAGCAGGTCGTCGATGCGGATCGTCCCATTGCCCGGCTGCAGCGCGACGCCCCCGTCGACCGTCTCATGCTCTGGATTGTTGGCCACGGTGTAGAGCCCGCCGGTCCAGTTGAAGCTGGGCTCCGCATTCTCGCCCACGCCGGCGCGAATCTGGGTCGTGCCGTAAGTCAGCAGGATCGGGATGAACGTCTCGCCCTGCGTGGAGCGGCCGATGAGCGTCCAAGCCGGCTTCTCTGTGGAGCCGAAGACACGGGTTCCGTCGGCGGGGGAGGTGTACGCCGCTTCGCTGAAGAAGCGCAGCCCGGCCAGGTCATACGAGCGGCTCGCGGGCCGCTCATCGGGGAGCGACTCGCTGAAGGTGGCGATGTCGAAGCTGCCCGAGGTCGCTCCATTGCCGGGTGGCACGTGCGTCCCGCCACCGCTCCCGTCATCACCCCCGCCGTCGCCGCCGGAGTGAAGCGTGCCCGACAGCAGGCGGCGTTGCTCAAGCGGCTCCATCAGAGCGCGGGTGGCGGATAGGCAACGGTCTGGGCGGCGGCGTGGCATGGACAGTCCTGTTGAAGGCAAAGACAGTCCTGTTGAAGGCAAAGCGGGTGGGGGCCATCGAGAACGGCCCCCACCTGCTTCCACGCGATCGACGATCAACGCGGCTAAATTGCGCGCAGTTTTTCACCGCGCTAGCTGCGGCGGGGCGAACGGCGGCTCAGCAGGGCGAGCCCGCCCAGGCCCAGCAGGCCAAGCGACGTCGGCTCCGGGATCGGCGTGTTGTCGAGCACGAAGTAGTACGGACCGCCCGCCGTGCGGCTGAAGGGTGCGTTGTTGGTCACGTCGCTGCGAACGGCCGTCGGTTCGTCGGTGAACGGCAGCGTCCAGGCGAACCGGCCGGGGGCGTCGTCCCGCGTCTGCGCCAGCACGGAGAACCACACCGTCTCGTTCGCCTGCAACTCGATCGGGTTGAGGTTTGCCGAGAACGGGAAGACGTCCGAATCGCCGACGTCGATGCCGGTGTCGATGAACTGGTTGGTCGACGCGATCGGGACGAGCGTGGTGCTCAGCGGCGCGATCGTTGTGTCCGGCACGCCGTTGTCGTCGGCGTAGAACAGAAGCTGAAATGCCAGCGGCGTCGCCACGGGCTCGCGACTCGTGAAGAAGCCGCGCCACGTCACGCTGCGGGCGGTCTGCGTGGTCGAGAGCGTCACATCGTCGGCACCCTGATTGCCATTCGGCTCGGCCGCCCGGTCGCTGGTGACACCCCCTCTATCGATCGCGGCGGGCGTCTGGGAGAAGATCACGTCTGCCGACGCGTGCGCAGCGAGCAAGAGCGAGCCGAACGTGGCGACGAGAGTGCTGGTGAGCGTTTGCATGATTAAATCTCCGGTGCAACGGGTGATGAGAAGGCACGCGCGGACCCCGGCGCGGGGCGGCCTCTGACACCGATAACGC
This sequence comes from Tepidisphaeraceae bacterium, assembly GCA_965214125.1. Classification (GTDB taxonomy): domain Bacteria; phylum Planctomycetota; class Phycisphaerae; order Tepidisphaerales; family Tepidisphaeraceae; genus CBDCBA01. Next base: position 141,630 of record CBDCBA010000031.1, read on the forward strand.
GAACTGTCACTCAACCAGCCAAAGTTTTCATGAAGCGCTTCTAACGCAGCACGCGACGGCTTTGGCGGGTGTCAAAGCACAGCGGCCACGGCCTGAGATCGAGCCGCCTGGCCACTTGTCGATTCCGAGCGAGGTGCCGGTTTCTACTTGCGCTGCCCCAAGGCGGTTAGGCGGAGTTTCGCCGAACCGCCTGGGGCGGTTGTGGGGCTCGGGACAGCCGACGGAATTGCAGCGAATCCGCTGGCGTTGATCGTGAAGGCTGGCGGGAGGATGAGATCATCAACGAACGTGCTGCCGCGGCCTGCGATGTCGAGAAAGCCGGCGAACTGCTGCGTGCCATCGCTGAAGGCGACGGCGACGAATCTGCTCCGAGTTACGAACTGCCCGGCGAACAAGCCGTCGTCGCGCGGCAAGCCTTAGCGGGTCGCCGGCTCGGGTGGGCCGCCGTAAAAGCCGAGCGCTGCGGTTGCATGGTGTTGGCACGCCGGACCCGGCCGAGGTGTGGATGGCGGTCGGCCCTGGTGCCCGGCTACCGGTCGTGCGGCGGCCGCGGGTGCGGGCATTCCACGTTGGAGAGGCGGCGTTCGATCAAGGTGTCGAGGAGCACCGGGCCGATGGCGTCGTGGTGCGACTGTACGCGGCGTTGCAAACTGCCGTTGACTGCCTGCGGCTCAAGGATGAAGTCGGCGTCGACGCGGATTGCGGCGACTTAAACCCGGTCCTGCAGCCGGTCGATACAGCACAGCCGGCCGCCCGCGTGCCGGTTCCGACGCCCCGAACCACGCAGCATATGAGCACGACCCAGCCAAGGCGGATGCCCCGAAACCTTCGTCGCAGCGCAGTTCACCCCGCCCTTTACACAATGCTCGTCGCCTGTGCGGGCGGCGTCGGATGTCGTGGTGATTCGGGCGTCGTTCCCGCCCAATTTCGGCAACTGGCGATGGCGTCGTTCGACGAAGACCTCGCTGCGGCACCGACGGCGACGGTTTCGGCAGCGCGGGAGCCGGAGGAAGCGGTCGCGGATCCCGTCGCCGATCTGCCCGGCGGCGAGTGGTGGGATGACGAGCCGGGTTTGGTCTTCGGCGGGACGTCGCGGTCGCTTGGGTTGTCGGACGTCTTCGGCAGTGCCCTGCGGAACTCGAACCAAATTCGCGTCTTCTCCGACCTGCCGCTGATCCGCGACACATCCGTCGCCGAGGCCGAGGGCCTGTTCGCCGCGCGGCTGTTCGCCGAGGGCAAGTACGAGAACCTCAACGAGCCCGTCGGCTCGACGCTGCAGACGGGCGGCCCCGACCGCTTCCGCGAGGAGAGCGTCGTGGGGGAGATCGGCGTGACGAAACGTCTCAGGACCGGCGGCGACGTGACGGTGAGCCAGCGCGTCGAGAACGTTGACAACAACAGCGTCTTCTTCGTGCCCGACCCGCAGAGCCGGGCCAAGCTCGTCGTCGGCGTCGTGCAGCCGCTGCTCCGCGGCGGGGGTGTCGGTTACAACACGTCGATCATCGAGATCGCCCGCATCGACGGGCAAGTCGCCCGCAACGAGCTGATCCGCCAGGTCGAATCTCATTTGAGCGAGGTGTCGCGGGCCTACTGGAACCTCTACCTCGCCCGCGCCACGTACCGGCAGCAGGCGAAGTTGGCCGAGTCGACCCAGGAAGTCGTGCGGCGGTTGCAAGGGCGCGAGCAGCTCGACGCCTCGGGCCGCCTGCTGCTGCGGGCGCGTTCGGAGCAAAGCCGGCGGCAAAGCGACCTCGTCCGCTCCGAGGCGGCGATCCGCAACGCCGAGGATCGGCTGCGCAGCCTGCTCAACGACGCGGAGTTGTACGCGGACGCGATCGAGCTCATCCCAACTTCTCCGGGCGTGGCCGTCGAGCCGCCGGACGAGCTCGAGGTCGACGTCGAGGCCGCGCTCGCCGATCGCCCCGAGGTCCGCCAGGCCCGGTTGCAACTCGAAGCCGCCGGCATCCGCGAGTCGATGGCAAAGCACGAGACCCGGCCGCGGCTCGACCTGATCGCCGAGGCGCACGTCGCGGGCCTCGACGGCGGCGACGACGTCGGCGACCCGCTCGGCAACCAGTTCTCCGAAGGAGGCGTGAGCTACGCCGTCGGCCTTCGGTTCGAGATGCCACTTGGCGGCAGTTCAGAGAAAGCCAGGTTCCGCCGTCGTCGCGTCGAGCGGCTGCAGCAGGCGACCCAGCTCGCCGTCACGCTCGACACGATCGAGCTCGAAGCCCGCATCAGTGCCCGCGAGGTTCGCACCGCCTACCGCGAGGTCGAAGCGCGGCGTCGGTCGCTGCGGGACGCCCGCGAGGACCTGCAACTGGTCAGCGATCGCTTCGAGCGGGGACTCGGCCGCGACGGCGACAACGGCGTGGCGGCGAGCTTCCTCGAGTTCCTGCTCGACGCCCAGGAGCGGGTCGCTCGCGCCGAGGGCGAGTACGCCGAGGCCGTCGCCGGCTACCAGGTGTCGCTTGTGAATCTCGAGCGGGTGAAGGGGGCGTTGCTGCGCTACGAGGAGGTCGACGCCGCCCCGTCGCTCCGCGAGAACGCCCGCGACAATCTACCCGCCATCGAGGTCCGCTGAGCCAGTCGCCGGAGCAGGAATCGAAGCAAGAGAACAAACGCAACGTCACACCGAGGGAGATCGCATTGAAGCCGCTACGCCGTCAAGACTGCCGTGAGATTTTGTGGGACACCTGCGAGGAGCGGGTTCTCCTCGACGCCGCCCCCGTCGCCGACGCCGGCGGCCCGGCCGAGGGGATGGTCAACGAGGACGTGTCGCTCCGGGTCGAGTTCGACAACGCCGGCGACGACACCGGCTACGGGCCGTACGTCGACCTCGTTGCCGAGCAGGGCCTGGATTTCAACGACGACGCGACCTACTCGGGTGCCTCCGTCGCCACACGACTCGTCGGCACCTGGGACGCCGGCGACGCCCGCTTTGAGGACGCCTCCGGCAACGAGGTCGTCGAGCACCCGCTGACTGGCCTGCCGCTGTCGGGCGACGCCGACCTGACGACTGGCCGGCAGGACGGCGACGCCTTCTACGCGCTCACGCTCCCGTTCGGCAGCTACGTTCCGGATCAGCCGACCTCGACCGTCGACTTCACCGCCACGCTCGACAGCGCCGAGGGCGCAGTCGTCGGCACGCCGCTCGACGTGCAGACGCGCGGCGGCTTCATGTTCGGCGACGCCACGCCGCTGAACGACCCCGACACCGACCCGCAGGTCGCCGGTGCGTTCGACAAGCACAGCATCACGCCGGTCGTCGTCCGCCTGACAAAGACGGCCAGCTACGCCGAGGACGAGCCGACCACCGGCAGTAACTTCCCGGTCGCCTACACCGTCGCGGTCGACGTTGCCAACGGCGAGACGATCAGCAACCTCACACTGGCCGACCTGCTGCCGGACGAGATGAGCTTCGTCTCCGGCACACCCAGCACCGGCGTGATCAATGGCCAGTCGCTCGACGTCAACATCGGCAGCCTGACCGGCACGACCAGCGATGCGGAGTACACGCTGACCTACTCCGCCTACGTCAACGACGTCATCGCCGACGACGACGGCGATGCCAACGACGACCTCGTCCTCGGCGAGAACGTGACGGCCACCTACGGCTACGAGGCGGCGACCGGCCTGACCGCGACGGCGCGCGACGACGTCACCGCCAAGCTCATCGCCACGCAGAAGTCGGTCTCGCTCGTGAGCGATCCCGGCAACGAAGGCGTTTCGGCCGGCGACACGCTCGAATGGACGATCCGGTTTCAGGTCAGCGATCACACAAGCGCCTCGAGCATCGTCTTCGATGACGTCTTCACCGATGGGCTCGAGTTCGACACGAGCTTCGCGCCGACCTACAGCGTCACGCGCAACGGCGACGCTGCGAGCGGCACGTTCGGCGCGTCGACCTCCGCGGGCAACTTCGTCTACGACGTGCAAAGCGGCGGGGCGGACGGCGGCAAAACGTTCGTTGCGATCGACCTCTCGCAGCAACTCATCGACGACAACGCGCTCGACGGCGACGGCGTGCTGGCCGGCGACGATTTCAACGACCCGCATGGCCAGGGCGGCACCGTCGGCACGATCACCTTCCGCACCCGAATCCTCGAAGACTTCCGCGAGAACTTCCCGAGCGGCGACCGGAGCGTCGACGCGGGCGACGTGCTGGCCAACAACGTGACGGTCCGCGCGACCGTCGCCGGCGGCGACGCCGAGGCCGACGGCAGCGCGGCGTCCGTCAGCGTCGTCGGGCCGACGTTCGACAAGACGATCTACGCGATCAACGGCGACACGGACTACGACGACGTGGCCGTGCAGCCGGGGCAGACGGTGACGTATCGCCTACGCGGGACGATCCCGGCGGCCGACGTGGAGCAGCTCGTCTTCGGCGACTACCTGCCGCTGCCCGTCTTCGACGTGACCGACCCCGACGCCGACGGCACGCCCAGCGGCTGGACCTACAACGCAGCCGACGGCCTGCCCGCGGCCGGCGAAATTCGCTTCACCCCGCAGCACAACCTCGGCTCGCTCACCTACGCCGGCAACAGCCCAACCAATCCGACCAGCCCTGGCTTCATCAGCGTCGACGGCGACGCCAACAAGCTCGAGCTCAACTTCGGCACCTTCGACACGGACGGCGCGCAGACGGCCGAGATCGACGTGCTGCTCACCGTCGCGGCCACCGATAAGCCGTTCGCCGACGGCTTGTTCCTGACCAACCAGGCCGAGTTCACCTACGGAGACACGTTCGCCAATTCGACCACGGCAACCGAGATCGTTCAGATCCGACTCGACATGCCGGAGCTGACGCTCACCAAGGGCGTGGGCGCGATCAACGGCAACGACGACGCGAGCATCGACGGCACCGGCGGCGACGCGAACGCGCTCGACGTCGACGCCGGCGACATCGTCACGATGCGCGTCGAGGTCGCCAACAGCGGCGGCGGCGACGCGTTCGACCTCGCGCTCGTCGACCTCGTCCCCGCCGGCTTCGAGACACCCGCGGGTGGCCTGAACTACCGCGTGACCGACGGCACCGGCGCGACCCGCACGGACTTCACGGGCGACCTCCTCGCCGGCACCTTCGAGCTGACCGACCCCGGCGGCGATGCGTCGCTCGGCAGTGGCGAGACGCTCGTGATCGAGTACGACCTGCGCGTCGCCGACGCCGCCGAAATCGGCAGCACGATCGGCGAGGGCATCGAGGCCCGCATCACCCGCTACGGCGCAAGCGACGGCGGCGCGAACTTTACCGCGAACAACACCGGCGACTGGCAGGACGACGCGACCGCCACTCTCGCGACGCCCACCGTCGACATCACCGTCACCGCCAACGACCCCCGCGCCGACACCACCGGCACCGACGTCGTCATCGGCGAGCTGGTCACCTACACCGCGACCATCACGCTCCCCGAAGGCACCACGGCCGACCTGAACCTGGTCGACCTGCTCCAGCAGGGCTTGGCGTTCAAGGAAGTCGTCAGCGTCACCGGCAGCGCCGACGTGTCGTTCACGCCCGAGACCGCGACGATCACCAAGCAGGGCAACGGCCCGATCAACGAAGGCCGACGCCTCACCCAGCCGATCGGCACCGTCACCACCAGTAACACCGGCACCGGTGGCGGCGACGACACCATTACGATCGTCTACACCGCCGTCGTCACCAACCGCACCAACTCCGACCACAACGAGACACGCAAGAACCAGGCCGAGATCGACTTCGCCGGCGACACCCTCAGCGACGCGGCCAACCGCCCAGCCTTGCGTCTCAAGGAGCCGCTGCTGGAGATCGAAACGATCGCCGACCGGAGCGATGCCGACGCCGGCGACCTGATCACCTTCACCGTCACCGTCGATCACGCCGCAACCGGTCGGCCCGGCGCTTACGACCTGGAGATCAGCGAGCTGGTCCCGGCGAACATGACGTACGAACCCGGCTCGATCCAGCCCGCCGCCGGCAGCGTCGCATTCGACACCCTCTCGATCACCGGCAGCGACATCACCGCGACCATCGCCAGCCTGCCCAACGACGGGAGTGTCGCGAGCTTCACCTACCAGGCACGCGTCGACACCAGCGCCGTGCCCAACACCGACTTCGATACCGACGGCCGCGTCGAGTGGACGAGCCTCGCCGGCGATGTCACCACCACGCAGTCGACGCACAGTTCTCTCGCCGTCGAGCGCACCGGCGACGCGAACGACCCGGCGCAGAACGGCAGCGCCAACGACTACGCCGACACATCCAGCGCCTCGGTCAACTTCCTTGCCCCGACCGCCGCCGTCACCCTCGCCGACACCAGCGAAACCTTTACTACCGGCACCGCTGTCGCCATCGGTGAAGTCGTGCGGTACCAGCTCGACGTCGTCGTGCCCGAGGCCACGCTGCCAGACAGCCGGCTGCTGGTCGACCTGCCCGCCGGGCTCACGCAGATCGACGACGGCGAGGTCCGCCTGACGCTCACGAGCGACAACGCCTTCACAACCGAGTCCGATTTGTTCGTAAGCGGCGATGTCCTCGACGCGTCGCGGATCATCGACAACGGTGACGGCACCTTCACGCTCGATCTGGGCGACCTGACCAACAACGACAGCAACGACGGCAACGCCGAGTCGATTCGGCTCGGCTTTAACGCCCTCGTCGAGAACACAACCGACAACGCGGGCGGCGACGTTAAGGCCGCCGCGTTCACGTTCCGCGTCGACGGCGACGCCCTCGCCACGAGCGACCCGGCGAATCTCGCGGTGGTCGAGCCGTCGGTGACGGACGTTGCCAAGTCGATCGTCGGCAGCCCCGGCGACGCGGGCGACCTCTTCACGTACCGCGTCACGTTCAGCAACACCGGCGGTACGACGGCGCACGACCTGCGCCTCGTCGACGACCTCGACGCAAAGCTCCTCCGCACCGCGACGCCGGTGAGCGTCGTCGGCGGAAGCTTTACGCCGAGCGTGGTCGACAACGGCACGTCCACTAGGCTCGACCTCTCGATTGCGGCCCTGCCGGCGGGCGAGTCGATTATCGTCGAGTACCAGGTGCAGCTTCAACAAGCCGCCAAGCCGGGCGAGACGATCGACTCGCAGGCGCAGCTTGCCTTCTCGTCGCTGCCCGGCAGCGGCACGTCGCCCAACCCGACCGGCACCGCCACGCCCGGCGGCTCCGGCGATGCGGATGGCGAACGCACCTACGCCGACGCGGACGCCGCCTCGTTCACCGTCGCGTCGCCGACGCTCGCCACCGCGGTCACGACGAGCTTGTCCGAAACGGGCGCCGCCCAGCACACGTCGCTGGCCGATGTCGCCGTCGGCGAGCTGGTGACGTTCGACCTGACCGCGGTCGTTCCCGAGGGGACGTTCGACGAGTTCGTGCTGACGCACACGCTGCCGACGGGTTTGACCTTCGTCAGCGGAGAAGTCGTCGATACCGGCGGGCTGACGAACGCCGATCTCGATGTGGGCGATTCGGGTTCGACCAGCGGTGCGAACGTTGTGTTCGACTTCGGCGACAACGTCGTCAACGCCGACGACAACAGTGCGTCGAACGATGCCGTGACCGTCCGCGTCGTGGCCCGCGTTGCCGACATCGTCGGCAACACTGACGCGGCCGCGCTCGCGTCCAGTTCGGTCCTCGACTGGGGCGACGGCACGCAATCGCGAGGCGACAGCGTCGAGGTCGTCGAGCCGAGCCCGACGGTTTCGCAGGTGCGGGACCTCGCTGCCGGCGACGCGGGCGACGTCGTGACTTACACCGTCACGATCGCCAACCCCGGCACGGCCGCGGGCTATTCGACGACGTTCACCGACACGCTGCCGCCGAATCTCGTGCTCGACACCGACAGCGTGACGACGACGGCCGGCACGATCACCAGCGGCGAGACCTCGGGCGACACAAGCGTGGCCGTCGACCTCTCGACCGTTGCCGCCGGCGCCGGGCCGATCACCATTTCATACCAGGCACGTCTCGCCGACGCCGTCACGCCCGGCGACGAGCTTGACACGGATGTCCGACTTGGCTGGTCGAGCGCCCCGGCTGACGGCCGCACCGGCGGTGCGACGACCTCGACGTCCGTCACGGCAACCGGGGCAACTTCGCTCTCGCGCACGTCGACGTCGACGTCGCTTGCCTTCACCGACAACGCCGACGTCACGCTCGGCGAAACCTTCGCCGTCGAGTACACGCTCCGCCTGCCCGAGGGCACGCTCCCGCAACTCGTCGTGGCCGCGGATCTGCCCGCAGGCCTTGGCGAGCTCGTGAGCGCGCAGGTCGTCAGCGTCGGCGGAAGCATCACGGCAAACGGCACGCCGGTACTCTCCGATACGGATGGCGACGGTGCCAACGATTCTGTCACAATCGACTTCGGCACAGACGTCGCCAACACCGGTGACAACGCCAGCGACGGCGACGACGAGATCATTCTCCGCTTCGTCGGCATCGCCCGCGACGTCGCGGCCAACACGAGCGGCGACACGCTTCCCCTCTCGGTGTCCGTCGATGATGGGCTCGCGACGGTGACCGACACGGCGTCGTTCGCCCTCGTCGAGCCGTCGCTGAACGTGACGCAGACCCGATCGCCCGCCGCCGGCGACGCCGGGGATGAGGTAATTTTCAGCGTCGTGATCGAAAACAACGGCGGCACGAGCGACGCGCAGGCGATCGTCCTGACGGACGCCCTCGACCCGAACCTCGAACTCGTCGTCAACAGCGTGACCGCGACAGCGGGCACCGTCACAACTGGCAATTCGGCCGGCGACACGTCGGTGCGCGTCGACCTGTCGAGCCTCGACCGCACAGCGGGTCCGGTGACGGTGGTCTACCGCGCGACCATCGCCGACACCGCGACGCCGGGTGATGAGCTGTCGGCACGGGCGGACTTGGCTTACGCCTCGGCCCCGTCCTCCGGCCGCGCGTACGGCGACAGCGACGGCACGGTCGTCGACGTGGTCGGCACGACCTCGGCCGCCACCGCCTTCACCACGTCGCTGGCGACCACGACCGGCGCGGACGTCGTCGTCGGCGAGGCCCTGACGCTGACCGATACCGTGACCCTTCCCGAGGGCACGCTGCCGCGGCTGGTCGTGACGCGAGAACTGCCCGCGACCGCCGGCATCGACGCGCTCCATGTTGTCTCTTCCACCCTGGTCGACAGCGTGGGCGGCACGCTGTCCGCCACGCCCGTTTTGTCCGACACCGACGGCGACGGCGTGAATGACCGCGTCACGCTCGACTTCGGCACGAACGTCGTTCTGCGCGGCAACAACGACTCAAATGACAACACGCTGGTCCTGGAGACCGTCGTCCGCCTCGCCGACGTGCCCGACGCCGTGAACAACGCCACGCTCCCGGCACCGCTCACCGTCGACGACGGGCTCGGCGGGGCCACGACGCAGCAGAACTTCGATGTCGTCGAGCCGACGCTCTCGATCATCAAGACGGTCGACAAGGCGACTGCCGACATCGGCGAGGTCGTGACGTTCACGCTGACCGTCACGCACGACGCGACCAGCAGCGCGGCCGCGTACGAGACACTCGTCACCGACCCGGTACTCGGCGGCGGCGTCGACAAGCTCGACCTCGTGGAGGGCAGCGCGACGATCCTCAGCGGGCCGGGCAGCATCACGCTCGGCGACGACGCCGGCGAAACAACGGTGGCCGTAGACCTGGAGACGTTCGCTCCCGGACAGACGACGGTCATTCAATATCAAGCAAGGGCCAACGGCTTCGCCAGCGCGCTCGGCGACACCTTGGACAACGACGCGATCGTCGCCTGGCAGTCCGCCCCGAGCGACTTCCGCTCCGGCACGGCCGCCGACGGCGCGGTCTTCGCAACGAACGCGACCGGCATCGCGTCGCTCACGGCCGCGGTCGTCGAGACCGATCTCGCCGGCACGCTCGGAACCGACGCCGCCGTCGGCGAGACCGTCACCTTCGAAGTCGTCGGCACGCTTCCCAACGGCAGCTATCCGCAGGACGTCGTCTTCGAGTTCGACGTGCCCGATGGCCTCGAAATCACCGGACACGCCGTCGAGCGGGTCGGCGACGTGGTGAACTTCGCGTCCGCAACGCCCGGCGGTGACGAGAACGCCCTGACCTTGACGCTGGCCGACGTCCAGGTCGACGCTGGCGGCAGCGGTGTGCAGAACGAGGTCGCGGTACGGGTGGTCGCCCGCGTCGCGGATGTTCCCGCCGCCGCGCGCGCTGCCGTGCTGACCGCCGACGCCCGCGTTGTCAACGGCGGTGCCGTCCTGACGTCGAACGCGGCCGTGACGGTCGCCGAGCCACAACTCGCCGTGACCCTGACGGCGAGCGACCCGACGCCGCACCTTGGCGATGTCGTGACCTACACGATCGTCGCCGACCCGAGCGTGGGCGACGCGGAGGCTTACTACGGTTCGCTTCGAATCACGCTGCCCGACGGTCTGACCCACGACGACGCGTCGAGCTTCACCCTGCCGCTGCCGGACCTCGCGCCGACCGACACGCCGGTCACCCTCACGTTCGACGCCGATGTCACGGCCGACCGTGCGGCCTGGTCGGCTGACATCTCGCCGACGGTCGAGGCAAGCTACGCCTCCGCGACCAGCCTTGGCCGAAGCTACGCCTCGGCGCTGACGACGCCCACGTCGATCGTCGGGCCGGACCTGTCGATTACGGTCGATGATGGCGATGCCGTGCGAACCACTGGCGAAACCTGGACGCAGACGGCGACCGTGACCAACCTCGACCACCCGAGTGGCGACGTGGCGGCCGACGTGCTCGCGAGCGTCACGCTGCCCGATGGCGTCGCCTTTGCTGGGTCGGACGACCCCCGCTTCGAAGCCATCGACGGCGACACTGTGACCTTCCGCATCCCGACGCTCGCGGTCGGCGACGTCGAGTCGCTGAGCTTCGACGTCCGGGCCGACGACGTCGCGCCGGTTCACGTCGATGCGCTGCGGTTCGAGGCGAGCGTGACCCACGCCGACGTCGAGCCGACGCTCGGCGACAACGCGGCGACAGACGTGACAATCCTCGATGCCGCGCCGGATCTCGTCGTCAATGTCACTGCCGACACGGCCGAGGCGAAGAACGACACCGGCGTGACTTGGACGATCGTCGTCACCAACCAGGGCGACCAACCGGCGAGCGGCGTCGAGGTCGTGGCGGACGTGCCCGACGAGTCGCTCGACCTCGCCGACGCCCAGGCGACGCAGTGGACGATTCCACTGCTCGGCGTCGGCGAGACGCGAGCATTTACGGTCGAAACGGTCGTCAAGAGCGGCATCCAGGCGACAATCGAGAACTTGGTCGTCACCGCCACCGCCTCCGACGATGCAACCAACGGCCTCGATCGCGAGCCGGGCGACAACGTCGCGGGCGACAGCGTTGTGCTGGTAAGCGAGCCGAATCTCGTGGTCGCGGCGGAGCTGTTGGCCGGCGACACGCCCGCCGATCTCGCCCCCGCCGAGGAGGTCAATCCCGGCGACGCGGTGGCGTACGTCGTGACCGTCACCAACACCGGGGGCCAAGAGGCCACGGGCGTGACCGTCACGGCCGAGGTGCCGGCGGACGTGCTCGACCTGCTCGACGCCGCCGACGCGACCACCGACGCCGAGGCCGGAACGATCACCTGGTCGCTCGCGAGCGTGCCGGCGGGCGAGACGATCACGCTCGAGCTCACGGGCGAGGTTCGCTTCCCGCCGCCACCAGGCGTGCAGGAGTTCAACTCGTCGCTTGGCGTCGCCGACGACGGCAGCAACGGGCCGGACCGCGACCCGTCGGACAACCAGTTCGCCTTCGTCACCGGGCTGGAGGCCTTCGTGTTCGACGCCTCCTTCAACGCCGCGACGAGCAACGCGACGGCAAGCGGTTCGGCCTCGCCGACGAGCTTCGTCGGCAGCGACATCGGCGGCTCGTTCGGTTCAACCTCGTGGCGTTCGGCAATGCCGCTGTCGATCGAGCCGCTCTACACCGGGTCGGCCGCGCCGGGATCGTCGGTGAACGTGACGGTCTACGACGACGCCGGCCGCGCGGTCGGCACGCGAACGATCACGGCCGACGCTGCCGGCGCGTGGCACGCCAGCCTCCCATCGACGAGCTACGGCGGCGCAGAGCCCGTGATCCGCGCCGGATTGCAACCGTCCGGCAGCCGCCTCTTCTCCGGCGAAGCGATTCACGCGGCATCGGCGGGCGTCTTCGGAATGCCGCGCGCGTCGGCGGTGTCGGTCGGGTCGTCGATCCAGGACGCGCCGCACGACCTCGTCGCGACCGCCGACGCTCCCGCGGCCCACCTGCTGGGCCAGGCCGAGACGCGGCCGGCGTTCAGCAGTCCGCTGCACGGGGGTCTGTCCGTCCGCCGCGGCTTCACGCTCGACGTCAACCCCGGCGACCGCGTCGCCCAGGATCAGGCGGCCCTGCGGAACCCGTTTGCCCTCGCGGCCGCTCGTGACGCGACGCATCGCCGATTGGCTGCTTGAGTCGGTGCGCCATCGTGCCGATGTCGCCAACATGGTCGCCCGCGCGGACGCACTTTCAACGATGACGCCCGGGCCCGAGTTGTCGGGCAGGTCGACCTTCACGCTGAACGAGATCCTCGCAACGCTGGCCGAGTGGCGGGGCGACGACGCATCGTTTCTGAAGGCGTTGCTCGATCTACAGACGCAGCTCTGCGGAGCCGTCGCGGGCGTCGTCGTCCGGGACGACCAAGTGGTGGTCGGTGACGCGGCCGGCTGGGGCGAGACAGCCGTTCAAGCCGCAGTGGAAGCGAGCAGTCTCGGTCAGGCGTGCGATCGCCTTCATGACAACCGCCCGATCGTCGCGGCACCGCTCGACGACGGCCTGACGTGTGTACTGCTGCTGAACCAATCTGATCCGGCCGTCCGGATGCTCGCGGCCGAGCGGTTGACGCTGACCGCTGCCCTGTGGCACCGCCATGCGGCCCGATGTGCCGGCGCCTCCTCCGCCGCCGCGGTGGGTCAGTTCCGCGGGGCCTTCGACCTGCTCGCCATCGCCGCAAACCACGCCGACCTTCCGTCGGTCGCCCTGGCCTTCTGTAACGCAATCGCACGGCAGTTCGACGCGTTACGTGTGTCGCTCGGCGTCGTCGGCTCGAACGGGCTGGTCCGGGTCGTGGCCGTCAGCGACACCGACGACCCGACGCGACGGTCGGCCGCGTCGGCTTCGGTTGCGGTCGTCATGGCCGAGTGCGCCGAGCAGGATCGCGAGACGATGCACCCGAATCCGGCGGGCGAGGACGCGGTCACCCGGGCCGCGGCCGAGCACGCACGCGATCACGGTGCCGGACACGTCGTATCCCTCCCGCTGCGTTTGGGCGAGCGGATCGTCGCCGTGTTGACGGTCGAGCGAGCCACGGCCGGCCTGACGCCTGAAGAGGCCTTGCGGCTGCGGCTGGCTTGCGACCTGCTGGCCCCGCGCATCGAGGCGGAGCTGCGTGCCGACCGAATCGTCTCCCCGCGGCTCGCGAACCGAACGCGCCGCATCGCCGCTGCCGCGGTGGGGCCGCGGCACACGGGCGCGAAGCTGTTCACGATTTTGGCCCTCGTCGCCGGAATCCTGCCGTTCGTCATCACGACGGCAGATCACGCCACCGGCACGTTCCTTGCCGAGTCCGCTGACCGCCGGGTGGTGTCGTCCCCCGTCACTTCGCCCGAACTGCGGGCCGTCCACGTTCGACCCGGCGACGCGGTCGAGGTCGGCACGCTCCTGGCCGAGCTCGACACGACCGAGCTGGAGCTACGTCTGGCTGCCGTTTCGGCTGATGCCGCGGCACTGCGGTCGAAGGCGAGTGCCGCCCGCGCGGAGCGTCGCCCGTCGGCAGCGGCCGTCGCCGACCTTGAGGCCAGCGCCCTCGATGCGGAGCGGGTGTTGCTCGAGCGACAGATCGAGAGTTCGAGCCTCCGAGCGACGACGGCCGGCGTTGTGTTGACCGGCGACGTCGAAGGTCGCGTCGGGGGACCGGTGCGGCAGGGGGAAGCGCTGCTGACGATCGGCAGCCCCTCGGCAACGCGCGTCGTCGTTTGGATCGACGAAGACAATGCCGCCCGCTTGCAGGTTGGCCAGTCCATCACGCTTCGCGCCGCGGCGACGCCGGGCCAGCCCGCGGCCGGGCGCGTCGTCCGGGTCAGTCCGATCGTTGAGAAGACGCCAGAAGGTCGCTTCGTCCGCGTTTGGGCCGAGACGGAGGAAGCGAGCTTGCTTCACGGCACCGAGGGTCGAGCGGCCGTCGAAATCGGCCAAGCCTCGTTGGCCGAGGTCTGGAGCCGTCCGATCGTCGCGTGGTTTTCCCGCACCGTGTCCCGCTGATTCACCGATTCATGTCGACGCTCCACGAATCCTGGCACACCGTCGCCAACCTGCGGCCGCGGCTCCACCCGGCAGCGACATCGAGCATCCAGCCCTCGCGTGGCAAGCTCTGGCGCGTGCTGCTGCACCCCGGCGGCGACGCCCCGCGACGCGTCTCGCCGGCCGCCTGGGCGTTCGCCGGGCTGCTCGATGGAACCCGAACGGTCGATCGCGCCTGGCATGTGGCCCTGAAGTCGCACGGCGACGATGCGCTGACACAGCCCGAAGCGCTCGATCTGCTCGGATGGCTGGCGACGGCGAACCTGCTCCGCTTCGACATCGAGGCCGATGTCCGGCCGCTGCTTCGCCGGGCGAGTGAGCGACGTCTCCGCGAAGCGAGGGGCCGGATGCTCAACCCGCTCTTCCTGCGTGTGCCGCTCGCCAGCCCCGACCGCCTGCTCGAACGCTTGCGACCGCTCGGTGGCCTGCTCTTTTCACCCGCTGGCGCGATCGTCTGGACACTGCTCGTGCTTCTTGGCGGCGCGACGGTCGCGAGCAACGCGACCGCGCTGTCGGTCGATTTGCGAGCCATTGCCGAGGGCGGGGCGGGGTTGCTCCTTGCCACCGCGGTCATCTTCGCGGCGATGAAGTGCCTGCACGAGTTCGCGCACGGCCTGGCTGCCAAGACGCTCGGCAAACCGCACGGGGCCGCGGGCGAAATCCGGTCGTTCGGCCTGCAATGGATGCTGGTCGCCCCCGTGCCGTTCGTCGATGTCACGCCGAGCTGGGGCATCCCACGCCGCCGCCATCGCGTGCTAATCGGGGCGGCGGGAATGGCGAGCGATTTGCTCTGCGCTGCCTTGGCCGCGATGCTGTGGGCGAACCTCACGCCGGGTCCGGCCCGGCTGGCCTGCCTCCAGGTGATGCTCGTCGCCGCCGTCGGCACCGTCCTGTTCAACGCCAACCCGCTCGTGCGGTTCGACGGCTACTTCATCCTCAGCGACCTGCTCGACGTGCCCAATCTCGGCCGCCGAGCGTTTGGCTACGTCGGCCATCTCATCAAGCGATTCGGCTTCGGGGTGCGAAACGCGTTCGATCCCTCCGCCGACAAGGTCGAACGCCCGTGGCTCGTGGCCTACGCAGTCTCGGCGGCGGCGTATCGCATCGTGTTGTGTGGGGCGATCCTCGCCTTGCTCGCAACGTGGTGGCCGGTCGCCGCGCTCATCTTCGGCACGGCGACGATCGTCGCCTGGATCGGACTGCCGCTGGCGCGTGGCCTGACGTACCTCGTAATCAGCCCCGAGCTTCACCGCCGCCGGGGTCGGGCCTGCGCACTGACTGCCGTGGCCGCGTCGTGCCTGGTCGTCGGACTCGGCGTCGTTCCGTTCGAGGACTCGGTCGAGGCGACGGGAGAGGTAGTCGCCGCAGACGAGACAACTGTCCGCCCACGCGTCGCCGGCAGGTTGACGGGCATCCTCGACGCGGTCGAGATTGTTGAAGCGGGCGACACGCTGTTTTCGGTTGACGTTGGCCAAGTGAGGGCCGACCTCGCTCGGGCCGAGGCGTCGCTGGCAACCGCGCTGATCCAAGCACGCGAGGCAAGGCAGGCAGGTCGGGCGGAACTTGCCGAGCGACACGACCTCGAGGCGGAGGTTTACCGCCGGCGCGTCGTCGATCTCGAGACGAGGCGATCGGCTGGGACGCAGCTTGCCCCGCACGCCGGCGTGTGGCTGCCGGCGCAGGACGTCGTCGACGGCGTGATGTGCGAGCCGGGTCATCCCGCTGGCCGGGTCGTCGCGCTGAAGGGTGCCGCCGTCACTGGCGAGGTTGCCGAACACGTCGGCCCGAGACTACGCCCAGGCCAGAGCTTGACGCTTCGCGGGGCGGGCAGCGGCGGGGCGGACATCGAAATCGTCGGAAGCCTCGAATCGTTGTCGTCGTCGACAGATAAGGGCCGGTACGCATTTCGCGTGAACGAGCCGGGGCCGTTCCAGGTCGGCTCGACGGTGCGCGTGACGTGGTCGCTCGGCCGGCGGCCGCTCGCGTGGCAGTGGCTCGACGTCGCCCGCCGACACCTCACTCCGCGGACAGACCTGCAGTAGTCGATGCCGCGGTCGAATTCGCGTCGAAAGTCACCTCGAAGCCGGACGGCAGCGAGCGGTCCGGGTTCTCAATCGTCAGGACGCAACGCTGCCGCCCGGTGCCGGCGTCGACTCGCGGGTCGATGTAGGCGACCGCGGCCACGATGGTCGAGGTCTCCGCGAGCGTGGTGTCGAGTCGGATCCGATCGTCAAGCCGCAGGTCAGCCGCGGTGGAAACGGGCAGGTACAGGTCGACCCGTAGCGTGGTCAAGTCGGCCAGCTCGAGGATGATCGTCTGGGTCGACACCGACGCCCCGACATCGGCGACCACGCGCACCACTTCGGCGTCGCCGGCAGATCGGAGCGTGTGCCGCTCGAGGGTCGCCAGGGCGATGTCGAGTTCAACTCGCCGCACCCGTTGCGCCTCCCGCGCCTCCTCCACGGCGGCCGTCGCGATCGCCAGCTTGGTCTCGGCCTCCTGGAGTTCCCAGGCCTTGGCCGAGTTCTCGTCAACCGCCTGCCGAACCCGCTCGACCCGCTGCCTGGCTTGCTGCTGGGCGGCGGTTGCCCGATCCAGCGCCGCCCGTTGATCGACCCGCGCTCGCGCCACCTCGACCCGCGCCCGCGCAACGGCCTCATCAACGACGGCGACGACTTGCCCGGCCTCAACCCGATCGCCCTCGGCCGCCACCTCCCGCAGAGCCCCTGACACCGCCGACCGTAGTTCGACCTCCCATCCAGGCCGTACAACGCCCTTCGCAACTGGATTCCCAAGCACGGCCTGCGAAACCGCAAACATACAGGTTAAGACGACCGCGAAAATTATCGTGCGCATGGGACGTAAATCGGCGCTCGGGCGTCACCCTCTTGACACACCGCGCCGGCGTGGAGGTTCCACCTGCTTACACCTTGCGGAGCTCGCAGCAATCACGCTGCGGGACGAAACTTTACATAAGGCTGATTATCGGACAACTGCACAACGTGCTAGGGAGCGCGGACACTCATCTCATGCCGTCACCCCTGTGGCCAGCCAGACGAAGGTGGCGAAGTTGGCCGCCTTCGTAATGTCTGCGCTCCCTAAACTGTGGCCGATGCCCAAGCGCCGCAAGCCGTTGAAGCGAGCGAGCAACGAGGCTGCCGATTGGGGGCGCGTCGCGTCGTGGTACGACGAGCACGTCGGCGATGCCGGGGGCGATTTCCACGAGCACGTCGTCCTGCCCGGCACGCTGCGCCTGCTCGGCCGGGGCGACGCGGGCGTGGCGGGCATGGACGTGCTCGACATCGCGTGCGGCCAGGGCGTGCTGTGCCGGCAACTGGCCGAACGCGGGGCGAGGCCGGTCGGCGTCGACGCGAGCAAGGAGCTGGTCGACCGCGCGCGAACGCGGTCGCCGGAGCTGCCGTTTCACGTCGGCGACGCCCGCGAGCTGTCACGCGCCGCCTGGCTGGCGGAGGGCTCCTTCGATGCCGCGGCGTGTCTGTTGGCGCTGTCGAACATCCAGCCGATCCGCCCGGTGTTCGAGGGCGTCGCGACGGGGCTGCGGGCCGGCGGGCGGTTCGTGCTGGTCGTGAACCACCCGGCCTTCCGCGGACCCAAGGAGACGCACTGGGGTTGGGACGACGACGCCGGCGTGCAGTACCGGCGGGTCGACCGGTACCTGTTGCCGCGTAAGGCGCCGATCGTCGCGCATCCGGGGCGGCGCGACGACGCGACGTACACCTGGACGTATCACCGGCCGATTGAGGCGTACGTGAAGGCGTTGGCGCAGGCGGGGCTGCTGGTGGACGCGCTGGAGGAGTGGCCGAGCCATCGCGTCAGCCAGCCGGGTGCGCGGGCGGCGGCGGAGAACCGGGCGCGCAAGGAGATTCCAATGTTCCTGGCGATCCGCGCGATCAAGCCGCCGCCGGTCGGGTAGGCTGGGGCGGGAAGGCACCCATGAAGATATCAACGGGCGAGACCGAGGGCATCCTGAGCGAGCACGGCGGCGAGTACGACCTCGCCGACGATGCCGCCCCGCCGCCAAAGGCGACGCGGCCGCAGCGTTCGCGGACACTCGCCTACGCCGGCACCGCGACCCCCTCGGCGCAGGCGACCGCGCAGCAGGCCGGCGCCGGCCCCGCGCGCGGCGCTGCGGCCGATCCAAACCTGGCGCGGGCCGAATACCGGCGCAACGTCACGGTGCCGCTCCTGGTTTGCGGGTTCGGCACGGCGATGTACATGGCCGCCGGCTGGGGGCTCAGCGGCGACCCAATTCGCGCGGCCGTCTGGGTGTCGAGCAACGTTCTGTTCGAAATCGTCACGGTCGGCCTGACCCTGCTGATCGCGACGTGGATGCTCGACGACGCCCTGGGCGACGTGAAGGCCGCGACGTTGAAGGTCGCCGCCCTCGTGGTCGGGCCGGCGGGCGTGTCGATGACGCTCCTGTGGGTGGATCAGGGGCACCTCGCCGGCGGGCTCGTCGGCTTCTTCCTCGGAACGCTCGCGTTCTGCGCGCTGCTGACATACCTGCTGGAGTTCGAGTTCCCCGAGGTCGCGACGACGATCGGCGTCCACCTGCTCGTCACCCTCGCCGCCAACGGCATCTGGCTGGCGACGATCGGGACGTGGGGCTATGTGCCCTGAGGATCGCGGCTTGCGGCGAACATGCGGCGTAGCGCGGCGGGGTCGATCTGCTCCGCGCGCTCGCCGCCGGTCAGGTCGCCGGCCGCCAGAACGGCCGGCAGGCGATCGGGGCCGATAAGCTTGCCCAGCGGGTTGCGGACCGTCTTGCGCCGCTGCCCGAAGACGCCGGCGACGAAGGTCGAGAAGCCGCGGGCGTCGAGGCTGCCGAGGCGATCGGTGCGGCGCAGGCGGACGAGGGCGGAGTCGATCTTGGGCCGGGGCCAGAAGGCAGTGGGCGGGATTGTCCGCAGCACCTCGACATCCGCGAGCGACTGCACGACCGCCGACAGCGGCCCGTAATCCCCCGGCCGTTCCGGCCCGCTGGCGAGGCGGTCGGCCACCTCCTTCTGCACCGTGAAGACAAGCGTCTCCACGCCGGCGATCAGCAACTCGACCACCAGCGGCGAAGCAATGTTGTACGGCAGGTTCGCCACCAGCTTCGGGCTGGCCGCCTCCGCGACTTGCTCCAACAACTCGGGATTCAGCGCGTGCTTGCCGGCGAGCGCGTCGCCCTCGATCAGCGCCAGCCGATCGCCGAAGCGCCCGCGCAGGTGGGCGGCGAGGTCGCGGTCGATCTCCACGGCCACCACGCGGCCGGCACGCTCCAGCAGTTCCTCCGTCAGCGTGCCCGTGCCGGGGCCGACCTCGATCGCCGTATCCGCGTCGGCAAGCTCGGCCGCGTCGGCGATCACGCGCACCAGGTCGGGCTCGACCATAAAGTTCTGCCCGAACCGATGCCGCGGCCGACTTCCGGCGGCATCGAGAGCGGCGGTGATCTCTTTCTTCGTCTGCGCCATCAGGTGTACGACGATCAGACTTAAGGGGCGGGGCGGGTCGTTGTGAGCGTGTCGGCCGACTGGCGGGTCTGCTCGATGCTGGTCGCGAGGTTGGCGGGCATCTCGCTCAGCCCGGCCTCCAACGCCGCCTCGCGCAGACCTTCGAGCACGCGGGCAGTTCGCTGCGTCACCTCGGTGACGGCGAGTGGCGAGATATTCGCGGCGAAACGGTCGATCCCCAGCTCGTTCATCGATTCGACGCCGCCGTCGAGTTCGCGGGCGATCCAGGCGATGTAAAGCAGTTGAGAGGCATCCTCGGCGAGATAGCTCGCGAGGTAGCCGATCCGCGCTTCGATCTCTTCGGTCGTCTCGGGCGAGCCGTCCGGGTCGGGCAGCGTGGCGTCGAGGCGCGGGCCGCGCGGCGTGGAGGCGACCGGGCCACCGGAGACGTCGGTCGGAAGCCCGCGCACGTTGGCGCGGAGCCGGTCGAAGGGCGTGTCGAAGTCCGTAACGAAGCGTGGCCCGCCGCTGTCGGTTTCGATGGTCGGCCCGCCGCGGCTCTGGTGGATGAGGAAGCCGTACGCCTGCTGCTCGCCGCCGGCGAGGCCGACGAGTCGCGGCCAAACGCGGCCGAGGGCGGCGCCGGCCTCGGCGTGGAGATCGACCCACTCCTGCGACCAAGCGTCGCCGGCCAGCCACAGGTTGCGGATGGCCGCGGCGTCACCCTGCTCCGCGGCGTCGATCTCACGCAGCGCCAGCGCACGGTAAGCATCGACGGCCTCCGTCACCTCGGTGCGCTGCCGGTCGATCTCGCGCCGCTCCGGCGAGCCGCGACAACCGATTAACAGCAGGCACGCGAGCAGCAAACATCCGGCGAGTCGGCTTGGCATGCCGCGATTGTGCCGGAGCGGAACGCGGATGTCACTGCCCTACCGTCGCGCGTGGCCGATGTTGACGGCGAAGTGGCGAATCTCCGGGCGACGTACCTGCGGCTCGCGCGGGAACGGCTGCCCGCGTTGGCGGCGGAGGCGGGCGACTGGCCGATCCGCCTCGACCACTGCTTTATGCGCGTCGTCCTTGACCACGTTTTCGGCGGACCGTGGCACGACCACCTCGACCGCAGAAAGGGCCCGGCCTACCGGCAGATGACGGCGGATCAGCTTCGGGCGGCGATTGGCATCGCGCGGCGAATTGAGGCGGGCGGGCGCGACGTCCTCATCCCTTTGAACCGCCGGAGCCTGATCTGGCGCGGCAAGGCTTGAAGCGGCCCCGCGACCGCCCTATCCTTGCGGCCCCGAACGCCCAGGAGTTACCCGAAATGAGCCTTGACGCCAGCCTCAAAGCCGCCAGCGGCCTGTCCCGCCACCGCAACGTGCTCACCAAGTCCGAGCGCCTCGAGCGCCTCCTGTCCGCCGGCAAGATGCAGAAGGACGACGCCTTCGTCCTGGGCATGCCCAAGACCAGCAATCGCAAGCTGAGCATCGGCAAGAAGGCCCCCAAGAAGCCCGAGGCCGAAGAGGGCGGCAAGAAGAAAAAGAAGTAGGGTTCTCCCCCCTCCCCGCTTCAACCGATCGTCGCAAGCCCCGCGAAACGCCGCGGGGCTTGTCTCATTCCTGCGCGGGCAGAGTCGCGTCGATGAGGACGGGGAAGTGGTCGGACGGGAACCGCCCGTCGCGCTGCGTCTGATCGACGGCGTAGCGGACCTCGGACCAGTGCGGCGTGGTCAGGAGCCAGTCGATCCGGCCGCCCGGTTTGCCGCTAAAGCCGTGGAAGGTGCCCTCCCCCGTGTCGACGCCGGCGTCGCGCAGATCGGGCTTACCGTCGAGCAGCGCCTGGTGCGGCGGGCTGCCGGGCTTGGCGTTGAAGTCGCCCATCACGATGCACGGCACGTCGAGGTCTGCGGCGCGGGCGCGGAGCAGTTCGGCCCCCTTCCGTCGGGCGCGCGGGCTGACGTGGTCGAAGTGCGTGTTGAAGACGCAGAACTCGCTTTCGCCGACCTTGAAGCGGGCCCACGTGCACATGCGCGGCAGGCTTGTCAGCCACGATCGGCTGCCGGGCACGTCGGGCGCTTCGCTGAGCCAGAAGTGACAGGCGTCGAGGCGTTCGACCGCGTCGCGGCGGTGAAACAGCGGGACCATCTCGCCATCCTCCCGCCCGTCGCTGCGACCGACGCCGATCCAATCGTAGTCCGGCAGGTGCTCGGCGAGGAAATCGGCTTGGTGGCGGTGACACTCCTGGAGGCCGATCACGTCGGGCCGGAGCGTGTCGCGGATGAACTCGGCGACGAAGGTCTTGCGCTTCTCCCAGCGGTTGCCGAGATCGCTCAGCACCGGCGTGCGGATGTTGAAGCTGGCGAAGCGCAGGCGAGTGTCGTTCACGCCAGCACTTCAACCGAGTCGCCGGCGCGGATCAAGCCCGGCTCGATGACGTCAGCGCGCAGACCGCCCCGCTTGTGGTAGATCGCCTTCGCGTCGGCGCCGATCAGCTTGCTCAACCGGCCGCACGGTGGACAGGAGCGATTGCCGCGCAGCACGACCTCGCCGACGCGGAACTTCACGTGAACGAGCGCCAGCAGATCGACGCCGCTCGTGACGATGTTCCGCCGGTGCTCACCATGATCGGCGGGCGGGTGGACGTGCGCGAGGTCTTCGCTCGCGATGAGCGTGATCGCCCGGCCGTCGGGTAGGCGGTTGCTGAAGGTGCCGACGCCGCGCTCGTAGCGATCGCCGACGAGGCCGGTTGCGGTGAGTTCCGCGGACTCGACGCGCGTCGGCGGATCGCCGGCGTCGGTTGCGAGGAAGATGTCGACGACGCGCCCGGCCACGGATCGAGCGTAGCGGGCGGCGTCGCGTTAGGTTTGCGGCCATGTCGGACTGGTCGCTACGCCTGCAATCGATGCTGGGGCTCGTCGTCTTCCTCGTGCTCTGCTACGGCATCGGCGTGCTGCGGAAGCGCGGCCGTGTTGCCATCCCGTGGCGCATCGTGCTCTTCGGCATTGGCCTGCAACTGCTGCTGGCGGTGGCGATCCTGCGGACGCGAGCCGGCTATTGGGCCTTCGAGCGGCTCAACGATGGCGTGAAGATTCTCCTGGCCGCCTCGCAGGAAGGAGCCGCCCTGCTCTTCGGCAACATGGCCAAGGCGAACAACGTGCCGGTCGGCCTGCCGCTCGACCCGACAGATCCCGGCTTCAGCCCGCTCGACGATTCAGGCGGCCTGCTCGGCGGGGTCGGGGCGTTCTTCGCCTTCAACGTGCTGCCGACGATCATCTTCTTCAGCGCGCTCCTGGCGATCCTGTACTACAGCGGCGTGATGCGGTGGGTCGTCGGCGGCATGGCGTGGGTCATGCGGCGGACGATGGGCACCAGCGGGGCCGAAACCCTCAGCGCCGCGGCCAATGTCTTTGTCGGGCAGACCGAGGCCCCACTGTTCGTTCGGCCGTTCCTGCCGCGCATGACCCGCAGCGAGCTGCACGCGGTGATGGTCGGCGGCTTCGCCAACATCGCCAGCGGCGTGTTGGGCGTCTACGCGATCATGCTGGGCAAGGAAGCCTTGGGTGCTGCGGCCATCCCCAACGCCGGCGGGCACCTGCTGGCGGCGAGCGTCATCAGCGCCCCGGCCGGGCTGGTCGTCGCGAAGCTGCTCGTCCCGGAGACGGAGACGCCCGAAACGACGGATGTTTCAAGTGTGAAGGTCGAGCAGACCGATGCCAACCTGCTCGACGCCGCCGTCCGCGGCACGCGCGACGGCCTGCTGCTGGCGGCGAACGTCGGGGCGGTGCTGATCGTCTTCACCGGGCTGGTCTTCCTCGTCAACGCCGTGCTCGGTTTGCCCAACAGTTGGTCGAACGGCCAGATTCCGGCGATCACGTTGCAGGAGATTCTCGGCTACGTCTTCTGGCCCGTCGCTTGGCTGTGCGGCGTGGAGGCGAGCCACGCCCGCGAGGTCGGCAGCCTGATCGGCATCAAGACGACGCTGAACGAGTTCTTCGGCTACCTGCGCATGTCGATCGCGATGAGCGCCGAGGCCGCCGGCGGGCCAACGTACCTGTCGCCGCGGTCGAAGTTGATCGCCCTCTATGCAATTTGCGGCTTCGCGAACTTCGCCAGCGTTGGCATCCAGATCGGCGGCATCGGCGTGCTTGCCCCCACCCGCCGCGCCGACCTCGCCAAGCTCGGCCTTCTGGCCATGCTTGGCGGCACAGTCGCGTCGCTGCTCACCGCGTGCGTGGTCGGAATGATCGTGTGAGCGGGAAGGATGAAGGCAGAAGGATGAAGGATGAACCCGAGTCAGAGGCCATCGTTCGGCTCTGGTTCAGGTTCATCCTTCATCCTTCTGCCTTCATCCTTTTCGCCCTACTTATCCCGCCGTGACGGCCGATGAAGTTCTCTTCGTCGGCCTCGCGGATGTCGGGATGTCCGGTGAGGCCTATGTCGGTGACGGTGTCGCTGCCTTGGACCTCGCCCGTGTGCTGCGGGACGTGGCGGCTGAGCTGGTGGTGCGGGTCGGTTTCGACCCCGCCGCGGCCATCGTTGGGTAGGTCGCCGGCCTCGACGCCCTCGGTGCTGGTCGGGCCAATCGGATGCGAAGATTCGGCCGACGCCTGGGTGTTGCCTTCGCCTGTGTCGTTCTGGTTGGAGGTGCTCATGGGTCCGACAATGGAGCAACCCGCGTGCCCGGCTTGCCCGAAATGCCGGTGTATCGAATCAACAGGCCATGCCCGCCACCCTCGCACCGTCCGCCGCCGTCGCGGAACTCGAGCCCGAGTTGAAGAACCGCCGCGTTACCAAGCGACGGCCGCATGTCGCGAGCGTGCGCGTCGCCTGCCCCACCGCCCGGCCACGCCCGTCGCACCTGCCGGCCGACGCCGACTTCTGCCCCTACGACAGCCGCGAGGCGACCAGCGTGAACGTCTCCCGCCACGGCCTTTGCCTGACGATCGACCGCCCGCTGCCGATCGGCGCGTTCCAGGTGGTCGAGCTGTGCATCGGCGGGAGCGAGGTGCGCAGCGAAGTCCGGATTACCCGCTGCGAGCCGATCGACGAGGGCACGTACGAGGTGGGAGCGATCTTCTGCTGAACCGTCGGATGCAACCCGACGCCGGAGCGGAAGCTCCGGGTTCAGACTTCGGAAGCTCCGGGTTCGGACTTCGGGAGTTCCCGGTGCGGGTTTGGAACCCGGAGCTTCCGCTCCGGCGTTCGTGCCTAGAACAAGGGCGTGAGCAAGACGGATGCTGATCCAGTCGTGATTGTCGGCGCGGGGCTGGCCGGGCTCTGCTGCGCCCGCTCCCTCGAAGCCAGCGGCCGCCCTGCCGTGATCTTCGAGGCGGCCGACGACGTGGGCGGGCGCGTGCGGACGGACAAGGTCGACGGTTTCCTGCTCGACCGCGGCTTCCAGGTCTTCAACGACGCCTACCCCGAGGCGATGGCCGTGCTCGATTACGAGGCCCTCGACCTCAAGCCGTTCGGCCCCGGCGCCCTGACGCGCGTGACCGGCACCGACACTTGGCAGCCGGTGGTCGACCCGCTCCGCCAACCGTCGCGTGCACTCAAGACGGCCCTCAGCAAGGCGGCGACGCTCGGCGATGCGTGGCGGGTGCTTCAACTGCGCAAGCGCGTGTTGAACGCGTCGCCGGAGGAACTGCTTGCCGGGCCGGAGCAGACGACAATCGACCTGCTCCACGGCGAGGGGTTCAGCGACCGCATCATCGAAAGCTTTTTCCGCCCCTTCTTCGGCGGGGTGTTTCTGGACCGCTCGCTGCAAACGAGCAGCCGGCGGTTCCTGTGGCTGTTCCGCCTGTTCGCGATTGGCCGGGCCTGCGTGCCGGCGGCGGGAATGGGGAACATCCCGCGGCAGATCTACCGCCGGCTGGAGAAGACGAGCGTTCGGTTGAAATTGGCCGTGGAGGCGGTCGAACCCGGTGCGGTTCGCCTGGGCGACGGCACGCGGCAGCGGGCGTCGGCCATCGTCGTCGCGACCGAGGAACCCGCCGCCCGGCAACTCCTGGGCGATCGCCTGCCGGGCGAGCCGATCAAGTGGAACCAAAGCGTGAGCGTCTACTTCGCCTCGCCCGAACCATTGCGTGACGAGAACCTGCTGCTCCTCACCGGCGAGCAGTACGGGCGGTTTGCCCCGATCAACACGATTGCCGACATCACCCGAGCCGCCCCGAGCTATGCGCCTGATGGCATGACGCTCTTATCGGTCAGCCTGCTCGGCGAGCGCGGGGTGGACGTGCCGACCGAGCCGGCCGACGTCGACACGGTCGCCCGGCGTGCCCTGCGCGACCTCGCGGGCGAGCGGTTCGAAAAGTCGCTGCGGTTCCTGAAGCGCTACGTGATCCCGACGTCGCTGCCCGACCAGTCGCCGACGGCCGAGCCGGACCTGCCGGTGGAGTTGGGCGAGGGCCTGTTCGTCGCGGGGGACTGGCGGGCAACAGCGAGCATCAACGGGGCGATGGTCAGCGGCCGCCGCGCCGCCGAGGCGATCCTGAACGGTTGAAGCAGGCCCAGAGCCGCCCTACCGTCGCGACCCCCTCGGCCTGCCGACCGCGGGGGCACTTTTTGACGCCGCACAAGCCTTATGCGGCCGCGCCGGACCAAGACGGTCCGATCGGCACGCGCGACCGCCGGGCTGGCGGGTGCCTTGTCACCCGCTCGCGATAGGAACCTTTATGTCCGACACCACAATCGCCCCCGCACCCACTACCGAAACGCCCGCCGCCTCGAACGGAATGCCCATGAAGATGGGCGCTGCCAACCCGTCGGAGCTCGTCAAAAAGCTCATCGACGCCGGCATCCACTTCGGCCACCCCGCCTCGCGCTGGAACCCGAAGATGGCCCCGTACATCAAGGGCAAGCGCGGCAACGTCCACATCATCGACGTCAAGGAGACGCTCAAGGGCCTGCTCCGCGCTAAGAAGCTCGTGCAGAACGCCGTCGCCGAGGGCAAGGACATCCTCTTCGTCGGCACCAAGCGGCAGGCGCGTGACATCGTCAGCGAGCACGCTGACCGGGCGCACATGCACTACGTGGTCGAGCGCTGGCTCGGCGGGACGCTCACGAACTTCCGCACGATCCGCGCCCGCCTGAACCGCCTCGACGAGCTCGACAAGCTGTGGGAGACCGGCGAAATCGAGACGTACTCGAAGAAGATGAAGAGCACGCTCGGCCGCGAGCGCGACAAGATCAAGACCAACCTCGAGGGCATCCGCAACATGGAGAAGATGCCCGGCGTGATGTTCATCATCGACACCCGCCGCGAGAAGATCGCCGTCAAGGAAGCCAAGAAGCTCGGCGTCACGACGATCGCGTTGATCGACACCGACAGCGATCCGGACCTCGTCGATCTGCCGATTCCCGGCAACGACGACGCGATGCGGGCGATCGAGGTCATCATGGCTGAGCTCGCCGACGCTGCGGCGGAGGGTCGTCAGGGTCGCCCGGCCGACAAGCAGGGCCAGGGCGGCCGGCCGGCGCGGTCGGACAAGCCCAAGGGCCGCAGCAGCCGCGCCCGCTTCCGCGCCGACGACCAGGCGCCCGCCCGCTCGATCGCCGCCCCGACGGATGCTCCCAAGCCCGGCGACGCCCCGGTCGGCGAAGGGTTCATCGCCCCGACTACGCCCGAGCCCCAGACCGAGCCCGTCGGCGCCGAGAGCGCCACCGTCGGCCTGCCGACGGACAAGCTCAACTGATCAATGCGGAATGAGGAACGCTGAATGCGGAATGTTCAGATTCTTCATTCCGAATCATTCCTCATTCAGCGTTCCTCATTCAGCATTTAACGAACATGGCTATCACCGCCGCACAAGTTAACGATCTCCGCAAGCGCACCGGCCTCGGGATGATGGAGTGCAAGAAGGCGCTCCAGGAGCACGACGGCGACATCGACGCCGCCATCGACGCCTTTCGCAAGGCGGGCGTGAAGACGAAGGTCGCCGAGCGCGAGGCCGGCGAGGGCCGCATCGCCGCCTACCTCAACGACGCTCAAACGCGCGGCGTCGTCGTGGAGGTCCGCTGCAACACCGACTTCACCGCCCGCAACGAGATCGTCCAGGAAGTCCTCGACCTCGCGGCCAACAAGCTGCTCCAAGACCCCGACGCCAAGCCCGCCGAGGATGGCGACATCAGCGACAAGCTCACCGCCGTCAGCCAGCAAACCGGCGAGAACGTGCAGCTCGGCCGGACGATGGTCGTCGAGGGCAAGAAGGTCGGCCGCTTCAACTACACGGTGACGAACAAGGTGACCGCCCTCGTCGCCGTCGATTCCGCGGACGTCGGCGACGACGTGCTGAACGACGTGGGCCTGCACTTGGTCGCATTCAAGCCGGTGGCCGTCGCGCTCAAGCGCGAGGGCGTACCGCAGGACGAGGTCAAGAAGGAGAAGGAGCTCGCCGTCGAGCAGGCCAAGGCGACCGGCAAGCCGCAGGAGATCGCCGAGAAGATCGCCGAGGGCAAGATGAACGCCTTCTATAAGGAGCGCGTTCTGACCGAGCAGGAGTTCATCAACCCCGACAAGTTCAAGGGCAACGTCGGCGACTACGTAAAGAAGAACGGCGGCACGATCACCGCCTTCGAACGTCTTGAGGTCGGGCAGTAGGCCACGACCCGCGGACGTCTCCGAGTTTCAGCCGCCCGCGGGGGCGGGCGCGCCGGATTGCCCGGCACGCCCGCCCCCGCGAGCATTTCGTTTGGACCCTACGCTTGACCCAATGCCCGACCCGTCCGCCGAGTCCGAACACAGCGTGGGCGAGCCCGAAGGCCGGCCGCGGTCACGCGGGCTGCTGGCGATCGTGATTGTCATCGCCGTGCTGATCGCAATCGCGGCCTTCGCCATCACCAACCTCGGCGACGTGCCGGAGAACGAGCCGGGCGAGACGACCGGCGCGGCCACGCCGTCTATCCCGGAGACGCCGCCGAGCGGAACGCCATGAGCGACGGCCAAACGCTGGGTGGGGTGCAGTTCTGGACCGACCGCCGCGTGACGACCGGCGGGTGGCGCCTGCAACGCCACGCCTGGACCGGCCACTACCGCGTCGTCGACTCCAACAACGTCCGCCGCGCCAGCGGGTCGCGCAATGAATGCCTTGCAAGGCTGCCCAACGAACCCGCGACCGCCGCCGAGGCCGTGTTGCTCCTGCACGGCCTGAGCCGCACGCGGCGGGCGATGGGGCCGCTAGCGACGGCGCTGCGGGCCGCCGGGTTCGACACGTACACCCTCGGCTACGCCAGCACGCGGGCGAGCGTCGCGAGCCACGCGCGGGCGCTGGGCGACGTCATCGGCGGTCTGCCGCCGTACCGGCGCGTCCACGCGGTCGCCCACTCGCTCGGGAACTTGGTCATCCGCCGCCACTTCCTGCGCGAGCGTGCGGGGCGGACATGGGGCCGGATGGTGATGCTGGCCCCGCCGAACTGCGGTTCGATCTTGGCGCGGCGGCTGAACGAGCGGCGCGTCGCCGGGCCGGTGCTGCGCCGGCTGCTGGGCACGAGCGGGCTCGAGATCGCCCGATGGGATCGTCTGGCATCCCGCCTCGCCGACGCGGCCGCGCTGCCGTTCGAAGTCCTGGTGCTCGCGGCGCAGTCGCCGGTGGACAATCCCTTCGTCGGCGTCGGCGACCTGGTGGTCAGCGTCGACGAAACCCGCCTCGCCGGCTGCCACCACGAGACGGTGCGCGGGAACCACACCCTGCTGATGCGCGACCCGCTCGTGATGCAACGCGTCGCCACCTTCCTCAAAGAAGCGTCCGCCAGCCGATGACAGCAGCATGAAGACGCGCACCGACATCCTCGACCGCGTCCTGCTGACCGGCGCCAGCGGCATGCTCGCCGCAGCGCTGACGCGCGCCCTGAAGCGACGTGGCGTTGAGCCGATCCTTTGCGACCGTGCCCGCTGCGACCTGACCGACGCCGACGCCGTGGCTCGCCTTCTGCCGGAGGAAAAGCCCACGCTCGTCCTCAACGCCGCCGCCTACACCGCGGTCGACAAGGCCGAGGCCGAGGAGGAACAGGCGACCCGCGTCAACGGCGACGCCCCCGGCCACCTGGCGGCTGCGTGCGCAAAGTGCGGCGCGACGCTCGTTCACTTCAGCACCGACTTCGTCTTCGACGGCCGCGGCACGACGCCGTATGCGGTCGATGCCCCCGTGGCCCCCGTCAGCGCCTACGGCCGCAGCAAGCTGGCGGGCGAGCGGGCGATCGAAGCATCGCCGCTGGACGATTACCTGGTCCTCCGCACGGCGTGGCTTTACGGCCCATGGGTCGGGCGGCCGTTCCCGAAGCTCATGGTCGACCTTGCGCGAAACGGCACGCCGCTGAAGGTGGTGAACGACCAGCGCGGCGCACCGACGATGACGGTCGACCTCGCCGAAGCCGCGCTCGACCTGGCGGCCGGCGGGCATCGCGGGGTGTTCCACGTTACCAACGGCGGCGAGACGACCTGGCACGACTTCGCCAAGGCCTCGCTCGACGCCTTTGGCTTGGCGGACGCGGACCTTCAACCGACGACGACCGCCGCGTACACCGCCGGCAAAACCGGCATCGCCCCACGGCCGGCGTACAGCGCGCTCGACCTCGCGAAGACCGAGGCCGCGCTGGGTCGCCCGATGCGCCCGTGGCAACGCGCCCTGCTCGACTACCGCGACCTGTGCGCCGCCGCATAAGCTGGCGGCCCGTGCCGCGTTACTTTCCCGATCGCGAAACCTTTGGCCAGATTTGCGCCAGCAACACGCGCCGCCCGCTGCGCGTGCCGATCTACCGCCAACTCCTCGCGGACACGATTTCGCCCGTCCGCGGCTTTCTCTCGCTCACGCGGGGCGACGTGGCGGAGCACGCGTTCCTCTTCGAGAGCGTGACCGGCGGCGAGACGATCGGGCGGTACAGCTTTGTCGGGGCCAACCCGTCCCGCGTCTACACGTGCGCGGGCGAGCACGCCGATCCGCTGGCGGATTTACGCCGGCTCGCGGGCGACGTCGCCTACGCGGCCAACAGCGACCTGCCGAGCTTTACCGGTGGCATCGTCGGCTACGCGGGGTACGACCTGGTCCGCTACTACGAGCCGCCCCACAAGCTCGGCGGCCCCCGCGGCGGGCCGCCGGACGACCGCAGCCTGCCCGACGTCGTCTTCGGTTTGTACGACGACCTGATCGCCTTCGACAACGTCGACAAGACCGCCAAGATCATCAGTCACGCCTTGGTCACGGGCGACGATCCCGACGCCGCCTACGACGCCGGCTGCCGGCGGGTCGACGCCCTGTTCGACGCCGCCGACGCCCACCGGGTTGACCGCGCCGCCGAGGAGATCGACCTGCGGGGCGAGCTGTCGCTGCGCTACGAGCCCAACCGCACGCGCGCCGACTACGAGGCGGCGGTCGCGCGGGGCGTGGAGTACATCCGGGCGGGGGACATCTTCCAGTTCGTACCGTCACAACGGATGCGCGCGCGATCGACGGCAAGGCCGTTCGACGTCTACCGGGCGTTGCGGGTCATCAACCCGTCACCGTTCATGTTCTATCTCAGGACGCCGGGCTGCACGCTCATCGGCAACTCGCCGGAGATTTTGTGCAGCGTGGAGGGACGGACCGTGACCAGCCGCCCCCTGGCCGGCACGCGGCCGCGCGGCGGGACGCCGGCCGAGGACCAGCGCCTCGCCGCCGAACTGCTCGCGGACCCGAAGGAGACGAGCGAGCACGCGATGCTCGTCGACCTGCACCGCAACGACATCGGCCGCATCAGCGAACCCGGCAGCGTGCGCGTGACGGAACTGATGGCCATCGAGCGGTACAGCCACGTGATGCACATCAGCAGCAACGTGGAGGGAATGCTGTCGCCCGAGTTCGACGCGCTGGACGCCCTGCGCGTGAGCCTGCCGGTCGGCACGGTCAGCGGCGCGCCAAAGGTGCGGGCGATGCAGATCATCGACGAGCTCGAGCCGACGCGGCGTGGTCCGTACGGCGGCGCGGTGGGCTACCTCGGGTTCGGCGGGGACATGAGCACGTGCATCGCGCTGCGCACGGCGGTGCACACGAAGCCGGACCTCTTCGACGTTCAGGCCGGCGGCGGCGTGGTCGCCGACAGCGTGCCGGCGCTGGAGTTCGCCGAATCCATGAACAAGGCCGCCGCCATGCTCAAAGCCGTGCAAGTCGCCGAAGGCGGGTTTGGCGGAAAGGATGAACGATGAACCCGACCCGCAGCAAACGTAGGTCGGTCTGCCTCGGGTTCATCCTTCATCCTTCATCCTTCATCCTTCCGCCTTTCCCCTCCCCCGCTCGCGTGTCACAATGACTGCATGCGTGCCCCCGATTCCCTCGCCGTGACCGTTGTGCAGCCCGACGTCGTCTGGCACGACGCCGAGGCCAACCGTGAACGCTTGCGGCGGATGCTCGATGCCCGCCCACCCGCGGCCGGTGGGCTGATCGTTTTGCCGGAGACGGTCGCCACCGGCTTCACGAGCGACGTGGAGTTTGCCAGCGACACGCCCGACGGCGCGACCGCCCGGTGGTTTGGCGATCTTGCGGCGGAGTTCGACTGCCACGTCACCGGCGGCCTCATCGCGACCGACCCGCTGACGGGCCTCGGCTTGAACCAAGCGGTGACGATGTCGCCCGACGGCGTGGAGGTGGGCCGGTACAGCAAAATGCACCGCTTCCCGCTCAGCCGCGAGGCCGACACGTTCGCGTCGGGCGAGGACGTCGAGCCCTTTGACATCGGCGGCGCGACGGTCTGCCCGCTCGTCTGCTACGACCTGCGCTTCCCCGAAACGTGGCGGCGCGGCGTGGGGAGCCACGTCTTCCTCTGCATCGCCAACTGGCCGGCAAGCCGCATGCACCACTGGCACGCCCTGCTGCGGGCGCGGGCCATCGAGAACCAGGCGTTCGTCGTCGGCGTGAACCGAACGGGCACGGACCCCGCCGTTCAATACGTCGGCGGCAGCGCCATCTACGACCACGACGGCCGCGCCCTCATGGAGATGGACGAGCGCCCGACGGTGGCGACGGCGACGCTCGACTTGTCGGCCCAGCGCACGTTCAGGCGGAAGCTGCCGTTTCTCCCAAAGGCCCAGCCGCGCCGCCAGCCGAGCGTTGCGTGAAGGCCCGCGCCGCGTCCAACGCCAGTCGAGCGCGGCGGCGGGTCCAGGTCCAGAGCCAGATCGACTGCGCCAACATCAGCACCAAGCCGACGAGCAGGCCGATTCCCGCAAGGCCGACCAAGTAATGCACCCACGGCGGCGGCATGTAGAAGAAGCTGTCCGACTGGAGCTCGAAGTACATTGTGGTCGTCAACCAGCCAACCCAGATCACCCCCGACAGCGACATCAGCACCGCGATGGCGTGAGTTCCCAGGAGCAACTTCGGCACGCCCGCGCGGCGCACGCGCCACGCGAACGCCCACGCGAGCAAAATCAGCCCCAGCGTCGCGCCGAACATTGCACCGTAGAGCAACGCGATGAAAAGGGTAAAGAGGCCGTCGTTGAACAACATACTTTCGACCAACTGCGTGATCACGCCGGCGGTGACGATTCCCGCCACCGCGATCACGAAGCAGGCGGTCGCGATCGGCCCGACCCACGGAATGCCGTCGCCGTCCGCGCCCCGCCGCAGCCACCACGCGGCCGTCGCGAGCATCGCACCGGTCAGCCCGAAGCCAAGACAGACCGGCACGACGTTCAGCCAGTCCGGCAAACCATCCCGAACCGACCACGGCAGCAGCTCGATCGCGATCACCAGGCCAATCGTCAGCAGCGTCGGGATATGGGCGAGCCCGTGCCACCTCGCGCCGCGGCGCAGGGCGTGAATCGGCCCCAGGTCATCCGCCTCCCGTTGCCACGCGATTTGCGACGACTCGATCGGCTCGCCGCACTCCGGGCAGCGGTCGCTCTCGGCCGGCACACCGCGTAGGTCGTAGCCGCAGGCATGACAGGGCACGGCGTCGAAAGCGCCTGGCGAGTCGGCGGGGTTCACCACGCTGGCCAATCTACACGTCGATGCCGGCCGAATCGACCGTTCGCCGCGCGGCGGGCCCGAACGCCTCCGCAGCGTCATCGGCCGTGCGGAGGCGCCGACCGGACCAACTCCACAGCCAAAGCATCAGCCCGCACGTCGCGACGGTGCAGAGCAGGAGAACGACGCCAAACGCGAGCATCAGCCAAAAGATTGATTGCGGCGGGCCAACAAACTCGTCGCCGCGAGCCATGACGCCGATCGCGATCCAGGCGCAAAACGGCACGAGCACCGCGAGGGGCACGCTCGCCCACGCCGCGACGAAGGCGGTCGCGGGACGCAGCAGAGTCGGCGGAAAGCGGCATAGAGCGGCGTGGGCGGCCCAGAGCGTCAGGCACGCGCCGATCGCGCCGCCGAGCACCGTCGTCGCCAGCGTCGGCACGGCGACGTGCTCGAGCGGCACGGGCAGCGGCCCGCCAAGGCTCTCGAAGAGAATGATGCCCACGATTGCCAGTCCGCCCGCCACGAGGGCTGTGGCGAAGCTGGCAACGGCGAGGCGGCCGAGCCAACCCGGCGGCCGACCCGCGCGGCCGAATGCGAAGGCCGCCCTCAGCCCGCAGGCGTAGGCGGCGAGCAGGCAGCCGAGGTTCGCCCAGGGGTAGATGATCGCCTCCACCCGGTCCGGCCGCAGCACGGCGGGCATCATGTTGATCGCGACCGCAATGCCCGCCGCCAGGCCGATGCAGACGTAGCCGGCCAGGACCCAATCCGCCCCCGTTTTCAGCATCGCGGCAAGACTGCCATCGCCCGCCTCCGCCCGCCACGCCGCCGCTGACACTTCGGCCGCCTGGCCGCACTCGGCACAGCGCCTGGCGTCCGTACCGCGCAGGTCGTAGCCGCAGGCGTGGCAGGGGCGAGCTTGCGAATCGCGCACGGGAGCAACTCAGAGTAGCTTACGGCATGTGTGTTCGCGCCCAAGCTCACTCTGTTTTTAGCCGCCCGCGGGAGCGGGCGCTGCTGCGTGGTCGACCCGACGCGCCCGCTCCCGCGGGCGGCTAAAACCGGAACACATGCGAGCGAGCAGCGTGCAAGCTGCTCTAACTTGACGTTCGTCGCCACGGAGCAACGTCAACTGCGGCGATCGACAACGTCAAGCGATCTTCACCCGAACCGTCGCGTAATCAAGCTTCCACCGCGAAGCCGCTGCCGCGATTGCTGCGGCGGGGGCGGCGAAGCCAGACGCGGATGGCGAGTGTCACCAGCAGCACGGCGGACGCCGCGAGGCCGAGCAGTGTCAGAACCGCGAGCGGAATTGCGAGCAGGTCTCCCGCGAGCGGCGAGTCGGTGGCGAGGCCGACGATCGACGCCTCCGGGTCCAACACCGCCAGGTTCGCCAGGCGCAGGGCCATCAAACCCGCAAGGCCGGCGAAGAGCAGGCCGGCCGTGGTGCGCAGCAGGATCGGCAGCGTTCGGGCCGGCAGGCGGGCCGCCACCTCGGCCGCCCAGAGCAGGCCGGCGGGCCACGCCAGCACGATCAGGCATTCATTGACGAACGGCACGAGCAGCAGCGGCAGCCCGCCGCCGAGGGTCGGCTGCCCCAGCGTTGCCAGCGCAAAGCCCGGCACGAGTGCGGCCACGAGCGCGGCGAGGAGTTGCAGCAGGTTCAGCGACCGCGCCCGGCGACGAATGCTCTCGCGGCGAAGCGCCGCCGCCGGCTCCGGCTCGGCCGCCACCCACGCCAGCCCCAGCGCGACGGCCGCCTGCCCGGCGAGTGTGCTCAGCAGCCCGGCCCACTGCGCCGCCATGACGCCGGCATCCCCGGCGACCGCACCCGCCGCGTAGAAAAGCCCCCCGACACCCACCGCCGTGATGGCCGTGAGCGCGGGCGAGGCCGCGACGAGACCGCAGCCCCAGACTACACGCGACAGGTAACGCGGCTCGGCGTGATACAGCGTGGTCGAGTCGAGCGAATCCTCCACCGCCAGACCGCAGCCGGGGCAGTAGCTGCCGGGCGGGCTGTCGCTCAGATCGGAGCCGCACCGCACGCACGTCACTGCTGAATCGGCTGGCGTCGCGTCGTCCACGTGCGGCAGCTTACCCCTTGACGGCGCCGAGTTGGATGCCCTTGACGAGCTGCTTTTGCAACAGCACGAAGACGAGGATCATCGGCACCACGCTCATGGTGACGGCGGCCATCATCAGGTGGGTGCTTTGGCCGCGCGAGGAGTCGAAGAAGAGCAGGCCGACGGGCAGGGTGTAGCGCTCCTCGGTCCGCAGCATCACCAGGGGCCAGAAGAAGCTGTTGTAGTTGCCCATGAACGTGAAGATCGTCAGCGTCACGATGCCCGGCCGCGCCAGGGGCAGGATGATGTCCCAGAAGATGCGGAACTTGCTCGCCCCGTCGATCTCGGCCGCCTCGTCGAGGCTGCCGGGAATGCCGAGCATGAACTGCCGCAGCAGGAACGTCCCGAATGCGCTGAACGCGGCGGGAATAATCAGGCCCGGCAGCGTGTCGACGAGCCCGAGCTGGATCATGATCTGGTAGTTGGGGATCATCATCACCAACCCCGGCAGCATCATCGTGGTGAGATAGAGCAGGAAAACCTTGTCACGCCCCGTCCACTTCAGCCGCGCAAAGCTGTAGGCGGCCATGCTGCTGGTCACGACCTGCAGGAACGTGACCCAGCACGCCACGAAGATGCTGTTGCGGAAGAACTTGCCGAACGGGATGCCGCGGTTGTTGATGTCCGGGTTGTCGGTGTTGAAGACGTTGAAGTAGTTCGCCGGCATCTTGAACGAGAAGGGCAGCCACTCCAGCGGCTGGCCCACGCCGCCGACAGCGACGTAGTCGGGGTTTTGCACGACCCAGTTCGGCTCGCTCACCTCGCCCAACGGCTTGAGGCTCGTGGCGATCATGTAGACGAACGGCAGGCTCAGCAGCACGGCGACGGCCACCAGCGCCGCGTGCAGCCCGATCTTGCTCAGCAGCCCGCCCTTCTTCTCGAAGTGCCCCCCGCCGGTGGCGCGGGTTTCGTTGTACTTGTCGGCCTGCTGAACCAGCGCCGCGTCCTCCACGAGCGCCCCCGGCTGCGTGGCCTGACCGGTGCGGGTGATGTTGGTGCCGAGGGACATAGGGGCGGAAGGAGCTGGAAGTCAGGAGCTAGGAGCTAGTTAGAAACCGGAGAAGAACGTTCGGAACTAGCTCCTAGCTACTAGCTCCTAGCTTCTTCTGCCGACGTCAGTCGTTCACGTACTTATTCCCAAACGTCCAGTTGAAGAGCGTGATGGCGAGGATCAGGAGGAACAGCGCCCACGCCACGCCGCTGGCGAAGCCGATGCGGCCGACCTCGAAGCCCTCGGTGTAGACGTAGTACGCCAGCGGCGTGCTCGCCCCGCCGGGGCCGCCGGTCGTCATCGTGCGGACCATCTCGAACCCGCCCTGCAACCCGCCGATCGTGCCCATGACAACCACGAAAAACGTCGTCGGCGCCAACTGCGGCCAAGTGACGTTCCAGAACCGCTGGAACGGCCTCGCCCCGTCGATGTCGGCCGCCTCGTAAAGCTCGCCGGGCACGTTGGTCAGGGCGGCGAGGTAGAGCAGCATCGTGTTGCTGCCGATTGCGCCCCAGAAGCCGACGAGCATGAGCGAGGGCTTGACCCACCGCGGGTCGCTGAGCCACTTGGGCGGCTCGAGCCCGTCGGCCGCCGCCGCCGCGCCGGGCAACCCGACGGCGACGGCGGCGAGGCCGATCAGGATGAACTGCGCCACCATCAACGCCGCTGCCAGAATGAACGCGCTGCCAAAGCCCTCCATTGGCCGGCTCTTCAGGCCCTGGCCGCGCAGGAAGAGCAGGATCGTCAGCAGCCCCGCGATGACGGCGATCGCGACGTAAAACCCGCCAAAAGTTTGGGTGATCGCCGTGGCCGCACCGGCCTTGCCCTCGCCGCCGCCTAGCACGCCGTACCAGAAGAAGGCCATCACCGCCGGCAGCATCAGCAGGCCGAACGGGATGAACGTCGCCGTCGAGCCCAGGTCGCCGTCGCGGAAGAAGCGAACCAGCCGCGACAGCCCGAAGACCAACACCGCCGCCGCCAACGCGATCAAGAGCACGCCCAGCCCCCGCACCAGTCCCGGCGGCGAGGCGTTGATCACACCCGTCAGCCAGCGAAGCGGCCCCTGCAGCGCCAGCGTCAGCGGCCCCTGCTGCGGATTGAACAACGCTTTCCACAGAATGAACGTCGCCACGCCGCTCGTGAAGTGCGGCAGGTAAAACAGCGTGCGGTAGACGCTCTGCCCCCCGAATACGCCGCCGAGCACCACGACGCTGACCACGCCCGCAAAGAGCACGACCATCGCCAGAATCCCCCCGCCGCCGGCGAAGTAGGCCGCGAAGCTGGCGGCCATCACGATGCCGACGAAGACGAACGCCACCCCGCTCAAACGGCGGTTGACGCGGCGCGTCCCCTTGAGTTCCCGGCTGAGCAGCAACGCCGCGATCAGGCTGCCGGCGATGCCGAACGGGATGCCCATCATGAAGAAGAGCGTGTTCCCGAGGTACGTGACGAAGTCGGGCTTCTCGAAGAGCGCGAAGAAGTTGCCCAACCCGATGAAGCTGGGCAGCTCCTCCTTGTAGCGGTTGTGGTACTTCAGGTCCCAGTTCGTGAACGCGAAGACCAGGCTGAAAACCAGCGGGATCATCGTGAACGCCAGGAACCCGACGATGTTGGGCGCCAGGAAGAGCAGCCCCATCTTGATGTTGCCGCGCGAGCGCGACGCGGCCCCGCCGTCGTTGCCCGGCAGGTTCACCTCGGGCGGGCCGTCGGTCGGACCGTTGGTCGGGGCGGGGTTGGCGTCGTGTGCGGGCATGGAGGCGAGATCGGGCGGCGAAGCGGGCGTTGGATCGCGAAGCGAGCGTTGAAACGAAGTGCGGCTACGGCCGGGTCGTCGGGGCGGCCGTTCCCTCGGGTTGGTCGCGCGTGACATCGTCGAAGTCGGCGGAGTCGGTGTCCTCGAGCATCTCCTCGACGGGTCCGTTGGCCGCCTCCTCGCGCGGCTCGACCTCGGCCGGCGGCGCCGGCAGCGCGGGCGTGCCGCCGGGGCCGTCCTCGAGCAGCATGCCCTGCTCCCGGTAGAAGCGAAGGTAGAACGGGTTGCGCACCAGCGATGCCGGGATCAACTCGCCGGCGGCCTTGAGGCGATCGATCTCCTCCTGGTCCGCCACCGCGGCGGCGTAGTGCTCGCGAAGCTCGGGGCGATCCTCGAGGTTCAGGGCGATCTGCCGACGCACGCGCCGGGCGGCCTCGGCCATCGCCATCTGGGGCGTGCGGGCGTCGGCGAAGGGTGGGTCGGCCAGGTAGCGGTCGCGGAGCAGGTTCTCCTCGCGCTCGGCGTCGCTGAGCAGCACGTACGGGCTGTAGCTGCCGGGGTCGGCGATGGTCTGGGCCGCCTCCAGGTGCGGGCCGTGAAAGTCCCACTCGGTGGAGGCGTAGATGCCCAGCTCCGGGTTCTCCGCCGGCCGGTAGTAGGCGTCGCCGTCGGCGAAGACGGGGTTGCCCGGCAGGCCGTCGCCGTCGGCGATGATCTGGGCGTTGTAGTCGTCGCTGGCGAGGAACGCCTGGAAGAAGACGGCCCACGGCGTGCCGGCGGGGATCGTCACGCCCTCAAGCGGGCCGGTGAGCGTCAGGTCGCGCGGCGTCTTGGCGCCATCGACGTAGATGCTGGCCGCCCGCGTGCCGATGCGCGTGCTCGGGTGCCCGCCGTCGGGGAGCCAGGTCGTGCCGAGGTCGAGCGGCTCGCGGCCGGCGGCGACGCGGCTTTGGTTCGTCTGGCGCAGTCGGATCAGGTGCCAGCGCCCCCCCTTGAACATGCCGGTAAAGCCGCGCTCGAACATCTCGATTGTCGCCCCGCCGTACCCGCCGCCCGAGGCCATCGCGTCGCGGTCGGAAGCACTGGGGAGGAAGCGGTCGTCGTAGGTCCACTTGCGGATCAGCCGCAACGCCTCGACCGACTCGGGCGCGTCGATGTTCGTGTCGGTCAGCGTCTCGTTGAAGCGGTCGACGCCCATGCTGCGGGCCAGCTCGGCGAAGTCGAGCATGTCAACAAAATACGTCCGGAACGGCACGCCCTCGCGCTGGTTCTTCTCGTTCGCCCGCCGAACGAACTCGCTGCCAAGCGACTCGAACTCGTCGACAGGCATCCGCCCGCTCGGCGGCTCGAGGCCCAGCTCCTCGAAGAGGGCGTTGTTCACCACGAGCAACTGGAGCGCCACGTTGCACGGGTAGGTGAGCTGCCGGCGCTGGTCGCCATCGAGAATGCTGATCTCGTTGACGATGGCCGGGTAGGTTTTGTCGAAGCTGTAGCCGAGCGTTCGGGCGGTGTCGGTCACGTCCTCGAGCACGCCCATCGCCTCGAAGAAGCGGGTGGCCTGCCCGCCGAACAGATCCATCGTGTCGCCGGCGACGCCGCTGACACTCTGGATGATCTTCTTCTCGTTCTCGTTGTTGCCCACGTCGAGGCGCAGGTCGATCAGAGGCTGACCTTCGTCGTCGACGAGGCCGACGTCCACCTGCCAGGTGTCAAACGCCTGAATTTGCTCGGCGCGGGCGGGGTTGCGGTCGGTGGTCCAGTAGACCACGACCTCGCGATCGCTGCCCGCCTCGGGCATGTCGCGCCAGACGAAAAAGCTCGCGGCAGCGAGCAGGATGGCGATCAGGAGGAACAAATGCTTCATGCGGTCGGGTCGCGAACAAGCTGCGCGTCGAACAAACCTAATGCTGCGCGTCGAACAAACCTAGTGCTGCGCGTCGAACAAACCTAGTGAACCGGAGTCGCTCGTGCAACGACCTGCTGCCGCGACACCTTGCGCCGTCGCGACGCGACCCGCCGGATGCGGCTTGGCGCGCGGTCCCGTAAGGTTTGGCCGGTGCCCGAACTGTCCGTCGAGTCTTCCCCCGCCAAGGCGTTGCGCCCCTTCGTCGAGCCGTTGGGCCAGCTTGCCGACGCGCTGCGAGCCATCGGTGCCGACGCGACCGACGGCCTCGAGCGCGTGACCGACGACGTCGCCGCCGCCCGGCACCACGCGTCCTCCCGCGCGGGGCTGCCGGTTGTGGCCCTGCTCGGCGGAACGGGCACCGGCAAGAGCACCCTCTGCAACCGCCTCGTCGGCGCCCCCGACCGCGGCGAGCAGGCGGTGACGGCCACGAGCTTCCGCCGCACGTTCACCGCCGGCTGCGTCGCCTTGGCACCCGACGCCGACGCCGTTCCCGAGGGCTGGCTCGGCGTGCCGGCGCACGTGGTCCCGCTGGACGAACTTCCCGCCCGCGGCAGCGCCGATCGCCTGGCCGTGGTCGTTCGGCCGGAGATGCCGCCGCTGGTACTGATCGATACGCCCGACCTCGACGGCGACCGCCCCGAGCACCACAAGCAGGCCGAGCGCGCGTTCCGCTGGGCGCACGCGGTCGTCCTGGTTGCGACGCCGGAAAAGTACCAGTTGCCCGAGGCCTCGATCTACGCCCGCCTCGCCGATCGCTACCGCCTGCCGCGCCGGTTCGTGCTGAACAAGGCTGATGACCTCGCCGCCGCTGACGACTGGGCGCGGCAACTCGGCGAGCATTTGCCCGAGGATGGGGCCGTCCACGTGGTCCCGCGCGACGACAGCGGCGTGGCGGTTATTGAAGAACGGTCGCTCGACCACCTCCGGGCGGCCCTGCCGCAGTTGCAAGCGAACGAGGAGGATCGCGTCGCGGGACTCGCGGCACGCTGCACGGACATCTCCGGCCGGGCGGTCGACTCGGTGCTCGCGCCGCTGCGCGACCGGCGCGACCGCGCCGAGAAGGCCCGAGGCCGACTCCGGGCGCTGGTGCGTCCCGAGGCGGGCGTGAACGTCCACCCGATGACGCGCCACCTGCAACGCCGGCTCCGCCAGCAGAGCGTGCTCTACCTCATGGGCCCGCAGCGCATGCTCGACCGCGTCCGCAGCGTGCCCGGCCTGGTCGCGCGGCTGCCGCGCACGACATGGGATCTAGTCACGAAGGGCAAGCTCTCTGCCGCCGACGAACCCGAGCCCGAGGACAAGCCCGCCGGCGCCCCCGACTTTCGCGGCGAGCTCATCGACGCCTTCCACCTGCTGCAAACCCGCGCCGCCGACGTCCTGCGCGACTGCGGCCTGCCCGACGACATGGCCGATTGGCGCCTGCCCGAAACCGAGGCCGGCGAAATCGCCACCCGCGAACTGGCCGAGCTTCAACGCTGGCTCGAGGCCCGCTGGGACGCCAAGCCGCGCGACACCCGCGCCATCGAGTGGCTCGCCAAGCACGTGCCGGGGGCCAAGCACCTCGCCAAGCTCAGCGAAACGGCCCCCTACCTGCTCGCCAGCGTCAGCTTCGCGACCTCGACCTTCTCGATGGGCGCCGACCAGGTCATCATCGGCGGCTACCTGCTGACCACCTGGCTGGGCGAACAGCTTTCCAATGAGGTCGCCGCCAAGACCCGCGAGACGAACGCCGCCATCCGCAAGGGTTTCGAGGACCTGTGTGCCCGCCAGGTGCGCGAGGCGAGCGCCTGGGCCGAATCGCTCGCGCCTGGCAAGCCGGAGCTGGATGCGCTGGAGCGGGCGATCGAGGGCGTCGAGCGCGTGGGCCGAGCGAACGGAGCGGCATCGTGAGCGAGGTCGCGCAACTCGTCGACAGCGTCCGGCGTCTCACCGGCGCCGCCCCGCCGCAGGTGCTCGATGCCGACGCGCCGATCCCCAGCGAGGCGGGCGCGGTCGGCGACCTGTACTACGTCGGCCTGATCGGCGGCAAGGACGTGGGCAAGACCAGCCTCGTCAATGC
The DNA here is from genome assembly GCA_965214125.1 of Tepidisphaeraceae bacterium. Taxonomy (GTDB): domain Bacteria; phylum Planctomycetota; class Phycisphaerae; order Tepidisphaerales; family Tepidisphaeraceae; genus CBDCBA01. Next base: position 184,180 of record CBDCBA010000031.1, read on the forward strand.
CATCGCCGGGCAGAACGTCGCCGAGCCGACGGGCCACGGCGAGGGGACACGCATCGCCGTCGCCTACTGCCACCGCGACGCCGAGCGGGCCGTGCGCGAGGATTTGGCGGAGTTCAAGGAAAAGCTGGAGATCGTCCCGCACGACGCTGACGCCGTCCGCGGGCAGGTGCTGCTCGACTTGCCCGACATCGACAGCGTCTACAGCGATCACATCCGCCTGACCCGCCGGATGCTGCGGCACATGCTCTACCCCGTGTGGGTGCAAAGTGTCGAGAAATACGCCGACAACCGGCCGCGGCAGTTGCTGCTCCAGGTGGCCGAGGGGAACGATGCGGCCAACTTCCTGTTCGTTTTGAGCAAGGTCGACCAGCTCATCGATCGCGAGGGCCTCGAGGCCGCCGGCGAGCTCGCGCTGGACTTTGGCGAGCGGCTCCAGAACACCCTGGAACTTGACGAGGCGCCCGAGGTCCTGCTGTGCAGCGCCCGGCGTCCCGAGGACTACGACCTGCCGCGCCTGCGCAAGATGCTGGGCGTCGCCCGGTCGGCCCAGCGCGTGGCGGAGGATCGCGGGCTGGCGGTGCGGCGTCAGACGGCGAGCGTGGCCGACTGGGTTGAGGCGCAAAATCTTCCCGAGCGTGCCGCGGGCGTGAAGCGTTTGATCGACGACGCCGAGGCCGCCCTGGCCGAGCGGGTCGCGGTGCCGATTCTCGAAGAGGCGCTGCCGCGGTTGGAGGACGATCCGGGCCACCGCATGACCCTGGCCGAGCCGGCCGCGAAGGCGCGGGTGCGGGCGTGGCCGGTCGTGGGCTGGATCGACGCGGCCCTCGCGCCGATCGTCGCCCTGGTTCGCCGCAACCTTTCGCCCGCCGCGAGCGAGGGGGCGGCGCTCGACCAGCTCCTGAGCGACGCCGGCCAATCGACGGCCAAGAACGTGCGCGGCACGTTCGCCCAACTGCACACGGCCTACCCGCTCGTGGCCGAGGTGTACGACGAGCGCCGGCTCTGGGAGTCGCCCGAGAGCGAGGCCGCCGCCGCCTCGTTGCGTCGCCGGCTCAACACGGCCCTGCGCGCCCAGCGCGAGACGATCGCCGCCCGGCTCAAGCCCACGCCGTGGCTCGCCCCGCTGCGCTGGCTGCTGACGGTCGGCGTGATCCTGTGGTTCGTGATCGTCCAGCCGATCGTGCAGGTCGTGGTGCCGAAGGACCAGTGGAGCTGGACCGAGATTTTGCAGGAGGCCGTCGCCCTATTGAGTGCCCAGTCGCTGCTGGCAAGCCTGGGCATTGTGGTCGGCTATCTCGTGCTCCTGTGGGGGTTTCTGCGGATGCGGGCGTACCGGAGGGTCGCGCGGTGGCGTAGGCGGCTCGGGCGCGAGTCGAGCCACGCCGAGTCATCGCCCGCGGCGCAGACAATGCTCTGGACATCGGAGTTGCTCGCCCCGCTCCAGGCGCGGCACGACGAACTGGCCCGCCTTGCGACAGACGCGGCGAAGCTTCGCCAACAGGCGGCGGCGACGCATCGGCCCGTTCTCCAAAGCCGGGGGGGCCGCTAAGTTCGCGGCATGCTCGCCCTGCCGCTCGTCGCCATCGCCCTGCTGTTGCAACCCGCCACCGCCCCGGCCACCGAACGCGGCGCTGCCACGCAAGCCGCCGGCGTTGATTGGAAGCAAACCGTCCTCGACCGCGCCGGCAACGACGTCTGGCCGAGCGTGACGCGGCTGAAGTTCACCTTCAACGTCGACGCCCGCGGCAGCACCGTCAGCCGCACGCACGACTGGGACCTGACGACCGGCCTCGACACCATCACCTACGCCGACGGCTCGTCGATCGGCGTCAACGTCTGGGAGTACGACCCGTCGGTCGCCAGCCCGGACAAGATGGAGGCCTTCCAGCAGTGGACCAACGATTCGTACTGGCTGCTGATGCCGTTGAAGCTCGACGACCCCGGCGTGCAGTTCGGGCCGGTCGTCACCACGCGCGACATGCCCCCCAGCCGCGCGACCGTCACCATGAGCTTCGACGACGGCGTCGGTTTGACCAGCGGCGACGAGTACGACCTGGCGATCAACCTGCGTGAGGGCGTGATCGACCAGTGGACCTTCCGCCCCAACGCCGAGGTGAGCGTGACGTGGTCCTGGCAGGACTACGAGGACTTCAACGGCCTGTACCTCTCGACCAACCACGTCAACCAGCAGCCGAACGGAGCGCGGATCTACTTCACGGACATTGAGGTCGAACGCGAGTAGCGGCGTGCGAACTGCGTGCGAACTACGTGCGGAGACTTGCAAAATCTTTTCGATCTGGCACCATTGGCACCGGCCGGTCTGAGGGGACCGGCACACGCCATTTGGCTTCCAACTCAGGAGAGAACATGCAACGCACCCTTCCCGCGGCCGGTCTGGCCGCGCTCGCACTCGCGGCCGGCCACGCCGTCGGCCAGACGATCAGCGGTGTCGGCACGACCGACAACTCCAGCACGAACGACAGCACTTGGACCCACGGCACCGCCGTCGGCCCCGTCGCCGACGTGGGGGACACGAGCAGCTTCACCCACACCGCGACCCTGGCTAACGCCATCGCCTACACCGGCGGCGTGGCGCAGGTGAACAAGAAGAACAGCAACTTCGACGTCAGCTTCACCGTGGAAGACCCCGACGGTGTCGGCTTCGACCTGACGGTCGACGCGCTGCTCAACAGCACGTCGAGCGTGACGCTTGCCGACGGCACGCGCGGCGACGCGACGGGCGTCTTCTACGACGCGCGGTTCGACGACTCGACGGATGCTCCCGACACCTTCAGCGTGGTCGGGCCGCTCTTTGACTCCACATCGGGGGTGACGGTCATGAGCCCCGGCACGGACTCGATCACCGACTCCGAAGCGTCCGACGACGTGGTGATCGGTTCGTACGTCGGCACAACGGACTTCGTCTTCCGCTTCACGACCGCGACGACGCCGACGGTCAACGTGTTCTTTCAAAACGGCGCGTCGGGCAACGGGTCGGTGAGCGCGAGCCACAGCCTGACGTTCAACGCGACCTTCGTGCCGGAACCGGCGTCGCTGGGCGTGCTGGCGATCGGCGGCCTCGGGCTGCTGCGCCGGCGGCGATAGTCGGGGGGGCGGCGGAGCAGGCGTGACAACTCGTGCCGCCGCGGGCCCGGCGCCTGCGGCGGCTTCGTATGGTCGCCGTATGCCCAAATGCATCGTTATCGGCGGCGGATTCGGCGGGATGGCCAGCGCGCTGCGCATGAAGGCCAAGGGGTACGACGTCACCCTCATTGACAAGCAGGACAAGCTCGGCGGCCGGGCGTACGCGTACGAGAAACAGACCGAACACGGCGTCTTCAAGCACGATGCCGGCCCAACCGTCATCACGGCCAAGTTCCTGTTCGACGAGCTGTTCGAGCTGTTCGGCAAGCGGCGCGAGGACTACGTGGAGTTCCGCGACATTTACCCGTGGTACCGCATTGTGTTTGCCGGGGATTCACCACGGAGACTCGGAGACACGGAGAAGCAGAGTGGCTCAGAAGTAGAACAACAAGCCTTTTCCTCCGTGTCTCCGTGCCTCCGTGGTGAACTCCCCTTCTTCGACTATGGCGGGACGATGGAGGAGTTTGAGGCGCAGATTGCCCGGTTCAACCCGGACGATGTCGCCGGCTTTCGCAGGTACCTCAAGCACTCGAAGAAAATCTTCGACAAGGGCTTCACCGAGCTCGGCGATCAGCCGTTTCACGAGTTCTCGACGATGCTCAAGTGCGCCCCGGCCCTGGTGAAGCTCGGGGCGTGGCGGACGGTGTGGCAGATGGGCCGGCGCTACATCAAGCACCCGCTGCTCCGCCGGGTCTTCAGCTTCCAGCCGCTGCTGGTGGGCGGCAACCCGTTCAACACGACGAGCATCTACTCGCTGATCTTCTACCTCGAACGCCAGTGGGGCGTGCAGTTCGCCATGGGCGGCACGGGGGCGATCGTCCGCGGGCTGCAGAGGCTGATGGAGGAGGAGGGGATCGAGATCCGGCTGGGGCAGCAGGCTGACTGGATTACCTGCGAGAAATCGAGAGGCGTACATCACGTCAAGAGCGTGACGTGGGATCACCCGAAGGGTCGGGAATATAAGAACAACGGCGGGTCACTCGGCTTGCGTGCGGATGTCGTCGTGGTCAACGGCGACCCGCCGTATGTCTATCGCAACTTGATCGACCCGAAGCTGAGGCCGAAGTGGACCGACGCGAAGATTGACGCCCTGAAGTACAGCATGGGCCTGTTCGTCCTCTACTTCGGCACGACCAAGCAGTACCCCGACGTCGCGCACCACACGATTGTCCTCGGCGACAGCTACAAGGAGCTGCTCCGCCGCCTCTTTGACGACAAGGACCTCGAGCGCGAGGATTTGTCCGTCTATCTCCACCGCCCCACCGCCACCGACCCGTCGATGGCCCCGGCCGGCATGGACAGCTTCTACGTCCTCGTCCCCGTCCCGAACTTGCAGCCGCGCCCCCGGAGCAAAAAAGGGGTCAGGAGCCTTTTCGGCCGCGGAAACGCCTCATCGCGCAACGGCGGCACGGCAGCGGAAAAGGCTCCTGACCCCTTTTTTGCCTTCGTGCCGACGAATGACGACGGCTCACTCAACTGGGCCGCCTTCGGCGACACTTTCCGCGATGATGTCGTGCGCTACCTCGAGAACACCGTCCTGCCAGGCCTGTCCGAGTGCATCACCGGCGACTTCTACGTCACGCCGAACCACTTCCGCGACAACCTGAACACCCACCACGGCACCGGCTTTTCCGTCCAACCCATCTTCCGCCAAAGCGCCTGGTTCCGCTTCCACAACAAGTCCGACATCGACGGCCTCTACTTCGTCGGTGCCGGCACCCATCCCGGCGCCGGCATGCCGGGCGTGCTGTGCAGCGCGAAGGTCGTCGACCGCCTCATCCCCGCCGTCGACGAAGCAGCAAGCCCGCCGCAGGAATGACCAACGCCAGCGTCGTCGGCTCCGGCACGGGCGTCAACGCGGCCTGCGCCAAGAGCGCGTGGCCGGTGGCGGTTGGGTGGAAGTCGTCCCAGAACAGGTAACTGTCCACGTTCGACGCAATCAGGTTCGTGTCGTAGGAACTGTCCCCCGGCGACAGCCCCGGCGCCGCGGGATCGACCACGTTCGTCAGACCGAAATCGCCTGGGTTGGCGACGGCGTCGTTGAACAATCCAAAGACGTCGAGGCGGAACAGCTCGATGTTCGGTCGGGTCGTCTCCAGATCATCGAGGGCGGCGTCGAGGGCGGTGTTGAAGTCGACCGTGAGCGCAGAGGCCGTCACGTCCCCGCCAAAGCGTGGCGTCAGGCCAATGTCGGGCAGGTTGGGCGACAGGAAAGAGCGGCCCCCCGCGTCGTACAGCCGGCCGATGTCGTCCGCCAGGCTCTGCGCCGCCGCGACCACGTCGGTCGACGACCCGCCGCTGAGGGCATCGCTGATGTCGTTGCCGCCGGCGAAGACGACGAACAAGTCGTCCGCGTCGGCGACCGCGTTGGTCGCCAGGAACTGGTCCACCTGGTCGTCCACATCCTGCACGACCAGGTTGGCCGGGAACCCCGTGCCGGTCGCGAGCGCCCCGCCGTAGGCGAAGTTGTCGCCGCCGGACAGACTGTGCGTCACCGGCCCCAGGCCCAGGCCACTTGCCAGGCCGTCGGTGTAGTTGGGCCCGTTGGAGAAGCGCCCGTCGAAGTAGAAGGGTCCCGGCGTGGTCGGAATCAGCGGCAGCGCATCCGTCACCTGCTCAACATTGCCCACGTCGCTCAGGCTGTCGCCGAAGACGACGAGCCCGTCGAATTGCGCCGAGGCGGGCGAAGCGAAGAGGAGGCCAAGCGAGGCGGCGGACGTCAGGGTGATGAATTGTTGGTGCATGTTCTCCCAGGGTGCGAACGGTCAGACACCGCCAGCTTACCCGATGGATCCTCCCGCGGATATGCTGCGGCCATGCAGATCGAAGACAACGGCTTCAGCTACACCTGGCACGAGCAGTGGGCCACGCTGCCCGAATCAAGCCGGAGCAACGGCACCACCCACGGCGCCGGCGTGCTGAAGGACGGCCGCGTCGTGATCTTCAACCAGGCGAACCCGGCCGTGCTGATCTACGATGCCGATGCGAACCTGCTCGACAGCTTTGGCGACTACCCCGGCGCGCACGGCCTGATCGTGCGCGAGGTCGACGGCGAGGAGCGATTGCTCATCACCGATCAGGACAGTTGCCAGGCACAGGTGTTGTCGCTCGACGGCGACGTGATTCTCGACCTTCCCGCCCCGCCCGCCGACGCAATCGCGAACGACGGCGGCGAGGGGCGGCAGAACTACATCCCGACGTGGCTCGATCGCGGGCCGGATGGCGACTACTGGATTGCTGACGGCTACGGCTCGTGGCAGGTCTTCCGCTACGACGCGAATGGCAAGTACAAGGCGAAGATCGACGGAACCGAGGGGGCCGGCCGCTTCAACGAGCCGCACGGGCTGGCGTTTTCGCCCGACGGCGAGTTGTGGATCACCGACCGCAGCAACCTGCGCGTCTGCGTCTACGACAGCGACGGCAAGTACAAGCGTCACAGCGACGCCGCCTGCCACAGCCCGGCGGCCTTCGCCTTCTCCGACGGCAACGCGTACGTTGCGGAGATCGCCGGCGGGGTGAAGATCCTCGACCGCGACCTGAACGTTCTCGCCCGCCTCGGCGACAACCCGGCGATCACGCCCAACACGGCGCCGGGCACGTGGGTGCCAACGGAAGATCACCGCCAGCCCGGCTGGCCGAACGTCGATCCGGCGTTGCTGAAGGAAGGCCACTTCCACACGCCCCACGGCATCGCGGTGGGTCCCGACGGCAGCGTGTACGTGGTCGAGTGGTACCGCGGCGGGCGCGTGATCAAGCTCGAGCCGGCCAGCTAGCGTTTTCTCACATCGCTCCCCTTAGCCGCCCCGCCTTGCGGGGCGCGGGGATCCCCGCGCCCCGCAAGGCGGGGCGGCTAACGGACGTGCGCGGGTGCCTAAGGTGCGGCCCCATCGCTGTGACCGACGACACCGCCCGCAGTTCCATGCTCCTTCAAGCCCCCGCGTCCCGACCGCCGCTGCTCGACTTCTTCCACCGGCAGACGGCCAACGCGAAGGACGACGTGCTCAGCGGGCTCACCGTCGCGCTGGCCCTGGTGCCGGAGGCGGTGGCGTTCGCGTTCGTGGCGGGGGTGTCTCCGATCGTGGGGCTGTACAGCGCATTTTTCATCGGGCTGATCACCGCGGTGCTTGGCGGGCGGCCGGGGATGATCAGCGGGGCCACCGGCGCGATGGCCGTCGTGGTCGTGGCCCTTGTGGCGGAAAAGGGCATCGCCTACCTGTTCCCGGCCGTCGTGCTGGCGGGCGTCTTCCAGATCGTCGTCGGACTCCTACGCCTGGGCATGCTCATCCGCATCGTGCCGGCGAGCGTGATGCTCGGCTTCGTCAACGGCCTCGCGATCGTCATCGGGCTCGCGCAGCTCGGCAGCTTCAAGACCCTCGGCGACGACGGCGTGCTGCACTACATGACCGGCACGCCGCTGCTGGTCATGCTCGGCCTGGTGGCGGTGACGATGGCGATCATCATCGGGCTGCCGAAGCTCACGCGAGCCGTGCCGGCGTCGCTGGTGGCCATCGTGGTCGTCAGCCTCGCGGCCTTCGGCATCAACGCGGCCGCGGGCGATGGCGGCAACCTGACGCCGACGATCCGCGACATGCTCGTCACGAACGAGCGCGCCAACGCCGTCAACAGCGCCCTGACCGCCAAGACGAATGACACGCTCGACGCGGCGCAGGATGACGTGCAGATCGAGGGCCTGCGCGTCGTGCCGGTCGATGACGACGCGGTGGCGTTGACGGACGCCGAAACCGAGGCGGCCATCGCGAGCGTCGACGCCGACGCCGTCGGCCTCTCCGCCGGCCTGCCGCGGCCGTTCTTCCTGGACGACGTCTGGCAAATCGACCTGGCCACGCTCGAGCCGTACAAGCCGGCGAACCTGCTCGACACCCTTTGGACGATCCTGCCGTTCGCGCTCGTGCTGGCGGGCGTTGGGCTGATCGAGAGCCTGATGACGCTCACGCTCGTCGACGAGATCACCGAGACCCGAGGCCGCGGCAACCGCGAGTGCGTCGGCCAGGGGACGGCCAACGTCGTGACCGGCCTCTTCGGCGGGATGGGCGGCTGCGCGATGATCGGCCAAAGCCTGATCAACGTGAACAGCGGCGGGCGCGGGCGGCTCAGCGGCATCGTGGCGGCCGTTGCGCTCTTGCTGTTCGTGCTGGTGCTCGCCCCGATGATCGAGCTAATCCCGATGGCCGCCCTCGTGGGCGTGATGTTCATGGTCGTGATCGGCACCTTCGAGTGGGCGACACTGAAGATGTGGCGGCGCTTCCCGGTGGGCGACTTCGTGGTGATGCTGCTCGTGACGGCCTACACCGTCTTCATGCACGACCTCGCGACCGCCGTCATCCTCGGTGTGGCGGTCAGCGCGTTGATCTTCGCCTGGCGGCACGCCTTCCACCTGGGCGTGGACGTGAAGTACAACGAGCAGGGCAGCAAAATTTACCAGCTTCACGGCGCGCTCTTCTTCGGCAGCGTGACCCACTTCGCCGACAGCTTCGACCCCGCGCACGACCCGGACGACGTGGTCGTCGACTTCTACTACACCCGCGTTTACGACCAGAGCGGGCTGGAGGCGATCAACAAGCTCGCCGAGCGGTACAAGGCCGTCGGCAAGCGGATCCACCTGACGCACCTTTCCCCCGAATGCCGCCGTCTGCTGGACAAGGCGGGCGAGTTCGTGGAGGTCAACTTGAGCGAGGACCCGCAGTACCACGTCGCGACCGAGCGGCTCTCGTAGTAGAACGGGGCGATGCCCGACGATTTCCACGTCCACGACGCGTTTCCGCGTGTCGATGCCAACGGTGGACCGGTGCCCGTCTGGAACCTGACGCCCGGCCGCGGCGGGTGCATGGTGCGGTTCTTCGACACCCCGGCCCTCAGCCCGAGTGGCCGGTACGCCGCCTGTTTTCGGCTGCCCTTCGAGGATCGCCTGCCGGCGGCGGGCGACGCCGGCGAGATCGTCCTGATCGACCTGCACGCCGGACCCGACGCCGCGCGTGTTGTCGCCACCACGCGCGGCTGGGAGCCACAACTCGGGGCGCAGGTGCAGTGGGGCGCGACGGATGACGCCATCTACTTCTCCGACGTCGAGCCCGGCGAGTGGCGGCCGTTCACGGCGGCCGTCAATCCCCGAACGGGCGAGCGGCGTCGGATCGACGGACCGCTCTATCACGTGAGCCCGGACGGGCGCTACGCCGTGGGCACGAACCCGCGGCTGATGCGACGCACCCAGGGCGGCTACGGCGTGGTCGTGCCGGAGGCAGCCGTGCCTGAGCGACGCGGTGCCCCAGACGACGACGGCGTCTGGCTGACCGATGCCGCCACCGGCAAGGCGACGCTGCTTCATTCGCTCGCGAGCGTCTTCAAGCAGTTCGAGGAGGAACTTGAGGTCGGGGAACTGAACGACTGGCGGTGCTTTTGCTTTCACAGCAAATTTGCCCCGACCGGCGACCGGCTGCTCTTCACTCTGCGCTACTTTCGGACCGACTACGACGGCTCCGCGCCGATGAAGGACTCGGAGGCGGACCTTCGCTTCGCGATCTGCACCTGCCGGCGCGACGGGTCGGACCTGGCCATGCCCGTGCCGCCGCGGGCGTGGCGGCACGGCGGGCATCACATCAACTTCTCCCCGGACGGCGAGTCGCTGTCGATGAACCTCGGCGGCTTCGGCGAGAGCCTGCGCTTCGTCCGCACGCCGGCCGATCGTGAGGCGCTCGAGCCGATTCTGACCGACGTGCGCGGCAGCGGCCACCCCTCGCTTCACCCGGACGGCCGCCACCTGCTGACCGACTGCTACTGGCACGAACAACAATTCAACGACGACGCCACCGGCACCACACTGCTACGCTGGATCGATACGATCACCGGCGAGGAACAGCACCTCCACTGTGTCGAGAATCGCCCGACCACCAGCATCAACACGCTGCGCATCGACCCGCACCCGTGCTGGGACCGATCGTGGCGGTTCGTTACCTTCACCGGCCTTGCCGGCGGAACGCGGCGGCTGTTTCTTGCCGACCTGCGGCCCGTGCTGTGATTACGCCTCCGCCATCGCGGCGTCGGGGATATCGGCGTTGTGACTCACGCTTTGAACATCGTCGTTGTCTTCGAGAGAGTCGATCAGGCGTAGCACCCTGCGGCCATCGTCTTCGTTGAGTTCGATCGTATTCTGAGCGATGTTCGACAGCTCGCTGCTCTCCAGCGGGATCTCGGCCGCGTCGAGGGCGTCCTTCACGGCCGCGTACTCGGTGGCGGGGGTGAAGACGATGTACATGCCCTCCTCCTCCCGCACGTCGTCGGCCCCGGCCTCGGCGACGATCTCCATCAGCTTTTCCTCACCAACCGCCTCGGCGTTGATCGCGAAGACGCCCTGTTTCTCGAACTGGAACGCCACGCTCCCGCTCGTCCCAAGACTTCCGCCGCTTTTGCCGAAAATGTTGCGGAGTTCGGGGGCAATGCGGTTGCGGTTGTCGGTCAGCACGTCGACGAGCACGGCCACGCCCGCGGGGCCATAGCCTTCGTAGACGACCTCCTCGTAGTTCTCACCGCCCGTCTCGCCCGCTCCCTTGGCGACGGCGTTTTCGATCGTGTTCTTGGGCATGTTGGCCGCTTTGGCCTCGTCGATCACGTAGCGCAGGCTCAGGTTGTCGCGCGGATCACTGCCGGCCTTGGCGGCGACCATGAGCTTTTTAGCGATCTTGCCCCACACCTTCGCCCGCTTCTTGTCGATCGCGGCCTTCTTGTGCTTGATGTTCGCCCATTTGGAGTGACCTGCCATAGAACAGGACCATAGGGCGGCTACGGTGCAACCGCCCGCAGCACGGCGGCCAGATCGCCCCGCAGTAACGCTTGGCGGTCGAGGCGAAGGCCGCGAAAGATGCGGCTTTCGAGGATGCCGTCTGCGCCCGCGTTGATCGGGCGGTAGCCAGCGGGGTCATGCACGTACCAATCAACCCGCTTCTCCTGCGTTCGCCAAAGCAGGTACTCGGGCACGCCCGCGACGTGGTATGACTCCGCCTTGTTGCCGGCGTCCAAGGTGGCGGTGCTGGCAGCAACCTCCACAACGAGTTCCGGCGGGCCGTGAACGTAATCGTCCTCGCCGATGTAGGCCTTGCCGCCGCGCTCAGGCGGGAGCATCAGGAGCAGATCGGGCTGCACCTTGTCGTCCGGCGTGAGGAAGACGCTTGTGTCGTCGGCTCCAACTACGTGCGGGTGCATCGACTCATACGTGCCGAGCCAGGTTGACAGCAGACGGACCGGACGGCCGTGACGGCGGAGGCGGACGGGGCTGGCCATGTAAACGATTCCCTGCACAAGCTCGGCCTTGACATCGGGCATGGCCTTGTAACGGCGCATGAACTCCTCGCCGGTAAGGCGATCCCCGTTCTCCAGGGGCGGGACGCGGCCGTTCTCTTCAAACGCGGGCGCGGGCGGCGCGGGTGCATCAAGCAGCGTCATGCCCCCATTCTACCCGAAACCGACCCCGCCAAGCCGCTACGGAATCACCTTGTTCAGCGGATAGGTGAACAGCTCCGTCGCGCCCAAACGCTTGAGTTGCGGGATCAGGTCGCGCTCCAGGTACTCGTCGATAATGACCTCGACGGCGTAGCCGCCGTCGTGAGTTTCGTTGACCGTGGGGCTCTTGAGCGCCGGGACGAGCTCGACGACCTTCTCCAACTGCTCGCGGCCGCAGTTGAGCTTCAGCCCCACCTTGCCGCGGGCGGCGATCGCGCCCGTCAGCAGCATCGCGATGTTCTCGATCTTCTCCCGCTTCCACGGCACGTCCCACGCCTTCTTGTTCGCGATGAAGCGAATCGTGCTCGTCAGCAGCGTGTCGATCACGCGCAGGTTGTTGGCCCGGATGCTGCTGCCGGTCTCCGTTAGGTCCACGATGGCGTCGCAGATGCGGGCCTTGATTTCGGTGGTGCCCCAGGAAAACTCCACGCGCGCGTCGACGCCCTTGCCGTCGAAGTAGCGGCGAACGGTGTTGACGATCTCCGTCGCCACGAGCTTGCCGTTGAGGTCCTCCGGCTTCTCGATCGGGCTCTCGGCCGGCACCGCCAGCACCCAGCGGGCGGGCTTGCGCGTCGCGCGGCTGTAGACGAGCTCGCACACCTCGACCACGTCATCGGCATTGCCGTTTTCGACGATCCAGTCGTGGCCCGTTAAGCCGCAGTCAATCAGGCCGTCGACGACGTAGCGGCTCATCTCCTGGGCGCGAAAGAGCACGCAGTTGATCTGCTCGTCGTCGATCGTCGGAAAGACGCTGCGGTCGCGGGCGCGGATGTGGTAGCCGGCGCGGTCGAACAGGTCGTAGGTCGACTGCTGCATCGACCCGCTCGGCAGGCCCAGGCGGAGGATGTCGTCGGAGGGCGGGGTCATGCGGAGTTGCGGCCAGTGCCGGGCTACTTGGATTTGCTCGTCTTCTTCGACACCTTCTTCGCCGGCGGCTTCCGGCCGGGCTTGGCCTTGCCCGCGTGGGCCTCGGCGCGGGCGGCGATGAAGAAGGGCCAGGCGTCGTCGAGCTTCACGTTTTGCTCGACGAACTTCCGCACGTCTGCGGCGTCGGCCTCGGCATCGACAGCGCCGCGCTCGACAAGCAGCGCGTGGAGCGTCGCGTCGATCGGCAGCGTCCCGATCGCGAAGGAGGTCAACGCCACGTGTCCCTCGGCAAAGGGCGTGATGTTCCCCTCGCTCCGGTCGACCAGAGCACGAAACGCCTGCCGCTGCTCGCGCTTGGCGAGCTTTTCGATGCGCGACAGCGAGAGGTGTCCTTCGACCTCGAACACCGCCCCCAGCGCCGCCTTCAGGCGCTCGGCCACCGCGTGGGATCCCTGCTCGCCCAGGTGCGGTTCAAGGTGGTCGGCCAACTCCAGCTCGGTGGCGACGCGGATTTCGTTCGCGTCGCCGAACTCGGCATCGAGGGCGGCCAGCGCGGGCGCGATCTTCGCCTCGGGCTGGTCCTCGCGCAGGCAGGCGAGCACGAGCGCGCGCAACGGGTCGAGCGCCGGCCGGTCCCCCGCGGCACCGATGGCCTTGGCGTGCGCCTTCGTGAGCGAGGCGATCAGCGCCTTGAGAGTCTGTGCGTGTTGCGTCGCGTTCTTCATGCGGCCGGACCCGACGGTCGTGGCAGATCGGGGCGACAGTGTAGGAACGCGATGTTGCGACGGCACCCCCTGGCGTCCACGCTCGCATTCACCCCACGCTGTTCTGCCAAAGTTGCCGCGACTAGGGACGCGTCTGGCGTCACCGCTCAAGTGGCGGCGTCCGACGGCGACGAGGTGACGCCCGTCGCCTTGACATCAACGGCGGCTTCGTCCTCGACGGCCTCCGCCTGCTCGGCTGCGGCCTGCTCGCGTTCGCGCTCAGCCTTGCGGATCAGGTCGAGCACCTCCATCTCCTTGTGGTACGCCTCGTCGATGTGAAAACGCAGCAGCGGGATGGTACGCGTCGCCAGCGCCTTGCCGACCCGCGAGCGCAGCAGCCCACGCGCGTGCTTCATCGCCGCCAGCGCCGCCGACTGCTTGCCCGGCGAGCCCATGAAGACAAGGTACACGTCGGCCGTGCCGAGATCCTCGGCCACCTTGATGCGCGTGATGCTCGGCAGTGTCCCTTCGAGGCGCGGGTCATCGAGATCGCGCTGCACGACCTCCATGATCTCCTGCCGGATCGCGCTGCCGACCCGTTCGGTCCTTCTAGACATGGAGGAGGATAGGGCCGAAAGGATGAAGGCGGAAGGATGAAGGATGAACCTGAGGAAGAGCCGAACGCAGAGAGTGTCGGTCACCCTCTGATTCAGGTTCATCCTTCATCCTTCTGCCTTCATCCTTGTCAGACAAAGTCGATCCGGAACTCGTCCAGCACAAGGTCGTGCGCCTCGCGGCTGAAGTCGACGATCTTCTTGAGTGCGCCCTCCACGTAGCCGTGGTCGCTGCCGACCATGGCGACGCCGAAGACGCTGCGCGTCCAGACATCCTGATCGCCCGTTTCGGCCACGCTGACATTCCAGCGATGGGCGATGCGATCCTTGACGCTCTTGATCGCCCTGCGCTTCTCTTTCAGGCTGCGGGCCTCGGGAATCGAGAAATCAAGTTGGAGGATGCCGATGATCAAAGATTTGGGAGGTGGGAGCGAGGGAGGTGGGAGCGAGGGAGGTGGGACGTGGGCAGAAACCAGAGGATGATTCGTGTCTGCCCACATCCTACCTCCCTCGCTCCCACCTCCCTCCGCCCACTACAGCGACCGCGCCACCTGCTCGCGGATGTAGAACTCGAGCTTGTCGCCGTCCTTCAGGTCGTCGTAGTTGGCGAGGTTGATGCCGCACTCGAGGCCTTGCTTGACCTCGCGAACGTCATCCTTCAGGCGGCGCAGGCTGTCAACTTGCAGGTCCTCGCGGACCACCGTCCCGCCGCGCAGCAGGCGGACGAGGCTGGTGCGCGTGGCGATGCCATCGGTGATGTAGCAGCCGGCGATCGTCCCTAGGCGGCTGGCCTTGAACGTCGCGCGGACCTCGGCGGTGCCCTGGTAGGTCTCCTTGACCTCCGGCTCGAGCATGCCGCTCAGGGCCAGCTTGATGTCGTCGTAGATTTCGTAGATCACGCTGTACGTGCGAATCTCGACGCCCCGCTGCTCAGCGAGGTGGCGGGCGCCCTCCTCGATCCCGACGTGGAAGCCGATCACGACCGCATCACTGGCGCTGGCGAGTTCGACATCGCTCTCGCTCACGGCGCCCACGGCGCTGTGGATGGTCTTGACCTGCACCTCCTCGTTGTTGTGCTGGCCGATGGTCGCGTCGAGGGTTTCGACGCTGCCCTTGACGTCGCCCTTGATGATGAGGTTGATCGTCTTGATCTGCCCTTCCTTCACCGTGCTGAAGAGCGTGTCGAGGCTGACCTTGTTCTTGTTGGCCAGCTCCTCCTGGCGCTGCTCGTCGCGCCGCTCCTCGGCGACGGCGACAGCCTCGTCGAGGTCGCTCATCACGTAGAAGGCGTTGCCCGCCGACGGCACCTCGTTAAAGCCGCTGACCAGCACCGGCATCGACGGGCCCGCCACCTTGACGTTCTGGCCATTCGCCTTCTGCAGCGACCGCACGCGGCCCCAGCCGACGCCGGCCAGAATCACGTCGCCCACCTTCAGCGTGCCCTGCTGGACGAGCACCGTCGCCACCGGGCCCAGGCCCTGCGCGACGCGCGCCTCGATCACCCGGCCGCGCGCCGGCGTGTCGGGGGCGGCCCGAAGTTCCATCAGCTCCGCCTGAAGGTCAAGGATCTCGAGGAGATCCTCGACACCCTCGCCGGTCATGGCGCTGGTGCGGACCACCTCGGTGTCGCCGCCCCACTCAGTTGGGTTCAAATCGTTCGCGGCCAGTTCGCCAAGCACCTTGTCGGGGTTGGCATCGGGGCGGTCGATCTTGTTGAGCGCGACCACGAGCGGCACGCCGGCCGCCTTGGCGTGGTTGATGCTCTCGACCGTCTGCGGCTGAATGCCCTGCGCCGCGTCGACGACGAGCACAACGATGTCCGTCACCTGCGCCCCGCGGGCACGCATGGCCGTAAAGGCTTGGTGGCCGGGCGTGTCGATGAACGTGACCTGCTTCTCTTCGCCGCCGCGCTCGACCATCACGTCGAACGCCGCCACGTGCTGCGTGATGCCGCCGCTCTCGCCGTCGACGACGTTCGTGTGGCGAATCTTGTCGAGCAAGCTCGTTTTGCCGTGATCGACGTGGCCAAGAATGGTCACGACCGGCGGGCGCGGGCCAAGCTTCGACTCGTCGATGCCCTCCTCGATCGCGACGAAGCGATCGGCCAGGCGCTCCTCGGCCGACGGCTCGCGCTCGACCTCGACCTCCATGCCGAACTCCATCGCCAGCGCTTCGGCCTGCTCGGCGTCAAGCGGGCTGTTCAGCGTTACGCCGCGCAGCCCGTGCTTGACGAACAGCGTGCGCAGCAAGGTGTTCGAGCGGATGCCCAAATCGTTCGACAGCGACTTGACGGTAATTGGCTCCTTCACCACGACCGGGCCCTCGCGCTGCGAGGGCGTTGGGGCGCGGAAGCCCTGGCCACGCCGGGCGGTGCGCTGCATCTGGCGGTCGAGCAGCGAGCGGTTGGCCTTGGCGGCGTTCACGGCGTCGCGGCGGGCGATGATGTCGGCGTCGGTAAACTCGCGGAGCTTTTCGAGCGCCTCGCCGCGCCGGCCGTCCGTCCGACGGCGGCCGCTCAGGCTGCCGGCCCCGGCGCCGCGCTTGTCGGCACCCGGCCCGCCGGCCTCGCCGCCGGGCGTGGCCTTGCTCTTGACGCCGCCGCCGCCGGTCTGGATCGGGCCCGTCGGAATCCGCGCCGGGCCATTGGGCCGGTACGGGCCCTCGCCCTTGCGGCGCGGCGTCGGCACGTGATCGGGCGCCTCGACGCGCACGACCTTCGGGCCGGAAACCTCGGCCTTCTTCAACTCGGAAAGCTGCGGCGCCGCCTTGATTGGGCCTTCGGCCGCGCGGCGGGCTTCGCGCTCACGACGGATACGCTCCTGAAGTTCCTTCTGCTTGTCCGCGAGCGTGATCGTCGGCCGCATCTCCGGCTCGGGCACGCCCGTATTCGGGTTGATCTGCTGGCCGGCAACGCCCGGAGCGCGGGCGGCGGGTCGCACCGGCGCCTGAGGCGCGCGGGGCGGTTGCGGGGCACGCGGGGCCTGCGGTTGGGGCGGCTTCGGCGGGGCGGGCGGCGGTGGCGGTGGGATCACGCGACCGGTCGCCGGATCGCGACGCACAGCCTGGCTCGGCCCCTTGATCTCCGGCGCGGGCAGCGGCGCGGTGCGGGCGGGGGCGGCGGGGGTGACGGGCGCCGCCGGCTCGGCCGACGCGGCAGCACGCTGCGTCTCGGCCGGAGGTGCTGGTGGAGGTGGCGGCGGCGGCGCCGTTTCGGCGGCGGTCGGCGTGGGCACGGGCGGAGCGTCGGCGGGCGCCTCGGCCTGCACGTGGGCCTGCACATCCGCTTCGGGCGCTGCGGGCGTGGCCTCCGGCTTGGGCTCGCCGGCGTCCTCGGCCTTGGCCTTCGTTACCGTCTTGCTCGCCTTCTTGGCGGACTTCTTCTTCGTCGCCTTGACCGGCGGCGCGACCTCGACCGCCGTCCCGCCGCCGGATTCGCCACTGAACCAGTCGCGGATCGTCATCGCCAGCCCCA
This sequence comes from Tepidisphaeraceae bacterium, assembly GCA_965214125.1. Classification (GTDB taxonomy): domain Bacteria; phylum Planctomycetota; class Phycisphaerae; order Tepidisphaerales; family Tepidisphaeraceae; genus CBDCBA01. The sequence continues at coordinate 201,492 of CBDCBA010000031.1, forward strand.
CGCCGACGGTGCTCTGGTGATTGGGGGCCTGATCGCCCAAGCCCTCGCTGCGCAGCTTCTCCAGGACGTCCTTGCTCTTGACGCCCAACTCTCGTGCGAGGGCGCTAACGCGGATATTTTTCGCCAAAACGTGCTCCCGCGGCCTCTCGTGCCGCTACGAACCAATGTCACCGTCGAAATCTCAACTCGCCGACCTCGCCTTAAGGCCGCCGTCACCTATGCCACAACCGACGATCGATCGCCAGCGGCCATCAACCCTCGGCATTTCGTCACCGACGCCACGGTGGGCGCACGGCGGGTCCACATTCTAGGAGACGCGACCGCCCCTTCGCCAGACGAAACTTGTGCAAAACGCAATCATCATAAGGACCAGCCCCGGCCGCATCGGCCAACCCAACGCGCGCCCCGTCACGCCGCCAGCCTTGTCGGGGCCGTCGGACGCGAGATCATACACCCCACAGGGTTCGAACCTGTAACCTCTGCCTTCGGAGGGCAACGCTCTATCCAATTGAGCTAGGGGTGCGATGCGAAATGCGGAACGAGGAATGCTGAACGCGGAATGATCCGAATCGGGACATTCCTCGTTCAGCGTTCCTCATTCCGCATTCGGTCAAAGCGGGCGATGAGATTCGAACTCACGACCCTCACGTTGGCAACGTGATGCTCTACCACTGAGCTACGCCCGCATTGTCACCCGGCCAATCGACCGGGTCGGGAAGGATAGCCGCGCCGCCGACGCCGTCAAGCGGGTGCGTGCCCCCGGCGCCGGATTTCGCCATCAATCGCCGACGAATCTTTCCAAGAATGAGGTCGGCATCACGCCCGCAATCGCCAGCGCGAGGCCCGGCAATCCGGTCGCCGCAGCGCCGATCCAGAACATCCCCGTCGCGGTGGCGACCCCTTGCGCCGCACGGCTCCGGTGAACACTGCTGCTCCGCCGCTCGGGAAGCGTTTCCGTCAGCTCGGCCGTGATTTCCAGACCCTTGCTCACGCACTTGTAGCATGCGAACAGAAGCAACACCCCAAACACCAGCATCGTCACGCGGCTGACGAGCGTCTTCCAAGCACTGTCCTTTGGCTGCTCGTAAATCGGCTTCCACGCCATCACGCGACCTGCCCTTCGCTAAAGCCCGACGATGTTGAACCCGCTGTCGACGAAGATGTTCTCTCCCGTCGTCCCCGTCGACAAGTCGCTCAGCAGGTACGTCGCGCACTTGCCAACCTCCTCGGCGGTGATGTTCCGCTTGAGCGGGGCCTTCTTCTCCGTGTGGTCGAACATCTCGTCGATCCCGCCGACGGCCATCGCGCTCAGCGTCCGCACCGGGCCGGCGCTGATCGTGTTCACGCGAATCTGCTTCTCGCCAAGTTCCAGCGCCAGATACCGCGCCGTCGACTCCAGCGCCGCCTTCGCCACGCCCATCACGTTGTAGCCGGGGACGGCCATCGTGCTGCCGAGGTACGTGAGCGCCACAATGCTCCCGCCGTCGGTCATGAGCGGCTCTGCCCGCCGGGCCAAATCGATCAGGCTGTACGCGCTGATGTCCAACGCCTGCTGAAACACCTCCCGCGGCGTGCTCGTGAACGCCCCGATCTTCAAATACTCCCGATCCGCGAACGCCAGGCTGTGAACGAGAAAGTCGATCTTCCCGAACTCTTCCTTCGCGTCCTTGAAGAACGTGTCGAGGCTCGCGTCATCCGTCACGTCGCAGCCGCGCAGGAAGTTGCCCTCAAAGCCCCCCTCTTTCATCGCCTTGCGGGCGCGGTTCATCATCTTCTCGTTCGGCAGCGCCCCGACGCCCACGTTCGCCCCGTGATCGTGCGCGCTCTTGGCGATCGCGTAGGCGATGCTGCGGTCATTGGCGATATTCAGGACGAGGCCGGTCTTGTTGGCGAGAAGGGACATGCGGGCTGCTCCGACGAGGTGCGATCTGCTGGCGGGAAATGGGGACGGGGAGCGTACGGAGGCGATTGTCGCGAAACAACGCTGCCCGCCGTGCGTAAGGCTGTCATGCCGTCTCGCCGCCGTGCCGCCGTTGCTTCCGCCGTCTCGCTCGGGCTCGCCGGCGCCCTCGCGTGGGCGACCGTGCAGGAGCCCGCGACGGTTCCCGTCACAACCCTCGCCGATGGCCGCGACTATGGCATCGGGCAGCTTCTCCGCGACGCCGACGCGGTCGACTTTGCCGGCAAGACGCACGCCCTGCGCGACCTGCGCGGCGAGACGGCCACCGTTCTGGCGATGTTCGACCTCTCCTGCCCGCTCGCGAAAAAATGGCGGCCGGAACTGGCGCGGATCGAAGACGACTTCGCCGATCGTGGCGTGCGCTTCGTCTTCATCGACAGCACCGGCCTCGATACCGCCGAAGACGTGGCCGCCGAAGCAAAACGCCTTGGCCTCGACGGCCCCATCCTCGACGATGCCGGCCGCACGCTGGCGAAAACCATCGGCGCGGAGACCTCGACCGACATGGTCGTCCTCGACGCTGCCGGCACGCGCGTCTATCGCGGCGCGATCGACGACCAGTACGGCCTGCAACACACGCGGGCCGAGGCGACCGAGACGTACCTGCGCGATGCCCTGGCCGCCGTCGTTGATGGCCGTCCCGTCGAGACGCCCGCCACCCGCGCGCCCGGCTGTGTGCTTGACCTTGCCGATGTCGAAGTGGCGGAGGTCGCGCCGACGTACCACAACCGCATCAGCCGCATCATCGCGCAGAACTGCCAGTCCTGTCACCGCGACGGCGGCGTCGCGCCGTTCGCGCTGGAGGATTACGCCTCGGTCAAGAAGCGGGCTGGCATGATCCGTTACGTCGTCGACAACAACATCATGCCGCCGTGGCCCGCGGGCGAGAACGCGGACCACGCCGGCTTTGCCAACGACCGCCGGCTGAGCGACGCGGACATCGCCGCCATTCTCGCCTGGGCCGACGCGGGCGGCCCGCAGGGTGATCCCGCCGACGCCCCGCTGCCGCCGAGCTTCCCCGACGCCGCCGGCTGGACCATCGGCGAGCCGGACCTGGTCGTCGCCCTGCCGGAGCCGCAACAGGTGAAGGCCGACGGCTTCATGCCCTACCGCTACCTGCGCGTGCCCGCCGGGCTGACCCAGGACAAGTGGGTACGCGCGATGCAGGTTCGGCCGACCGCGCCGGAGGTGGTCCACCACGTGCTCGTGTTCGCCGTCCCGCCGGAGGATTTGGATGGCTCGCCCGAGGCCCGGTACCGCCTGCGCCGCCGCTTCGCGACCGAGGCCGGCTACTTCACGGCCTACGTGCCGGGCAACGACCGCGTCGAACTGCCCGACGGCCTGGCCCGCAAGATCAAGGCCGGCAGCGAGATCGTCTTCCAGATCCACTACACGCCCAACGGCGAAGCAACCGTCGACCAGACCGAGCTCGGCCTCGTCTTCGCCGACGAGCCGCCCGAGCGCGAGAGCCGCGTCTACGGCATCACCGACCACCGCCTCAACATCCCGCCCGGCGCCGCCGCCCACGAGGAGTCGGCCAGCCTTGACATCTCGCGCGATGTCACGCTGCTGAGCCTGATGCCGCACATGCACCTGCGCGGCAAGTCGTTCACCTACACCCTGACCACGCCCGACGGCCAGACGCGCACGCTGCTCGACGTCCCCGCGTGGGACTTCAACTGGCAGTTCGCCTACCGCCTCGCCAAGCCCCTGGCAGTCCCCAAGGGCAGCCGCATCGACGTGGTCGCCCAGTTCGACAACAGCCCCGACAACCCCTTCAACCCCGACGCCACACAGCGCGTCCGCCTCGGCGAGCAGACGACCGACGAAATGCTCATCGGCTACATCGAGTACTACCGCAACGACGAGCCGGTTGAAGTAGAATCGCAATAGCCGCGACCCAACGGGTCGCGGTTGGTCCGGTCCGGTGGCGAAAAGACGATAAGCTGACGCGCGATGTTCTACGTTGTGATGACGGTGGTGGGCCTGCTTACGCTCGGTTGGTGCGTCCGCTTGTTGAAAAAAGCCGGGCAGTCCGGGCGCGTCGGGACTGACCCGCACTGCGTCGCCTGCGGCCAAAACGTGCGCGGCGTCGAGTCCGATCGGTGCCCCGAATGCGGAGCGACACTCGATGACAATGGCCTCGCGACTGGGCGACCGGCGTTGCACGCTGTGCAGTTGCCAGGAATTATCGTTTTGTTCTTCGCCGGCCTCGGTGTCCTCGGGTTGGGCGTCCAAGGCATCGTCCAAACCGACTGGCGGGCAGAACTGGTCCCATGGTTGCCGGACTCGAACTTGGCGTCGATGGCCCACGGCACGGGCACGTGGCGGCAGGCGGCGACACTCGAACTTGAGCGTCGCTTCGTCGAAGACGACTTATCAGACAAGGAGCGGCTTGAGCTTGGAACGAAGCTGTATCCGTTGAACATGGCCACGCGGCGCTCGGTGCCGATCGGGGAGTCGCTGGCAGTTGATATAACCGTCCCGACCACATCCTTCTCGAACGGCCTCGGCGGCTTCAACAGTGCCTCCAAGTACAAGCTCGATTACCGACTGCGCGCGACGCAGTTCGACGAACTACCCGCCGACCAACGCGACAGCCGGGGCGGAAATAGTCGCGGCATAGTGTCCTACAGCAGTTCGTACGGATTTAAAGTGCCCGACGACTTGCCGCCCGGCACGCACAAGCTGCGACTGCGATGGACGGCGCGGCTCTTGCCGAAGTCGGCCGACGAACTCGATCCGGACGCCGTCGGCCTGGCGGAACGCGAGATCGAACAGGTTTTACCATTCGATGTCTTGCCGGAGGGGGAGACCGATGTCGCCCTCGTCGCCGACCCGTCGCTTGCCGCGCAGATCGACGCCGCCATAAAGGTCGCAGTCAATGCCGCGTTACCGACATGGCAACAAACGCATGTCGAGCTTCGTCGCGATCGACAGAATCCCTACGGGGCGCAAATAAGTTGGTCCATCCAACACGCGCAACTGCCGGTGCCAATCGCGGCAACTGTCCACCTGCGCGACAGCAACGGCCACGAATGGGCGGCCGCAGAACTTACGTGTAACAGCGGTTCCCTAAGGTGCGCCCATAGCTACGGCACGGGTGAGCGAATCGACCTGCAGCGCTTCCCCGGCGGCCCAGTCGACCTGATCCTTCGCCCCGACCCGCTCGTCGCCGCTGGCACACACGACATCCACCGCATCTGGGCGAACACGATCGTCATTCCCGGCGTGCCTGTGACGATGCCAAAGGCGATGAACGAGTAACGGCTCAAGTCGGAACGTCGAGCTCAATGTAGGGTGGGCACGGCCCACCTCCGGATCCGAAAGGTGGGCCGTGCCCACCCTACTCCGACAGAGCCGAGCTCATGGCAGCGGCCGGCGCTCGGGCCCCGTGTACCGACTTCGCGGGCGGATCAGGCGGTTGGCGGACTGCTGTTCGATCACATGGGCGCACCAGCCGACCACGCGGCTGCACGCGAAGAGGGGCGTGTTCAGATCACTCGGCACGCCGAGGAGCTTGAAGAGCGGCGCGGCGTAGAGGTCGGCGTTGGCGGGCAGGCCCTTTGTCTCCTTCATCACGCGCTCGAGCACTTCGCCCGTCTCGACCCAATGCGTCTCGCCCGTTCGCTCGCCGGTTTCGCGGCACATGTCGCGCAGGATCGGCGTGCGCGAGTCGCCCTTCTTATAGACCCGGTGGCCGAACCCCATGATCTTCTGCTTTTTGGCCAACGCGTCGCGCAACCACGCCTCCGGGTCGCCGCTGGCGTGAGCGGCTTCGAGCATATCCATCGCCGCCTCGTTCGCCCCGCCGTGCAGCGGGCCCTTTAGCGCACCGATCGCGCCGACGATGCTGCTCGTCATGTCGCTCAGCGTGCTGGCAATCACCCGTGCGGCAAACGTGCCGGCGTTGTAATCGTGCTCGGCGTAAAGGGTGTAGATCGTGTCGAGCGTCTTCTCCTCGAAGTCGTCCGGGTCGCGCCCGAAGATCATCCGCCAGGCGTTGGCAGAGAGGCTGCGGGAGGCGTCGATGGAGATCATGTTCTCGCCGTTGCGGGCGCGGTGGAAGGCGCCGACGACGGCGTTCGTCAGGCCGGTCAGGCGGTACGCCCCGTCGACGCCGTCGATGTCGTGCCACGACGCGGCCATGCTCAGGCCGGTGCGCAGGGCGTCCATCGGGTGCGTGCCCGTGGGCAGCGAGCGCAGCGCGTCGACGACCGCGTCGGGCAGTGCCATCGCCTCGACAGTCGCCTTGGGTTGCGGCTCGCTGTCGGCCGGCAGGTCTTCGCCGAGCAGTAGCGCCGCAACGGCCTCGAACGGCACGCGGCCCGCGAGGTCATGCACGTCGTAGCCGCGATAAAGCAACACGCTGTCGGCGTGAACCTGGCAAATCGCGCTCTCGCCGGCGATCACGCCTTCGAGGCCGGGGTGGTAAGTTTGGGTGGGATCGCTCATGGGTCTCCTGTAGGGTGGGATTCATCCCACCATCTGCACGTTACCGCAATGCACGGTGGTGGGATAAATCCCACCCTACGGCCAGACGTCTTGCTTTGGGTCGTAGCGGAGCAGGTCGTACAGCTCCTGCCGCGTTTGCATCTGATCAAGCAAGTCAGCTTGCGTGCCAGCGTGGCGAAGGTGGCGCAGGGCGTCGAGCATCGCCTTGTTCGCGATGCGAAACGCCGACTGCGGGAAGATGACCATGCGATACCCGATACGCTCAAGTTCGCTCACGCTTAGCAGCGGCCCCTTGCCAAATTCGGTCATGTTCGCCAGCAGCGGGACGCCGGGGAAGGCTTGGGCGAAACGCTTAAATTCGCTCATATCCTGCATCGCCTCCGGAAAGATTCCATCGGCCCCGGCATCGAGATAGCGGCCCGCGCGGTCGATGGCGGCGTGGAAGCCTTCCACCCCCCGCGCGTCCGATCGAGCCAAGAGGAGAAAGTCCTCGTCGATCTTCGCGTCGCGCATCGCCGAGAGCTTGATGCACATCTCGTCGATAGGGACGAGCGCCTTCCCTGCCAAGTGCCCGCACCGCTTGGGAAAGACCTGATCCTCGACGTGCAGCCCGGCCAGACCGATACGCTCGAGGTCGCGCAATAGTGCCGCCGCGTTGCTCGGCCCGCCGAAGCCTGTGTCGGCGTCGGCCACCACCGGCAGCGACGTCGCGTCGCAGATGCGCCCGATCTGCCGAACCCACTCGTCGCTCGACAGCAGCCCCACGTCCGGCACGCCGGCCGCATTGCTCAGGCCGGCACCGCTGACGTAGAGCGCGTCGAACCCGGCGGCGGTCGCAAGGCGAGCGCTGATGCCGTTGAAAACGCCCGGCATTGCGACGATGCCATTCTCGATCCGGCGGCGAAGTTGTGCGGGGCGGTTCATTGTGGCACGGGCGTCTCGCCCGTGCTTGCGGCGCGGGCACTTGTTCAACTACAGCATCGCTCACACGGGCGGAACGCCCGTGCCACGGTCAGACCACTAAGAGCGGCATGAGCTCGTGGACGTTGTCGTGCTCATCGAGCTTCCACACCCAGTCAGCCACCCGGTTCGCACGCTCGTCGCCGATGACGGGGTCGGCGAGCTTGTGGTACTTGGCGAGCAGGCCGTCATCGCTCAGGCGGTTGTGGACGTGGCCGGGAGCGTCATCGACGCGCTCCGTAATTTCGCGCCCGTCGGTCGTGGTGACGGTCACGATGTTGGCGATGTGCTCGGGGTAGAGGGCCGTCATTTCGGCGTCCTCGACGACCTTCACCTTGTCGACCACCTTGAGCAGATCGGCGTCGGTGAAGCGGGATCGCTCGAAGGTGGCGTCCGTCACGTCGCCGTCGACGAGCATGGCGGCGACCATGTACGGCAGCGAGTGGTCGGCCGTCTCGCGGGCGTCGGGCCGCCACTTCTCCGGCTCGCTGCCGATGATCTCGTAGCTGGCCTTGTGCGTGCGGCAAAGGATTTGCTCGACCTTGGTCATATCGCCCCTGAGCTGCTCGCGGATCTTCTGCGCCGCGGCAAGGGCGGATTGGCTGTGGTACTCGGCCGGCCAGTTCTTGATGAAGGAGCGGCGAATCATGTAGTCGCCCTCTTGCTCCTGCTCTTGGGGCGACGCGGCAAAGGGGCCTTCGAGGTCATCGAGCGGGCCGCTGACCTGCTTCTCGAAACCCATCACGCCTTCGAAGATCGGCGCCGGCCCGGTCATGCCGTCGCGGGCGAGGACGGCGCTGAAGACGCCGTGCCGCGCCGCGTGGGCAAAGGCGACGCCCTTCCAGTGGCTCAGTTCGCCGGCCCGCGTCTGCCGCATCTGGGCGGCGTTGGTGCCGGCGATGCCGAGCGCGTGCCGCATTTGTTTATGATCGAGGTCGAGCAGCCGACTCGCCGCAAGGGCCGTGCTGAACGCCCCGTACGTCGGGTGATCCCAGCCGCGGGCACGAATGCTGGCGGCGTCGCACAGCCGGCACTGCACCTCGTACGCGAGCACGATCGCGGTGATGAGTTCGCGGCCGCCCTTCTGCCCCAGTTCTGCGGCGGCCAAGCAGGCGGTGATGTTGTCGCTCGGGTGGGCCGGCTCCTTCGACAGGTACGTGTCGTTGTAGTCGAAGTAGCGGACGCAAATGCCGTTCGCGAAGGCGGCCCAGTCCGGCGGCGCGTGGTGGTTTGTGCCCAACACCGTCGCCCCGTACTCACGCCGGGCGGCGTAGTGGTTGGCGAGGTCGCGGGCGATGCGGCACGGCTCCTCGTTCCACGCGCCCAACGCCACGCCGAGCGAGTCGATGACGACGCGTTTGGCCTCGCGCACGACCTCCTTCGGCAGCGAGTCGAAAGCCAGGGTGTGAGCGTAAGTCACCATGCGTTCGGCGAGCGTCTTGGTCATGCGTGTTCCTTTGGCGGCGTCGCCGCGATGCGTTCAAGTTGGGCCTTCACGTCCGCCGCCACGTCCACGTCGGGCGGCCCCTCGTAACGGAGGCCGCGGGCGTAGCGGCCATTCTCCAGCACACGGTCGACCACGACCGCGAGATCGAGCGGCACGTCGTCGTCACACTCCAGCGGCACCGGAATCGCCGGGCAACAATCGAGCACGCCCCAGGCGAACACCTCCGCCCGCCAACGCTGGTCGCAACGGATGATCGTCGCGTAGTAATCGCCGGGCGGCAGTCGCTTCGAGAGGCCAATGCGCCGGCCGCGGGTGAGCAGGTCGATCTCGATCCAGTTCGAAAACCGTTGCAGCACGGCCTCTCGCTTCTGGTCCATGTCCTGCCTTCCCTCGCGCGTCTTGTTCGCCGGGGAGAGCAACTCGATGACCGTGACGATTCGGTTGCCCTCGCGCAGCCGGATTACCACGTGTTTCTTCGGCCGCGCGAGATCGGGAACGCCCAGGACTGCCGTCGGAGTCGACGTTGCGGTCGCCGCGTCATTGGATGAAGACTTGGCACCACCCGACCGGCCGTCGATCTCGATGACCGCGGCATCAGCGACGAAATACTCTGGTTCCTCTTCGTCAGACTCAATAATGGCCGCACGCTCTTCGACGCGGGCGTCGTACTCTTCCGGCAACACGTCGAGCAACTGCCGGCTCAACTCGACACAGAACACGGTGTGGAAGTCCCGCCAGCGGTCCGACCCCTCCAGGTACGGGTCCATGCCGGGGAACGGGCGACGATGGCGGCTCGGTGCCATGGCGTGGATTGTATTGCCTTACACCGTCGGCCGGTAGTGGCCGCTCACCTCGTGCAACCGCTCGGTGATCTGCCCGAGCGTGCAGACCTCCACCGTATTGAGCAGCTCTGCGAAGACGTTGCCGCCCTCCTCGACGACCTTTTCTAGCCGGTCGAGCGCCGGGCCGGCCTCGGTCTGGTGCTCGCGCTTAAAGGCGCGGACCCGCTCGATTTGCCGTTGCTGCTTCTCGGGCGGCGTGCGCGCCATTTCCATCTCGGCGTCGTCGCCGGCCTGCTCGTCGGCGTAGCGGTTGAGGGCGATGATCGGCCGGGTGCCGTCGTAAATCTGCGTCTCCAGCCGGTGCGCCGCCGCCTGAATCTGGCTGCGTTGGTAGCGTTGCTCGCACGCCTCGATCACGCCGCCGAGGCGATCGATTTCACGAAACTCGGCGAGTATCGCGGCTTCTACGGCCTTCTCCACCGCCCGCATGCCGGGGCCGCCGGGGACGGTGTTCATCATGTGGCGGAACAAACCGCTTTCTTCGAGTAAAATCGACTGCGCGTGGGCGGCGAGGCGGACGTACTCCTCGCCGGGCGTGGTGAACGGCTCGTCGGCGGAGTTGCTGTGAACGCTGTTCGTCGCGTTCGCGCAGGCCATCAGGATTTCGACGGCCGTGCGCGTCAGGTTGTTCTTGAACTCGGCGGCGATGAGGCTTCGCCCGCTCGTCTGCGTGTGCAGCTTGAACCGCTGCCCGCGCTCGCTCGCCTTGAAGACGTCGCGCATGCCGATCGCCCAGAGCTTTCGGCAGACGCGGGCGAGCGCCCAGTATTCAACCTCCAAACCGCAGTCGAGGAAGAAGCTCAATCGCGGGGCGAACTGCTCGATCTGCATGCCGCGACCGGCGAACAGCTCGACGTAGGCGAAGCCGTTGCTGAGCGTGTAGGCCGCCTGCTGAACGGGCGTCGCGCCGGCCTCGGCGATGTGGTAGCCGCTGATGCTGATCGGGTAGAACCGCGGCATGTTCGCCGTCGTGAACTCCGCCATGTCGGCGAGAAAACGAAGTGATGCGTCAACGGGGAACAAGCATTCGTTCTGCGCCTGCACCTCTTTGAGCACGTCCGCCTGAATCGTTCCTCGTAGCTTGCCAACGACATCATTCCCAAACCGCCGCTTGGCCGCGGCGACGTACATGGCGAGGATCGTCGGCGCGGGGCCGTTGATCGTCATGCTGACCGACACGTCCTGGTCGAGGTCGAAGCCGTCGTAGAGCCTCACCATGTCGTCGACGGTGTCGACGGCCACGCCGCCCTCGCCGACCTTGCCGGCCACGCCGTCGTGGTCGCTGTCGACGCCGTACAAGGTCGGCCCGTCGAAGGCGGTCGACAGCCGGGCCGACCGCTGGTGCTTCGTCAGGTACTTGAAGCGGTCGTTTGTGTCCTCGGCGAGCCCGAGGCCGGCGAAGAGGCGGGTCGGCTCCTCGACCTTCTTATGACCGTTTCTGCTCGTATCCGGCTCGAGGTACATCTCCCGGTACGCGCTGCTGACGAATGGGAATTCGCCGGGCAGTCCTTCCTCGCCGAGGAAGCGGGCGACGCTGCCGGGCTCATCGAGGAACGGCAGCGCGATGCGCGGCAGTTCCACGCCCGTGGGCGTCGTGACGCTGCCGATTTGCGCGGTCGCCTGCTTCCACTTCTCCATAACCTCCCGCCCGGCGTCGGCGTCGCTACGCACGCGCTCGACCTCGGTTTCGACGGAGGCGTTGTACCCGTCCACGGCGTCGGCGATGTTCTTCAGCAGGGGCATGACAGGTTTCCGATCTTCATCGTCCGAAGCCGCGACCTAACAGGTCGCAGGTCCGGGACGACAACTAAGCACCCGACCTGCGACCTGTTAGGTCGCGGCTACAGGGGCATTCTTCGGGCTCATCAGGTGTTCGAACAACGCATCAACTCCTCCATCGCGGTGGCGCTTGGCGCAGGTGGTGAAGACCTGTTGCTCGTTCCGTCCCATTCGCAAGCGGGCGTCGAGCTCGTTTTTCGCTGTGGTCGCGCCGGCGCGGTCGTTCTTGTTCACGACGACCGTGTCGGCCGCGTCGAGCATGGCAATCTTCTGGAGCTGCAACCGGCTGCCGTACTCGGGCGACATGACAAACACTTTATGATCGATGTCGTCCGTAAACGGAATCGCCTCCTGCCCGGTGCCGACGGTCTCGACGATGATGAGCTCGACGTCCGGGATGCTCTTGAGCACCTTCAGCATGTCGGTCGTCTGCGGCCCGAGGCCGCCGGCCTGGCCGCGGGTGGCGAGGCTGCGCATGTAGACGCGGTCGTGCTGCGAGTGGATCATCGTCGCCCGGTCGCCGAGCAGCGCGCCGTTGCCAATAATTGACGGGTCGTGACTCAGGATCGCAACGCGCCCCCCACCCCCTTCCTTCTTCTTGAGGAAGCGCAGCACGAGCTCGTCGATAAGCGTCGTCTTCCCCGCTCCGCCAGGGCCGGTGAAGCCGACGACGGGGACATCGCGTGGCTCGCCAGCCGGTTCGTCCGCGTCGAGCCGGCGGGAGATCTCCGCGTCGATTCGGAAGGAATCGTGCGAACTTGCGCCAGCAACTTGCTCGTTCCCGCCGGCAACCTGCAAATTGCCGCCGTCATTTAGCGCGCCACTCCCGCCATCTTGCAAGTTGTCGCCAGCATCTAGCGCGCTGCCGCCAGCAACTTGCAAATTTCCGCCGGCACTTAGCGCGTCCCCGCCGGCAACTTGCACGTTGTCGCCAGTAACTTGCAAGTTCTCGGCGCCATCGTGCAAGTTGCTCGACGCCCGCGACGACCGATATCCCTCAGACGACGCGTTCGCCAGCCCATAACGCTCGGCCAGCCAGTCCATCATGGCATCGAGCGGCGTGCCGGCCGGGAAGATGCGGTCGACGCCGCGGGCGGCCATCTCGCGCTCGTCGTCCTTCGTGATCGTCCCCCCGCCGCCGCCGACGACGCCGATGCCGTACGGCTTGAGGGCCTCGGCGACCTGGCCGAAGAATTCGACGTGGCCGCCGTTGTAGCTGCTCAGGCCGACGGCCTGCACGCCCTCCTGAATCGCGGCCCGCACGACATCCCGCACCGGCCGGTGATAGCCGAGGTAGACGACCTCGTGCCCGCGGCGGACGAGCTCGAGGTTGATCGTGTTGATCGCCGAGTCGTGCCCGTCGCAGACGGGAACGGCGGTGAGCAGGCGAAGCTTTTGCGTGGGGTCGCTCATAAAGAATCACCACGGAGACACTGAGACACGGAGGAAGAAAAAAGCTCATCTCTCTGCTGCTCAGTGTCTCCGTGCCTCCGTGGTGAATTGAAAGTCAGATGCTCCAAAGGGCGCAGACGCTCGTGGTGAAGCTCCCGCCCATGTTGAACGTGAGGTACTTCTTCGCTCCATCGATCTGCCGTTCGCCGGCGTCGCCGTTGAGTTGAGTGAACATCTCGCAAAGCTGGCGGACGCCGGTCGCGCCGACGGGGTGGCCGTCGCCCATCAGGCCGCCGCCGGGGTTGACGGGGAAGTGCTTGCCCGCCCCACCGCCGCCGCACTGCTTGAGCATCGTGTCGCCGCGCTCGGCGAGGTCTTTGCCCTCGCCGGGCTCACACAGACCCATCAGTTCGTAGGCGACGATCTCGCTGATGCTGAAGCAGTCGTGCACGTCCGCCCCACCACACCCGTGCAGATCGCTCGGCGTCATTCCCGCCTGATCGAACGCCTGCTTGCACGCACTCTTCGCGACGCTGAACGTTGGAGCGTCCTTCTGGCGGAGCGGGAGGTGATCGGTTTTATGACCAAGTCCGAGCAGCCGGGGCGCGTTGTGACTGAACTTGCTCATAAAGCTCCCACTGCACAGCACGACCGCGGCCGCGCCGTCGGTGATTTGCGAGCAGTCGCTCGCCTTGATGAGGGGCTTGGCGATCATCGGGTTGCTCTCGCTGACGGTGCAGGCGGCGTCGCGTTCGAGAGCCTTCGTCCGCATCTGCGCCAGCGGGTTGAGCTTGGCGTGCTGGCGGTTCTTGTAGGCGATGGAACTGATCTGGTCACTCGTTAAGCCGTGCGTGTCGTTGTAGAGCTCGGCGATCTTGCCGAAGAGGGACGGGAACATGTAGTCGCCGTACATCGGGCGCTCCTCCCCGTAATCGCCCGCGCCGGCGAGGACGTCGCCCACCTCGCTCGGCGGCATCGTCTTCTGCTGCTCGGCCCCCACCACCAGCACCACGTCGGCCAAGCCGCCCATCACCTGCTGCGCACCGGCGACGAAGGCAACGGCACCACTCGCGCAGGCGGCCTCGGTGTGGTAGGTCGGGATGCCGCGCATCGACTCATCGACATCGGTGATGAACGAACCGAGGTGCAACTGCTTCGTAAACCGCCCGGCCGCGAAGTTGCCGACGACGCCGGACTTCACGTCGCTTGGCTGGATCCCCGCGGAATCAATCGCGCCGCGGCCGGCCTCGACGATCAGGTCGCGCAGGCCCTTCTCTTCCTTGCGAAGGTTGCGGGCGAAGTCGGTGCGGTACGCCCCGAGGACGTGGACGGATTCAGGCATGGTGGACTCCGGTTCCGGCCCGTAGCAGCGGCTTCCAGCCGCTGCCCGAGCGCGTGGGACGGTTTGGGCAGCGGCTGGAAGCCGCTGCTACGGGCGTTAGGCTGGCGGCATGAACGAACTCGACTTCAACGGCAAAACCGCCCTCGTCACCGGCGCCGCGCGCGGCATCGGCAAGGGCATTGCGGACGCCCTGCGCGACCGCGGCGCGACGGTTCTCGTGAACGACCTCAAGAACGGCGACTTGCCGTGCGACGTCGGCGACCCCGACGCCGTCGCGAAGATGGCGGAAACGGTCAAAGCCGACCACGGCGGCCTCGATTTGCTCGTCAACAACGCCGGACTTTTGCGCGACAAGTCGATGAAGAAGATGAGCGCCGACGACTGGAACGCCGTCATCCGCGTCAACCTCACCGGGACGTTCAACGTGATGCAGGCCTTCGGGCCGCTGATGAAGAACCCCGGCCGCGTCGTGAACATGGCCAGCGTCGCCGGCACGCTCGGGTTCTTCGGCCAGGCCAACTACGCCGCGAGCAAGGCGGGCATCGTCGCGCTGACCAAGGTCGCCAGCAAGGAACTCGCCCGCGGCGGGGTGACGGTCAACGCCGTCGCGCCCGGTTTCGTCCACACCGACATGACCAAGGCCATGCCGGACGAGGTCGTGGAGACATTTAACAAGCAGATCCCGCTCGGCCGATGGGCGCAGGTGGAGGACATCGTCGGCCCAGTGCTGTTCCTGCTGAGCGACGCCGCGAAGTACGTCACCGGGCAGGTGCTGCACGTGAACGGCGGGTTCTACACGGGGACGGCGTAAACAACTCACGCGGCCCCCTTGGCGTAGGAGGCGAGCGGTTTGTCCTCGTCGACGGCGCGTTGCAGCAGCGCCGCGGGCTCGAAGCGTTCACCGTCGTGCTCGGCGAGCATCTCCAGGCGACGCACGATCTCGCACGCCCCCTCGTCATCCGCGTATCGGGCCACCCCGCCGCGCCACCCGGCGATGCCGAGGCCGAGGATGCTCGCGAGGTCCAGGTTGTCGGCCGAGGCGACGATGCCCTCCTCCAGCACGCGGGCGGCCTCGTTCACCATCGGAAGGATCAGGCGATCCGTCAGGTCATCGGGGCGGTCGATTGTGACGGGTTCGAAGAGCGCAACGGTTTCCGCGTTCGGCGTCGGCGGCTTCGTGTTGAAGTCGTAGAAGCCGCCACCCGACTTGCGCCCAAGGCGGCCCTGATCGACCGCTGTTCGCAACCCTGGCAATGGCGTCACGCGGTCGCCGCAGTGGGCGTGCATCGCCTCGAAGATGCCGAGCGTCACGTCGAGCCCGATCGTGTCCGTCAACATCAGCGGCCCCATCGGCATGCCCCACGCGACGGCGGCGGCGTCAATCGCCTCGATGCCGTGCCCGTCCGACAACGCCCGCATCGCTTCGCACAGGTAGGGCATCAGCACGCGATTGACGGCAAAGCCCGGCGCGTCACCGACGACGATCGGCGTCTTGCGACACCGCAGCGCGACGGCCACCGCGGTGGCGACGGCGGCATTACCTGACTGCTCACCGCGGATCACCTCCACCAGCGGCATTTTCGCGACCGGGTTGAAGAAGTGCAGGCCCACCGTGTCGGCCGGGCGGCCGCTCGCGTCGGCGGCGAGGGCGACACCAAGGCTGCTCGTGTTCGTCGCGAGGACGGCCCCGCTCTTGGCGTTCTGGCCGATGTCGCGGAAGATCGCGCGCTTCACGTCCGGCGATTCGCTGGCGGCCTCGATGACCAGATCCGCCTCCGCCGCCGCAAGTTCCGCGGATTGGGCGGACACGTTGCGAAAGATGTCGTTGGCAAGGCTCTGCTTCAGCCGCCCCTTCTGGACATCGGCGTCGAGCGCGTCGCTGATCTTTGCGACCCCCTGCTCGGCGACGGCCGTGCTCGCGTCGGTAATGCTCACCTCGTATCCCGACGACAGCAGCGCGTACGCGATGCCGTTGCCCATCGTCCCGGCCCCGCCGACGACGGCCACGTGCGCCACGTCCCGCGGCTCACCGTTGGCAGCGGTCAGCGCCCGCTTCTTGGCCGCCTGCTTCATGGTGAAGAGGCGCAACAGATTTTGACCGGCGACCGTGTTGCGAAGGTCCACGAGCGCCTTGCGCTCCGCGTCGAACCCGGCCTGTTCGCCCTGCTCGACGCCGGCGCGGATCACCTCGACCGCCCGACGCGGCGCGGGCGGATTGGCGGGTAGATCGAGTGATATGGCAATGAGTGCTTCGCTCGAATGCCGCGGGATTTCGATCGTCAACGCAGTCGAAGCGGCGGCGCCGGCGTCCGTCGCGAGGGAATCGACGATCCCCTGCTCGCGCGCCTGCGCCGGCGTCACGTTGCGGCCGCCCGTGATGAGCGTGGCGGCCGCTTCGGCGCCGGCGAGCTTCGGCAGGCGGACAGTGCCGCCCCAGCCCGGAACGAGACCGAGCGTGGTTTCGGGCAAACCGATCGCCGGCTTGGACGACTCGACGGCGACGCGCGCCGAGCAGGCCATCGCCAGCTCCAGGCCACCGCCGAGGCAGGCGCCGTCGACGACGGCCACCGACGGAAACGGCAGGCGCTCGATGCGGGCGAAGAGGTCTTGACCGAACTTCAGGTAGGCGTCGAGGTCGGCATCCGACAACAATTGGAGCTCGAAGATATCGGCTCCGGCGATAAAGCTGCCGGGCTTGCCGCTGACCACGAGTAGGCGCGACGGTGCGTCCGACTCTGCGGCGTCGACGGCGGCGGACAGGTCGCGCAGCACGCCTTGGCCGAGCACATTCACCGGCTTGCCCGGCACGTCGATCGTGAGCCGGCCGGTGTCATCGGGCTGTCGCGCGTAAGTTGCGGCTGGACCGGCCATGGGTGCCTCCTGGGGTGAGGCCAAGCCTACGCCGGCCGCGTTTCGCTTACAAGATGCGTTTCCGCTATACTGGAACGCCGATGTCGTCCCGCCTCCCGGACCATCCCGTGCGCGCCGCCCGCAACGGCCAGAAGAACGGCCGCAGGCCGACGATCTCCGACCCGGACGACGTCGGCCAGATCCTCTGCGACCGTGTCCGCGAGCTGCGCCGCCAGCGGGGGTGGACGCTCGAGCAGCTCTCGGCCTCCTGCGGGGTCAGCCGGTCAATGCTCAGCCAGATCGAGCGCAACCAGGCCAACCCGACACTTGGCGTGGCCTTCCGCATCGCCGGGGCGTTCGGCCTGACGCTGGGCGACCTCGTCGACGCCCCCGACGCCACGCCGCGCATCGACGTGGTGCGGCGCAGCGATCGCACGTACCACTACAACAGCGGCGACCTTGTCAAGATTCGCACGCTGAGCCCGCCGCACATGGAGAAGGACGTCGAGTTCTACGAGCTCACGCTCAAGCCTGGCGGCGCACTTGTGAGTCAGCCGCACTTCGAGGGTGTGCGCGAGGTGCTGACGGTGGGAAAGGGAACCGTGCAGGTCACGTGCAGCACCGACCACGTCGTGCTGCACCACGGCGACAGCGCCCACTACGCGGCCGACGTGCCGCACGGCATCGAGAATCTCGGCCGCGGCGAGGCGGTGGTCGTGCTGGCGGAGCTCTATCGCTAACGTCCGCCATGACGATCGACCCGGCGACGACGGAGATCGGCGACTTCTACCAGCTCCTGAGCAGCCTCGTCGTGCCGCGGCCGATCGGGTGGATCAGCACGACCTCGCGCGACGGCGTCGACAACCTCGCGCCGTACAGCTTCTTCAACGCCGTCGCCGCCAACCCGCCGGCCGTGATGTTCAGCGGCACACGCGGCGGCGACGGCCGGCACAAGGATTCTGTGCAAAATGCCCTCGACACCGGCGAGTTCGTCACCAACGCCGTCACGGTGGAGCTGGCCGAGCAGATGAATCGCACGAGCGCGTCAGTCGCGGCCGGCGAGAGCGAGTTCGACGTCGCCGGCCTGGAGCGCGTCGCGAGCGGGCGCGTGCGGCCGCCGGGCGTAATGCGGTCGCCGGCGCGGATGGAGTGCCGCGTAATCCACCACTTCGACGTCGGCACCGGCCCGCGGTCGGCAACGGTTGTGGTCGGCGAGGTGCTGCTCCTGCACACGGGCGAGGGCCTGCTCGTCGACGGCGCGTTCGACGCAGGCCGGCTGGACGCCGTCGGGCGGCTGGGCGGGTCCGACTACGCCACCACCCGCGACCGCTTCGCCCTGAGCCGCCCCGAATGACCGCCCGTGCCATTGCGCGCATGGGTTGCCAATCGACCGGCGCGTCCGGTATAGTGGAAGTGGTTCCGGCGAAGTGGAAACGCCACGCGGCCGGATTCGTGCGAGGAGGCACCCATGACGCAGGCGACCAGCAACGGCAGCGCGAACTCTTCCAACAGCAGCCCTACAGGGGGCGGCGCGGACCTCAAGACACTCAAGGGCGTCAGCGAGCGTGACCGGCAGATGATCGCCGACGCCGAGGCGTTGCTCGGCACGCAGCCCGACAGCATCGGCGCGGTCAAGAGCCTCTTCTGGGGCCGCCTGCGCCACGACCTCGTCTACCCGTACCCGCCCTACGACAAGGACGAAAAGCAACGCTGCACCGAACTGCTCGGCCGCCTCGACGCGTACCTGCGCGAGGAGCACCCGTCGACCGAGATCGACCAGGGCCAGGAGATTCCCCGCTGGGTCATCGACAAGCTCTTCGACCTCGGCGTGCTGGGCATGACGATCCCGGCCGAGCACGGCGGCGGGGGCTTTGGCATCACGAGCTACAACCGCGTGCTCGAGCGCATCGGCCGCAGTTGCGGGTCGACGGCGGTCATGGTCAGTGCCCACCAGAGCATTGGCTGCAAGGCCGTGATGCTCTTCGGCACCGACGAGCAGAAGGCCAAGTGGCTGCCCCATCTGGCGAAGGACTGGCTCAGCGCGTTTTGCCTGAGCGAGCCGATGGTCGGCTGCGACGCCGGCGGGCAGGAGACGCGCATCGAGAAACGCGAGGACGGCTCCTTCGTCATTAACGGCGAAAAGAAGTGGAGCACGAGCGGCGCCCTGGCCGGTTTGTTCACCGTCATGGGCAAGCAGACGATGCCCGACGGCAAGGACAAGGTCACGGCCGTCGTGTGCATGCCCGACGCGCCCGGCGTGGAGATTTTCCAGAAGAACCGCAGCAAGTGCGGCATCCGCGGCACGTGGCAGGCGCGCATCCGCTTCACCGACGTGGTCGTCCCGGCGGAGAACCTGCTCCACAAGGAAGGCAAGGGCCTGAACGTCGCGCTGACGTGCCTGAACTACGGTCGCTGCACCCTGTCGGCCGGCATGCTCGGAGGGGCACGCCGGGCGATGGAGCAGTCCACCAAGTGGGCCAAGGCCCGCTATCAATTCGGCCGCCCGATCGGCGAGTTCGAGCTGGTTCAGGAGAAGGTCGCCCGCATGAGCGCGTACTGCTACGCGATGGACGCCCTGCTCTACGCGACCACCGGCTTCCTCGATCGCCACGACGAGGACATCCAACTCGAAACCGCCGCCTGCAAGGTGTTCTGTAGCGAGATGGGCTGGCGCACGGTCAACGATGCCGTGCAGATCATGGGCGGCGAGGGGTACATGACCGAGAACGAGGTCGAGCGCATCTTCCGCGACAGCCGCATCAACACAATCGTTGAGGGGGCGAACGAGGTGATGCAAAGCTACATCTTCGCCTACGGCGGCCGGGCGCTGGCCGAGCACATGCTCGGCGTCAAGCAGGCCCTGACCTGGGACGGCGACGCCTCGCTTGGCGAGAACTTCAAGCGGCTGGCCAAGAACGGCACGCGCGGCTCGCTCGTCAAGGCGGGCCTGCCGCTGGCGGCGAACGTCTTTCTGGGCCTGCGCGGCACCACGCCGCACAAGCCGGAGGTCCACCACGAACTGTCGGTTTGGGCCGACAAGCTCGTCGAGGCGGTCCGCCAGCACTCGCACGAGTTCAAGCTCGCTGCCAAGCGGGAGGACGCGGCCATCGTGACCCGCCAGTGCGTGCAGGCGCGGCTTGCCGACGCGGCGATGTGGATCCACGCCTGGGCGTGCGTGCTCTCGAAGATCGATCGCCAGCTTTGCCGCGCCAAGAGCGACGAGGCGATGGACACGCTCAAGTTCAAGCGCAACCGCGCCGCGGCCGAACACTTCATGGCGATGGCGGCCATCGAGATCAACAACAGCTACGAGGCCCTCTACAACCACGCCGACGACTCGATGCGCGTCGCCGCCGAAGCCACGTACGCGTGGATCGACGAGCAGCCCGACTCCGACTACGTGCTGCCCGAGCGCACGCCTTACGAGGGCAAGGGTCGCCCGGCGACGCAGGCGGGGATCGACCAGTTCCCCGCCGACGGCGACGCCAAGGCCGACGAGCCGTCGGACGAGGCGAAGGAGCCGATTGGCGAGCTGGCCGCGATGACCTAGCCGGCCGCTCCCGGCGAACCGGCCCTGACCTGTCCGGCGGGGCCCGAAGCCGATACCGTTGTTTCGACGCGCACCGTCGCCGCGCCGCCCGTGCCACCTGGGAGCCCGCCCATGCCGCTCAGCACCGTCTACACCGCCGAGATTAATCGCCTCGAGTTGCTCGATGCCGAGGGCAAGCTTGACGAGGAGCTTGCCGCCGACACGCGCGACGTGCTGACCGACGAGCACGTGACCGAGCTGTACGAGGAGATGCTCGTCGCCCGCGAACTCGACGAGGCCGCCTACCGCCTGCAGCGCAGCGGCCGGATGGGCACCTTCCCGCAGAACAAGGGTCAGGAGGCCGCCGCTTTGGGCGCGGCCGTTGCGCTCAAAAAGGGCCACGATCACATCACGCCGGCGTACCGCGAGAACATCGCCCTGTTCCACCACGGCGTGCCGATGCACCAGGTGCTGCTGCACTGGATGGGCGACGAGCGCGGCAACATGTTCGACCCCGACCTGTGCGTCAGCCCGATCTGCATCGAGATCGGTGCCCAGGTGCTGCATGGCGCGGGCATCGGCTGGGCAATGAAGTTCAAGAACAAGAAGGACGAAGGCGACCGCGTTTGCATGACCTTCTGCGGCGACGGCGCGACGAGCGAGGGGGACTTTCACGAAGGCCTCAACTTCGCCAGCGTGTTGAAGGCGCCGGTGGTCTTCATCGTGCAGAACAACGGCTGGGCCATCAGCGTGCCGACGCACAAGCAGTCGGCGAGCGAAACGTTCGCGCAAAAGGCGCTGGCGTACGGCATGCCCACGATCCAGGCCGACGGCAACGATCTGTTCGCCAGCTACAAGGCCTGCCGCGACATGGTCGCCCACGCCCGCGCCGGCAACGGGGCGGCCTTCGTGGAACTGACGACCTATCGCCTGGCCGACCACACCACCGCCGACGACGCCCGCCGCTACCGCC
This sequence comes from Tepidisphaeraceae bacterium, assembly GCA_965214125.1. GTDB lineage: Bacteria > Planctomycetota > Phycisphaerae > Tepidisphaerales > Tepidisphaeraceae > CBDCBA01. The sequence goes on from CBDCBA010000031.1 coordinate 223,021, forward strand.
CCGCCGGCGAACTCGAGGCGGCCGCGAAGAACGACCCGCTCGTCCGCACGCGCCTCTTCCTCGAGGCCGCCGGCCAATGGGACGACGACAAGGAGCAGGCCGCCAAGGCGCGGGCGAAGAAGATCGTCCGCGAGGTCGTCGACGCCGCCGACAAGATCGCCAAGCCTGACCCGGCCGACGTCTTCAACCACGTCTTCGCCGAGCTGCCCGACGAAATCGTCCGCCAACGCGACACCCGTCGCACCAGCAGCCTCGGCCAGTTCCCAGAACAACCCACGCTCCAACCCAAGACCTCGCAGCCGACCAAGTCCTCCGCCCAGCGCGAGCTCGCCCCCGCCTGACGCCCGGCCCGCTGTCTGCCCACGTCCCACCTCCCCGCTCCCACCTCCCCCGCCCCATGCCCCAGCTCAACATGGTCGAGGCCATCAACCTCGCGCTCGCCCAGGAGATGGAGCGCGACGAGCGCGTGATCGTGCTCGGCGAGGACGTGGGCCTCAACGGCGGCGTCTTCCGCGTCACCGACGGCTTGCAGAAGCGCTTCGGCGAGGATCGCGTCGTCGACACGCCGCTGAGCGAAGGGGGCATCATGGGCACCTGCGTCGGCCTCGCCCACGCCGGGATGATTCCCGTGCCCGAGATTCAATTCGAAGGCTTCCTCGGCCCGGCGTACGACCAACTCGTCAACCAGGCGTCGCGCAGCCGCAACCGCAACCGCGGCAGCCACACGTGTCCAATCACCGTGCGCGTCCCCGTCGGCGGCGGCATCCACGCGCCGGAGATGCACAGCGATAGCCCGGAGGCCGTCTACGTCCATACCACCGGCCTGAAGGTCGTGATGCCCAGCCGCCCGTACGACGCCAAGGGCATGCTCGCGACGGCCCTACGCGACCCCGACCCGGTCCTCTTCTTCGAGCCCAAGCGCGTCTACCGCAGCTTCCGCGAGGAGGTGCCCGAGGAGGACTACACGATCCCCTTCGGCCAGGCGAAGCTGCTGAACGAGGGGGATGACGTCACCGTCGTCACCTGGGGCGCCACCGTTTTCCAGTGCCTCGACGCGATCGACCACCTGCCGGAGAACATCGGCGTCGACCTGATCGACCTGCGCAGCCTTTGGCCGCTCGACATCGACACGGTCGTCGAAAGCGTCAAGAAGACCGGCCGCTGCGTCGTCGTCCACGAGGCCCCGAAGACCGCCGGGCTCGGCGCCGAAATCAGCGCGCTCGTCCAGGAGCGATGCTTCCTGCACCTGGAAGCGCCCGTGCAGCGCGTGACCGGATTTGACGTGCCGATGCCGTACTACAAGCTCGAGCTCGAGTACCTTCCCGAGCGCGGCCGCATCACCAAGGCCGTCCGTGAGACCGTCGCGTACTAAAAGGAATCCCATGGCCCGACCCGGTGAAAGCTTCGACGGCGACGACTTCCTGCTGCCCGACCTCGGCGAAGGTCTGGAGGAGGCGGAGGTCGTCGAGTGGCAGATCGAGGAGGGCCAAACCGTTGAGGAGGGCCAGACGCTCGCGCTGATCGAGACGGGCAAGGCGCAGACCGAACTCGTCTGCCCGCGCGATGGCGTCGTCACCAAGCTCTACGGCGGGCCCGGTGACATGATGAAGGTCGGCGCGCCGATCCTCTGCCTCCCAAGCAGCGCCAACGCCGCAGCGGAAGTTGCGGGTTCTGAGAATTCCGCTGATGAAGACGACGACGCAGCCGATGACCCAGAGTCATCCGACGCCGAAACCGCCAGCGCCGAGGAGCGCGAGGACGCCGGCACCGTCGTCGGCAGCCTCGGCGCCACCGCCGGCATTGGCGAGGCGGGCAAGCCCCTGGCCGCCCCGGCCGTCCGGGCGCTGGCGCGGGCTCTGAACATCGACCTCGCCAGCATCGCCGGCAGCGGCATCGGCGGGCGCATCACCGCCGGCGACGTGAAGGCCAAGGCCGGCGACGTCAAAGCGAAGCCCAGCGGTGGCGGTTCCAACGGACGCCACGCCCCTGCCCCGCGCGAGGCCGAGCGCGCTGTCGAACCGCTGTCCCCCTCGCCCAGGCCGGAGCGCGACCCAACGCCGCGCCGCCAGCCGGGCGAGGACGTCACTCGCATCCCCTTCCGCGGCCTGCGTCGCACGATTGCCAACCGCCTGCGCGAGAGCGTCGACAAGGCCGTTCACTTCACCGTGATGGACGAGGCCGACGTCACCCGCCTCGAAGCGACGCGCAAGAAGTTCATCGCCGCCACCGGCCGAAAGATCAGCCTGCTGCCGTTCGCCTGCGTCGCCGTCGCCCGCGTCCTCAGCGGCGAGTTCGGCTACGAACTGCAACGCCTCAACAGCACCAGCGACGACGACAACAACGAGATCCACCAGCACAACCGCGTTCACCTCGGCCTCGCCGTCGACACGAGCAGCGGCCTGATGGTCCCCGTCATCCGCGACGCCAACACCCTGGGCGTGATGGAGCTCGGCGAGCGGATCGGCGAGGTGGCCGCCGGCAGCCGCGATCGCTCGCTGGCGCAAAGCGAGTTGCAGGGTAGCACGTTCACCGTCAGCAACTTCGGCAGCTACGCCGGGCGGTTCGCGACGCCGGTCATCAACTACCCTGAGTGCGGCATTCTCGCCGTCGGCCGGATGCGCGAAGGCGTGGTCGTCCGGCAAGGCATGATGGGCGTCGGCAAGCTGCTGCCGCTGAGCCTGACCTGCGACCACCGCATCGTCGACGGCGGCACCGCCACGATGGCGCTCGCCGCCACCATCAAGCTGCTGCAAGACCCGGATGCCCTTTTGCCGGAGGATGTGTAGGAGGTGGAAGCGAGGGAGGTGTGACGTGGGCCGAGCCCGGACCACTTCTCATCTTTTCGGCCCACGTCCCACCTCCCTCGCTCCCACCTCCCATGCGCTATTCCTGGCAACTCCTCGACGCCGGCCCGATCGCCCTCGACGGCGGCGGTATGTTCGGCGTGGTGCCGCGCGTGCTGTGGTCGAAGAAGTTCCCGCCGGACGACAAGAACCGCATCACGCTTCGCCACAACTGCCTGCTGTTGAAGTCTGAGGACGCCAAGCGCACCGTGCTCATCGAGACAGGCAGCGGCGACAAGTTCGGCGAAAAGGACCGCGCCATCTTCGGCCTGAGCGATCGCTCCGTTCACACCGCCATCGCCGAAGCCAACGTTGATCCCGGCGACTTAACGAACGTCATCGTCACGCACCTGCACTTCGATCACGCCGGCGGGCTCACCCGGCTCGATGGTGACCGGCCGGTGCTGTCGTTCCCCAACGCGGCCGTTCACGTGCAGTCCCGCGAGTACCGCGATGCCGTCGAGAACCACAGCGTGATGACCAAAACGTACCTGCCCGAAAACCTCCAGCCGCTCGAACCGAACCTGAAGCTCGCCAACGGCGACGGCGAGGTGCTGCCAGGCCTCTACGCATTCGCCGTGCCCGGCCACACGTGGGGGCAGCAGGCGATCAGCTTTACTGATACGATGAACCGCTCGATCGTCTTCACGCCCGACGTGCTCCCCACCGCCAGCCACGTCGGCCGCCGCCTACTCTATGGCCTACGACGTCGAGCCGTACACCACCCTCAAAACCAAAACCGCCCTGCTCCGCGACGCCGTCAAGCACGACCTGACGCTCGTGCTCGTCCACGAACCGCAAACACCCGTCGTGACAGTTCGCGAGGACGGCGACGGCTGGTTTACATTGGAGCCGACGCAACCGTGAAGGACCTTCGCTCCATCGCCGTTGAAGTGATTGCCGACGAACGCGTGCTGCGCGAAGGGGGCGGCGCCCGCGGCATCGAGCGACAGAAGAAGCTCGGCCGCATGACCGCCCGCGAGCGGATCGCCGCCCTCCGCGATGATGGCGCGCCCCTGCTGGAACTTGGTCTTTGGGCGGGGTGGGAGATGTACCCCGACGCCGGCGGCACCATTCCCGCGGCCGGCGTGGTCGTGGCCATCACGCGCGTCAGTGGGCGCGACGCGATGATTGTCGCCAACGACGCCACGGTGAAGGCCGGTGCCTTCTTCCCGGCCACCGCCAAAAAGGTGCTGCGGGCGCAGAACATCGCCTTCGCGTGCGGGCTGCCACTGGTCTACCTCGTCGACTCGGCGGGCGTCTACCTGCCGATGCAGGACGAGGTCTTTCCCGACGAGGACGACTTCGGCCGCATCTTCCGCAACAACGCGGTGCTGTCGGCCGCCGGCGTGCCGCAGCTCGCGGCCGTGATGGGCAACTGCGTCGCGGGCGGCGCGTACCTTCCCGTGCTGAGCGACAAGATGCTCATGACCAAGGGCAGCGAGCTCTACCTCGCCGGCCCCGCGCTCGTGAAGGCCGCCATCGGTCAAACCGCCGACGCCGACGAGCTCGGCGGCGCCGAGATGCACGCGGCCGTCAGCGGCACCGTCGACTTCCTCGAAGACGACGACAACGCCTGCATCAAACGCCTGAAGTCGCTCATATCGCATTTCCCCGGCTTCCCCGACGCGGAGGCGGACGCTTCGGGTCCGAGCCGCGATCCGCAGTCGCTCTACGACCTTCCCCTCACCGGCGAGTACGACGCACGCGATCTCCTCGCCGGCATCATCGACGCTGGCACTTTCGATGAGTACAAGCAGGAGTATGGCCAGAGCCTTGTCTGCGGCTACGCCCGGCTCGGCGGGCGGTCGGTCGGCATCGTCGCCAACCAGCGCCAGCGCGTGAAGACGGCCAAGAGAGAGGTGCAGGTGGGCGGCGTGATCTACCACGACGCCGCCGACAAGGCCGCGCGCTTCGTGATGGACTGCGACCAGACGGGCCTGCCAATCCTTTTCTTCCAGGACGTCGCCGGCTTCATGGTCGGCACCCGCAGCGAGCAGGCGGGCGTGATTCGCAGCGGCGCCAAGCTCGTCAACGCCGTCAGCAACTGCCGCGTGCCGAAGATCACCACCGTCGTCGGCGGCAGCTACGGGGCGGGTAACTACGCACTGTGCGGCAAGGCCTTCGACCCGACCTTCATCTTCGCCTGGCCGCACGCGAAGTACGCCGTCATGGGCGCCGGCCAGGCGGCGAAGACGCTCGTGCAGCTCGCCAAACGTCAGGCCGAGCGGGCGGGCGAGGAGTTCGACGATGCCGAGCTGACGAAAGCCGTTACGGGCGAGTACGAGCATAAGGCCGACATCCGCTACGGCGCCGCCCGCGGCTGGGTCGACGCGATCATCGCCCCGCACGACACGCGCAACGTGCTTGCCCACGCCCTGTCGCTCGCAACACGCCCGACGCCGCGCAGCGGCTTTCGCGGCGGGGTTCTTCAGGTTTAGGGATACGCGCAATGTCCGTCATAAATATTGGCAACGCCGGCGGCTTCTGGGGCGACGACTCGGCCGCCCCGCTGCGCCTCGCGCAGCAGGCGGCCGACCTTGACGTGCTGACGATCGACTATCTCGCCGAAGTCTCGCTCTCGATCCTCGCCAAGCAGCGCGACCGCGGTGGGCCCGGCTACCCTAAGGACACGCTGCACGCGATCCGCAGTCTGGTCCCGCTCTGGCAGGAGGGCCGTCACCTCTCGCTCGTCACCAACGGCGGCGGGCTCGACCCGGTCGGCTGCGCCGAGGCCGCGCACGACGCGCTGAAGGAGGCGGGCGTGCCTCGCAGGATCGCGGCGGTGTCCGGCGACGACGTGCTGCCCCTGCTACGCGATACGCCCGAGACCGATCATTTCCGCCACCTGGAATCGGGTCGGCCGCTGGCGGACATCCTTGACCGGCTCATCACCGCCAACGCGTACGTCGGCGCGGGCGAGGCGGCCGTGGCGATCGGCGGCGGGGCCGACATCGTTCTCACCGGCCGCATGGCCGACCCGAGCATGGCCGTCGCGCCGGCGATGGCCCGCTTCGGGTGGAAGAGCGACGACTGGCAACGTCTCGCCGGCGCGACGGTCGCCGGCCACCTGATCGAGTGCGGCCAGCAGGTGTGCGGCGGCATCAGCACCGACTGGCTCGATCTCGCCGACAACGACTGCGGCTACCCGATCGTCGAGGTGAGCGACGATGGCTCCTGCGTCGTCACGAAGCCGCCGGGCACGGGCGGCGCGGTGACGGAACTGACGGTGAAGGAGCAACTGCTTTACGAGCTGGGCGACCCGGCGAACTACCTCTCGCCGGACTGCACCGTCTCGTTTCTTACGCTCGATGTCAATCATATCGCCGAGAACCGCATTCGCGTCTCCGGTGCCACCGGTTCGCCGCCGCCCGAGATGTACAAGGTCAGCGCCGCCTACCGCGACGGCTACCGCTGCACGGGGCAGCTCGCGTTCGTCCATGCGAAGGCGAAGGAGGCGGCGCGCGAGGCGGGCGAACTCGTGCTGCGAAAGCTCGCCCGCGACGCCCGCGCGCCGCGTCGCTGGAACGCCGAGGTCGTCGGCGACGAGCATCGCGCGATCCTCCGGCTCGGCATCATCGACGACGACCGCGGCCTGTGCGAGACGTTCAGCCGCCTGATCGCCCCGCTCGTGACCGGCGGCCCGCCCGGCACCACGGGCTACGCCGACGGCCGCCCGCCCGTGCGCGAGGTCGTCAGCTACTGGCCGTGCCTGATCCCGCGCGAACGGGTGGCGCTCACCACGACCTTCTTCGAAAGCTAGCCGATGCCCCGCGTGCCGCTGTCGACCATCGCCGTCGCCCGCTCGGGCGACAAGGGACCGAACGCCAACGTCGGCGTAATCGCTCGCTCGCCAAAGCATTGGCCGGCGGTGCGGGAGGTTGTCACCGCCGACCTGCTGCGCCGCGTCTTCGCGGACCTGAAGCCGACGGCGGTGGACGTTTACGCGATGCCCAACCTGCACGCGATCAACTTCGTGCTTCACAACGTTCTGTCCGACGGCGGCGAGGGCTCGGGCGGCAGTGATTCGCTCCGGCTCGACGCGCAGGGCAAGACGTTTGCCCAACGCCTGCTGATGGCGGAGGTGGACCTTGGCCAGTGACCTCGTCGCCACGTTCACGCCGCGCCCGGCGGTGCTGCGGATCACGCTCCGCCGGCCGGACAAGCGCAACGCGATCAACCTCGCGATGCTGCGCGACCTGACGGCATCGCTGTCGAACGTGTCTGACGACGTGCGCGTGGTCGAACTGCGCGGTGACGGCCCCATGTTCTGCGCGGGGCTGGATCTGAAGGAAGCCGTCGACGATGCCGCGGCGCAGGAGGCGGCGGAGTTGCTGGCGGGCGTCTACGCGACGCTGTCGAGCCTGCCGCGGGCGGTCAGCGTCTGCGTCGCGCAGGGCGGCGCCTACGGCGGCGGCGTCGGGCTGGCGTTGGCGTGCGACCTGGCGGTGGTGGGCGATGACGTGAAGGTCGCGTTTCCGGAGCTTCGGCGTGGCATCGTGCCGGCGCTGGTGGGCATCCTGCTGCGCGACCGCGTGCCGATGGCGGTCTGGAAGGCGCTGCTTCTGACGGGGTGGTCGCTCGACGCGACGGCGGCGCAGGCGGCGGGGCTGTTCGCAGAAGTCGCTCCCGCTGACCGCCTCGATGAACGGGCGGCCGAGTTGGTCGGCGACCTGCTCGCCAACGGCCCTGAGGCGACGGCGCGGCTCAAGTCGCTGCTTTGGCCGAGCCGGCCGGACTTCGCGGCCGCCATCGAGGCCAATGCCGTATCGCGGGCGTCCGACGAGTATGCCGAAGGCACCGCGGCCTTTCGCGCCAAACGCCCGCCGGCGTGGGCGCCGCCCACGGCCTAGCCTTCGGCTGTGAACCGCCAGCAGCTCATCGACGCCATCGCCCGCACCAGCGTTCTGCACGGCGAGTTCACGCTGCGCAGCGGGCGGACGAGCTCGTACTACATCGACAAGTACCGCTTCGCCACGCGCCCGGAGATCCTGCGGGAAGTCGGCATTCTGCTGGCGGCGCAGTCGATCGAGACGGAGTCGGCCCGCATCGCCGGCGCGGAACTGGGCGGCGTTCCGCTCGCGGCCGCGGCCGCGTTGGCGGCGGACAGGCCGTACGTGCTGATCCGCAACCAAAAGAAGGAGTACGGCACCGGCAACCAGACTGAAGGCGACCTCGAGCACGGCGACCGCGTGCTGCTCGTCGAAGACGTGCTGACCACCGGCGGCCAGGTGCTGGAGGCGGCCAAGGTGCTCGCCGACGCGGGCGCCGTCATCACGCGCATCGCGTGCGTGATCGACCGCGAGGAGGGTGCCCGCGAGAACATCGAGGCGGCCGGGTACGAGATGAGCGCGCTCGTCACGCGCAGCGACCTGGGTCTGGGCGATTGACTTTGTGCGGAATGGCCTGCAATACCGGCTGGGTATGTCGCGTTGTGGTGGGTGTCGCCGGCAACGCTGCCGACGCGAGAAGCAGCCAACTCACAGGAGATCGCATGTCCCGCAAACTCACCACGACGTTCGCCGTCGCCGCCCTGGCCGTCGGATCGGCCTTCACAATCAGCAACGCCCAGGACGGTGCCCGCGGCGAGCGTGGCGACCGCGCCGAGCGCCGCCAGCAACGCGGCGGCGGCGGGTTCGACCGCGAGCAGATGCGCGAGCGGATGGCCCAGATGATGCAGGAGCGCCTGGGCATCAGCGAGGAGGAGTGGACCGTTCTGTCGCCCAAGATCGAGGCCGTCATGGAGCTGCAGCGCGACACACGCGGCGGCGGAATGCGCGGGGCCTGGGGCGGACGCGGCGGCCAGCGCGGCCCCGGCGGGCCCGAGGGCGATGCCGAGCAGAGCGCTGTTCAGCAGGCCCAGCGTTCGCTCGCCGAAACCTTGCAGAACGAGGACGCCACCGCCGACGAGATCGACGCCAACCTCACCGCCCTGCGGACCGCCCGCGCCGAGGCGCAGGAGAAGCTCGACAGCGCCCGCGCCGAGCTCAAGGAACTCGTCACCGCCCGCCAGGAGGCGATGCTGGTCATGATGGGCATGCTCGAATAGTTTCAACCCCTTCCTGCACTGAATGAAGCCCCTTTTTGACAGCTTGCAGCGCAGCGGCCTGCTCGACGGTGACGCCGTCGAGCAGGCCCGCGCGCTCATCGGCGACGGCCAGCCGTTCGAGCAGGCCGTGCTGAGCGTGAACGGGCTCAGCGAGGACCGCCTGCTCCGCCACCTGGGCGACCTGCTGTTGGTCGAGCACGTCGATCTCGAACGCCTTGCTCCCGACAAGGCATTCGTCGCCGAGTTCCCGGTGCGGCTGCTCGTGCGGCACAACGTGCTGCCAATCGACGAGCAGGACGGCGTCGTCCGTGTCGCGACGGCCCGGCCGACGGACGAGTCGCCGCTGGAGCAGCTTCGCGTTGCCACGGGCCGCGACTGCGTGCCGGTGCTGGCGCCGGCGGCGGAGATCGACCGGGCGCTCAAACGCATCGTCGGCGTCGGCGCCGACACGCTCGAGCAGCTCGACGAGGCGGCGGGCATCCAAGTCGTCGACGCCGAGGACGACGGCGACCTCGACGCCGAGTCGGCGGCGCACGACGCGAGCATCATCCGCTTCGTGAACCAGATTCTGACCGCCGCCATCGAGCGCCGGGCAACGGACGTTCACGTCGAGCCCTTCGAGGACGCCCTGCGCCTGCGCTACCGCATCGACGGCGTGCTCCAGGAGGAGAACGTCCCGCCGAGCGTGCGCCGGTTCCACGCGGCGATCGTCAGCCGGCTCAAGATTCTCAGTCACCTCGACATCGCCGAAAAGCGCTTGCCGCAGGACGGGCGCATCAAGCTCAAGCTCGGCGGGCAGGAGGTCGATGTCCGCGTGAGCATTATCCCGATGATCCACGGCGAGGCCGTCGTGCTGCGCATCCTCGCCCGCAGCGGCACGATGATGGGCACCGAGCGCCTTGGCATGAGCCCGCGCGATTCAAGGCTCTTCGATGCCACGCTCGAAATGCCCCACGGCATCGTGCTTGTCACCGGCCCGACCGGCAGCGGCAAGACGACCACGCTTTACGCCGGCCTGACCGAGATCAACGACGCGGCCCGCAAGATCATCACGATTGAAGATCCGGTCGAGTATCAGTTGCGCGGCGTGAACCAGATTCAGGTCAACACCAAGACCGGCCTCACGTTCGCCGCGGGGCTGCGGGCGATCCTGCGGCACGACCCCGACGTGGTGCTCGTGGGCGAAATCCGCGACCAGGAGACGGCCCAGATCGCCGTGCAGGCGAGCCTGACGGGCCACCTCGTCTTCAGCACGCTGCACACGAACGATGCCCCCGGCGCCGCGACGCGACTGATCGACATGGGCGTCGAGCCGTACCTTGTGGCGAGTTCGGTCGAGGTCGTGCTGGCGCAGCGGCTGGTGCGCCTGATCTGCCAAAGCTGCAAGCGGCCGCTGAGCGACGCCGAACTGCGGCCGGTGCGCGATGCGTACGGCGACAAGATCGACGGCACGCTCTGCACCGGCGACGGCTGCCGCGACTGTGGCGGCACGGGATTCAGCGGGCGACAGGGCGTGTTCGAGCTCATGCACGTGGACGACGAGGTGCGGTCGCTGATCCTGCACCGCGCCCCCGCCCACGAGCTGCGCAAGGCCGCGACGCGGGCGGGCATGAACAGCCTGCGCGATGACGGCTGGCGCGTGGTCAACGGCGGGCGAACGACGATCGAAGAGCTGTTCCGCGTCACCAAGGACGAGGGGAAGGCGGGTGGTCAGGCGTGAGCACGACCTTCGCCTACACCGCGCTGGATCGCATGGGCAAGCGGACGAGCGGGACGATCCCGGCCGAGAGCCGCGCGGCGGCGATGGACGCCGTCGACCGCCTCGGCCTGACGCCGCTGGACTTGCAGGAGTCCGCCGGCAAGGCGGCCCTCGCGACGCGCGGCGGCAAGCCCGTGCGCGTGCCGGCCAAGGCGGTCGAGGCGTTCACACGCGAGCTGGCGAACCTGCTGTCGGCGGGCCTGTCACTCTCTCGGGCGCTGGCGCTGCTGAAGCGCGAGGCCTCCCACGCCGGGGCGAAGCACGTCTGGACTGAAATCCACAACGACGTGGTCGGCGGCGAACCCCTGGCCGACGCGATGAGCAAGTGGCCCCAGGCGTTCGGCGAGGTCTACGTCGCGATGGTCCGCGCGGGCGAGACGGGCGGGTTCCTGCCGATCGTGCTCGCCCAGATCGGCGAGTTCCGCCAGCGCGAGCAGGACCTCAAGGGCAAGGTCAAGGCCGCCCTCGTCTACCCGGCGGCGCTGGCGGTCATCGGGTCGGGCGTGATGATCTTCCTGCTCACATTCTTCATCCCGCGGTTCAAGACGATCTTCGAGGGCTTCGGCTCGGAACTGCCGCTCATCACCCGGATTGTCGTGGGGTTGAGCGAGGGGCTCGTGAAGTACGGCCTCGTGCTGCTTGTGCTCTTGGTTGTCGGCATCTTCGCCCTGCGCAAAGCGATCGAGAGTGATCCGGGACGGCGGAAGCTTGAACGACTGCTGCTGAAAGTGCCGTACCTCGGCCTCCTGATCGCGCGGCTGGCGCTGGTGCGCTTCAGCCGGATGCTCGGCACGCTGGTGGGCGCCGGCGTGCCGCTGGTGGCGTCGCTGAAGGTGGCCAAGGCGTCGCTGGGCAGCCGCACCTTCAGCGACAGCGTCGCGACGGCCATCGAGGAAGTGCAGCGCGGCACGCCGCTGAGCCGCGCCCTCGCCGCCGACCCCGTTCTGTTCCCCGCGAGCGTGGTCGAGATGGTCAGCGTCAGCGAGGAGACCGGCCGGCTCGACGAAGAACTCGTCCGCCTCAGCGGCAGCTATGAGCAGGATTTGGATCGCAACCTGCGGATGGTCGTCGCTCTCGCCGAGCCGGGTTTGCTGCTCATCATGGCGGCCCTGATCGGCACGGTGGTGGTCGCGATGCTGTTGCCGCTCTTCAGCCTGCAGGACATGATGCGGTAGCCCCGCAACACCGGGCCGCCGCGTGCGTTGTGCCCAGAAGATGCGTTGTGCCCTGAGGATGCCCCCGAACCCGATTGCCATGAACCGACTTCCCCGCCGCCGAACCCGTCGTGGCTTTACCTTGCTGGAACTGCTGCTCGTGCTCGTCATCCTCGGCGTGCTCGCGGCGCTGATCGTGCCCCGCTTCGCCGGTCGCAGCGAGGACGCGAAGATCACCGCCGCCCGCAGCGACATCAGCACGATCAGCACCACGCTGGGCATGTTCGAGATCGACAACGGCCGCTACCCGACCGAGCAGGAGGGTTTGGCCGCCCTCGCGACCGCGCCGGGCAATGCCGATGGCTGGAACGGCCCATATATTAAGGCAATGGCCGTCGAGCGGGATCCTTGGGGCAATCCCTACGTCTACAACCTTCCGGGTGCCGACGGCGAGCCCTTCGCCGTTTACTCCACCGGCCCCGACGGGCAGGACGGCACGAGCGACGACGTCTACGCCGAGGAGTAATCGCATGGTCCGCCGCGGCTTCACGCTGATCGAGCTCGTGCTCGTGCTCCTGGTGCTGGCCGTCGCCTTCGCGATGATCGTGCCGCGCATGACCGGGTTCCGCGAGGGGCAACGCCTCGAGAACGAGGTCGACCGCTTGCTCGCGACCCTCAACGCCGCCCGCAACGAGGCCGTGACGAACGGCGTTCTGGTCGAGGTGACCACCGACGATGGCCGCTCGTACGCGACCGGCGAGCAATCGCACGCGCTGCCGGAGTCGATCACGCTGACGATCGAGCGGCTCGACGGCTCGCCCGCCACCGGCGTGCAGTTCGGCACCGCGGGCGATGTCACGCCGGCCGTGCTCACGCTGACGGACGACGACGGCCGCGCCAAATCCCTTGTCGCCATCGGCGTGGCCGACCCGTTCCGCCGACAGTCGGGGGATAGCCCATGACCCGTCGCCGCGGATTCAGCCTGGTGGAAGTGCTGGCGTCGCTGCTATTGCTGGGCATCGTCCTGCCGGCGGCGATGCGTGGCGTGACGCTCTCGCTCCGCGCCGCCAACGCCGCCCGCAACGCGCAGGAAGCGACGCTGCTCGCTGAGCGCCAGCTCAACACGCTGCTCGCCGCCCGCGACGCCGACGCCCTCGGCAGCGACGGCACCTTCGAGGACTTGTCGCGCTACCGCTGGGAACTGTCGACCAGCGTCGTCGGCAGCGAGCTGGTGGAGGCGACCGTCACCATCGTCTGGCTCGAGCGCGGCGAGGAGCGGTCACGCTCGATGACGACGTGGATTCTGCCGGAGGGCACCCTTTGAAGCGTTGCCGCGGCATGACGTTGTTGGAGGTGCTGATCGCCATCGCGATGACGGCGATCCTGACGGCCGCGCTCTTCGCGGCGTTGTCGATCGCGTTCGACGCCCGAGGCCGCGCCCGCGCGCTCAGCAGCGGCCCCTCGAAGTTCACCGCCGCCATCGGCATAATCGAGCGCGACCTGGAGAACGCCCTACCGCGCCCCGGCGCCAGCGGCACGGACTTTTCGGTTGATCTCGACACCGGCGGCTTCAGCCTGGGCACCTTCGCCGGCAGCCTCGCGTCGAGCGGCGCGCTGGCCGAGGTCTTCGACGGCGAGTCGACGAGCCTGGCATTTTCGGTGCTGGCGACCGACCCCGCCTCCGACGGCGAACTGCTGTCCGAGGGCATCCGCCGCGTCACGCTTTTCGCCGAAGACGACGGCGAGGAGGGCGTGCGGCTCGTGCGGCGTATCGAGCGCAACCTGCTCGCGAGTTCCTCCGTCGCCCCACCGGACGAGGTGCTGGTCAGCGGGCTCAGCGAGGTGTCGTTCCGCTACTTCGACGGCGGCGGCTGGTCGAGCAGCACGACCACGCTGTCGGGCGAACATCCCGCGGCCGTCGAGGTCACGCTGGCCGAGGGCGACGTGCGGCTGGTGGCGGTCGTCCCGGTGGGCGTCGACAGCGGCAACACGATCGATTTGTCGGTCCTCGAGCCCTTGTTGCAGCTTGGGGGCGGGTGATGCGTTGCGTCGTCCGACCGCGGCGCGGGGCCGTGCTGGTGCTCACGCTGCTAATCGTCTTCGCCCTGGCGGCGATGGTGCTGGCCCTCGGCTACGCGGCGCGGACGGAGTTGCAGATCGCCGCCAACGTCGCCGCCCGCCGCGAGGCGGCCCTGGCCCTGCGCGGCGGTGAGCAGTACGTGATGGCCCTGCTCAAGCAGTCTAAACAGGGCGAGCAGGACGCCGTCGAACTCCTGCCAATGGACCGCTTCGAGCGCGTGCCGATCGGCGGCGGTTACATCTGGATCGTTCGGCCCGATTACAACGACCCGCTTCTGCCACCGTTTGGCCTGGTGGACGAGTCGACGAAAATCGACCTCAACACCGAGGATATCGAGCGCCTTATGCAGCTCGAGGGAATGACCGGCGAGCTGGCGGCGGCCATCGTCGACTGGCGCGACGAGGACGACGACATCGCCTTCGGCATCGGCGCCGAGTCGAGCGACTACCTCGGCCGCTCGCCGGGGTATCGGGCCAAGAATGCGCCGCTCGAAAGCGTCGAGGAACTGCTGCTGTTGCAGGGCTGGACACCTGAATTGCTGTTCGGCCCAAGCGACCAGGGCCCGCTCGGCATCGCCGGCGGCGCGGGGGGCGGCTTCACGACCCAGCACTGGCAACGCCGCGGCTTCTTCGACCTGTTCACCGTCTGGAGCAACGAGCCGCGACTCGACCCCGAGGGCAACCCGCGCATCGACACCGACGACAACACGCGGGCGCTGCGCGAGGTCATCACGAAGATCATCGGCGGCGACCGCGCCTCGCAGATCAACCGCCGCATCGATGACGAGGGCAACATCTTCCTTGTCGCCCAGCGGGCGGGGCTGACGGAGGAGGAGCTGCGCCAGGTCGAGAACTACTTCTACGGCGGGGGCGACGGCTTCAACGACTTTCGCGGCAAGATCAACCTGAACTTCGCCCCGCGCGAGGTGCTGCTGGCCGCCGACGAGGACGCCGACCCGTCCCTCGTCGACAACATCATCGCCGTCCGCAAGGCGCAGACGGAGATTTACCCTGGCACGGTCGCCTGGCTGCTCAACGCCGACGGCGAGGCCGTGCGGCAGCTTGACGACGACGTGATCGCCCGCGGCACGCACTGGTCGGCCGACATCGTCGCCGCCAGCGCCGACGGCCGCTCGTGGCGGCGGGCGCGCCTCGTGGTCGACAACAGCGGCGACGAGCCCCGCGTGGTCTTTCGCCGCGACCTGACCGATCGCGGCTGGCCCCTGGAGCCCGAGATCCTCGAAGACCTGCGCGCGGGCGATCCGTCGCAATAACCTCCCCGGCCCTGGCGTTACCCTGTCACCGCCCGCACATGAAGCTTCGTTCCGGCAACACACTCGGCATCGCCCTCTCGGACCGGTCGGTGGCTTGCGCGCTGCTGGCCGGCGGAAAGGTGCGTGCGAGCGGGCGGTGGAACGACGCGGATTTGACCGACAGCGCCGCGTTGCAAGACTTTCTCGCGAACCACGGCCTGTCCGCGGCCAAGCGGGCGGTCATCGGCGTGCCGGCGCGGTGGCTGGTGGCCGAGTCGGTCGAGGTGCCCGCCGGCGCCGGCGCGGATGACGCGATGGCCGTCCTTCGGCTGCGGGCCGAGCGGCTGGCGTCGGGCAGCGAGCAGGAACTGGTCTTCGACGTCGCCGGCGACGCGGCCGACAGGGCGGCCCTGCTCGTGGGGCTGCCGGCGAAACGCGTCGAAACCATCCGCCGCGCCTGCTCGGCCGCGGGCGTGGAGGTTGCCGCCATCACGCCGACGGCGCTGGCCTTCGCGGAGGCGGCGGGCGAGCCGACGGGTGACCGGCTGCTGGTCCTCGCCGACGCGGCGGGCGCCGATGCCGTCTGGCAGCGCGACGGCCGCGTGCGGATGCTGCGCCACGTAACCCGCGGCGACGCCGCCGGCCTGGCGCGGGCGGCCACGCTCATGGGCTTCGAGGGGGACGTGGCCGTCGTGTCGGCCAGCCGCCTGTCCGACGCCGACCGCCTCGCCCAAGCCACCGGCGGCCGCGTGAGCGAACTGGCGCCGGCCGAGGCGCTGAGCCGATTGCCGGCGGTGGCATCACTGAACGGCGAGGCGAACCGAGTTGCCCATGACGACCTGTGGGCCGCTGTCGCCCTCGCGACCGAGCCGCCGCGGCGGCGTGCCAACTTCCTGGCGCCGCGCCTCGCCCCGCCGCGCCCGCCGCGCGTGGACCGCCGCTACGTGCTGGCCGCCCTGGCCGTGTTGGCGTGTGGCCTGGGGATGTACTGGCTGTGGAGCCGCGCGGTCGAGGCCGAGGCGGACGCCGTGGTCGCCGAGGCCGCCGCCGCAAAGTTGGAGGAGCCGGCCGAGGCGGCGCGGGCGGACATCGACCGCATCACCTTCGGGCGCGGCTACTTCGAGACACGCCCGCCCGTGCTCGACTGCCTCGCCGAAGTCGCCAGCCTCTTCGAGATCGGCCAGCCCATCTGGACGACCGCCTTCTCCATGAACGATGACGGCCGCGCGCAGTTGCAGGGCCGCGCGGGCAGCCAGGCGGTGGTGCTGCAACTGCGCGACAGCCTCGCCGAGCGGCCGGGCTTCGACGATGTCACGCTCGTCGACCTGCGCGACGTGGCCGCAGGCCGGGGCAACCGCCGGCCGAACTCGGCGTTCACGCTCAGCTTCACCTACACCGTTCCTGACGCCGTCGAGCCGGGGGGCGAGCAATGAGCCCGCGCGAACGGACCATGGCCATCGCGGCCGTCGGACTCATTGGGGTGCTGGCGGTCTATCAGCTCGCCCTGTCGCCGCTGCTCACCCGCGCCGACGCCGCGTCTGAACGACTCGACGCCGCCCGCGCGATCGAGGAGGAACGGCAGCTCGAGATCCAGAACCAACTCGCTGAGCGGCGGCGCTGGAAGCGCATCGGGGGCGAGACCCTTCGGGACGAGCCCGCGACGGCCGAGGGCCAACTCGTCAACCGCGTGCCGGCGTGGGCGAGCGAGAGCGGTGTGTCGCTGAGCTCGATTCGCCCCGACCGCGCCGACGCGAGCGAGGGTTTCGGCCGCGTGGCGCTTCGGGTCACGGCGGCGGGAGAGCTGGCGGAAATCGGCCGGTTTCTCTACGCGATCGAGTCGGCCGACGTGCCGGTGCGGATCAGCGATCTGACGCTGGTCACGCGCGAGGAGGGGGAGGACAACCTGTCGCTCCAGCTCACGCTCGCGACCATCCACAACCTGCCGCGGGAGGAGACCAAGTGAGACGGCTTGCCCTGACAATCGCGCTGCTGCTCGCGGCCGCCCCCACCGCCCCAGCCGTTGTCGAGGCCGCGGAGGCTTCGGCGTTCGAGGAGCGGTATGGTTCGCTGCTGACGAACAACCTGTTCGTGAAGGACCGCCGCCCGCCGGAACCACCCAAGAGCGATGAGCCCGAGGCGCCGCCCGAGCCGAAGGAAGAGCCCCCGCCACCGCCACCGGAAAAGGATTGGCGGCTGATCGGCATCGTCTTCGAGGAAGGGGCGTTCCGCGCTTACCTCGAGAACACGAAGCGGAGCGCGATCGAGCGGTTCGAGCCGAACGACGCGGTCGCCGACGGGTTCGTGAGCGAGGTCTACATCGACGGCCTGACCTACGCCGGTCCGGAGGGGATGGCGTGGGTGGGCCTCGGCAGCGATCTGACGGGCGAGGTCATCGCCGCCCCACCGAGCAAGTCGCGACGCGAGCGCGGCGAGGCGTCGGCGAAGGACAAGCAGCTCAACGTCGCCGAGATGATGCGCCAGCGCCGCCTCCGCGAGCGCGAGCGGGCCGGCGAGGACGAGGACGACGACCGCCGTGGCCGCCGGCGCCGCGGGCGCGATCGAGACGAGGATGACGACGACCGGGATGACGACCGCGACGACGACGACGAAGTCGATGACGACGATTTCGAAGAGGACGACGGCGATGACGGCGATGACCAGGACGACGATGAATAACGCACGCACCGCCCGCTCCCGTACCGCCCTCGCCGCCGCCGTCGCCGCGGTCGGCCTGATCGCGGCGCCTGCCTTCGCGCAGGACGCCGCGGCCGATGATGCGCCGGCAACCGCCCCGACCCGCCCCGGTGCAGGGCCGGGCGGCGTGACGCGCAGCAACGGCGGGCTGGTCTTCGATTTCCGCGGCGCGAGCATCAACACGGTGCTCGACGAGCTCTCGACCGCCGCCGGCTTCATCATCGTGCGGCAGGTCGAGCCCGAGGGGACCGTCACGCTCACCAGCCGCCAGCCGGTGAACCCGGAGGAGGCCGTCACGCTGCTGAACACCGTGCTGTACGAGGCCGGCTATGTCGCGGTAAAGCAGGGGCGGATCCTGAAAGTCGTCGACCGCGACGACGCCGGCAGCCAGCCGATCCCCGTTCGCTCCGGCAGCGACCCGGCCGTGATCGAGCCGACCGACGAGCTCATCACGCAGATCATCCCGCTCCGCCACGCCGACGCGACGCAGTTGCTCGAGGATCTCAAGCCGGTGGTGAACCCCGAGGCGCCGTTCACGGCCAACGGGTCGAGCAACGCGTTGGTCGTGACCGACACCTCGGCGAACGTGCGGCGGCTGGTGGAGATGGTGAACGCCCTCGACCAGTCGCTGGCCGACAGCGTGAGCGTGCGCGTCTTCCAACTCGAGTTCGCCAACGCGGGCGAGGCGGCGGCGCTCATCAACGAAGTCTTCGGCGAACTCGCCGTCGGCCCCGGCGGCGAGGGAGGCGGCGGTTCGAGCGGGGGCAATCGTGGCGGGCGCGGCGGAGACCCACGCGAGCGCATGCGCCAGGCTTTCATGCAGGCCATGCAGGGCGACCAGGGCGGCGCCCGCGGCAGCAAGGTCAACGCCGCCGCCGACGAGCGCACGAACAGCCTGGTCGTCACCGGGCCCGGCGACACGCTGGAGGTCGTCCAGACCGTGATCGACGAAATCGACTCGAACCCCGTTGCCGACGAAAAAGTCTTCGTCTACCGACTACGCAACGCCCAGGCGGCGAACGTGGAGGCGGTCGTGACCGACCTCTTCGGCGACGGCACCGGCGGCGGGAGCATCGACGTGCAGAGCGACTTCCCCGACCGTTTGCTCAACTTCCGCAGCCAAAGCGGCGGACGCGGCAGCTCGACCCTGAGCGGCAACGCGGGCGGACGCGGCGGCGGGAACAACAACCGCCTCGGCGGCGACACCGGCGGCAACCAGGGCCGCTTCAACCAGAACCAGAACAACCGCAACAACCGCCAGCCCTCGCGCCAGGCCCAGCAGACCGCCAGCGACCTCGCCGGCCAGGTCACGATCATCGCCGATCCCGACACGAACTCGCTGCTGGTCCGCACCAGCCCGCAGAACTACGAGCGCGTGCAAACCGTCCTCGAAGAGCTCGACCGCCCCGTCGCCCAGGTGCTCATCAAGGTGCTCATCGCCGAGGTGACGCACGACGACACCGTTGACCTCGGCACCGAACTTTCGGTCCTGAACCTCCGCGCCAGCGGTCTCGGGCAGGACTACGGCACGAACTTCAACATCCCGGTCGAGGGCGCCACCGCCACCGGGCTAGTCGTGCAGATCCTCGAGCAGGACTTCTCCGCCGCCATCCGCGCGCTGGAGACCGAAGGCAAGCTCGACGTCCTCAGCCGCCCCTACATCCTCGCCAGCGACAACCAGGTCGCCAGCATCACCGTCGGCCAGGAGGTGCCCTTTATCACCAACAGCCGCGTGACCGACGAGGGGGGCATCATCAACACGATCGAGTACAGCGACATCGGCATCCTGCTCGACGTCATCCCCCACATCAATCCCGACGGCATGGTGATCCTCGACGTCGCCCCGGAGATCAGCACGCTCACCGGCACCACCGTGCCCATCAGCGAGCTCGTCAGCGCCCCCGTGATCGCCAAGCGGTCGGCCCTGTCGCGCGTGGGCGTGAAGAACGGCCAGACCATCGTCATCGGCGGGCTGATGGAGGATCGCAAGACCGAAACGCTCAACAAGGTGCCGATTCTGGGCGACATCCCGATCCTCGGTGCCGCCTTCCGCCGCACGCAGGTGACGAAGGCGAAGACGGAACTGTTGATCTTCCTCACCCCGCACGTGGCGAGCGACCCCAGCCTGCTCGGGCCGATGGGCGACGAGGAACTCGAGGGGACGCAGCTCATCCCGAACGCCGTCCAGCCGGACATGTTCAAGAAGCACATGAACGACCTGCAACGCGGCCGCACGGCCGACCAGCCGCGCGTGGTTCCCGACGACACCGCCGAGCCGCGTGACCCGGAGTCGATCGAGGAACGGGGCGCCACCGTCGAACCCAGCGACCGCCGCGGCGCCAACTGATGCCGACGTCGGCTTCATTCCCTTCATCCCCACCCCCCCACGCTCATCCCCCGACGCAGAGGCGGAAGCCTCGGGTTCCGGTCGGAATCACCGCATTTTGAATGAAAGTGGTGCAGAGCCCGAGCAGAACCCGAGGCTTCCGCCTCGGCGTCGGGGAGCGGGAATGAACCCGATGCAACCGTCGGGCAGAGCGCCGACCGCACTTGGGCAGCACGGTCTGGCTCAATCCTCCGACAGCGGCTGTTGCGGGGGTGGCAGGCCCTCCTCGGTGCGCGTGGGACCCAATGCCGGGGGGAAGCGGCCGGCGAGGAGGTCGGGTAGCACCTCGACGATCACCTGCGCCGGCAGCGCGTACGTTTCCACGCGGCCGGCGCGGGCGATGTTCATGCCGACGACGCGGCCGCGCAAGTCGACCACCGGGCCGCCCATCTCGTCGGCGCCCAGGATGCTGTCGTGCTGGATCACCGCCGGAAAGTCTGCCCCGCGCCGGCTAAGCGTCGTGCCGCCCAGCCGGTTTTGCAGGCGGGCGCGTGGCGAGCGGCCGCTGTCGCCCAGGCGCACGTCCAGCGCCCGCTCGCGGCCATTGCGGACGATGTCGAGCGTCAGGCGGTCGCCGGACTTGTACTCGGCCAACTCGGCGCGAAGCGACTGCCCGTCGCGGACGGCGGTCCCGCCAACGCTCGTGATCAGGTCGTTCACGCGCACGCCCGCCTCCTCGGCCGAGCCGCCGGGCAGCACCGCCACAACCGGCACGCCGGCCACCTCGCCGCTGATCGACAGCCCCAGGCCAAAGCGGCTCAGCCGCACCGGGATGCGCAGGCGCTCGTTGTCGCGCAGCACGTCGAGGGCGATCACCGCGCCCGGCCGGTCGTAGCGCAGCGACTGCAAAAACGCCTGCCGCGTGCCGACGGCTTGGCCGTCGCGGGCGACGATCAAATCGCCCGGCCGCAGCCCCGCCCGCGCCGCGTCGCCGCCGCGCTCGACGCGGGCGATCGGGATGCCCGATTGCCCGCCGAACGTGCCCATCGAGATGCCGAGTTGCAACGCGCTCGGCTCGACCTTCCGCACGCCGGTGATGCTGACATTGCCCACCGCCAGCGGCCCGTCGTCCGGCTCGGTAGCGGAGGAGATCAGCCACGAGCCCGCCTCCAGATCGCGCACGGCCGAGGCGTCGAACGATGCCGGCGTCAGGCTCAGGCCCGGCGGCAGCGTGAGCTTGATTGCGGCCAAGTCGTGGTCGCGCGCCACCCCGACGATGCGCCCGTCGAGCGAGAGCGTCTGGCCATCCCGCACCGGAATCTCCGCAACGAAGTTCGGCGTGAGCTCGCTCGCCTTCGTCAGCACAAAACCGTCCTCGCTCACGACCAAACCCAACGCGGCTCGGACCATGCCGCCGTCCGCCTCGTCCGGGACGAACAGCTCGATCACCGATGCTTCCACCGCGCCGTCGGCCTCGTCGGCAAGGGTGCGCAGGGCGGCGCTGTCTTTGACGAGGCGGTCGTCGACACGCCGCTGCTGCTCCCACGGCCATTGCGCCAGCAGTTGCGGCGGCGCCCAGAGCATGGCCGCCGCCACGCCGCCGGTGATGGTCGCCGCCAGCAGCCAGCCGTCGAACCGATGCCCGGCGTCACGTCGTTGCACGTCGTCCTTACGCTTCATCACAAACCTCCAAGATCATCGCAAGTTTCGTAGTAGTTGCCCATCATTCGCCCCGTCGCGTGGCTACTGGGGGTACCGCAGCACAACGCGCCTGGTCGTCTCCGTGCCCGAGGGGGCGCGGACGCGGAGCACGATCGCATCGCCGCCGCGCATCGGGTAGAGCAGGCGGGTGAGGGCGTTGACGTCGTGCATGGCCCGGCCGTTGATGGCGACGATCGTGTCGCCGGCCTTAAGGCCCGCCTCTTCGGCGGGCGAGTTCGGCACGACCTCCCGAATTAGCACGCCGAACGGATCGCCCTGCTCCGGCCAGACGCCGAGCTGGCCGCGGTAGGGGCGGTTGTAGTTGCGCGGACCGGGATCGCCGCGCCGGGGCAGGCGATCGGTTGGCGTGATCTCGACGGTGATCTCCCGCGCCTGGCCCGTCGCCTGATCGGTGCGCAGCAGGACGTACTCGAGCGTCTCGCCGTCGCGCAAGGTCGGGCGGCGGGCGTAGAGTTCCGTTTCGCTGGCAATCTCGAAGCGCCCCATGCGGATGATGCGGTCGCCGGCCTGCACGCCCGCCTCGTCGGCGGGGCTGCCTTTCTCGACGAAGCGGACCGTCGCGCCCACGCGGTCGTCGTTGCCCGCAAAGTCGACGCCGGCGGCGTCCTGCGGCCGGGCGACGGGGCCGAAGTCGATGCGGATGCCATCGTCGGCCCCGCCACGACGCAGCCAACTCGCAAGTTGGTTGCCGCCCGCACGATCGCCGTCGGCCAGCGGTTGCCACTGCTCGACGAAGCGGTCGATCGGCACGTGAACGTTGGCGGCCATCGAGTCGCCGATGCGGCTATGGATGCCGATGAGCCGGCCATCCAGGTCGAACAAAGGCCCGCCGCTGTCGCCGCCGACAAGCGTGTTGTCCGTCTGAAGCAAATCGTCGCGGTTGGCGTTGATGCGCCCGACCCGCACGACCGGCGGCCGCCCCGACTGGTAGCCACCGGGGTGGCCCGTCGCGACCGTCCAGCTCCCCGTCGCCAGCGGCGTGCTCTCGCCGAGCGGCACGTACGGCAGCGGCCCCTCGAAGATGCCGCGGTCGTCGTCGATCTTGGCCATGCCCGCGTCGAGCTCGCGGATGGTTCCCAGCGTGTAGCCGCGCAGCGTGGTGCCGTCGGGCAGCGTGAACTCCGCCTGCTGCCCAGGCCTGCCGATGACGTGGGCCGCCGTCAGGACGTAGCCATCGGGGCTGACGATCACGCCGCTGCCCTGGCCGTTGCCGACCGTGATGCCCACCGTCGCCGGGACGGCCTTGAGCACGACCTCGCGCACGCTCTGCTCGATGTCGAACAACTCGTCGATCGTGCGCGGCGTGCGGCTGGTGTTGCGCGAGTTCTCGACCGGCTCCACGGCCGGCGGCGCGGTCGAGTCCTGGCGTGCCAGCGCCGTTGCTCCGCGAACGGCCAGCAGCAGCGGCGCGGCCATCAGCGCGCCGATCGTGAAGGCGTGCAGCAACCTGGCGCGGCGAAGGTGGCGAGGGGCGGGCTGATCGGCTGTTGCAACAGGAACGTCCATGACTCCGATACTACAACGCCCGTGCCGGAAGGTTTCGTGTCCCCCATTTGCGGGGACCGTTGCTTCCGCGGCGTAAGAGGCAGAACAGACGCATCGCGAACGGCGTATGTTTGGTATGGTCGCGGCCGTGACACCACCCGTTGTAGCAGGGGGCCGCAAGACGGCAGTGGAGTCGCGCGAGAGCGTGAGCTTCGACCGCGTTCGCGTGAAGCTCGCCGTCCTCGCCGATGCCGCCAAGTATGACGCGAGCTGCGCCAGCTCCGGCGTGAAGCGCAAGGGCAAGGACGACGGCATCGGCTCCAGCGACGGCACCGGCATCTGCCACAGCTACACACCCGACGGCCGATGTGTCAGCCTGCTCAAGATCCTGCTGACGAACTACTGCATCTACGACTGCCAATACTGCGTCAACCGCGTCAGCAGCGACGTCGCCCGCGAGCGGTTCAGCGTGGAGGAAGTGGTTCAGCTCACGCTCGAGTTCTACCGGCGGAACTACATCGAGGGGCTGTTCCTCAGCAGCGGCATCATCCGCAGCGTCGACTACACGATGGAGCAACTCGTCGAGGTGGCGAGGCGGCTCCGCGTGGAGCACAAGTATCGCGGCTACATCCACCTGAAGGCGGTGCCGAAGGCCTCGCCGGAACTGCTGGCGAAGGCGGGCCTTTACGCGGATCGTTTGTCGGCCAACATCGAGATGCCGACCGACGGCGATTTGAAGGAGCTCGCCCCGGAGAAGACCCTCGCCGACGCCGAGGGGACGATGACCGACATCAAGGGCGGCATCGACGAGTTCCAGCACGAACGCAAGAAAACGCGGTCGGCCCCGACCTTCGCCCCCGCCGGGCAGAGCACGCAGATGATCGTCGGCGCCACGCCCACGCCCGACCGCGACATCATCAAGACCGCCGGCCGGCTCTACGGCTCGCACCGCCTGCGCCGCGTCTACTACACGGCGTTCAGCCCGATTCCTCACGGTGACGATCGCCTGCCGCTCCAGTCGCCGCCGCTGGTCCGCGAGCACCGGCTGTACCAGAGCGATTGGCTGATGCGCTTCTACGGCTTTCGGCACGACGAGATCACGACGCCGGATCAGCCGAACCTCGACCTCGATATCGACCCGAAGCTGTCGTGGGCGTTGCGGCACCGGGACCTGTTCCCGGTCGACCTCAACCGCGCCGGCCGCTGGCGACTGCTGCGCGTGCCGGGCCTGGGCAAGCGGACGGTCGAGCGCCTGCTCCGCCTGCGCCGCCACCACGCGATTCGCCTTGACGACCTCGAGCGGCTGAGCATCCCGATGCGCAAGGTCCGCCCGTGGGTGCTGACGAGCGACTGGAACCCGGCCACGCTCCGCCTCGACGCCGACGACCTCCGCCAGCGCGTGGCGCCGGTGGAGAAGCAGATGACGCTGTTCTAGCAGGCGGCCTTCTCACTTTGCGGGAAGGGTCGATGACCGCGACTCGTTGAGTCGCGGCTATCCATTCCACCGGCGAATTGCGTCTACTGTCGTGCGTGAACACCCGCCCCTTCAACGGCACCGGCCGCAACGTCTCGGAGATCGGCTTGGGCTGCTGGCAGATCGGCGGGAACTGGGGCGAGGTGAGCGACGACACGGCCCTGCAAATCCTGCGGTCGGCTCACGACCGCGGCGTCACCTTCTTCGACACCGCCGACGTCTACGGCGACGGCCGCAGCGAGCGACTCGTCGGGCAATTCCTGAAGGAACAAATGCCCGGCAACCCGTTCGTCGCCACCAAACTCGGCCGGCGCGGCGACCCAGGCGACCCCGCCACCGTCAGCTACGAACAACTCTCGGCCTACACCGATCGCTCGCTGAAGAATCTGGGGGTCGAGCGCATCGACCTGACGCAACTCCACTGCGTTGGCACCGGCTTGCTGCGCGACGGCGCCTGCTTCGACGCCCTACGCCGCCTGAAGGCCGACGGCAAGATCGCCGCGTTCGGCGCGAGCGTCGAGTCGATGGAGGAGGCGGAACTCTGCATGGAGCACGATGATCTCGCGTCGCTGCAAATCATCTTCAACGCCTTCCGGCAGAAGCCGATCAACGCGATCTTTGAGCGGGCGAAGGTGAAGAACGTCGCGATCGTCGTCCGGCTGCCGCTGGCGAGTGGGCTGCTGGCCGGGAAGATGAGCAAAGAGACAACCTTCGGGGAAAGCGACCACCGCCACTTCAACAGGGACGGCGACGCCTTCAACGTCGGCGAGACCTTCGCGGGCCTGCCGTTCGAGACCGGTGTCGACGCGGCCGAGGCGATGCGGCCCGTCTTCGCCGACGCGACCGGCCCCGACGTCACGATGGCGCAGGCGGCGTTGCGGTGGGTGCTCGATCACGACGCCGTCACCACCGTCATCGCCGGCGCCAGTCGCCCGCAGCAGGCGATCGACAACGCCGCCGTCAGCGACCTGCCGCCGCTGTCGAGCGAGGCACACGCGAAGTTGCGGGCAATCTACGAGGCCGACGTTCGCGAGCACATCCGCGGACCGTACTGAAACTCAAATTGACGCGATTTCACCGATGATCCCATAGCTGCGACCCAACGGGTCGCGGTCGGATATGGTTGCAACCGCGCCCGACCGCGACCCGTTGGGTCGCAGCTATGGGACGTGTTGGAGCGCTACAGTCCGTACTCGTTCCAACGCCGGTCGACCAGGTCCTTCGTCGCCTCGGCGAACTCCAACTCGTCAGGCCAGCGGCGGACGACATCCTCCCCGGCTTCGGCCGGCCACTTGCGGGTGGCGTCGAAGCCCATCTTGCTCCCCACGCCCAGGCCCGGTGAGGCGTGGTCGAGGATGTCAACCGGGCCGCGCACGGTCTCCGTGTCCCGCGCCGGGTCGCAGTTGGCGAAGAGGTGAAACAGCACCGCCTGCTCGTCGTGAACATCAACGTCGGCGTCGACCACGATGATGAACTTCGTGAACGCCATCTGTCCCGCACCCCAGATCGCGTGCATGACCCGCCGGGCCTGGTAGGCGTATTCCTTCTCGATCTGCACGTAGACGCAGTTGTGAAACGCCCCGGCCATCGGCAGGCTGTAGTCGAGGATGTCGGGCACGATTGTCTTGAGCAAAGGCAGGAAGACACGCTCGGTCGCCTTGCCCATGAAATAGTCCTCCATCGGCGGCTTGCCGACAATCGTCGTCGGATAGACGGCGTTCCTGCGCATCGTGATGGCCGTCACGTCGAAGCGCGGGTAGCGGTCGGCCAAACTGTAGAAACCGGTGTGATCTCCAAATGGACCTTCGAGTAATGTTTCGCTCGGGTGGACGAACCCCTCGATGACGATCTCGGCCTCTGCGGGCACGGTCAGGTCGTGGGACACGCACTGAACGGTTTCGATGCGGCTTCGATTCAGGAACGACGCGAAGGCCATCTCCGGGATGCCCGGCGGCAGCGGCGCGGTGGCGGCGTACGTCATCACGCTCGGCCCGCCGAGCACGACGGCGACGGGCATCGGCTCGTTCTTCTTTTGCCACAATCGGAAGTGTCGGGCCCCGTCGTGGTGCAAATGCCAGTGCATTGCGCACGTCTTCTTGTCGAAGACCTGCACGCGGTACATGCCAATGTTCTTGTCACCGTTCTCGGGGTTGACCGTATAGATGCCGCCGAGCGTGATGTAACGCCCCGTGCGCGGCCGCCGCTTGGCCTCGGGAATCTCCGGCACGCGCTCGCTGAACACTTGGCCGCTGTCGAGGTCGCCGTCGAGTGGCCAACATTTGAGAATCGGCAGGCGCGTCAGGTCGACCTCGTCGTTCCGCCACACGATCTCCTGGCACGGCCCGCTCCTGACCTTCTTCGGGCGCAGCGCCGACAGGTCGCCGAGCATCTCCTTGCCAAGTTTGAACTTCTCCATCAGCGTCGGCGGCACCTCCGGCTTGACGAACTTGCCGACGCGCGCCGCGAGGTCTTCGAGCGTCTGGGTGCCCAGCGCGTCGCAGATGCGGCGGTAGCTGCCGAAGGCGTTGATGACGACGGGAATGTCGCTGCCGGTCGGCTGCTCGAACAGGAGCGCCCGTCCGCCCTTGTCCGCGTGAACGTGGCGGTCGCGCTCGCCGTGACCCGAGGGGGCGGGCGACTTCATCACCCGGTCGGCGACGGCGGCGAGTTCCAGGTCCGGGTCGACCGGCACGCGCACCCGCGCCAGCTCGCCTTGGCCCTCCAAGTGCTCCAGGAACGCTGCAAGATTGGGAAATGGGCCGGCTGGCATGGGCCGACGATAGAACGGCGCGCCCGTGGCCGAGCCCGCGCCGTCGCCGCATTTAAAACGACGCGGCGGCCCTCACCGCGTCAGGCGGATGCCGACGACGACGCCGACGTACCAGTTCTCATAGTCCTTGCCGCCGCGCCCGCCAGAGCCGTCGAGGTCGAAGTCGAGGCCGGTGAGTTCGTAGCCGCCCTCGATGCCGACGAGGAACAGGTCGCGCACGATGCCGACCCGGACGTACGGGCGGGCGGCCCAGGAGAACTGCTCGTCGTCGTCGCCGACCGCGTCGAGCGTGGCGTACGACCCGCCGACCGTCGCGCCGCCCTCGGCGAACAGGCCGAAGCCGGCCAGCCGGAACGAAGGGCCGACCTGCGCCGAATAAACGTTGAGCTTCGCGTCGTTGGCGTCGGTGTCGGCGTCATAGGTGGCCCAGCTCGCGTTCACGTTGCCGCGCAGGCTCGTGCCGCCCTCGCCGCGAACGATGCCCGGCGAGAAGAACGACCGGCTGCCGTTTGCCGCCAGCCGCAGGCCGCTGTCGTCGTCGAAGAACGGCGACACGCCTTCGGGCGCATCCGCCTGCACCGCCGTGTAGCCAGCCACGCCGTCGATCTCGTACGACGCGCACCCGCCGGCAACGAACGCGACCAGGCAGACCAACGACGGCAGCAGCGGGCGTGGAATCATCGCCTGCGTTGTAGCGTTGGATCGCGGCGTTTGGTAGCGTCCTCGGGTCATGAAGCCGGTCCTTCTCGCGATCGTCGCCGCCTGCCTCCTGGGTGGCTTGTCTCGTGTCGCGCACGCCCGGCCCGACGGGTACGCTGCTGTCGATCAGCTCATGGCGCGGCTGCCGGCCGACGGCTCGCCCCCGGCGGCGTCGCTGGCTCGGGAACTCGATCGTGCCGCGAATCAGAAGGATGCGTGGGCCAGCGGGCTCTACTGGCACACCGACCTCGACGCCGCCCGCGCCGAGGCGAAGCGGCAGGAGAAGCCCATCCTCTCGCTCCGCCTGCTCGGCCGACTCGACGAGGAGATGAGCTGCGCCAACAGCCGCTTCTTCCGGACGGCTCTGTACCCCGATCCGGCGGTCAACAAGCTGCTGCGCGAGCGGTATGTGCTGCACTGGCAAAGCGAGCGGCCGGTGCCGATCGCGACGATCGATTTCGGCGACGGCCGCGTGATCCGGCGGCCGATCACGGGCAACAGCATCCACTACGTCCTCGACGCCGACGCGAACGTGCTCGACGCCCTGCCGGGGCTGTACGCGCCCGGCGAGTTCGCCCGGCAGTTGCGAGCGTCGGCCGATCATGGGGACGTGGTGGCTTTCTCGCCGGGTGAGATGCGGGCGGGGCTAATTGCGCGGCATCACGTCGAGCAGGCGCGCCGCGCCGCCGCCCGGCGAAATGGAGCGCCAGCGTTGCGGCTGGCCCCGCCTCCACTGCCGCCCGAGGGGTTCGACCCCGCCGAGCCGGCGCAGATGCCCGCGTCGCCCGCGGGTCAGGCCGGCCGGTTGAGCGCGAGCAAGCTCATCGGCGAGTTCCAGACGTTGCGCGAGGTCGCCAGGGTCGACCCGATCCGCGACGCCGAACCGTTGGCCGCCCAGCTTGGGCCGATCGCGTCACAATTGGTCCGCGAGGCCCGGCTGTCGGAGCCGTCGCTCGCGGTGCTTCTGTCGAAGCTGCCCAGCCACGTCGCCGCCGATGCGCAACGGGTCGACGCGCTGGTCGCGCAGTTCGAAGAGTCGCTCGCCCGCGACACGGCCTTCAACGAGTTCCACCTCCGCCAACTCCTGCGCGACTGGCTCGCCAGCGGTGCCGGCGACGGCGGGCCGGCGGCATTCGAAGCCCTTAACCAGCGCGTCTACGCGGAACTCTTCCTCACGCCCGCCGACGATCCGTGGCTGGGCCTGCGCGGCGGCGATGCCTACCTCGCCTTGTCGGGCGAAGCGTCGGGCATCGCCGACTGAGGGGGCCCCGCGGCGCGGCCTACAACTCGGCATGGATTGGCCGCTTGTCGGAACCTTTGCCGCCGCGCTGCTTGCGATCATCAACCCGATCGGCAGCACGCCGGTCTACCTGGCCGCGACCGCCGAGGATGCGAGTGGGCTGCGGACGCAGGTGGCGTTCCTGATCGGCGTCTTCATCTTCGTGCTGCTGAGCGTCTGCTTTCTGTTCGGCGGGCACGTGCTGGCGGTGCTGGGCATCTCGATCGCGGCCTTTCGCATCGGCGGGGGCGTGCTGTTGCTGCTGATCGGCCTCGACATGGCGCGCCAGCCGTTGTCGAGAAGCCGTGAGCAGCGGGCGCACCACAACCGCGTCGCCGCCGGCTTCGAGGCCGCCAAGGCGCGGCTGCGCGATTTGATCGTGCCGATCGTCGTCCCCCTCATCGTCGGCCCCGGCTCGATCAGCACCGTCATCCTCTACGGCGAGCAATCCGGCGGGTTGGCCATGAATATCGCCATGGTCGCCGTCATCGGGGTGGCGTCGTTCTTCGTGTTCGTCTGCCTGAGCCTGGCCACGCTGCTCAAGGCCGCGATCGGCGAGAGCGGCATGGCCATCAGCAGCCGCCTGCT
The DNA here is from genome assembly GCA_965214125.1 of Tepidisphaeraceae bacterium. Taxonomy (GTDB): domain Bacteria; phylum Planctomycetota; class Phycisphaerae; order Tepidisphaerales; family Tepidisphaeraceae; genus CBDCBA01. The sequence goes on from CBDCBA010000031.1 coordinate 253,195, forward strand.
CGGCATCCTCCTGACCGCCATCGCGGCGCAATTGCTCATCAGCGGTTTGAGCGAGGCTTTTCCCGCGCTCCAAGGCATTCAATCAAACACATAAGGCTTCGATAGCCGCGACGCAACGCGGCGCGGTCTGACATCGCTGCAACGACACCCGACCGCGCCGCGTTGCGTCGCGGCTATGGGAGCTTGCTACGTGATCGGGGGTAGCCGCGGACCTTGGTCCGCGCGTCGAACACCAACCGTCGCTCGAAGCGCGGACCAAGGTCCGCGGCTACCTTCGGCGAATGAAGATGCAGAGTGTTTTTACGGCGAACGCTCACGCCAGGTGTCGAAGCGCTGAATCGCGTCGGGCTTGACGCTCGGCGGCGTGGCGGCGAGGACACCGTCGAGGATGTCGCCGCCGATCGTCGCGTCGTCGACGCTCGCGTTCCCGCTGCCGATCGCTTGCAGGAACGGGATCGTCGCGGCGCGGTCGCACAGGTACTTGATGTCGGCCCCGCTGTAGCCGTCGAGCCGGGCGGCGAGGGCGTCGAGGTCGACGTCGCTCGCGAGCGGGCGGTGGGCGAGGTGAAGGTCGAGCAGCTTGCGTCGGGCCGGCAGGTCGGGCAGGCCGACGTAGACCTTCTCGTCGAACCGCCCCGGCCGCAGCACCGCCGGGTCGAGCTGCCACGGCACGTTCGTCGCGCCCATGAAGAGCACGGGCTGGCCCTTCTTCTTGGAGAATCCCTCCATGCCTTGCAACAGTTGCGGGACGACGCGCTGCATCACGCCGCTTCCGCCGCCACCCGACTCGTCGCGGGCGGGCACGAGGCTTTCGATCTCGTCGATGAAGATAACCGCCCGCTCGCTGCTGGTCGCGGCGTCGAAGAGGGCCTTTACGTTCTGCTCGGCCTCGCCGACCCATTTGCTGAGCAGGTCGGCGGCGCTGACGGTGAAGAAGCTCGCGTCGAGTTCGCCGGCGGTGGCGCGGGCGAGCATCGTCTTGCCCGTTCCCGGCGGCCCGTAGAGCAACACGCCGCCGCCGGGGCTGATGCCGAAGCGTTCGGCCAGTTCCGGATGATTGAACGGGTAGAGCATCTTCAGGCGAATCTCGTCCTTCACGTCCTCCAGGCCGGCGATGTCGTCGAAGCGCAGGTCGGGCCGCTCCTTGACCATCCAGGCGTCGGCGTCGGGCTTGTCGTCGCCCCCTTCCTTCTGCGCCTGCGGCCCGCTGGACTTGCCGGACCGCTTGGCCACGCCGGGCGGCGGGCGCTTATGTTCGGCGGCGGCTTCGCAGTCGCGGGCGAGTTCCAGCAGCTTCTGCGCCGACTCCTGCCGGGCCTCGCGAAGCTCCGCCCCCTTGGCGTCCTTGGACAACTCCACCATTAACCGCGCCGCGTGGAGCAGGTACGTGCGGGCCGACTCCCACTCACCGGCGCGGCGGGCGTCAAGGCCCTGCCGCTTGTAACGCTCGAAGTGGTCCCAGGTGGAGGCCGGCATTACCCGGAGGATATCGCCTTCGCATTGGCGGGCGCCGCCGTAGTCGTCCGATAAGGTTTGAGTCCTATTCTTGCCAACCATGCTCCGCCTCCACGCCATCCTCCTCGCGCTGACCCTTGCGTCAGTCGCGCGGGCGGGAACGGTTCTCGTCGCCACGACAACCGAGTTCGACGTGAGCAACGGCTACGGCAGCACGGCATGGTCGGGCTTCACCGCCGGCCTGGATAGCGCTGCCGCGAACGCGGGCATCTCGATCCAAACCACCGGCAGCCTGAACGACGCCGCGACCGTCGACGCCGCCGGGGCGATCTGGGTCGATTTGCGCAACAACGGGACCACTGGCACCTTCCGGCTGTCCGCGCAGGAGTCGCAGAACCTGTCAGGCTTCATCGCGAGCGGCCGGCGCGTCGTGTTCATCGGCGAGAACTCGACCTACACGCGGTGGAACCGCAGCTTTCTCGGCTTGGTCGGGGCGGGCTTTTCCCGCGACGCGAGCGCGATCTCGCCCACGAGCGTGGCGGTCGCGCATCCGCTGCTGCGCAACGTGGCGACGATCGACCCCACGGTCGCGGGCGCGGCGGACCTGGCCGGGGCGGACACGCCCACGCCGCTGTTCAGCGAGCCGGTGGCCACGCTGTTCGGGTCGGACCTCAACGTGCTGGCGATCCTCGACAGCGAGCTGTTCGCCGACGCCTCCGCCGGCGCCGCCGACAACGCCGCGTTCCGCGACAACACGATCGACTGGATCGTCGCCGGCGCCGCGGCGCCCGTGCCATCGCCCCTGGGAGGCGGCGGCGTGAGCGTGCTGTTGTCGCTTTTGGCGGCACGGCGTCAGCGGCGGGTTCCACTTTAGCGTGGCATCGCGATGGGCCGATGTGAGGGTGGCCGTGCCCCGCCGTTCCCCCGCGTCCGCCTCCGTATTATCCAACGCGACCGCCTTCACGTCCGGTCCGCCGACGCGGGAGTCGTACTTCGCGCAAAGCCGCCGACCGCTGGCGGCGCTGGCGTTCGTCACGCCGCTGGTGGTTCTCTACGAACTGGGCACGTGGGCGTTGCACCTCGACCCCAGCGGGCGGAGCGAGACGCGGATCGTCGCGTTTTCCTGGGTGCGCGGCGCGTTCGAGGTACTCGGCGCGACCGGAGCATTCGTCGCGCCGGCGGCGACGATCGCGCTGCTGCTGGGATGGCACCTCTTCTCGCGCCAGCCGACGCGGCTGCGGCCGAGCGTGCCGCTGGCGATGGTGGCCGAGTCCGTGTTATTGGCGATTCCGCTGCTGATCCTGGCCGTGGCGGTCGCCGCCGTCGCGCAGCGCCTGATGCCGCTGGCGGCGGGCGACCTCGAGCGGGTGGGCGGGCTCGCGATCCTGGGCATCGGCGCGGGCGTGTACGAGGAGCTCGTCTTTCGCCTGATCGGCATGACGTTGCTCCACTCGCTGCTTCGAAGCGTCTGCGGCGTCTCGCAGCGCGGAGCGTTGGCGACGGCGTTGATCGTCACGTCGCTGGCGTTCGCCCTTTACCACCACCTGCCGGTCGGCGGCGAGCCGTTGGCGTGGCCGGCGGTCGTCTTCCGGACGCTCGCAGGCCTGTGGCTGGGGCTGGTGTTTGCCGCCCGCGGCTTCGGCATCGCCGCCGGTTCGCACGCGGCGTACGACGTGCTCCTGGGCATATTGCCGCTTTTCGTCAACCCGCCGCTCGCGACATCCTGACGTAGCAGGATGCTTGCGCCCCATGTTCAGCGACGAAAAATGCGGGTGGGGTAATTTTCACTCTGGCTGGACCGGGGCGATCCGAGTACCCTTCCCAGGCGTGCCGTCGTCTTTGCGGGCCTCGCGAGACGGTTTCTCGCGTCCGAGCCTTTGCTTGCATCGCGGCACCGGACAGCTTGGCACGGTCGAGCCACACTATGTCGGGCTTTTTTGTTCTCCGTCGTGAACTGTCTTGGAATCCTGCACGTATCGAGGTTCGCCCAATTCGGTGACCCAGCCGCATCACCCTGGTGTCCGGATGAGGTCGCTTCCAGTGAACGTCGCTGGTTCCCTCTTTTCCTCCTCTAGTTCATCTCGTCCATGAGTACCCGCACGAAGCAGCGCAAGCAGTTCGCCCTGAACGTCTGGCTCTACAGCCGCCCGCTGCACCCGGAACTGTTTCGACAGCATCGCACCGAAACCGTCGACCGCCGGGCCTACACCGCAACCGTGCATCTCATCGACGGCGGCCACCTGGTGGAGTTCGACGCGGGCAAGAACCACCTGACCGAGATCGTCGCCCACGGCTTAGATGGCCTACCGAAAACCGGGCTGATCGAGGAGGTCCCCTGCCGAGGCGAGAAGTACCACGAGGACGACGTTCACGACAACATTCGCTACATGATCAGCACGCAGGAGGAACAACTCTCCGGCACCCTTTACGAAGCGACACGCCAGGAAATCCTCGACTACGCGCAAAAGCGCGAGCTCACTTGGACCGACGTGCCGGCCGCCCTTGATGACGACGGCAACGGCCGCGGGCGGTTTCTGGGAGCCCTCGACATCGAGCGGCGGGCGAGCGAGTTGCTCGTCCAGAGTTTCCACCTGTTCGACGAGTTCCAGATGGTCGTCAAGACGCAGGCAATCATCGAGGTACCCCGCGTGATCGGCCGACGGTAGGAACACCTTCGCCACAACAGGCGGATTGACAGACGACGGCAACCTTTAACGGTTGTAACGGCTACGCGGGCGGCCTATGCTCGTTACCCCAGCACTCCTTTTCCCATGTGATTGACGGCCTGCCAAGTTTTTTATGGCAGGCCGTCGATTTGTTGTGGCTCGCTGATTGTGCCCGGCGCGAACCCGAACCGCGTTGCAACGCAACGCGGTTTGGTGGGGAACGTCGAGTCGCGTTAGAAGCTGACCTTCGGCGCCTCGCGTTCGGCGTCGCTGGTGACTTCGAAGAACGGCTGCTGCGTGAAGCCGAACGGGCCGGCGACGAAGTTGGTCGGCACGGTCTGGATCGTCTGGTTGTAACGCTGGACCGTGTTGTTGTACGCCTGCCGCTGGCCGGCGATGCCGTTCTCGGTGCTCGTCAGCTCGCCCTGCAACTGCTGGAAATTCGAGTTCGCCTTGAGGTCGGGGTACGCCTCGGCGACGGCCATCAGGCGGCTGAGGGCACCCGACAGCTCTCCCTCGGCCTTCGCCTGGGCGTCGACCGTCCGCGCGCCCATCGCCTGGTTTCGGGCAGCGATGACATTCTCGAGCGTCTCGCTCTCGTGGCTGGCGTACCCCTTGACCGTCTCGACGAGGTTCGGGATCAGGTCGTGGCGGCGCTTGAGCAGCACCTCGACCTGGCTCCAGCCGTTCTTGACGCTCTCACGCAGGGCGACGAGTTTGTTGTACGCGCCGACTGCCCAGAGGCCGACGACGAGGCCGACCACCACGAGCAGGCCGACGATCACGAGAATGACAATGAGGACGGGACCCATGCCGTCGTTATAGCAGAAATGCCCGCGCCGCCCGCAAGTGACAACGCTTACGCCGCCGCGGAGGCCGGCTGGCCGCTCTTGAGTTGCTCGACGAGCTCACGCTTGAGCACCTTGCCCGTCGGGCTGCGCGGCAGGTCGTCGACCACGCGCACCTCGCGCGGCACCTTGAAGTTCGGCAGGTTCTTCTCATCGCGAAGGAACACCTTGACGGCCTCGATGTCCACCGCGTGGCCTTCGGCGGCGATGACAAACGCCACCGGCACCTCGCCGCGCGACTCGTCGGGCCGCCCCACGACTGCCGCCTCGTCGATGCCGTCCATCTCGGTCATCGCCTCCTCGATCTCCCGCGGGTACACGTTCTCGCCGCTGACGATCAGCATGTCCTTGGCCCGTCCGGTGATGAAGACGTAGCCGTCGCCGTCGACGTGGCCGAGATCGCCGCTTTTGAAGTAGCCCTCGCTGGTTTTGGCTTGCTGTGTTTGGTCGGGCAGGTTGAGGTAGCCGTTGAAGATCATCGGGCCCCTGATCCAGATTTCGCCCGTCTCGCCGGCGCCGACGGCCTCGCCATTATCGCCGATGATCTTCACGTCGCAGCCGGGAATGAGCTGACCGACGCTGCCGGGCTTGTGCGCGTGGGGCATGTTTACGCAGATCGGACCGCACGTCTCGGTCAGGCCGTACCCCTCCATCAAATCGGCATCGAAGCGGCGGCGAAACGTCTCGCGGACGCGGCCCGGCAGCGGTTCGCCACCGCTGATGGGGGCGTACATCTTCGCGAAGTCCGCCGGGCCGGCATCCTTCACGCGACTGATGGCGTTGTACATGCTCGGCACCGCCGCCATCACCGTGACGCCGTGCTCGCGGATCGCCTTAATCGTTCCCGCGGGGCTGAACCGTTGTGTGTAGACCGTCGTCGCCCCGAGGGCGACGGGCGCCAGCATCGTCGCGAGCAGGCCCGTCGAGTGAAACAGCGGCACCACGCCGAGGAACACGTGCTCGTGCCCCACCCGGTCGAGCCGCGCGTGCGTGATGCACGCCTTCGCGTCGGAATCGAGGTTGCCGTGGGTCAGGCAGACGCCCTTGGGCAGCCCGCTCGTGCCGCTCGTGTAGAGGATGGCGGCCAGGGCGTCGGCATCGCGTTTGGGCGACGGCAGCGGGCGCAGTTGCGCGAGGATCGCCTTGAGGTTCGGCTTGAAGCTCAGCAGGTCGAGCACTTGAACCTCCCCCGCCTCCGCCGCGGCCCGAACGGCCTTGCCGCAATCGAGGCGGTCGAGCAGCGGCTTGACACTGATGACCAGATCGACCTCGCTGTCCTTGAGGACGTGCCGCGTCTCCTTCTCGCCGAGAAGGAAGTTCACCGGCACCACGACCTTGCCGGCCAGCATCGTGGCGTAGAAGGTCGTCACGAACCCCCCGCCCGCCGGCAGCAGCACCGCGATGTTCGGCCGCCTGGTCTTCGTGCGCAGCACCTTGCCGAGCTTTTTGGCCTTCTTGAGCAACTCGCCCCAGGTGGTCGCGCCGCGTTCGTCGACCACCGCCTTCGCATCCGGCCGCGCCTTGGCGTTGTCGATTAGGGGCTGAAGAAGCATTGGAACAGTCTAGCGATCCGCCGGATCGTCGCGAATGTCGAACGGGCAACGGGCGGTGCTGCGCCTGCGGGTCGAGGACCCGCAGCTACCACGGGAACTTGTGCGTCACAGGGTCTTCACGAATGCTTCGATCCGGTCGAGGCCCAAATCGATCTGATCCATGCTCGTCGCGAAGCTCAGGCGGACGTGGGTGTCGAAGCCGCTGTCGTTGCCGGGGACGACGGCGACGTATTGGTCTTCGAGCAGCTTTTCCGCGAAACCGACCGCTTCGGTGATGCCACCCTTGAAGTGCGCCGAGACGTTCGGGAAGCAGTAGAACGCCCCGCGCGGCTGGATGCAGGTGAGGCCGTCGATGGCCGTCAGCCGCTTGTGCATGTGGCGGCCGCGTTGCTCGAACTGCTGGCGCATCGACTCGACGCTTTTGGCCGAGCGATCGTCGGTCAACGCGATCGCGGCGGGCATCTGCGTGAAGCTCGTGACGTGGCTGTTGACCTGGCCTTGAAGCTTGTTCATCGCCTTGATGACGTGCTCTGGCCCGCCGGCGTAGCCGAGGCGCCAGCCGGTCATCGCGAAGCTCTTGCTGTGACAATTGAACGTGATCGTGCGGTCGAACAACTCTGGGTGCAGGCCGGCGATGCTCGCCGTCTGTTGGCCGTCGTACAAGAGCTTTTCGTAGATTTCGTCGCTGAAGACGGTGACTTGTGAGTGCTTCGCGAGCACGTCGGCGAGGGCTTGGAGCTCCGCCGGGTCGTAGCAGTTGCCGGCGGGGTTGCTCGGCGAGTTGAGGATGAAGAGCTTCGTCTTCGGCGTGATCGCCGCGTCGAGTTGTTCGGGCGTCAGCTTGAAATCCGCGGCCTCGTCGGCGTGGACGATCTTCGGCACGCCGCCGCAAATCTTGGCCTGCTCGGGGTAGCTCACCCAGTACGGTGCGGGGATGAGCACCTCGTCGCCGTCGTTCAGGATCGCGAGCATCGCCAGGAAGAGCGCCGCCTTGCCGCCGGGGGCGACGGTGACGCGATCGGGGCCGTAGTCGAGGCCGTTCTCGGTCTTGAACTTTGTCGCGACGGCCTCCTTCAGCTCGGGGATGCAGGGGCTGGGCGTGTACTTCGTCTCGCCCCGGCCGAGAGCGTCGACGGCCGCCTGCTTGATAAAATCGGGGGTATCGAAGTCCGGTTCGCCCGCGCCGAAGCTGACGACGTCGATGCCGTCGCGCTTCATCGCTTTCGCCTTGCCGGTGACGGCCATGGTGATCGACGGGGCAACGCGGCTGACGCGCTCGGCTAGCTCGATGGCGGGCATGGGGCCGACAATAGCCGGGCGCCGCCGGCGCGGTAGGGTGCCTGCCATGCGGCTTGCCCTCCTGTTGCTGACGATCGCCTTCTGCCTCGCCGGTTGTCGAACGCAGAAGGCCCAGCCGGTCCTCGGTGATATCTACAGCCGTGCCGCCCAAAGCGAGGCGCAGGAGGAGCGGCCGGTCGTACTGCTGCCGGGCATCCTTGGCAGCCGACTGGTCGAGCCGGAGTCGAAGACGCTCGTCTGGGGCGCCTTCACCGGCGACTACGCCAACCCTGAGCGGCCGCGCGGGGCGCGGCTGATCGCGTTGCCGATGGAGGCCGGGCGATCCCTCGGTGACCTGAAGGACGGGGTGATCGCCGACCGCGCGGTGGAGAGCTTCAAGGTCGACGTGCTCGGCCTGCCCGTAACGGCTGGGGCGTATATCGACATTCTCGGCACGCTCGGGGCGGGCGGGTACCGCGACTCGATGCTCGCCGAGGCCGGCACGATTGACTACGGCACCGATCACTTCACCTGCTTCCAGTACGCCTACGACTGGCGGCGCGACAACGCCGAGACGGCGTGCGATCTGTACCGTTACCTGCTCGCGCAGCGCGACGAGGTTCACGCCAAGCTCGTCGAGAAGCGCGGCGACGCGGCGCCGGCGAAGGAGTCGCTGCGGTTCGATCTTGTCGCGCACTCGATGGGCGGGCTCGTGGCGCGGTACATGCTGCGCTACGGCGACCAGCCGCTGCCGGCCGACGGCTCGCTGCCGGAACTCAACTGGAAAGGGGCGAAGCTCGTCGAGCGCGTGATTCTCGTCGGCACGCCCAACGCCGGCAGCGCCGAGGCGATTCGGCAACTCGTCGACGGCAAGGATTTCGGCAACAGCGTCGCGTTCTGGCTGCCCAAGGCGCCCGCCGCGGTGCTGGGGACGATGCCGAGCATCTACCAACTCCTGCCCAGACCGCGGCACCTGGCGCTATCCCAAGGCACGGGCAAGCCGACGACCGTCGACTTCTACGACCCGCAGTTCTGGATCGACAACGAGCTCGGCCTGCTCGATCCTGACGAGGCCGAGGAACTCAAGTGGCTGCTGCCGAACCTGTCGCCGGCCCAGCGGCGGGCGACGGCGATCGACCACCTGACTAAGTCGCTCGCCCTTGCCGAGCAGTTCCACCGCGCCCTCGACGTGCCGGCCCCCCTGCCCGACGGCGTCGAGCTCTACCTGTTCGCCGGCGACGCGAGCGAGACGACCCAGTCGCTGCAACTCGTCGACGGCCGACTCCGCACGCGAACGACCGGCCCCGGCGACGGCACGGTCCTGCGCAGCAGTGCGCTGATGGATGAACGCCTCGACCTCGACTGGACGCCCCGCCTGCGCACGCCGATCGACTGGACCGGCGTGAACTTTCTCTTCCAGGACCACCTCGGCATCACGCGCAGCCCCGAGTTCAGCGACGAGGTGCTGTACCTCCTGCTCGAAGCCCCCCGCGGCAGCGAGATGGCCTCGCCGGGCTCGTAACGGATGTCGCGACTACTCCGCCAGGCGTTCGAGTGCGTCGCACGTGCGGTCGATGCCGGCGTCACGCTCGATGCGCGATGCGAGGTCGGTGGCCCGCGCCGCGACGGACGGGGTCAGCACCGCGGCGAGTCTCTTCGCGAGTCGCCTCGCGGTGAAGCGCTTCGGCGACAGCGACGCGGCGACGCCGAGACGTTCAAGCCGCTCGGCATTGTCGGGCTGGTCGTGGGCCATCGGCATGATGACCTGCGGCACGCCCGCAGCCAGCGCCTGTGAAAGCGTGCCGACCCCGCCGTGGTGGACGATCGCCCGGCAGCGCGGCAGCAGGTCGCCGAACGGAGCGAACGGCTCGTGTCGCACGCTGCTCGACAGGGTCGCCGGAATGTGCTCCGCGTGCCGCGACAGCAACAGGCCGCGGACGCCAAGCCGCTCGCACGCGCCGACGGCCGCCTCGAAAAAGCGGCGGCCGAAGATCATCGCGCTGCCGGGCGTGAACGCGATCGGCGCGTCGCCCTCATCCAGCCACGTCGCCAACCGATCCGGCAGCCCCGCCGTCTCGCGCTCGTCGTAGAGCGGAAATCCGCAGCATCGCGCGGCGCCCGGCCAGTCCGCCTGCGGCGGCGCGAACCACTCGGGCCACATGCAAAGGGTCCGCTGCGGCGAGTGGAAGTAATCGCCCATCAACCCGACGATCGGCTCGCCCAAACCGAGTTCGGCGCGGAAGGCGTTGACCTCCGCCAGCATCGGGTCGAGCACGTACCGGTCGGCCCCGCGCCAGAAGTGCGGGTAGAACTTCGACCGCAACCACGGCGGCAGGTGGTGAAACGGTGGCACGCCCGGCAGGCGCGGCGGGGCGAGGTTCGAGCGCACCGTCGTCGGCGACAGGTGCATCGTCGCGAATCGGCCGCCGTGCTGTTCGTGGAAGACGCGGGCGCCCATCGCCAAGGTGCTGCCGACAAGCACCGCGTTGCCCGCGTGCATCTGTTCGAGCGCGGCGTGAGTCGCCCGTGCCCACCGCGCCATTGCGCCGAACACGAGTTTGGCCCCCCTGCTCGCGTGCCAGGCGTCGGCGTTGTTGACGAAGGCGAGAAAGTCCTCCTCCGAACCGATCGGCCGGGAGGTCAGGCCGTGCCGCTGGATCAGGCCATCAAAATGGGCGTTGGTCGCGAGCGTCACGCCCCAGCCGCGTCGCTTCAAGGCGACGCCCAAGCCGAGAAACGGGTGGACATCGCCGTGCGAGCCGAACGTCACGAGGATGGCCCGCCGCGCCGCGTCTGGCATCGCGGGCACGGTAGGAACGGCCGCCGGTCAGGAGCGGTCGTCGAACGTCACGCCCGTGAAGCGGGCATCAGCGACATCGGCGTCGGAGCGAACGGTCATGCGAATCGATCCGCCGTCGGCCGACAGGTAGCCGTCGACAGTGCCGCGGCGGCCGTCGACGAGCTCGAAGTCGAGCGTGAAGTGCGACGGGTCGAACCGATCCGGCTGCCCCGCAAACCAGCGGATGCGCCCGCCGTCGAACCGTCGGCCGAAGACCGTTTGCAGGGTCGAGCTGCCGGCGTCGGCGAGGCCGTCGCAGAAGCGGTCGGCGGCCACCGACGTGGATGAGGCATTTGGCTGCGACGCCACGCCGTGCTGCGGGACGAGCACGGGCGCCCGCGACGTCGCCACCCACTTGGGCCGACCCAGCCAGCCCCCCGGCTCGAAGACGTGCGCCACCAGCCCGGCCGTCGGCAGGCCGGCCTTGGCGTTGACGGCCCACGGCAGGAACCGCACCGCCACGATCCGCCGGGTGCCGGCATCGGTGCGCAGCTCGTGCAGGAAGACCATCGCCCCAATCTCCTCCGCCCGGTCGCCCAGTTCACTCGCCGCGTCACCGAGGGCGCGGCGGAAGGCGAGGTAGGCCGGCGGGTCGAGCAGGCGGGCGCCGCCAATGCCGTCGATCGCCTCGTGCTCCCCGCCGCCCACGAGCCGTTCGGCCGCCTCGGGAGTCGGCTCATACGCCACAATCTCCGCCGACTCGACGTGACGGGCAACCTGCTGCTGGTAGAGCATCGCCTGAGCCTTCGCCTTGGCGGTGCGGCCGACGAACCAGGACATGAGCGTGCAGGCGACCAGCAGCCCGCACATCGCCGCGTAGCGCCAGGGCACACGCCGCGCGCGTTGCTGGCCGTACGAGAGCGTCTCCGGCGGCCTGGCGGCCTCCGGCGGGTGCAGAAGTTGCTGTGGCCCCCGGAACTCCATCGCACTCCACCCTACCCGGACCCGGCGGATGCGACAAGGCAAATCAGGCGCCGGGCCGGTATTCGCACCAGGTCTTGGGCGTCTCCCAAACCGTGACGGCGTCCAGGGCCGAATGATCGGTTGCAAGCGGTTGTTCCAGACGGCGATAGATTACGGCCGCGATGTGCTCCACGCTCGGGTTCAGCCCTCCCTCGGCGAACTCGTCGACCTCCAGGTTCAGGTGCTTGTGGTCGAGCGGCCCGATGACCGCCTCGTCCACGATTCGCTCGAGGTCCTCGAAGTTCATCAGAAACCCGTTGCCGTCCGGCTCGCCGCGCAGCGTGACCTGCACCTCGTAGTTGTGGCCGTGCCCGTGGACGTTGTTGCACTTGCCGAAAACCTGGCGGTTCTCGGCGTCGCTGAGCGCCGGGTTGTGCAGGCGGTGGCTGGCGGCAAACTCGAAACGGTGGTTGAGGCGGATCATCGGCGGGCTCTCCGGATCGGAACGGGCGGCGACAAGGCTCGTCAGCGGCGACAGCTTCAGCTCCACGGCGTCCAACCGGTGCGGGGCGAACCGGTCGGCCAGGGCGGCGAACAGGTCGCGCACCAGCCCCCCGCCCCCGAGGTGGCCGGTGCCGTCACCGACGCAGCTTTGCCGCACCACGCGCCGGACGGCGGTTGTGACAAGCGGAATGGCCGCATCGCGGGCGGCATCATCGACCTTTTTGATGTTCAGCAGATACCCGCTCCCCGCGTCAGGCTCGCCCGAGACGGTGACGACCAGGGCGTAGTAGACCTGCCCGATCCCCGTCACCGGCGGCTTGCCCGCAAAGCCGTTGCGCCCCACCACCCCATCCCCGACCACCTCATCCCCCACCCCCGGCCGCGACTCCCGCGCGGACAAATCGATCGCAAACCGAACTTCGCGACTGAGCTGATACATCCGGCCGGAGTCTAGCGCCGCTCCCGAAGCGTCCGCGCGACATGCTCAACCGACCCGCGCGACCATCAGCAACCGCCGGAACGGGAACAGGACCATGCCGTCCGGCTCGGGCCGATATGCCTCTCGAATCCGGGCGGCGTAGGCGTCGCGGAAGGCGGACCGGGTGGCGTCGTCGGGCAGGTGTTCTATGTAAGGCCTCAGGCCGCTGCCGGCGATCCAGTGGACGATGGCGTCCGGGCCGTCGAGCACGTGGATGTAATCCGTCTGCCAAAGCTGCACCGACGCCCGCGGCGCGAGCCAGCGGTAGTAGTCGCCCGGCTCGTGGATCTTCAGCCCGTCGGAGAACCCGTCGAAGTGTGCCGCGAACCGGGGCTCACGGGCAGTCGCGAAAATGCTCTGATGGACCGGGCTGGCGACGTGGTAGGGCATCTGGACCGCGAGCACACCGCCGGGGTTGAGCAGGCCGAGCAGGCGGGGGAAGAGGCTCGCGTGGTCCGGCACCCATTGGAGGGCGGCGTTGGAGAAGATCAGGTCGAAGCATTCGCCGGGCTGCCATGCCCCGATGTCGGCCTGCTGCCAATCGGCGTCGAGCCCGCTCTCCCAGGCCTGGGCGAGCATGTCGGGGCTGCTGTCGACGCCGAGCAGCAATGCTTCATCAAATTGCTCGCGCAGGATCGCCGTCGAGTTGCCCGGCCCGCAGCCGAGGTCGGCGACACGTCGGGGCGACACAGTGACATCCCGCGCCCGGCGGGCGAGGTCGACGCACGGCTGGATGCGCTCGCCGCCAAATCGCAGGTACAGGTCCGGATCCCAGGTTGGCATGAGTTAGACTTTGATGGAAAACAAGTTACAGCACAGGCAAACCAGCCGTCGCCACCGTCGCGTGCGGTGGCGATTCAGGCATGGCCACTCTATTATAATGTCTCCCCTCCGCCGGCGGTCTGCCGGCTCTTGCGAGACCTGCCATGCACGACGAGACGACGCCCCTGCCCGCTACCCCGCCCCCCTCCCAGCCCATCGCCAACGCGAACGAGTACGGCGAGTCGCAGATCAAGGTGCTCGAAGGCGTCGAGCACGTGCGGACCAGGCCGGGCATGTACATCGGCGACACCACGCCGCGCGGGCTGCACCACCTTGTCTACGAGATCGCCGACAACTCCATCGACGAGGCCGGCGCCGGGCACTGCTCGACGATCCACATCACGATCCACGCCGATGGCAGCGTGAGCGTGGTCGACGACGGGCGCGGCATCCCGACAGGCGTCCATCCGACCGAGGGGATCCCGACGGTCGAGGTCGTGTTTGCCAAGCTCGGCGCCGGCGGCAAGTTCGAGAACCAGAGCGGCCAGGGGGCCTACAAGACCTCCGGCGGCCTGCACGGCGTGGGCGCTTCGGTCGTCAACGCCCTCTCGGAGTTCCTCGAAGTCGAGGTCAGCCGCGGCGGCGAGGTCCACCACATGACCTTCGAGCGCGGCTTCAAGACCCAGGATCTTAAAGTCATCGGCCGACGCGAGAAGACCGGCACGAAGGTCACGTTCAAGCCCGACCCGCAGATCTTCCCCGATGTCGAGTTCAAGTACGACGTGCTCGAACGCCGCTTCCGCGAGCTGGCTTACTTGAACCAGGGGCTACGGATCATCCTTGAAGACGAGCGTCAAAAACAGGACGACGGCAGCAACAAGCGCGAGGACTTCAAGTTCGACAACGGCCTGATCGAGTACGTCGAGTACCTCAACGATGGCAAAACGACCGTCACGCCCGTCATCCACTTCAAGCGCGAGCCCGAGGACGAGGCCCACGCCGTCGAGGTGGCGCTGCAGTGGGCCGACGGCTACAACGAGGCCGTCGCGAGCTTCGCGAACAACATCAACACCCACGAGGGCGGCACGCACCTCAGCGGTTTCAAGACGGCCCTCACCGGCACCGTCAACCGCTACGCGAAGGGCGCTGGGCTCATCAAGAACGTCACGCCCAGCGGCGACGATCTGCGCGAAGGCCTGACGGCCGTCGTGAGCGTGAAGGTGCAGAACCCGCAGTTCGAGGGTCAGACCAAGACCAAGCTCGGCAACGGCGAGATCGAGGGCTTTGTCACCCAGGCGGTCAACGACGAGCTGGCTCGGTTCTTCGAGGAGAACCCGAAGGTCGCCAAGTCGATTTTCGAGAAGGGCATTCAGGCCGCCGAGGCGCGCGAGGCGGCCCGCAAGGCGCGCGAGCTGACCCGCCGCAAGAACGCCCTTGAAGGCAACGCCCTGCCCGGCAAGCTCACCGACTGCCGCAGCAAGAGCAACGAGATCACCGAGCTGTTCCTCGTTGAGGGCGACTCCGCCGCCGGCACCGCCAAGGGCGGGCGCGACAGCGACATCCAGGCCATCCTGGGGCTGCGCGGCAAGCTGCTCAACGTCGAGAAGGCCACCATCGTCAAGATGCTCGGCCACAACGAAATCCGCACGCTCATCACCGCCATCGGGGCCGGCCTGCGCGACGATTACGACGACGCCAAGCGCCGCTACGGCAAGGTCGTCATCATGACCGACGCCGACGTCGACGGCAGCCACATCCGCACGCTGCTGCTGACGTTCCTGTTCCGCCACATGCCCGAGCTCATCAAGAACGGCCGCGTCTACGTCGCCCAGCCGCCGCTCTACCAAGTGAAGGCCAAGCGCCGCAAGACGGGCGAGTACGTCCTGAACGAGGGGCGCATGAAGCAGATCTACGTCGACCTCGGCATCGACTCCACGGCGCTTGTCATCCGCGACGAGGACGGGCTGAACGAGGTCGGCCGCATCGAGGGCGAGGAGCTGCGCGCCGTCGTCGCCAAGCTCCAGCGGCTGGAGGACCTTGTCGACGTGCTACAGCGGCGCGGCATCGAGTTCGACCGCGTGCTCGCCTTCCGCGACGAACACGACGGCCGCCTCCCAAGGGCGAAGATTACCACAAACGGGCGGGTCGAGCTCTTTGCCGACATCGAGTCGGCCACCGCCGCCGTCGACGGCCAGGCCACCGACGAGGGCGAGACGCCCAACCTCCCCGACGACCTCCACGAGATGAAGGAGCTCGCCGCCCTCATCGACTGGCTCGACGAGCGCGGCATTCGCATCGACGACTACCTGCTGACGCAGGAGGAGGGCGTGACCGGCGAACTGCTCGCCACGCGCTACGCCTTTGTTCGCGAGGACCACACGATGGACGTCGCCGGCGTGGCGAACCTGCTGCCGTCGATGTTCAAGCTCGCCAAGCGCGACCTCGCCATCCAGCGCTACAAGGGTTTGGGCGAGATGAACGCTGACCAACTGTGGGAGACCACCCTCGACCCCGCCCGCCGCAAGCTGCTGCGCGTTACGCTCGAGCAGGCCGAGGAGGCCGAACGCCTCTTCAGCGTCCTGATGGGCGACGACGTCGAACGGCGCCGCAAGTTCATCGAGGACCATGCCCTCGAGGTCAAGAACCTGGACGTTTGATCCTTCCCAACAGGTAGCTGCGGGATCACATCCCGCAGTCGGGACGAGCGACGCAGACTGCGGGATGTGATCCCGCAGCGACCGCGACACGTACTGCGAGTCCGGTAGCGAGTCCGTGGTTGAAGCGCCGATGCGATGAGCATGAAGGCGTTCCTGCCCGCGATCGCGTGGCTTGTTCTCTCATGTGCGCCGCTCGCGGCGCAGGATGCGTCCGCGACACGGCCCGCCTCGCGGGAGGCTCTCGAACTGCCGGCGTTGCCGGAGCCGACGAGCGTGGCCGACGACATCCCGCTCGACGAGCTGCGCCTCGCCCTGCGGCCGCTGAACGCGGAGGAACTCGAACCCGTCGCCGCTGACTGGATGGGGCGCCTGCGCGCCAAGGCCGAGCGCGTCGCGAGGGCCCGACTCGCCGCCAAGCGGGCCGGGGGTGACGAGCGAGACCGCTATAACCGCATCGCGGCCCAGCTCGAACTCGAACGCGCGGACCTGAAGAACCACGTCGAGCTCGTGCTCGACGCCCTCGAAGATCGCGGCGGCGATGTCGATCAGCGCCGCCAGTACCTCGGCGCCGTCACGCAGACTGATCTCGACGTGGCCGACGTCAGCGCCCTGACCGAGCAGGCCTACGCCTGGGCCATCAGCCCGAGCGGCGGCATCGCGGTGGTGCTGAACCTGCTGTGGTTCGTCCTGACGCTGATCCTGGCGTTCATCATCTCGCGATTGCTCAAGCGAATCACCCGCCGCGCCGTTGGCCGGCTGCACCGGACGAGCCAGCTTCTCAAAGACTTTATGGCCGGCATCGTGGCGAAGATCGCGATGCTCATCGGCGTGGTGATCGCCATCAGCTTCCTCGGCGTGAACATCGGCCCGCTCGTCGCCGCCATCGGTGCCGCAGGCCTCGTGGTCGGCCTGGCGTTGCAGGGGACGCTCTCCAACTTCGCCAGCGGCATTATGATCCTGCTCTATCGCCCCTACGACATCGGCGACACCGTCAACGCCGGCGGCGTCAGCGGCAAGGTGGCGGCCATGAGCCTTGTCAGCACCACCATCGTCACCTTCGACAACCAGCGGATCATCGTCCCCAACAACAACATCTGGGGCGACGTCATCACCAATCTCACCGGCCTCGCCACCCGCCGTGTCGACATGACCTTCGGCGTCGGCTACGACGACGACCTCGACAGCGTCATGGCCGTCCTCAAGAGCGTGTGCGACGAGCATCCGCTTGTGCTGAAGGACCCCGAGCCCCTGATCCGAGTCGTCGGCCACGGCGATTCAAGCGTGAACGTCACCTGCCGGCCGTGGACGCTCACCGCCGACTACTGGACCGTTTACTGGGACTTTCACAAGCTGGTGAAGCAACGCTTCGACGCGGAGAACATCACGATCCCGTTCCCGCAGCGGGATGTTCACGTGCATCAACTCGCGCCGGCAGCCTGACGTTGGCTCGTAGAATCGCGGGCCATGCCCGAGCCGTCCCGCCATTTCTCCGACTTCGACTACGACGTGTTCCTCATCGGCGCCGGCCAGGCGAACGTGCCGCTGGGCCCGAAGCTCGCCAAGGACGGCTTCGCCGTCGCCCTGGCCGAACGCGAGCACATGGGCGGGTCGTGCGTCAACTTCGGCTGCATGCCGAGCAAAGCGATCCACGCCAGCGCGCGGGTCGCCCACCAGGCGCGCAACGCCAGGGACTTTGGCATCGACATCGACCCGGTCGCCGTTCGGCCGGACCTGGGCGATGTGCTCGCCCGCGCCCGCGTCTTCACGGAAAAGGCGCGCCACCACATCTTCAAGAGCTTCGAGAGCAACGGCGTCTGCCTGCTCGAAGGGCACGCGCGACTGGCAGGCCGGCACGGCGAGGGGTTCCGCGTCGAAATCGCCCTGAGCGACGGCGGCACCGAGAGCGTGACGGCCCGGCGCGTCGTGCTCGACCCCGGCAGCCGAACGAATCGGATCGACCTGCCCGGCCTCGACCTGCTCAGCGCGATCACGAGCGAGACGTGGATCGACCGCGACGACGTGCCTGCCCGGCTGCTCATCCTCGGCGGCGGGTACATCGGCTGCGAGATGGCCCAAACCTATCGCCGCCTCGGGCGCGACGTCACGCTCGTGCAGAACGCAGACCAACTGCTCACGCGCGAGGACCCGGAAATCGCCGGCTGGCTGCAACGGTGTTTCGAGGACGAGGGCATTGTCGTCCGCGTCGGCGCGTCGGCGCAGCAAATCGAGCGGGTCGGCGACGGCTTCCGCCTCCACTTGAAGGAGGGCCAACCGGTCGACTTCGACGGGTTGTTCCTCGCCACGGGTCGCCTGCCGAACACGGATGATCTGGGCCTCGATACGGTCGGCGTCGAGACGGACAAGAAGCGGGCGATCGCGACGGACGAGTACGGCGCGGTCGACGGGTGCCCCGGTTTATACGCCGTGGGCGACTGCCGCGGCGGGCCCGCCTTTACGCACACGGCGCACGACGATCACCACATCCTGCGTGGCCGCCTGCTCGACGAACGCGACCCCGGCGGCAGCCCCGACCGCCAGCACCGCCTCGTGCCCTACGCCGTCTTCACCGATCCCGAGATCGGCCGCGTCGGCCTCAGCGAGTGCCAGGCGAAGGAGAAGGGCATCGACCCGCAGATCGTCTGCGTCGACATGCGATCGAATGACCGCGCCCGCACCGTCGGCGAGTCGCACGGCATGGTCAAGCTCGTCCTCGACCCGAACGACCCGGACGGCAAACTCCTGGGCGCCACCGTGATCGGCACCCACGCGGGCGAACTGATCCACGCCTTCGTGATGCTAATGCACCTGGAGAAGCCGCTGGCGTCGATCCTCGACATCGTCTTCATCCACCCGACGCTCTTCGAGATCGTCCACCAGGCGGTCGACCGGTGGCACAAGAGCAGGAATTAAAGCGAGTTTAGTTCGCCTGTAGCAGTTCATCTCGGGTGCTCGGGTGCCACTGCGTCCAGTCGGTACACCCAAGGTGAAGCCGCTCTACTGATTCATTGCAGCTGGATTGACGGGTAGAGCTTGTGCAACTTCACGCGGGCGTCGGCGGTGGTGAACTGCCAGTGCACCTTCACCACCGCGGCGTTGCGGTCGCGTTGCGATGCCGAGACTTCCCGCTTGCGTGCCTGTTCATCGGGGACGCAGCGGTCCAGGCACTGCCGCGCCAGCACGCTCAGTTCCGTCTCAGCCATGTTCAGCCATGTTCAGCCATGTTCAGCCACGAGCCGTGCGTGGGCGTGAGGTGCCACTCGAACCGCTTGGCCAGCCGACGCGCCTCGGCGGGCGTGAACGCCTTGTACAGGCACGCCGGCGTGTGCGTGTTGAGGTTGTCGCAGACCAAGACGATCTGATCGGCGTCGGGGTACACCTCGTCGCTGATCTGTTGCAGGAACCGGGCGAAGTCGATCGCTGTCTTCCTTTGCGTCGCCTCGACGTTGCGTCGCTTCGACGTGACGCCGGCCCGCCAGCGGCTCGAAGGCCATGAACAGGTTTGCCACGCCGCTGCGCACCGAATGGCTGTCCTGCTTGATGGCTCTCCTGCTTGGCCGGCGACCCCGGTCGCACCGGCAGCGGCTCACGCACGTCGCCGATCAGCTGCGCTTCCTGCTTGCCGTCGAGCTTGCGCTACTGCCGGCCGACCGGCTTCTTGCGGTGCAGGGTCGCGTCGAGGCCCTTGCTGGCGAACTGCTGACGCCGTCCATCGCACCGTCATGAACGAGCAGCCGAGCACGCCCGCGATCCGCGTGTTGCTCCACCCACCACCGGCATCAGGTCCGTCGATGTCGGCCTTGAGCAGAATCCGTGCCCGCATCAGGGTCCTGGCCTCGTGGGTGCCGGTGCGGATCAGGCGGCCCAGCGTGCGGTGTTGCTCATCGGTGAGCCGAACCATCACCTTCTGTGACAACGCCATCTGCGTCCTCCCTGACGTGGAAGGCACAGCATACACCCCAATGCTCAATCCAGCCGCAATGAACCACTAGACGAACAGATCGAGCACCCCGCCGGACTGCGACGTCGCGGGAGCAAACGGCGTCGCGGACGCGGGTGGCGGCGTTGCCACCGGGCGGTTCCAGACCTTCTCCCGGAGCAACAGTTGCCAAGGCGCCGGCAGCGGGCCGACGCACTCGGTGCGGTCGGCGGCCTCAGTCTCGACCGGCGGCAACTCGATCGTCGCCGGCGGCAGGACGACGGGCTCGGGCTCGATCACCTGGCGTGCCTCGTACCGCGGCTGCGGCGTGATTGTCCGGCGCGGCTCGTAGACGTCGAATGTCGCGGCGCGGCGCTCGACCGTTGCCGGCGATTGGCCGATGTTGCTCGGGGCAATCGCCGCGCGAATCAAGCGGACGGTGCGCAGCTCCGACTGGGCGACGATCAAACTGGCAACACCGGCGGGCGAGGCGATCACGCCGGTGCCGACGCAAGAGCGACAGATTCCTCATTTTCCGTCGATTACCGCGGCCGGATGGTCCGGATGATGCCGCGTGGCAACACCGCGCGTCACCGCCGGTTAGCATCGCCACGATGGACGCTGCCGGTCGCGCGGAACAACTCCGGGCCAGCTTGAGCGCAGCCCTCGTCGACGGCCTGCGGATCGCGGCGCCCGAAACGCTCGACCTGCCGCACGGTGCAGTTGTCGGCCGCGGTCGACCGGGGTGGTGGATCAACGTCTGCGCAGGCTTGGCTACGAACGGACCCATCTCGCCCGAAACGGTTCAGGCGGTCGTCCGCCACCACGAGGACAACGGCTCGGTCCCGCAGATCGACCTCTTCGCCGACGCCGGCGAAGCGGCGTTTGAAGTGCTGGCGGACGCCGGCTTTTCGTTGAAGGAAGCGGAGACGGCGAGCCACCTTGTCCTGCCGCACACCGACCTCGCGGCGCCCGATGCGGACGTGCGAGAACTCGACGCCGAGTCACGGCGAGACGATCACGCCTTGACGGCGTTCATCGCGACCATGGAGCGAGGCTTCGCCGGCGACGACGCGACGCGGCTGCCGCCGGATCAGGTGGCGGAGTGGCGGCACGTCCTGCGATTGCCGGGAACGCGGTGCTTCGTCGCGGCGGTCGACGGCGAGACGGCGGGGACCGGCTCCATGATGACCACGCCGCCGCCGCCGGGGCTGCCGAAGATCGCGCTGCTGTACGCCGGTAGCGTGCGTGCGGCGTTCCGCCGGCGCGGGTTGCAGCGCGATTTGATCCTCGCCCGCCTGGCCGCGGCGCGCGACGACGGGTGCGACGCCGCGGTCGTCATGGGCGACGCGGGCGGACCGACCGATCGCAACGCCCTTCGCCTCGGCATGACGCCGCTCTGCACGGTGCTGACGCTCCACCGCCCCGCCGCCGGGCTCGTCGGCGCATGAGGTTGGGCGCACCCGCACTCGAACGGAGCCACTCCTCCTAGCCTGTCCTGTGCGGACCGACGAACTCGACTTTGACCTGCCGGGCGAGCTCATCGCACAGGAGCCCCCGCCTGAACGCTCGGCGGCGCGGATGCTTTGCTACGACCGTCACACCAATGCCAACCGCCACCGGCACGTCCGCGATCTCCCGGACTTGCTGCGAGCGGGAGACCTGCTTGTCTTCAATGACACGGCCGTCGTGCCCGCCCGGTTCACGCTGCGGAAGCCGACGGGCGGATTGGTCGAGGGCCTCTGGGTCGCCGGCCGCGACACGCGGTGGCAGGTGTTGCTCAAGGGCCTTGGCGCGACGTGGCCGAGCGCACCGCTGACGTTCGCCGACGACGCGAACGTGACGGTGCGGATCATCCGAAAGCTACCGAGCGACGGCTACGACGTCGCCTGCTCGGAGGACGCAGCGGACGTCCTGCAACGCCTTGGCCGCATGCCACTGCCGCCGTACATCAAGCGGGCGAAGGGGCACGACGCGCGGGACGATCTCGACCGCGAGCGCTACCAAACCGTTCTCGCCACGGAGCCTACGAGCGTCGCCGCCCCGACGGCCGGGCTGCACTTCACGCCGGAGTTGCTCGACGCACTCGCCACCAAAGGTGTTCGGCGAACGGCCGTTCAACTATCGGTTGGCCTGGGCACGTTCAAGACAGTGGAGGCCGATGATCTGGACAATCACGCGATGCACCGCGAGGGCTGGCATCTTCCCGCCGAAACGGCCGAGGCAATCAACGCCACGCGCGCTGCGGGCGGCCGCGTCGTCGCCGTCGGCACGACGACCTGCCGCGTCCTGGAATCGCAGCCGCCCGGCGAGATTCGAAGCGGCGAGGGCGAGACCGACCTGCTCATCCAGCCGCCGTACCGGTTCAAGCACATCGACGCCCTGCTGACGAACTTCCACCTGCCGCGCAGTACGCTGATCGCCCTCGTGGACGCCTTCGTCGGCACCGACCAACGCCGCCGCCTCTACGCCGAGGCGATTCGCGAGCGCTACCGCTTCTTCAGCTACGGCGACTGCATGTTCGTCGAGTGACTATTCGAGAAACATCGCGGTGGCGATCAATCCGATCATCAACAGGAAGTATCCGACCGGTAACCAGTTGAATAGACGTGCCGCGCGGTCCCAGTTACGCCACTGTGAGAGCTTCGCCAGCGCGATCGAGGTGAGCCACACCACCGGATAAAGCGTTGATCCCCACAGGAACGTTGCGAATATATACTCCGCGAGCGAGAGGACTCGGTCCGGCCCGCGGTGTCCAGCAAATGACATGAGGTTCGGAAGCAGGCACAAGGGCCAGATGCCGAGGCCGACTAGTCCGAGCTGGAACGCCTCCCGGTCGCGAACTTCGACATCCGATTTCTCTGTCACCATCGTTTATAGGCTACCGCTCACCATCACTATAGCGCCTGAAGCCCGCGCACCTCGCCCTCTTCGGCGACGTTGTCTTCCGGCGTCGTCTTCGCCAGCGCCCGGCAGGCGGCGAGGAAGCGGCGGTCATCGAGCTCGGCCAGCGGGATGAACTCACCGGACGCCTTCTT
This sequence comes from Tepidisphaeraceae bacterium, assembly GCA_965214125.1. GTDB lineage: Bacteria > Planctomycetota > Phycisphaerae > Tepidisphaerales > Tepidisphaeraceae > CBDCBA01. The sequence continues at coordinate 276,092 of CBDCBA010000031.1, forward strand.
CGGCTGGAACAGGTGCGACGTCGTCAGGCTGATTCGCTCGAACTGCGGCACGTCGAGCGGCCGACTGACGGACGCTTCGCCGAGAGCAAGAGCGGTGCGGAGTAGGGCGGGGGCGGTTGCCTTCGTCGGCTGTTCCAAGATTGCGGCGAGGAAGTGGATGTCGCCGGGCGTGATGATGAAGAGCTTGGCCGCCGCCTCTTTGCCGGCGGGCATCACCGCGAGGAACCGAAACGCCGCCAGCGGCCGAACGTGGCGGTTGTTCCCTTTGCACAGCGTTTCGAGCTGCGCCACGCGCGCCTTGATCGCCCCCGCCGCCTCGTACGCCTGCGCGACGGCCGCCTGCTTCATGCGCAGGTGTTCACGCTCGACCGCCCCGCCGACGTCGCGCAGGACGTCGGCGGCATGGGCGACGATCGCGCGGTAGCCGTCGAGCCCGATGCCGCCGGGCGGCCCCTCGCACGGGCCGACGCACTTTTCCATCTGCCGCCACTGGCACGGGTCGCTCGCGTCGCTTGTGAGCCGGTCCCAGTCGCGGCAAAGGTCAAAGCCCTCCTCGATCGCGCGCACGATCTTGTCGGCGGCGTGCTTGTCCGGCAGCGGACCGAAGTAATCGCCGGTGCGCTTGTCGACCTGGTTTTGCCGCGTCAGGCGTGGAAACCGCGTCGCCGGGTTCACGTGGACGAACCAGGCCGGATAGAACCCGAGCACGCCGCGGTAGCTGTCGGGGAAACAGGCGCGGGCGGCCTCGAGGTAAACCCAGTCCTGCTCGAAGGCGCTGTCGACGCGGGTGTAGTAGACGGTTCGCACGACGGCCGACAGGTCGGCGCGGCGGGTCGGCTCCTCGTCCGCATCGGGCGCGCCCAGGCGGTTGGCGAGGCTCGCCCGCAGGTTCTTCACGCACAGCAACTGGACGGGCCGATCGTCTTCGTCAGCGAGCAGATAGACGCACCATTTCGCCGGCACCACGGCCAGCAGCGCCTCGACGCCCGCGGTCGGATCGAATGCCGCGCGGTGCTCGAAGAGGCCTGAAACAGCGGGCGAAGGCGGGGTCATCCCGCCGACACCGTAGGTGCGAACCGCTCGGCGAAGACGACCTCGCGGCCGCCCGCGCTGCTCTCGTAGAGGGCGTCGAGAATCATCGTCGCCGTCAGCCCGTGGCGGGCGCTGAAGGCGGGCTCGCGGCCGTGGCGGATTGCGTCGACGAAGTCCGCCTGCACGCTCGGCGTCGGCGGCAGGCCGTGGTAGAAATCATCGACCAACCCGCCGTCGCGCCGGCGGTAGAGCGAGAGCTCATTGGGTCCGCCGGCGTAGCCGACCAGCTCGCGCCGCGCGCCCGCCCCACTGCCGTAGACCTGTAACACGCGGTGCTCGTCAAGATGGTGGTGCGACGCCCAGCTCACTTCCAGCTCGGCGGCGGCGCCGTTCTCGAACCGGATGAACGCTGCCGCGAAGTCGTCGACGTCCATCTCCAGGCCCGGCGCGTCGGCATGGTCGAATTGCGTGAACGTGCGGGCCGTCAGCGTCGCGACGCGCGGGTGGCCCAGGATGAAAAGCAACTGGTCGATCTGGTGGACGCCCAGGTCCATCATCGCTCCGCCGCCGGAGCGGTCTTTCTGCACAAAGCTCGGCTTCGCCGGAATGCCGCGCCGGCGGTGCCAGATCGTGCGGCCGAAGTAGAGCTCGCCGAGGTCGCCGTTGTCGACGAGCCGGCGAAGCTCCTGCACGTGCGAGTGGCTGCGGTGGTTGAAGTGGACCGCCAGCCGCCGGTCCGCCTGCCGGGCGGCTTCGAGCATCGCGCGGCCCTCGACGGCGTTCATCGCCATCGGCTTCTCGACCAGCACGTGCAACCCGCGCCCGATCGCCGCCAGGCTCAGCGGCGCGTGCGTGGCGTTGGGCGTGCAGATCGCGACGGCATCAACTTCGCCGCTGGAAAAGAGTTCGGCGGCGTCCGCGAAGGTTTGGGCGACGCCCTTCTCCGCCGCCGCGGTGGCAAGGCGGTGCGGGTCGATGTCGCACAGCGCGACCACCTCGCACCCCGCGACCGCGCGAAAGGCATCCACGTGAATCATCCCGATCCCGAGGCCGACGATGCCCACGCGCACGGTGCGATTGTCACTCATCGCTGCGACCATACGTGTTGCGCCGCGGCGAGGAGCCGCGCGACCGCCTCGTCTCCAGCCGGGCGTCGGCGGGCGTGGCTCAGCAGCCAAAAGACCTCCCATGCCCGCCACTCGGTTCGCGATGCTGTCGATGCGACCTCGAAGAAACTCGCGGCGGCGACGTCGGCGACGTCGGCGAGGTCGGTCGACAGCGAGGTCGTCAACTGCGCCAGGTCCGACAGCGGCGACGCGGGCCGGGCCGTCTCCCAATCAATTACCGCCGCCAGCCCGCCGGCATCGGCGAGCAGGTTTTCCGGGTAAAACTCGCCGTGCGCGAGATGCCCGCACTCGCGACGCTTGGCGAACGCGACGGCGTCGAGGGCGGCGCCGACCTCCGGCAGCAGGCCACGCAGTGGATCGACCGACCGTCGAACCTGAGCCTCGCTCTGCCGACGACGAGCGCTCGACAAGTGCCGCGCTACCGGCCGCTCCGCAGCGGCAAAGCGACCGGCGGCCCGGCACGCAGGATGGGCCGAACGCTCCTCATCGGCGACGAACTCGGCGAGGCTCCGGCCGTCCACGCAGGTGAACACGCTCACCGTCGCCGGCCGATGCCACCGCCGGCCACCGCACGTCCAGCTTGCCGGGAGGTCGTCCTGCGTGTGCTCCATCGGCGGAACAAGGTGATTCGTCGGCTCGCGTCGAAGTGCGCGAACGATCTGCTGCTCGCGCAGGCATGGCTTGATCCGACGCCCGAGCTTGAGCACCTTGAGCGGCAGCCCGGCGAAGTGGACGCGGAAGACGCGGTTGTTCTCGCTCGGCAGCGGGTCGATCGCCGAGGGCGCCCGGCCGTAGAACGCGCGGGCGACGGCGGCGGCGAGATCAAGGTCCTCACTCATCATCGGCCGCGGGCGGCTGGACCATCACGCCGCTGTTGCGGCCACCGTAGTTGTCGTTCGACTCCAGGCTCGGGTCGGCCGACGGATCCGTACGCCACTGCTGCGTGGGCAGGCCGAAGTCGAGGACGAACTTGTACTGGTGCAGCCCCGGCGACAGGTCGACGCGGGCCGTCCAGATGCCGTCGCCGTCCGGGTCCGTCAACGGGTCGGCCGTCTCCGCCCAGCCGTTGAAGTCACCGGCGATGGCGACGGTTTCGGGCGACGCCGGGAGCCGGTTGGCGTCCAGCGTGAACTCCTGCGAGACCGCCACCCCCGTCACGTTCGCCACCCCCGCCTCCCCCGCCGGCCGCGTGTCGAGGGCCGGCGGCTGCGCCGGGCGTGGGTTGTTATCGTTGGTCACCGCGGGTGGCACCACGGCCGGGCCGCCGACGATGGGGCCATCCGTCGAGCCATTCTCCGCCCTGTTCAGCACGGCATACACGAGAGCGGCCACCCCAATGGCGCACGCGAGGCCAATCGCCCACGGCATCCACGACGCCCGTTCTTTCGGGACAACGGGCGTCGACTGCGGCGCGGCCGGCGGCGCGGCCAGCGCCGCCATGTCGGGCATGACCACGGCGGAACTCGACGCATTCACCGGCACGGTGAAGAGGCGCAGGCCGCGGCTGATGGAACGCATGTCGGCGAAGCGTTCGGCCGGATCCTTGTGCATGGCTCGCTCGACGAGCGTGACGAGCTTGGGATCAAGGTGCGGCGCCAGCCGCGCCAGCGGCGGCGGCTCGCGGTTGACCTGCGCCTTGAGCACCTCCTTGCGGCCCTTGGTCCCCTCGAACGGCCGCTTGCCGCTGAGCATGTGGTAGAGCGTGACGCCCAGGCTGTAGATGTCGCTGCGGGCGTTGGGCTCCTGGCCCTTGACGATCTCGGGCGCCACGTAGTGGGCGGTGCCGGCGGCGCGGGTGGCGTGAAGCGGGTCGCTGACGTCGCCGCCGCTGGCGAGGCCGAAGTCGCAGACCTTGCACCGCCCCGCGCGGCTCAGCAGCAGGTTGGCGGGTTTGACGTCGCGGTGGATAATGCCGCACTCGTGGGCGAGGCTCAGCGCGTCGCCGGCCTCGGCGCACAGGGTGCAGGCGCGGATCGGGTCGATCGGCCCGGTCGCGTTCATCGTCTCCTCAACGCTGCCCCCCTCGGCAAGCTCCATCGCGAGGAAGAAGAAGTCGCCCTTCTCGCCGACCTCGTAGATCTGGATGACGTTCGGGTGCTCCAGCGCTGCGGCGGCGCGGGCCTCGGTGGCAACGCGCGAGAAGTCGCTGGCGGGCATTCCACCGCGCGTGGTCGTCGACAGCAGCTTGAGCGCGATCCGCCGGCGCAGCGTGGTGTCCTCGGCCTCGAACACCCGGCCCCAACTGCCGCGCCCCAACAGCGAGACGATGCGAAAGCGCCCCACCCGCTTGCCCTGCCATTTGGGCACCTTCGCCCCCGGCACGGCGACGGGCTCGCCCGGCGGACGCGGCATCGGCTGGCCCGCGTCCGAGAGCTCGGCCATGCGGTCGCTCAGGTCCGAATCGGCAACGTCGGTCACGTCGGCGCGCAGCACACTCGACCCGCCCGAATCGCCAGCGCCGGGGGTTTCCTGGAGGTCGGGAACGTCGGAGTCGTGGTCGCTCACAGGGTGTTGCTTCGCTCGCGTCGGCCAACCCACCCCCCGGACAGCCCGCTACTCTACGGCGCCGTCGCCGCGAGGTAGCCCCATTCGTACGCGGCCGGCCCGATCGTCTGGTGAACCGTGTACTCGCACGTGATCGGCCAAAGGTACACGTCGTAGTAGGACTCGTGCGCCGGCCAGGTGCGCGAGTCCGGCGTGGCTTGCTTCGACAAAAACCAGCGGTGCATCCACTCGGCAGCCTGCCAGTCCTCCTCCGGATCGCCGGGGCCGTACACCACCGTGCCCTCGGGCGCCGCCTGGCCGCTGCGGCGGCTGTCGATGTGCAGCGGATGGGCCGGCGATTGCCACCCCAGGCCAATGGTGAACGTGGTGTTATCGGGGTTCGCCCCCGCGGCGACATCGCTCGAGCGGAGCATGGCCCGGCGATACTTTGCGTCACCGGTTAGAACGTGCGCCCGCGCCAGCGCGTGGCTGCCGATGCCGGGCGTGCTGAAGTAGCCGACGTAGCCGAAGACGGGCATCCCCTGAAACGGCGTCGTCAGGCCAAAGCTGTTGCCGGCGCCGAACGCCACCGCGCGGTCGGCGACGCGGACGATCAGAGCGCGGTCCGCCGCCTTGCGATCGGCCGAGCCACGCCCCTCCGGCAGCCGCGTGTAGGTGAAGGCCGCCGCAAGGCTCTCGTTGCCCTCGTCTTCGCCCAACGCCGCCCGCGCGGCGACATAGGCGTCTTCGAATGCGGACGCATCGGCCTCCGGGGCTAACGCCGCGAGCAGCTCGGCCGCGGCGAGGACGCGCGTCGCCAGAATCTCCTGCCGCCCCGCCTCGAACTCGGGACGATCGCGGTTCGCCTCCGCCCACTCCCACGCCTTGTGCGCGGCCTGTGCGTAGCGCTCGCCGTCGGGCAGAAGGCGCGAGGCCTTGGCCGCGCACGCCGCGACCCAGTAGCTTGACGCTGGATCGGCCGCGAACGCACCGACCGCGAGCGACTCCTGCCAACTCGTCTCCGCCGCCCGCGGGTGGGCCGTGCTCTCGATTCCGCCGCGCACGCCGCCGTCGTCTTCTTGCAGCCGCAGGTAGAAGTCGAGGTTCCACAACGCCTCGTCGAGCAGGTCCGGCACCGCGTTGCCCGCCTCGTCGGGCGGCAACGCCAAGGCCACTTCATCGAAGAATGTTGGGAAGAGCTCGTACAGCTCCAGCAGCCCGTGCGTGACGCTCAGATGCTGGCTGCGCCGGTCCCAGTCGCCGGCGTCCATGTAGCCGCCCCAGGCATCGTCGAGCGTGGGCGGCATCTCGCCGGATTGGACCTTGGCCGTCAGTTCCGCGTTGACGGCCGCCGACTCGTTGCCAAGGCGGTGGATATCGAGCGAAAAGACCTTCATCCCATCGGCCGGGTGAAACGACCGGGGCCGCGTGAAGCTGGCCCAGGGCGCCTCCAACGCTAGCCCGCTGCGGTGGTGCAGCAGGCCCTTCATCGCGCGCTGAAATGCATCCGTCCACACGCCTCCGCCGACCACGATCGTCCCGCTCGTGCCGATGCCGGGCACGCGCACCCGGTAGGTGCCGGGCCGGTCGAAGGCCGAGTAGTCCATCCGATAGACGGCCGTTCCTGGATAGTTCTTGAGCGTCTTGAGTTGCTCGGGCTCATCGACGCCCTTGGCCTTTTCGATGGGACCGCTGAAGACGGGCGCGCCACTGGCGTCGATCAGCTCGAACTCGCCCAGGCCATAGTCGTCGTAGCTCAGTCCGCCGCCGGTGCCGAGCCAGGTCGAGAGGTAAGCGACTTTGTGCTCGTCGCCCGGTCCGTGCCCGATCTGGCTGGCGTGAATTGCCTCCGAGCGCGTTAGCGAATCGTGCGTGTAGTTGATCGCGCCCACGTCCAGCCCGAGCGGTGCGAGGCGGACCGTGTACGTCCCATCGAGTTCCAGCGGCTCGGCGAGCTTCAGGTACACCCGGTGCAGCATGGCCGGCGATCGGTCCTCGGCCGTTTGGTTGTTCGGCTTCGACTTTCGGAAGACGGCGACGATCTCAACGTCCTGCCCAGACCTTGCAATCGCGTAGCTGGCAAGATCGTCGGCGACGGCCTCGTTCAGCGGCGCCCCGACGACGCGCTCGGCGGGCAGGAGCGTTTGGCCGTCGCCCGCGAGCGTGCCGATCCGCGTGCGCTGGCCGCCGATCGAGCGGTAAACTTCGACCGCCTCGGGCACGACGACGAGCTCGCCCACCCCCTGCTGGCCGCCCGACCACGCGAGGGCCGTCGCCTCGCCGGGCACACGCTCGTCGCCGGGGGCTCCCTCGTACAGCACTGGCTCGACCGGCGGGATCTCGCCGGCCTGGATCGTCAGCTCGAGGATATCGGGCGCGACGGGCGCGATGTGGAGCAGGCGCGGCGGTGCGGCGGCGTCCGGCTCCGCCCGGAGTGGACCCACGAAAAGCAGAACGGCGGCCGCGACGAGCGGGGCGAGGCGACAAGGCATGCCCGGAAGTGTACCGCCAGCCGTCGCGTACGTTGCCGTCGAATCGGCGCGTAACAGCGCGTACGCCAAGGGCCGCTATGCTCGCGACCATGCAGCACTGGAGCGCTTCGGACCTGGGCACCGCCGACTGGACCGTCCGCTGGCTCGCCGGCCCCGACGATGCCCCCGCCGCCGTCCGCGAGGCGGGCGAGATCCCCGCGACCGTGCCCGGCTGCGTCCACACCGATCTCATGGCTGCCGGGCTGCTCGAGGACCCGTACGTCACCGACAACGAATTGCGTCAGTTCTGGGTCGGCAAGAGCGATTGGGAGTATCGCTGCACGTTCGACGCCTCCGATGTCGACGCCAGCGGCAAGGTTGAGCTCGCCTGCGACGGCCTCGACACGATCGCCACCCTCACGCTCAACGGCGAGGCGATTGGCGACGCCGACAACATGCACCGGCGGTGGCGGTTCGACATGAAAAAGCTCTTGAAGCCGGGGCGAAACGAACTTGTCATCCGGTTCGCGGCGCCCCTGCCCCACGCCGAGCGCATGGCCGCCGAGCGGGGGGAGCTTCCGCACGAGGGCAACGGCGCCAATG
>CBDCBA010000032.1:0-301901 GCA_965214125.1 Tepidisphaeraceae bacterium
CGAGGTCGAGGGCGACCTGTTGCAGCGGCTGGCCGTGCCCGGCGACCTGAACGGTGCTGATGCTGATCTGCGCCTGCACGTAGGCGTCGACGAGCTGCGGCGTGGGGGCGACCGGGTCCATGTCGCTGATGATGATCACGTGCTTCTGGCGGGCGCTGGAGTCGAGCAGCCCGAGCGATTGGCCGTCGCCGTAGAGGGCGAGGTTGAGCGCGTCGTTGAAGTCGGGCATGTCGCCCAGGACCATGTTCTTAATCGCCGCCGCCACCCGGCTGCCGTTGCCCTTCTCGGCCAGCGGGTAATCCCATTGGGCTCCGCCGGTGGAGAAGTCGTAGCTCAGCACGCCGATGTCGTCCTGGCGATTGAGCACCTCGACGGCCTTGAGCGCGCACTGCTCGGCCCAGTAGTTGCCCTGGGCCATCTCCGTGCTGTGCATGACCAGCGCGAGGGCGCCCTTGGGGATCTGCCGCTTGCTCGGCACGTCCATGTCGACGGGCAGGATTTCTTCGAGACGACTGCCCTGCCAGCCGCCGGCGCCGAGCGTGTCGGGCCCGCCGATCATCAGCAGCCCGCCGCCGGTGTCGTGGACGTACTGCGCCAGCGCCACCTGCTGGGGCTCGCTGAGCCCGCCGGCGCCGCGCGGCACGTTGGCGAGGATGATCGCGTCGTACCCCTGCATCTCCACGATCGACGCCGGAAAGCCGTCGAGGTCAACGCGCAACGCTTCGATGCCTTCGCTTGCCAAACGCTCCTGAAGGAAGCGGCCGTTGCCGGTCGGGCCGGTGTTGTCGACGTAGAGCACCCGCCCCTTGCCGCGCACGAAGACGAAAGCCGCGGCCGGTGTTGTTCTCTAGGCGGGTGTCCCCCACGTTCCGCACGCCGCCCTGCCCGTCGGCGACGCGGTCCGGGCTCGAAAATCGCCTCGAAGCGGCGCACCGTCACGTCCGCCCCGAGCGGGTCGACAATCACCAGCTCCTTGTTCCGCCCCGGCTCGAGCACCACGCGGACGGGTCGGGCTGAAGGCCCCCCCTGCGTCCGGGTCGAGGTCGAGCGGGCGGCCCTCCTGCTCGACGCGCAGCGTGCCGCCCGTCCGGACGGCGGCGGTGTTGTTCAAGATCACCTCGAGCGTGAACGGCTCCCCGACACGCTTGGTGCCCGGGGCGATGAACCGCTCGACGAACACCTCGTCGCCGGCCTCCCAGTCGAGGACCATCACGTCGATCGGGATGTTTCTCCTGCCGCGCCCGGTCGACGGCCTGGTCGAGATCGCCCTCGGTTTGATTGCCGTCCCAGATCAGCAGCAGGCGCTTACGGGCGTCGGGGCTGAAGGAGGCTCGGCCCAGTTCGATCGCGGCGCCGGGGTCGGTGCCGGGCGTGCGGTTGGAGAGCGCCTGCGCCGCCGCCTGCTGCGGGCGGTTGGCGGGCATCTGGTCGACGTAGGCCTCGGAGTCGAAGCTGATGATGCCCACGCGGTCGTCCGCCTCGCGCGCCGAGTCGCCGGCGGCAAAGAGCGAGCGCACGTACTCGTCGACCCGGCCGCGCACGGTTTCGCCCGTGGCCGGGTCGACCGCCGAGCGGGCGCTGTCGCTGACGTCGCGCAGGATCAGCACCTCGACGAGCTTGTTCTCGCGCTCCGCCTGGAGCCCGGCGAGGATCAGCACGATCACCGCCAGCACGAGCAATCGCGCCCCCAGCGCCACCCACCGCCGCACCGGCCCGAGGCCCGCCAGGCTGCGCAGGGCCAGGAGCGTGACGGGCACCGCCAGCGCCCCGAACAGCGCCGCGGCCTGCCAGAGACTCATGTATTCCAGGCGCAGCCCCGCCAGCGGCTGAAGGTTCGGCATCGGCATTGGCAACAGCATCCCAGGTCGATCATCCGCCGAAGCGGCCGAAGTTTCTAGTCGAAGCAAGGATTGCGTTCCTCAGACCGTGGCATCGGCTTCCAGCCGATGGTCTGGCGTGAGCCCGCGCCCGAGGATCGAGCTGCGCCCGAACATCGGCTGGAAGCCGATGCCACGGTCGGATTAGAAGTCCACGATTTGCAACCGGTCGTTGCCGCTGTCGACGATGACCGTCTGATCCCTCTCCGAATCGAACGCCACCGCCCACGGGTAGCGCAACTGCCCCGCCGCCCCGCCGAAGCTGCCCCAGGTGGCCGTCACGAAGCCGGTATCGGCGTCGACGCGGCTCACGCGGTTGTTGCCGAACTCGGCGACGAGCAGGTTCCCCTCGCCGTCGACGTCCAGCCCGTAAGGAAATCGCACCGCGCCCTCGGCGGCGTTGCGGAGGAACACGCCGAAGTCGTCGTCTCTCAGGCTAAAGACGACCAAGCGGTGATTGGCCGCATCCGCGACCCACAGCTCGTCGTGCACCCTCGCCATCGACTGCGGCCGGCGGAACTGGCCGTGGTCCGTGCCGAAGCTGCCGATGACCCGCTCGGCCGTCATCGTTCCGTTGGGCCCGCGCCGCCAAAGCTGGATGCGATCGTTGTTCCCCGCCTCGCCCGCGCCGTACTCGCTGACGAGCACGCGGTTGTCATCCAACACGAGCACGTCCGTCGGCCAGACGAACTGGCCCGGATCCGTGCCGGTTTCGCCGAAGCGGAACAGCTCATCGCCGGTCGGGTCGAAGACGATGACCCGGCCGTAGTGCGTGTCGGGCACCCAGACGTTGCCCTCGCCGTCGACGCTCACGCCGACCGGGCGGCCGTAGACGTTCTCGGGCATCGCCCAGCCGAGCACGAACTCGCCGGTGGCCGCGTCGAACTTCTGAACGCGGGCGGTGCGGTCGATCACCCACAGCGCGTCCTCCGCCTTCGAATACGCGATCGCCCGCGGGTAAACGACCTGGCCCTCGCCGGTGCCGATCGAGGAGTAGGTGGCGACGGGTTGGGCGGGGGCGTCGCAGCCCGAAAGGATGAAGGCGGCGGAAAGGATGAAGGATGAAGGCAGAAGGATGAACCCGATCAGAAGAAGCCGCTTCGGGTTCATCCTTCTGCCTTCATCCTTCATCCTTTTCCCGATCGTCCAGATCAGCGTCGCGATGATGGCCACGGCGGCGACGGTGAGGGCACCCAGCAGCGCCGACTGCGCCATCGCCGGGTAAGCGAGGGTGTGGACGTTGGTCATCATCGCGTTCACGAGCGTGTCGGGGTAGAGCAGGACGGCGGCGGCGGTCTCGCCGAAGGCTAGTGCGACCACGGCCACGCCCGCGGCGAGCAGGCCGGGCCAGAACGTCGGCCAGATCACCAGCCGGGCCGCCTGAAGCCTTGTCGCACCGTCGGCGGCGGCGAGTTCGCGCAGGCGTCGGCCCCGGCCGCTCCACGTCGCCGCCGCCGCCGCCAGCGGTAGCCACGCGAACAACGCCAGCGACGGCCACGCGAAGATCGGCAACCGGTTGTAGATCAGGGCGTACACCCCATCCTGCGCCCACGCCAGAAGTTGCAGCGATGGCCGGTCGTTCAGCAGCCGCAGCAATCCCAGCGAGACCAACTGCCCGCCCAGTAAGAAAACGCCGACGCTCGCGACCAGTGCCCAGCGCGGCCGAACGATCAACCCCAGCGACGCCAGCGTGAACGCCGCCCCGCCCGCGAGGCAGGCGACGAGCATCGAGTTCTCCCATTGCAGCCGATACCCTTCAACCGCGTACGCCCACCACCGCTCCCCCGCCGTCTGCCACAACGCCGCCAGCGGAACCGCGACAGACCCAAGGACTAACCCCCACGAAAACACCGTCCAAGGTAGCTGCGGGCCCACGGCCCGCAGTCGGGCCTGCCCATCGTCGTCCAGCTCCGCCGACTCGCGCCGCCACAGCCACCACGCGGCCATCGCGACGATCGCCAGCACCGCCATGACCGGCGCCCCGTTCGCCGCCGCGGCCGCCATGCGATCATCGACGCCGCCAAGGGCCAAGACGTAGGCGTCGCGGACGAGCACGCTCGAGGTGACGATGCCCGTCTGGTCGTACGCCGACACCTGCCGCCCCGCGAGCAGCAGCGCCCCGGCCCAGGCGGCGAGCGTCGGGGGGGCGAGCAGCCGCAACGTCATCCGTCGCCGTCCGCCGTCGAGGTCGGCCGCTTCCAGCAACGACGTCGGCAAACGGCGTAACGCGATTCCCCAAACCGCCGCCGGCACCGGCCAAACCTGGGCGGCCGTGGTCGTCACGGCGCGCACGCGATCGAGCGCGGTGTCGGGCGCGGGCATGCCGACCGTCAGCCGCCACGCCTCAGCGACGCCGTACGCCCAAGCCGCCTCGGGCGTCGCGAGGACCGCCAGCGCCAACGCGACCGCGATGGACAACCGCACGCCGCCGCCGCGCCGCAACCACGCGGCCGGCCCCATTGCCAGCGGCAGCGCGAGCGTTGCGGCCGCACAGGCGAAGGCGAGCGTCGTCGCGTGGACCGACCAGGCGTGACCCTCGCCCAGCAGCCGCCACGCGGCGGGCGTCGTCGCCAGCGCCAAGCCGATCGACACGAGCGGCGCCACGATCAGGATGGCCGCCAACCACAATGCGGCGTTTGCGGCAAGGGTCGTTGGCGTCCGCATGACTACACCGCCATCGTACGGGAGCGGCTTCGATCGGCCGTCTGCGGAGCACCGCGAGCAGCGTCTTGTGCGGGTCGGCCCGGCGTTTGGGTTTCGGCGCCGGGTTTTCGCCTGATACATTGGCCCCGCGACGCCGGCGGTCTCGCACGGTTCGACGTGGGCCGGCACGGCCCGCCACCTCCCCGCCATCTCCCCCGCCCGTTTCCTCGCAGGCCAATCCTTATGACACGCCCCCTCCCCTCGCTTCGCCACGCCGCGTATGCCGCGCTGGCTGCCGCGGGGCTGACGCTCGTCGCCGCGACGCCCGCGGCCGCGCAGTTCGGCCCCGGTGGGCAGCAGGTGCCGCCCCCGCCGCCACCACCCGGCCAACAGCAGCAAATGCAGATGCGCTTCGGCGGCAACGGCTGCGAGCTACTCATCACCGGCTTCGATCAGCAGACGATGACCCTCTCGGGCACCATTGCCCTGAACGACATGGGTGGCGGGCCAATGCCCTTCCAGGGCCAGATCCGCCAGGACCAGAACGCCCCGCCGTTCTACCAGTCGATCAACGGCCAGATCCAGACTCCCCAGGGCGTCCAGCAGGTTCGGATCGTCGACGAGACCGAGACGGTCGCCCTCGTCACCGTCGGCGCCAAGCAGTACCGCATTCAAAAGGACGGCCAACGCAACGATCCGGTGCCGGCGCCCAACGGTGGCGGCGAGGATGTGCCCGACTTCCCCGTCACCTACAAGAGCGGCAACATGGCCCTCGTGGTGGAAGGCGTGAATCAACAGACGGGCGAGATCTTCGGCTCACTCGATGTGGGGCAGGGGCCGATGAAGGCCACGGTCCGCATGGTGACCGCTCCCGACGGCACCGAGTACGCCGCCGGCACGGTCCAGACGCCGCAGGGTCCCGAGCAGATCACATTCGTCGACGAGTCGGACACGACGATCATCGTCGGCTTCCGCGGCCAGAGCACGCGCGTCACGCTCGAGCAAGAGGCCGCCCCACCACCACCACCACCACCACCACCACCGCCACCACCACCGCCACCACCACCGCCACCACCACCGCCACCACCACCGCCGCCGCCGCCGCCGCCGCCGCCGCCGCCGGGCGATGATGAGGACGCGGAGGACGACGTGATCGAGGATGACAACGGCGGTGGCGGCGAGCGTGGCTCGATGACCATCAACGGCGTCACCTACGACTTCAACGACTACGACAAGGCCCTCGACGCCTACGAGAAGCAGGACTACGCCACCGCGCGCCGGCTCCTGGAGCATCTCGACGAGGGGGGGCACATGAACTCCGCCTTCGCCCTGGGCGTGATGACGCAGAACGGCGAGGGCGCCCCCGCCGACCCCGCCAAGGCGGCCGCTTACTACCAGAAGGCGCACGAGGCCGGCATGGTGCAGGCCACGACGAACCTGGGCATTCTCTACCGCGACGGCGCGCCCGGCGTCGCGCAGGACCCGGCCAAGGCGAAGGAACTGCTCCGCACGGCCGCGTACGGCGGCGACGGGATCGGCATGCTTGAGTACGGCGCGATGCTGCTCAACGCCGACGCCCCCACCGCCGAGGAGGAGAGCGAGGGCCTGGCGTTGATGATGATCGCCGCCGACCGCGGCAACGCCATCGCCAGGGGCAACGTTGAGATGGCCCAGCAAAACCTCCCGGCCGAGAAGCTTGAGGCCGCCAAGGCCAAGCGGATGCAAATCGAGGCCGACATCGAGAGAAACGAACAGGACGGCGGCGCCGACGTGATCGTCGGGTAGCCGGCCCCCGCGTCTCGATCATCCTGGTCCATCCCAACGCCCGCGGCCCCACCCGCGGGCGTGTCGCTGCGCGCCGCGAGACGATCAACGGGTGGTGGCACGGGTCGCGTCTGCGAGACCCGTGTCTGTTCGTCAGCAGCCCGATTCGGGTCTCGCCGACGCGACCCGTGCCACCTTGGGGTTCTCGAACGGCCCCTAGCTCCCGCTCACGCTCTCGGCGTTGCCGAACAGGGCGCTGAGGCGCGAGAGGACGTCCGGCGGCAGCGGGCCGGCATTGAGGGAGGCGACGTTCTGCCGCAAATGCTCAGCGCTGCCGGTGCCGAAGAGCACGCAATCGACGCCCGGCTCGTGGCGGCAAAAGCGGTAGCCGGCCTGCGTGATGGCTGCGCCGTCACCGAGGAAGTCGAGCGCGTCAGCGGGTTGGCCCATCTCCGCGAGGGCTGCGGCGCGACGCTCGGGATCGGTCAACGCCCGGCGGACCGCGAACATGCCCAGCGTCCCGATGCCGCGCTCAAATGTGCGCGGAAACACGTGCCGCCGCGCCGACGGGTTGAGCAGGTTGAAACCGACCATCGCCACCTCGAACACGTCGGACCACGCCTCGGTGCGGAGCAGGCGGCGGAACATCGCGTGGGCCGGTTCGCTCTCGAAGCGCTCGCTGATCGCCAGGTGCCGCACTTTGCCGGCCCGCTTCGCGTCGAGCAGGGCCGGGACGATCTGGTCCATCACGTGCGGCAATTCGTCGGCGGCGACGCCGTGGACGTGGTAGAGGTCGAGGTGGTCCAGCCCGGTCATCGCCAGGCTTGCGTCGATGCCGGCGGCGTAGTCGGCGCGGCCGCGATCGCCGGCACCCAGCTTCGAACTGACCACGAGCTTGTCGCGCCGCCCGCTCTCGCGCACGGCCCGGCCGACGACTGCCTCGGTGCCGTAGCCGCTGGCCGTGTCGATCAGCGTGACGCCCAAATCGATCGCCGTGCGCACCAGGCGGACGGCGTCGGCGTCGGTGTTGCCGTATCCCTCGCGCAAGCCCAGCCGGCTCGGCCCGCCACACCCGAGGCCGGCGACGCTGACGACGAGGCCGGTCTTGCCCAGGGGCGTGGTCTGCATGGCAGACAGTATCACGCCCGCCCCGCGCGGCGGCGCGGGGCGGGCGTGTGACGCGATCGACTGCGACTGAAACCGGCTACCGCTTGCGCTCGTGGCCGCCTTCGACCTTCTCGACCTCGATCTCGCGCTTCTTGGCGGTGTCGCTGACAGTTTGGGTCTTCTCCTCAACCGTCTTGCCAACGCGCACCTCGCCGGTGACGCGGGCCTCCTTCGAGACGACGGCCTCCTCGTCGGTTTCGGTGAGCGTGACCTCCCCCTCCTGGAAGGCCTTCAGGTCGTCGGCGGTGGCGGCGCGGTCGACGTTCTTGCGGTCGACGTGGATCGTCTCGTCGCGCAGCGTGACGTTCTTCTCCACGGGCACCTGGGTCTCGCGGGCGAAGATGCGCACGCCGCCACGCTGGACCTTCTGCTTGCCGATGTGAACCTGTTCCTCGATTTCCGGCAGGACCTTGTCGGCGTGGGACTCGTCGTAGTCGTGCGACTGGTACTTCTGCCGCTCGGCGGTGGCCTCCTCATCGGAGTAGGGCTTGGCATTTGTGTCGTAGCGGTCGTAGCCGGACTTCTTGTAGTAGTCGGCACGTCGCGTGATGTCGACAGCGCCATGGTTGCGCATGAGCTCGACGGCCGCCGCGTAGTGCTGGTCGTCGGTGAAGACGGTGACAAGATGCCCGCCGCGCCGCACGCCCTCAGCGTAGAAGTGGCTGTGGGTGTCGGGCACGCCGTGACGTTCGAGGTAGGCGGTCATGCCCGACAGGTCGTCGCGGCCGCGCAGGTTGATGTCGCTGAAGTTGGCCTTGTGCAGGCCGCGGACGACCTTCTCGGCCTCGGGCTTGTCGTCGAAGAGGCCGACGACGAAACGATCGTGATTGGTTGCCATGGGAGTGGGTGCTTTCGGGTTGCAGTGTGATGAAAAAGTTGGGCCGGTCGCGGGGCGACCGGTGATTCAGTTGGGGTCGAGGCGCTCGACTTGGGCGTCCTCGCGACGGACCGTCACGGTCTCGCGGTGGACGTGCCGCCCCTGGACGCGGCGGATGTGCAGTTCTTCGCGGACGACCAGGCGCGTCTCGACGACTACGACCTCCTCCAGCAGCGGGACGATCCACACGTCTCCCTCCTGGCGGGCCTGGGGCGGGTTGTCCGCGTCATCGACAAAGGCGTTGCACTCGACACGCTCGACCTCGACCTCCTCGCGCAGCAGGTCTTCGGCGACCTCCTGTTCCTCGGAGGTGACGACCTTGCGGACGCGCACGCGCCCCTGCTCGACGGCTCGCTTGGCGACGTGGACGCGCTCCTCGATGATGGGGATAACACGCTCTTCGCCGACAGTTTGGGCCGATTGAGCGTCAGCGGTGGCGTCGGCGGTGGCCGCGTTGATGTCGTCGGGTGACAGCGTGGCGTGGAAGCCGTCGCTGCCGCGGCGGAGCAGACGCACCGGCAACAGCAGCCGACGGCCATCAGCGAGGCGGGCGATCACGCGGTCGCCGTCGCCGAGCACCTGCTCGACCTCGGCGCGCAGGCCCCGCTCGCCGTGGATCGCGTCCCCCGGCCGTGGACCGGCGCCGGCGGAAGGTTGGGCGGCTGGCGCACTCATTCGGTCGCCTCGCCGGGCGGGGTAAAGCCTTCGTCGGTGTCGATGTCGCCCGGGTCGTCTTCACCAAGGTTGTCGGCGTCGTCGTCGTAGGGCTGGGTGATGGTCTGGTCATCGTCGTCCACGTCGACGCCGTTGTCGTCGTCGCCGCCGAACGCCCCGAAGAGCCACAGCAGCAGCAGAACGACGGCCAGCAGCGCCAGCAGGCCCAGCAGCCAGGGCAGCAGCGAGGAGCCGCCGCCATGCTTGGGGTCCTTGTACGCGCCGACGGCTTCGGCGCCGTCTCCTCGGTTGGCATTACTCATGTGGTTGTCCTGTGTAAAGGCGATTGGAAAGGCCGCTTCAATGTTGAAGTGGCGGGACCGTTCGCCCTGCAAGGACAGGACCAACCCTGCCAACCGTCCGATTTGTTCAGTCTCGACCGAATGCCCGGCCGGGGGATGCCCCGTCATGGCGCCGAGTCGCCTGTTGCCAGTTCGCTGGCGATCTTGCCGCTCAGGGCCACCAGCGGCAGGCCGCCGCCCGGGTGCGTCGCGCCGCCGGCGTAGTAGAGATTTGCGATCGACTTGTCGCGGTTCGGCGGCCTGAGGAACGCCTGCATCCGGCTGTTGCTGCCCACGCCGTAAATGCTCCCGGCGTTGGCGCAGTAGCGGTCGCGCAAGTCGCGCGGCGTCCAGCGATCTTCAGCGACGATCCGTTGCGACAGGTCCGTGAGGCCGAACTTCGTTTCGAGCAGGCGGATCACCCGGTCGCGGTACGCGGGGCCCTCGACATCCCAATCGATGCTCGCGCCGCGACCGGCCAGCGGCGGAGCGCTGACAAGGACGAACAGATTCTCGCAGCCCGGCGGCGCCTGGGTCGGGTCGGTGCGGCTGGTGCAGCAGACGTAGACACACGGCTCGAGCGGGACAGTTTGCGTCTCGAACATGCTCTTCAGATCACCGCCGGGGGCGAGATAGTCGAGCGGCATGCACTTCGTGTGGTGCGTCAGCGTCGGCAACCCGTCGCGCACCGCCAACAGCAGGACCATGCCGCTGCCACCGGGGTCGAGGGCGTCGAGCCTGGCGTCGGGCCACCTGGGGCGGTCGGCTGGGGCGACGAGCGAGCGGAGACTGCTGATGACGTCGCCGTTGCAGATCACGGCGTCGGCGTCGAGCGTCTCGCCCGACGCGAGCGTCACGCCGGTCGTGCGGCCGTGCTCGACGTTGATCGTTGCGACCGGCGCGTCGGTACGAATCGTCGCGCCGTTCTCCACCGCGAGGCGTTGCAGTTCCTCGGCCAACCGGTACATGCCGCCCTTGACATACCAGCCGCCAAAGTGCGTTTCTGCGAACGGGATGACCGCCAGCGTCGCCGGGGCCTTCCACGGGCTGGCGCCGCTGTAGGTCGCGTACTGGTAGAGCACCGCTCGCAACTTCGGGTGCCTGACGTGCCGGTCGACGAGCTTCGCGTACGTGCCGAACATGCCGATGCGCAGCGGCACGGTCAGCATCGCCAGCCCCTGGCGCGGCGAGAGCTTGCGGGCCATGATCTGCTCGGGGCTTTGCGTCAGGAACAGCTCGCCGGCTAACTCCCAGATGCGGCGGCCTCGATCAAGGAACCGTTTGAAGCCGTCGACATCCTCCGGCGCCAGCTTGCGGACGCTGGCGAGCGTATCGGTCTTATCACGGTGGAGCGCGAGCGTGTCGCCATCGGGCCAGTCGAAGCGGCTGACCGGATCGAGCCGGACGAGGTCGAGCCGATTGGCGAGCGTCGTGCCGCCGGCTTTGAAGAGGTCCTCGAAGACGAACGGCAGCGTCAGGAGGGACGGGCCGGTATCGAAGGTGAAGTCGCCCGCGGGCGAGGGCAGGACGCGCCGGTTGAGCTTGCCGCCGATGCGGGCGTTCTTCTCCAGGAGCGTGACCGACCAGCCCGCCGCAGCGAGGCGGATCGCGGCGGCGAGCCCGCCGACACCCCCGCCGACAATCGCGGCCGAACGTCCGGGAACGCGGTGGACGGCCTGTCGCGCCGCGGCGGGTTCTGCGGGATTGGCCACCCCCGAGCGTAGAACGCGGTCGGCCGCTTCTCCCCCGACTAGGCGAGCCCTCGTTAGCGCAATCTTGATGCGAATCTGCCCAAGTTCTGGGGGTTCCGCTCCTACGGTTGCATCCGCGACAGCCCCGCCGGCCCCGCGCGAATCTTCCCGCCCCGCCCACCACCGCCCTGCACCCCACTTCCATGATTCAGACCTCCCCCCGCCGTCGCGGCTTCACCCTTGTGGAGCTGCTCGTCGTGATCGGCATCATCGCGTTGCTGATCGGCATCCTGCTGCCGACGCTGAGCCAGGCCCGCAAGTCGGCCAAGAGCGTGGTCTGCCTGAGCAACCTGCGCTCGATCGTGCAGGGCCAGATCCTCTACACAACGCAGTGGGACGGCTGGATGCCCGGCAGCCCCAGCACCAGCGGCAGCGGCGAGTACGAGGGCGTTTTCAACCCGGATCCGGCCACGGACTCGCGGCACCCCTACACGGTCGACAACCTGCCCCAGCGCATCGGCCTGTTCGACTACGTCACGCCGTCGGCCGAGATGATGGACATCGCGTTCAACGAGGGCCCGACCATCGATGATCGCGTGGAGCGGTACCGGCAGCTCATTGGTCCCGGCAGCGTCTTCGCCTGCCCGGAGAACACCGCCGAGGCCGTCGCCTTCACCGGCAGCGGTGGCCCGGACGTGGGCCCGCTGCCGTTCAACAGCTACAGCACGAACCTGACCTTTATGTGGAAGATGCCCGCCGTCGCCAGCAGCGGCGACTCGCGCAAGGGCCGCACCAACGTCCCCAGCTTCGGCGGCGCGGTGGTCGACATCGCCCAGGGGTACGCCCCGAAGGTCAGCAAGCTCGGCGGCGCGTCGCTCAAGGTCGTGCTCGCCGACGGCGCCCGGTACCTGCGCAACCGCTACCCGACCTACAACCTTGGCGTGGGCAACAGCTACGGCGGGAACTTCAGCGACTACGGCCCGTGGTGCCGGTTCTCCAACGGCATGAACCGCGAGATGGCCGCCGGCAACGGCGGGTCGGCCGACTTCGACCCGCGCACCCTCTGGGCCCGCCACGGCAGCGGCCAGGCCTTCGCCCAGGGCGGCGCCTTCGAGAGCAACTACGCCTTTGCCGACGGCCACGTCGAGAAGCTGAACGATCTTGAGGCCTCCAACCCGGTCTTCTGGATGCCGATCAACAGCCGCATCAAGGAGGGCCAGGTCCACGCCGACGTGGTCGACGAGTTCATTCAGGACGGCTTCACCAACGGCTACTGGGCCGTGCCGCAGTAAGGCTGCAACGGCGTGAAGGCGAGGCCGCGGCCGGCTCGTCCCGGCGCTCGCTTGGACAGATTGCACCGAACGCCCGGCCCACGCCGGGCGTTCTTCGCTTGCACGCGGCCGTCCTCTTATAGTGTTGCACCGCCGTTCCCGTCGGGCACCGCCGCCGCCCCGCTGCCTCCTCTATCCGTTGCCGCCGACCGACCTGAAAACCTCCGATCCCGGCGCGACCTCCGCAGCCGACGCGGCGTCACCGACGCCCGAGCCCGCCGTTGGTCCCGAGCCCGCCGACGAGAACCCCGGCGCCGCCGACGCCGAGGCCGTCAATCGTTGCCTGGCCGGCGACCCGACCGGCTTCGAGCAGCTCGTCGAGAAGTACAACCGCCAGGCGATCGTCGTCAGCTACCGGCTGCTGGGCAATCAGGATGATGCCAAAGACGCCGTTCAGGACGCGCTGGTCAAGGCCTATCGCTCGCTCGACACCCTCGAGCGTCCGGCGGCGTTCGGCGGGTGGCTGATGCGCATCGTCACGAACGTGAGCCTGAACTTTCGGCGTGGCCGGCGGCTGCGCATCGCCCAGCCGCTCGACGGGCAGGTGGCCGAGCACCTGGGCAATCCCGCCGCCGCCGACCGGCCGATGCCTGGCCATGGCCCCGACTCCCTCGCCCAATCAGGTGATCCCAGCCGGGCGGCCGAGGGGCGCGAGCTGGGCGAGGCGCTGCGCGAGGCGCTGAAGCAGTTGCCGGAAAAGCAGCGAAACGCCCTGATTCTTTTCACAATCGAGGAGTTGCCGCAGAAGGAGGTCGCCGACCGGCTCGAGTGCAGCGTCGAGGCGGTGAAGTGGCACGTGTTCCAGGCGCGGAAGAAGTTGAAGGACCTGTTGAAGACGGCGATGTAAGTCCGATAATCCCCACGTCTGCCGCTTGGCGCGTCTGAGTTAACTTTTCCGGGTCCGCGGCGATTCGTCCGGTAATTCAAGTTGTCCTCCTCGTCCGACTAACCTGACAAGGCGAGACGTGTCCGAAGGGAAGCGGTGGCCCTTTCCGCCGCACAGTTCGACTGAACAGTCATCATCAGCCTGGCATTGGCCGACGCGGGGAGAAACGCGCACGGCGGGGCAGCAGTTTTTCCGCAGCACGATGTCGTACTCGGCGCCTTCATCTTCCAACGCCCTCCAGCCGCCCGCCGATCTCGATCCGCGCGAGGCGTTGGAGTTCGAGGTCAGCCAACTGGTTGACGGCACGCTCGACCCCCGCCGCCGCCCCGCCGTCGAGGCGGCGCTGGCGCAGGACTCCGCGTTGGCCGCCCTGCGCGATGAGCTCGTCGCGGTCGACACGATGTTCCACCGCACCCCGGTGCCGGCGGAGCTGGATCGCGCCTCGAAGAGCGTGGTCTCCGGCGTGATGGCCGCCGTCCACGCCGACGTGGCGAACGACGAGGTCGTTGCCGCGGTGCCGGGCTCGTCGTCGGCGAGCTGGTGGCGCACCTGGGGTATGACCGCCGCTGCCGCCGCCGCCGCGCTGGCGGTGGGCGTGAGCATTGGCGTCTACAACGGCACCCGGCCGAACACGCCGACCGACACGATCAACACGGTTGCCCAAACCGACGGCGACGCGACCCGCTCGCCTTTGAACGAAGAGCCGAGCATCCTGCGCATCGAAGGCCCGGCCGTCGCCGGCGCGTTTGCGGGCTCGGGCCAAGCAAACGTCGATGGCCCCGTCCGTCCCGGCGAAACGTCGACCCTGAGCGTCAACGCCGTCGTCGGCCCGCACATCGCCTCCGCCTACGCCCCCGAAGACGGCGTGGCCGCGGGCACCGTCGAGACGCCCTTCCCCGACTACGCCGCCATCTACAACGCGGGTGTCGTCGTCGAGGTGCCGAGCAAGGTCAGCATCGTCTCGGCCAACTTCGCCGCGACGGAGTAACAGCCCGCTCACCGCCGCAGGACGCCGTAGCGGAAGATCGTCCACAGGATCTTGTAGCCCGCCCGCACGGTGCCGCTCAGGGTGCCGGTGATCTTGCTTACGCCCACGCGCTCGCGGTAGCGGGCGGGCACCTCCCGGACGCGCAGCTTCCGCCGGGCGGCCTTCACCTGCATCTCAACCGTCCAGCCGAAGTCGGGGTCGCGCATGCCCAGGGCCTGGAGCTGATCCCACGCGATGGCCCGGAACGGCCCCAAGTCGGTGTGGCGGGCGCCGAATAGCACGCGCATCAGGAAACACGCCAGCTTGTTGCCGTAAATCGCCTGCGGCAGCAGCGCCCCCTTCGGCTGGTCGGTCAGCATGCGGCTGGCAAGGACGAAGTCCGCCTCCCCCGCCAGGATCGGGCCGACGACCTCGCCGAGCTGCTCGGGGTGATCGCTGAAGTCCGCGTCGATGAACGCCACCACGCGCGGCGGATCCTTGGCGATCTCCGCCAGCGCCGCGAGGCAGGCGCTGCCATACCCCTGGCGCGGCGCGGGCACCACCGTTGCCCCGAACTTGCGGGCGACGTCGGCGGTGTAGTCGGTTGAGTTGTTGTCGGCGACGACGACGCGGCGGTGCCACGCGGGCGGCAGCGCGTCGATCACGCGGCCGATGCTCGACTCCTCGTTCCACGCCGGGATGACCACCGCCACGTCCGCCCGGTCCACCGCCGTCGCCGCGGATGTCGCGGTGGTGGTGGGGGTGGGGGTGGGGGTGGTGGTGCCCGACCGTTCGCTGGCACAGGAAGTCATCCCGTTATCGTACGAACTGGATCGACCGACGTCGAAGAATCGAGCGGGAGGTTCGTCAGCCAAGGCCAAAGCGATAGACCGTCGCGTGGCGATACGTCGCCCCCGGTTCGAGGCGGGCGCTCGGAAACCCCGGCTGATTCGGAGCGTCGGGAAACCCCTGCGTCTCCAGGCAGAACGCCGCGTGCTGCGGATGGCCGCCGACCTCTGGGCTGCCGTCGAGCACGTTGCCGGTGTAGAACTGCACGCCGGGCTGCGTCGTCTCGACCTCCATCGTGCGCCCGCTGGTCGCCTCGGTCACGCGAGCGACGGGGCGGAGCGTGCCGCTGTCGCCGTTGAGTACCCAGCAGTGGTCGTACCCGCCGGCAGCGGCGAAATCCTGGCCAATCGGCTTGGGCTGGCGGAAGTCGAAGGGCGTTCCCGCGACGGGCCGCCGCTCGCCCGCGGGAATCTGCGTGGCATCCGTCGGCAGGTACGCGCCGGCGTTGAGCGCGACGACGTGGTCGTGTATCAGCCCCCGGCCGGCCAGGTTGAAGTAGGCGTGGTTTGTGAGGTTGACGACCGTGGCCCGCGCGCCGGTGTTGGTCGCGGCGTACTCGATCCGCAGGCCGCCGTTGTCGTCAAGGGTGTAGGTCGCCGTCGCCACGAGGGAGGACGGGTATCCCTCGTCGCCGTCGGGACTGTCGAGCGCGAACGTGACGGACGGGCCATCGCTCGACGCCGA
Source organism: Tepidisphaeraceae bacterium (assembly GCA_965214125.1). Classification (GTDB taxonomy): domain Bacteria; phylum Planctomycetota; class Phycisphaerae; order Tepidisphaerales; family Tepidisphaeraceae; genus CBDCBA01. Next base: position 15,732 of record CBDCBA010000032.1, read on the forward strand.
CCAGAACCGGCTGTGAAACCCGCCGGGGCCGCCGTGCAGGTGGTGGCCGTTGTCGTCGTCGTTGCACGCGAGCGTGAAGTCCTCGCCGTCGAGCGAAAACCGCCCACGGTCGATCCGGTTGGCGAAGCGGCCGACGCTCGCGCCGAAGTACGGCTTGTTACGCGCGTACTGCCGCGCGTCGGCGAAGCCCAGGCAGACGTTGGCAGCGTTGCCGTCGCGGTCGGGCGTCCAAATCGCTTCGATCGTTGCGCCCAAATCGAGCAGATCGACGCGAACGCCACTGGCCGAAGTCAGGCGAAACCGGGTGATTGCGCGGCCATCATCCAGCGTGGCGGCGTGTTCGGTGCGGACGGGAGAGTCGGACATTTCGCGGGAAGCATATCGCGTGGTCGTTCGGCTCGCGTGGCCTGTCGATCCCGTCGCTTGCGGCGAACCGGGTTGATTCTCGAGGCCAGCCAGCGCGGCGGATGAACAAATCTTGCCCCGCGTCGTTTAACCGCCTGACGCCTTGACGCGGCCCACCGCCGAAGGCATCATCAACCTCGCGCGGCGGAGTCGCGCTGACATCTCACCCTTTCGCATGACCCGCACACGGAGGTGCCTGGTGCATCCGAACCCGAATCGATCGACCCGCCCCGCCGCCGTTGCCGTTGCGTCGCTCGACGCGACAGACCTTGTCGTCCAGACGCGTCTCTTCCACCGCCCGCGCACGAAGCTGGCCCTCTGGCTCGCCGCCGGCACGTTCGCCGCCGGCGTCCTCGCGGGGAACGCGTACGGCCAGAGCACGCCCGCCCCGGCCACCGTCGGGCAGGACGTGATCGCCGACCGCCAGTTCACCGGCCTGGCCAAGCGCGACGGCGTCGTCGTCCGCAGCGGGCCCGGCGAGGGCGAGTTGGCCGTCGCGACGCTCAACGTGGGCGACGAGGTCGTCGTCGTCCACCGCCGCGACCCGTTCCTGCGCGTGCTGCCGCCGGCGGGCACCTTCTGCCTGGTTCCCAAGGCCCGCGTCAACGTGAGCGGCCCGGCCAGCGGCGGCATGCAGAGCGGTCGCGTGGTCGAGGCCGCCCCGGTTCGCGTCGGCAGCACCCTCTCGACCAGCATCGGCTCGACCGCCCTGCGCCTCGCCGCCGGTGACGAGGTGCGCGTGATCGGCGAGGAGGGCATCTACTACAAGATTGAGCCCCCGAAGCTCGTCTTCTTCTACGTGAGCCTGAGCGACCTGAAGAAGGGTCGCGAGGTGCGCGTCGAGGAGACTCCGATCGGCTGGGTCACGAGCGACATCGCCCCGCCCGCCGAGATCGCCGGGCCGGCCGTTGCCGAGGCGGCGCCGCCGATCGAGGTGGATGGCGCCGCCGATGCCGCCCCGCCGATCGCGATGGCCGACGGCTCGCTTCCGCCGGACGCGATCATCGAGGATGGCCTCGACACCGAAGCCGAGCAAGAGGCCACCCCGCCCGCGGCGCCCGCGGCCACGGCTGCGTTGCTGGCCGAGTTCGAGGCGCTCAACGAGCGTTACTTGGTCGAGGCGGAAAAGCCGCTGGTCGAGCAGCCGCTCGACACGCTGGAGGCCGACTACACCGCGTTGGTCGCCAGCGCAACGGAGATGGGCGAGGCCGGCGACGCCTCGGCGAAGGCGCTGATCCCGATCATCGAGACGCGCCTCAAGACGATTGCCATTCGCCGCACCGCCCTTGACGATCTCCGGGCCGTGGAGGCGATGCGCGACCGCCTCGCCGACCGCCAGTTGGAGCTTCAGGCCGAGAAGGAGGAGCTCGCCGAGCGGGCCGAGCGGGCGAACGTGCAGGTGTACGAGGCGGTTGGGCTGCTCGTGCCCAGCACGTTGCAGGTGCGCGGCGGCACGCTGTTTCGCCTGTGCGACCCGGAGACGCGCCGCACCGTGATCTACCTCAAGGCCGATGGCGACGCCGCGCGAACGCTCGCCGGCAACCTGCAACGCTTCATCGGCGTGCGGGGCGAGGTGGTCAACGACCGCGTGACCGAGATGAAGTACGTGAACGTGAGCGAGTCGGCCGTCGTCGCGCCGGAGGACGTCTTCGGCAGCGTGGCCGCCCGGATCATTCCGCCCAGCCTGCTCGACACCGCCACCGCGTCGGCCGACACCGGCTCGGCCACGGGCGAGCGGTAGAACCGAACCGAACGGCAACAGCGCATTTTCTCCCCTCTGGAGGCCCGCGGATTGTTCCGCGGGCCTTCTTCATGCGCGGCCGATAAGGCGCCGCCGCCGTGCCGCCCAACCGAAGGATCCGATACACGTTGTTGGAGACCTCTGATGACACCGACGCCCGTGCAAATCTCGCAGAGCGTGGCCCAGCAGGGGTTGAGCGGCATCGCGGCCATCGATCAGGCGAAGCGCCGGCGCGCCCAGGCCAACGCGGTGGAGCAGAAGGCGACGCAGCCTGCCGAACGCCCCTCCGCGGACGCGGTCGCCCCCGTTGCGCCCGCGGACGAGTCGCCCGAAACCGACCTCGACCTGCGCGAGCACGCCCCCGGCGATGCACCTTTGCGCGCGCGGCTGGATACCCGCGCCTAACCCACACTCCGCAGCGTCAGCCCGAACGCAAATGCCTCCGGCTTCAGGCGGAGCGTTTCGCCCAGCGGGGGGCCCGCACGAGTTGCTGCCGAGGCCGTTGTGGCGGTGGCCCAGGTGCAGCGTGATGACGTCGCGCCGCGGCAGGTCGCAATCGTGGGCGGCGGCGTCGAGGTCGGCCGTCGTGTAGCGGTGGGCCTGAAGGTCGCCGAGGGAATCGAACTCGACACGAAGGCCGCGGTCTTTGCCATCCGCGAGCGTGGCCCAGCGGATGTCGGTGCGCAATCCATTGTCCTGCGGCCTGGCGTACGGCGTGTGGAATTGATCGACATCGAGCGTATAGCGGCCGACGAGCTGGGCTGATTTGCTGTCGACGTAGCACTCGCCCGGCCCGCGGCCGAACCAGGTGACGGTGCGGTACGCCGCCGGCAGCGACGTGACGAGCGCGAGCCGCCCGATCATCTCCGGCCACGCGCCAAACGGCTCGCCACTGACCTTCAGGTGAACGCCGCCGGCGACGGGCGAGTAGACGTATGTCACGCGGTAGCCGATGTGCCGCCCCGCCATCGCGAGCGTCGCCCGGACCGTGTTGCCGTCAACGGCATCGACACGGTGCGACTCCACGTGCAGGTTCGCGGCTTTCCAACTTTCGAGCACCGCCGCTCCGCTGCCGGCCGACTCGTTGTCGATCGGCGAGCGCCAGCACGTCAGCCGCGGCAGTTCCAGAGGCGGCAGGTTCGGGAGGCGCAGGCACCTTCGCTGGTGATCGACTTCAATCGTTTGTTTTACGCTTGAGTTCGATCGTTTGGGTGACTCGCCCGGCGGTAGGTCGAACTGGAACGCCGCCACCTCGTGACCCGCGGGGGCCCACACGTGATCATCTTTGAGCGTAAAGCGCAGCGTGAGATGGCGCTCGCCCGCGCCGGTTGGTCGATGGTCGGTTGCGAATGAACCCGGAGCTTCCGCTCCGGCATCGACCGAGCCAGATGCGACGACCTCCCCCTCTGCAAGCTGCTCCCACCGGATGTCGTAGAGCGACGGGTCGCACGTCGCGTCGCGCCCGCGGACCTTGAACGACAGGTCGCCCGTCCGCTCGACAGCGACCGGGGCGTAGACCTGCTTGAGCTCCCGCAGCCCCGGCGTCGGCGTGCGATCGGAGAAGAGTAAGCCGTCGCAGACGAAGTTGCTGTCGTGGGGAGCATCGCCGAAGTCGCCGCCGTAGCTGATCTGGGTCTTGCCGTCCGGGCGGTGGGTCAGCAGGCCGTGGTCGATCCACTCCCAGACGCAGCCGCCGGCGAGGTTGGGGTGGGCGTTGATGACATCCCAGTAGTCGCCCAAGCCGCCGGGCCCGTTGCCCATGGCGTGGGCGTACTCGCAGAGGAAGAACGGCTTATCGCCGTAGTCCGTCGCCGGCTCACCATCAGGTCGCCAATACGGCGGCGGCAGCGGCTCGCCGCGGCCGGCCTGTGCGACGCGTTCGGGCGGGGCGTACATCTGGCTGATGAGGTCGGTCGTCTCGCCGCGCCAGTCGCCTTCGTAGTGGACGAGGCGGGTCGGGTCGTTCTCCCGCACCCACGCGGCCATCGCTTTGTAGTTCTCGCCGTAGCCGCTCTCGTTGCCAAGGCTCCAGCAGACCACGCTCGGGTGGTTGCGGTCGCGGGCGACGGTGCGCTCGATGCGGTCCAGGTGCGCGTCGCGCCAGTCCAGGTCGGAGTCGAGCGCGTACGGCGGGTCGAACATGTTCATGCCGTGGCTTTCGACGTCGCACTCGTCGATCACGAGCAGGCCGTACTGGTCGCAGAGGTCGAGGAAGTGCGGGTGCGGCGGGTAGTGGGCGGTGCGGACGCAGTTGATGTTGTGCCGCTTCATCAAGAGCACATCCTCGAGCATTTCCTCCTTCGTGACGGCCCGGCCGCGGGTCATCGACCACTCGTGCCGGTTGACGCCGCGCAGCTTGATCGGCTGGCCGTTGAGGCGCAGCACGCCGCCGGGGGCAACGTCGACGGTGCGGAAGCCAATGTGAACGGGGACAAACCTCGCAGGCTCTTCAATAAACTTGAGGATCAACGTGTAAAGATATGGCCGTTCTGCCGTCCAGGCCTCAATCTGCTCCACGGTTACATACTGCACCCAATCGTCGCCGGCATCGAATGCATCCTCGCCATCAATGCTCACCGCACTGCCGAACGCGTCAGCAAGAGTGAAGTTGAGTCGGCGAAGGTGATCAGGCGACGCGATTTCGAGTAGGCCATGGCCTTCTTCAGAGCGATGTGCCCGGACATCTACGTCAAGCACTGATCTACTTTGCGGCTCCGCCAGCAACGTCACGTCGCGGAAGATGCCGCTCAGCCACCACATGTCCTGATCTTCCAGGTAGCTGTGGTCGCCGAACTGGATGACCTTCACGGCGATCGTGTTCTCGCCGCTTTGCAGGAACTTCGTCAGGTCGAACTCCGCCATTAGGCGGCTGCCCTTGTGCAAACCGACCTCGCGGCCGTTGACGGCCAGCGTCATGCAGCCGTCGACGCCGTCGAAGCGGACGATCGTCCGCATGTCCTTCCACTCCGCCGGGACGGTGAAGACGCGCTGGTAGACGCCGGTCGGGTTGTGGTCCGTCGGCACGAACGGCGGGTCGACGGGGAACGGGTATTCCCAGTTCGTGTAGTGCGGCCGACTGAGGTCGCCGTAGGCGCCGCCGTTGGGCGTGAGCGTTCCCGCGAGTTGCCAGTGGCCGGGGACGGCAAGCGTGTCGCTCGGCGCGAACGTCATCCAGTCATCCGGAACCACGTCGGGGTTCTCGAAGAGTTGGAACTGCCAGTCGCCGTTGAGGCTCATCTCCCACGGGCTGGGCGTGCCGTCGTTGATCCCGGCGAGGGCGGCCTCGACGGTGGGGTAGCTCGTGAACCGGCTGCGCGGCGGCAGGCGATTGCGGCCGGTGAGGCGCGGGTTCATGTGGTCGGGCAAATCGGTGGCGGCGGGCATTGGAGCGGCAGGATATGAGAATTCGGCGGTGCCGGGCGTAACCTCTAGCAGCGGCGCGCATCAGGGCGACGCCGGCACCTCTCGGCATTGCTGCACCGTGAAGAAGCTCATCGTCGCCATCGTCATTCTCGTTCTGATCGTCGTCGGCGTGGGCGCGGCGTTCGCCTTCCGCGGCGCCGGCGAGGAGCAGGCGATCGAGGTCCAGATGCAGGAGGCCACGCTGGGCGCGTTGACCGTTACCGTGACCGCCCCCGGCGAGATCGAGGCCGACACGCAGGTCAACATCTCCGCCCGCACCAGCGCCGCGATCGTCGCGCTGCCGTTCGAGGAGGGGGACATCGTCACCAAGGGGGATGAGAACGGCGAGGGGGCCAGCGTGCTCGTGCAGCTCGACGACACCGACGCCCGCGCCCGCGTGCGGGCCAGCAAGGCCAATCGCACCGGCGCCGCGGCAAACCTGGCCGTCGCGCGGGCGCGCATCACGGCGGCCAAGGCGCGGCAGGCGGTAAACGAGGCGCTCCTCGCCGACGCCGAGCGCGATTTGGAGCGTCAGCAATCGCTCTTCGACAGCGAGGACGTCAGCCAGAAGGCCGTCGATTCGGCGCGCACGCTCGTCGAGCAGTTGCGGGCGCAGGTGGAGACCGAGCAACTGACGCTATCGGCCGACGACGCGAACCTGGCGGTGCTCGAGGCGCAGATCGAGGCCGCCGACGCCGAGATCGAGCGGGCGGAGGAGGAGCTCAGCTACACGACGATCCGCTCGCCGATCGACGGCGTGGTCACGGTCGTCAACGCCGAGGTGGGCGAGATCGTCATCACCGGCACGATGAACAACCCCGGCACGGTGATTTTGGAGGTGGCGGACTTGAGCGAGATGATCTGCAACGCCGAGATCGACGAGGCGAGCGTGGCGGCGGTGGAGATTGGGCAAACGGCCACGGTGCGGTCGGCCGCCTACGACGACGCGGCGATCAAGGGAACCGTCCGCAGTGTCGCCCTGGCCAAGACCACGGCGCAGAGCGGCTTCGGGTCGGGCAGCAGCTACTACGAGGTGGAGATTCTGCTCGACCCCGAGCAGACGGCGGCCATGCGCGTCTTCAGCGGGCTGACGGCCGACGTGGAGATCGAGACGCGGGCATTCGACGGCGTGCTGCGCGTGCCGAGCCAGGCCGTCGTCGGGCGGCGGGTCGACGAGCTTCCGCAGGAGATGCGTGATTTGCCGGAGGTACGCAACGCGAAGGAGTTCACGCCGGTCGTGTTCCGCGTGATCGACGGCAAGACCAAAATCACGCCCGTCCGCGTTGGCCCGAGCGACCTGCTCAACACCGTGATCGAGAGCGGCCTGGAGCCGGGGTCGACGATCGTCACCGGCCCGTTCAAGGTGCTCGAAACGATCAAGGACGGGCAGGGGGTGAAGAACGAAGGGACTGAGGGATCAAGGGACGAAGGGACAGAGGGGTCAGAGAGATGACGCCCCACACCCAGCCCCTCACCCCCTCAGTCCCTTAGTCCCTCACCCCTTAGTCCCTTCTCACCCCCTTGCTCCTCTCCCTCCGCGACATCACCAAGCACTACGTGGTCGGCAGCGAGCTGATCCGGGCGCTCGACGGCGTCGACCTCGACATCGCCGAGGGGGAGTACGTCGCGCTCATGGGCGCCAGCGGCAGCGGCAAGTCGACGATGATGAACATCCTGGGCTGCCTCGACCGGCCCACCGCAGGCACGTACACGCTGGCCGGCGAGCGCGTCGACAAGATGGGGGCGGTGCAGCTCGCGGACGTGCGGAACCGGCGGATTGGGTTCGTCTTCCAAACCTTCGAGCTCCTGAACCGCCAGACGGCGATCCGCAACGTCGAGCTGCCGCTGATCTACAGCCCCGACGGCTGGTCGGGCCGCAAGAAGCGGGCCGAAGACGCCCTGCGACTCGTCGGCCTCGGCGACCGGATGCACCACCGGCCGAGCCAGCTTTCGGGCGGGCAGCGGCAGCGCGTGGCGATCGCGCGCGGGATGGTCAACAACCCGTCGATCCTGCTCGCCGACGAGCCGACCGGGGCGCTCGATTCCCGCACGACGGTCGACATCCTGGCGTTGTTCCAGGAGCTGCACGACAAGGGGCAGACGATCGTGGTGGTGACGCACGAGGCGGACGTGGCCGAGCACGCGGCGCGGGTGGTGCGGATGATGGACGGCAAGATCCTCAGCGACGAGCCCAACCCCGACCGCCGCCGGGCCACGCCGACCACGAGCGCGGACGAGCCGAGCGATCGCTTTCCCGTCGCCGAACCCGTTGTGGCCGAGGAGGTCGCGCAGTGAGCATGTTGGCCGCCCCGCTTCGCTTTCTCGTCGTCTGCTGGCAAAGCGTGCTGCTGGCGCTCGCGCAGATCTGGGCGAACAAGGTGCGGGCGTTTTTAACGACCCTGGGCATCGTGATCGGCGTGGCGAGCGTGACGCTCGTCATCGCGGCCGTCACCGGGCTGGAGAAGACGGTCTTGAGCGAGATCGAGCAGTTCGGCACGAACAACCTGTTCGTCTTCCCCAAGACGCCCGAGGACGGCCCGGAGAGCGAGCTGCCGTTCCGCGTGGTCAACCTGAAGGTCGAGGAGTTCCAGGGCCTGCGCGAGCAGGCGCCGAGCCTGGAGGCGTTCAGCCTCGTCACGAACCTGCAACTGACCGTGCGCAACGGCGAGGAGGAGGAGTCGGCCACCGTCACCGGCATCGAGCCGGGGTGGCACGACGTGGAGAATCGCAAGGTCATTCAGGGCAGGCCCTTCAACCTCGTCGACCAGGAGCAGGCGCGGGCGGTCTGCCTGATCGACGAGGAGACGCGCGACGAACTCGAACTCGACGCCGAGCCGGTCGGGCAGGACGTGCTGATGGGCGGGCGGCGGTTCCGGATCGTGGGGGTCGTCGAGCCGACGCGCGAGATGAGCTTTGGCGGCCCGCCGGCGACGTCGATCTACATCCCGCTCAGCACGCTGCTGACGATCGAGGACAACCCGTGGAACTTTATGCTCCTCATCGCCAAGGCCAAGAGCCCGGACCTGGTCGAGGAGGCCGAGGGGGAGCTGCGGTTTTTCTTGAGAAATCGCCGGAACATTCAGCCGGGGGAGCCGGACACGTTCCGCATCCAACGGGTTGAGGCGATCCTGGAGCAGGTGGGCGTGATCAGCGGCGTGATCACGGTCGTCGCCGGCGGGCTGGTGGGCATCAGCCTGCTGGTCGGCGGGATCGGGATCATGAACATCATGCTCGTGAGCGTGAGCGAGCGGACGCGGGAGATCGGTTTGCGCAAGGCCGTGGGCGCGAGGCCGGGCGTGATCCTGACGCAGTTTTTGATTGAGGCGATCATGCTGTGCCTGGTCGGCGGGCTGATTGGTCTGACGCTGGGGCAACTCGGGACCAGCGCGCTCAAAGCGATCCCCCAGGCGAACCTGGCGGGGGCGTCGATCCCGCCGTGGGCGATCGGGCTGAGCATCGGCTTCAGCGCCGGCGTGGGCGTGATCTTCGGCATGTTCCCCGCAATCAAAGCCGCCCGGCTCGACCCCATCGTCGCCCTGCGCCACGAGTAACCACCATGAAGCACCAGACGAAAAGGGGTCAGGAGCCTTTTGCCACCCTCACGCCCTCCTCACCGGCGGGAACGCCACGCCGCGGCAAAAGGCTCCTGACCCCTTTTCTGGCGCCTTTTCTGGTGCTGGCGCTCGCCGGTTGCGAGGCGGGCGACCTGTCGCCTTACCTGCCGCCCGAGGGGAGCTACGACCGCATCGAGCCCCTTGACCTCGCGGCCGACGCGACCACCCGCCCGACCACGCGGGACAACGTTCTGCCGAACGAGGGAGCGCCGCTGGTGGAGCTCACCCTCGGCGAAGCCCGCGCCATCGCGCTCGAGCAGAACCTCGACCTGAAGGTCGCCCGCTACGGCCCGCGCATCGCCGCGGCCAACCTCGCGGCCGAGCAGGCGGCGTTCGAGGCCGTCTTCACCACCGACGCCGGCTACAACGTTACCGACTCGCCGACCGTCAACCAAGCCGTCATCGACCCAACCGACCCCGAGGGCGAGCCCAGCATCATCCAAGTCCTCGGCGGGCAGAACGAGGCGTACAGCGTCAACCCGGCGATCGTCAAGCCGCTGCGCCGCGGCGGGCAGCTCCGCATCGAGGCGCCGTTCAACAAGATCGAAACCGACCAGGGGCGCGTGCTCAACCCGCAGTACGAGCAGGACGTGCGCGCCAGCATCAACCTGCCGCTGGGGCGCGGCTACGGCAGCGACGTGAACGAGCAGCAGATCCGCGTCGCCGCCACCCAGCTCGGGCAGGCGCTGGTGCGCCAGAAGCTCGAGGTGATCCAGACGCTCGCGGCCGTCGACCGCGGATATTGGCGTCTTTACGCGGCGCGGCAGGCGGTCGACGTCCGCCAGCAGCAGGTCGATTTGGCGCTGCGCCAGCTTGAGCGTGCCCGGCGCCTGGCGCGCGGCGGCGAGGTGGCGCAGGTCGAGGTCGTCCGCGCCGAGAGCGGCCTGGCCGACGCCAACGAGCTGCTCGTGCAGGCCCGCGCCAACGTCGGCACGCAGGAACGCCTGCTCAAGCAACTGCTCAACGCCCCGCAGGACCAGCCCCTCAGCGTCGGCAACGCCGGCGTGGTTCTGACCGGAACCGACCCCCTGCCCGTTCGCTACGTGCTCAACCCGGCCCGCCTGCTGTCCGCCGCATATGCGCGTCGCGGCGAGCTGCTCGAGGCGCAACTGCTCATCGCCCAGGAGCGGGCGAGCGTGCTCGCGAGCCGGCTCGAGTACAGCCGCCCGCGCGTCGACCTGCGCTACGAGTACGGCGTCAACGGCCTGGGCGGCAACTACGGCGACGCGCTCGACGTGCTGGGCGACGTCGACTTCGAGGACCACAACGTGGGCCTGCAAATCGAGGTGCCGCTGGGCAACCGCGCCCGCCGCGAGCGCCTGCGGGCGGCCCAGTTCCGCCGGCTGGAACGGTTGGCCGACGCCGAGTCGCGCCGGCTGCTCGTGCGGCGCGAGGTGTTCGACGCCGTCGCCGACATCGAGACCGGCTGGCAGCGTATCGCCGCCGCCCAGGTGCGCGTCGACGCCGCCCAGCGCTTGCTCGAGGCCGAGCAACGCCAGTTCGACCTTGGCACGCGCACCACGACCGAGGTGCTCGAGGCGCAGACCAATCTCGCGCAGGCCAAGCTCGCGCGGATTCAGGCGCTCACCGACTACGAGACCAGCCGCACCGACCTCGCCGTCGCGACGGGCACCATCCTCGGCAAAAGCGGCGTGACACTGGAACTTCAGGAGTAGCCCAAGACCACGCCGCCAAACGGTGTGGGGGTGGCGGGAATCTGGCACGGGTCGCGCGCCCGCCGTACCGTGTCGGCCCGATGCCCGTCGAAGCGCCGCCCATGCCTGCCGTTGCCGAGTTGCCGGAGATGCCGCCCGGCACGCCGACGCTCGACCAGCTCGACGCGCTGATGGCCGGCGACTTCTGGCGCGAGGTCAAGGCCTACAGCGACGCCTTCCTTGCCCGCCACGAGTCGGCCTTGGCCGGGTACGGGCGGCACTGGGGCGAGGACCCGATGCGCCTCTGGTCGCGCCGCTGGGAGTACCCCTTCGCCGTCCGCGGCATGCTCGCTCACGCCGACCGCGTCGGGCGAAGCGACCTGCGCATCTGCGACGCCGGCAGCGGGGTCACGTTCCTGCCCTACCTCCTGTGCGACCGCCTCCCCGACGCCACGTTCGACTGCGTCGACACGAACGCGGCCTACGTGCCGATGTTCGAGGCGGTCAACCGGGACGTCGACCACGATCGCGTCCGCTTCAAGACGGCCGCCATCCAGAACCTGCCCTTCGCCGATGGCGAGCTCGACGTGATGTGCTGCGTGAGCGTGCTCGAGCACACGGGTGATTACCGCACGATCCTGAGCGAGATGGCCCGCGTGCTCAAACCCGGCGGCCGGCTGATTCTGACGTTCGACCTCAGCCTCGGCGGAAGCGACAAGTTGCAACTGACGCCCAACTCCGCGAGGGAGGTGTTCGCAGTGATCGGCGAGCAGTTCGAGGCGTCGGCGGACGATTTGTGGGCGATGGCCGAGCCGGTCTACCGCGACGCTGCCGGCCGGCTCAGCACGCCGGAGATGCGGCGGCGCTCGCCGGAGTTGCTGCCCTGGAAGTACCCGAAACTTCAGGCAATCTACGACCTCGTGCGCGGCCTCGGCTGGACGGGCGGCTTCCGGGCCGTCGCGCCGTTTTGCCTTGACGTGGCGAAGCAGTAGCCGTGGAACGCCTTGCGATCCCGGTCCTCGCGGGCATGGGCAACGGCCTGATGGCCCAGCCAATGGTCCGCCAACTCGCGGCGGCGTTCCCCGCGGCGAGCGTCTCGGTGTTCGCTCGAAATCAAAGCATTGCCAGCGTCTTCGACCGACTGCCGGAGGTCACGAACGTCGAGGTGTTCAGCAATGAACCGCGCCAGTTCACACGATTGCTGCGGGCAATGCGCCGCCTGCGGGCGGATGTGTGCGTGGTCCCGTACCCGAGCAATCGCTGGCAGTATTCGCTTCTGGCGGCGGCGTGCGGGGCGACGCGGACGCTCGCGCACCGCTATCTGGTCGGGCGTCGCCGCTCGCCGCGACGATCGGTGGAGTTGGTCGACGCGGTGCCTGGGCGTCACGACGTGCTGTCGAACCTCGACCTGCTGCGCCCCCTCGGGATCGATCCGGACGAGACGATGGAACCGACGTTCCCGCTCCATCGGGATGAAGTTGCCCACGCCCGACTGCGGGTCGGGGACCCGCAGCTACCGGAGCACTTGATCCCTCTTGATTCCCAAGCGGTAGCTGCGGGTCCACGACCCGCAGTCAGAGTCTGCGCCATCCACGCGGGCAGTGGCAACACGATCTTCGCCCTCAGCAAGCGATGGCCACCCGAGCGCTGGGCGGCGCTCGTTCCCGCGCTGCGTGACGAGCTGAACCTCGCCCCGATTCTCCTCGAAGGCCCGGAAGATCGCGGCGTCGGCGACCTCATCCGGGCGCACGTGGACGTGCCCGTGCTCCGCCTCGCCGGCCCCCTCGCCGACGCCGCGGCGGTGCTGGCGGCGTGCGACCTGTACATCGGCAGCGACAGCGGTCTGGCGCACCTCGCGGCCGCCGTCGGGACGCCGCCCGTCACCCTCTTCGGCCCCGCGCGACCGGACGAGGTCTGCCCGTTCGATTATCGCGACCTTGTCGTTCAGACCCCGGCCGCGTGTGCGCCGTGCTTTGGGTATCCACAGGAATCGACCAGCCCCCGCGTCGCCTGCCGGCCGCCCTACTGCATCGGGCAGATCACGCCAGAGCGCGTGCTGGAGGCGGCGCGGCGGGCGTTAGTCCCCGAACACGCCGACTAGCGCGGTGTTTCCCTCTTCGACGGTCGGGGTGGCTGACGGCTCGTCGCGACGGCCGCCGTAGTAGCGGGCGCGGGCCAGGTACAGCAACTCCTCGTGGATCAGCCGGTGCCGGCTAAGCATGTCGGCCAGGAGCGCCAGCACCACCAGCAGCCCGCCGATGATCGCCAATGCTCCGCCGAGGGTCAGCAACTGCGCGAACGGCCGCGTCGTGCCGTTGAAGAGCCACCAGATCGTCAGGAACGCCAGCGACGCGACGCCGGGCAGCAGGGCCGTTGACGCCAGCACGCCGAAGAAGCGCAGCGGGCGGCCGTCACGCACGGCGCGGATCAGGATGTGCAGCAGGTGGCTGGCGAAGTAGACCACGTTGCTCGCCACGCGGCTCTGGCCGTGCTGCCGCTCGCCCAGCACCTTGAAGGGCATCTGCTTGATGCGCAGCCCGCGGCTGACGAGGTAGACGATGCACTCCTCGGTGTACGTCCACCGCCCGAACTGGAGCAGGCGGTACGCGCTTTCGCGGTTGTACGCCCGGAACCCGCAGGAGACGTCGGTGAAGTCCGTGCCGCAAATCTTGTTGGTCAGCCAGGTGACGGTCGCATTGCCCCAGCGTTTGATCGGCGGCATGTACCCCACGGGCCCGCCGTCGCCGAAGCGGGTGCAGGCGACGAAGTCGCATTCGCCCGCTACGAGCGGCTGGACGATGTCGGCCACGTCCTTCGACTCAAACTGCCCGTCGCCGTCGAGGTTGACAATCAAATCGGCGCCGCGGCGGATCGCCCGCTCCATGCCCAGCCGCCAGACCGGCCCCAGGCCGGGGCGGCCGACCATCGGCACGACGATCGCCCCCGCGGCCGTCGCCTCGGCGGCGGTCGCGTCGGTGCTGGCGTCGTCGATCACCAGCACCTCGAGCTCGCTCACGCCGACGATGTCGCGCGGGATCTCGCGCACGACCTGGCCGATCGTGGCGGCCTCGTTCTGCGCGGGAATGGTGACGACGAGCTTCATCGCGGGGCGAAGTCTACAGCGGCCGGCGGCCATCGGGTAATGTTCCGGCCATGCCCGAGGATTCCCCACCGCCCGTCCGCATCGGCATCGTCGGCTGCGGCGTGGTCGCGACCGCGTACTACCTGCCCTACCTGCTCGACGAGCCCCGCGCCACGGTCGCCGCCGTCTGCGACCTCGACCGCGCCCGCGCCGATGCCTGCAAACGCCTTTTCCGTGCCGAAAAAGCGTACGGCGACTACTTCGAGATGCTGGATGACGCCAAGCTCGACGCCGTCCTGATCCTGACCGCCCCCGGCACGCACCTGAAGTTCTCCCTCGCAGCGGTCGAGCGCGGGCTGCACCTGCTGATCCAGAAGCCGATGGCCCTCGACCTCGACGGCGCGACGGCCATCACCGATGCGGTCCGCAAGGCGAACGTGAAGTGCCTGGTCGAGCCGAGCGACCACACGCTGCTCGACCCGCAGTACGTGGAACTTCGCAGAATCATCGACAGCGGCGCGCTGGGGCGGCCCTACTGGTTCAAGTACATCGACACCGCCGGCCCCGGCTACAGCGCGATGCTCGGCGGCAACCCGTACGGCAACGCCGCCTTTTTCAGCGCCGACTCGGGCGGCATGCTCTTCGACTTCCCGTACGCCCCGTGCCGCATCGTCAGCCTGCTGGGCGACTGCAAAAGCGTCAGCGGCACGGCGACCATCAGCGTGCCCGAGCGCCAAATCGTGCCCGATGACGGGTACACCGCGTTTCTTCAGGAATGCACCGACCCGCACGATTGCAACTACTGGGACCGCGTGATGACCGCCGAAAAGGCCGAGACGATCACGATGGGCGCGCCCGACAATGTCTTCTCGACCTACGAGATGGACGCCGGCTGGATCGGGACGTTCCACATCGGCCGGCCGTTCCATCCGGTGTTCAAGGGGGCGGACGGCGGGCAGGGTTTGCAGATTTTCGGCAGCGACGGCAACGTCATCTTCGGCCACGGGCACTTCGCGAGCGTCATCAGCGCGCACAAGCACCTGCTGCCCGAGACCGACGCCGACGGCTGGTATCGCATGGGGGTGCTGGGCGACTTCGCCAGGGCGCAGTGGCCCAAGCCGGTGCCGGGAGCGTTCAACTATTACGCCGAGAGCACCAGGCATTTGATCGACTGCATCCAGCACGATCGCGACCCGCTGCCCAACGTCGAGTACGGCCGGCACATCACGGAGATGATGTACGGCGCCCTCGTCTCCAGCGATACGGGCCGGCGCTACGACATGACCACCACGACGAAGGGGCTGCGCGATGGCAAGTGACACCGGGCAACTCCGCGTCGGATTGATCGGCTTGGCCTTTGGCTACCACCATCTGCGCACCCTTGCGAGCCGCGGCGACTGCCGCGTTGTCGCCGTCGCCGACCGCAGCAGCAAGGGGCTGGACGACGCCGCGAGGCAGTACGGCTTCACGCCCTACCGCGACGCGATTGAGATGCTCGATCGCGAGTCGCTCGACGCGGTTGTGCTCTGCATCTCGCCCAAGGGGCGCCGCCCGCTGATCGAGAAGGCGGTGGCGAAGAACGTGGCAATGTTCATCGAGAAGCCGTGGGCCAGCAACGGCGAGCACGCGCGTGAACTGGCGAAACTTGCTGAAGATTCGGCCGCGCCGGTCATGGTCGCCTTCAGCTTCCGCTTCCTGCCGGCGATGGCGAAGCTGAAGGAACTCGTCGACGGCGAGCTGGGCCGCGTGCGCCTGCTGAGCGGCCAGTACGTGATGAACTACTTGCCGCCAACGGACTTCTGGCTCTGGGACGACGCCAACGGCGGCGGGCTGTTCAACGAGAACTCGTGCCACCTCTTCGATGCCGTCTGCCACCTGATGGGTCGGCCGACGCGCGTGTTTGCCGAGGGCGGGCGTTTTGCCGACCGCCCCGGCGAGGACGCGGCCGCCATCACGCTTCATTTTGAGGGCGGCGGCATCGCGACCCTGGCGGTCGGCGCGATCGGGACAGCCGGCTTCGAAGACTTCCCCCGCCTCGACCTCCACGCCGAGCACGGCCAGGCCCAACTGCGCGGCCGCAACCACATCTGGACCGACCTCGCCTGGGCGACCGATGGCCCGCGGCAGTCGATCGCCACGACGCCCGAGGGCATCGCCGACACGCGCTACACGAATGCGTTCGACCACTTCTTCGACTGCGTGCGCGAGGGCAAGCCCACCCGCGCCCCGATCGCCGACGGCGTGCTGGCGGTCGACATCGCGATGGCCGTCGGCGATTCGATCCGCACAGGACACCCCGTCGATCTGTAAGCTCCCGCCATGCGACTCGCACTCGACGCCGGTGAACACACGCTCGACCTCGCGGCCGAACTCGGCATTGGCGGCGTGCCGATCGACGGCGGGTCGCTCCTGAACGACGGCGTCGACGCGACGCTCAAGCCCCTGCGCGAGCGCGGCCTGGTGCCGTGCCAGATCGGCTGCTTTATGTTCAACCCGCTTAGCGACGACGGCAACGACGCCGAGGCGCAGAGGCTGCGCGACGTGATCCCCCTCGCCAGCGACGCCGGCTGCCGCAACATCGTCATTGGCCCCGGCAACTTCCACCCGAGCGGCTTCGGCGAGCACGACCCGCGCAACGATGAACCCGCCGCGCTCGCCGCGCTTGCCGACGCCCTGCAGCCGATGCTCGACCTCTGCGAGCAACACGACGCCCGCCTCTGCATCGAGCCGTACCTCAAGGGCGTCATCAACGGCCCGGACCGCTTCAAGCAACTGCACGATCGGCTGCAAAGCGAGCGTTTACGGGCGAACGTCGACCCGTCGAGCCTCTACGACTACGCCGACGCGATCGACCCCGCCGCCAAGGTCGCGGCCGTCTGCGAGGGGCTAGTCGGACACTACGGGGTGATTCACCTGAAGGAAGTCGCCCTCAGGCCCGGCTTTCACGTCCACCTGGAGCTGGCCCCGATCGGCAGCGGCAAGACCGACTGGGCCGACCTGCTCCGGTGCGCCGCCGAGCACGCGGCGGTAGACGACTGGGCGGTGATCGAGCACGTCTCGTCACCGGAGGAAGCCCACGCCAGCGTTGCATTCATCCGCGACGCGGCGAGCCAGGCGGGCGTGGAGTTGAAGTAGACGTTGTTCAGAAGTAGACGTTGTTCACACGACACGCTCCATAGCCGCGACTCAACGAGTCGCGGTCGGTTGACGACTGCAGCGCCGTCAGACCGCGACTCGTTGAGTCGCGGCTATCGAGTCACCTGCGCGATGCCGTCCATCCTCCGATTCGTGACGGCTGCGCAACATCTGGGCGTCGGCGTGGAAGTGTGATGAAGCCGTAAGCACCAGACGAACCCGTGCCGAACGCACGTCCAGGGGCCCGCTGTTTTTTCTCGGCACCCGATGCGGCTTGGCGGCCCCCAATCGCGATTTTAGACGAGATAGAACGGATTTCTCGCCGCCCGCAACGTGGTGGCACCGCGATTGACTAGGTGTCTCTCGTGGCCGCTGTGGTGGTGGCCACGGATGGCCCGCGTGGGTCATTCGAGTGAATGGAGCGCGGTTGGTTCCCACGGGCAGTCACCCTCGACCGGCGGTCGGTCGAGGGTGGCGCTAGCCCAGGGGATTTTTGTCGTTGGTGGGGATTGGTTGATTGGGGATTTGGGGCAGATGTTTCGGGCGGCGTCAGTCCTGCCTCTAGCCCAATTCCCAATCCCGAATTTCCAATCCCGAACTACGCTCACCTCGTGAGCCTGCTTCAAGTCGCCTTTCGCAGCAACGTCCTTCAAAAAGATGTTGGGATGCACGTGCTGCTTCCCGACTCCGGCGGGCCGTGGCCGGTGTTCTACTTGTTGCACGGGCTGAGCGACGACTTTACGAAGTGGACGCGCAACACCTCGATCGAGCGCTACGCGGCCGACTATCCGTTCGCGATCGTCATGCCCGATGGCTTTCGCGGGTGCTACACGAACAATGAGCAAGGGCCGCGCTACTTCGATTATATGGTCGAGGACGTCGTCGGCTTCGTCGAGCGCAGCTTCCGCGTGCGCACAGATCGTGGCGGGCGGTGCGTCGGCGGGCTGAGCATGGGCGGGTACGGCTCGATGCTGCTCGGCCTGCGCCGGCCTGATTTGTTCAACAGCGTCGTCAGCCACAGCGGCGCGATGCAACTCGGCTCAATGGAGCACGGCCAGTACAAGGGCACGCTGCCGGGCGACGACTTTATCCGCATCTTTACGAGCGACCCGCGCGGCAGCGAGCACGATTTGATGCAGCTCGCGAAAGACGTCGCGGCTTCTGACGGCCCAAGGCCGCACCTGCGGATCGACTGCGGCGTGGACGACTTCCTCCTCGATCACAACCGCGGCTTCCACGCCCACCTCAACTCGATCGGCTACGCCCACGAGTACGCCGAGTGTCCCGGCGAACACAACTGGGCCTACTGGGACGAGCACGTCCGCGAGGCGCTGGCGTTCCACGCGAAGCACCTCGCGAGCGGTGAGGGCACCCCATAGCTGCGACCCAACGGGTCGCGGTCTGACCGAGTGGCCGACCGCGACCCGTTGGGTCGCAGCGATGCAGATTTTCGAATCGGCAGAGGTGGCCGCACTTACGCCGCGAGCGGGTGGATGCTCAGGTAGAGGCCGAGCATGCCGCGGTCGAGTTCGGCCATGCCCTCGAAGCAGCCGCCGAGTTGGATGCCGGCCTCGCCCAGATCGGCGCGGCGGGCGACCTTGAAGGCGCCAATCCACTCGCCGCTGAACTCGGCGTCGTCGGGCGTGCTGTCGGCGAGGCGGACGAAGGGGCGCAGGCCGGCGTGGTCGGGCAGGCTCAGGCGGACGGGCACCGTCTCGCCGGGGCGGATGTCGTCGCCGGCGGTGCCGTCGAGGATCAGGCGAACCCCGCCGGCCGAGAGGTCGAGGACGTGGCCGATCGGCTCGTAGCCGGCGTCGGTTTGGCGCTCGACGATCACGCCCTGGCCGCCCCCGGCGAGCTCGTGGCGACGGTGGCGGCGGCGCTCACAGGCCGCGGCGGCCGCGACGCGGGCGGAATCGAGGGGCGACAGCGGGGCGGTGAGCTTCATGCGGGGCATTCGTGTCGGGGCGGGAGGCGTCGGAATCGGGGCGGAACAACGGGCGCCAATCGGCGACGGACGAGGCGATGGCACGGACGTCACCATGCCATGCCAACGTCCGAGAACCAATCGGCCATCGGCGCCGCGCGAGGCCACATCCGAGACTTGTCGGTTGCGGCCGGCGGTACATTGGCTTGAATCGGCACAACCCACGCCCCACCTGAGCCGGCGCACGCGCGGCCCCGCAGTTCGCGGATTCGGGGGGTGGCGGTGGTGGGGCGCCGGTGGCGTTGACACGCCGCGAGCGACGATTACACTTCGGGTCGCCGCGCGGTTGCGGAGAGTGGGCTGTGCCCATCGCCCGCCGCGCGGACCCGCCCCCCGACTCTCGCCTGGCAGCGAGGGTCGGCCCGCGAGCGACGCCCCCTTGTCGCCCGTCCTGCCCCCCCGCCACCGCCCCTCCCCGGCCCCTCCAAGGAGCGTTTCCCGTGACCGTGCTCACCAAAGTGTTCGTCGTCGCCCTGGTGTTCCTCTCGCTGCTGCTGGCAGCGGCGAGCGTCACGTTCCTGAACACCGTGCCGGACTACAACGCCCAGGCTGAAGGCCTCCAGGCGCAGCTCAGCGTGGCCAACGACACCGCCAACAGCGTGCGTGCTCAGGAGTCGGCCGCCCGCGCCGCGATCGAGCGCCAGCGCGACCAGCTCAACGACCAGCTCAGCGACCTCAAGAGCCAGATGGCCTCCATGCAGAGCCAGCTCGCCGAGGCCGAGGCCGAGAAGGCGAACCTGCAAACCCGGCAGAGCATCCTGCAGACCAACCTCGCCACCGCCGTCAGCGCCGTCAATGCCAACCAGGCCGTGATGGACAACCTGATCGCCCAGGTCGGCACGCTCCAGCAGGAGAACTTCGCCGCCATCACCCAGCGCAATGAGACCAGCCGCGAGCTCGCGACCGCGGAGAACGAGCTGAACTTCGCCGAGCAGGCCCTGCGCCTCGAGCGCGAGAAGAACGCCGAGCTGCTGAGCCAGACCACCGAGATGCGCGAGGCCCTCGCCTCGCTCAACTTCAACCTCGGCGACCTCGGCGCGTTCGCCGACGTGCGCGGGCAGATCACCGGTAAGCGTCAACTCGCCAACGGCCCGCACGCGAGCATCAGCGTCGGCAGCGAGGACGACGTGGTCCGCGGCATGCGGTTCGCCGTCTTCGATCAGGACAACAGCGACTTCCTCGGCTTCCTCGACGTGATCGACGTGGATGACAACGTCGCCACCGGCCGCCTCGAAGGCCCGGCCGTCGACCGCATCGAGGCCGGCGACCGCGTTCGGACCGACACCGCCTCGTAGCACCGGGCCCGCCCGCCGCGTTCGTTCCTGCCCGCCTTCGCCCTGCTTTCGGAGTTGATATGTCCCGCGCCCGCACCGAGGCCGTCGTCGTCCGCCCGTCGAACAACATGTACACCGCGATCACCGGCGCCGCCTGCGTCGCGGTGCTCTTCGCGATCATCCTGCTCTGGCTCCGCTGGAACAGCCTTGTCGCCGACGGCGGGCCCAAGCTGTTCTTCGGGTTCTTCTAGCCAAACCGAACCAACCCTGACGCGATGAGACGCGACGAGCCCCGCATGCCGATGCGGGGCTCTTCCTTTCGCCCGTGCTCTTCCTTCGCCGCAAGCCCTCGCCGCCCTTCGCGTTCCGGGACGACCTGCTCGCCCCCGAACGTCTGCGCGACGGCGACCTGCAACTCGTCGGCCCCGCGCCAAAGTGGCTCGACGACTTTGTCCGCTCCGCCGGCGCCGACGGCAACAAGGTGTCGGTGGCGGCCGTCAAGATGCTGATCGACGTCGCCCCCGACGGGCGCGAGCGGTGCGACCCTAACCAGGACAAGGCCGGCGTCGTGGCGGCGTACCGGCTCTGGATGCGCCTCCTGCCCACCGGCGACGGCGAGCCCACGCTGCCGTTCGCGGGCCGCGTCACGCTGCGGATCGGCCACGGCAAAACGCTCGAACGCTACCTCGGCCACGTCGGGTACGAGGTCTTTCCCAGTTGTCGCGGCCGGCGCCTTGCGGAACGGGCGGTGCGGCTGGTCCTGCCGCTGGCGAGGGCGCACGGGGTGAAGCCACTCTGGATCACGTGCGATCCCGACAATGCCGCCAGCCGCCGCACGTGCGAGCGGCTGGGGGCGCAACTGGTCGGCACGGTGGACGTCCCCCGCCGCCACCCGCTGCGGCGGTACGGTCACGTGCGCAAGTGCCGGTATCGGCTGGAGCTTCCCTAGGCTTGGCCATGACGCTCGATTCCGTGGACGACTGCCTGGCCGATCTTCGCGCTGGCAGGATCGTGATCCTGCTCGATGACGAGGACCGCGAGAACGAGGGGGACCTGATCGCCGCCGCCGAGCACGTGACGCCGGCGCTGGTGAACTTTATGCTGAAGGAGGGGCGCGGGATGATGTTCGCCGCCCTCGACGGCGCGACGGCCGACCGGCTCAAGCTCGGGCCGATGACCGCCGTCAACACCACCCAGCACGGCACGGCGTACACGGTGAGCGTCGACGCGACGGCGCAGTTCGGCATCACCACCGGCGTGAGCGCCTTCGAGCGCGCGACCACCGTCCGCCGCCTGGCCGATCCAAACGCGACGGCCGAAGACTTCGACCGGCCCGGCCACGTGCAGCCCGTGCGCGCCCGCGACGGCGGCACCCTTGTCCGCGCCGGCCACACCGAGGGAATGACCGACCTCTGCCGCCTCGCCGGGCTCGCGCCGGTGGGCGTCGGCATCGAGGTGATGCGCGACGACGGCGAGATGGCCCGCCGCCCCGATTTAGAGGCCTTCGCGCAAAAGCACGGCCTGAAGATGTGCAGCGTCGCCGACGTCATCCGCTACCGCACGCGGCGCGAGACGCTCGTCAAGCGCGTCGAGACGATCACCCTGCCGACGCGCTGGGGCGACTTCACGTTGCACGCCTACGACTCGACGATCGACCAGCACCCGCACCTGGCCCTCGTTCGCGACGCCGCCGGCCTGGGCATCGGCGAGCGCGAGGCGGACGGCTCGACGCCGGCCATTGAGGCGCCGGTCGTCGTGCGCGTCCACAGCGAGTGCCTGACCGGCGACGTCTTCGGCAGCGAGCGCTGCGACTGCGGCCCGCAGCTCGACACGGCCATGCAGCGCATCGTCCAGGAGGGCACCGGCGTGCTGCTCTACTTGCGGCAGGAGGGGCGCGGCATCGGGCTGACGAACAAGCTGCACGCCTATAAGCTCCAGGATGGCGGGCTCGACACCGTTGATGCGAACCTCAAGCTGGGCCTGCCCGCCGACCGCCGCGAGTACGGCATCGGCGTGCAGATTCTCAAAGATTTGGGCCTGCGGCGCTTGCGCGTACTGACGAACAACCCGAAGAAGATCTACGGCATCGAGGGATACGGCCTCGAGGTCGCCGAACAGCTCCCCCTGCGCATCGACCCCGGCCAGCACAACGCCGCCTACCTCCGCACGAAGAAGGAGCGGATGGGGCACTCCTTGTAATGCGGAATGAGGAATGCTGAAGTCAGAGTGATCGCTGGCGTTGCACATCCGGCATTCCGCATTCAGCATTCCTGATTCCGCATTTCCTCCCATGCCCCGCCTGTTCGTCCTGATCCCGCTGTTCGTCTGGCTGCTCCGGCCGAGTGAGCCGGCGGTGGCGTTGCAAGGGTGGGAATCAGCCGCGGCGTTGGTGGGCGGGCTGCTGGCAATGCTCGTGCTGGCGACCGCGGCGACAACGGCCTCGCTGCGGGCCGCACGCCGGCGCCGGCCCCCGCCGACGTGGGCGAACACGGTGCGGCGACTCGGCCCGCTCCTGTTGGCCGCGTGGTTCGCGACGTGCGTCTGGAGCCTCGGCTGGCCGGCGACGGTCGACGCGTGGACGAATCCGCTGCCAAAGCCGGGCAATCTGTTCACGGCATCGACCGTTGAGCTGCCGCTGGCGGTCGGCCCCGTCTACCTCGCGTGGGCGTTGCTGCTCGCGCTCGATTGGCCGCTGGTGCTCGGGCGGTTGCAGCGGCGCGTGATGCTCGACATCGACTTCGGCGAGGCCCCGCAGCCCCTGCCTACGTTCGGCCAATGGTGGCTCGACCGGCTGCGCACGCGGCTGGGGATCGTGCTCGTGCCGCTGGCGCTCTTCTGGATCTGCCGTGACGCGACCGCCGTGGCCGTGGGTTACTTTGCGCCGGGCGTCTCGTTCGAAGCGGCCGAGTGGCTGCTGTTGGCTGGCAGCGCGATTCCGGCGATCGCGCTCTCGCCGTGGCTGGTGGTGCGGGTGCTGCCCACGCGCCCGCTCGACGGCGGGCAGTTCGCCCAGGTGGGCGAGGCGATCGGCGACCTCGCGCAACAGGCGGGGCTCGGGCGGCGCGGCGTGGTGCGCGTCTGGAACACCGGCTACACGACGGCCAACGCGCTGGCGGTCGGGTTCGTCCCGCGGCTGCGCTACGTGCTGATGAGCGATTTGCTCATGGCCGGCATGACACCGCGGCAGGCGCAGGCCGTCTTCGCCCACGAGGCCGGGCACGTGCGGCACCGGCACATGGTGTGGTTCCTGGTCTTCTTCGCGGCGTTGACGCTGTTCCTCGCGGGGCCGCTCGGGGCGCTCTTCGATGCGGCCGATGCGTGGGTCTGGACCCGCACCGGAACATCGGCGGCCGACCTGCCGGATTGGGTGCTCTGGGGCGCGTCGCTGCTGTTGCTCGCCGGGTCGATCGCGCTGTTCGGCAAGCTCAGCCGAACTTTTGAGCGGCAGGCAGACGTGTACGCGGCGCGGATCATGCAGGACCGCGCGATTGGCCGGCGCGAACGGACGCCGGGGCCGGTCGGGCCCGAGGGGACGGCCGCCTTCGCCGGAGCGCTTTCGGCGGCGATTTCCCTCAACAGCTCCTTCGCCGACCAATCCAACCCGCCCGCGCCCCTCGCCGACGTCACGCCGCCCCGCGTGGGCATTGGCCTGACGCTGCCGCTGCGCTTCGCCCCCCGCCGCTGGTTCGACCGCCTGCTCCGCGCCGCAGGCCACTTCCTGCACGGCAGCTACCAGGCCCGCACGCACTACCTGCGCCGCCTTTCGCTCGACCCGGCGCTGACCGCCCGCTTCGAGCGCCGCGTCCTGATGCTCAAGGGCATTCTCGCCGGCGTCGCGCTCGCGAGCCTCGCGTGGCTCATCCTGATGTGACCGTCGCCGTCGCGCCCGACCCCGTCCGGCGTTGCACCGCGACGTTTGCATCGCGGGGGAGGCACTATGGCAAGTCGATCTCCGCGCCGCCGGCACGCTCGGTCCACGCGGCGGCCTCGGCTTCGTCGCCGCGGCGGCGATGAGCTTCGGCGAGGTAGGCGGCGGCGCGGCGCTGCTGATCCCGACCGAGCACGGCGGCCTCTTCGTACGCAACTTCGAATGCCGCCGCTGCCTCGTCGAGCTCGCCGGCCGCCATCAGGGCCCGGCCCAGGTTGCGGCGAATTAAGGGGATGAGTCCACCCCATTCGCCCGCCTCGGCGGTGTCGAGGGCTTGGCGCAAATTCGCTTCGGCGGCGCGGGCGTCGCCGTCACCGAGCTGCATCATCGCCAGGTTCGTGCGCGCGTAGACGACCGCCTGCGCGTCGGCCCCTTCCAGTTCGATTTGCCGCCCGAGCAGCGTCTCCATCTCGCGACGCCCCTTCTCCTTGTCGCCGGCGGCGTAGGCATTCTGCGCGATGTTGGCGCGCAATTGGAGCGTCATCGGGTGCGATTTGCCGAGCACCTCGTCCGCCACGGCAACCGACGCTTCGTACGCCGCCAACGCCTCGGCGTGCCGCTTGAGCGCGGCGAGGGCGACGCCCTTGTTGTTGACGCTCAGCAGGTAGCCCAGCGAGTCCGCCTCGCCCCGCCGCTCGTACGACGCCAGGCTCGCCGCGACCAACTCGAGCGCCTCGTTCAGCGACGCCTCCGAATGCCGCGAGATCAGCGTGTTGGCCAGCCCCCGCCGCGCCCCGACCGCCGTCGGATGGTCCGGCCCGAGCGACGCCTCGGCCAATGCGAGCACGTCGCGCGCCAACGCCTCGGCCTCGTCGATGCGGCCTAGATCGTGCAGCGTGTTCGCTAGGTTGTGCCGCGCCCGAAGCGTCCGCGGGTGGCCTTGCCCTTTGCTTTGGGTGTAGTCGGCGACGACCCGCTCCATCAGCGCCAACGCCTCGGCCGACCGGCCGGCGGCGAG
This sequence comes from Tepidisphaeraceae bacterium, assembly GCA_965214125.1. Classification (GTDB taxonomy): domain Bacteria; phylum Planctomycetota; class Phycisphaerae; order Tepidisphaerales; family Tepidisphaeraceae; genus CBDCBA01. Next base: position 40,913 of record CBDCBA010000032.1, read on the forward strand.
CATCGCGTTGGCCGCGTTGTTCTGCGTGGAGCCGAACTCGTCGCGCGTAATTCCCGCCGAGGCCTGCCCCGGAACCTCCGCCTGCTCGATCAGGCCCTCCGCCTCGGCGAGCACCTCGACCCACAGGTCGGCCGACTCGCCGTAATGGCCCTCCGCCTCGAGCAGGCCCGCTCGGTTGCTCTTGATCTGCCAGCGAATCCGCGGCGCGTTCGGGTGCGCGTCGACTGCGTCGCCGACGGTCTCGAACCGCCGCACCGCCTCGGCGTCGATGGCCCGCGCCTTTTCGGCGAGGCCGAGGATGGTCAGGGACTGCGCCCGCTCGAGCAGCAGCTCGATCGCCCAAAGCCGCTCCTTTTCCTCAAACTCGCGGCGGTCGAAGGCCTGGAGGGCCAGGTCGTACTGGCGGTCGGAGTCCGCGTGCTCGCCCAGGCTGCGCAGGGCCTGGGCGAGCGTGGTGCGGATGTCGCTTTCGACGACGGCGTCGCCGCCGCTGTAGTCGGCCAGCTCCGGCTCGGCTTGGCGGATGGCCGCCAGCAGCGTGATGTCGGGGTCGCCGCCGGCCTCCTCGACGTCGGCGCTCCTGAGGATGTGCTCGACGAACCCGCGGGCGGCCGTCGACCGGTTGGTCTCGAGCTCGGCCAAGAGCAGCGCCGCCTCCGCCTGACGGCGCTGCTCGTCGGCCTCCCGCCGCGCAGCCGCCTCGCGGACGAAGCCGACCGTCGCCGCCGTCGCCCCGCCGGCCAACGCCAACGCCAACGCCAACGCCGCCGCCACGCCCCAGCGGTGGCGGCGCGCGAACTTGCGCGCCAGGTAGGCCCGCGTTGGCAGCCGGGCGCTGATCGCCTCGTGCCTCAGGAGTTTCCGCAAATCGTCCGCGAGCGCCTCCGCCGATGGGTATCGCCGCTCCGGCTCGGCCGCCAACGCCGTTGACAGGATCGCCCGCAGATCCGCGGCGTCCCGCACGCCGTCCGGCAGCCGGATCTGCGCGGCCGACACCTCCGGCTCGCTCAGCCGGCGCAGCGCCTCGGTCAGCGGCAGGTTCGCGACCTTCACCGGCAGCTCGCCCGTCAACAACTCGTGCAACATCACCCCCAGCGCGTAGACATCGCTGCGCACGTCGACCCGGTCCCCCTCGCCGCGCGCCTGCTCGGGGGCCATGTAACCCAGCGTCCCCAGCAGGACGCCGGCCGTGGTTTGCAGGGTGCGAGCGCGATCGGCAACGCCCGCGTCGAGCGTTCCTTCGTCGGCGCTTTGCAGCACGCGGGCGATGCCGAAGTCGAGAACCTTGGGCCGACCGTACTGGCCGTCGTCCTCGACGAGTACGTTGGCGGGCTTGAGGTCGCGGTGGACGATCGCCCGCTGGTGGGCCGCGTGGACGCCGTCGGCCACGTCGGCGAGCAGGCGCAGGCGATCGGCGACCGACAGGTTCTTCACGTCCGCGAAGCGCGTCAGCGGCAGGCCGTCGACGTGTTCCATCGCGATGTACGGCACCGGTCGCCCGCCGGGCAGGTCCCCCTCGCGCACGACGCCGGCGTCGTAGATCTTCGCGACGCTCGGGTGCTCGATGCGACCCTGCGCCGCGACCTCGCGCCCGAACCGGCGCTGCGCGTCGTACGCGATCGAGTGCGGCCTGAGCACCTTCAGCGCGACGGGCCGGTCCATCCCCGCCTGCCGCGCGAGGTAAACGGCCGCCATCCCGCCCTCGCCCAGCAGCTCGACAAGCTCATACTTGCCAAACCGCTGGCCCGCCATCGCCGACGGGTCGGGCCCGCCCAGGCCCAGAAACGAGTCGGTCCGCGGGTGCAGCATGCACGTATCGGCGACGGCATCGGCCTCGTCGCTCACAAGGGCACTCGCCTCTTCGAGCAGCACCGTGTCGCCCGCGCAGGCGTCGCGCAAGAACTGCGTCCGCGCGCCCGCAGGCCGATCGAGGGCGTCGGCGACAATCTCCTTGAGCCGGTTCCAGTCGGCGGCGGTCGTGCTCATCGAATCTCTATGCGTCGCCGTCGAGACGACGGGCCAACCACGCCTTGGCAAATGCCCAGTCGCGCTTCACGCTGCGGGGAGAGCGCCCGACGGCCGCGGCGGTCTCCTCCACGCTCAGCCCCGCGAAGTAGCGCAGCATCACGACCTCGCCCACCGTCTCGTCCTGCTGCTTGAGCTCGTTCAGCGCATCGTCGAGTTCCAGCATCGCCGCCGCCTCGCCGTCGCCGTTGATCGCGTCGAGGCTCAGCCCGTTCGCGTCGCCGTCGACCGCCTCAAACCCGACGCGCTTGCGCCCCCCGCCATGCTTGTGGGCGGCGTAGCGGCGGGCGCGCTCGATCAGAATGCGCCGCATGCTCTCGGCGGCGGCACCGAAAAAGTGGCGCGGGTTTTCCCACTGCACCGACGGGTCCTTCATCAGCCGCAGGTAGACCTCGTGGACCAGCGCGGTGGTTTGCAGCGTCAGGTCGCTGCGCTCCTGGCGCATGCGGCTGTGGGCGAGGTCGCGCAGCTCCTCGTAGACCTTGCCGAAGAGCTGGGGCGTCGTGCCGCCGGTCTCTGCCGGTTGTGCCGGCGCGGCAGCCTGGGCGGCCTCGTCGGCGGGAGGAGAAGATTTTTCTGCGACGTCGTCTGGCCCCATCTCGTCCTCATTCTCGCACAAGAAGATGACCAAGCCAAGTCGGCCGCGCGGCGCATCGTGCGTCGCGGTCGAGCATGGCCGGGTCGGCGGGCGGGCAGATGCCACTGGGGGCAGCCCGTCGGCCCAATTCGCCTTTTGAACCGGAGAGAGAAACCCATGCCGACCGAACCCGCCGCATCCATGCTTCGACCCTCGCGCACCCGCCACGCGTTGGTCGCCGCCGCTGCCTTGACCGTCGCCGGCCTGCTCGCCGCGCCGGCGTCGGCACAAACCACGACGTGGACCGGCGCCGCCGGCAACAACAACTGGTTCGACGCCGGTAACTGGACCAACGGCGTGCCGACCAACGCCGACGACGCCGTGGTGGGCGCCCCCGCGCCGACCAACATCAACGCCAGCACCACCATCGGCGGCCTGAGCGTCCTAGACGACGGCACGCTCAACGTCGGCAGCAGCATCAACTTCAACTTCACCAGCGGCGCCAGCATCAGCAACGCCGGCCAGGTGAACGTCGGCCTCAACACCGACTTCCAACTGCTGGGCACGGTCGACAACAGCGGCGACTTCTTCCTCACCGGCAACAGCACCATCAGCGACTTCGAGCTCGTCACCGACACCACGCTCGTCGGCGGCGGCACCTTCACGCTCGGCGGCGGCAACGCCCGCTTCAGCGACAGCGATGGTGCCGTCCTGCGCCTGACCAATGTCGACAACACCATCCGCGGCAGCGGGCAGATTGGCGCCAACTCCATCGCCCTCACCAACAGCGGCCTGATCGACGCCGACGTCACCGCCGGGCAGATCGCGATCGACACCGTGGGCGACGGCTTCAACACCGGCACCCTACGCGCCTCCGCCGGCACGCTACTGATCTCCGGCAGCCTCTTCGACAACACCGGCGGCACGATCGAATCGGCCGGCGGGCAGGTGCAGCTCAGCAACAGCTCCATCACCGGCGGCACGCTCAGCGGCGGCGACATCTTCGTGCCCAACAGCGTCAACACCGACCTCGCCGACCTGACCAACGCTGGTTCGATCTTCGTCGGCCTCAACACCGACCTCGGCGTGGCCGGCACGATCACCAACAACGGCACGATCACCATTCAGGGCAACAGCACCATCAGCGACGTGGAGCTTCAGACCGACACGGCACTTGCCGGCACGGGAAGCCTCTTCCTCGACGGCGGCAACGCCCGCGTCAGCGACAGCCTGAGCGCGGCGACCGTGCTGACCAACGGCCCCGACCACACCATCCGCGGCAACGGTCAGCTTGGTGCCAACACGATCGACATCGTGAACAACGGCCTGATCGTCGCCGACGTGAACGCCGGGCAGATGACCGTCGACCCGGCCGGCACGTTCACCAACAACAGCACCCTGCGCGCCGAGAACGGCGGCTTGCTCGAACTGCGAGGCGGTGCATTCGCCAACAACGGCACGATCGAGGCCCTTGGCACCGGCGTGGTCGAAATTGACGCCGAGGCCCGCATCACCGGCGGCACGCTCGACGGCGACGGCGGCTTCGTCGTCCCCGCCAGCGTCAATGCCGGCCTGATCAATCTGACCAACAACGCCGCCATCGGCGTCGACCTCAACACCGACCTGGAGGTCACGGGCACGATCGTCAACAACGGCACCATCACCATCCGCGGCGACAGCAGCATCAGCGATCTGGAGCTTCAGGCGGACACGACCCTCGCCGGCAGCGGCAGCGTCTTCCTTAACGGCGGCAACGCCCGCATCAGCGACAGCCTGGGATCGGCGACCGTGCTGACCAACGGCCCCGACCACGCTGTGCGCGGCAACGGACAGCTCGGCGTCAACACGATCGACGTCGTCAACAACGGCCTGGTCACGGCGGACGTCAGCGGCGGGCGGATGACGCTCGACCCCGCGGGCGCCTTTACCAACAACAACCTGCTGCGCGCCCAAAACGGCGGCATCCTCACCCTCGGCGGCGGCGCCTACGCCAACGGCGGCGGCTCGATCGTCGCCGACTCCGGCAGCACCGTCGAGATCGCCAACGGCGCCACCATCACCGGCGGCACCCTTGGCGGCGACGGCAGCTTCGCCGTGCTCGCGAGCATCAACGCGGGGATAGCTAACCTGACCAACAACGCCGCCATCGGCGTCGACCTCAACACCGACCTGGAGGTCACCGGGACCATCACCAACAACGGCACGATCACCGTCCGCGGCGACAGCAGCATCAGCGACATCGAGTTGCAAACTGACACCACGCTTGCCGGCAGCGGCAGCCTCCTTCTCAACGGCGGCAACGCTCGGGGTGAGCGGACAACATCAGTGCCGTCTTCGTCCTGACCAACGGCCCCGACCACACCATCCGCGGCAACGGCCAACTCGGCACCAACTCCATCGACATCGTCAACAACGGCACCATCACCGCCGACATCGACGGCGGCACGCTGCTGATCGACCCTGCTAGCGCCACCGGCGGGCTCGTCAACAACGGCACGCTCGCCGCCGACGACTTCGGCCGCCTCATCGTGCAGGCGGGCAGCTTCGAGAACGCCGGCGTGATCGACGCCGGGTCGGGCAGCCGCGTGAGCTTTGACGCCGCCCTCACCAGCGTTGCCGGCTCGACCCTGACCGGCGACGGCACCATTGCCGCCAACGGTCTGATCCTCGCCGCCGGCCTCGTCAGCCCCGGCGCCGGTCTCGACGAAACGGCCGACCTGACGCTCGACAACAACGTCGACTTCGCCGACACCACCCTCTTCGACGTGCAAATTGGCGGCCCGTTCGACGGCCAGGACTTCGACGAGTTCGTCGTGACGATGAACCTGCTGCTCGACGGCGTGCTGTCGGTGAACCTCACGAACGGCTTCACGCCTGACGCGGCCGACACCTTCGAGGTCGCCGAGGCGCTCGCGATCACCGGCGCCTTCGACAACGTCGCCAACGGCGGCACGCTGCTGACCGACGACGGCCTTGGCTCCTTCGTCGTCAACTACGGCAGCGGCAGCGCGTTCGACCCGGATTTGGTCGTGCTCAGCAACTTCACCGAGATTCCCGAGCCGACGACGTTCGCCCTGCTCGCCCCCGCCGCCGGCCTGCTGCTCCGCCGACGCCGGACGGCGTGAGTTGTGGCGAGCCATTGGACATCGCATTGCGTTTTCGGAGAAATCAACATGCACCCACACCATTGCATCCTCGCGACCGGCGCCGCCTTGGCGTTGCTTGCGACGCCCGTCGCCGCTGACACGTTCGACGCGAGCTTTGTCGAAGCCGAAACGCTCATCACGCTCGACTCGGGGCTGACGCCTGAGCCGCTGGAGGTAGGAGCGACCGGCACCGGCGTCCTCGACCTCGGCCTCGGCCTCGCCGGCAGCAATGCGACGACGGCGGGCCTCGTCTCTTTCGACGGTCTCGTCAACGAAGCGATCCTAATTACGCTCGCGTTCCCGGCTTTGGGGGACGGTACGACGATCACCTTCGACGTACCGACCGACACCATCTCCTTCGCCGGCATCGCCGCGGGCGTGACCGACAACCTCGTGACCGGCGGCACGTTCAGCCAAAGTGACGTCGACTTCACCTTCGACGGTTTCGTCAGCGGAACGATCGACAACGTCGACGCGGACATCACATTGCCGTTCGAAGCCGATCTCTCGCAGGCCGAGGTGATCGACGGGGCCGGCTTCACCGACGCGATGGTCTCAACCGTTGGCGGCATCGCGACCGTCAACCTGCCTCTCGCGTTGGACCTCGAAGTACCGCTGGACATCGACGGCGGCTCCGCCACCCTACCGCTCACGATTGGCGGCAACGTGGTGCTGCAAGCAGCGGTTCCCGAGCCCACCTCACTCGTCGCCATCGCGTCGCTGGCCTGTGCATGCCTTCGCCGCCGACGCAGCGCATAAGTCGGCGGTTGCTCTTGCTCCTCGGACGCCCACGACCTCTGGTCGTGGGCGTCCGTTTACGCCCGAGGCAGGTCATAAGGCCGGAACTTCTCCCGCGTCCCCCGCTCCTCGCTTGCGAGCAGCGCCCGGTAGAACCCGAGCCCATTCGCCGCCGGCGAGTCGATCAGGACCGACGAGTCATTCGCCCCCATCTGGAAGAGCACGCGGCGATCGAACTCGCGCAGGTCGTCGCGGCTGATACGCCGCTCGATGCTCGCGAGCGTGTCGACGCTGGCGATCACGTGGATGCCCACGCTCGGCCCGTCGCGCAGCAGGTTCGACAACGCCCTCGACGGCGACACGCGCTCCGCGACGGCGGGCGCCTCCGCGTCGCCGTCGCCGAGGATCGAGCCGAACCCGCCGCCGGGCCGGGGGGAGAGGCCAAATGTCTCGTCGTCGCGCGACAGCGTGCGGAAGCGCTGCAGCTCGCGGATGACGACGTAGACCGCCTGCGACTCGTCGGCCGCGCCGTCGGATCGCCGCTGCAACTCCTCGGCGAGATCGGCCAGCACGTCCGGGGCGGCGCGCGGGTCGACCACGTCCGCCTCGACGTCCAGGCGGTCGAGGTGCGCCCGCAGAAGTCCCGCGGCGGGCGCATCGGGTGGGCTGCCGTCGAGCACGGCGAAACGCGGCTTACGCTCGTTTGTGTGCGTAAGACTTATGATCGACGTCGCCAGTATTGCCGAGGCCGACTCTTCCTGCTGGCCAACGATGAGCAGGTTTGCACCACTCTGCCGGCGGAAGGCCACGTGCGTCGGGGGCTTGATCGCGACGGCTTCACCGAAATACGCCACGTTCGCCCGCGGCGGCTTGCCGGCAACGGCTTCGGCGAGCTCGGCGTTGTCCTCCAGCCGCGCGGGGGCGTTGCCTTCGAACACCGTTGGCTTCGGCAGGTCGAGGCCGCGCTCGATGGCCGCATCGCGCGCACGGCGCAGGCTCGCTTCGCGCTCAAGGTCGGGCAGCCACGCGACCTGGAAGGGGCTGTTGTTCTCCACCGCGCCGCCGGCGTCGTTGTAGATCGCCTCGCCCGGCCGGCTCAGCAGCCGGGCGGCGGCGTTGTTGTCCCCCAGGATCAGCCGGCTGTCCGCCTCGCTGCACTGCAACGCGACGCGCACCGCGATCTGCCCGAACGTCGCCCGCGTCAGCCCGGCCGCCCCGCCGATCGTCTGGCTGCCGAGGATCGCGTGCATCCCAAAGGCGCGACCCTGGCGGACGAGACGGTCGATCAGCAACGCCGCGTCCTGCCCAAGCTTGTCGTCCTCGGCGAACAGCTCGTGGAACTCGTCGATCACCAGCAGCACGCGCGGCATCGGCTCGTCCGGTCGGGCGGCGCGGAAGCCGGCAAGGTCCTGCACGCCCGCCGCGCGGAAGAGGTCGCCGCGCCGGCCAAGCTCCTCGTCGAGCTTCTGCAACACGCTCACGCCGAACTCGCGGTCGCTTTCGACCGCCACCGCCCGCGCGTGCGGCAGGCGCTGGGTTGCGTACGCCTTGAACTCCACGCCGCGCTTGAAGTCGACGAGGTAGATCTCGAGCTGGTCCGGCCCGTACCAGAGGGCCAAGTTCGTCACGAGCACGTTCAGCAGCGTGCTCTTGCCGCTGCCCGTCTTGCCCGCCACGAGCGCGTGCTGCGCCACACCGCGACCGAGGCGGAACGTCTGCACGCGCGCCGCCCCTGTTCGCCCGACCGGCACCGCGAGGTCGCGGGCGCTGTCGAGTGACCACAGTTCGTCCGGCCCCGGAGCGATCGGCGCGAACGCCAACTCCACGCGCTTCGCCTCCTTCGCCGCTGCGCCGGCTTTATGCACGAGCTCACTCAATTCCCGATCTTCCGGCGCGGTGGCAGGCGCGATCGGCAGGCGACCGAACACCTCGTCCTGCCACACATATCGATTCTCTACTTGATCGAACTCAAGCGTATCGCAATGCGCCGCCAGATCGTCAAGATAGCTCCCCCCCGCCGGGGATTGCCTTGCGCTTGTCCTGCGCCACCAGCACGTGGACACCACACCGCGGTCCACTGGCGGCGATGCTCACGAGGCGGCGCAGGGCGTCCTCGTTGAAGCCGTTCGGCAGGTCGTTCACGACGACGAATCGGTAGGGTTCGGCCAACTCACCGGCCTGGGCGTTGTAGTCGTCGATCGTCTCGAACTCGTTGCGCAGGTACTTCTGGATTACCGTCTCCATGTGCTCGGTCAGCTCGGCGAGCCGCTCGGCAATGGCATCGGTCTCGGTCAGCACGCGGCCGCCGACAAGCTGCTCGTCGTAGTCGGCCAGGTGCATGAAGGCGGCGAACTCGCGCCCGAGGCCGCTGGCGTCGATCATGGTCAGGTGGACGCGGCCCGGCGGCAGGGTCGTCAGCAGGCCGAGGATCGTGGCGCGCAGCGCTTCGACGGCCGCCGCCTCCCCGGCGCCGCCCTCGTGGCGAAACAGCAGGTTCGCCTCGCCCGGCAACGACAGGAACGCCGTCGTGTCCGCCGGCTCGAGCGAGAGGCCGTCTCCGTCGGCATCGAGGGCGGCCGGGTCGTAGCGCAGCGTGCCGAACGGCACACCGCGCAGCGACTCGGCCTCGCCCAAAATCTGCTCAGATTCCGCCTCCGCCGCGGCCGTCTCGTCGGCAACGGCTTGACGTGTGGCAGCAGCTTCGGCGACGAGTCGATCGCGCTCGCGCCGCGCCGGGTCGACCTCCGCCGCCTCGCCCGCGTCCGCCTCGGCCACGGCGGCGGCACGTTCGGCGTTGGCGGCGCCGGTGATCTGGTTGTGCTCGGCGTCGTACTTGTCGCGCTTGGACTGCGCCTTCGCCTCGGCGGCGGCGAGCGTTGCCTTGCGGTCGGCCTCTGCCTTGGCGAGTTTCGGATCGTGCCCGCCGAAGACGCCCTCGACCTCGGCCGTGTGCGCCGCGTCCGCTTGGGCGATTGCGACGTCGCGCTGCTGCTGCGCCCGCTCCGCCGCCGCCGCCAAGGCCGTGCGGGCGGTTGCCGCCTGCTCGCGAAAGCGGCCCGCGCGCGACAGGAATCCGCGGCGCGCGAGGACATAGATCAGCCCGCCCAACAGCAACGCCGCCACCAAGCCCGCGCCGGCGCCCCAGCCGGCAATCACGGGATCGACGGTGATTTCGGCGGCATCCTTCACGTCCAGCCACACGGCCACCGCTGCGCCGGCGGCCGCGGCGAGGGCGAGCGCCAGCCACGGCGTGGCGCCCGCGAACAGCTTCGGCGGCAAGAAGCGGGTCGCGCGCCGACCCGCCGTCGTCGCCGACTCATCCTCCGCCTCGGCATCGGTGGCGTTGCCGGCGTCGGCCGCCGGTTGCGCCTCAGCGTCGGCGGGCAGGGGCATCCAGTAACGACGCGATAGCTCCTTCAATTCGACCGCCGTGTCGTCGATCGCCTTGCGGTGCGCGTCGAGCTGGGCGGCGTGCTCGGCGAACTCCTGCTCGGCCCGGCCGTGTTCGGCGTCGCGAGTGACGCCAGCCAGCCACTCGGCGTCGTTGCGGTCCTTCCAGATCAATTGCGTTCGCCGCTTGTGCTGCGTCGCGACCGACTTCCGGGCGGCCTGCATCTCCTTGTCGAGCCGCGCGCCGCGTTCGTCGCGATGGGCATCGGCCTCGGCGACCACGCGATCGCGCGCGGCCGTGGCGGCATCGCGCACTTTGTCGAACCGTGCCTTGGCCGCGGCCTCGATCCTGGCGATGTCGCGGTTGGCGTCGCGCGTGGCCTCGGCGAGCGCGGCGGCGGCGGCACGATCACGCTGGGGTTGAGTGGCGGCAAGGTCGATCAGCCGCGCGAGCAGACGGCGCTGGCGCCGGCGCGGCGGCTCGGGCACGGCGGGCGACTCGGAGGCATGGGCAGCACTTGGGGCGGGCGGAGACGACGTCACGGCGAGCCACCATACCGCGTTTCCCGCCGCGCGGCCGCTATCCTGAAGGCCATGAGCGACGCTCCCGACGCCTCCGATGCCGACTTCACCTACGCCGACGTGGCCGGCATGCTCGACCACGCGGTGCTCGTGCCGAACCTGACCGATGCCGACCTCGCCGCCGGCTGCCGCCTGGCGATCGCCTATGAGGTCGCGAGCGCGTGCGTGATGCCCTACTACGTCGGCCGCTGCGCCGAGCAGTTCGCCGGCACGCCGCAGATTCCCTGCTGCGTGATCGGCTTCCCGCACGGCAACGCTCTGACCGCCGCGAAGGTGGCCGAGGCGACCGAGGCGACGCGGCTGGGCGCGCGCGAGCTCGACATGGTGAGCAACATTTCCAAGGTCAAGAGCGGCGACTGGCAGTACGTGCGCGACGACATCGCCGCCGTCGTCGAGGCCGGCCACGCGGGCGGGGCGAAGGTGAAGGTGATCTTCGAGACGTGTTACCTGGAGGATGACGAAAAGCGGCGTTTGTGCGACATCTGCGGCGAGGTCGGGGCCGACTGGGTCAAGACCAGCACCGGCTTTGGCAACCCGCCCCAGGGCCGCTCGGCGGGGGCGACGGATCACGACCTGAAGCTCATGCGCGCGGCCGCGCCGGCGCACGTGCAGGTGAAGGCCAGCGGCGGCATCCGCGACCTCGACGGGCTGCTCCGCGTGCGGGCGATCGGCTGCACGCGGGTCGGCGCCAGCGCGACGAAGGCCATCTGCGACGAGGCGCGGCGGCGCCTGCGGCTCGAGCCGATCACGGTCGACGCCAACCGCGACGGCGGAACGCAATACTGATCCATCCGGAACCTGATCCATCCGGCCGATAAGGCTGGTATGGCTGACGATCCGAAGCCGCCGGCGACGCTGTCCGCGGTCGCGAGTCCGGGAACCGACGGCGTGGACATGCTCCGCACGGCCTGCCTGCTGATCCTGGCGGGCCTGGCGATCCTGGCCGGCATGTACCTGCTGGCGGACGTGCTCGTGCCGTTCGTGCTGGCGATCTTCCTGGCGCTGCTGTTGAATCCGCTGATCGACGTGCAGGTGCGCCGCATGAAGTGGCCCCGACCCGTGGCCGTGGGGTTCACGTTCCTGGTGGGCGCCCTGGTGCTGGCGGCAATCGTGACGGCCCTGGTGCCGACGGCGATCGGGGCGGTCGGGCGCGTGCAGTCGAACGAGTGGGGCCTCGAGCAACTTGGCACGTGGGTGGCCGACAAGCTGCCGGGGAACTTCACCGGTGCGGAGCGGGCCGAGCTGTCGCTGCAGATCGAGAAGGGCCTGCCGCGCCAGATCGCCGCGTGGCTGCTGCCGGCCGGGGGCGAGGCGATGCGGCTGCTCGGCAGCGCGGGGCTGGTGCTGGTCTTTTTGCTCTTCCTCCTCGCCGGCCGCGGAGATCGGCCGGTGCCGCCGGAGTCGATGCGCGGGCAGGTCGAGCAGCGGATCCAAGGCTACCTAGCCGTGACCGTCCTCATCAGCGCGGCGACGGGCCTGCTCGTCGGGCTGACGCTGTGGATGCTCGACGTGCGCTTCGCGTGGCTGTTCGGGGCGTTGGCCTTCGTGCTGAACTTCATCCCCACCGTCGGATCGGCCGTCGCGACGCTGCTGCCGATGCCGCTGGTGCTGTTCGACCCGACCATACCCCTGTGGGCGAAGGCAGCAGTCTTCCTAATTCCGGCGGCAATTCAGTTCGCCCTCGGCAACGTGCTGGCGCCCAAGCTCCTGGGCGACCGCCTCCAACTCTCGCCGGTGGCGGTGATGCTCGGGCTGATTCTCTTCGGCGCCATTTGGGGCCTGCCGGGGATGGTCCTGAGCACGCCGCTGCTGGCGACGTTGAAAATCGCGTTCGAGCGGGTCCCGCTGCTGACCCCGATCGCCGACGCCCTCGCAGGACGAAGTCTAACGCCCACCAAACAAGCTACGACATCATGACGCCCTAACACGGTACGCATCAGCCACGACGTCTTGTCGCGCCGGCGCGTTTTGCGCGGGGTGGCGTGCCGCCGCGCGGTAGAAGCCTTGCCCCAGGCCACCACCCGTTGTGGGTGCTGGCTCCCGCGAAGCCGAGATGCTGTGAGGCGACCTTGACGCGACCGCTTGCCACCGCCGAACGCCACCTGCACCGGATCGAGGTCGATACGGAGTCGGAGGCCGTCCACGTCACGGTCGGCGAAGAGGGTCGCGCGGGGTCACCCGGCTACGTGGCCGGCGGGTTCGGCAAGTTCTTCAACCGCATTATCGACAACGGCATCTGGGCCGAACTGCCGGATGCGGCGCGAACGGTCTACCTGCCGCTCGTGCGCCTCGCCGACGGGCGCGGCCCCTTCCGGGTGCGGGCGGGCTTGGCGGCGCTGATGAAGCTGTCGGGGCTGAGCCGGTCGAGTGTCAAGCGGGGGCTCAAGGCCCTTCAGGACCACCGGCTGATCGTCGTCGTCGAGGCCGGGGGCGTCGGGGCGGACAACGTCAACCGGGCCAACTGCTACGAATTGGTCGTCCCGGAACCGCGTGACGATGCCGCCCCACGGCCGCAAAAGGCACAGGGGCCGGTCCAGCGGCGGACCCCCTCCCGGTCCACGCCCGAACCCGCCCCCCGTTCACCCGCGAACCGGCCGTCGGTTCAGGCAAAGGCCGAACCGGGGTCCGGGCGCGGCCCCCAATCTAAGAAGATTTCCAAGACCTCCCCTCCCAGACCGGGCGGGGGGAGTTTGCAGGAGCAGGCCGAGCCGGAGGCAGATCGGCTGGTGGCGTCGCTGGGCATCTGGGGCGTGCCCGTGGCCGAGGCGGCGACGTGGCTGGCCGAGCACGGTTCGGTCGCGGTCGAACGAGCCTTGGCCGATGCCCGGCGCATGCACGCCCGCGGCGAGTTGCGTTCGGCGGCGGGCTACTTGCGGTGGTCGCTGGCGGAGCGGGCGCAGGCACCGGCCCCGCCGCCGTCCGGCGAGGCGGTGTGGCAGCGGCGCGAGGTCGAACGTCGCCGCACCGAGGAGGCAACCGCCGCCGGCGCACTCGATGCGGATGACGCCCTGCTCGATCGCCTGGAGGACGACGAGCTCGCCGTCCTTGCCGACGCGGTACTCGCCAACGCCGCGGAGCAGCCGGGAATCGTGCGGCTGCTCACGCTCAAGCCACCGCGGCAAAGCCGGCTGATGCGTGCCGAAATCGTCAAGCTCCTGCGCGACGGCGGGTTGGTGGACGCAACCGAGGCGTGACGCTCCCAGCTCGGTTACGAGGCATCCGTCTCGTCGAGCACCTCGACGGCAACGGCGAGGGACTCCTTCACGCGCTCGCCGTAGAGCGTGCCTTGGATCGGCGCCGTGTCGCGCCAGAAGCGGCCGTAGCCGAGGCGGACGTGGTCGAGGCGCGGCAGCACGCCGTTGGTGGGGTCAAAGCCTTTCCACCCGAGGCTGGGCAGGTAGAGTTGCACCCAGGCGTGCGTCGCATCGCTGGGCGCGCGCGACGCGGAGGGCTGGTCCTGTTTTTCGGCGTTGCCGGTGTAGAGGTAGCCGCAGACGTACCGGGCCGGCACGCGGATGAGGCGGGCGAGCGTGATGAATAAGCCGGCAAAGTCCTGGCAAACGCCCTTCTTCGTGCTGAAGACCTCGTACGGCGTTGTCGCGACACTCGTGCTGCCGGGCACGTACTCGTACTTCTTGAAGAGTGTCAGGTTGATCGAGAAGAGGGTTTCGAGCAGGTCCCCGTTGTTCTGCTCGACCACGCTCATCACGTACTCGAAGAGCTCGTCGAGTTGCGTGTCGGGCAGCTCCTCGCTTTGGAGGTACTGGCTCAGCGCCATGCGTTCGCGCGGCATCCAGTTCAGCGGAATCTTCGGCCGCTGCCAGTTGGGGGCGTAGGCGAAGGGGTTGTGGTCCTGGAGTTCGACCACGCTCTCGGCGATCACGCTCAGCGCGCGGTAAGGCTGTTCGACGTCGAAGCGCGACGACTCGTTGCCAAAGGCGTCCTCGAACTCGACCGGCTCCACGCCCGCGACGGCGTCGGCCGGGTCGCTCTCGACGCGCACCTCGTGCGAGAGAAGCGTTTGCCGACGGTCGTGGATCGGCCGCAGGCGCGCGAGGTGGCGCGAGTGGTCGACGAGCTGGTCGTACTGGTAACTGGTGCGGTGGCGAACGCGCAGGCGCCGGCGGTTGGGCATTGTCATGCCGAGCCTATGCGCTGCGGCGCGTGGCGGGAAGAAGCGAATCCCGCGGCGGGTCCCGCCTCGACCCGACCAGCGTTGCGTTGCAAGGCGGTTTGGGAGCGGGTTGAATGGGTCCGTCCAATTTCTCCTTTACCTCCCGGAGTCCCACTATGCCCAACCGCCCCGTCGTCTGGTTCGAGATCTACGTGAGCGATTTGCCCCGCGCCAAGGGGTTCTACGAGTCGGTACTCGGCTGCACGCTCGAGTCGATCCAAGCCCCGGACACCGAGGGGCCGTCGCTGGAGATGTGGTCGTTCCCGGCCGACATGCACGCGCCCGGCTGCGGCGGAGCGCTGGTGAAGATGGAGGGCGTCTCGCCCGGCGGGGGCGGGACGCTGGTCTACTTCCAGTGCGACGACTGCGCCATTGAGGTCGCCCGCGTCGAGGCCAGCGGCGGCAAGCTCGAGCGGCCCAAGACCGCCATCGGCGACTACGGCCACATGGCCCTGGCCGTCGACACCGAGGGAAACATGATCGGGCTGCACTCGATGAAGTAACGCCGCGGCTTGAAATCACGCGGCGCGTCACCGTCCTCTTGTACCCCCGACGCCGGAGCGGCAGCTCCGGGTTCAGTTCGAACGTCGGCAGAACCCGGAGCTGCCGCTCCGGCGTCGGGGAGATCCAGAGCAACCATCGGGCGCGGGAAGATTCGGTTAACCTGCGGGAATGTACTCGATCGCCATCGCATCGCTGCTCGCGCTCGCCTGCGCCGGGTTTGCCGAGACGTACCACGTGGCGCCCGATGGCGACGACGGCGCGGCCGGGTCAGCTGAGGCGCCGTGGGCCTCGTTCGAACACGCCGCGCAAGCGGCCGAAGCGGGCGACACCGTGCTGTTTGCCAGCGGCGTCTACCGGCTGCAACGTCGCGTGACCTTCGCCCACAGCGGCGACGCCGACAACTGGATCACCTACGCCGCCGCCGACGGGGAACGGCCCATTTTCGACGCAAGCCTCCTCTGGCTCGGCGAGCGCGGCATGGATGCCCTTGGCCGGGGCGGCGCGATCCACTTCGACGGCGCCTCCCACATTCGCCTCGTCGGCCTCACGCTGCGCAACAGCTACGGCTTCGGCATCGGCATCTTCGGGCCCAGCCACCACATCGACGTCGCGGACTGCGACGTGACCAACACCTTCGCCCCCGGCATCGGCGCCTGGAACGCCGCTCACGTTCGCGTCGTCGGCAACACCGTGACGGCCGCCAACAACCCGGCGATGCGCGTGGGCGGCGACTTCGATCGCGAGTGCCCGCACGAGGCGATCAGCATCGCCGGCGTCGACGGCTTCGAGGTCGCGTGGAACCGCGTCCACCGCAACCACAAGGAGGGCATCGACGTCAAGGAGGTCAGCAAAAACGGCCACGTCCACCACAACTACGTCCACGACAACCCACGCCAGGGCCTCTACGCCGACGCTTGGTTTGGGCTGCTGGCGGACGTGGCGTTTTACAGCAACGTGAGCGTGCGCAACGAGTGGGGCGCGGTCATCAGCGTCGAGGGGAAACAGAGCACGCTCGAGCGCGTGAGCTTCACGCACAACATCCTGGCCGACAACCGGGCGAGCGGGTTCTACTTCGGCGTCTGGGGCAACGACCGCCTGCGCAGTGGCATCACCGTGTCACACAACACGATTGTGAACAACGGCCACCCGACGCACTGGGCGGGGCCGACCGGGTCGATCGACTTACGCTCAAAGTCGTTCAAACACGTCCGGGTGACGAACAACATCGCCGTCGGCGGCGGCGCGTTCGATCTCGCGACGAGCTTCACGCCAACCGAGGTGGAGGCGGCGCTCCAGGAGCGGGAGACGACGATCGCGTTCAACCTGATCTCCTCGACCCGAAGCGACAACGCGCACAAGGGGCTTTACGCGCAACCTCACGCATATGTTGGCCAAGGCGCGACCGTCGTCGAGGGCGAACCGATTTTCGCCGGCGGCTGGCGGATCGGCTCCGACTCCCCCGCCGCGGTCGCGGGTGAGGGTGGCGGCCACGTCGGCGCGCTTGCCCCCGGCGCCCGCACGCTGCCCGCCGCCAAGCCGTCGCCGCTGGTGGGCGAGGGCTTTGTCGACTACGTCCCGCACCGCTTCGAGGACTGGCCAGCCGTGCTGACTCCCGAGCGCGTCGCGAGCGAGTGATGCGAAGGTGCAAAGCTCTGAGGTAGCCGCGGAGCTTGCTCCGCGCTGCGAACGCCGGTTGAGGTTCGAGCGCGGAGCAAGCTCCGCGGCTACCCCAGAGACAGCGGGAGCTGCGGTCACGCCATAAAGTAGCGTTCGTGCAGCGCGCGGTTGGCGTCGGCGACGGCGGCGCGGATGGCGGTGAGGTAGCCCGTGACGCCGCCATCGAGAATCTCGGGCGTCTCGGCGTATGCCAGCCGCGCCGACAGGCGGCCCAGGGCACGCTCGGCCGGGTCGACGCCGGTCAGGCCCGCGGCGTTGCGGATCGCTTCGACCGCGCGCCACGCCTGCTCCACGCCGTAGCGGATCGACCGCGGGTGGTCCGCCTCCAACAGCAGGAAGCCGACGACCGGCATCAGCCCCAGTTCGTTCGCGTGCTGCCGGCGGTAGGCCTCGATGCTACAGCACATGCGCAGCAGGCCCATCAGGTGGATGTTGCGCAGCGGCGCCTCGAGGTGCGGCCCCGCCTCGGTGAGAAAGCTCACGCGGGCCCCGATGATGCGGCAGGTGACGTCGACGCGCTCGAGCAGCTTGCCCGCCTGCGCAAAGTGCCAGCGGTGCCCGCGATCGAGGGTCTGGTCGACGGCCCCCTGGTACATGAGCGACACGCGCGACACGCGCTGGAAGTAGTCGTCGGCCGACTCGGCGTACATGGTGGCCGCCCCGCCGCCCTGCAAGCTCCAGAAGAGTTCGTTGAGGATGGTCCACATCTCGGCGCTGATCTCGCTGCGCACGCCGCGCGCGTTCTCGCGCGCCTGGGTGACGCAGGCGACGATGCTGCTGGGCACGTTCGGGTCCAGCCCGAGCGCGCGGATGCAGCGCTCGCTCAAGGGCAGCGACTCGTCGGTGCCGGGCTCGTCCACCTGCATGGCGGTGAGCAGCCCGTTCCACTGGCGTTGCTGCCAGACCGGGTCGAGGTCGCCCACGTCCATCAGGAGCTGGCTCATCACCCAGAGCAGCCGCGACGTGTGCTCGGCCCGCTCGACGTAGCGGCTGGACCAGTAGATGCTGTCGGCCACCCGCGCCAGCAGCGGGCGCTCGGGCTGGTTGACCTGGAACGCGCCGCCCTCGTCGAACGCGGCGGTCGGATAAATCGCTTCGGCGGGGGCAAGGGTCACGACAACTCCTGGGTTTGGGACATGAACTCCTGGCTTTGCGACATACCGCCGATCGTTTGCGACTGCTTCATCGGCTGGGCCGACTGCGACTGGCCGCCGACCACCGGCGTCGCGTCTTCGGCGGGGGCCCGAGGGTCTTCGAGTACCCACGTGTCCTTCGAGCCGCCTCCCTGGCTGGAGTTGACGACCAGGCTGCCCTCGCGCAGGGCCACGCGCGTCAGCCCGCCGGGCATGACGACGACGTCGAAGTCGCGTCCGTCCGCCGCGGGCCGCGTCAGGATGTAGGGCCGCAAATCCACGCGCCGGCCACGCCAGCCCTTGTCGGTGCTGCTGGGGTGCTGGCTGAGTTGCACGACCGGCTGGGCGATAAAGTCGCGCGGCTCCGCCTTGATCTTCTCGGCGAAGTCGTCCTGCTCGGCCTTGGTCGACTGGTGGCCCATCAGCATGCCGTACCCGCCGCTCTCGTTGGTGGCCTTGACGACGAGCTTGTCGAGGTTCTCCAGCGTGTACTTCAGGTCGTCCGGGCGGTCGCAGATGTACGTGGGCACGTTGGGCAAAATCGCTTCCTGACCCATGTAGAACTTGATCATGTCCGGCACGAACGGGTAGATCGCCTTGTCGTCGGCCACGCCCGCGCCCACGGCGTTGACGATGTTCACGTGCCCCGTGCGGTGGCAGTTCATCAGCCCGGCCACGCCCAGGGCGCTGTCGGGGTTGAAGCAAAGCGGGTCGAGGAAGTCGTCGTCGATGCGGCGGTAGATTACGTCCACCCGCCGCAGGCCTGCCGTGGTGCGCATGTAGACGAAGTTGTTGCTGACCACCAGGTCGCGCCCCTCGACCAGTTCCACGCCCATCTGCCGCGCCAGGAACGAGTGCTCGAAGTAGGCCGAGTTGTAGATGCCCGGCGTGAGGACGACGACGGTCGGGTCGTCCGCCCCCGCCGGCGCGCTGGCGCGGAGGGTGGCCAGCAGGTTGTAGGGGTAGTCCTCGATCGCGCGCACGCGGTATTTGCCGAACAGGCTGGGGAAGACGCGCTTCATCACCGCGCGGTTCTCCAGCACGTAGCTCACGCCGCTGGGGCTGCGGCAGTTGTCCTCCAGGACCTTGTACCCCTCGGCGTCGCGGATCAGGTCGGTGCCGCAGATGTGAACGTAGACGTTGCCCGGCACCTCCACGCCCAGCATCTCCCGGCGAAACAGCTTGGCGGCCAATACCAGCCGCGGCGGGACGATGCCGGCCTTAAACACCTCCTGCTTCGAGTAGACGTCGCGAATGAACAGGTTCAGCGCCCGGATCCGCTGGGCGAGGCCCTTCTCGATCGTCTGCCACTCCTCGTGCGGAATGATGCGCGGCGCCAGGTCGAACGGGAGCGTGCGCTCGATGTTGTTGCGATCGGTCTCCCCGCCCGCGGCGCTGTAGACGGTGAAGGTGATGCCCTGGTTGCGAAACGACACGTCGGCCATGCGCCGCCGGCGCGTCAGGGCGTCGGCGTCGAGGGTGAGCAACTGCTGGTGGACGTCGGCGTAGTGCGACCGCGGCGTGCCGTCGGCGGCGAACATCTCGTCGTAGATGCCGCCGGTGTCGTAGCCGCCGAACAGCGTGCCGCTGGCGTCGCGAGTGGGCGGGGCGGGTGGGGTGGAATCTGGCATGGGGGCTGCGGGCGTTTGGGCCAAGGGTCGGGCACACACCATAGCGAACGACGGCGGGATCGTGCAGGCGGACGCGGGATCGTGCAGACTGGGGCGATGCACGGTGCCGCTCTCCTCCTCGCGCTGCTCGCCCCGCTCCTGCTGTGCGTCGCGGCGCTGGCCGAACTCGTGGTCACGCCAGTTCAGCCCGAGGGCGTTTATAACGCGGGGCAGCAGGTCGCGTGGACCGTCCGTTGGAACGGGCCCAACCCGCCCGATTCCGTCGAGTTCATCGTCAAGCGCGACTTTCTCGAAGAGATTTCGCGGCGAACGGCCTCGCTTCAGGACGGAGCGATCCTCGTGAGCGAATCGGTCGCCCCCGGCCACACCGCCCAACTCGAAGTGATCGTCGGCGACGCGAAGGAGGTCAGCGAGATCAGCGGCATCATCGTCGCGCCCGATCAGGTCGAGCCGACCGCCCCGCCGCCGGAGGACTTTGACGCGTTCTGGGCTGAGCAGGTCGAGCGGATCAAGGCGGTGCCCGCGAACGCCCGGTTCACGCCGGTGAAGCTGAACGTGCCGGATGTCGACTACGGCCACGTGGTGCTCGACGGCATCGACGGCACGAAAGTCCGCGGCCAACTCGCCCGGCCGAGCCGCGACGGCAAGTTCCCTGCGATCCTCATCCCGCAGTGGGCCGGCGTCTACGCGCTGGAGCCCGAGTGGGTTCTCGGCCGAGCGCAGCAGGGATGGCTGGTGCTGAACATTCTCGCCCACGATCTGCCGATCAACCGCGAGCCGGAGTTTTACCAGCGGCAGGAGGCCGGCCCGCTGGCGAACTACCCCGGCATCGGCAACGACGATCGGCTCACAAGCTACTTCCTGCGTATGTACCTCTCCTGCTACCAGGCCGCGGAGTACCTGGCGAGTCGCGACGACTGGAACGGTGAGGTGCTCGTTGTCGCCGGCGGAAGCCAGGGCGGGCAGCAGGCGCTGGTGACGGCTGCGATGCACCCGAAGGTCACGGCCGTCATCGCCAACGTGCCGGCAGGCTGCGATATGCTCGGCCCCGCCCACCCCACCACCGGCCGCCGGCCGGGCTACCCGATGTGGTACTGGAATGTTGGCGACAAAAACCCCGAGGCCGTCCGCGCCGCCAGCCGGTACTTCGACGTGGTGAACTTCGCGCCCAGGATCGATGTGCCGACCCTCGTGGGTGCAGGCCTGGAGGACGACGTCTGCCCGCCGGCCGGCATCGTCGCGGCGGCCAACCGGATGGCGGGGCCCGTCGAGCTCCTGCTGATGCCGAATGCCGGGCACCAGAACGAGTACAACTCGCAGGCGCTCTTCTACCAGCGCGAGTGGCAGTGGCTCGCCGCGTTGCAAGCGGGCGAGGCGCCGCCGGTGCGGGAGTAGGCTCTGCACGTGCGGTTTAGCCGCCCCGCCTCGCGGGGCGCGTGCTGGTGTTCGGCGCGCCCCGCGAGGCGGGGCGGCTAACGACTGAGAATGATCGAGCCGGCGCGGTATCCTTGCTTCATGTCGCAAGCCATCGTCGATCCCGCCGAGGTCCGCCGGTTCGCCAAGGATTTGAGCCGCTTCAACCGCGAGCTCGAAGGCCTTGTCGGCGGCATCCACGCGAAGATGCGCGCCCTCGAAGGCTCTTGGCGCGACCAGGAGCAACGCAAGTTCTCCGAAAGCTTCCAGGACACCGTCCGCGTGCTCGCCCGCTTCGTGGAGAACAGCGAGGAACACGTGAGCTTCCTGAACAGGAAGGCCCAGCTCGCCGAGGAGTACCTGAAGCAGCGGTAGTGCCATGTCGAAGGCCCACATCAAGAGTTTCCAGGCGGTCGAGGCGTTCCGCGTCGCGCTGGTGAAGTACGCCGACGCGGCGATGCTGGCGATGGAGGACGCCGAGTCGGGGGCGCGGCGAACGCTTGTGTGGCTGCAAACGGAGCAGTCCAGCTACTGGAAGGCCGCCGCCCGCGCGGCGCAGGAGGGGCTCAGCCGCGCCCAGGACGCCTACCGCCAAAAGGCCTACTTCAAGGATGCCACCGGCGCCCGGCAGTCGGCCGTCGACGAACTTCAGGCCGTGCGGCGGTGGGAGGCGCGCATCGCCGAGGTCGAGCAACGCCAACGCGCCACGGCCCGGCACGTGGTCGAGCTGAAGCAGGAAATCCAGGATTATCGCGGCAGCACCGCGCGGCTGCGGAACCTGATCGAGGGGCGCATCCCCGTCGCCAGCGCCGACTTGCGGGAGGCCGTTGCGGTGCTGGAGCGTTACGCGGCGCTCGCCCCCGAAGCCCGCGGCGGCGGCGCAACCGAGGCCGACGCGGCCATGTCGCGGCCCGAGCCAACGGCGCAGCAATCGGCCGACCTGCCCGACGATGCCACCCTGCGAGCGCGCACGCCGACGACGCGCTCCCGAGCACGTGCCGCGGCGTCGTCGATCGTGCCGATCCTGCCGGACGTTCCCGCCCCCGCCCGGCACGCGACGACGCCGCGGCAAACCGAGCGGCCGCCGGGGCGGTACGACCTTGTCACGCTTCAGTTACCCGAGGATGTTCCGCAGGTGTACCTCGAGCGCGTCGAGCCGACCGGCCCCGCCGACACCGGCTGGCACGTCGGCCCGGCGGGCGACACCCACGCGGGCGGCACGCCGGTCGTCACGCTGACATTCGGCCGCATCGCCCAGATGCACCCGCACCTCGCCGAGCTGATGCGCTTGGGCGTCGGTACGCTCGTCGTCGCCCGCGGGTCGGCCGTCGCCCGCGTCATCGACGGCCTCGGCAGCGTGCTGTGGGAGGAGACCGAGTGAGCATGACCGAGTCGGCCGCCCGGCTGGAACGGGCGCACAAGGACCTGCTGCTGCACTGGCGGCGCACGCGCGAGGTGTGGCGCGACGGGCGCTCCGAGCGCGTCGAGCGCGACTTGCTCGAACCGCTCGAGGCCGCCACCAAACAGGCGAGCGAGGGCGTGGCCCGCCTCAGCGCCGCAGTCCGCGCCGCCGAACGCGACTGCTCGGAGGCGTGAACTGCTGCGCTAACGAAGGCGGACGTAACCACAACGCCGGCCCGCTAGAGCAGCTTGCACTTTCATCTGCCGGAGGTAGCCGCGGACCTTGGTCCGCGCTTCGAATGACGGCTGGTGTCAAACGCGCGGAGCAAGCTCCACGGCTACCTCCGATCGAGCAGCGCGGGATGAACCAAGTTGCTCTAGCCGCGACTCGGCGAGTCGCGGTCGGACGCTCGATGGCATCGCTCCACGTGCGATTCTGCAGCAAGCGAGTCACTGCTGCTGCTGTTGCTGTTGTTGCACTAGGCCGGCCTCGGCTTCGACGAGATTGGGCGGCGTGGGGCTGGCTGTCAGCGGGAGCTTGCGGACGCGCTCGGCCATCAGCTCCGGCGGAACACTGCTCAGCCAGCGCGTGCTCACGCTCACCTCGATGGACTCCTCGCCCCCGCCGCGGTAGACGCCCTTGTTCGGCGGCACGTCGCCGTAGTCGCGGCCGACCGCCACCTTGATGAAGCGCGGGCCGGCCAGGCACGTGTTGGTCGGGTCGAGCCCGACCCACCCCAGCGACTCGGCGTCGCCCTGGCTCGGCACGAACGCCTCCACCCAAGCGTGCGTCTGGGTCGCGCCCAGGTACTGCGGCTGGTCTGGCTCGGCGTCGTTGGAGTAGACGATGCCGCTGCAGTACCGCGCCGGAATTCCCATCGCCCGCAGCGCGCCCAGCAGCACGTGCGTGAAGTCCTGGCAAACGCCGGCCCCCTGCTCGAGCATCGCCTGACTCGTGCTGGCGCTGGTAGTCACGCCGGTTTTGTACTCGAACCGCTGTTTCATCGTCTCGAGCGTGCGCCGCAGGAGCGACCCGGCGGGCTCGCCGTCGCGCGGGGCGACGTGGTCGACGAGCTGCCGCAGCAGCGGCGTGTCCTTCACGAGGCCGTCGAACTGAAGGAAGTCGTAGTGCTGGTATTCGGCGTCGACGCCATCGAGCGGCCAGCGGTCGGGCAGGCCGTCGAGCAGTCGATGGGCAGCTCGGGCCGGTCGGTTTCGACCACGCTCGTCGCGGCGATCTGGATGCGCTTGTGGTAGCCGTTGACCGTGAAGGCGTGAACGTGGTTGTCGAGCCAGTCGAAGTAGGAGTGCACCTGCGCCGGCGGGCCGATCGCGAGGTCGAAGCTCAGGCGGTGCTGGTCGCCCACCTGGCTCGGGCAGACGCGCAGCTCCATCGCCGAGTCGTGGATGTGGTCGCCGTAGGTGAGTTCGGTGGTGTGGGTGAATTCGAGCAGCACGCGGGCATCATAAGCTGACGCCTTGTGCCGAGTCCGCCCCGCCGCCAATCGTCTCGCAAATCAGGCCGATTCCAGGCCAACAAGAGCGGTGCCGACAAGCCGCCCGTGCGCCCGCACGTGACGACGCTCTGGGACTTTCCCAGCCAAAACTACGGCCGTGGCCACCAGGGGGACGAAAACTACCCCGGCGTCACACCCAGCCACGTAATCTGGAACGTCATTCACCGCTACTGCCCCGAGGGCGGGTTGGTGGTCGATCCGTTTTGCGGCAGCGGCACGACCCTCGACGTCGCCTCCGACCTGAAGCGACGGGCGGAGGGCTTCGACCTCGCGCCGACGCGACCTTCCATCACCCGCGCCGACGCCCGCGAGCTGCCGATGACCGATGCCCAGGCGGACCTGGTCTTCATGGACCCGCCCTACGGCACGCACATCGACTACAGCGACGACCCCCGCTGCATCGGCAAGCTGCCCGCCCACGAGGCCGACTACTACGACGCAATGCACGCGGCCTTCGCCGAGGCGTGGCGCGTGCTCAAATCCGAGGGCGTGCTGGCGGTCTACGTCTGCGACAGCCGCGTGAACAGGGGCCAGGGCAAGGGGTTTTGGCCCATCGGCTTCGAGCTGTTCGGCCAACTGCGCGACGGCGGGTTCAAGCCGATCGACATCGTGGCGGTGGTGCGGCACAACAAGACGCTGGAGATGGGCAACTACAGGAGGGCCGCCGACGAGGGCGGCTTCTTCCTGCGGGGGTTCAACTACCTGCTCTTGTTCCGCAAGCCGGTTGAAGAGCGGCGGCCGACACGGAAGCGCGCGAGGCGGTAATGTGCTCACATGCCGTGGGTAGACGTGCTATGGGATCACGAACAGGGCGGCAACGTCGACCATATCGGTGCCAACGGCATTTCTGTGACCGAGGTCGAAGAGGTGCTTCGTAACCCGACCCGGCGCGACCGTAGTCGATCGTCCGGACGGCCGATCTCAATCGGGTACACTGGCACGGGCCGCCGCATCTTGGTCGTGTACGAAGAGCTGGACGCGATCACGGCCTATCCGATCACCGCGTACGAACTCACCTGAACCCCTCACGCACTCGATGCCTACCACTCTTTCGCCAGAACGTCGGGCTGAGCTTATGCGTCTCGCCAAGTTCATCGATCGCGTCGAAGGTGACGAGTTGCGCGAGCGCGGCGCGCGACTGCTCGACCAGCATGAGCGGCTTCGGCCAATCGCTACGGCGCTGCAGGCGGAGCGGGAACGACGCGGGATGTCCCTTGTCGAAGCCTCCCGGTTGAGCGGCATCGCCGAGGAGGACCTGGTCGACCTTGAGGCCGCGAAGGATGCCAGTGTCTTCCAACTCATGGAATATGCCCATGCACTGGGCAAGTCGCTCGAACTTCGGCTGGAGTAGAGGCATCCATCGCACCCCCCCGTCCCTTCGCTCTTCAACAGGTCAAGCGGCTCCATTATTTATGATCGAATGTGGTCGTAAGTGATACGCGGTGATCCGTCCTCGCGCTCTCGATGACGGCGAGCATCACCTCCAGCGTGTGCAGGGAAAAGTCGCCGCGCAGCGTGTGTGGGCGGCCGGCGGCGATGGCGGCGGCCATGTCGGCGATGCCGAGGCCGCGGCGGTTCTCGCCAGCGGTGCCGGGCAGGTCGCGCGGGTCGGGGCCGCTGCGCACCGTCACGGTTCCGCCGAACATGTTCGGGTCGGCGAGGGTCATGAAGCCGCCCGTGCCGTGCAGGCGCAGGTCGGCGCGATAGCCGGGCGTGTCGGCGGTGAACATGATCGTCGCGAGCGCCCCGCCGGCGAACTCAATCGTGGCGACGGCGGTGCCGGGGGTGTCGGGGCCGAGGCCAGGATCGCTCGCCTCGAGCTTGCGCGACGGCCGCGTCTGGCCGGTCAGCCGAACGGCCGGGCCGAGCAGGCGAAGCAGCGCGCCGACGTGATATGGCCCGATGTCGAGCAGCGGGCCGCGGAAGACGTTGATGTACCGCGGCCCTGCCGCCCCGAGCGCGCACGAGGCGTGCGCCGCCACCACGTCGCCGATCTGCCCGGCGTCGACCGCCCGCTTCGCCGCGACCATGGCCGGGCCCAGCAGCGTGTCGGGCGCGACGCAGATCCTCAGCCCGCGCTCCTCGGCAAGCGCGAGCAACTCACGCCCATCATCCATCGTCAGTGCCAGCGGCTTCTCGCTGTAAAGGTGCTTGCCAGCCCGCAGGATCGCGGCGTTGACCTCCGCGTGGGCGGGGGCGGTCGTCAGGTCGGCGACGAGCTGGATCGACGCGTCGGCCAACAGCTCGTCGGGCGTGCAGTGGCGGGCGACGCCGAACTGCTCTGCCCGCGCCCCGGCCGCCTCCGGAACCATGTCGGCGAGCGCGACCACCGTCACGCGATCCGACAGTGGACCTGTCAGGTTCCGCAGGTAGATCTCGCTGATCTTCCCGCAGCCGATAATGCCGATATGCAATGGATCGCTCATTTGCTTTTATGCCCGAGGTCAGCCGTATCTGCCGGGAAGGCCCGCGGCACGAAGAACCGGAACTCGGCGTCGCGCAGCGCCTTGTGGACCTGGCGGATATGCTCGCGGTCGCGCGTTTCGAGCACCAGGCTGATGTCGACCCGGCCCACGTCCGGGGGGCCGAAGCTGCGGTCGTGCGTGACCTCCTTCACGCTCGCGCCGCTGTGGCCAACGACGTCGAGCAGCTTGGCCAGGCTGCCGGGGCGGTCGCTCGTGCGGCAGACCAGGCGGCACAGCCGGCCGTCGGCGGCGAGGCCGCGCTCGATCACGCGACCCAGCACCTGCACGTCGATGTTGCCGCCGCACAGGATCAGGGCCACGCGCCGGCCCGCGAGCTGGTCGCGCAGCGGCCCGGTCGCGGCGGCCAGTGGCGCGGCGCCCGCCCCCTCAACAACGGCCTTTTCCTTCTCGAGCAACTGCAACACCGCCCGCGCCGTGTCGGCCTCGCCGACGGTCACGACCTCGTCCACGCAGGTGTGGCACGCGGCAAAGCAGTTGGCGCCCAATCGGCTGATCGCGAGCCCGTCGGCAATGCTCGGCCGCACCGGCACGTCCACCGGCTCCCCCGCCTCCAGCGCCGCCGTCAACGTCGGCGCCGCATCGTTCTCCACGGCGAACACCTTGCACTCGGGGCGGGCTGCCTTGAGGTACGTCGCCATCCCCGCGACCAGTCCGCCGCCGCCCACCGGTACGACGACCGCCTCCACGTCGGGCACGTCCGCCAGCACCTCGACGGCCACCGTGCCCGCGCCGGCGATCACGGCGGGATCGTTAAAACCGTGGACGTACGTCAGCCCCCCGCGCTCGGCAAGGTCAACCGCGTGCAGGCGAGCTTCCTCAAAAGCGTCGCCGTGCAACACGACGGTTGCACCGAGCCGCCGGCAGTTGGCGACCTTCACCAGCGGCGCCCACCTGGGCATCACCACGGTCACGCCGATGCCCAGATCGCGCCCGTGGTAGGCCAGGGCTTGGGCGTGGTTGCCGGCGCTGGCGGCGATCACGCCGCGGGCGCGGGCGTCACGGGTCAGTTGCAACAGCGCGTTGCGGGCGCCGCGCTCTTTGAAGGAGCCGGTCGGCTGGAGGTACTCGAGCTTGGCGTAAACGTCGCAGCCGCACAAATCGCTCAGGGCGGTCGAGTGATGACAGGGCGTGCGCTCCACGCCGCCGGCCAGCCGATCGGCGGCGGCCTCGACATCGGCGGCGGAGACGGGCGGCATCCCCGTCAGCATACCGCCGGCCCGCGCCCTTCCCAACCGTGCAGCCTTGCCGCCGCGACGTTCGTGTTTTGTTCGATTGGGCGGAAGAATCGCCCCTTTTGGTCGCTTTGCCCGATCCTGGCCGGCGGGATTCTCGTAGAATCCACGCCATGCCCGACGATGCCCCCGATCCCTTCGAGCCGCTCGCCGAACCGGGCGATTGGGACGTGGACGGGCCGGACCCGGAGTTGCAGAACGTTGAGCCGGTGAACCTGCGGGGCAAGTTCCTGCTGGCGTCGCCGACGCTGGAGGAGCCCAACTTCGTGCGCACGATTGTGCTGATCGTGCGGCACGACGAGGACGGGGCGCTGGGCGTGGTCGTCAACCGGCCGCTGGGCGTGAGCGTCGACGAGGCGTGCGGCGGCGAGGTCGAGGCCGCCCGCGGCGTGGGGCTGCCCTTGTTCGACGGCGGGCCGTGCAAGGGGCCGGTGATGGCGATTCACAACCTCGAGCCGCTCGCCCAGGCCGAGGCGGGTTTGCTTGCGGAGCTCGACGCGGCGCTGCAGGCAGATGAGGAGGATGAAGAGGATCAGGATTCGCTCGACCTGGAGGGCCTGTCCGATTGGGAGGACGAATCGGACGAGGAGCAGGACGGGCTGCTTGACCTGTTCCACCTGGAGGGCGACGACGACGAGGAGGAGGACCCAGGCGAGGAGGCCGAACCGTGGGCGGAGGCGGTGACGGCCGGCGTGTGGTTCTGCGCGCGGCGGGAGGCGTTGGAGGTGTTGATGAAGCACGTGGCCGACGGCCTGCGGTCGGGCGAGCTCGGGGCCGACGCGACGGCCGTGAAGTTCGTCGCGGGCTACTCGGGCTGGGGCGCCGGCCAGCTGGAGGCGGAGCTGGCCGAGGGGGCGTGGCAGTTGGTCGACGCGGCCGCGGCGGAGGTGTACGTCGGGGGCGACCCAAACCATCCCGCCCCGCCGGCGACGAGCGCCCTGCCCCCCGGCGCCGCCGGCCTGCTCGGCCTGCTCGCGGCGGCGAACGAGAACGCAAGCGTGCTCGACAGCTACATCGGCGGCGTGCGCCAGTGGGTCCGCCTCAGCACCCGCGCGAGCCTGAGCCGCTTCATCGACCCGAAGCGCATTCCGGACGACCCGACGGTCAACTAACGCGGCCCGCGGCTCGCCCGGTAGGAGAAAAGGCTTCTGACCCCTTTATCCTCCCAGACAGAACGCGGCCCGTCACCCTATGTGGCAGGCCGCATCTGGTGGTGGTGGTGACGTGCAGCGTAAAAGCAGCCTCGCCGGCGTTACGAATTCTCTGGTGCCGCCACTGACCATGGGCGTCTGGGGATGAGAACTCGGTTCCTCAAGGTCCGATTCTGCACCGCCTGCCCAGCTATCGGACGTGGCGGGGCCGTCTCCTGCCCGTTGTAGGAGTGTCACTTACCTCCCTCGCCGACCACCGATAAGCGTGCTTATGTGAAGCGTGAGTTGAACAGCCGAATATCGCTCTGATCCTCTACCTTTCTCGGTTTTCGAGTAATTTTCCCCTCTACTATCTTTTAAACAAGAAAAGCAATACGCTAACCGCAGTAACGATACTAGCAATATTATAAACAGTGAGTGTTCCGTTGCTGAATGCAGTAACAAAAACTGATGCAACCACTAACATAAACACGAAAGAGGCGATTCGAAATGGTGTTAACACATTTCCGACAAAGCGGGCAAGTCTGCTCGACTTGAAAAACTGATCTTTCTGACTACTCATCTCGTTGTTAGATCGACAAAAATCTAAAATTTGTATTGCCTAGTACGCACAAGGATTATCATCGCATTCATTCATACATTGGCGAAGTGCGTCACCTGCCTTCAGAACCAGAAGGCCATTTGCAAATCCTTTCGCTTTACTCGCAATACTATTTAGCCTTTGCCCACGCTTCGTCGCATCATAGACATGACGACTACCGCTTCTCGGCATTATTCGGTCATTTACTCGATCAACAACGCCATAGCTCATGTCGGACACAAGAAATATCCTGTGTGGCAAGCGAGCATTAGCTTGAACCGATCGCGCGACACTATGTGCAGCTGAAAGTGGGTCATCTAACGGACTCTCTACAGACAGGCCGGTGATACCGTGTTGAACGACAAGACCAAATGGATTGAAGGAATCTCCTATGGAGTCAATCACGTCACCTACATAGAACTTGTAGGCGAAGCACTTTGTGACACATTCAGCATTCCTTCGATTATCTCGATTAAATGTAGGTGCCTTCTTACTACCATCTCCCCCGTGGTATCCATATAGATCAACATTATTTAGAGTTGCGGCATCTAAAGTTCCATTTGTTCGATCCCAGTTACTCTCGTCGAATGCTCGCTGAACTTCAGGATGGGCTAAACCAAAGATTGCTTTAGAAGCTTCCCACCAGCCATCGTTCCATCGCAGGCCACTGGGATCGAGCATTCTCACAGGGTTACTGGCGACGGACTGATAAAGCGAACTTCCATCAATGTACCCGATTGGATCTTGTCGGGTCCAGTGGGCAAGCCTGATATCGTAGTCGCGGTGGCGGAAGTGGACCAGCCCCGTCGCCACGTCGTGCCGACCGCCCTGGTGGCCGTGGACGAAGGCGAAGTCGCCCAGGTCGCTCGCGTCCACCGTCCAGTCGGCGTTGAGCACCGTCCGCTCGCCGTAGGGGTCGAAGAGGTATCGCTCGACCACGTCCCACCCACCACCGCCACCGCCACTACCCGTGCCGTCGGCCTTGAGGATCGCCGTCACGTTGAAGTTGGCGTCGTGGGTGACGTAGACCCGCTCCTCCAGGGTGCCGTCGCCATTCGTGTCGCGGTCGCGCAGGATCATCGCGTCCACGTAGGCCGGGCTCCAGACGTGCTGGCCTTCGACCGCCCCCGTCGAGGCGTCCCGCTCCTCCAGCACCTGCCACTGCCGGGAGTGGTAGAGGCCGGCGTCATCGGTGGTCACGCGCCGGGCCAGGGCGTCGTAGGCGTAGTGTGTGGCGGCGTGGCAGGCCATCGGGCGTAAGTGTACCGGATTCGTGGCCGATACGCGTGCTGGCGGTCATGCCCGGACGATGGCGAGGCGGCTTGCGCCTGGGCGTCGGCAGCCCACTCGGTTTGACAGCCACCCGCCGGAATCGAACCGGCAACCGTCGCTTTACAAAAGCGGTGCTCTGCCAATTGAGCTAGGGTGGCGGGAACCGGAAAGGATGAAGGCGGAAGGATGAAGGATGAACCTGAAGGCAGAACGGAGGAGCGATCCTAGCCGGCCTCTGGTTTCAGGTTCATCCTTCATCCTTCTGCCTTCATTCTTTCTCACAGAATCTCCATCACTTCGAGCTTCATCGCGCCGCGGGGGACCTTGACCTCGACCTTGTCGCCGACGCGTGATTTCACGAGGGCGTCGCCCATCGGGCTGCTGGCGCTCACGTCCTGCACGTCGCTGTCGGCGTCGGGCACGCCGGCCTCGCCGACGATGCGGACGAGCATCTCCTCGCCGTCGTCGCAATCTTTGACGCGGACAGTGCTGCCGAGGAAGACCATGTCGTCGGGCACTTCGTCCTCGCCGGCGACGACGACTTGGCCGAGCTTCTTCTCGAGGTCGCTGATCTCCTTTTCGATCTTGCGGTTTTCTTCCTTGGCGAAGTGATATTCGGCGTTCTCGCTCAAATCGCCCAGCCCGGCGGCCACGGTGATGCGGCCCTGGACCTCGACCTTTTGGCGGCGCAGCTCTTCGAGGCGTTGGTCGAGCTTGATTTTCTCGTCGGAACTGAGGTACTGCATCGCGGGCTCTCCTGGGGCGATTGCGTGCGCGGGCGGCGAGCGCCCGGAAGCGGGCGTCGCGTTCGGCAAGGCCGCCGAGAACATCGGCGGGGCAAGAACAGACCACCGCACCCGGCGCGGGGACTTCCCGTCGCCGAACAGTGCGGTGGCAAGGGGCGAGTTTAGGAACGCCCCGCCGCGTTGGCAACGTGGGGCCGCGGCGCTAGAGTCGCCAGCCGACCGCCGCCCCCGCCTGCATCGCTCTACCGCTGACCACGCCCATGGCCTTTCACTGCGACATCGTCACGCCCGACCGCGAGGTTTTCCAGGAGAGCGTCACCGGCGTGATCCTGCCCGCCCACGACGGCCAGGTCGGCATCCTCACCGGCCGCGCCCCCATGCTCGTGCGCCTGGGCACGGGCACGCTGACCGCCCACACGACCGGTGGCGACCGCACCTTCACCGTCAGCGGCGGCGTGGCGCAGATGAAGGACAACCAGCTCACCGTTCTGACCGAGCAGGCGAGCGAGTAGTCCGAAGCGCCCGCTTCCGCGGGCGGCTAAAACTATCCGCGTATGCGCGGCGTTCGCCTGCTGGTTCTGGTTGTCGCCGCGCTCACCGCCGGCGGGTGCGTGAACCGCGTGACCGGGCCGGGCGAGCTTGTCGCGCCGGTTACGGTTTACGTCGCCGACCACGGCAAGCACTCGTCGCTCCTGCTGCCGGCCAGCGGGCCGGCGCTTCCGGGCGAACCGCGGTTCTTCCAGTACGCCTACGGCGACTGGCACTGCTACGCCCTGAACAACAACGCCTGGCACGACTACCTGCGGGCGGCGTTCCTCAGCGGCGGGTCGGCGTTGGGGCGCGAGCCGGTTCTCGCCGACGAGCCCGCGGAGATCGCGCGGGTGGTCAAGGCGCGGCTCACGCCCTTGCGGGTCGAGCGGTCCGACGCCGACTGGTTGCGCCGACGCCTCGACGCCGCCTTCGCCCGCCGTGCCGACGAGGCGATCGACAACCGCTGGGTTTCGATGACGCTCGTGCCCTACGACGGCCCGAACGCCCGGTATTCGCTGCTGAACCAGTGCAACCACACGACCAGCCGCTGGCTGCGCGAGTTGAACGTCGCCTCGCCCCGCGCGGTGTTGTGGAGCCGGTTCGAGCTACGCGATTGACCAATCGCGCAGCACGTCGACGTACGCCTCGCGCTCGGCGGTCTGGACGCGGGCGGCGAGGGTGTCGGGCGTGTCGTTCGGCTCGACGGGCACCACGCGCTGGTCGAGAATGGGGCCGGCATCGAGTTCATTGTCGACGAGGTGGACGGTGCAGCCCGTCACCTTGCAGCCGCGGGCCAGGACCGCCTCGTGGACGCGCCGGCCGAACATGCTGGGGCCGCCGAAGGCAGGCAGCAGGCTGGGGTGGACGTTGAGCACGCGGCCATTGAGCCAGGGCGGGTCGATCACGAGGCGGCTCATCCAGCCGGCGAGGCAGATTAAATCGACATCGCCGGGAGCGAGCGTTGAAAAGACGGCGTGGCTGTGGGCGTCGGCGTCGGGAAAGTCGCGCTTGGCGATCACGTCGCACGGCACCCTCGCCGCGGCGCAACGGGCGATACCGCCGGCGTCGGGGCGGCTGCTGACGGCGCGGACGACCCGCGCGCCCGGCAGGCGGCCGTCGCGGGTGGCGTCGATCAGGTTCTGCAACGTCGAGCCGCCGCCACTGAAGAGAACCGCGAGGCGCAGGGGCGGCGAGGGCATGGGCGGCATGCTACGGCCGCGCGGTATTTCCCCCCGCGGGCGGGCTCGCTTAGACTGTGCCCCTTCGCTTTCCGCCGTCTGCACCGCCGCCCACGCCGCCCGATTGTGACGACCCTTCCCAAGCCGCTGGTTTCGCTGATCCTCCTGCTCGACCGTGCGCGTTCGGTGGGACGCAGCGGCGGGTTCAACTCGCGTCGCCTGCGCCGGCGCGAGAAGTTCCGGGCGGACTATCAACTCGTCGCCGATAGCCTGCTGCGGCACGTGGCGTTCGAAACAGCCTTCGACGTCGGGTGTGCCAACGGCTTCCTGATGGAGCCGCTGTTCCGCGCCGGTAAGGATGTGCAGGGCGCCGACCTCGCCGCCCAGGTGAAGGAGTTCGTCCACGCGGACCTGAAGGATCGCGTGCGCACCGCCGACTTTTCGGAGATCGGCGACGGGCAGTGGGACCTGGTCAGTTGCGTCGAGGTGGCCGAGCACATCAAGCCAGCGCGCAGCGAGGAGCTCGTCGAGACGCTGGCGAACGCGGCGCGGTCGACGCTGTACTTCAGCGCCGCCCCGCCGGGGCAACTTGGGCGTGGGCACATCAACCTGCGGCCGCACAGCGAGTGGCTGGCGTGGTTCGGCGCGCGCGGCTGGCGGTTGGACGACGAGCGCACGGCGGCGCTACGCGATGATTTGGCCGGTTTGCAAAAGGCCCACTGGCTGCGCGGCAACAGCATGATCCTCACCCGCGTCTAGCGCGACCCTCACCCGCGCCTGGCGCGACCTTTCGCATGGCCACACTCGCCCGAACCTGGCAGCAGCGGCGGCGCCGGCTGGCGTTCAGCACGAACGCCTTCAAGCAGACGACCGCCCACACCGCGATCGACGCGATCGCGGCGGTGGGCTACAGCGGCGTCGAGCTGATGGCCGACCAGCCGCACTTCACGCCGACGCAGATGACCACCACCGAGGTTGCGGACCTGGCCGATCAGGTCGCCGACCGCGGGCTGGCGGTTAGCAACGTCAACGCGTTTACCGGGTTTTTCGCTGCCGAGGAGCCCGGCTTCCCGCACGGCCGGCCAACGGGCGACACGTACCACCCGACCTGGCTCGACGGCGACGCCGAGCGGGTGGACGTGCGGGTGCAGCACACGCTGTCGAGCATTCGCCTCGCCGCGGCGGTGGGCGCGGCGACGGTCAGCCTGCAACCCGGCGGGCCGACGATCGGCACGGGGCTAAGCCGCGCCGATGCCGGCAAACGCCTCGCCGCGGGCGTCCGCCGGTGCCTGCCGACGGCGCGGGAACTGGGCGTGACGCTGGCGATCGAGCCGGAGCCGGGGCTGTTCCTGCAAACCACGCTCGAGTACGCCGACTGGAAGGACGAGCACTTCGCCGACGAGCCGCTGGTGAGTATGAACTTCGACGTCGGCCACGCTTTCTGCGTCGGCGAGGACCCGGCGACCGTCGCGCGTGAGATGGCCGGGCAGTACGCGCACGTTCACCTCGAGGACATTGCCGCCAGCCGCGTCCACCAGCACCTGGTGCCGGGCGAGGGGGCGATCGACTTCCCGGCGTTCTTCGCGGCGCTGGACGAGGTGGGCTATGTCGGCTGGGTGACGGTGGAGCTCTACCCGTTCCTGAACGACGCGGCGGGCGTTGCCGAACGGGCGTTCGCGCACCTGCGGTCGATTCTGGGCAGCGATGGATAACGCGGGTTGATGGATGACGCGCGTCGACCCCGCGCAGATTGCGATTTTGAGTTTTCCCCCCCCGACGCCGAAGCGGAAGCTTCGGGTTCCGACTTGGGTTTCGACTCGTGCAGACAGAACCCGAAGCGTCCGCTTCGGCGTCGGGGGGAGCCAGCGGATTCGCACGTTTCGCAACTGCCCGGTCCCGTTCATGCTTCGAGGATGAGCTGGCTTGCCATTGATGCGGGGAAGGAACTGTGGCGTCGAACCAGGACCGCCTGGCGCGGCACGCCCGGTGGGACATTGCCGCGCGTGGTCGGCGGGATCGTCGGCTGGTGGATCGTCATGCTCGGCCTGTGCGCGGCGACGACGCTCGTCGCCAAATCGTTCGCCGGCGACGGCTTGGCCGACTGGGACCAGCGGCAGATGGAGCACGTGCGCGACGGCACCGGCTGGGCGGCGAGCGTGCCGGTGCCGCTGACGTTCACAAACGGCATCATCTTCGAGAGCCCGTCGAACATCATGATCCTGTTGCCGCTGACGCTCGTCTGCGTGGCGGTCTGCCTGTGGAAGAAGCGACTCGTGTGGGCGGTGGCGTTCGCCTTGAGCTACTTCCTGGCGCGGTTCGTGATTTGGATCGGCTGGTGGCTGTGGGACCGCCAGCGGCCGGACCTGATCGCCGACGGCGCCGCGGCGCTGGCGGCGCATTCGTTCCCGAGCGGGCACGCCCTGCTGACCTTCACCGCCTACGGCCTGTTGACGTTTTTGTGGGCGTACTTCAGCCGAAGCTGGATCGAGCGCGTTTTGGCCTTCGTGCCGTTGTTAGCGCTGGCGACGATCGTCAGCCTCGCCCGGCTGCGGTTGGGGGCGCACTGGCCCAGCGACTGCATCGCGGGCGTGTTTCTCGGCGGCCTGTGGCTCGCCGGCGTTGCCGCCAGCGGCGTCTGGGCCGAGCGGCACGCGGGGCAGAGATCGGGTACGATGCCGCCGGAAAGGAACCCGCATGACGCTAGCGCAAAGCAATTTTAAGGCGCAGCCCAGAATCGTGCTCACGCGCGACGACATGGAGCAGATCCTCTATCAAATGGAGGAAAATCCGCGGTTGGAATTCGTTGATGGCGAACTGGTGGAGAAGCCCGTGAGCGAGGAATCGTGCTTTGTCGAGGGAAGCCTGATGCGGTGCGTTGGACCGGCCGCCCGCGACGCCGGGCATCGCTCCTATCCGTGCAGCCTGACGTACAAGTGCTTTGCCGACGATCCCGACCGCATTCGCCGTCCCGACTTCAGCATCATCCGGGGTGAGCGATTCGCAGCGTTAGACGCACCGGCCCCGGCGTTGATGCCGATCGTCCCTGATCTGGCTGTCGAAGTCGTGTCAACCCATGACAAGGCGTCGAAGCTAAACGCGAAGATTCGGGAGTACCTTGACGCCGGCGTGCCGGTCGTTTGGGTGCTTCTTCCCGAGACGCGCTCGGTCGAGGTGCACCAAGGCCGTTCGATGAGGCGCCTCTCGGCCGACGATACGATTGACGCCGGCGACCTGCTGCCGGGGTGGAGTGTTCAAGTGAGCGAGTTGTTCGACAGCTAACGCAACTCGGTACGCTGCGGGGATGACCGACCAACCCACCGCAACCTCGACCCGCCGTCAGACTCTGACCGGAGCCGCCGCCGCCGGGGCCGCGCTGCTCGGGGCCGGTACCGTCGCGTCGGCGGCCGGTATTCGACAGGACAGTGCCGCCAACAACGGCCCAACCAAACTCTTTAGCCTCTGGACCAGCGGCGACCCGGACATTGCCCACCGCGTGGCCCTCATGTACACCCACGCCGCCAAGCAGGCGGGGTGGTTCGAGGACGTCAAGCTCGTCGTCTGGGGACCGAGCCAGCGCATCCTCGTCGGCGATAAAGACCTCAAGGCGAAGATCAAAGCGATGCGGGACGACGGCGTGGTCGTCGAGGCGTGCGTCGCCTGCGCCCGCTCCTTCGGACTCGTCGAGCAACTCGAAGCGCTCGGCCTGCCCGTTCTCGGCCAGGGTGGCCCGCTGAGCGAGGCGATGAAGGACCCGGCCACGAGCGTCTCGTTCTTCTGAATCGACTCGGCAGCCCGCCTCTACGATGCCGCCGCACGATGGATCATTTCACCTATCGACACGGCGAACTGCATTGCGAGGGTGTGCCCGCCAGCACGCTGGCCGAGGCTCACGGCACGCCGCTGTACGTCTACTCGAAGGCGACGCTGCTGCACCACTACCGGCAGATCGCCGACGCCTTCGCGGAGCTGGATGAGGGTGGTGGGCCGACGATTTGCTACAGCATCAAGAGCAACGGCAACCTCGCCGTTTGTAAGCTCTTGGTCGAGGCCGGCTGCGGCATGGATGTGACCAGCGGCGGGGAGCTGTACCGGGCGCTGCTCGCGGGAGCGGACCCGAGCAAGATCATCTACGCCGGCGTCGGCAAGACTGACGACGAGATCCGCTACGCGCTCGACGCCGGCATCGCCGCCTTCAACGTCGAGAGCGAGGCGGAGATCGAGAACATCGACCGCGTCGCTGGCGAGGCCAATCGGTCGGCGGTCGCGGCGCTGCGCGTCAACCCGGACGTCGACCCAAAGACGCACGCCTACACGACGACCGGGAAGAAGGAGACGAAGTTCGGCGTCGACCTCGAGCGGGCCGAGCGTGTTTTCGACCAGTACAAGGACCTCAAGCACCTGCGCCTCGCCGGGCTGCACATGCACCTGGGCTCGCCGATTTATGGCGTGGAGCCGTACGTCGACGCCGTCCATAAGGTCAACGCGACGATCGACCGTCTCCGCGAGCGCGGCCACGCGATCGAATGGTTCGACATCGGCGGCGGGTTCGGCGTCAATTACGAGCACCCGGACCAGGCCCTGCCGGTGCAGGCCTTTGCGGATGCGCTCGTGCCGCTGTTGAAGGGGCGCGGCTACAAGGTCGCCATCGAGCCGGGCCGCTATATCGCGGGCAACGCGGGCGTCTTGCTGACGCGCGTGCTCTACCGAAAAACGGGCGGGCAGAAGAAGTTCGTCATCGTCGACAGCGGCATGAACGACCTGCTCCGGCCGGCGTTCTACGACGCCTTTCACTTCATCTGGCCCACGCGCCACAACGCGCCGTTCGCCCGCGATCGCAACCTGAGCGTGCCGGATGGCGAGACCGTCGACGTGGTCGGCCCGATCTGCGAAAGCGGCGACTTTCTGGCAAAGGCCCGCACCCTGCCGCCAACCGAGCGTGGCGACCTGCTGGCCGTCTTCACCGCCGGGGCGTACGCCTTTTCGATGAGCAGCAACTACAACAACCGCCCGCGCGCCGCGGAGGTGCTCGTCGACGGCGACGTTCACACGGTTGTGCGTCAGCGTGAGACGTACGAGGACCTCGTCGCGCTTGAGCAGAGTTGCTGAAACCGGGCTGGATCTAGCGCGTCCTCCCGCGAATGCTCGTTAGCCGCCCCGCCTCGCGGGGCGCGTGGGTGGGCACGGAGCGCCCCGCGAGGCGGGGCGGCTAACGCGAACGCGGTGATCGCGAATCTGATGCGTCTGGTCCCGCCCGCCGCGGCCACGTTGCCTGTTCGTCCCGAACTGCGGTACAACGCGAGGCGTGCGCCACCTCCTTTCCACCGTCACACTGAGCTCGCTCGCCGGACTCGTCGGGCTCGCCGGCTGCTGTTCCTGCCGGGACAACCCCGAGAATATCCGGGCGAACGAGCAGATCGAGCTGCGCGGCAGCGAGACGACGGCCAGCGTGTCGGCGCGCGAGATCGAGTGGAACGGCTGGCGGGCGTTCGAGCTCGACAACGGCACCGTCCGCGCGATTGTCGTGCCGGATTTGGCCCGCGTGATGCACTACGGCTTCAGCGACGCCGGCGAACGTGGCAACGTGCTCTGGACCAACCCCGACGTGGCCGGCCAGGCGCCCAACGGCGAGTGGACCAACTACGGCGGCGACAAGGTCTGGCCCTGGCCCCAGCCGGACCCGAACGGGTGGCCCACGCACTTCGGCGGCGACTGGCCCCCGCCGTCGCCGTTTGCCGGTGTCGCCTGGGCCGGCCGGCTCGACGGTAACGCGGTCGTTCTTGAGGGCCCCGCCGCCGACGTCTACGACGTCCGACCGACGCGCACGATCCGCCTCGACCCCGAGGGGAGCGGCCTGACCGTCACAAGCACCTTCACGCCAACAGACCCGAACGACACCGGCGTGCCGGCGGGCGTCTGGCACGTCACGCAGATCCCGCGCGACCAAGCCACCATCGTCGCGTTCCCGGCCAAAGCCCCGGCCAACGCGAAGTGGATGGTCCCGCCCGATCCCAATCGCCTGGCGGACGTCGCGAACGAGCTCGACGGTGGCGCGATCGCGCTGGCGCCAATCGGGCCGTCGGCGAAGGTCGGCCTCGACGTGCCGCGACTGGCCGCGGGGATCACCGGCCGCGGGCCCGAGGCCGTCCTCGTGCAGCGCATCGTGTCGGCCAAGGGCGACGCCTACCGCGAGGCCAACGACCGGGCGCAGGTCTGGATGCTCGGCACCGACGGCGGCGACGCGAACCCGTGGGCGGAGTTAGAATTCACCTCGCCGCTGGGTCAAGCGCCGAGCCTGGCCGTTCGCTGGGAGCTGCTGCGGGCCGACGGCATCGACGTGACCAACGCCGCCGCCGTCGCCGAACTTGCAGGCCCGTAAGCCCGCCCGTCGCCGCGGCGGCATGGACCGCGTCGGGCGGAGAACCTACGGTGCCCCAATGGCGAAATCGCTCAGCACGAGCAGCGACTTGGTTCGCGGCGCAGAGTACGACGAAGAGGCCGACACGCTGCGCGCGACGGTCGAGGGGGAGATCGACCTGCACAATTCTCCCGCGCTGCGCACAGACCTGCTGAACCTCGCCGAGCAGACCCAGCCCGCGACGACGGAACTCGACCTGTCCGGCGTGCCCTACATGGACAGCAGCGCCATCGCGGTGCTGGTGGAGCTGCTCAAGGCCGTCCGCAAGCACAAGGGCGTGGTCCGCCTGCACCAGTTGCAGCCGCGCGTGAAGGGCCTGCTGCAGATCGCCCGCCTCGACTCGATCTTCGACCTCAAGTCGGCCGACTCGACGGAGTAGCCCGCGCGGCCACCCACACCTTCCAAAACCAAACCGCGTTGCCACGCAACGCCGGTCCGACGGACGGCAGCAACTGCACGTTCGCCCCGACCAGCGTTGCGTGGCAACGCGGTTTGGTCTCGCGTCACCGTCGTCACCCATTCTCCTGCGGCGCAAACGAACGCCCAGTCGCTTTGCGGCTGGACATTCATCCCGAACAGGACCGACCGCTCGCCTTACCGCCGGCCGGCGGTTTGGTATTTGTAGTAGGTCTTCATGTTGCGGTTGTAGTACCCGCCCGCGCGGCCGCGCACGGCGTTGAGGACGACGCCCAAGTGCTCGACGTTGAGCGACCGCAGCGAGTCGCGCAGCCGGCCGATCAGGCCGCGGCTGCTCTTGCGGGCGCGGACGACGGTGACGACGCCGTCCACCTGCGGGGCGATGGCGCCCGTCTCGCTGGCGAACAGGATCGGGCCCGAGTCGAAGAGGACCAGGTCGTACTGCTCCAGGGCGCGGTCGAGCACGTCGGTGAAGTTCACGCCCTCGACGAGCTCGGTCGAGTTCTCAGGGCGCGGCCCGGCGGGCAGGACGTGCAGGTTCGGCACGCCCTCGGCCTCGAAGACGGCCTCGTCGAAGCGGTCGGCGTCGCCCAGGCAGCCGCTGAGGCCAACGCCGTTGTCGACCTTGAAGACCTCATGCAGACGCGGCCGGCGGAAGTTGGCGTCGACCAGCAGCACGCGCCGCCCGTTGAGCGCCATCCCCGCCGCCAGGTTGCAGGCGACGGTCGTCTTGCCGTCGCCCGGCTGCGGGCTGGTGATCAGGATCGTCCGGGTGCTCTCCAGCGGCGTGACCTGCGCCAAGCGGCTGCGCACGGTGCGGAACTGCTCGGCGGTCATCGAGTGCGGCGCGTTGGCAATCGTGAGTTCCAGCGGGTTGTTGCCCG
Organism: Tepidisphaeraceae bacterium; assembly: GCA_965214125.1. GTDB lineage: Bacteria > Planctomycetota > Phycisphaerae > Tepidisphaerales > Tepidisphaeraceae > CBDCBA01. Next base: position 81,713 of record CBDCBA010000032.1, read on the forward strand.
TGGCGGCCTCGGGGTCGTCGCTTTCGTCGGGAATGGCTCCCAGCACGTCGAGCCCGCCCGCGCGGAGGATGTCGCGCGGGCTCTTGACGCTCGTGTCGAGCACTTCGCGCAGGAAGGCGAAGCCGACGGCCAGGCCGACGCCCAGCAGCGTGCAGGCGGCCATGGTCAGGGGCAGCCGCGGGAAGCTCGGGCTCGTCGGCCGCGTGGGCTGCTCGGCCCACTGCAGCTCGACCTCGTTATTCTGCTCCTGCACGTTCGTGGCGCGGAGGGTGGCGTCGAGCGTCGCCTGAAAGTTGGACAGCTCCTCGCGTCGATCCTCGCGCTGCCGCTCGAGCCGTTGCAGGTCCGACTCGTCTTGCTGGAGGGCCGATAGCTTCGTCTGGTTCGCCGCAAGACTGGCCTCGGCGTCGGCCACACTGCGCTTGATCGCGTCCAACTGCGCCGCCAACCCGGACCGCAGCCGCTTGGCCTCGGCGTCGCGCAGCTCGTTCTCGCGGCTGCGCAACTGCTGGTCGATCGAGTCCCGCTGGTCTTCGAGCATGCGGATCGTCTCGCTTCGGGCGCCGTAGCGGCGGCGCTGCGTCTCGATGTCGAGGTCGAGCCCCGTCTTGCGCTGGCGTAGCTGGGCAACGCTCGGGTCGCTCCGGACGAAGGCCTCCACCTCGGGCGGGGTCACGCCGCGGGCGAGGCTGTCCTCGAAGGTTTCGAGCTGTTGCTCGGCGAAGAGCAGGTTGCTGCGCTGGTCGATCAGGCGCGTGTTGATCAGCCGCACCTCGTCGTGCAGCACGCCCACGGTGGTCGCCTGTTCGCCCTCCATCGCGGCGCGGAGCCGGAGGATCTCGTTGTCGATTTTCTCGATCTCGCGCTCGCGCTCGGTCTTCATGACGGTCATGAGTTCCAGATCGCGCGTCTTCTCGCCGCGCGTGCGGCGCTTGAGCTGCTCAATGCGGAAGCTGACCAACTCCTGCAGGATGCGTGTGGCCTCCGTGCGGTCGTCGGCGCTGAAGGAGACGGTGATCAACTGCGTGCCCTGGCGGGGCGAGACGCTGTACGCCTCCAGCAACGCCTCCTTGGCGAGATCGATGTCGAGCGACTGGCTGCCGTCGGGCCGCGTGATGCCCGCCTCGCGGCGCAGCCACTCGCTTTGTTGAAGTTGGCTGTTGGGGTCCTGCAGGATCTGCTCGAGCAGCTCGTCGTTCTTGAGCCCAAACGCCTGCGTCTGCATGCGAATGTCGAGTTCGTCCTCTTGGAGCCGACCCCGGTCGGCAATGAGCTTGCCCTCCGGGTTGAAGATCTTCGGCGTGCTGACGGCGACGGTCGCGTCGGCGGTGTAGGTCAGGTAGTGCTTGGCGAGGTACTGGTTCAGCACGTACCCGATCGCCGCGCTGACGACGGCGGCGAGGGCGATCAGCCACCAGTTCTCGCGCAGCACGCGCACGATGTCGCTGCCGGTCATCTGCACGCCCGACCCGCCCGCCCCCGCGGCGCCCGGCGGCGGGGAGACTGCCGGCAGCGTGCTCACGGGCGGCCCCGCGCTGTAGCCGTTGGCGTACCCGGCCCCGTAGCCGTTGGCGTAGCCGTTCGGGGCGCCGTTGCCCGATCCGTTCGCGGACCCCGCGTTGGGGCTGCCGGGACGATGTTCGATGGTTTGCGGAAGCGTGGTCATAACTCTCGAACCTGCTGAACTTTCCGACCTGCTGACGTCGCGACGCCGAAAACCGGCGGGCGGCCCCCGCCGTCCCGACCGACAACAACCTATACGCGACGGATGGCCGCGCGGGCGCCTCTTCCGTGACGCGCCGCCCCATAATTCCCACCCTTCTCCCACCCGATAATGCGGCCGCCGCGCCGCGACTGGGTCACTCGGGGTCATTCGCCCTTAAGCTCGGCCGACAGCGCCTCCAGGCGCCGCCGCGTCGCGGAATCGGACGGTCGCGGCCCACCGGGCTCGGCGGCCCGCCGGTCGAGCAGGTCCATCCCCGTCTGGACGGCCGTTCGCGCGGCCACCAGGTTGTCGAGCGCCTCGTGCGCCCGAGCGATGTGATAGTACAACTCCGGGAAGTCCTCATCGTCTGACGCCGCCCGACTGCGGACCGCCTCCAAGCGGCGCAGGCCCGCCTCGATGTCCTGCGGGTTGTCCGTGCGGATGGCCAGCAGCGTCGACGCCCACGCCGCCGAATCGGCGACATTGGGGTTCACCGCCGTGCCGGTCTGCCGGGCGCGCTCCTGGGCCGAGGTGAGGGCGATCTCGCCGAAGCGGTCCGCCTCGCGCAGAAGCCGGGTGGCCTCGTCGTCGCCGAGACCGCCTGCGGCGACGTGAAGCGTGATCGCGTAGGCGAGATTGTTCGCCGCCGCCTCGCTCGTGGGCCGCTTGGCGAGCACATTGCGGAAGCGCTCCATCGCCTGCTCCAACTGCGGCGGCTCCATTTGCAGCTCGATTGTGCCCAATTGCAGCTCGTACCCGAGCTCGGCGTTCTCGTCGAGTTGGCCCAGGTCCTGCGATCGGGCGCGGGCCCGCGTGACGAGGTCGGCCGCGGCGGTGAGGTCGCCCGCGCGGGTGGCCAGGCGCGAGGCGGTCAGGAGCAGGCGCGGGTCGGCACCCTCGGCCGCGACGGCGTCGGCGATCAGGCCGTACGCGAAGGCGTGGTCGACGCCCGCTTGCGCGGCCGCCAGTGTTGCCTCGGCGGCCGCGGGCGAGGCCTCGTTTGCCGCGCGGTAGGCCTCCTCGAACGCCGGCCGCGCCTCGTCGATTCGTCCCGCTGACGCCAACGCCGCGGCGCGGGAGTTGCGCGCCCACCACGTGGCCGGCCCGCCGTCGGCGGCGATCACGCGGTCGAGCAGCGGGATCGCGTCCCGCTCGCGTCCGGCCTGGACGAGCAGTTGGGTGTAGGCCTGCACGTAGGCTGCGGGAGCGGCCGCGAGGTCGGCATCGCCCGCGGTTTCGCCTGCGTTCAAATTGGCCGCCGCCTGTGTGGCTTCCTGGGCGTAGCGAATCGCATCGTCGAGGTTGCCGCGTCTCTCGGCCATCTGGGCGCGGGAGATCAGGATCTGCGGGTTGTCCCCCACGCCCGCCGCCTCCGCGGCGCGGAACTGACGGTCGGCCGCGCCGTAGTCCGGTGGCACCTGCGTCATGGCGAGTCGCACGATGCCCAGCCGCGCCCGCACGTCGTCGGGGCGCACGTCGAGCAGGCGCGCCAAGGCGTCGGCGGCCCCGTCGGGATCGCCCCGCAACAGCCGCGCCTCGGCGAGCGTGCGCATCGCCTCGACGTTCCGCGGGTTGGCCTGCACGGCCTGGGCGAGCTTTGCCTCGGCGTCCGCCAGATCCCGCTCGGCGGCGGGCTGCCGCAGCGCGACGATTCCTTGGATGTAGAGCGTGTCGGACCGCCCCGGCTCCTGCTGCGCCGCACGCGACGCCAGCTCCTGGGCCCGGCCGGGATCGCCCGCGTCAAGCTCGGCGGCGGCGGCGGTCGTGAGCATCCCCGCCGACAGCGGCTCGTCCGAGGCGTCGGCGGCCGCCACCTCGTCGCGTAGCCGGCCCAGGGCGTCGGGGACATTGGGATCACGCCGTGCCGCGGCCTGCGCGAGCAGGCGGACGCGCTGGGCCCGGATCGCCGGCTGGTCCTTCGTGGCCTCGAGCACCTCGAGCGCCGCCTGCGTTTGCCCCTGGCCTTCCAGCAACTGCGCCAGCCCCGCGAGCATCAGGCTGCGCTGCCGCGCCGGGGCCTCGGGCGTGGCCGCAAGGTGCCGCCGGATCACGGCCTCGGCCCCGCTGGCGTCGCCCGTGTTGGCCAGCAGCGCCGCCGCCGCCGAGACGGCCGCCGGCTCGGCGATGAGCGAGTTCGAGCTCGACGGCGTCATGCGCTCCTCAAGAATCGCCTTGGCCCGCGCCACGGCGTCGTCCCCCGCGAGGGGCGCAGCCGCGACGAGCGAGCGGAGCAGGCCGACGGATTCGGGCGACCGCTCCAGCCCGGCGGCGGCCGCGTCGACGGCCTCCTGCGCGAGCGTTTGGGCGCGGTCGGGTTCGTCCTGGTTCGCGGCGCCGCGGGCAGCCAGGGCGAGCGTGTCGACCAGCGCCTGTCGCACGGCCGGATCGTCCGGGTTCTCCTCGACGGCGGTCCGTCGCACGTCGAGGATGCGACTCGGGTCGCCGTAGCGCAGCTCGTAGCCGATCGCGGCGCGGACGAGGGTGGCGTTGCGCGGGTTGACGCGCAGCCCGCGGTCGATGTAAGGCTTGGCCTCTTCGGCGCGGCCGGCGCGTTCGAGGACGCCGACGATGCCCGCGAGGGAGCGTTCGTCCTGCGGGGCGATGCGCAGGGCCTGCTCGTAGACCTCCACTGCGCGGGCCGCCGTGTCGCCGCCGGCGTTGGCCGAGGCGGCGAGGGCGTCGGCATAGAGCCGCGCCGCCGGCAGGGCCGAGTCGTACTGGTTGTAAAGGGCTTCGGCGGCCTGCAGGGCGGCCTGGGTCTCGCCCTCGGCCAGGAGCAGCTCGATGCGGTAGGTTTCGCCGCCCACGCCGTCGCGGGCGGAGGTGACCAGCGACGGCAGTAGCGGGCGGGCATCCTCGGCGCGGCCGGTGGCGAGCAGGGCGCGGAAGAGCGGGTCCAGGATCTCCGGATTATCGGGCGACAGCTCCGCCGCCTGCTGAAGCTTGGCGATCGCCTCCTCCTCGTCCCCGCGCGACGCGGCCAGCCGCGCCTCGAGGCGCAGGCGCTGCTCGGGTGGAAGCGAGTCGAACCGCGCCTCACCGCCGCTGGCCATGCCCTCAAGCTGCTCCAGGATGAGCTGCGCCGCCTGCGAGTCCGGGTAGCGGCCCAGCACCGAGCGGGCAGCGTCGGAGTCGCCCGCGCGGACCATAATCTGTGCCACCGCAATCGCCACCCGCTCGTCGTCGGGGGCGACCTCCAGCAGCCGTTCGCCCAGCCGGCGAGACTCCTCGACGCGATTGGTGTTGACGGCGAGTTGGAGCTTCGAGCGCAGCTCGCTTTCGGTCTCCTCAGGCATCGCCTCGTACGCCGCCGTCGCCTCCTCGCGCGGGGCGAGCTGGGCCTGAAGCAGTTGGACGCGGCTGTTGTCGGGGGCCAGCGTCGACAGGAACGACGCGATCTGCCGGGCGTCGTCCGCCCGGCCGGTGGTGGCGTAGAGCTCGGCCAGGCGGAGGTAGTCGCCCAGCCGCATGAACTGGCGGGCGGTGGCCTGAAGCTGCTCGAGGTATTCCAGCTCGGTGCCGGGCTGGTTGAGCTGGCGGTTGGTGTCGGCCAGGAGGCGCAGCAGGCGGGCGCGGCCACGCCCGCGGTCGCCCCCGCCGGCGAAGTCGCCCGAGGTCCGCAGCGCCGCCGCGAGCAGGCGCAGGCCCTCGTACGGCTGGCCCGCGGCGATCTCGAGCTGCGCCTCGATGCGCTGGGCGTCGCGCTGCTCGGGGATGTTCGCCTGCCGGCGGGCCGCGGCCGACTCCGACAGGGCCGCCCGCGCCTCCTCCAACAGCTCGGCACGCCTGGCCGCCTCCGACGTGGCGTCCCGCTCGGCGAGCACCGCGTCGGCAAGGTACTGCCCGGCCAACGCACGCACCTGGCGCGCCGTCGCACCGGCCGGACCCTTGATCTCCGGCAGCGGCTCAGACCGGGTCGCGTAGTTGGCCCGCAGCACCGCGGCGGCCTCGGCGGGACGATTGCGGTCCATCAGGAAGTCGCCGTGCGCCTTGGCCACCCGCGGATCCCACGGGCGCAGCTCTGAAAGCGTCGCGTACGTCTGCTCGGCGGCGGCGAAGTCGCGGGTGTCGGTCTGCAGGGACGCCCGGTACAGGTGGGCCTCCAGGAAGTCGTCGGTGTACTTGTCGCGGTCGGCGTCGAGCGATTCGATTGCCGCGGCCGCCTCCGCGAGGGCGGCGTCGCGCAGCTCGACAGGCAACGCCCGGGCCGCCTCCTCGCCCAACGCTTCGCGCACCGACGCATCCCGCGCCAACTGCGCCGCCCACTGCGACAAGACGCTGTACCCGCGCGACACGGTGGTCCGCACGGCCGCCACGTCCGTGGGAATGCCCTCGCGCGGCGTCATCTCCCCGGCCGCGTCGGCGACCTGAGCGAGCGTTTCACGCATCGCCTGGACGCCCTCCATCAGCTCCGTCGCCGCGATGCCGCCGGCCGCGAACTGGCGTTGCAAATCGGCCAGCAACGCCGTGACGCCGGTGCCGTCGATCGGGGTGACGGGGACCGTCTCGCGCAGCGCCGCACGGGCGGCCTCGACCTCCTCTTCGGGGATCTGCTGCGTGGAGACGTTCGTCAGCGCCAGCGTGGCGGCGGCGTCGTAGATTTTCGCCTCGGCGTCGTCGGGCTGCTGGGCGAGCACAAGCCGGGCGAGGCGGCGGACCTCCTCGACGGCCCGGCCGGGCGAGCCCCCGCCGAAGCGGGCCCCGCGCGCGTAGAGCCGCAGGAGCGGCCGGATGGCCGAGAGGTCTCCGGGGTCGCTGGCGACAAGGTTGTTCAGCCCGCTGTAGATGGCCTGGATCGCCTCGTCACCCTCGGGGCCGCTCGTGTTGTACGAGAGGGCCTCGATGCCGCTGAGGCGGTACTGCGAGTCGTTCGTGGCGCGGTAGGCCTTCTCCCACTGTCCCGCCGCCAGGCCGTACTCGCCCGCGGCCTCGAACTCCTGCGCCCGCCGAACGGCCCGGCCGGCGTTCTCGCGGTACCAGTTCGTCGCGATCACGAGCCCCACCGCCAGCACCGCCACGGCGCTGGCGAGGATGATCAGCAGCTTGGTGTTGAGCCGTTTCTTGGCCATCGGGTAAGTCTCGCTCCTTCAACTCGCCTGCGAATCGCGCTCAAACTCGCGTCGCGGGCCACGGGGGAAGCGAAGGCGGCGTGCCCTCGTCCGGAATAATGCGGGTCGTGCGTCCTCGTCCTTCGACTCTAGCGTGCGTCCGCCTCGGCCATGACCTGCTCCCAGTCGGGCAGGCACCGCTCGATCTGGGGCATCGCGTGGGTGAGGAAGTCGCTCAGCACCGCCTGGTCGAGCCGCTCGTCCTCCGCGGCGGTGCCGCTGGGGGCCATTACGCCCGCCTCGATCTTGGCGAAATAGGCGTGGGTTTCGAACAGGTTCTGAAGTCGCTTGCGCACACCGGTGATCGCGTCGTACTCGTAATCGCCGTTGACTTGGAAGAAGTAGGCCACGCTGTTGGTCTGCGCCGCCTGCCCCGGCCCGGCGGGCATCTGGAACTGGCTGAAGCTCACCGGCATCGCCCCGCCCGCGACGCCGTCGACGTTGCCCGTCCGCACGCCCGGCAGCTCGACGCGGCGCGTCTGCCCGAGCATGTCGTATCCCCCGCCGAGCATGCAGCGGTCGGGGATGTGCGGCACGGTGTCGACCGCCCCCGTGTAGTAGGCCACGTGCAGCCGGATCATCGACCGCGGCGACGTGGTGACGGCGTCGCGGAAGATCTGCTCGCGCAGATCCAGCAACCGCTGGGCCGTCTCCTCGCCCGCGGGCTTGGCCATCACCGCGTCGAACTCGGCGACGAGCTTCGGGTCGACCTGCCGCGTGTCCACGTAGCGACGCTCGACGTACTCGGTGGTCCCGAGCGTCTCCTCCACGTCTGGCGGGAAGCGCTGGTCGACTGATACCTGCAACCACGGCCCCAGCCGGCCCGGCAAGGCGGCGATCGGCTCGCGCAGCGAAACGGCCTCCTTCTTGAACTGAAGCTTAAAGGCGTTCACCGACGCGTTGAGCCCGAACGCCCCCGCCAGCAGGATCAGCCCAACGATCGCCAACGCCGCGAACCGACGCCGCTCACTCGGAACGGCCACGGCCTGGGGCTCGGGGGTGGGGTCGGGGGTGAAGGCGTGTGAATCGGTCATGCGGTCCTCGGGGTCGGTGCGGTTGCCGCGGCGGGCTCGTCGTCGTCCTCGACCTCCACGAAGAGGTGGTCGAGGATCCAGACAACCCCAATCAGCATGAAGAAGGCCGGCACGAGCATCACCAGGCCGACGAGCTTGTGCGTGAATCCCTCGGCGACGGCCTCGCTGACGTAGACGTAGCTCACGCCCATCCCGCTGACGCGGCCGACGTTGCAGATGATCGCGATCGGCACGGCACTCGCCACGATCAGCAGGCGCTGCCACAGCGGGCGCTCGCCGCCGAAGATGAACCCGATCGCCGCGCCGGCGGTGATGAAGGTCATCAGCGACCGCATCCCCGCGCACGCCTCCTCGACGTTGAGCACGTGCTCCTCGCCGCTGTTGGAGATCACCATGCGTGTCCCCTCGACGTAGGTCTCGACTTGGCTCAGGTTCATCACCACCACCGCCACCTTCGCCGCCAGGAACTGCAACGGCAGGGCCACCTTGCTGTAGACCAGCCCCGGCCAAGGGATGGCGCAGACGAGGAACGCGATCGGGAACCACGCGATCCGCATGATCTGCCACCCGCCCAGCGTCAGCACGACGCCGAACAGCGTGAGCACGAGCCCCAGGTCCTTCAGGTAATCATTCTGCCCCGGCCAGATGCCGTAGCCGCTGAGCAGCAAACCGGCCAGCAGCGTGCCCAGGCCCCAGTCCAGCAGCAGGATCAGTCCGCCCAGCACCGCCACGCCGAAGCAGAGCGGCCCGGCGTAGCCGGCGAGCGTCGTCCCCACCAGGTCGGTGCCCAGCGATGAATCAAAGAGAAACTGCCCGGCAACGCCGGCCGCGACGATCAAGGCTCCGCCGAGCACCCGCGAGCGTCCCGCCGAGCGGCCGGTGACGACCAGGTCGAGGAGCATCGCCAGACCGCCGACGATGCCCGCGATCGCGTACGGCAGCGGTTGGCCGCCAAACGGCGAATCGGGGACGCGCCAAGCGAAGAGCGTCGCCACCCCGCCGAAGAATGCCAGCACCGCCCCGCCCGCGAGCAGCCACGGCCAGCGCGACGCCGGCAGCAGCGGCCGCACCTCGGCCCTCCGCAAGTCCTCGCGGCGGGTCCAGAGGTAGTAGATGCCCAGCACCGGCACGAGGATCGAGTGCGACCAGTTGTCCTTCTGCGCCCCGTCGATCGGGTTCACCTTCGCCCACAGCCGCAGCAGGTTCGGCCAGTACAGGGCGGCCATCAGCACGAGGACCACGCCCGCGCAGGCGATGGCCCAGGCGCGGACCGAGGCCGCCTCTTGCTGGCGGGTGACGAGGTTGGGCGTCGTGGTGACGGTCAAGCGGTTCTCTCTCCCCTGCGCCGGCACACGCGGCAATGGTCGGGCGGTCTGTGCCCCATACGAGAGGCCGGCATCGGTTGCATCGGCCCGACGCCTGCCCCGCTTCGGGCCCTCGCCCCATTCGGGCGCGGCCGGCGAAGCCTTACAATTTATCGCGTCCGTGCGGGAAACCAACCGCCCGCCCGATAATGCTGCGCAAGCGGCGCTGCGGGCGGAGTGTCTGGGTCCTACGTCGCCGCGTCCGCCCGCGTTCGGCGGGATCGTTGGGCCGCGCTCCAACGCACCGCGGCGCAGCCACTTGGGTGACTGCGCCGGTGGCCGGTTTCGGTTGTCCGCGGGGCGGTTAGGGCTAGAAGTTGCCCTCGCGCTGGCGGGCGAAGTTGCGGTCGTAGAGGAAGCCGAAGCCGTACGTCACGCGGAAGGCGTTGCGGAAGGCGGCCAGGAACGGCGCGGGGAAGTTCGTGCCGACCATCACCATGTCGCCCGGCTTGATGTACAGGTCCGGATCCTGGCCGACGAAAATCTTGGCAAGGTCGACGCGGATGAAGACGTCCTGGTCGCCGAACTGCCGCACGAGTTGCGTCCGCTGCGGCACGGCCACGGCGTTGAGCCCGCGGGCCGAGGCGATGGCCCGCTTGAGCGTCACGCGCTCGCCGGGAATCAGGTTGAACGACCCGGTGACGGCCGCGTTGCCGTAGACGTAGTAAAACCCGCCCGCCTCGGCCGGAACGATGATCTGATCGTTGGGCCGGATGATGATGTTGTACTTGCGCTGGCCGTCGAGCAGCTCGCGCAGCGGGATACGGATGACCTCGACGTCGCCGGGCTCCTGCGGGGCCTCGAACGCGAAGTCGGACGTGTTCCCGCCGCCGGCGTTGCCGCCCTGCTGCACGGCGAAGGTTGGGCCGTCCCAGTCGTCGCCGGCGTCGGAGGAGCCGGGGCGCAGCGGGTCGTTCTCGTCCGGGAGCACGCCCGAGTCGCCGCCGGCCGGGGCGTTGCGGTTGCCGTCGCGATTGCCGTTGTTGTTGCCGCGGTTGGAGCGGGCGGTGTCGGTGTCGCGGATGACAAAGGCAAACTCGGCGGCGACCCGCGACTCGCTGATGCCCCGCGCGTCGGCCAGGGCGTCGAGCATGCGGTACTCGGGCCGCTCGATGATGTATCGCCCCGGCTGGCCGACCGCCCCGCCGACAATCGAGAACCGCCGGTTCTTGGCATCGACCGTGATGACGTTGATCCGCGCCGCGCCCGGCTGGAAGATGCCTGCCCGGACGTACGCCTCCTCGATCGCGTCGGCGGCCTCGGACTCGGTCAGGCCATCAACGGGCACCTCGCCCACGTCGGGCATGTTCACGTTGCCGGTGTCGCTCACGCTCTTGGGCTCGACGAACTGCTGGCCCGGCAGCGGGAAGTCGGCGATCTGGACCCGCAGCAAGTCGCCGGGGCCGATGATGTAATCCTCGGTGATGACCTCCAGATCGCCCGCCCGCACGTCGCGGGCATCGCTGTAGGCGCCCTCGGGGCTGCTGACGCCCAGGTCGAGGTCGTCGAGGATGACCTGGACCACGGGCGTGGCGCGGCCCTGCTCGTCGAGGCGGTTGCGCTTCTGCGGGTCGACGAGTTGGGTCGGGTCGAGAAAGCTCTTGACCTCGCACCCGCCGGACAGGCCGGCGACCAGCGCGCCGACCACGGCCGCGGCGGCCCCGGCAAGGCGGCGGCGCCCGCGGCGCCCGCGGCGGTGGAAGGGGGAGGACAGCGGGGGCATCGTCGAGTCAGCGGGCATGGGCGATGGGTTGAACCGCGGTGCGGGCCGCGCAGCGAATGGGCGAGAGCGCGGGAGGGCGAGGTGTGACCGGAGTGGGCGGTGGTGGGCCGGTGGTGGGCCAGGCGGGGGCGGGTGGTGGGTCGGGCAGTTTGGCGTTTCACCCGGTCGCCGCAAGGCGCGGGCACGGCGATTATTCACCCGGCGGCGCCGGCGCGTCCTTTTCCCTATCGTCCACGTCCCCCGCCGGGCTGAAGCGACGCCGCCCGGAGAGCCGCCGGGCGCGTGCGACAGAGAGGCGGCGGCGCGGGGAACGGTAGGAACACGAGCGTCACGCGACGTCCCTAGCATCCCATGCCCGCCGTTTGCCCGCTGGCTTCCCGTGCCCGCCGCGTCCGCTTGCCCGCCGATCGATCCCGTGGAGACGCCGCCGACCTCCCTCGCCCGCCGCACCCTCCGCCGGACGGCGTCGATCGAGGGGCCGGGCCTCTTCAGCGGGCAACCCGTCGGCGTAACGCTCCACCCGCGCGACGCGGGCGCGGCCGACCCCGGCATCCGCTTCAGCGTCCGCGACGCCCACGGCGTCAACGGCCACCCGCCGGTGCTGGCCCACGTCGCCAACGTCCGCCAGCAGCCGCGGCACACGGTGCTCCAGGGCGAGGGGTTTGCCGTCGAAACTGTCGAGCACCTGCTGGCCGCCCTCGCGGGGCTGGGCGTGACCGACGCCGACATCGAGTTGGCGGACCTGCGCGACGCCGACGCGGCGCCCGAGGGCGCCGTGTCGCTGGAGGTGCCCATGGGCGACGGCTCGTCGCGCGTCTTTGTCGACGCCGTCGGCGAGGCGGGGGTCGTCCCGCTGGCGGGCGCTGCCCGGCCCCTGGTGATCGACCGGCCGATCTACGTCAACGACGGCGACTCCACGCTGGCCGCCCTGCCGGGGCCGACGGACGCGCTGGAGATCATCTACAGCTTCGACGGCCCCGCGCCCGTCGGCCGGCAGGCGCACAGCTTTCGGCTGAACCACGGCGAAGCGCCGTCCGACGGTGGGCCGTTCCTGAGCGAGCTGGCGGGTGCCCGGACGTTCATTTTCGCCGCCGAGGCAGAGGCGTTGAAGCAGCGCGGCTGGGGCGGGCACCTGTCGTACAGCGACCTGCTCGTGCTCGACGCCGACGGCCCGCTCGGCGGCAACGCGCTGCGATGGCCCGACGAGCCGGTGCGGCATAAGGTGCTCGACCTGATCGGCGACCTGAGCCTTGTCGGCCGGCCCCTGTGCGGGCGGATCGTGGCGCACAAGAGCGGCCACGCCCTGAACCACCAGCTCGCCCGCGCCCTGCTCGAGGCTGACGCCGAGAAGAACGCCGGGCCGAGCGTCAGCCCATTCGCCCACCTGCTGGGCCGCCCCGGTGCCGAGGCGGCCCTGGACATTCGCAAGATCCAGCGGATCCTGCCCCACCGCTTCCCGATGCTGCTGGTCGACCGCGTCCTCGAGATCGACGGCGACCAGCGCGCCGTCGGCGTGAAGAACGTGACGATGGGCGACGTCTACTTCCTGGGCCATTACCCGCAGCAGCCGATCTTTCCGGGCGTGCTGATCGTCGAGGCGATGGGCCAGCTCGGCGGCATTCTGCTGTCGCGCAAGCTCGAGCACACGGGCAAGATCGCCGTGCTCTTGAGCATGGACGGCGTGAAGATGCGGCAGAGCGTGACGCCCGGCGACCAGCTCGTGCTCGTCGCCGAGGCCGTGCGCGTCAAGAGCCGCACCGGCCACGTCCGCTGCGAGGCGTACGTCGGCGCCAAACTCGCGGCCGAGGCGGACATTAAGTTCATGCTCGTCGACGCGGAATAGACACTTTGGGATTGGTCATTTGGGATTTGGGATTCGGGATTGGGCAGACGCCGCCCAGCGTTGATCCCAATCCCAAACCTCCAATCCCCAATCCGCTCCTTACCGGGCCATGTTGGCGTTGATCATCTGGATCACGAAGCCGGTGAAGAGGAACGCGGTGATGATCCCGCCGATGTCGCCGACGACGAAGTAGCTCGCGACCACGAACAGCAGCGCCACGCCGTAGCCGGCCCAGATGTTCTGCGTCAGGCCCAGCACCAGGCCGGTCACGCCGCCGAAGATCGCGTAGTAGACGACGTTGAGCGCGATCAGCACGAGGATGACGACCACGATCGCGCCGGTGCCGACGGCATCGGCCAGGATCCCCGTCACGCCGCCGAAGGCGAAGCCGACCACCGCGATGAGGATGCCGAAGATGATGCCGCCCATGACGCCCCAAATCGCGCCAGAGATGATGCCGATCACCATCGCCCGCACCGAGTCGGGCGAGTTGGCCATGAACGACGGCTTGTGCCGCCCCGATCGCATGCTCGTCCCCTCGCGCGCCGCCTGGCGGGCGGCGGCGACCTTTTGCTCCTGGTCGGCGACAACCGCCCCGGTGTCAATCACTCCCCTGCACTGCGGGCAGCGCACCTTCTTGCCGACCGACGCGGTTTTGACCTTGAGCTTCTTCCCGCACGCGGGACAGGTGACGACCGTGCCGCTCGCGGTGCCGGATGACATGGGCGCGAGCGTACCGCACCCAACAACCCGCCGCGACCGCGGCAACGTTGTCAAAGGAGTGGCGGGTGCGGCGAACCGCCTTCGGGTGGAAATCGTTCAACCCGTCCGGGCCGGCGTGCCGATACGGTTATCGGACCCGGCGCCGGCCCGGCGAAGCTTCCCCAAAATCGGGGAGGCGGCGTCGAAGGCAGGACCCGTCACCCCCGCCCCGGCCGACGTTCGGCCTGGGGCGAGACGCCACGGAGGGCGTCGAATCGCCACGGAGGGCGGTTGGGTCGGCGGGGCCGGGTCAGGCAACCGGCCGGTTCCGGTTCCCAGCGGCGTGAGCAAGCCAGGGCAATTCCCGTGTGACGCGCGGGCGGTTGCCTGATAAGCTTGTCGCGACGCCGATCCGCCGGACGGTGGCGAGCTTCGCTCTGTCGCCGTGCCGAACGACCGGTCCACTGGAACCGCCCGACCCCTCCGATCGAGTGCCTTGGCCGCCCGCCCTTTGCGGCGCGGCCCCGACCTTCGGGAGTCGGTCATGTTGGCGGCCACTGCCATGTCCAAGCTCTTCGACAGCCTTACCGGGTATTTCTTCTCGGGCAACGCGACCACCGCCTCCGCCGGCTACGCCGCCGCGGACGGCGATTCGGTCGATGAGTTCGCCGCCGGCGTCGCACGCTCGCCCCGCCTGCGCGACCGCCTGCTCCTGCGCCGGCCCGTCAGCCGCGAGGTCCACCGCGGCCCCGGCGCTTCGCGCCCGGCGCCCGTGGCCCCCAGCGCCGGCCACGCCGGCGGGCTCAAGCCGTGGGGCGACGACTTCGTCGCCTCGCCCCGCATCCACCCGCTGGCCGTCATCGACCCCCGCGCCGACCTCGCGCCCGACGTCGCGGTCGGCCCCTTCTGCGTGATCGGCCCCCACGTCAGCATCGGCCCCGGCTGCCGGCTGATGAACAACGTCACCATCCTCGGCCACACGACCATCGGGTCCGACAACGTCTTTCACCCCAACTGCGTGATCGGCAACGACCCGCAGGACAAAAAGTTCCGCGGCGAGGAGACCCGCGTCACGCTCGGCGACCGCAACATCGTCCGCGAGGCCGTCACGATCCACAGCGGCACGCAGGTCGGCGGCGGGCTTACCCGCGTGGGCGACGACAACCTCCTGATGGTCAACGCCCACATCGGCCACGACGCGATCGTCGGCAGCGGGTGTGTGATCGGCAACAACGTCATGCTCGCCGGCCACGTCCAGATCGGCAACCGCGTCAGCATGATGGGCGGCTCGGCATGCCACCACTTCGTCACGGTCGGCGACCTGGCCTTCATCGGCGGGTACAGCCAGATCCACACCGACATTCCCCCCTACGTGAAGGTCGACGGCGAGGACCGCATCCGCGACGTGAACGGCATCGGCCTCCGCCGCGCCGGCGGCTTCAGCGATGAGGACATCGCCGCCCTGCAGTTCACCGTCCGCCGGATGTTCGTCTCGAAAAAGCAGCCCGTGAGCGTGGTCATCCGCGAGATGCTCGCCGACCCCAAGCTCAACCCGCGTTGCCGCGAGGTCATCGACACGATCCGCCGCCGCGCCCTCGGCAAGCACGGCCGCTTCCTCGAAGGCAATCGCCTCCGCTAATATCTCCCCCGCCCGTCATCTCGCACGCAAAGCAGCAGCCCCGATCGCGCACATCGGGACTGCGTTGGTGAGTGGACTTAAACGGGCTGCCTCCTCAGTGCGTTAGGGGTAGCCGCGGACCCTGGTCCGCGTTTCGGATCCGGGGTGGTCCCCAACGCGCGGAGCAAGCTCCGCGGCTACCAAAGAATCGGCGCGGGGAGCCGTGATGCCGGTGGCTCTCGCCCTCGCTCCTGCCTGGGGAATCCCGCAGCGGGACCATAACATCTGGTGTACAATGCCGTCCCAAGGCCCGGAAGAGGCCGAGCCCGTCACCACCGCCGCGACTGCGCAGGTCCCGTCGTGGCAGGCCTCTTCCCCGCCGGGCAGGTTCGTGTGACCTTGCCCGCGCGTCGCCCGGCCGCTCCGACTGCTGGATCGTCCGCCGAACGCACCGTTTTCGGTTGCTGTCGTCGTCGGAGTTCCCATTTCCGAATCACCTTCTCCCCGCCGTGAGGGCGGGTCGAGCAACGGGCATGTTCCCCAGCCATCGCGGGTGGTGTATGACTGCGCCATCGGCGAGTTCATCGACGACGCCCTCGCGCTGGCGTTGCTGCTGCGCAGCAAGAGCCTTCAGGTCGCGGCCGTGACGAGCGTGCAGGGCGATCTGGCCGCCCGAGGGGCGCTTGCCTGGGAGATGGTCGAGGCCGCCCACGGGTGGAACAACCTGATCCCGGTGTTGGGCGGCTGCCGCGGCAGCCTGGCGAGCCTTGCCGCCGACGGCCTCGACGGCCGCACCTTCACCTATGGCCCCCACGCGGGCAAGCGCGTTCACGGCCGTGTGGGGGCGACGCCCGACACCGGCATCGAGATGCTCGCGTTCGGCGTGAGCCTGACCTCCATCCTTGCCGCGGGCCCCTTGACGAACATCGCGATTGCCCTCGCGATGGAGCCGGAAACGGCGATCGGCCGGCGCTTCTACGCCGCCGTGGGCCACCTCAACGACAGCGACACGCCCGACCGCACCGTGCGCGACGACCCGGAGGCGGCCTTCCTCGCCCTGTCGAGCGGCACGCCGGCGCGGCTGATTCCGGTCGACTTCTCCGACCGCTTCAGCTTCGACGACGACGATTTCCGCCGCCTGTCGCGCCTGGAGAACGGCGGGCATCTGGTCGAGCGGCTGCTGCGCTACCGGCGGCAGGCCATCGCTGCGGGCCAGCCGCGCGAGACGCGGCTGCGCAGCACGCTAATGGTGGTGGCCGCGGAGAAGCCCGAGTTCTTCCAGTGGCAACGCGGCACGATGCGCGTGGAGCTGCACGACGGCCCACGCTACGGCCACGCCCGATTCGAGGCGCACGCCGACGGCCCGCACGAGGTCGCCGTGGCCGTGCAGGCGAACCACGTCCCGCAAGTTCATCCTCGACCGCCTCGGCGACGGCCCGGTCGACGCCCCGCTCGTGACCGGGTGACGGTCGCACAATTTGCCAGATGTTCGCGTTCAACGCGGCGTTGGAAGCGGGTTCAGCGCCGCGATGATCTTCGGGGCGGTGAACCGTTGTGGGCTTGGTTCAAGCGTACTTTAATCCGCAGCCTCTCCGTTAAAGCAAATCGGGTTTTGCTTTAACGGAGCGGTCGGGAACGACTGCGTCTTGTGGCGGGGCCGGCCGCCGCCATTACCAGTACTTCTCAAAGTGCAGGTTCCCGTCCGGGTGCTCGCGGTCCTTCGGCGTGAAGCCGCGGGAGACAAGGTGGGCCGTCAGGTCGTCGATCATCGCCGGGTTGCCGCAGAGAAAGACGTGGCACCCCTCGGGGCTCAGCGGCACGCCGGCGAGGTCGGCGAAGGTGCTCTCCTCCACGGCCACGTTCACGCGGCCGCGCAGGCCGAACCAGTCGGTTTCCCGCGTCGGCTCGGGCTCGCGGCTGCACGTGGGGATGTAGGTGATCGTCTCGTCCTTCGCCGCCAGCTCTTCCAGCTCGCCGCGGTAGCCCAGGTCGGCGCAGAAGCGCGTGCCGTGGACGATCACGAAGCGCTCCCACCGGCCGGTCTCGCGGTAGGTTTTGAGCATCGCCATGAACGGCGCCAGCCCCGTGCCGGTGGCGACGGCCACGAACGTCTTGCCGCCCGGCACGCCGTCGAGGGTGAACTTGCCCTTGCACTTGGGCGCCACGTACAGGCGGTCGCCCTCGTCGAGCTTCCACGCGAGCGGCGTGAACGCCCCGTCGGGCACGAGGGCGAGGTAGAACTCGAGCCCGTCCTGGTCGAGCGACGACGACCCGATTGAGTAAGGCCGCAGGATCAGCTTGGCGAGGCCCTTCTTCTTGGCCTGTTCCTGGCCCAGCGGCGTGTCGGGGTTGGGCAGGACGCCGAGGGTGGCGTACTGGCCGGGCTTGAAGTCGGGCACGCCGCCGTCGGGCAGCACGCGGATGATGGCGAGCTCGTCGGTCAGGATCTCCTTGGAAACGAGCGTGGCGTTGTAGAGCGCGGCCTGCTCGTCGGCGCGGGCGGAGTCGGGGGCGGTGATGGCGCTGGGGTCGGTCATCGGGGGGCGGATTGTTCGGGCGACAACCGGCGGGTCAACCACCCGCCGCCGTTGGTGGACAAGAAGGGATGCGGTCTGCCAGAGCCGGGTGCCACTGCATTCTTGCAGTGGGCCGACCCAGACACTGCAAAGATGCAGTGGCACCCGAGATGAGTCGCGGCTGACGCGGTTGCAACAACCCTCGACCGCGACTCGTTGCGGCGCGGCTACCCGCCCGTTCGCGTGGTCGGCTGTCCCTACGCTCGGTCACGATGGCGAGCGATTTGACCGTGCCTGTGGATTCCGGCGATCACGTCCGCGGCGACGCCGACGGCCGCGTGGCCCTCGTGGAGTACGGCGACTACGAGTGCCCGACCTGCGCCGCGACGCACCCGCTCGTCGAGCGCGTGCTGGCGGAGGTGCCGGGCGTCCGGTTCGCGTTTCGCCACTTCCCGCTGACGAGCGTTCACCCGCACGCAAGCATGGCCGCCCAGGCGGCCGAGGCGGCGGCGGCGCAAGGGAAGTTCTGGCCGATGCACGACGCGCTCTACAAGCGTCCCGGCGGGTTGGAGCTCGACGACCTCGATCGCCTTGCCCTGCGGCTTGGGCTGGAGGTTTACCAGTTTCAGAGTGATCTCACGCGGGGCCTCTACGCCGCCAAGGTACGCCGCGACACCGAAGGTGGCCGCGCAAGTGGCGTCACCGGCACGCCGACGTTCTTTCTAAACGGGCAACGGCTGTCGAAGGATGTGCTGAACGCGGACGCCTTGCTGACCGCGGTCCGTGACGCCAGTCGTTGAAGCCAGCTACGGCGTCAGCCGCGCGATGTAGATGCGGCGATTCTTCCCTTCGATCAGTCGAAGCGGGTCATCGGCCGTGCCGATTCCGCCGGTCGATTTGTGCGAACCGAACAGCCGCGCCCCGCGCACGGGCGGGCCGCCTTCGACGGGGACTTGTTCGATCGCTTCGATGAGTGCCGCGTGGCCCTCCCACTTGCCGCTGGCGCGCTTCATCCAGAACTGCACGAAGTCGCCCGGCTGCGCCTCGGCAAGCGAGATGACCCTTCCCATCCCCGCTTCGGGAAGCGCGCTGCCCACGCCGCGGATCGAAGGTTCACCCGCCTCAACGAGTTCGGCGAGCTTGGCGAGTTGTTCCTCCGGGAGTGCGATCAGCACGCCCTTTCGCGTGGTGGCAGGCAGTTGTTCGCCGCGTAGATGCTCGATGGCCGCAACGAGGAACTGCACGCAGTCGATCTGCTTTTCACTGGCTTTGGACCCGTAGGACCAATCTGAAAACTCCTTTGCCGCCCACGCCTTGAGCGCCGGCACATCGACCGCCTTGGTGTCGACGCGCGCGGCGAACCCCGTGGCCACTGCGATGGCCGCCAGGATCGGGAAGATGAGAACCAATCGCATGCCTAGCTCCTTCGTGTTCCGAGCCTTGAATGAATCGGCGCAGGCTAGCGAAGATCGCGACGATCCGGTGCGCTTAAACTCGACCCAGATGCCCAGCGGACTCGCCGACATCGTTGCCCGACTCGATGACGCGCACGATCGGCGGCGTGCGGTGGTGGTCGGCGACTACATGCTCGACCGCTACCTCTTCGGCAAGACCGGCCGCGTCAGCCCGGAGGCGCCCATCCCCGTGCTCCACTTTCAGCGCGAGGAGGACCGTTTGGGCGGAACGGGTTTCGTCGTGGCGGCGCTCGTGGCGCTGGGCGTGCCGGTGCGGGCCGTCGGCGCGGTCGGGCCGGACGATGCGGGGCGGAAGTTGCGGCAAAAGCTGGGAGAACTGGCGGGCGTGGACGTCGCCCTCGTCGACACCCCCGGCCGGCCCACCGTCGAGAAGGTCCGCTTGCTCGGCAGCAGCGAGGACCGGGCGCACCAGCAGATGATCCGCCTCGACGTCGAGAACCCGACGCCTCTCGACGGCGACGCGGCGGACGCGCTGGTCGCGGCGGCGGTCGACGGACTCGACGGCGCGGGCGCGCTCGTGCTAGAGGATTACGACAAGGGCGTGCTCTCGCCCGACGTGTGCGGCCGCCTGATCGCCGCGGCGCGTGAGCGTGGCGTGCCGGTGTTGGTCGACCCGGCGCGTGTGGACGACTTCGGCAAATACCGCGGGGCAACGCTGCTCAAGGCCAACCGTATCGAGGCCGAGCGCTGCGTGGGCGGCCCGGTGCGAACGGCCGATCAGGTCGACGCCGCCGCGACGAAAATGCTGGCCGACCTCGACCTCGACGCGCTCATCATCACGCTCAACGACGAGGGCAGTCACCTTGCCACAATCGACGGCGAGCGTGGGCTGCTGGAGAGTCGCCCCCGGCAGGTCGCCGACGCGACGGGCGCGGGCGACACCGTGCTTGCCGCCCTGTGCGCCGCGCGGCTGGTCGGGGCGAGCTGGCACGATGCCCTCGCGCTGGCGAACGTGGCCGCCGGTTTGGAGGTCGAGCGCCTCGGCTGCGTGCCGGTGACGGCCCAGGAGATCGCCGCCGACCTGCGCGGCGAGCACGCGCGGTCCGGGGCCAAACACCAATCGCTCGACCGCCTGCGCGCCCGCTTGTCGCGCGAGCGTGCCGCGGGCCGGCGGATCGTCTTCACGAACGGCTGCTTCGACTTGCTCCACCTGGGCCACGTGAGCTACTTCCGCTACGCCAAGGCGCAGGGCGATCTGCTCGTCGTGGGAGTCAACACCGACGCCAGCATCCGTCGCCTGAAGGGGGACAAGCGCCCCATCGCCAGCCTCGACGACCGCCTCGGCGTGCTGGCGGAACTGGAGAGCATCGACTACCTCGTCACCTTCGACACCGACACGCCGCTGGAACTCATCGAGGCGATCCGCCCGGACGTCTTGGTGAAGGGGGCGGACTATCAGAAGGAGCAGGTCGTCGGCTGGGAGATCGTTGAGCGCACCGGCGGCCGCGTAGCACTGGCCCCGCTGGTCGAAGGGCGCAGCACGAGCAACGTGATCGGGCGGATTATCGATGCGTACGGGAGCACGTAGACGTGCGACGGGATTCACAGGCGTCACGCTGTGATGACGATGCCTTTTGCCGCGCGCTTGCGGCGCAGCCCGCGCAGCTTGGCGACCGCGGCTGGGCTCGGCACAGCTTGGCCGCGCTCCCAGCGGCTGACGCTAATTTTGTCGACCCCGAGCTTGTCGGCGAGCTCGGCTTGGGTCATGGACAAGGCGGCGCGGAAGGTCTCTGCTCCGCTACCGTGTTCGGCAATGTTGGAGTTGATGCAGGACTCGCCCGATCTTCCGTCGACCACCCCCGCCACGCAGGCGGCGGTGCAGGGGGAGGTGCCGGCGCAGGTCACGCTCGTCCTGCCGAGCGATGCGCCCATCGAGGTCGTGCCGTCGACCACGACGCCCGCCGCCCCGCCGCCGCCGCCGCCGCCTTCGGAGCAGGTGCAGCAGGTCTTGCACCAACTCACCAGCCCCGAGTGGTGGGACGCGGCCGTCGAGCGGGCGATCGTCGTCGGCATCGTGGCGTTGGCGGCGATCGTCGTGCTCCGCATGGGAAGGCGGCTGATCCTGGGGATCCAGCGCTCGCGTAACCTGCCCGACGCGGCCGTGTTGCCGATCCGACGCTTCCTGCGCGTCACGATCCTGATCCTGGCGTTGCTGATCGCGCTGCAACTCGTCGGCGTGCCGATGACAACGGTCTGGACGGCCGTCAGCGGGCTGCTGGCGCTCATTGCGATTGGGTTCATCGCCGTCTGGTCGGTGCTGAGCAACGCGATGTGCTCGTTTTTGCTGATGATCTTCAAGCCGTTCCGCATCGGCGACATGGTGGAGATCATCGACACCGCCGCCGGGCCGAACGTGGGCGGGCGGGTGACGGACGTGACGCTGATGTTCGTGGTGCTGCGCGAGGAGGCGGGCGAGGGCGACGGCGGGCCGGCGTCGCTGATCCAGGTGCCCAACAACATCTTTTTCCAGAAGACGATTCGTCGCCGCGCCGGCCGGCGTGCAATTCCGCTGGAGATGCACGTCGACAAGCACGGCCTGATCGGCCGCGAGCAAACGCCCCCGCCTTCGGGCGGGTAACGATTGGGCGCTGCGTGATTTCAGCCGCGACGATAAGTTTGCGACCAACTGCCGGTTCGTGTGTCTCTATGGCCGAGCCCGCACTTTCACCAACCGCAACTCGATTAAAGGACCTTCCCATGACCACGACCACCAAACTCATCGTTGCCGCCGCCTTTGCCGCCACGGGCGGCCTGGCCGCGAGCGCCTACGCCGGCGACTGCTGCGCGAGCGGCAGCAAGGCCGAGAAGCTGGCCGAGGGCCAGCAGTTCATCTCCACCACCGCCGATGACGAGGCCGCCGACGCGGTCGACGACAGCGGCCAGGTCGTGATCACCGGCCGCGCCGCCGACGAGATTCTGGCCGAGCTCGAGAACGCCCAAAGCTACGAGGAGGCCGAGCCGCTTCTGAAGGAGTTCATCGAAGCCCACCCCGAGAACGAGCAGTCGGCCCAGTTCATCTACGTCCTCGCCAGCCGCGAAACCGATCAGGAGAAGAAGCTGGAGATGTACCGCACGCTCGTCGAGAAGCACCCGGACACCCAGTTCGCCCAGATGGCCAAGGGCAGCCTGAAGCAGATGGAGCAGGTCGGCCAGCCGTTCGAGCTCACCTTTGAGGAGCTGCGCACCGGCGAGCAGATGAACCTTCAGGAAGACCTCAAGGGCAAGGTCGTCGTCATCGACTTCTGGGCCACCTGGTGCGGGCCGTGCATCGCCGAGATGCCGAACATGAAGGAGCTGTACAGCCAGTACAAGGATCAGGGCGTGGAGTTCGTGGGCATCAGCCTCGACGCCCCGCCGAGCGAGGGCGGCCGCGACAAGCTGCTGGCCTACGTCGAGGAGAACGACGTCGAGTGGCCGCAGTACTACCAGGGCAACGGCTGGGACAGCGAGTTCTCCAAGAGCTGGGGCGTCAGCTCGATTCCGCAGCTCTTCATCATCGATGCCGACGGCAAGCTCCACAGCACCGAGGCCCGCGGTCAGCTCGAGACGCTCATCCCCAAGCTGATCGCCCAGCGCGACGGCGCCGAGGGCGAGATGGAGGAGATGGAGGCCGAGGGAACCGACGAAGCCGCGATGGCGGAGTAGCGACCACCTGTCGCCCGCCCACCGCTTCTAAGAATGAGAAGAGCCCGACCGGCACGCCCGGTCGGGCTCTTCTTGTTTCGCTCTTCTTGTTTCGCAATCAAACCGCGTTGCAACGCGGCGCTGGGGCAGCCACTACTCCGTTGCGCTCGCCGGCCGGGTTGCGGGAGCGGCGTCCTGCATGTCGTCCGTGTCGCCGCCGTTGATGACGATGTCCTCGATCACAACGTCCTCAACGGGCCGATCGCCGCGGGCGGTGCGGACGTCGCTGATCTGCTCGACAACCTCCTTGCCCTCGGTCACGCGCCCGAAGACCGTATGGCGGCCGTTCAGGTGCGGGGTGGCCCGCTCGGTGATGAAGAACTGGCTGCCGTTGGTGTTCGGGCCGGCGTTGGCCATGCTGAGCGTGAACGGCTCGTGGCGGTTGGGGTTGCCCTGGGTCTCGTCCTCGAACTCGTACCCCGGCCCGCCGCGGCCGGTGCCCTCGGGGTCGCCGCCCTGAATCATAAAGTCGTTGATCACGCGGTGGAAGATCACGCCGTCGTAGAAATCTTCGTTGGCAAGGAAGACAAAGTTGTTGACAGTCTTGGGCGCGTCCTTGGCGAAGAGCTCGACCGTGATGTCACCCATGTTTGTCTTGAACGTGGCGGTGTAGTTCTGCGACGGGTCGATCTGCATCTCGGGCGGCTGGGTCCAGCGGGCGGCACTACCGGTCTGGCCGTTGTCGCCCTCGGCGCAGGCGGCAACGGAACAGGCGGCCACGGTGGCGGCGGCGAGGGCGACGGGGCGGAGAATCTTGGTCATGGAATTGAGTGGTGTGTGGAACAAATTGGGTTGCGGACGCGAAGCAGGTTACAGACGCAAAGCACGCGCCGGCGACTCCCTGGGAGAACCGCGAGCGCGTGCGGGGTTGGAGGCAGGCGTGTCGGCTTGAGCAACTTGCGTCACGATTGCCGCCGGCTACTGAGCACCGCGTGGAGAATGCGTGTCCTCCCACAACCGCTCGTTAGCCGCCCCGCCTCGCGGGGCGCGTGGATCGGTGCTGAGCGCCCCGCGAGGCGGGGCGGCTAACGAGCACGCGCATGATCCATCGCGTTCTCAGTAACACCGGGCGCGACGTGGGCAGCCACCATGTACGCCTGCTCTACGACTCGCTGATCTCGATCGACTGAATCGTGTCGCCCTGCTCGATCTTATCGACCACGTCCTGCCCCTTCGTCACGCGGCCGAAAACGGCGTGCTTGCCGTCGAGCCAGTCGGTTTTGACGTGCGTGATGAAGAACTGGCTGCCGTTCGTGTCCGGCCCGGCGTTCGCCATCGACAGCGTGCCGGGGCCCTCGTGGCGGAGCTTCATGGCGCTCTTCTCGTCCTTGAACTTGTACCCCGGCCCGCCCGTGCCCGTGCCGGTGGGGTCGCCGCCCTGGACCATAAAGTCGGGGATGACGCGGTGGAACGTCACGCCGTCGTAGAACCCGTCGCGGGCGAGGAAGACGAAGTTGTTCACCGTCTGCGGCGCATCGCTCGCCAGCAGGTCGACGGAAATCGTGCCGCGATCGGTTGTGATCTTTGCCGCGTACGTCTTGTCGGCGTCGATCTGCATGTCCGGCGGGCTCTGATAGGTCTTGCTCATAGGGTGACGTGGTCGGTGGGGGTGTCGGAGAATCCTTCTGTGAGGGAGCGCAATCTAACGGTGGTGGTCCACACCGACGAGGGGCAAAACTCCCCCATTTCTGCGGTATTTCAGGGCGACCATGTGTCCACTCGGCCGCCGCACGCGACAAAATGCCGGCGGAACTGGCACCCCCGTTGCTGATTGTCGGGCGTCCGACACGGAGGTCATCTGCCCGCCAGCAAGCTTCAGGATTTACCGGATCTCTTCGCCCCCGCGAAGTCGGATCGATCGCTGCGCGAGCTCGCGTTGGAAGTCCATCGCCGCCTGTGCGACGCCTACGGGTGTCCGGTCGCGTACTTTCACGATCTCGATCCGCTCGGCGAGCTTATCAGCAGCCTGTTGAGCCATCGGACTCGCAACGCCGACAGCGGGCGGGCGTTCCGGCAGGTGTGCGATCAGTTCGGCGTGCGGACATCGGGCTTGTGGGACGCCGTCGCCGACGCCGAAGTGGCCGCGGTGGAAGTCGCCATCGCCCCCTGCACCTGGCCGGAACACAAGGCGCCGACAATTCAGCACGTCCTGCGTGCGGTACGCGAGCGTGTTGGCCGGCTCGATACCGAGGCCCTCGACTTTCTCGGCGACCTGCCGGTGCCGGAGGCACGTCGATGGCTGGAGGAGATCCGCGGCGTCGGCCGCAAGACCAGCGCGGCCGTCTTGAGCTTCAGCCGCCTGCGGATGGCGGCCTTGCCGGTCGACAGCCACCACCACCGCGTCGCCCAACGGCTCGGACTGATCGGCCCAAAGGTCGACGTCGCAACGGCCCACGATCTTCTGGCCGCCCTGCTCCCGCCGGACTTCGACGCCCAGCAAACCTACGACCACCACGAGGTGCTGATGTTCCACGGCCAACGCGTCTGCCACTGGCGCCGCCCGGCGTGCGACGGCTGCGTCCTGCTGGGCCTCTGCCCAACCGGCCAGTCGCGCGAAGAAGCGTGATCTGCCGGGACGGCGTCTGTTCGTGTGCAGCGTCGTCCGGGTAGCCGCGGACCTTGGTCCGCGTTCTGGACACCCACCTGCACGCGACGCGCGGAGCAAGCTCCGCGGCTACCACCGGCAAATGAGTCGCAAAACGGTTGAACTGCAACCGGTCTAAGCGTCGGTCTTCTTGAGCTTGGGATCGATGGCGTCGCGGAGGCTTTCGCCGATGAGGATATAGGCGAAGACCGTCAGGAAGATCGCGAGGCCGGGGAAGGTGGCGATCCACCAGTTGAAGCCCGTGCCGCCGCTGCGCGCCTGGTTGAGGAGCTGGCCCCAGGAGGGGTCGGTCGCCTCAAGCCCGAGGCCGAGGAAGCTCAGGATGCTTTCGAGCAGGATGGCCGTCGCCACGCCGAAGCTGGCGTTGACGAGCACGGGCGCCACGCCGTTGGGCAGCATGTGCTTGAACAGAATGCTGTGCAGCGGCAGCCCCGTGGCGCGGGCGGCCTGCACGAACTCTTGGCCGCGCAGCTTGAGGAACTCGGCGCGGATCAGCCGCGCATCCGCCATCCAGCTGACGAGGCCGATCGTGACCATCATCAGCCAGATGTTCTTGCCGAAGAAGACGGTCACGATCAGCAGCAGCACGATGCGCGGGACGGCTTGCACGATCTCAATAACACGCATCAGCAGCAGGTCGACGACCCCGCCGAAGTACCCCATGATCGCGCCGTAGATCACGCCGATGAGCGTCGCGATGCCCGTGGAGATGAACCCGATCGCCAACGCCACGCGCGTGGCGTAGATCATCCGGCTGGCCATGTCCTCGCCGATGGTCGTGGTGCCGAGCCAGTGGCTGGTTGGCAGGCGGTTGAGGTCCTTGATCGTCTGCTCGCTCGTCGGCTCGATCGCCCCGTTCGTGAGCGTGGACAGGCCGTTCTTGACTGCTCGGCTCCACCAGGGGGGAACGATCCGGGCATCGCCGACGTCGCGCAGGGCGTCGTTGGCGCTGAAGGGAATCGGGGCGTCGATCGACCGCGTGATCTCGCCGTCGGCCTCGGCTTGGCGCCAGGTGGAGTAGATCTCGATGTCCGGCGGGTCGAGCAGCGCTATGCCCGTCAGCACGACGACCCCGAGGAACAGGATGAACCCCAGCAGGAGCTGGCCGAAGTTGAAGCCAAGGCGCTTGCGTTGCGCCAGCATCACCACGCCGCCGATGAAGGCGCCGATCAAGCTCAAATCGACCCAGTTGAGCCCCTGCAACAGCGGGCTCGACCACGAGCCGTCGCTCCACTTGACCAGGTACGGCCGCGTGTTGGCGATGAATGGGGCGAAGACTGCCACGAGGACGAGCAGAAGCACCCACGCCGCGCCGATGCGGGCGCCGGTGCGCGAGAAGGTGTCGGCCAACGCCTGGACGAGCAGCGACCGCGACGGCCTCGACACGCCACTGCGCTGGTAGGCCGGGACGGCGTTCGGGACGGCGTTCGGGTCGGTCGTCGCCCCCCCGCCGAACGCGCGGTCGATCGCCGGCGCCGATGGATCATCGGCGTCGGGCGGCGAAACGGGCTGTTCCTCGGGCAACGTCACGAAAGGCGAATGAAGAGAAAAGGAGGGTGAGTTAGTCGTAGCTCACGCGCGGGTCGGCGATCGCGTAGGCGATGTCGGCCAGCAGGTAGGCGATGATCGTGAGCAGCAGCGTGATGAGCGTCAGGCTCAGGAAGACCTCGTTGTCGCCGCGCTTGAGCGACTCGATGACGAGCCGGCCCATGCCGTTGATGCTGAAGATCGTCTCGACCACCACCGACCCCGCGATGATCGCCGGCAAAATCGCCGACAGCACCGTGATGATCGGCAAGAGCGCGTTGCGGAACGCGTGCCGCCACAGCACGATCCCCGGCTTCAGGCCCTTGGCGCGGGCGGTGCGGACGTAGTCGCTGTTGAGCACTTCGAGCAGGCTGGTGCGGGCGATCTTCGAGAGGTAGGCGAACTGCGCGTACGTCAGGCAGATCACCGGCAGCACGAGGTGCCACGCCGAGTCGAGCAGGTAGCCCCGCTGGAACTCGCCGCCGGCCCAGGTGGGAAAGAAGGTCATCGCGCCGGCGTCGATGTCGTTCAGCCCGGCGGCGGGGAACCAGCGGAAGTATTCCACGTTGCACAGGAAGCCGATGAACATCACGCCCACCCAGATCGCCGGCAGGCTGTAGAGGGCCAGCAGCAGCGTGCCGGTGCCCCAGTCCTGCCACTTGCCGCGGTGGCTCGCCGACCACACGCCGGTGACGATCGAGATGATGACCGCCAGCGGCAGCGAGATGAAGTTCAGCAGCAACGTGATCGGCAACGCCTGAGCGATCAGCTCGAAGGCCGGCCTCTGGTGGATGTAACTGTCGCCCAGGTCCGGCGATTTGACGGGCACCTTGTCGAAGCGAAACGCGCCCGGCCGCGGCGAGAAGTTCACCGCGCCCGCGTCCTCGGCCTGCTCCTCGGCGGCGTCAACCGCGTCGCGCAGGTCGTCGCCGGCCAGGTCGGGATCGGCGGCCTTGAGCTCGGCCTCCTTCTCCTCGCGCCAAGCGCGGCGGAGCTTGCGGGCCTCGACGACTTTGGGTTCGTCGAACTTCCAGACGTGCAGGCCGATCGGCGAGGCGTTGTTGAGCCAGCGGAAGTAGCGGACGGGGAACGGGTCATCCAAGCCGTACCGCTCGTTGATGTACGCCTCGCGTTGCTCGCGCACGCCGGGCTGAAGGTCGCCGCCGGGCGGGAGCAGGACATCCGTCACCTTGATCGGCGCCGCCGCCAGCAGCCCGAAGACCAGCAGCGTCGCGCCCACGAGGGTCGGCCCGAACAGGAGGATGCGGCGAATCAGGTAACTGAACATCGGCGGACCACGAGCACGACGACCAAGACGAACCCCCGACGCACCCTCCCTCCACCCCCGCCACCTTACTGCGTCGGCTGCGCCGCCGCGTTGCCCGCCCACCACGGCAGCACGCCGCCGTTAAGGTACTCGTAGTTCAGTCCCAGCGGCGTCTCGTCGACGTTGCGAATCCGCTCGTTGAACAGGCGCAGCGCCTTACGGTTGAGCAGGAACGTGTAGGGCTGCTCGTCGTGCAAAATTTGGTGGACCTTGTGCCACTTGGGCATCCGCTCGGCCGGGTCCATGGTCTTGCGTGCGTCGCGGATGGCGGCATCGACGGCCTCCGACCGGTAGGCCGTCCGGTTGTCGCCGCCGGTCTTGGCCTGCTCGATGCTGAAGATCTGGAACGGGTCGGTCTCCGGCGTGCTGCTCCAGCCGAGCGTGACGGCCTCGAAGTCGCTCTTGTTGAGCTTGTCCACCAGCACCGGCCAGTCCTGGCGATCGGGCTCCATCAGCACCTTTCCTGCGGCGAAGTTGTCCTTCAGGAACAGGGCGATCTTCTCGCTCGTCTCGCTGCTGGAGTACATCAGCTTGAACCGCAGCTCGCGCCCCTGCTCGTTCTCCAGGATGCCGTTGCCGTCGCGATCCTCCCAGCCCGCCTCGGCCAGCAACGCCATCGCGGCCTTCACGTCGTAGGCCCACGGCTCGATGTCCGGGTTGGTCTGCGGCCCCGTCGGCGCGAACGGCCCGCTCGCGACGCTCGCGTAGCCGTAGTAAATCTCGTCGGCCAGCCGCTGGCGATCAACGAGCATCGTCATCGCCCGCCGGACGCGCGGGTCGGCGAAGATCGTCGCCTCCTGTCGGCCGTCGATGCGCTTCTCCTGGTTCCACCCAATGTACGTGTACCCGCCAAACGGCGTGTCGTAGGCGATGGGGTCGGCGAACTTCAGGATCTCGGGGTCCTCCGACATCGTCACGTACTGCTCGGGAACGGTCCGCAGCACGTCGAGCTCCTGGTTGCGGAACATCACCGACGTAGCGGCGTCGTTCTCGATCTGTTGGAACACCATCCGGTCAAATGTCGGCGGAACGCCCCAGTACCGCGGGTTGCGGACCAGGGTGACGGGGTCCTCCGGCGACCAGTTCGTGCCCGCCTCAAGCACGTAGGGCCCGCTGCCGAACAGCAGCGACACGCTCTCGTTGTAATCAACCGGCGAGTACTTGCCGTAAAACTCCTTCGACAGAATGCTCGTAAGCACAACCTGCTCGAAGTTCAGGAAGTACGGCTCGTTGAAGACGAACTCGATCGTTCGCTCGTCCTTGACCGTGACGCTCTCGAGCTTATCGAAGTAGGAGCGGGCGCGGTCGGCCTGCACCTCAGGGTTGAGGATCCAGTCGAAGGTCCACTTCACGTCCTCGGCCGTCAGCGGCGTGCCGTCGCTGAAGCGGACGTTGTCGCGCAGGGTGAAGGTGAACGTCAGGCCGTCCTCGCTGGTCTCCCAGCTTTCGGCGAGCTTTGGGACGAACTCCAGCGTGTACGGGTCGCGCTGCGCCAGGCTCTCGCAGACGAGCAGTTCCATCCACGTTTGGTAGACGTCGCTGCTCACCAGCGGCGTGAGCCGGCCAATCTTGATGCCGAAGTTGTCGATGTAGTCGCCGCCCCGCTCGAAGCCGGCCTGCTGTTCGGCCTGCTCGAGATAGTAGAAGGGGTTGGTTTCCGGCGATCCCGCCACCCCGCCGCCACCGGCCGCCCCGGCAACCATCACGCCGCTGTTGAGCTTGCGCTCGATACGGTTGACGTCGTCGGCGAGCTGCTTGTTCTGGTCGCGCACGTCCTGAATCAGCGACCACTGCCGGTCGAACTGCACCATCGCCAGCACCACCGCGATCAGGACGGCGGTCACGAGGGCGAACAGGAAAAAGTCCTTGATCCCAAAGCGATTTTCCATGACATATTCCTTACGCGGCACGGCGGCGGCCGGTTTGCGGCCGGGTTGCGGGGAGGGTTACAGCTTTGCGCCCTCGCGCTTGGGGTCGAACAGATCCCGCAGGCCGTCGCCCAGGAAGTTAAGGCTTAGCAGCGTGATCGCAAGCGCCACGCACGGGAACAGAAGCTGCCACCACAGGCTCGGGTTCTGGAACAACGCCGGGTCCAGGCCCTCGGCGGCCAGGGTGCCCCAGCTCGGCATCGGCTCACCCACGCCGATACCCAGAAAGCTCAGGAAACTTTCCTGCAAAATCGCCTGCGGCACCGTCAGCGTCGCGTAGACGATCACCGGGCCGACCAGGTTGGGCAGGAGGTGCTTCAGGAAGATGCGCCACCCCGGCACGCCGGCGGCGCGGGCGGCCTCGACGAAGGGCTGGTCGCGCAAACTCAGCACCTGCCCGCGCACCACGCGGGCCATCGTCAGCCAGCTCACCAGGCCGATCGCCAGGAAGAGCACCGCGATGTTCGCCGCCTGAAGCGGGTTCTCGAATCCGCCGTAGTCGCTGAACACGTTCTTGAGCGGATCGCGAAAGGCGACCTGAAACATAATGACCAAGAGCAGGTACGGCAGGCCGTACATCACGTCGACGAAGCGCATGAGGGCGGCATCGACCTTGCCGCCGGCGTACCCGGCAACGAGCCCGACGCCCACGCCCAGCACCACGCTAATCGCCGCCGCCGCCACGCCCACGGCCAGGCTGATGACCCCGCCGAGCATCACCCGGCCGAAGAGGCTGCGGCCCTGCTTGTCGGTGCCGAGCAGCCCGGCGTAGTCGGTGCCGCCGATGCTCGTCAGGCGGTAGGCGAACTGGCTGTCGGGCGGCAGGCCGGTGTCGTCGTAGTTGCGGGCGTCGCCGGCGACGGTGGCCACGTCGGACCACTCGCCGCGTTGGAAGTAGTCGATCGGGGCACGCTCGATCTTGAACCCCTCGACCCCACCACCGCCTTCGCCGTCGCCGTACTGGGGCACGCGCCAGCGCAGGCGGATCGTGTCGGCCGAGACGCCGTCGGCGTAGAAACCGGGCTGGCTGATAGGTTGAAGCGTGACCGGCTGATTGGCGGCGGCATCGGTGCCGCGGGCGGGCCGGCTGAGCGTGACGCCGAGATCGGGCCGCCGGGCACCGCGCCGTCGTCGGCCCTGGGTGGGCTCGGCCTTCTTGGTCGTGGCCTCGCGCTCGTACTCGAACGTGGTGGTCGGCCGGCTGTCGCTGACGCCGTTGACCTGGCTGTTGAAGTAGAGCGTGCCGCCCTCGCCGAAAAACGTCCACGGCAGGGTGCAGAGGCACAGCAGCAGGATCAGCAGCAGAATGCCCCCGCCGAGCATGAACCGGCCGTTGTGCAGCGCCTGCCGCCACAGCGCGTCGGGGGGCGTTGACCGGCGCAGCGGGTCGGGCGCATCGGGCACGGGGTGGCCCGGCTCGCCCTCGCGGGGATGGCTGGTGTCGGGGTCGAGCTGGCTCATGCCGACACCTCGATTCGCGGGTCGACGAGGGTGTAGGCGATATCGACGAGAAGGTTGAGCACGAGCAGCAGCACGCTGTAGACCATCACGACGCCGAGGATGAGCGTCTGGTCGCGGTTCTGGACGCTTGTCACGAACTCACGCCCGAGGCCGGGGATGTTGAAGACCTTTTCGACCACGAAGCTGCCGACCATCGTGCCGGCGGCGGCGGGGCCGATGAAGCTCAGCACGGGCAGCACGGCGTTCCGCAGGGCGTGCTTGGCGATCACCTTGAAGCGGCTCAGGCCCTTGGCGCGGGCGGTGCGGACGTAGTCGGCGCTGAGGGTGTCGATCATGCTCACGCGCGTCAGCCGCGTGACGTAGGCCATCGGCAACAGCGAGAGCGCGACGGCCGGCAGGATCATTTGCGACGGCCGCCAGTCCCAGTCGCTGAAGGGCAGCCAGCCGAGCCCGAAGGCGAAGACGCTCAAGAGCAGCGCGGCGGCGACGAAGCTGGGGATGCTCACGCCCGCCAGGGCGACGGCGGTGCTCATCCAGTCGAGCCACCCGCCCCGCCGCACCGCCGCGAAGCTGCCGATGACCACGCCGACCACCAGCGCGATGACCACCGCCAGCCCGCCGAGCGTGGCGCTGATGGGCAGGCGTTCGCCGATGATGTCCTGCACGTCCTGGTTCGGGTTGTTGAAGCTCGGGCCGAAGTCGCCCTGAACCATGCGGATGGGGTAGTAGCTCAGGAACCCCCAGGTGGATTCGGCGTTGAACTTGGCCCGCAGCGCCGCCTCCACCTCGGGCGTCAGCGTCCGCTCCCCCGTGTTGAACGGCGTGCCGGGCGCGACCCACACCAGCAGGAACGTGACGACATAAATGATCGCCAGGATCAGCGGGTACTGCCAGAGGCGTCTGAGGAGGAACGTCAGCAAGGATGAAGGCAGAAGGATGAAGGATGAACCCGAGGCAAACAGACATCGGACTCGGGCCTCAGGTTCATCCTTCAGCCTTCATCCTTCAGCCTTTCTCAGTTCATCCCCGGCCCCGTGCTGCGCGGGGTTTCGATGTGCATCATGCTGACCATCTTGCGGCCGTTCTGCGGGATGCCCTTGACCTCGGGCTTGTGCAGGAAGAAGTTCACGTAGTGGTAAAACGGCAGGATCGGGGCCTCGGTCAGCAGGATCTCCTCGGCCCGGCTGAGCATCTCGTAACGCTCAGCCTGGTCGTTGGTCCGCAGGGCGGCGGCGCAGAGCTCGTCGTATTCCTCGTTGATCCACTTGCTGTCGTTGTTGTCGCTGTCGCTCAGGTACTTGTCCGTGAACGTGCTGATGTCCATGTAGTCGCCGTACCAGCTCGCGCGGGCGACGGCGTACTGCTGGCTGCCCAGGCGCTGCTTGAACTGGGCGTTCTCGATCGGCTCGAGCTCGATGTTCACGCCCAGCTTGTCCTTCCACTGCTTGACGACGATCTGCGCGATGTCGCCGTGCGTCTTGACGTTCGTGTCGTACAGCAGCGTGATGCCGCTGGGGAAGCCGCGGCCGTCGGGATAGCCCGCCTGGGCGAGCAACTGCTTGGCGGCGGCCACGTCGTACGGCAGGCCGAAGGGAGCCTCGTAACCGGGAAAGAAGCTGGGCTCGACGAACGGGACGTAGTTCTCGGTAATCGGCTCGCCGAGACGGGTGACGTTCTCGACAACGGGCTTCTTGTCGAGCACCATCGTCATCGCCTGCCGCACGCGCTTGTCGGCGAACGGGTTCTCGCTGCCGTCGGGCAGGTTCGGCTGGCAGTTGAAGCTGTAGAAGTACGTGCCGTAGCCGGGGAAGACGAAGACGTCCTTCCCGCCGCGCCCCTGGCTCAGCAGGTTGCGGACGATGTCCGGCTCGCTGTCGGTCAGCCAGTCGATCTGCCCCGCCTCGTACTGCTGCAGCGCCAGGCCGGCGTTGTCGTTGGTCACGGCCTTGATCGTGCGGCTCTTGATGTTCTTCGCGTCCCAGTAGTGCTCGTTCATCTCCATCACCAGGTCCACGCCCGGCTGCCACGACCGCAGCGTATACGGGCCGTTCGTGGAGATGTTGCCCGCGTTCGACCACTTGGCGTCGTAGGTCACGCGGCCGGCGCTGTCGGTCTGCTTGAACGGCTCCATCGCCGACTCGTCCTGCGGCCAGTAGACCGTGAACGCCAGCAGATCCTTGAAGAACGTGATCGGGTACGCCAGCTTCACGCGCAGCGTCTTGTCGCCCGTCACCTCGATGCCGACCTTGCCGAAGTCGGCCGACTTCGGGTCGTCCTTGTAGGCGTTGTAGTAGTCCTTGGCCCCCTCGACGTACTCGGCGACGAGGTAGCTGTAGTCGCGCCACTCCTGGAGGTTGCGCCGCCACGCGAAGGCGAAGTCGCTCGCGAGAACATCCTCGCCGTTGGACCACTTGGCATTCTCGCGGATGGTGATCTCCCACGTCAGGCCGTCCTCGCTGACCTGCACGTCGCTGGCGGCGCCCAGGCGCGGCTTGAGGTCGGGCGTGGTCGGGTCGAGTCGGTAGATGCCCTCGAAGATTTCCTGGCCGACCTGGATGTCCTGCATCCAGCTCATCTGGTTCGGGTCGAGCACCGTGATCGGGCCGCGCGTGGCGTAGACGAGCTCGGCATCCTGCGCCTTGGCCGCGCTGCCGGGCAGCAGCGTGGCGAACAGGGCGAGGGCGAGGCCGGCGAGGAAGGAGTGTCGGGTCATCACAAAAGCTCCCAGAAAGTCGAGGCGAAACATGCGGGCGTCGTGACCGCGAACGGGGCAGTGGCCGCTTTGGCAGACCGCCGGCCCCGCGGGTCGTTTGCGGCGCAACCCGCCGCGGGGCGCGACGGGCCGACACGCACGGCGCGGGCGGGACGATCTTACACCTTCGCCGCCCGATCGCGACCGGGGCAGGCCGACGCGGGGTCACTCGGCGTCGTCGGAAGGGTCGGCGTCGTCGGAAGGGTCGGCGTCGTCGGAGGGGGCGGCGTCATCCGCAGTGTCCGGCTCGTCCGACTCGCTTGCCGTGTTCGCCCCGCCCGAAATGGCGTTGCCGGGGGCGGCGGGCAGCGTCGGGAAGGTCTCTTCGAGCGCGGCCTCGATCGCGTCGACCAGCTCGACGAGTTGGTCGATCGGCACCTGGCGCGGCTGGTCGGCCAGCTCCTTGGCGGCGGCGGCGAGACTGCTGAGATCGCCCTGGCTCACGCCGCCGAACACCTCGCCGCTGGCGATGGCCTGTAGACCCTGGGCCGCCCGCTTGGCGAGGGCGGTGAGGTCGACCCGGCGATTCACCCGCCACTCGCGCTCGTAGGTGTCTCCGGCCTCTGCCGCGCCGTCGGCGGCCTCGTCCGTCACCACGGCGGCGTCGCGGGCGGCGAGCATCAGGTTCCGCAGTGTCGCGACGCTGCGCAGCTTCACATCGTCGGCAACACGCGGCCAAACCGTGGGGAACGTGATCAGCAAAATGCCCTCCGCCTCCGCGAGCGGCAACGGCGGAACGCTCGGCGGCAGCGGCTCGGGCAGCGGGTTCTGGTCGTCCTGCACGCCGGGGCCGAACAGGCTTGTGCGGAAGTCGATTACGTCGAGCGTCGCCGGCACCAGGATGGGCACGCCACGCGCCAGCACCGCCGTGTTGGCGCCGGCGCCGGCGCGGAAGTTGAGCAGGAAGGTGCGATACGTCTCGTCGGCGACCGGCCCGATCCGCTGGTGCCGCTCGACGGCCGCCTTGATCGCCGGAACAAGCGGATCGCGGGTCCCATTGGCCAGGATCGACGGCTCGAGCACGCTGCGGGCCGCCTTCACGCCGTACAGCGACACGCCCGGCGACTCGTCCTCGAGCATGGTGACGACCGTCGGAATCAGCGCGGCGTTGCTCGTCCGGGCGGCGATCGCCTCGACGGCGATGGCGGCGTTCAGGCGGACGAAGGCGTCGTCGCTCGCGAACGCGGGCTGGATCGTCTCGGCGAGCAGGCGGGTGTACTCCTCGAGAAAGCCCGCGCTGGGCTGACCCGACACCTGCTCGACCAACCGCGGCCGGGCGGCGACGGCGGCGCTGGCGCCCTGCTGCATCTGGGCGACCTGGCCCTTCAGGAAGGCCTCGATCTCGCCGCGGGCGGCGGTGGCGTTGTCTGTCCTGCGGATCTCGTCGCTGAGCGACTGCGGCGCCTGCCCGCCCTGAACGGCGAGCGCGGCCGAGGGCAGCACGCACGCCGCCGCGAGGGCGAGGGCCACGCGGGCAGCAAAGCGGCGAGGATCGGCCCAGGCGGGGGCCACGCGGAAACGGCGAACCGTGTGGCGGCGACGACGGTGGGTCATGGCGGTTGGGCCGGTGAGCGGGGAGGCCGAGGAGCGAAAGGCCGCGGGGGCCGGAAGTCGAAAGGCCGCAGGGCCGGAGCAGTCCGTGCGCGCCGGTCGGGGGTCGGCACGGCGACGCGGTCGGACAGGGGCTGCTGCGGCCGACGTCGCGGACTCCCGCTGGAACCGCAGGGGGCGGCTCCGGGCACGGGAGTGGTGGGGCCGCGACCGTACCAGAGCATTTCGCGCGAATCAACGTCCGCTGCCGCCCGAACCGCCCTGCCCTGCCGAAACGGCCGCGTCCGAGAATCGACGCGGTTGGCTTGCCCCAGCACTGGCGCGGGCCGATGCTTCGGTGATGTCCGACCGCCGCGACGCCCGCTCGGCCTCCCCGCCCCGCCCGCCCGCCGCGCCGGATTCCGCCGCGCCCCCCGCGCCCCACCCGGCCGTGCGCCGGCTCAGCCTCTACCTCCGCCAGCTCGAAACCTTCGCCGCACTCGGCCGCGACACCATCAGCAGCCGCGACCTGGGCCGCGCCCTGGGCCTCGGCGACGCGCAGGTCCGCAAGGATCTCGCCGCCTTCGGCAGCTTCGGCCAGCCCGGCGTGGGCTACCGCACCGACGAGCTCACCGCTCGCCTGCGCGCCATCCTCGGCACCGACCGAACCTGGCCTGTCCTGCTCGTGGGGGCCGGCAACATCGGCCGGGCCCTGTCGGCGTATCGCCGGTTCGCGGACAAGGGCTTTCATCTCGCGGGCGTGGTCGACTCCGACCCCTCCGCCGCCGGCCGGACCATCGGGCAGAACGGGCTGCGCGTCGAGCCGATGGACCACCTCGCCCCAGTTGTCCGCAGAACCAACGCCAGGCTGGCCGTGCTGGCGATCCCGGCCGACGTCGCTCAGCGCGTGGCGGACGAACTCGTGGCACTCGGCATCCGCGGCATCCTGAACTTCGCCCCCACGCGCCTGCGCGTCCCCGCGGGCGTGAGCGTCATCAGCGTCGATTTGGCCGCCCAGCTCGAACAGCTCGCGTTCCAGGTCAACCTTCAATCGGGCACTACCGACCGCGCCCCGCCGCGGGATGATGCGTAACCGTCGCCACAGGGGAGGTCGTCTGTGGGCGCGGGCGCTTTTTACAGGCATCCGGTTGCCGCCGCGGCCGCGGAATGTGATGTTTCACACCGACCCGCGGGGTTCGACGCACACTGCGGGCCGCATCTGTCCGATAGAACACCAGAGTCGCCGCCAACGACCACCCCCGCCCCCACCCGAGTTAGGTACCCCGACGGCGGCGACGTCACGCCAACGGGATTGGAGAAATCGCCCATGTCCTGCCAACTGATCTGCCCGAACCTGCGTTGCCGCAAGATCCTCAAGGTGCCCGAGGAGGCGCGAGGCAAGGTGGTGCGATGCCAGTACTGCCAGACCATGCTCCGCGTCCCGCCCGCCCGCCGCGCGGTGACGCCGCCGGTGGTTCCCCCGCCGGCTACGGTGGCCGGGGCAGCCGCGCAGTAGAGCGGTTGAACTCCGAACGTAGCGTCTGCTGTAGGGCGGGCACGACCCACCATCCGGATCCGGAGGTGGGCCGTGCCCACCCTACAGCAGAAGACGACAGCAGAAGACGACGCTACGAGACAAGTTCAACCGCTCTAGCCGGCGCGATTTACCAGCGAATCGAACCGTAAGCGCCCGCGTCGTCCATCCGACGACGCGGGCCGCTTCGTGCGCCGGATTCGACATCGCGACAACAAAAAAACGCCCGCCCGGCTGTGGGCCGGGCGGGCGTCATCGGTTGGTTCAGCAGCCAAGGCTGCCGAGTATCGCGTGGAGCGAATTAGCTACGGACGGCGTCATCCGAGGGGAGCAGGAACGAGTCGCCCTGGCCCGCGGGGCTGACGTCGACGTAGGTGTAGTCGTCGTCCTGGTCGGGGAACAGGCCCGACTGATCCTCGACGACCTCGCCGGTGTCATCATCCGTCACGTCGTTGTCACGCTTCGTGTAGATGTTGTCGCGGTTGCTGCCCTCGAAGGGGGTCTGGACGAAGCGAACGCTGCCATCGCCGAAGAGGACGCTCTGGCCCTCCTTGTTGTGGTTGTTGCTGTTGCCCAGCTTCATCTGCTTGCTGGAGCTGTCGGTCGTGACGACCTCGACGTTGTCGCGGAACTCGCCGCCACCGATCTCGGTGACGCCGGGGTTCATGTCCGCGGCCATCGGGAAGGTCGAGCCGAGCGAGTCGGTCCAGATCGAGCCACGGGTGACGGCACCCGCGCCGTAGTACATGTTGTGGAACGAGTAGCTGCAGTTCTCGATCGGGTTGGCGAAGTTGACGTAGCTCTCCTTGCCGGCACCGGCGCCGAAGTCAACGGCCGTGGCCGAGGCGCTGGGGCAGATGAAGACCTCGGGGACCAGGTCGCTCTCGCGGAGCAGGTGGTACATGGCGGCCGAGATGTCGTTCGGATCGGGCATGTACTCCGTGCCCGACACGGGCTTGAAGGCATCCGCGTCGGCGTTGCCGCCCTGGAGCGTGCCGTTGATGGTGCCGGCGGCGGTCTCGCCCTCGCCGTAGCTGCCGATCATCACGGCCGAATCGGCCGTGGCGATGCTGTACAGCGTGCGGGGGTACGAGGCTTGGCGGACGTCCTCAATCGCGTACTGCCGCATGGCCTGGCCGATCTGGCGCAGGTTGCTGCCGCACTTGATGCGGTTGGCGGCCTCGCGGGCCTTGTTCAGCGAGGGAAGCAGGATCGAGATCAGCAGCGCGATGATGCCGATGACGACGAGAAGCTCGACGAGCGTGAAGCCCTTGCGGGCCTTGGGGGTGTTGCGCTTCATGGAAGCAGCTCCTTAACGGTTCGGCCCGGAGCGAACGCACCTTGACGCGAACGCCAAACGGCCTTCGCCCGGGACGGAACAGGAAATGTCGCTTCCAATCGCCTCAACTCGTTCGCGTCGGCCCGTCGCTACGGATCAGCCGTAGGCAAGCGGGGACATGCAAGATGAAGGATGCCGAAAGTCGTTGCCTTGCCAGCCGAACCGCCCTATCAGGCAGCAACTGGAGCAGCGGTCGATCTGCAGGCGGACAAGCCGGAGTGCAATCGCGTCGGACGGTCGGAAGCAGGCGTTGCGGCGAACGTCGCCGCAACAGCCGACAGGAGCACCTGCTCCTGCCAGCGGTGAATCGTTCGTTCTGTCCAGCTAGTTCAGCCGGACAAAGGGTCGTGCGAACGGAGGCTCGCACAGGCGGGGTCACGCGGGGGGGAGGCCTTCACGCCATCTCCGCCGCCCCGTGACGTTCGCCAAGTTAACAGGCAAGGCGGCGGCGTCAAGGGGACCCGTGCACAAATTCGCGGCAGGCGTCCCAGCGGCTTCAAATTGCCCGCGCCTCCCCCGTTCAGGCGGTGTCACCGGCGGCCCAGCCTCGCAAGCAACGCCGCCACCACCCGCTTGCGGGCGGCCGTCAGCGGACCCTCGACCCGCGCCCCGGCTGCCCGCGGGTGCCCGCCGCCGCCGAATTGCTCGAGCAGCGCCGCGCAGTCGACGCCCCCCTTGCTGCGCAAACTCACCTTCACCGCCCGCTCCGCCACCGCGTCGGCCGTGGGGTTCTCGCCGATCAGGAGCGATGCCTCCACCGACGCGATTTTCATCGGCTCGTTGATCAGGTCTTCCGAGTCGGTCGTGACCGCCCCGCTCGCGTCGTAATCCTCCTTCGCCAACGTCATCACCGCCAGGCGACCGTCGGCGCGCAACTCCAGCGAGGCCAGCCCCCGCGCCGCCAGCCGCAGCTTCTCGACGCGCTCGGCCCGGTAGAGCCGGCCGAAGAGTGCGTCGGGATCAGCCCCCGCCTCCACGCAGTCGGCCGCGATGCGCAGCGTGCGCGGCGACGTGTTGCTGTACGCGAACCACCCCGTGTCCGTTGCCATCGCCGCGTACAGCCGCTCGGCGATCGGCCGGTCGATCGCGATGCCCATTGCCTTCAACACCGCAAACGCCACCTCCGATGCCGCGCCGGCAGTCGTGTCAACCAGCTTGCGGTCGGCCCAGCCCTGCTGCGTGACGTGGTGGTCGAGCACGAGCTTGCGCCCGCCGAACGCTCCAATAGGCTCCTCCAGGCCCGGCAGTTGCGACCACGTACCCGTGTCGCAGACCAGCAACGCATCCGATCGGCCGAGGTCGTCGATCGTCGCCTGCTCAATGCCGTCGTACAAGAACGCGTACTTCGGCGGAATGGGCGAGAGCACGTGGCAGCGGGCGTCGATGCCGAGACGCCGCAGCCCGAGCGCCATCGCCGCCGTCGTGCCGAGTGCGTCGCCGTCGGGGCGGATGTGAGTCGTGATCCAGACGCGCTCGGCGCGGCGCAGTTCCTCGGCAAACTCCCGCACGTCGGCATTGCTGGGCGTCATGCGTGGAGCGTAGACGGATGGTGAAGACAAAAGACCGCGTTGATTCACGACCTGGACCGTTAGCCGCCCCGCCTTGCGGGGCGCGTCGGG
The DNA here is from genome assembly GCA_965214125.1 of Tepidisphaeraceae bacterium. Classification (GTDB taxonomy): domain Bacteria; phylum Planctomycetota; class Phycisphaerae; order Tepidisphaerales; family Tepidisphaeraceae; genus CBDCBA01. Next base: position 122,107 of record CBDCBA010000032.1, read on the forward strand.
CGTACCCCGATCAGACGCGCCCCGCAAGGCGGGGCGGCTAACGAGGGACGCCGGCGTTCTCACGCCGCGCGGACGGCGGCGACGTCGCGGTGGAGTTGCTCGACGAGTGGATCGACGCCGCGGTACTTGATCTGCCCGCGCTGCCAGCGGTGCAGGCGGAGGGTGAGCGTTTGGCCGTACAGGTCGCCGTCGAAGTCGAGCAGGAAGGCCTCGACGGTGCGGGCGGGGCCATCGAAGGTCGGGTTCGTGCCGATGCTCAGGGCGACGGCATGATCGGTGCCATCGACCGTCGCCGACGCGGCATAGACGCCGTCGGCGGGGACGAGGTGATCCGTCACGCGCACGTTGGCCGTCGGGAACCCGATTGTGCGGCCGCGCTTCTCGCCGTCGACGACCTCGCCCGCCAATTCGTACGGCCGCCCCAGCACCGCAGCAGCATCCGCGACGCGGCCGTGCGCGAGCAGCCAGCGGGCGAGCGAGCTGCTCGCGTGGACGACGTGCAGCCCCGGCAGCGTGACCGTCGCCGGCTCGACCACCTCAACCCGCACCCCCGAATCGCCCGCCCATTCCCGGAGTTTCGCGACGTTTCCCTTGGCCCCTTTGCCGAAGCGGAAGTCGTGCCCCTCGGCCCAAAGCGCAGGCCGGGCGGCGTCGCGAAGGGTTTGCCAGAACGCCTCGGCCGACAGCCCCAGCACCGCGGGCTCGGCCGGCAGCTCGACGACGTGCGTGACGCCGACCTCTTCCAGCAGTTCCCGCTTGCGCCCCGGCGGCGTCAGGCGCGGCGGCGCGAGGTCTGGCCGCAGGATGCTCACGGGGTGCGGCTCGAACGTGACCACCACGACGCTGTCGGCGGCGCGCTTCAGGAAGTCGATGATCTTGCGATGGCCGCGGTGGACGCCGTCGAAGTTGCCGACCGAGAGCGCGTTGGCGGGCGGCAGGTTGTGTAGAGCGGCGAGTCCGTGAAGAACGTGCACCTCCGACCGTAGCAGAGGCCTCCGGCCTCTGCCCGCACGCCGGGCGAGCCTGGGAGCGAAGTCGACTCAACGAGTGGCCGGAACGTCTCGCGGCTCGGGCAGAGGCCGGAGGCCTCTGCTACGGCAGGCGCACGTCGACCCAGACGAGCCGGTGATCGCTGGCGCGTTCGACGGTGGCAAGGTCGACGCCCATCAGCGGCTGGTCCGGCGTCGGCCAGAAGACGCCGCCGCCGAGCACGGCGAGGTCGTTCGACGGCAGGACGTAGTCGACGCGCAGGTTCCCTGGGCCACCGGGCCCGTCGTTCCAGTCGGCGGTGTCGTCGGCGGGATCGCTCTGGTGGTTCGCGTTTGCCCCGCCGTCCCGCTCCGCCGCCGCCACGCCGCCGGGGGAGGTGGGCGAAGCCACGTCTGAGAGCGGCAAATCGCGATACGGCACATGAATACTCTCGGGTGGCACCCGCGACGACAAAGGTGCAAGTGTGTGCAGACTCCCGAGCCGCCAGCCCGCCTCGACGCTCAGGTCACGAAGCTCTTGCGGCTGCAGGGCCGAGAAGTCGAGGCTGTCACCGTCATGTGGATCCGCATTGAGATCGCCTAAGATGACGAAGCTTTTCTGCCCTGCCTTCGACCGCATGATTGAGTCGTTGCAGTTCCCGCACCAGCTCATCTCGGCGAAAGGCGCGTTCGTCGGAGTGAGCATCCACAGCAGAAAGTCCGAAAGCAAAGAGATCTCGTCGAAGTTCCGCCGCCCGTTCCTGTCCTCCGGCCCGTCGAAGACCGGCGGCGTCGGGTGGGCGGCCAAGACGTGGATCGTCTCGCCGCCGACCTCGATCGGCACGTCGACGTGGTTCTTGCTGCTCAGCCGCAGGACCGCCAGCGCCTCCTCGCTGTAGTAGCCGGGCGGGACATGGTTGCCGGGCAAATCTTTCCAAAGCAACTCTCGGAAGGTCCGGATGCCCTCCCGATCGATCGGGTACTTCGACAGCACCGCGAACGCGTACTGCCCCGGAAACAGCCCGTACCCGTGGCAGTCGGCGGCGTACGCGGGCGTGCCGACCTCGGCGCCCTCGCACGGGGCGACGAGGCCGTCGCCATTTAAATCCAGACCCGTCGGCACGCCGGTGTTGCTCGGGGCGAGGTAGACGTGCTCGTAAGCGATCGGCTCCAAGTCGTCCTGCTGGGCGACGCCGAGGTAGTTCTGCTGGAAGAGCCGCAGGGCCTCGCCGCCGGGGTCGTAGCCGCCGCCGTGGTCGAACTCCTGGAGCAGCAGCACGTCCGGCCGGGCCGCCTGGATGATCGCCGCCACCGCCTTGGCCTTGGGATCATCCGGCGTCCGCAGCGCGGCAAGCAGTTCGCCCGGCGCCTCGCGCGACAGCGACGAGTTGAACGTCGCGAACCGCACCGTTTCGGCCCGCGATCCGCAACCGGCGAGAATCAACAGCAAAAGCGCGAGCAGTCGCATTGCCGCAGAATAGCAAAGAACGTGTCCATAGCCGCGACGCAACGCGGCGCGGTCTGGTGCGGTTGCAGCGGCGTCGGACCGCGACTCGTTGAGTCGCGGCTATCGACGCATCGTCCGCCGCTTTGCCCGTTGATGATTCCGCCCGCGGCGCGGCATGATCGCGGCTCATACGGAGGCCGCCATGCGCTACAAAATGAAGCAGAAGATCCTCGCCTGGGGCGACGACTTCAACATCTACGACGCCAACGGCAACAAGGCGTACCACGTCGACGGCAAGGTCTTCTCCTGGGGCGACAAGCTCAGCTTCGAGGACGCCGCCGGCAACGAGGTGGCCAAAATCGATCAGAAAATGCTCAGCCTTGGCCAAACCTACGACATCTACCGCGGCGATCAGCACGCGGCGCGGGTGAAGAAAAAGCTCTTTTCCCTCATGCGGCCCAAGTTCCACGTCGACGTCGCCGGCCCCGACGACCTGGAGGCCGTCGGCAGCTTCTTCGAGCACGAGTACACCTTCGAGCGCCACAACCAAACCGTCGCCACCGTCAGCAAAAGCTACTTCAGCCTGCGCGACACCTACGGCGTCGACGTGGCCAAAGGCGAGGACGACGTGCTCATCCTCGCGTGCGCGGTCGTCATCGACCTGGTGATGCACGACGAGAAGTAGAAAGTTCCAAAGATCATGTTCAAAGTTGAGTTCCCGATGAGACATGCCCTTGCCGTTGCCGCCCTGCTGCTGTTCGCCCTGCCCGCCTCGGGTGAGGTGGTGGAGAAGACCGTCGAGTACGAGTTGCCCGACGGCACGGTCGCCAAGGGCGTGGCCATCTACGACGACGAGGCCGGCGACGAGGCCGATGAAAAGCGGCCGGGGGTGCTGGTCGTGCCCGAGTGGTGGGGCCTGACCGACTACCCGAAGATGCGCGCCCGCGAGCTGGCCGAGCAGGGGTACGTCGCGTTCGTCGCCGACATGTACGGCCAGGGCAAGACCACCGACGACCCGCAGCAGGCCCAGCAATGGTCGAGCAAGGCCGGCCTGACCGGTCTCGCCGAACTGGCCATGCCGGCCCTGGCCGAGCTGATGAAGCTGCCGGGCGTCGACACGGGCAAGGTCGGGGCGATCGGCTTCTGCTTCGGCGGGAGCACCGTCGTTGACATGGCCGCCAGCCCCTACGGCGATCGCCTCACGGCCGTCGTCAGCTTCCACGGCGGGCTCTCCAAAGACTCCGCTCCAACGGGCGATGACTACCAAGGCCCCGCCATGCTCATCCTGCACGGCGGCGCGGACCCGATGGTCAAACCCGAGGCGTTCGCCGGCTTCGTTCAGGCGGGCATCACCGCCGGCGTGCCGATGACGGCCGTGAACTTCCCCGGCGCCGTCCACGCCTTCAGCAACCCCGACGCCGACGCCAAGGCGGAGGCCAACCCCTCCATGCAGGGCGCCATCGCCTACGACGCGGAAGCGACCGAGATGTCGCTCGAGATCATGGAGGAGTTCTTCGAGATGAGCTTCGACTACGACCCGGACGACGACGAAGAGGACGACGACTAACGCGTGGCCGAATCACTCGCTCGCCAGCACGGCGGCCACGGCGTCGGTGAGGGTGGCGTTGGCCACGTCGCCGACGAGCACCGTGCCGTCGGCGGCGATCAGGTACGCCTCGGGCTCGCCGGCCTCGACGCCGTAGAGGACGGCGACCCGCCCGTTCGGGTCGTGGGCGAGCGGCAACTCGCGGCTTTTGTCTTGAAACACGGGCCGGGCATCGCCCCAGGTGGGGTCGATCAGTACGGCGATCGCAACGACACCGTCGGTCGCGTTCAGCGCCGCCAGGCGGTCGAGTTCGTCGGTGTCGGCGGCGGTGAGGAAGCTGAGGACGACCAAGCGGGTTCCCTCGGGCAACGCCCGGCCGTTGCGGATCGCGTTGGCATTGGCCCAGCGACGCAGGCCGGTGATGTCGGGCATGCCGCGGCCTTCGAGGTGCTCGGCCATCGCGGCGCGGCGGTCCGCGTCGCCCTCGAGATGGGCGGGATCAAGGGCGGCAAGGGCCTTGCTCGACGCCAGACGCCGCGGCTCGGGCTGCTCCTTCAACAACTCCGCCACCGCCATCCCCGCCCGGCTCGGCGTCAGGCCGATCGCGCGGACGATGCCGTTGCGGTCGACCAGCGCCAGCGACGGGTAGCTGCGGATGCCCCACGCCTGCTTCGTCCGCTCGCTTGGGTCGCGGGCGACTGGGTAGCGGATGCCGTGCTCGCGAATGACCTGGCCAAACTTCTCCTGCCCGCTGCTCGTGCAGATGCCCAGCACGATCACGCCGTCGCCCGCGTATTTCGCGGCGAGGGCGTTGGTGTCGGGAATCGCCTTCAGGCACGGCCCGCACCAGGTGGCCCAGAAGTCGACGAGGACGATCTGCCCCGCCAGACCACCGCCCGCCAGCGGGTTGCCGTTGGCGAAGTTGCTCAGGAACAGCCCCGGCGCGGGGCGTCCCTCGATGGCGGCGCGGCGGCCACTGTTGTTCCAGGAGTCGTAGAACCAACCGTCCGGAAACTCCGCCACGTGCGCGACGGCTTCGTCCGCCTCGCCGGTTGCCTGCGCCCACGCGCCGGGGACGAAGACGATGATCGCGAGCGCAATCATCGCAACGAATTCGGTGGTGTGGCGGGCAGTCCCCATGGGCGCAGTTTAACGATGGATGCTGGCGGAGTACAGGCGAGGTGGACCCAACGCAAGCGACCCCCGCGGAGGCCGCGGGGGTCGCTGATGAGGGTTAGCCGTTCGAGCTTCGCTTAGGCGCGACGACGGCGGAGCAGGCCGAGGCCGGCGACGCCGAGGAGGGCCATCGAGGTGGGCTCGGGGATCGGCACGACGGTGAGCGAGCGAATCAGGTCGCCCGAACCGATGCGGCCGAGGCTGGTGGCGGCACCGGTGCTCAGGTCGATCGTGTTGAGCGTGCTGTTCGGGCCACTTTGCAAGGCGGCGAAGGCGGTGCCGGTCTGGCCGCTGATGTCGAAGCCAAGCTCGTTTGTGAGCGGGCTGACGCCAAGGCTGCCGACGGTCTCGAGCGTGCCGGCGTTGTTGGCCACGGTGGTGAGGACGCCGAGGTCGCTGTCGATGCCGTACTGCTGGGTGGTCATCGCACCGGCGACGCTGTTCGTGTAGGCGATGCCGGCGATGTTCGGGTCTTCACCCTCGTTCACGTCGCCCATGGCGTAGAAGACGTCAGTCTTCGGGCCGCCGAGGTACTGGCCGTCGTCACCGCTGATGACGCGGTTGTCGTCCGTATCGGTGATGATGCGGGCGAACTCGCCGTCCATGAAAGCGGGGTTGAAGTCGAACGCGAAGCTCGTGCCGGGGATGCGCGGGCTGAACGAGCCGACGAGGGTGGCGTCGAACGTGACGGGATCGAACGTGTAGACGTTCTCCATGTCGTCCAACAGGTAGATGTCACCCGTGGCCGGACGGAAGTCGATGGCCTCGAGGTCCGAGTTGGCCGGCAGGTTGCGGACGCTGCCGCCATCAAGGGCGACGCTCGGGGCGTCGCTGTCGAAGACGATGACGCTGTTCTGTGTCGTCAGGCCGTAAATGAGTTCGGCGGGCGCCGTGGAGGCGACCCCGAGCGTGACTGCGGCCGCAGCGGCGGCCAGCATGGTGTGGTTCTTCATAATTTTCTCCAAGCTCCTTCAAGCCAAAAGGGTCCAGTTCGAGCGACGTGCCGTGGATGCTCAACGCCTCTTGACGCGGCAGCCGCCCTCCAACGTTACGACCTTACCCCATCGTTGGATGAGGTGTCAATAGCGCCTCGCATGCCAAGTCTCTCCGGGCACGTTAATGTCTCCATCGGCCAAGTGGCTGTCCGCGGCGTTGCGTCCGGGGCGGCCGGTTGGCACGCTGGGGGCATGCCCCGCGTCCGAAAGGCCGTCATCACTGCCGCCGGCCGCGGCACCCGGCAGTACCCGGCCAGCAGCGCGGTGCAAAAGGAGATGATCACCCTCGTCGACCGTGACGGGCTGACCAAGCCGACGTTGCAACTCATTGTCGAAGAATGTGTTGAAAGCGGAATCGACGAAATCTGCATCGTCGTCTCCCCCGGCGGCGACCGCGCCCTGCGCGACTACTTCGCCCGCATGGACGACGCCACCGCCCGCGCGTATCGCGGCAAGGACTGGGCCATCCTCGAGAGCGAACGCCTCGGCAGCCTCGGCGAACGCATCACGTACGTGGCCCAGGACCAGCCGCTGGGCTTCGGCCACGCCGTGCTCCAAGCCAAGGGTTTCGTCGGCGACGAGCCGTTCGTGCTGCTGCTGGGCGACCACGTCTACATCAGCGACGTCCGCGACCGCTGCGTGCTGCAACTCGTCAAGACGTTCGAAAAGTTCGGCCTCGACGCCCTCACCGGCGTGCAGCCGACGATCGAGCGGTTGCTCTACCTCTTCGGCACGATCCGCGGCACGCCCGTTGAACTCGACGAAGGAATCTTCCGGGCGGAACTCATTATCGAGAAGCCGGCGATCAGCGTGGCCCGCGAGCAACTCGTCACGCCGGGGCTGCCGGCGGGGAACTACCTGACGCACTTCGGCATCCACGTCTTCGGGCCGGGCATCTTCGACTCGATCCAGCACCTGATCGATTACGACGTGAAGGAAAACAACGAGTACCAGTTCACCAGCGCCCAAGAACACCTGCGGGCCGGCGGGGCCAGGTACTGGACGCAGATCGTGCGCGGTCAGCGGTACGACACGGGCATTCCCTACGGTCTGATGGAGACGCAAATCGCCCTGGCCCTGCACGGCAGGCACCGGGCCGAAGTTTGCGAGGCGATCGCCCGGCTGCTGGCGATGCAGGTGAAGGAGTGAACCCGAAAGGATGAAGGTAGAAGGATGAAGGATGAACCCGAGCAGAGTGTCACTTGGTTGAGTAGCTGCGGGGCTACGGCCCGCAGCTTCATCGTCGTCCTCCTCGCGATGACCCCCGCCCTCATCGGGTGTGAAGCAACAAGCGAGCGCAAGCCGATGGACGAGCCGTTGACGGGTCAGGACGCCCTCGACGCCGGCGACCGGATGCAGCGCGGCGCCAACGCCCTGCTCGATGAGAAGGGTGGCGACTCCGGCGGCTCGGCCCGCTCGCTCATCGTGGGGCCGGAGTCGGGCGACGCTGACTGAACATCCACTCCCACAGCCGCGGGTCGGCGTAGGCGGGAATCCAACTGAAGTGGTCGACGCCGTCGTACAGCGTGAGCTTGACGTGATCGGCGTCGGCCTGCCGCATCGCGTTGTACAGCTCGACGCTGTTCATGTACGGCACGGCGGTGTCCTCCGTGCCGTGGAAGAACCACGTGGGAACGGCCGCCATCGCCTTGGCCTGCTCCGGGTTGCCGCCGCCGCAGATGGGCGCCACGGCCGCAAACCGTTCCGGCTCCGCCGCCGCCCACGCGACGCTGCCGAAGCCGCCCAGGCTCAGGCCCGTCAGGTAGATGCGGTCGGCGTCGACGCGATAGTTGCTCTCGACCTGTCCCAGCAGGCCGTCCAACGCCTCGATCTCGCGCGGCCACCACGACCCGGCCGGGCACTGCGGGCTGACGACGATCGCCGGTATCGCCGCCCCCGCCTTCGCCAGCTTCGGCGGCCCCCACGCGGCGACAAGTTCCACTTCGTCACCCCGCTCGCCCGAGCCGTGCAGAAAAATCACCAGCGGCCACGCTTTCTCCGCATCGGCGTCGTAATCCGCCGGCACCGCGACGAGGTAATCGAGCGAACCGCCCTCGCCCTCGTAGGTGGCGGTCGACTGCCGCATCGCCTCGCCCTCGGGCATGTACTTGGTATCGTCCGCCTTCGGCTCGACCAGCTCCGCGCCCGGCGGCACCTCGACCGCTGGCCGCGTCGTCGCCGGCTGGGCGAAGGCGGCGACGCCGGCAAGAAGAATCGCGACGATAACGAGCGGCTTGATCATCTCTCCACCTTACCAAACCGCGGTGCGTTGCAACGCGGTTTGGTGCGAAGGGGATTACTGATCCAATTCCCCGTACGGCAACTCCGCCGGCATGGGGGCGGGCCGTCGGTACGGGGCGGAGATGGCGTGGTGGCTGCCGCTGTCGCTGCTGTCGCGGAAGCCCTGCATCATGTCGAGCACGCAAAAGGCTTGCTCCAGGCTGCAACGGTGTGGCCGGCCGCTGCGGATCGCGTAGGCCATGTCCGCCAGGCCGACGCTGCGGCCGTAGCCCTCGACGAAGGCCATCGGCTGCTCGTGCCACTGGTCGTCGCCCCCCTCGTGCATGAGGTAGACCTTGTTGTCGAAGCTGTTCGGGTCCGGCACGTTCATGGTCGCCTTCGTGCCGTAGATCGTGAAGGGCTGGATCGTCGGGTGGTTGCGCATCGCAAAACTCTGGATGATGCTGCCGACTACGCCGCTCTCGAACTCGATTGTGCCGCAGTAGTGATCGGGCGTGGTGACGCGCATGACCTGGCCATTTTTGGGCTCGCTCGTGATGGTGCGCTCGCCGATGGCCACGGTTGCCATGCCGCTGAGGCGCTTGGCGGGGCCGAGCAGGTTGAGCAGGGCCGTCAGGTAGTACGGCCCCATGTCGAACATCGGCCCGCCGCCGGGCTGGTAGTAGAACTCCGGCGACGGGTGCCAGTGCTCGTGCCCGCGGCTGATCATGAAGGCGTTGAAGCCCGTGATCTCGCCGAGCGTCCCCTCGTCGATGATCTTGCGCGCCGTTTGAATGCCGGCGCCCATGAACGTATCGGGTGCGCAGCCGACGCGCAGGTTGGCCTTTGTCGCCTTGTCGACGAGGCGTTGGCCGTCGTCGCGGTCGATGCCCAGCGGCTTTTCGAGGTACGTGTGCTTGCCCGCTTCGATCGCCTTCTCCGCCACCTCCACGTGGGCGGCGGGAATTGTCAGGTTCAGGACGATCTCGACGTCATCGTGCTTGAGCAGGTCGTCGGTGGACAGGACATTGGCGATGCCGTGCTGGTCGGCCGCCTCCTGCGCCTTCGCGCGGTCCAGGTCGGCGATGGCGACCATCTGGACGGCCGGGAAGTTTTTCTGCATCGACAGGTACTGCCCGCTGATGTTGCCGGCGCCGATGCAGCCGACTTTGACCGGGGCGAAAGGAGCGTCACTCATGGCGACGACGCTAGCGGAACGGCATCCGTCCGCAACTGCGGCCGTTTCCCGTACGTCGCCCAGCGCCACAGCCATTCGAGCGGGCCGTAGCGGAACCGCGCCAGCCACAGGTGGCTGAACAGCACGTTGACCGTCCAGATCGCCAGCACCGCCAGCAGTTGCCGTGCGTAGCCGGTCCCGTAGAAGCCAAGCCCCCAGCCGTGGAAGATGGCCGTCCCGAGCAAGCTCTGCGACAGGTAGTTTGTGAACGCCATTCGCCCGACCGGGGCGAAGAGGCTCGCAATCGCCCCGCCATGCCGCGCCAGACCGACGACGGCCGCGGAGATACCCAGCGCCGCCAGCGGGGCGAAGAGCGAGAGCAAGCCTTGCCCGCCGGCGAACCAGAAGATCGGCGTGAAGTCGGACCGCCAGCCGAGGAGCGTCACGATCCCGCTGGCGCCGAAGCCGACGAGCAGGCCGATTACGGCAAACCACACGTAGCGCCGGCCGGTCCAGTCGCCGGCGAGGAAGCCGAGCTTCAGCAACGCCATCCCGGCGAGCATCAGCGCCAGCACCTGAGGGCCGAACAGCGCGAAGGCGAAGAACTGAAACAGCGGCGCGGCCGTCAGTCGGTACGTCACCGCCTCGCTGTGACCAGCCGTATGGGCGGCCGTTTCAGTCCGCCAGTTGTCCGGGATCAGCATCCACGATTCGGCCCGCGCCGCCGGCGTGAGCGACGGGTCGGTCTGGTCGAACGTCGCTCCCGCCCACAGCCCCAGGGCCGCCAGAGCTTGAAAGGCCATCGCTGCCAGGAAGACGCCGCCGGCCATCAGCCAGAGCGAGCGTGGCCGCCACCGCCGCATCGTGAAGGCGATCAAGCCGAGCGTGGCGTACATGAACAGGATGTCACCCGGCCAGACCAGGAACATGTGCGCCAGCCCCACCCCCGCCAGGATCAGCGAGCGTCGCAGGAACCGCCCAAACGCTGGCGCGCCCGCCTCGTCGAGACGCCGCGTCGACAGGACGATCCCCGCGCCGTAGAGCGCCGCAAACGTCGCAATGAACTTGCCCTGAGCAAAGATTGTCGTCAGCGCGTACGCCAGCAGGTCGCCGGGCCGCGGCTCGACGACGAACGGGTAGACGTAGGCGTCACCGGGCAGCGCGAAGTTGCGCACGTTCAGCAGCAGGATTCCCAGGATCGCGACACCGCGCAGCGCGTCGATCGTCGCCGCCCGCTGTCGCGGCGCGGTCGGTTCGATCACGGACACCTGCGCCGGTCCGGCATCGTGGATCGAAACAGATTGGGTCATTTGCAACGTCCTCCAACATCAATCGAACGCACACCCCGACCACTCTACCCCCAACGCCCATTCGCTTTGCGGCTGGGTCTGGTTCATCTGACCCCCCGACCCAGCCGCAGAGCGACTGGGCGTTGGGTCAGGATGATGAAGACTCCGGACCCTGCAACTTGGTGCGAATCGTTTCTAGGAGGGAGCGGTCGCGCTCGAGGTCGAACGGGCGCGAATCGAGCTGTTCGGGCGGGTAGAGCCAGATCGGCTTGGGCTTCATCTCCTCCGGCTCGTCCGCGTGCCGGGGGATGACGTGGGCGTGCAGTTGCGGGGCAAGGTTGCCGTAGATCGCGTAGTTGATGCGCAACGCGCCGGTCGCCGCGAGAACGGCGTCGCCGAGGGCGGCCATGTCGGTCAGGAATTGCGGGCGTTTCGCCGGGTCAAGGTCGTTCAGCGACCCGACGACGGGGTCCGCCAGCAGCACGCACCAGCCGCGCGGGAACTGCCGGTCGCACAGGCACGCCCACCCGCTTTGCAGCTTCGCGATGACGGTCGGATTCTCCCCGCGCTGTGCCGCGGCAACGCGGTCGGCAATCTCGCTCATGCGGCTCAACTTAGAACCCACTGCATGACCGGTGCAACGCCGAAGCGGAAGCTTCGGCGTGGTGAAGTAATCTGACGGGCTCCCGATGCCGTCGCGCCACGGTGCTTGAGTTGCGGGCGCACGCGCGGAGCCTTAGAACAGCGGCAATGTCCGACGTTGCCCCCAACGGCGCTGAGTCGCCCCGCCGCTACCTCGCCGACTTCGGCCCCGGTGAGCAGGCGGACGACGTCTTCGTCATCAGCAACGTTCAGCTCCGCCTCAACAAGAACGGCGACCCCTACCTGCAAATGAACGTCGGCGACAAGTCGCGCAGCGTTCGCGGCATGTGGTGGGACCAGGGTGAGGCCATGTACAAACGCCTGCCCAATCCCGGCGTCGTGCGCGTCAAGGGCAAGCTCGAGGAGTTCAACGGCAGCCCGCAGCTCAAGGTCGAGAAGATCCTGCAAATCCGCGATACCTCGCGCATCGACTACACGCACCTGCTCCCCTCGACCGACAAGGACGTCGACGCGATGTTCGGCGAGCTCGAGGCGATGCTGACGGGCTTCGAGAGCCAAACGCTCCGCAGCCTCGCCGGGGCGTATCTCGCCGACGAAGAGCTGATGGCCAATTTCCGCCGGGCCCCGGCGGCGCAGGGGTTTCACCACGCCTTTCTCGGTGGGCTGCTCGACCACACGCTCAACGCGATGAAGGGGGCCGACGCCCTCGCCCGGCTCTACCCGGACCTCAACCGCGAGCTGTGCGTCTTCGGCGTCTTCGTCCACGATCTGGCCAAGACCTGGGAACTGTCGTACGAAACGGCCTTCGACTACACCGACGGCGGGCGGCTGATCGGGCACATCGTCAAGAGCGCGATGTGGGTCGAGGACAAGGCCAAGGCCGCCGACCGCGAGATCCCGCGCGACGTGATCGACGTCTTGCAGCACATCATCCTGAGCCACCACGGCGAGTTGTCCCTCGGCTTCGGTTCCGCCAAGAGTCCGGCGACGCCGGAGGCGATTTTTGTGCATCACGTCGAGAACCTCGACGCGAAGATGACGATGGCGCTGTCGGCCACGCGCTGGGGTGCGGCGGGCGAGGACGAAGGCCGGTGGACGCAGTATCAAAAGGCGCTTGATGGCCGCATGTTCAAGCCGGATGTCATCGCCGAAGCCGACGCGGCGAAGGCTGAACCCGAACAAGACAGGGATGGACCGCCGGAGCCCTCCGGCGGGCAATCGAGCGGCACGACGCCGCTGTTTCCCACGTAATCCCGCTGCGGGAGGTTGTGATGAACCGTGTCCGAATGATCCGTGGCGGCTTGGTCGCCGCTGCCGTGTTGAGTGTCGGCCTGACGACGGCCGTCTTCGCTCATCAAGACGCCGAAACCGAGGGCGATGGAGAATCGTCACTGGTCGAGAGCGACCGCCGCATGCCCGGCGGCCAGGTCGTGAGGCCCTTCAACCTGCTCGACGATCTCGACGTGGGCCAGGAGGCGGAGCTGAAGAAGCTCCGCCAAGATCACCTGCTCGCCGTCCGCGAGTTGGAGGACCAGTGGATGCGCGACTCGCTCGCGGTCCTGAGCGACGAGCAGAAGACGCGGCTTGAGCAGATCGTCGCCGAACGCGAAGACGAGGCCGCCGCCAAGCGTGCCGAGCGCCGCGCCCAGCGACGGGCGGAACGCGAGTCGGAGGACGAGGAGTCCGACGAGTAGTGCGTTTGCGCTACTTGCGGCTCATCGCGCGAGGAGGTGATCGCGCTCATCGTGAGTGCGCTCCGACTGCGGGTCATGGACCCGCAGCTACTTTAGAGATTTCTTGGAAAAACTAAGGTAGCTGCGGGACCCCGTCCCGCAGTCGGGTCTGCGCGTGTAAGAGAAAGCTCCTTGCACGAGGTAGCTGCGGACCCACGGTCCGCAGGTCGGGCGCGGTTGCAGGTGCGCAACACTGCGGACCGCGGCTCCGCAGCAACCTGAACGCTCTCCTACTGGAACAGACCGACCAGCGCCTTCTGCGCCGCGGCAACGCCCTTGCCCAACACGATCGACTGCCCCAGCGTCGCCAGCGCGTGCTCCGTCGCCGCAACGACCGCGAGGGCGTCGTAGGCGTCGGTGTAGCCCATGTGGTTCACGCGGAAGAGCTTGCCCTTCATGCTCGCCTGACCCGCTGCGACGTTCATCCCGTGGTCCTTTTGCATGACCGTCCGGAAGGCATCATCAACGCCCTCGGGGTAGTTGATCGCCGTCACGCTGTCGGCGGGCATCTGGCTGAAGAGGCTCAGCCCCATCGCCTGCATCCCCTCGCGGACGGCGTTCGCGTGGGCGGTCGTACGCTTCCACACCTGCTCGATCCCCTCGTCCTGGATCATCTGCAACGATACCGCCAGCGCGTGGATGAGCGTGTTCGCCGGCGTGAACGGCGTGTCATTGTCCGCCGCCGACTTCTTGTACGCCCGCAAATCCAGGTAGAACGGGCTTTGGCCCTCGTTCTCGTCGGCCGCCTTCCACGCCCGCTCGCTCAAGCTGACGAACCCCAGCCCCGGCGGCAGCATGAGCGCCTTCTGACTGCCCGTGATTGCCACGTCGATGTCCCACTCGTCCATCTTGAACGGCAACGCCCCAATCGCCGTGATGCCGTCGACGATGAGCAGCGCGTCCGGCGCCTTCTCGCGAACGACCTTCGCCACCGCCCCCATGTCGCACGCCGTCGCCGTGCTCGTCTCGCTGTGCGTGACGATTACCGCGTTGTACCCACCACCCGACTGCTTCGACAGCTCGTCCGCCATCGACTCCGGCGTGATGTGCGTGCCGTAGGGCAGTTCGCGGTCGGTGACGTCGATGCCGAATTTGCGGCACTGTTTGCCCCAGCGCTCGCCGAACTTGCCGTTGTTGATGTTCAGGACGGTCTTGCCGGGCGCGACGCACGTCACCAGCCCCGCCTCGAACGCCGCCGTGCCGCTGCCGGTGATGATGTAGACGTCGTTGCTCGTCTGGTAGACGTACTTCAGCCCCTCGACCACCCGCTCGAACGCCGCCCGGAACTCGCCTGTGCGATGGTGGATGATCGGCCGCGCGAGGACTTCGAGGGTCTCCGGCGGAACGCTGGTCGGACCGGGCGTGTAAAGACGGTGCTTCATGCGGATGGGAGGTGGGACGTGGGACCGAGGGACGTGGGCAGAAAGGTAGGCGCGGTACATCGGAGCGTTCCCGTAACCCAAGGTAGCTGCGGGTCCACGACCCGCAGTCTCCACCCCCGAATCCACTCGTCAACTCACCTACCGCTCACGCGGCGCTCCACTGCTCCTTCAGGAACCCGAGCGTCCGGCGCAACGCCTCGACCTCGAAGTCGACCTTCCCCTCAATGCTGATCCGCCCGTCGTACCCAAGTTGCTTGAGCGCACCGAAGAACGCGCGGTACATCTCGGGCGTCGCCCCGCCGCCGCCGGGCGCAAGACGGCCGTCGCGATCGGCAACGTGAACGTGCGCGATCCGCCCCGCCGCCACAATGTCCGCCAGCGGCTCGTCTTCCCGCCACGAGTGGTACGAGTCGACGAGACATCCCACCCCCGGTGACTTGACCGCCCGCACATATTCCATCGCCTCCGCCACGCCGTTGAGAATGTTGCACTCCCCCCGGTTCAGCGGCTCAGTGGCGATCGTCACTCCCGCCCGCTCCGCCAGCGGCCCCGCGTAACGCAGGAAGTCGAGAATTTGCCCCTTCGCCCGCTCGCGGTCGAACCCCTCGGGCACGCCCCGCGCCGCCCCGCTGCCGAAGACGACGGTGTCGACCTTCGCCTCCCCCGCCCGCCGGAGCAGGCGCTCGATGTACTTTTTCGCCACGTTCGCGTCCGCCCGCTCGCCGACGACGGGCACGTCCCCCGGCACGAGCAGGTTCGTCACCGGCATCGGCAACCCAGCCCCGCCGGCGTAGCTCACGAGCCCCCCGTCCTCCGCGAAGGCCGCGTCGTCCATTTTCCCGCGAAAGTACGCTTGGCTGTTGCCCTCGACATAGTCGAAGCCGGCCTCCCGCATGGCGTGCGACTGGTCTGGGCCGGTGCAGATTCCGTAGGTGGGCATGGGTCAGTCGTAGGTTCGTTGGCCCGCGATGGCGACGCAAGCACTGAAGCCCCGAGATGGGCAAAGAGAGCATTGGTACGGAAGCCGGCAAGGCTCCTCAATTCCGCACCTTTCAGGTTGTTGCAGGCGGCAGGAAACGCTCCTCTCCGTATTTGGAGAAGTAGTACTGAATGCTCCGCTTGCCGATGTCGAACAGGATCGCCTGCATCTCCGGCAGGGTCCACTTGTTTGGCCGAAAGTAGAAGCTGCCGCGGTTGAACAGGTTGTTCGGACCCTCGGCGTGCAGGTGCGTCTCGTTCAGTTTGGCGAAGATGGCGACGGAACTGACCCGATCGAGGATCGACGAATCGGCCTCGAAATCGCACCCGTAGCCGAAGCAAACGAAGGGGAAGATGCTTTCAGTGCGGAGGGCCGCTCGAAACGCGATGACGTTCTTGCCAAGGCGTTCAATCGCATTCCCCTTCGCCTGCTTGGCCTTCCCTTCCTTCTTCCGTAGGTCGTTCGTGCCTTGATTCTTCACCTCGGAGATCAGGATCGGGAACCGCTCGCCGTCGTTCGCGACCAACCAGACGATTCCGCCGTCCGGTCGGACACTCGTGTTCTGGAAGTGGCAGGCGAAATCGACTTCGGGAAAGTGCTTCGTGAGGTGAGCGACGATCTTATGAAGCTTCCACTGCTTCTCATGAACGAGTGCGATGTTTGCCCACGCGCGGATCTGCTCGACGGCGGCGCGAAGCGCGCGGTCGATGTCCTTCTCTTGCGCACTCGACGTCTTGTTAATGACCGTTCCGGCACGAAGCTCACGCAGTTGGTCACGCTTTGCCATGGGTCAATTCCGCTCCACGAGGAATAGATGCTCTTTCACGTGGATCGGGCGCCCACGCAGGTTCCTGCTGCCCCGAAACGTATTGTAGAGGGTGTCAATCACTTCCACACGGCCAAGCCTGCCGAGAAAAACGTCGAACTCGTCGCGGGAGATAAAGCCCTCGCTGTTGTACGAGACAAGCAGGTGCGACGCGTCTGTGTGCTCGAGCAGGTCGGTCAACGCCTTGGCCGCCAGTTTTCGCTTATTGTAGTCGGATCGCTGCCAATCCTGGGCGATGCCGGAGACGCGGCTGATCTCCTGCGGCTCCTCGTACTTGGTAAGGAGGTTCAACATAAAGTAGTTCGAGCCGTACGGGTGCTGGTTGTATGGCGGATCGAAGTAGGCGAGGTCAAGGCCATCTACCTCTCGCACAAGTTCGTTGGCATCTCTCTGGTGGACTTCCACGTCGCATTCGAAGCGGCTGAGAACCGGCAGTTTCAGATCGATGCGGCCGCGGATGCGGGTCAACGCGTCGCGGTTGCTTCCGCCAAATTGGCCAACGCCGTTGGCACCTTTGTAAAAGCCCTTGAACACCCCGGAAGTGTTGGCATGCACCGACGCAGCCGACAGGAGGGGGCCGAGCAGAAGCGGCTGAATGCCTTCCGGTTCCGATGCGATTGCCTGGCGCAGCGA
Source organism: Tepidisphaeraceae bacterium (assembly GCA_965214125.1). Lineage (GTDB taxonomy): Bacteria > Planctomycetota > Phycisphaerae > Tepidisphaerales > Tepidisphaeraceae > CBDCBA01. Next base: position 139,081 of record CBDCBA010000032.1, read on the forward strand.
GTCGAGACGGATCGCATTGTCAATCGTATAGAAGACACGGTCATCGGGCGTGATGGCGTCTTCGTCCTGCGGGGCGTAAAGACGGCGAATGAAGCCGTTCGTATCTGGGTCGGATTCCGCTCGACACACAACATCTTGCCGACGTTGCTCAAGGCGGTTGCAATCGATTTCTGACCGATTGGACAGGTAACACTCGCCTACGACTCGTGCGTAGGCTTCCAGATCATTGGTGACGAGGCGTTGCGCGAACTGCTTGAAGAAGCGAGACACGACGCCCGAGCCGGCAAACCCGTCAAGTACATGCAGCTTCGGCTTGTTCAACCGCCTGACGACTCGAAGTACCGCCTGGTGGATTGGGTCAATCAAGCTCCGCTTGTTCCCGATGTACGTGAGCAACTGCTCGCGGAGAAATCGCGGGTTTTCACCGATGCTCGCGGCGTCATCAGCCTGGGCAGATCGTCCTGACAGATCCCATAGCGTCGAATCATTCAGTGTCATCACGGCCAGAAACCTTGTAACGTCAATTCGTGAGGGACGTCTCGCGCGGCGGCGCCTCGTCACGCGGGTCCCGTCTTGAAGCGTACCGCGACGAGCGAAAGGAGCAAAAGGTCGCTTCCCTCACGCCCCGTACCCCCGCGGGTTGGCGAACCAATTGTCATGCCCCGGCACGATCGCGTCCGCGATTTCGTACACCTCACGCAAACTCTCCAACGCCTGGTCCTTGTCGAAGGCATCGGCCAGCACCTGGCCCGCCAGCAGGTGGTCGCGGGTGGGGACGGCGTCGCCGGCGATCAGCGTCGTGGTGGCGCTTTCGGCGACGAGCAGGCCGCAGGTGCCGGGGGTGTAGCCGCCCAGGGGGAACAGGTCGATCTGCTCGGCGAGCTTGTCCTCGGGGCTTTTCGTGCGGTCGAGCAGGCGCAGCTCGGCGGTGACTACCTTTTTAACGTCGGCGTCGCCGCGGTCGCGGAGGTCGCTCAGGTGGTTGCCGACGGCCTCGCGTTCGGGGTCGCTCAGCAGCCACCGGGCGTCGGGGAAGAGCTCGAGGGCGGCGCGGTGGGCGGGGCGGAAGTTGGTGAGGAAGACGACGTCGATCTCCCCCGGCCTCAGGCCCGTACGCTCGAAGAGGCGGGCCGCCAGCGCCGGCGCGGGCAGGCCGGGGTCGATCAAGACGCGGCGTTCCCGTTGTTCGTTGCCGTCCCTGGCCCGCAGCAGCGTGCACGTGGCGTGGGGCGTGCGGACGGGCGTGGCTTCATTCCACAAGCGGTTGCGGGAGAGCGTGCCGATGCTGACGATGTCGATCCGAACGGCCATGTGGCGAAACCTTACGAGCCTCCTTCTCCTCGCGGCGCTCCTGCCGCTGGCCGGCTGCGCGGGCGAGGCCTTCGAGACGCGCCCCTGGCCCGACGGGCCGCCGGGCGGGCAGGTGCTGGCGACCGAGCATTACGACCTGCACACGAGCATCGCCGACGCCGGGCTCAACGCGCACCTGGCCGACACGCTCGAGCGCACGCGCGGCCTGTACGCTAAAATCGCCACTGCGCCGGGTGTGGAGTCGGCGTCGGGCACCGTGCCCGAGCGGTTGACGGCGTACGTCTTCGGCTTCCGCGAGCAGTGGGCGGACCACACGCGGGAGACCACTGGCCCCGCCGCGGCGATCTACCTGCAAATCGGGCGCGGCGGGTACGCCCACGGCGACACGTTCGCCACCTTCTACCACGGCGGCCCGCAGACGCTGGCCGTCTGCCGACACGAGGGGTGGCACCAGTACGTCGCGACCACGTTCGAGCGCCGGCCCCCGCCGTTCCTGGAGGAGGGCGTGGCCACGCTCTTCGAGGCGGGGTTCCAGGAGGGGGATCTCGGCCAGCCGCGGATGAGCTACACGCGGCTCAACCGGCTGCGCGAGGCCGTGCGCCGGCAGCGGGCGTGGCCGCTCGAAAAGCTGTTGACGATGCACGCCGGCAACGTCGTCGGCACGAACGGCCGGCAGATCGAAACCTTTTACGCCCAGGCGTGGGCACTGGCGCGGTTCCTGGTCGAGAGCGACCGCCACCGCCCCGGCCTGCGCCGGCTGCTCGCGGGCTACGCGAACGGCACCGCCACCGGCAACCCACGCCAAATGCTCGAAACGTACCTCGGCCTGCCCTTCAGCGACCTGGAGGCCCAGTACGAGGCCTACGTCCGCGACCTCACCCGAACGCCCGGCCGATGATCCACGTGCGCGTCCTTTATTCCGGCGACGTGCAGGGCGTTGGCTTCCGCGCCCGCGCCCGGCGCATTGCCGGCGGGCACGCGGTGGCGGGCTTCGTGAAGAACCTGCCGGATGGCCGCGTCGAACTCGCGGCCGAGGGGGAGCGCGATGCGGTCCGCGCTTTCCTTGATGACGTTGCCGACGAGCTTGGCGGGCACGTTCGCGAGGCGACGCAAACCGAGCGTTCGCCGCAAGGGTTGGCCGATTTTCGGATCGAGCGATGACCCGGCGTTGGCGCGACATCGCGTTGATCGCGGGCGTATTGCTGACGGCGTTGCTGTTCAACGAGCGCTTGCCGATCACCGATCGCGACGAGGCTCGCTACGCCGTCACCAGCCGCGAGATGCTCGCGACGGGCGACTGGATCGTCCCGCGACTCCTGGGCGAGTTGCGCACGGCCAAGCCGGCGGGCGTCTACTGGTTGCAGGCGGCGAGCCTGGCGGTCTTTGGCGAGTCGGCGTGGGCGATTCGGTTGCCGGGGGCGATCGGCGTCACGGGGTCGGCGGTCGTGTTGCGGTTCGGATTGGCTCGCGTCGTCGGTCGCCGCCGGGCGTGGTGGGCGGCGCTGGTGACGACGACGACGGTGCTCGGCATCGGCGTGGCGAAGGTCGGCGTGGTCGACGGGCCCCTCCTTCTCTGCGCGAGCGTCGCCTTCGTTGCTGTGCTTCGCTTGCTTTCGTCCCTCGACGTCGGAGCGGACGCTCCGGGTTCGGGTCGGGGTGATGCTCGGATCTCGATCGGAATCAGAACCCGGAGCGTCCGCTCCGACGTCGGGTGGTGGGTGGTGTGGGGCGCGGTGGGCGCGTCGATCTTGTTGAAGGGGCCGGTGCTCGTCGCAACGACGGTTCTGGGGCTGGGCGTCTTCCTGATGAGCGAGCCGCGGCTCTTGCGGCCGACGTTGCGGCGCCTCAAGCCGACGCGAGGCCTTGGCGTCGCGTTGCTCGTGGCGTTGCCGTGGGCGGCCGCGATCACGCTGCGCGAGCCGACGTTCCTGCCGACGGCGCTGGGCCACGACGTGCTGGGGCGGGCGACGCGCGGCCTTGAGAGTCACGGCCAGCCGCCGGGGTTTCACCTGCTGCTCTTGCCCGTCACGTTCTTCCCGTGGAGCGTGCTTCTGCCGGGCGCGCTCTTGGCCGCGTGGCCGAGGCGGCGGATCGTGTGGGTGCGTTGGTGTTTGTTCGCGACGCTCGGCGGGTGGCTGGTGCTGGAGGCGAACGCGACGAAGTTACCGCATTACCCGCTGATCCTGTTCCCGCCACTGGCGTTGCTGGTGGCGGACTGGATCGTGCGGGCATCAGCCGGGCGGTGCTCGAAGGACGTGCGCCGCCTGCCGCTCGCGGGCGGGATCGTGCTGGTCGTGGCGATCGGGTTCGCGACGGCGGGCGTCGTGCTGGCGGAGGCGACGCCGTGGATCTTTTTGGTCGTCGCAGTCGCCTGGGGCGCGGTCGCCCTGCTGCTGTCGGTGCCGCGGAGCGCGCGCGGGTTCGCCCTCCCGACGGCGATCGGCTTCGTGGCGACGGTGTTGGCGGCGTACGGCGGGTGGGCGAGCCGGTTGCCCCTGCTGCACACGTCGCCGCGCGTGGCGGAGCTTCTGCACGAGGCCGGTGCCGAGGGGACGGTCGCGATGATCGAGTACAAGGAGCCATCGCTCGCGTGGTACGCGGGGCGGCACGGCATTGCGGTGCGCGAGGCGACGCCGGCGGCACTGGACGATGCGGCGACCGACTGGGCGATCATCACGCGAGAGGCCTGGCGGGTCGCGAGCAGGCCGGGCGGGTGGGAGATGGTCGCGGCGACGCGGGCCACGCTGTACAACGATGGGGGCCGCGCCGGCGAAGTCGCGGTGCTTCGGCGTCGGGCCGGGCCGGAGTTGTTGGTTGGCGCTGCGGAGGACGCGGGATGACCAAATGCGATTCAAGGTGCTATCCTGCCCGGACCTGCGCGGCGGCCCCCGGGTGTCGCGAAGGGGCTGACTCTCCGCAAACCACCCCCACCTTTCGGAAGGACTTCTCATGTTTTGGCTTCAGATGCTCGGCCTGCTCATCATGCTCGCCGGCTTGCTTGCGTTCATGGCTGGCCAGCGCGACGCGATGGGCTTGAACGAAGCCAAGGGTCGCACGTACATGATTGCCCTGCTGGTGGTCGGCGGCATCCTCGTGGCGCTGTCGTTCATCCTGTAACGCGGCCGACCTGCGGCGGCCTGTCCGCAACGCGGCCCGGCGTTTGCTTTCAGCCTTGCGTGAACCGCCCGCCAATCGTGGCGGGGTGGTTCATCCACATTCATTCGCTAACTGAAAGACCCTCACTATGGGTAGCCTCATCTGGATCGGTGTCGTCCTCCTCATCATCTCAATTGTCCTTTACGCGCTGGGCGCCAAGGGCGTCGCGGGCATGACGGCCGGCGTCGGCAAGCTGCTGTTAATCATCGGCATTGTCATCTTTGTGATCCTGCTGATCATCGGACTGCTCAACGGTTAGGCGGCGTGGCCGCCTGCCCGGCAGACGCGATTCTGCTAGAACAGGGCCATGCCCGACCAGCCTGACGACCGCCCGGCTGACTCGTCGGCCGATCCAGTCCCCAAGAAGAAACGACGCAAGGTCGTCCGCGAGCGGTCGGCCGGCGTCGTTCTGTTTCGTGAGCCGGGCGACGGCCGCCCCCGCGAGTTCCTCCTGCTCGACTACGGCCGCCACTGGGATTACGCCAAGGGCCATCTCGAGTCCGGCGAAACCGACGAGCAGGCCGCCCTGCGCGAGCTGCGCGAGGAGACGGGCATCCGCGACGTCGCCCTTGTTTCGGGCTTCAGCCGCGAGATCATCTATCACTTTCAAAGCAGCCGGAAGGGCCTGGTTCGCAAGGAGGTCATCTTTTTCACGGCCCGGCTGCCCGATGATCCGCCGCAGGAGGTGGCGCTGAGTCACGAGCACGTGGGGCACGCGTGGCTGCCGCTGGCGGAGTCGCTGGAGCGGCTGACGTTCGCCAACGCCCGCGCCGTGCTGACGGCGGCCGCGGCCTACCTAGAGTCGGCGGCGTAACCGCTTTGTCGCAGTTGCCGTGATATTGCGACAACGCGTCGCCCCACGACTTTTGAATGATGGGTGGCCCGGCGCGGCTAGAACCGTCGTTCGACCTTCGGCCCTCCCCGCACTCGCCGCCGTGAACCTCCTCGACGACGCCCAACAACGCCGCCTCGAAGGCCACCTCAGCCGGCGGCTGAGCGAACTGCTGGTCGACACCCGCCGCGACCTCGATGAACTCGACGCCCTTCAGATCGATGGCGAACGCGGCTCGCTCGGAGCGATCGCCCGCGCCGTGCAAAGCTTTGTCGAAAGCGGCGGCAAGCGCCTGCGGCCGCAACTGTGCCTCTGGACCTGCCATGCCTGCGGTGGCGACGCGGCGGCGACCGTCGCCCTCGACGCCGCTTGCGGCTGGGAATTGTTCCACGCCTTCCTGCTCGTCCACGACGACATCATCGACGCCGCCGACACCCGCCGCGATCGGCCAAGCCTGCACCGCGAGCTGGCCGGGCTCGACGGCGACTCGCAGGTGTTCGGGGCGAATCTGGGCATTGTGGCGGGCGACCTGCTCTTCGCCGCCGCCATGCGATTGTGGCACGGCGTGGACGACGCCGGCGACCTGACGCTGGCCACGTACCGCCGGCTGCTGAGCGTCTTCAGCCGCGTCGCCCTGGAGACGGGCATCGGGCAGGCGGCCGACATCACCCAGGCGCACGCACCGCTGGCGGACATCGCCGAGACCCGCGTGCTCGCCGGCTACCACGCCAAGACGGCCGCGTACACCTTCGAGGGGCCGATGCTGACGGGCGCGATTCTCGCCGGCGCGGATGACCCGTTGCTGTCGCGCCTGCGGGCCTTCTCCACCTCGCTCGGGCGGGCGTACCAGGTGCAGAACGATTTGATCGACCTCGCCGCCCCCGCCACGATCGGTGGAGACTTGGCGCAACAGAAACGCACGCTCACGCTCGTGCGCGCGCGGCACCTGTGCCCGCCGGACCAGCGCGAGCGGTTCGACGCCGACTGCCGCGCCGCGGGCGACGACACGGGCCACGCCGCCGCCAGCGCTCGCCTCGCCGCGGCCGAGCGGCTGCGGCAACGTTTGTTCGACCTCGGCGCCGTCGACGCGACCGACCGGCTCGTGCGCGACCTGCTCGGCGCCGCCCGCGCCGCCGCCACCGCGAGCGACGTGCCTTCGCGCCTCGCCACCGGCCTCGCGGGCCTGCTCGACACGCTCGAAGCCGGCTACTTCCGCTCGCCCGGCGCAGCGATTGCGGCGCGTCCGTAATCGCCCCCACCACCCCCACCACCACCCCCGCCGCCCGCTACGTCTGGCCCGCCGACGCCGCCCCCGTTGGCGTGCGGGTCGATGTCGTGTTGTTCCGCCGCCGCTTCACGCTTGATGTTGTGCCGCGCGAGGCGACGCTGCACCTGTTCGCCGCAACCCGATATCGCCTCTATGTCAACGGCCGCATCGTCGCGCACGGGCCTGCGCGGTTCGTGCCGGGCCGCGAGCAGTTCGATTCGATCGACCTCGCCCCGCACCTGGCCGTCGGCGAGAACACGATCGTCGCGGAGGTGCGCTTCGTCGACGCGAACAACTTCCAGTCGATGCCCGGCGACCGCGGCCGATTCATCGCGTGGGGCCGTGCCGGCGATGCGGTGGACCTGGCCACGCCCGGCGACTGGACCGCCGGCCGCTGCGACGCGCTACGGCAGGACGCGCCCGCCTTCAGCTTCGCGATCGGCCCGGCGGAGGTGCTCGACGTGGCCCGGCATCAGGCGTGCCTCGCGGGCAAACTGCACGAGGAAACACCGGCCGCGCTGGACGTGCCGCCGACGCTGGCGCCGCGGGCCGTGCCGATGTCGAGCGGCGAGAGAATCACGCCGCAAGCGGTGTTCGCTTCTCCGCTGGAGCAGATCGGCCCGCGCATCGGGTGCGTGAGCGTGGACGCCGATCATGATCCGACGCACACCTTCGCCTACGTGACGTTCCTGCACACCCCGGTTGCCGGGCCGGCGGAATTGCTGCTGCATTGGGGGCCGCACTGGCTCAACGGCGTGGAGATCGACGGCGAGGACGATCCCGTGCGCGGCAACTGCCGGTCGGTTGCCGTCACGCTGCGCCGGGGCTGGAACCTGCTGTGCGGCCGGCCGGGGCAGAACCGGCCGAATACGCCCCTGTTGATCCAGGCCCCAATTGGCACGGAGCTTCGCTCGACGCCGCACCTCGCCGACGCGCCCGCCCTGCGCGTGCTGCCGCCGAGCGCGAACGCCCGCTGGACCCACGCCCCTCCGGCCGACGCGAACGACCTGAACCTCGCCGACCCGGCGTGGCGGCTGATCGCCCCGTCGGCGTCGCCGCCCTGCCCGGCGCGGCTGGTCGCGTGGGATCGGCCCGACGCCGCGCGGCGCACGGAGGCCCCGACGTTGCCAGTCGACGTTCCCGCCGGCGAATGGATGGCGCTGTTCGACGTCGGCACCGAGTTCCTCGGCCACATCGAGATCACGCTCGACGCGCCCGCGGGAACGATCGTCGACGTGGCGTACGACGAGCGGCTGCGCGACGACGGCTGCCTCGGGCTCTTCGCAACCAACCCGCTCGTGGAGACCGCCGATCGTTTTATCTGGCCCGGCGGGCACGCGACGATCAGCACGTTCGAGCCGCGCGGCGGGCGGTTCGTGCAGATCGTCGTGCGCACGCAACAGCCCTCGACGCTGCACGCCCTCGCCGTTCGCGACGCCCGTTGCCTGCCGGTATACGACGGGGCGTTCTCGTGCGACGACGCCACGCTCGCGTGGGCGTGGGATCGCGGCCTTCGCACGCTGCGGGCCAGCGCCGAGGACGTCTACTGCGACTCGCCCTGGCGCGAACGCGGCACGTACCTCGGCGACAGCTACGTGCAGTCGCTCGTCCACATCGTCGTCTCACCGGATCGATCGATGCCGCGTCAGTCGCTGCGCCTCTTCGCCGACGGGCGGCGCGGCGACGGGCAACTGCCGGGCGTTGTGCCCGCGTGGCTGCGCAAACCGCACGGCGATTTCTCCCTGATCTTCGCCATCTGGTTGCGCGACTGGTGGGCCCGCACCGGCGACCGCGGGACGGTTGCCCACTGCCTGCCCGCCGCGGAGGGCGTGCTGACGAGCCCGACCTGGCGTGGCGATCCGCTGTGGGAGGCGACGGAAGACAACCGCCTGTTCATCGACTGGGGCGTCGACAAGGGCGCCCGGCTCGGGCGCGAGAACGCGGTGCTGAACGCCTTTCGCACGCGGGCGCTCGACTGCGTCGCCGAACTTCGCCGGGCGCTGGGCGAGGACGACGGCGCCGCATTCGATGAAGAGGCCGCGACGGTCCGGGCAGCGTTTCAAGCGCGGCTGTGGCGTGGCGACCGCTTCGCGATGTCCGGCGAGAGCGACGCCCCCTGCCTGCACGCGAACCTGCTCGCGCTGGCGTTCGACCTCGCCACAGGCGAGCAGGCCAGGCCGCTGTTGACGCACTGCCTCGACCGCCTTGCAACCAACGCCGCCAAGGCTGCTCGCGGGGTGGCGCACGACGACTTCGCCGAACTCTACTTCCTGAAATACGCCCTCGACGGCCTCGTGCGCGTCGGCCGCTTCGACGTGGCCGAGCGCGTGATCGCCGAGCACTACGGCCTGATGCGGCACGCCGATGCTGACTGTCTGTGGGAGTGCCTGCACCGCGGCGTGCGAAACCTGGGGAGCCTGTGCCACTCCTGGTCGGCGGCGGCAACCGAGTACCTCGGCCGCCACGTGCTGGGCGTCCGCGAGGCGACGCCGGGCGACCCGAACCGGCTGCTGGTCGCCCCGAACGTGTCGACGATTCACGCGGCGTCGGGCACGGTCGCCCACCCGCTGGGCCCGATCCGCGTGCGCTGGACACGCAACCCCGGCGGCGCTTTCACCGTCGACGCAGCCGGACCCGCTGGTGTGGACCTCGCGTCCGTGTAGTCCGTGTAGCCCACCCTCCGGATCTGACCAATCAGCAAAAAGAACGCGACCCGGAGCAAAGCTCCGGATCGCGTCGGGGGGTGGTGGGGACCGTTGGGCCGGTCTTGCCGGCCGATTGCTCAAATGATAGCACGCGGTGCCCGCGACGTCCAAGGCGACTCGGATTTTGTTGCCACAAAACCTGTTGCAACGGACTTCACGGCCTCCTGCGTGGCATTGTTCAACTCGACTAAACGCTCTGGCCGCGGGCGCGGGCTGGGGGGTTGACAACGGCCGCTCCCTTTCTATCGTTCCCGACCCGCCCGAAACCCGGTCGGGCGTGTGGCCCCGATAGCTCAATTGGCAGAGCAGCTGACTCTTAATCAGCGGGTTGAAGGTTCGAGTCCTTCTCGGGGCATTTTTCGCTCAGCCGTCCTGGCCCGCTGGCCGATACAGTGGGCAGACGGCACAACACGAACCCCCACCCGCCCCCGGGGCGGCCTGTTTTGCAGGTCGTCCCGGTCTTCGTTTGTGCCTCACCACCACCCTCACGACCATGCCGTCCACAGGCTGACAACCAGCATCGCCACGCCGATGATGCTCTTGAGCACAATGCCCCACAGGCGGCCCTTGAACGCGCCCCAGCCGACTCGCGACAAACGGCCGTAGAACGCGACGCGCTCCTCCACGTCGGCGGGCGCTTTGCTCGCCTCCAGCAATGCCGCCCCAACAAAGCTGCCGACGCAGGCGCCCAGAATCGCGTTCAGGATCGGCACCACGGGCACGAGGATCGCCCCCAGGATGCCGCCGATCACCCCGCCGACGACCGCGCCGATCGTGCTGCGCAGGCTCCCGCCGGCCGTCTTGCTGCCGGCGGCACCGGCGAGGAACTCGACACCCTCCGCCAGCAACGCCAGGGCGAGCATCGCCAGCGAGCTCGGCCAGCCGGCGAGGGAATCGTCCTGGTCCGCCCACGCATAGCCGGCGTGGGCGGCGACCATCAGCCACAGCCCCGGCAGCCCGATGATGTTCAGCCCCAGCCCCGCCAGAAGCACGCCGGCGAGGGTGAGGTAGAGGAGCCAGTCCATGGGCGGAAAGGATGAAGGATCAAGGCAGAAGGATGAACCTGAATCAGAACGGCGAGATCAACCCGCTCCGGCTCGGGTTCATCCTTCATCCTTCCGCCTTCATCCTTTCACTTCCGCTCCGGCCCGTACTCGATCTTCACGCCGCCGTAGGCGTCTTCGATGTGGGTTTCGGCGTGCCGGCCCTGGGTTTTGATCTTGCCCAGGACGCGGCCGTGGGGATCGATGAAGAGGCGGGCGTTCTTGTTGTTGGCGTTCTGGCTGACGGTGCCGCTGAGGATCACCTTCGCGCCGCGGAAGAGTTGGAGGTTGCCGGCGATGTGGCCGTAGACGTGGACGCGCCCGCCGAAGTCGACGATCAGGTCGCCGCCGACGTTGCCGCGCACGTAGCACTTGCCGCCGTCGACGACGCGCAGGTCGCCGGTGACGCCGCCCCAGAGGGTGAACTTGTCGTCGACGGTCATGTCGCCGACGACGCGGCCGCGCTCCTCGCGCATGCCGGTGCCGGCCTCTTTGCGATCTTTGCCGGGTCGCTGCTTCTCCGCCATCCTGCCTCCGCCAAAACTGGGTGTCATCGCACATGGTATCGGGCCGATGACGGGGCCCGTTGACCCGCGACAGGTCCCGTTGACCCGCGGCCGTTTAGCCGGGGCGGCCGTCGCCGTCGAGGTCGGGCAGGTCTTCGCCCAGGGCCTGCTTGATCCCCTTGCCGCTGCCGAACGTCACGATCAGCAGCAAGACGAACGCCACCGCCGGCCAGGCGACAAAGCGAACCCACATCAGCCAGTTCGCCCGCTCGTACTCGCTGTAGTGGCCGGTGCCGAGCAGTTCCATCCAGGTGTAGAGCACGCCCGGCACGTGGAACGCCCCGCCGCGGATCGTCGGGTGCATCAGCACCGCCTGCCACGGGATGAACAGCACCAGCAGCAATAGCGACTTCGTGAACGCCCGCGTCACCTGCGGCACGCCGACGGTGCGGCCGTTGAGCATGACCAGCACGATGAACCCCAGCGTCAACGCCAGCAAAATGCTGAAGACCAGCCCCAGCCAGAGCGTCGCGTAGACGGCCATGTAGCCCCAATCGGCGAGCACGTCGTTCGAGACGGTCGTGGTCGTGACCTCCGGGTCGGCCGAGTATTCGGTGTCGGTCTCGACATCGCCGTCGCCCTCAAGCTCGAGCGTCTCGGTGCTGCTGACGTTGGGGTCGAGGCCATCGGCGAGTTCGACGCCGCCGCTCTCGTCGCCACGGGGGAAGTCGGCCCAGTACTTTTCGGCAAAGAAGAGCCCGACCTGCGCCAGCAGCACCAGCGCCAGCACGAGCGCGCAAAGGGTGCGGAAGCGGCGTGCGGTGGTGAGGGCGTCGTGGTAGACGGCACTCGCGGCGGTGGATGGGACGAGGGTCATGGGAAGCGGCTGGGCGTGCGGTGGGCCGGCGCGTCCGTGCGACGGCCGCGCCCGTTGTACGCCACGCGCGGCGGCGCGACAAGATGCAGCCGGCGTTGTCCGGCCGGATCAGCGCGTTCGAGATCAAGCCCCCGCGGCGGATGTGACCGCTGGCGCATCCTGTGCCGCAATGTTCCACGCCGCCACGATCCCGATCGGAACCAAAACCGCCAGCAGGATGTTCAGTACCAGCCCCAGCACCGCGCCGCGGGGCAGGTCGGGGTTGCGCTTGCGCAGGTAGCGCACCCACACGTAGCCGCAGGCGACAAAGCCGATCAAGAGGATCAGCGCCTGCAATCCCAGCACGATCGCGGCCGTGGTTTGGTCGCGGTTGGCGGCGCCGGAAAAGAGCGTCAGCAGGCCGAGGATGCCCGGCGCGAACCAACTGATTCGCGCCGCCTGCTCATCGAGCGTCTGCGCCGCGGCGGGCGTGCGACGTGGCGGCGAACGACTGGCGGGCGCGGCGCGCGAGGGTTGTCGCGTCGACGCCGGCTGTGCCGCGGGGGTGGCTGGGGTGGGCGTACGACGCGCGGGCGGAGGGCGACGCGGAGGCTCGGGGGCCAGGTCGTACTCGTCGTCGCCGGTGGGGTCGCTCAATCTGCCGCGATGATAGGTTGGCTTTGGGCGCCGGCCGTCAAGACGTGGGCATGGCCAGGTGGTCAGTCGATTTTCGCGGTCGATCCCAGAGGTGGCTCAGCGGGTCGAAGAGGGCGCCGCCGAGGTTGGCGAGGGAGACTTCCGGCAGGCGGGCGCCGTCGGCGTGGCCGCGAATCGCACGCCATAGCCCGCGCAGCACGCGCGCCGGTGCGGCCAGACGGTCGATTAGCGGCACACGCCGCGCGCCGCCGTTGGACTTGAAGATCAGCAGCGTCACGTCGTCGCCGGCAAGGTTGTCGGGCGCCAACGCCTCCAGCGCCGCGATAAAGTCGGGGATCACACCCGCCGGCACTGCCCCGTCGACGTCGGCGGCGACGCGCAGCAGGCCCTCCATGCTCAGCAGTTCCCCGTCGGCGCCGCGGGCTTCGACAAGCGAGTCGGTGTAGCAGAGCACCAGGTCGTCGGGCTCGAGGCGGAGGTTGAACTGGTCGTATCGGCCGGCGTCGAGCACGCCCAGCGGTAGGTTCTCGGCCAACGCCCCGCCGTCGCGGTGTGGCGCGCGGTCGTGTTGCAGGAACGACCAGGAGCGGTCGCGCGCCCGCCAGAGCAGCGGCGGCGGGTGGCCGGCGTTGGAGACGCTCAAGGTCCCGGTGGGGGCGAAGTAGGTCATCACGACGGCGGTCGCGAACTTGCCGCCGTGAGCCATCTCAGCGAAGCGGCGGTTGAGGGCGGCGAAGAACTTGCGCTGGTCGAGGAAGTTGACGAACTTCGCCATCAGCCCGCGCAGGTCGGCCGCGATGCCGCCCACCTCCGCGCCGTGACCACTGACGTCGGCCACGAGCACGCGGGCGATGCGCCCGGTGGCGCACGTGGAGACGTAGTGGACGTCGCCACCGCTGTCGGAGTGTTCGTACGGCAGGCTGTAGACCCACACGTCGAGGCCCGGCATGACAAAGGCGTCCTCGACGGCGTTGTTGCCGCCGCGCAGTTCCATGCAGGCCATCCGCGTGGGCGAAGCCTTGGGTGTTGGGGTTGTTGTCATGCCCGCTCTCGATTCCTTCGCAACGGACTAGCGTCCCCGAACTGACGCCGGGCGTCAAGCGCCGGACGATCGAACGTGGGCAGCGTCTCCGTTTCCCCCAGCAACAGTTCCATATGTACGGCGTAGCGGTACACGTGGATCAAGCGTAGTCGAGCGTGGATTGCCCCGTTAGCCGCCCCGCCTTGCGGGGCGCTCCAATCGCTGCGAAGCGCCCCGCAGGGCGGGGCGGCTAACGAGGATCCGTGGGACGGCGCGGGTCGTTCAATTCGTCCTCAGCAACGCGAGATGCCCGCGCCGCGAGTTCCGTCCCTCCCGCGGCGGCGCGGGGGCGCGTAAGGTGCGACCGAAATGATCAGCAAAATCTTCAAGGCCTACGACGTCCGAGCCACCTATCCCGAACCGCTGGGCGCCGACGACGCCTGGAAGGTCGGCCACGCCACCGCCACCTTCCTGCGGCGCAGCCGGTCGAGCATCGGCGACGACCAGAAGGTCGAGAAGGAGGACACGATCGTCGTCGGCCGCGACATGCGTCCGCACTCGCCGGAGTTGGCCGGGGCGCTCATCGAGGGCATTCGCAGCACGGGCATGAACGTGATCGACATCGGCCTGATCGACACGAGCTGCATCTACTTCGCCATCAACCACTACGGCTGCGTGGGCGGCATCCAAACCACGGCCAGCCACAACCCCGTCGACTACAACGGCTTCAAGATCAGCGGCCCCCTTGCCAAGCCGATCGGCAGCCAGACAGGGCTCAAGGACATCGAGCGCATCGCCGGCCAGCTCACCCGCGCCGGCAACACCGGCGTCACCGGCGAGCTCACGCAGAAGGACATCTGGCCGAGCTACCGCGAGCACGTGCTGCAATTCCTCGACCTGAAGAAGCCCGTCAAGATCGCCGTCGACGCCTCCAACGGCATGGCCGGCGTCATGGTGCCCAAGGTCTTCGGCGACATATCCGACCTCTCGATGGAGAAGCTGCTCTTCGAGACCGGCGTCGACTTCGTCCACGACCCCAACCCTCTTGTCGAGCAGAACCTCGAACTGCTGCAAAACAAGGTCCGCGAGGGCGGCTACGACGCCGGCGTCTGCTTCGACGGCGACGCCGACCGGTGTGTCTTCATCGATGAGAACGGCAAGACGATCGGCTGCGATTTGCTGACGGCGATCATCGCGCGTGACTTCCTGGAGATGGACGAGAATAAAGGCAGCGTCATCGTCTACGACCTGCGCAGCAGCCACGCCTTGAAGGAGGAGATCGAAAAGGCCGGCGGCAAGCCCAAGCGCGACCGGGTCGGCCACGTCTTTATGAAGAAGACGATGGCCGACACGAGCGCCGTCTTCGGCGGGGAACTGTCAGGCCACTTCTACTTCCGCGACAACTTCAACGCCGACAGCGGCGCGATCGCGTTTGCGCGGATGCTGTCGATCCTGTCGAAAACGGACCAACCGCTCAGCCAGCTCGTCGCCCCGCTCGATCGCTTCGCCAACACCGGCGAGGTGAACTTCCGCGTCGAGGACAAGGACGGCGCCATCAAGAAGCTCGGCCAAAAGTACCAGAAGCACGACATCGACTACCTCGACGGCATCACGATCGACAGCGGCGACGCGGGAGGTGGGGGTGGGGGTGGGGGTGGGGGTTGGTGGTTCAACGTCCGCAAGAGCAACACCGAGCCAATGCTTCGCCTGAATCTCGAGGCGAAGGACCAGGCCACGCTCGACCGGATGTTCGACGAGCTCAAAGGCATCCTCGGCGAGCCGGCCGAGGGGCATTGACCCCGGACGGTTGATGCGGTTGCCGTAGGGTGGGATTTATCCCACCGTCCGACAGAATCCAGAGGTGGGATGAATCCCACCCTACTCGCTCACGAAGACGCGCCAGTCGTTGATAAACGGCTCGGGCGTGATCTCGCGCCAGCCGTGCTCGAGCAGCACCTCCGGCGTGACCGTCATCCGCACGTCGGCGTTGTAGACGCTGTAGATCTTGTCCCACAGAAAGAGCGTCCCCGGCGGGCGGCGCTCGACGAGCAGGCGGCCGTCGATCGTGTTGGGCGGCGTGTCGACGCGGTAGCGGAAGATCGGGTGATCCACGCGCAGGTTCGGGTAGCGGTCCCGCAAATCGGCCGTGTCGTCCGACTCCCACCAATCCGCGACGGCCTCGGCATTCTGCGACCCCTCGTCCATCACCAGCGGCACGATCGGGTACTTCACCTGCAACGCCAGCCACGGCAGCACGCCAAGCACGATCGCGATTGGGGCGACATGCTCGACGCGCAGCCAACGCGTCGCCCGCTCGACGCCCAGGGCCGTGAGCAAACCCCAGAACGGCGCGACGGCGACGAGGTAGCGAATGTCGCCGCTGCTGGCCATCTTGCCGGTCCAGTGCAGCAGGCTGTGAACCAGCAGCACGAACAGCGGGATGAAGGCGACGATCCAGCGGACGCGCGTCGCGTGGTCGCGCGTCAGCGTCCGCCAGCCGGCGAAGCTGAGGACCGCCCCGAGCAGCATGAACGGAAAGAGCAGCGGCCCGGTGATGGCCGGTAGCATGCCGACGAACTTCAGCAGCGGGCCCGAGTCGTAGACGCTCTCGCCGCTGTAGGGCCAGCTCGCCGGCAGCCAGGCGAGGATGCCGGGGAGGAAGTCGAGCGACTCGGGCAGCGCGTCCGCGAGGGGGCGAAGCCGCGAGTCGTCGGCCGGGCCGCGGTAGCCGCCAAGGATCCAGCCGGCCGTCGCCCACGTGATCGGCCCGATCAACACGAGCGGCGCCGCGATCCAGCGTCGATGGAGCACGAGGCCGCCGAAGATCATCAGGGCAAAGCCGATTCCCTCCGGCCTCGCCGCGGGCAGGAACCCGCCGAGCAGCGCGAGTAAGACCCACTGCTTTCGCTGATACAGCAGCAGGCAGGCGATGCTCATCAGCGCGAACGGCAACTCGGTCAGTTCCGCAAACGAATGGAGCAACACGAGCGGGCTCGCGAGCGTGCAGACCGCCGCGAGTGACGGGCGTTGGTGGTGGGCGTGTTCGGGTTGCCCCGCCGCAACCTTCCACGCGACGAGCGCCCCGCCGATCGCCAGGGCAAGGCTCGTCAGTCGCACCGCGATCAGGCCCATCGGCTGGCCGAAGATCGAGCCGGGAATCTGCGCCGGCAGCGCGTGGAGCGTCGTCACAATCGGCCGGCCCCACACGTCGGTGAAGAGCCACGGAAAGTCGAACGCCCACCGCGCGTAGAGGTAATGCGTGACCCCGTCCGCCTCCAGGAACCCGCGGCTCCAGACGGCGAAGACAACCGACAGCAACGCGAACGTCGCGAGGAAGCCGACCGCCCACACGCGGTCGGACACGCGCGATTGCACTCGCGGTTCAGGAAGTTCGATCGTTGCCTCGGACAAGGGGGAGCAGTCTAGCGGTTGCCCCAGCTCACTCGAAGCGTTCCATGATGAAGTAAAGCACCGACTCATCGATCGCCAGATCGACGTTTGGCCGCACGTCGTGGTGGGAGATATCACGACGCTGCACCTGCTCGGTCGTTGCCATCCACTCAACGGCGAGCAAACGGCCCGGAAGCTCGCAGTCGATGCTTGATTTGCGGCCATCGCCCGTCGGCGACCAAACAGCCCACGCGAACTTGCTCTCGTCGCCACCGTGTACGAACTCCAAGATGACGCGCTCGCCGTCGCTCCACTCGATTGTCTTTGAAAAGCGGTACTCGCCCAAAATGCGCTGCATCTGCCGCATCGCGTGGTAGCTCGGCTTCGGCTCGTAGTTGCGCGTCACCCCGCTGGCGGCGTGGAAGCTCGGGGCGTCGCTGTCGTTGAACCAGTAGAGGTACGCGCGGTCGAGGTCGGTTGTCGCGAGGCAAAGGAACGACCGCACGATCCACTGGGCCTGCTGCAAGTCATCCGTGTCGATGAACTGGGCCATCGGGCCATCCGGGTCGGGCGTGCCGGTGGCGGCGTCGTAGCCGAACTCGGTGAGCCAGACCTGCTTGCCGGGCAAATGCTCGTCGCGGTAGGCGAGCGTCTCGCGGACGAACGCCAGGAACCCGTTGGCCGAATCTTCCGGATGCGTGCGCCGCCACGTCGGCCAGCCCTCGGCGAAGGCGTAACGGTGGATGTTGACCACGTCGAAAAGCTCCGCGTGCGGGATGAACAGCTCGAGCGACTTCGACCACCCGTCCGGCTCCGGCGGCGCGGCGGCGCAGGTGGCGATCAGCAGGTCCGCGTCCCCCGCCCGCAGGCCCTTGGCCATGTGGGTGAAGAGCGTGAGGTAAAGCTCGTCGGGGATGCGGTTCTCCCCCGCCGGCTCGTTGCCGATCTCGACGCTCGTCACCCGCGGCGTCGTGCCGTTCGGGCCGAGCGATTTGGCGAAGGCCCGGCCGTAACGCTGGGCGTCGGCGGCGGGATCGCTCCATCGCGTCGGGAGCATCAGGCTGGCGTTGACCTCGAACCCGGCGTCGTTCCACTCGCCGTACAGGTCGGCCCAATTTGGCACGCCGTCGAAGCTCTCGAAGTTGCCGCTGTCATCGGCCCAGGTGATGTGCTTGATTGCCCGCGGGAAGTCGGTCGCGCCGGCGGTGTGATCGCCGGTGTCCCAGTCGATTGCGTGGTAGTCGCGCACGAGCCCGCACAGGGGCGCGTAGAGCGTTGGCGGGAACTGAACGGTGTGCGCGTTGATCCCGACGAAGTCGCGCATCAGCGGCGGCCGCGCATTGGCCTCGGGCGCGGCGGCGTGCAGCGCCGGTGCAAGGAGCAGGAGGACGAGCGCGATCAGCATCGTGGGGTTCGGGCGGCACTGCATGGGGTCTTCAACGATACCGCCACGTGCAATCGCGTGTGGAACGGCCGGCAATCGGCCAAGTGAGGCAAAATCGTGACCGGGTTGGGCACAGGGTTTGTTGGGTATCGGGCATGAGTCGTGATGTAGGCCCCGCCGATCGGGGCGCTGGCCTGCGCGTGGTCGTGGCCTGTGACAAGTTCAAGGGATGCCTGACCGCGGGCGAGGCGAACGCCGCCATCGCCGTGGGTTTGCGTCGGGCCGCGCCCGAGGTGGAGGTCGACGTCTGCCCGATGGCCGACGGCGGCGAGGGGACCGCCGAGGCACTGGCCGCCGGCGGAGGAACCGTGGTCGAGCGGGAGGTGACGGGCCCGCTGCCGGGCTCGCGCACGCTCGGGCGCATCACGCTCCTGGCCGACGGCGAAACCGGCGTGCTCGACATGGCCAGCGCCGCCGGCATCTCGCTGTTGGCCGAGGCCGACCGCAATCCGATGCGCACGACCAGCTACGGCGTGGGCGAACTCGTCCGCTACGCCACCGACATGGGCTGCCGGCACGTGGTGGTCGGATTGGGCGGAAGTTCGACCTGCGACGCCGGCATGGGCGCAGCGCAGGCGGTCGGGCTCCACGTGCAGACGGCCGCCGGCACGCTGAGTCGGCCCGTCACGGGGGCGGATTTGGGCGACATCGTCAACGTCGACGTGCCGACGCTGGCGCGCCTGCCCCACCGCACGCGCATCACGTGCCTGGCCGACGTGAACGCCCCGCTGTTCGGGCCCAACGGGTCGGCCTGGATCTACGCCCCGCAGAAGGGGGCCACGCCCGAGCAGGTGGCGCAGCTCGACCTTTACCTGGAGCGGCTGGCCAACGTCTGCCGTCGCGTCGCGATGGCCGCCGAGCCCGGCATGGGCGCCGCCGGCGGGCTTGGCTTCGGGCTCGCTTTGGCCGCCCGCGCGCAGCTTCGCCCCGGCGTGGAGGCCGTCGCCGACGCCTGCAAGCTGCACGAGCGCCTGGACGGAACGCAGCTTTGTGTCACGGGCGAAGGACGATTTGACACCCAAAGTCTCGGCGGCAAGGTTCCGCACGGCGTCGCAAAGCTCTGCGCCAGCCGCGACGTGCCCTGCGTCGTCATCGCCGGCAGCCACGCGGATCGCAAGAGCCTCCAGCCCGCGCTCGACAGCGGCGTGTGCGCCTACTTCTGCCTCGCTGACGGACCCGCCACGCTCGCCGACCTCGTCGACCGCGGCCGATCGCTCCTGACGGCGCAGGCGGAGCAACTGATGCGCTTCTACCTCTGCGCCAGCAGCCGACCCGAACGCGTGCCCTCCACCGTGGCGTGACGGTTTCGCCCGCGCCCAAATCCGCCCGAACTTGCAAGCGGAATCTGCGCCCCGCGCGGTAGAATCGACCCGTGCCCATGTCCCCGGCCAACTCCGCGGCGACGGTCGAGGTGCCCGCTGGCACGCACCGCACCGGCGACGGCTTCGAGGTGGCCGCCGTCGTCGCGGTGCCGTTGGCGTTGCACGAGGGGCAGATCGACCGCGCCGCGTTCGACGCCGCCGTCGGGCCGGGCAAGACCGTGGCCGGCAGCGTCGGGCGGCTTGCCGATCTGTTGCAGCCCGATGCCGAGCGTGCCGCCGCCGGTTGGTTCGCTTCCCGGCAGGATGCCTCGGCCGAGGCGACCATCGCCGCCGCCGATGCGCTCGCCGGCGACGTGTTGGCGGCATTGCGGGTGCCGCTGTTCAAGATGGGGCTGATGCTCGCGGGCGAGGCGACGGCGACGCTGTCGGCGCCGGACGTCGAGCGCCGCCACGCCGAGCAGGCGGCCGTGGATGCCGCCGCCGCCGCCGAACATCGGGCGGGCGCGATGCTGTTGGCGTTCGAGGAAATTCGTCGCAAGCAGCCCGACGTGCCGCCGGGCGTCCTGCTGATGGCGCTGCCGGCGGCCGACCGCGAGCCGACGCTGCGCCTCCTGCTGTCGGCCGAGGCCGAGCGCGATCAAAGCCGCCTGATCGCGGCCGCCGGAACCGAGCTGTACGAGCTCGACAGCGGCGCACTCCGGTTGGCCGCGGACGTGGACGCGCTGGGCCCCGTGCGGTCGCTCCGCGTGGGGGAGGTGGGCGCAGGGGGCGGGGCGGTGGGTGGCGTGGCGCCCCCGCTGCTGTGCGGCTGCCGCGACGGCGTGACCGTGGTCGACGCCGATGAAGCGATCGACCCTTGGGCGTTGACCAGCGCGCTGCCGGGCGACAGCGCCCGCGGCTTCGCGAGCGTCGCGTGCGCCGCGGACGTGATCTGGGCCGGCCACGGCGAACGCGGCGTCGAGGCCTGGCGCGACCGCGAGCGCCTCGGCGGCCTCGACGAGCGCCAGCTTCGCAACGCGGTGCTCGACGCCTTCGTCGACCTCGCCCCCACCTCCGGCGTCGAGGCCGTCCCGCCCAACGGGCCGGCGCGACCCACGGCCATCGCCGCCCTTTCCGACGGCACGGCCCTGCTCGCCGCGAGCATCTCCGACCTCGAAGCGACCGCCGCCGCCGGCTCGGCCTTGTTCGTGGCCCGCGCGAGCGAGGGCGGCCTAAACCTCTCGCCCCGCGCGGTTTTCGAGGACGCCGTTGTCGTCGCGCTTGCGGCGGACCTCGCGGTGCTCGACGACGGCCGGATCGAGCGATTAACCGCCGACAGCGCGCAATCGGCGGGCCGGTTGCCGCTGGGCGTGACGACCGCCGCCTTCGTGCCGTGGCTGGGGGGACATCGCATCGTCGCGTGCCTGGTCGACGGCCGCCTCTGCATGGCGGGGCCGGACGACGACGTGATGCTCGAGCTTGGCGGCGAACACGCCGGCTTCGCCGCGCTCGCCGCCTCGGCGGGCCGGGTGGCTGCGGTGACGGAGGATCGCCAGCGGATCGCCGTCTGGTCCCTGGCCGACCTCGCCCGCCCGGTGCGTGACGTCTACGCCCTTGGCACCACCCGCAGCCGCGTCGCGGACGTGGCCTTCGTTACTGCTTCCTCCTGACGCCCCCGGACCCAGCCGCAAGCGACTGGGCGTTCGTGTGAACACATCACAACCTCAATCTCGAACGACAAAGTCGCAAGCGACTGGGTTCTGGGTAGTCGCGTTGCAGTGTTGAGGGACAGAATCGCAAACGTCGGGGTGCGGGGAAACAGGTCATCAGATTTGCCTACGAACGCCCAGTCACTTTGCGGCTGGGTCCGACCTCCGCACTCGAAAGCCCGCATCCCGGCACCGCCTACACTCGCCGGCGATGTTGCGAGCGGACCCGGACGACCACCTCACCGGGCCCGCCACCGATGCTGACCCCGCCGGCGACGGCGACGTCGCGGTCCCGTCGCCCGTTCGCCCGGCCTGCCCGGAGCCGCCGTCGATCGACGTCGACCAGGTGCCCAACCTCGGCTACCACGAGCCGCAACCGGCGCACGCCCCGCTGCTGGGCGGCGACGACGACAACGGCCGCGCGAAGTGGTCGACGCTCATCAAGGCGCTGGTCGCCCTGTCGATCCCGCTGTGCGCCGAAAACCTGCTGCACATCTTCGTCGGCCTGACCGACACGTATTTGGCCAACAATGTCGAGCCGGCCGATACCGATGCGGGCCGCGCCTTCAACGCCGCCAGCGCCGCGGCCGTGGGGGCGACGACGTACGTCCTGTGGTTCATGGGCCTGATGACCGGCGCGGTCGGCACCGGCTCGACCGCCCTGATCGCCCGCGCCACCGGCGCCCGCGACCGGCGGACGGCCCGCAGCGCGGTGGCCCAGTCGCTGCTGCTGGCGTTCGGCGTCGGGTGCGTGTTGTTCGCGGTGCTCTTCACGTTCGCCACGCCGCTGAGCAACGCGTTCGGGCTGGAAGATCCCAAGGCGCGCGAACTGATCGCGACCTACCTGAAGATCGTCAGCCTCGGCGCGCCGCTGGCCGTCCTGACCTTCATCGGCAACGCCTGCCTGCGCGGCGCGGGCGACACGGTCACGCCGGCGATCGCGATGATCGTGATCGACATCGTGAACATTGTCCTGAGCTTTGGCCTCTGCTATGGGCTGGGGCCGTTCCCGAAGCTGGGCTTCGCCGGCATCGCGTGGGGCACGAGCATCGCGTACGGCGGCGGGGCCTTCGTCGTCTTGGGCGTGCTGCTGCGCGGCAAGGGCAAGAGCGGGCTGAAGCTGTACTGGCATCGCCTGCGGCCGGCGGTCGGGACGATGCGGCGCATCCTGAAGGTCGGCGTGCCGAGCGGGGCCGAGGGGATGATCTTCTGGGGGGCCAACTTCGTGGTGCTCTTCGTCGTGAACACCCTCGGCGTGCGGGCGGCGGCGGCGCACAACATCGTGATCCGCATCGAGGCCTTCAGCTACATGACCGGCTTCGCCATCAGCACCGCCGCCGCCACGATGGTCGGGCAGTCGCTTGGCATGAACAGCCCGCTGCGGGCGCGGCGCAGCGGCACCGTGGCGATGGTCGTCGGCGGCGGCGTGATGACGCTCGCGGGGCTGGTCTTCATCGCCTTCCCGCACGAGCTTTGCGGCATGATGACCGACAGCCCGCGCGTGGTGAACGAGGCCGCCCTCTGCCTGCGCATCTGCGGATTCGGGCAAGTGTTCTTCGCCGCCATGATGATCTTCGGCGGCGCCCTGCGCGGCGCGGGGGACACGACGGCCGTGATGCTCCGCAACCTCGGCGGCGCGATCCTCGTGCGGATGGCCGGGGCGCTGCTCGTCGTGAAGTACCTCGGCTACGGCCTGCCGGCGGTGTGGGTGGTGCTCAACGTCGACCTTGTCGTCCGCGGCGGGCTGCTGGCCCTGCGCTTCTACCGCGGGCGGTGGACGGAAACCGAGGTTTAACCACGAAGGCACGAAGACACGGAGGGGCAGATAGAGTGTGAGGCTTTGCTTCTCCGTGTCTCTGTGTCTCCGTGGTGAATTCGCTTCAATTGTCCGCAGAACTCAAAGCCCAGGCCAGGCGGCTCGGGTTCGATCGCGTGGGCATCGCGAGTGCCGGGGTGAGTCAGCACCGCGCGTTTCTGCAAAGCTGGCTCGACGAGGGCCGGCACGCGGAGATGGAGTGGCTGGCGCGGCGGTTCGAGGAGCGGACGGATGTCACGGCCTACCTGCCGGGGGCGAAGAGCGTGATCTGCTGCGCGATGAGCTACAACGTCCCGCTCGCCGACGCGCCGTCGGGCAGGCGCGGCAAGGTCGCCCGCTACGCCCTTGGCGACGATTACCACAAGCACCTGAAGAAGCGGTTGCACGCCCTGGCCGACTGGCTGCGCCGACACGCCGGCGGCCAGAGCAAGGCGTGCATCGACACGGCCCCGGTGCTTGAACGCGAATGGGCCGCCCGCAGCGGCGTCGGCTGGCAGGGCAAGAACACCTGTACGATCGACACGACACTCGGCAGCTACCTGCTCCTAGGCGAGATCGTCACGACGCTCGACCTCCCGCCCGACGATCCAGCCGTCGACCGCTGCGGCACTTGCACGCGCTGCATCGACGCCTGCCCCACCAACGCCATCACGCCCTACGCGCTCGACCCGCGCAAGTGCATCAGCTACTGGACCATCGAACATCGCGACGAGATTCCCGACGAACTGCACGCCCCGATTGGCGACTGGCTCTTCGGCTGCGACATCTGCCAAGAGGTCTGCCCGTGGAACCGCCGCGCCCCGCTCGCGACCGACCCCGCCGTCCTCCCCCGCTCGCCGCTGGCGTCGGGGACGCTCGACGTCGAGGACGTGCTGCGGTGGGATGTCGAGCAATACCGCGAAATCACCCGCGGCAGCGCGCTGAAGCGCGTGAAGCTCCCGCAACTACAGCGAAACGCAACTATCGTCGCGGCTAACCTGTAGCGTGTCGCCGCTCTGCGTCATCCTCGGCCCGACCGCGAGCGGGAAGTCGGCGCTGGCGCACGCGGTGGCGAGGGAGGCGGACGCGGTCGTGCTGGCGGTCGACTCGATGACGGTCTACCGCGGAATGGACATCGGCACCGCCAAGCCGACGGCCGCCGAGCGAGCGGAGGTCGACTACCGCGGGCTGGACCTCGTCGACCCGAACGAAACCTTCAGCGTCGCCGACTGGTTGGAAATGGCGGACGCGGTTCTGGCCGAGGGCAGGCCGGTCGTCGCCGTCGGGGGGACGCCGCTGTACTACCAGTCGCTCTTTCGCGGCATGTTCGAGGGCCCGCCGGCGGACGCGGCGATCCGGCGGGAACTCGCCGGCTGGGAGGAGCGCGAGCTGCAACAAAGTCTCGCGGAGGTCGACCCCGAGGCGGCGGCGCGGATTCATCGCAACGACCGCAAGCGGCTGACGCGGGCGCTGGAAGTTCACCGCCTGACGGGCCAAACGATCACCGCGCTCCAACAGCAGTGGGCGAGCGGGCCGGACCGAATCGAGAGCGTGCGTGTCGGCCTGAACTGGCCGCGCGAGCAACTCAACCGCCGGATCAACGCCCGCGCCAAGGCGATGCTCGCCGCCGGCTGGCTCGATGAGGTGCGCGATCTGCTCGACCGCTTCGGCGAGCTTTCCCCCAGCGCCGGCGAGGCCGCGGGGTATCGCTACCTCGGCGAGGTTGTGCGCGGCACACGGTTGCTCGACGACGCCCTCGAGCAGATCAAGATCAAGACCCGCCAGCTCGCCAAGCGGCAGATGACCTGGTTCCGCCGCTTCGAGCGCGTCGCGTGGCTACCGGGCGATGCGTCGGTCGAGGCGAACGTCCAGCAGGTACTGGCGGCGTGGCGTCCTACATTGGGGCCATGAACGAACTGAACATCGCGGTCATGCCCGGCGACGGCGTTGGGCCGGAGGTGACCAACGAGGCGCTCAAGGTCCTGCGGGCCGCCGGCGACCGCTTCGGCTTTTCGCTGAAAACCAGTGATTTCCCGCACGGGGCGTCGTACTACCTGCGGTCGAAGCAGACGCTGAGCGACGACGATGTCGCCTGCCTTGGGCAGCACGACGCGATCCTGTTCGGGGCCGTCGGCGTCGACCCGGCGGGGATGAAGCAGATTCCGCAGGGGCTGCTCGAAACCGAAATCCTGCTGAAGATGCGGTTCGAGCTCGACCAGTACGTGAACCTGCGGCCGGTCGTACGCCTGTCGGGTGTGAGCACCCCGCTCGCCGGCGAGCCGGAGATCGACTTTGTCGTCGTCCGCGAGAACACCGAAGGCCTCTACTGCGGCCAGGGCGGGTTCTTGTACAAGAACACGCCCAGCGAGGTGGCGAACCAGATCGAGGTCACGACGCGGCGCGGCGTGGAGCGGTGCATTCGCTACGCCTTTGAGTACGCCCAAGGTCACGATCGAAAGAAGGTCACGCTCGTCGCGAAGACCAACGTGCTGCGCTACGCGCACGACCTGTGGAACCGGGCGTTCCGCGAGATTGCCGGCGAATTTTCCAAAATTACGGCCGAATACCACCACGTCGACGCCTGCTGCATGTACATGGTCACCAGGCCGCAGGAGTACGACGTGATTGTGACAACCAACATGTTCGGCGACATCATCACCGACCTCGGCGCCGCGATTCAGGGCGGCATGGGGACGGCGGCGAGCGGCAACCTCAACCCGACGCGCGAGAAGGCGAGCATGTTCGAGCCGGTCCACGGCAGCGCGCCCGACATCGCCGGGCAAGGCAAGGCCAACCCGATCGCGGCGACGCTGTCGGCGGCGATGTTGGCCGAGTTCCTCGACCGGGGTGATGCCGCCGAAGCGATGCGGGCCGCGGTGGCGTCCACGCTTGCCGACCCCGCCACGCGCACCGGCGACCTCGGCGGCACCGCGACCACCACCGCCGTCGGCGACGCGATCGTCGCGGCGTTGAGAACCTCTTGAACCGAACCGAGAGCGGCTGAACTCCGCTCGTGGCGTCTGCCGTAGGGTGGGCACGGCCCACCGTTCAGCCCCGGAGGTGGGCCGTGCCCACCCTACACCCAAGCGCCGCGGCTGGGGTTGAAGGCGATCCGTGCTAGCCCGAGTTCGCGACGCCGGTCTGCTGGTTCAGGCCCGTCAGCGCGGCCTCGTATTCGGCGCGGCGGACATCGGGCAGACCCGGCAGCGGCGTGTCGGTGTGTTCGCAGAGGAACAGTTCGTGGCCCGGCTCGGCGACGATGGCGAAGCCGGCGGACCGCAGCATCGCGCGGCAGCCGGCGTGGTTGGCGGCCCACCAGTTGGTCGGGTCGCCCGTGAAGCCGCGCTCGAAGAACGCCATTTTCGGCCAGCCGGGATCGGTCAGGCGATCGCGATCATCGAAGCCCAGGGTGCCCGTGTCCTGCGGGCCAAGGTCGGCGTCGCCGGGCATGGTCAGGGTTTGGAAGACCATCCGCCCGCCGGGTTTCAGCACGCTTCGCACGCAGTCGAGGCCCAGCAGCGGGTAGCGCAGGTGGTAGAAGACGCCCATGAAGATGACCAGGTCGAACCGCTTCCCCGCCTGGGCCATCGCGGCGAGTTGGTAGATTTGCAGGTTTTCGAAATCGACCTGCGCCTCCAGGCCGAACACGCGGCGGGCGAAGCGGGCCTGGTTGAGATAGTGGTCGTTGAGGTCGATGCCGAGCACCGTCGCGCCGCGCCTGGCGAGCTCGAAGGCGTAGAAACCGCTGTTGGTGCCGATGTCGAGGCAGCGCTGGCCGCTCAAATCGCTCGGCAGGTGCGGGGCGAGTTCGTCCCACTTGAACTGCGGGAAGTCGCCAAACGGGCCGTCGGGCCGGGTCTGGACCGAGCCGCCCTGGCCGTCGGGGAGCTTGAGGTTGTGGAACCACGGGCCGAGGCGGTCGACGTCGGCGCGCAATGTGTCGGGGGAGAGGGCTTGGCCGTTCACGCGGGCGAGTGTGGCGAAGGGGCCGGCTCGTGCAAACCCCCACCTCCCTCACCACCCCCACCGTCATCGCCGCCGCCGTGGCCGCCGCCGGTTGTCGGCAGCGCCAGCAGTAGCGCGGCGAATCCCGCGGCGCCCAAGCCAAAGGCCCAGAACCGGCTTTCGCGTTCGGCGGGCAACTCTTCCTTCAAGACGTTGAGGACGGTGGCCCCGCACAGGAAG
Source organism: Tepidisphaeraceae bacterium (assembly GCA_965214125.1). Classification (GTDB taxonomy): domain Bacteria; phylum Planctomycetota; class Phycisphaerae; order Tepidisphaerales; family Tepidisphaeraceae; genus CBDCBA01. The sequence continues at coordinate 166,259 of CBDCBA010000032.1, forward strand.
CCGAACAGCGAGGCCGTCACCGCCGTCGGCACGGTGGGAGCGAACGCGCCAATCGCCCACCCAACCAGCGCCGCCGACGCCAGCAGGAACCGGCCGTAGCGGTGGTAGAGGCGCGTGTGGTGCTCGCGCAGGCCAAAGTCGTTCACGACGAAGTGCAGGCTCATCGCTGTGGCGTAGAGGATCAGCTCCGTCGGCTGGTACTGCGCCTCGAGCACGAGCAGGTAGCAGATCAGCACGTTGTAGAGCCCGAAGCTGGCGAGGTGGATCCAGAAGACCCCCGGCGGCGCACCCTCGGCGTCGTGGGCGTCGCCGGGGTCGTCGGCGAACGGACTCTCGCCGGGCGGTTCGGCGTCGCGCTCGACATCCCGCTGACCGCGGCCCATCGTGGCGTCGTCGCCGCGGCTGCGGATGACCCAACGCTCCAAGCCGTAGAAGACGATCACACCCAGCAGCGCCAGCAGGTAGACCGGGCGGTCGACGACCATGACCGTGGCGCTGAGCTGCTGGCCGAAATGTTCGGCCTCAGGTAACAGATGGACGAAGACGTACGCCACGCTCACCCCGCCGAACAGGCTCAGCCAGCGCGACCGCGGCGTCGTGCGGATGAAGCGCAGCCGCCCGGCGAAGAGGTGGACGGCCGCGAAGAGGCCCGTGACGGCGAGGGCGAGCCAGATCATGCGCCCGAGCGTAACGCGGCGAGGGCCCGTTCGACCAAATCGGCGGCGCGGACGTGCGCGGGCCAGTCGATGCCGTCGTCGCGCAGCTTCGGCCCGGCGGCGTCCATCGGGTAGAGCGCCCGCGGCCGCCAGGCGACGCCGTTGACGTCCGGCGGCGTGACGACGAGACGTCGATGGCCGTACGGGCAGACGCGATCCGGGTCCGCCGCGGCGAAGACGGCCACCACCGGCGTGCCCACCGCGGCCGCGAGGTGGCCCAACCCGCTGTCGACGCCTACGAAGAGCTTCGCCCGCTCCAGGACCGCCGCTGACTCGCCCAGCGTGCCCGTCAGCGGCAGGACGATCGGGGATGTCTTGCAGATTGGCGCAACCTGCGCGCCGACGCCGCGCTCGTCGGGGCCTTCGATTAACACCACGCGCTCGCCCGCGTCGGCGAGTTGATCGACGACCGTCGCCCACGTCTCCGGGGGCAGTCGCTTGGCGCGCCCGACGGGCGTGTTGGCGCATCCCGCTTGCACGACTATCGCAGCGTTGACACGTTCGTCCACGCTCTTGCGCTCGCGGTCGTTCAAGGGGAACGTTGGAGGATTGAAGGGTAGCTGCGGGTTCTCAACCCGCAGTTCGTCCCGATCCCGACTGCGGGTTGGGAACCCGCAGCTACCGTCAAACTGTTCGAGAAGTCTGAGGTTTTGCTCGACGTCGTGGATGCCGCGGATCGCGTCGACGAAGGTCGCGCGTTGCAGGAGCGCTCGTCCCGTCGACCAACGACCAACCGGATAGCGGTGCATCACGATGCGCCGGGCGCCGCTCGTGATCGCCAGCGCGGTGTACTGCCAGCGGTTTGCAGGAAACGGCAGCACGAGGAAATCAGGGCGAAGCTGCTTGCACCGCGTCACGTGGGCGCTCAGCCCGGCGAGGCCCTTCGGCAACGTCTCGACGCGCTCGACCTCCGGCAGTCGCCCGAACACGTCGGCAATGCCCTTGTTGCCCGCCTCCACAACGAGCGTGCCGCGTCGCCCGAGCGCGCGGGCGAGCGGCACGGTCAGGATCGCGTTGCCGATGCCGGCCATCACCGGCAGGACGATCATCACTCGGCCGACTCCTCCGGCACAATGCGGTAGACGCGGCCGGTCATGTCGCAACTGAACAGGATGCTGCCGTCGGGCGCGACCGCACAATCGACGGGGCGGGCTTCGGGGCGACCCTCGCCGTCGTGGCAGTCAACGACCTTCTCCTCGCCATAAGGCCGGCCGGTCATGTCGTCGAAGAGCACGCGGTTCACGCTGTAGCCGACGGGCACGCTGCTGTTCCACGACCCATGCTGCGCCTGGAACAAGTCGCCCGCCATGCTCGGATCATCGAACAACTCCGCCGTCTCGCTGCCGACGAACGTGAAGCCGTTGCAGGCGGTGTGCGCGCCAAAGCTCCACGCGGCCGGCACGGTTTTGGCGGCGAGCTCGTGCAGGTCAGGCCGGTCGACGTACTCCGGCCGCGGCGTGCGGTCGGCCATCAGGTACGGATGGCCGTAGAACTTGCCCTCCTCCAGATGGTTGAGCTCGTCCGGCGGATTCAGGTCGGTAATCGGCTGGTTGCCCCGCTCGTCGCCGTAGTTCTTGCCGAACCAGTCGCTGCCGTGATCGGCGCCCCACACCTCGTCCGTCTCGTCTCCCGCGTGGTCGATGCGGAAGCGGATCTTCTCCGTGTTGCGGATGCCCGTGGAAAAGACCTGACGATTGCTGCCGTTCATGTCGAAGGTGAAGAGCGTTTTGCGGTCGGTGTCGAGCTCGTTCATCATGTTCGACGGATCGCTGACCGTGATGAAGATGCGATCGTTTTCGGCGTCAACGAGCACGCCGCGGAAGGCGTGGCCGCCGCCGCTGGGGATGCCGTCGCTGTCGCTGCGCGAGGGGTCGACGAGCGTTTCGGTCTCGTCGGCCTTGCCGTCGCCGCTCGTGTCGCGGGCGCGCTTGAGGTAGCCCGGCTCGCTGGCGGAGTAGTAAAGCCAGCCGTCGTGGAAGTCCATCGAGTGCGGGTTGCTGCCGTCCTCGGTCACGAAGTCGACGCGCTCGTCGTAGGTGCCGTCGCCGTCGGGATCGCGCAGGCAGAGGATCTTGCCGTCGCGCGGCAGGCTGAGGAAGAGCTCGCCGTCGTCGCCGAACTGGAGGAACCGGGCGCCGGGGATGTCGTCGGCGCGCGAGTTCGACGCGGTAGCCGCTGCGGACGGCGAAGGCGGGCACGTTCTCGCCGACGCTGCCGCGTAGGGCGTCGGGGGCGGCGTGCAGATCCTGCTCGTCGGCGGCGTGGGCGGCGGAGACAAGCGACACGGCGGCGAGAGCGGCGACGGCCGACAAGGGAGCGGTGGAACATCGCCCCAATCCTACGCCCACACGCCCACGGTCGACCTCGCACCAAAAGGTAGCTGCGGCCCTACGTGGCCGCAGTCTGCGCGAACGCCCGACTGCGGCCACGTAGGGCCGCAGCTACCCTGCGCGATCGTGCTTCAACTGGCGTTTGGATTCGCCCGGTCCGCCGCGTCGAACGCCGCCTTGGCCTGGCGTCGGCTTTGGGCGAAGGCGATCGCGTAGCGGACGAGGAGGTAGACGCTCCACAGGATCGCCGTCAGCAGCACCGCCATGCCGACGCCGAGCACCGAGAGGATGAGCGCATCGAGCCACGCGGGGGCGTCACGCCAATCGAGCAGCGCCTCCATGCCCCACCCGCCCAGCGGCAGCAGGATGAGGCCGGCGGCCGCGGTGTAGCCGACGATCGGGCTGTCGGCCGCGAGCAACGGTGCCGGGGCGCGGCGGGCGAGAACTGTCATGCGTTTCGTCAGCAATATGAAGAGGGTTCCCATCACCAGCGGCAGCGCCAAGGCGACGCCGTACTCCTCAACGGTCCGTAGGTACTCGAAGTCGAGCGTGCCCAACCGCGCCGCCAGCAACAGGACCGTGAGCGCCAGCGGCAGGCACGCGAGCAGTCTCGTCGCCCATCGCCGCGCCGTTGGGTCGCGTTGGCCCGAGCGCGGGTCGCCCGTCAGCAGCCAGACGCCGACGATCGCCAGCATGCCCGGCAGCGTCGTGAAGCCAAACCAAACGCTAAATGCGAGCCAATCGACGGCGTCGGCATTGGTGATAAAGCCGGCCACGTCTTCGCCGAGAAAGCTCCACGTTCGGCTGACTCTTGGCCCCGGCCCGAATGCACCCGTCTGCTGCCAAATGAGGAACACGGGGTCATAGATGGCTTGCAGCGCCTCTCGCATCGCACGCGGCACGGTTGTCAGCAGGAGTATCGCCGCCGCCGTCGATAACGAACCCGTTGCCAGCCGGCCCAGCCACTGCGGGCGGTTGTTCTTCAGGTCGCTCGGGTCCGCCCGGCTGAAGCCCGCGAGCAGGCCGCACTCGGGGCAGGGGCGGCGGTCGTCGAGGCCGGTCAGGTCGTAGCCGCATCGCACGCACGGCGGGCTCTGGGTCGCGTCTGGCTCGGCAGGGAGTGTCATGTGCGTGAGACGTGCGGGACGCCGTGAGCTTACCATCGGCCCAATGCGCCGCTTCCTGCCGATCCTCGCGCTCGCGCCCGTCGCCCTCGCGGCGCTGGCGTGGGCGACGCCGACGAGCCGCCCCGCATCACGCCCCGCGCCCGAAGCGTTGCCGGCCGAGGCGACAGGGCCGCTGTCGTACTTCAACGCCAACTGCGCCAACTGCCACGGGAACTACGGCTCCTACTGGGGCGAGGGTTTCGCCGCCGAGTACGACCGGGCCGCGCTGCGCGAGGTGGTCGCCGAGATGGCCGGCGGGCCGGGCTTCGCGCCCATCGACGGCGTCGCGCTCGACGTCCAGGCCGCCTACAACGCCAAGCTCGCGGAGGGCAAGGCCGCCCCGCCGTTCGTCGTCGCCACGCGCGGCGAGACCGGCTTCACGGGCGAGGTCACGCCCGGCTCGACGGTCACGCTCGTTACGTCAGGCGGCGAGATCGAGGCCACCGTCGACGGCCACCGCTGGACGGCTCCCGGCGCCGACGACGTTGTCGAACTCGTCGTCACGCGCGACGGGAAGACGACGCGCGTCCCCTGGTCCGACCCGATTGCGTTCGGGTTTGGGACGCAGTCGTAATCGTGCCGTTCTCGTCGAGCGCGACCCGACGCCGGAGCGGAAGCTCCGGGTTCGGAGCGAACGTTCGTTGATTGTGAACCCAGAGCTTCCGATCGGAACCCAGAGCTTCCGATCGGAACCCGGAGCTTCCGCTCCGGCGTCGGGGGAGTCCGAAGTTGCAGGTTGAACGATCTGCGGTCGCGCGTCGCTACTTCTCGAGCGGAGGGGTTGCGACCGGTGCCGGGCGCGTTGCCGGCACGGTGGCGGGGCGGAGTGCCCCCTCGCCGATCTGCGGGGCGACGCGGGCGAAGGGCTCGGTGGTTGGTCGCGTCGACGGCCGCGTGGACGGGGCTTGCGGCGCGCCGGTGTAGATGACGACCCGCGCCCGGCCGGCGTCTTGGGGGGCGAGGCGTTGGTTGTCGCCCGGTATCAGGCTGACCGTCAGCACGCTCAGGCCACGCCGGCGCAGCAGCGTGGTGAGGCCGCCGTCGAAGTCGCTGTGAAAGCTGCCGTTGAGGTGGACGATTGGCCCGCCCCACCGCCGGTGCGCGTCGGCGACGCTGTCGGCCATCGTCGCGTCCCAAAGAAGCTGGGCGTCGTAGTAGGCGTCAAGATCGCCCGATCCACCGTGGCCGCCCGTCGCGTCGGCGAAGCGGTCGCGGTAGTCAGGCAGCGTGAATGAGTCCGGTGGCAGCTCGAAGAGGTCGCGACTGTCGGGGTCGAGTGCTTCGAGCGTGTCGTACCCGGCAAGGCGTGCGGTTTCGGCGTACTCGCGTGGGGCGTTGCTGGCGACGATCGGCCGCCCGGCGGCGCGGGCGGCCTGGATCGCCGGCAGGTAGAACGACCGCCAGTTCGGCCAGTCGGCTAAGCCCGTTCGCCCCAGGTTCTGCCCCCGCAGCAGGTCGCGGCCGAAGCGCTCGGCGTCGCCGCGGTCGAGCATCTCCATCGCCAACGCCCCGCCGCCGTCCGGGCCGGGCAGAGCGGCGGCGACGAGACGGCTTTGCACCATGTGGCCGGTGGCGTCGTCGTGAACCTCGCCGAGCAGGATGACGTCGGCGGCCTCCAGCAGTCGTTGGAAGACCCGCCCCGTCATCGGCTCGCCGGTGCGGCCGTCGAAGACGGGCAAGGCCGGCGGGGTCGACGGCGCGACGATGCCCGCGTCGCTCGTGTGGACGACCGCGTCCGAGCTCACCATGCCGCGCGGCAGCAGGAGAAAGTCATTCTCGGCCATCGCGTACCCCGCGACGCCCGCCGGCTGCGAAAGGGGCTGCCGGTGTGATGCGTCGCTCGTGGCGACGGTATTTCGACTTGCGTCGCCCCCCGTGCAACCGGCGAGGGCAAGAACAGCGAGCAGCGCGAGGGCGGGCGGCGACTTCATCTCCGCGATCATCGGCGCCGCCGCCTCAGTCGGCAACCGGCGAGGCCCGGTTCCGGCCTCAGCCATCCGCGGAAGCAGGCGCTTTGCCCAGGCGTTGCAAGTTGTTTTTTTGCGTGAGATGTAGCCGCGGGTTAACTTGAACGCCACCGATCGCCATGACGACGAGCTGTGCCGACGTACTCGATGCCGTACGAAGTCGCCTCCACCTCGGCGACTTCGACGGCCGACCACTTCATGCCTACGACGTCTCCCCGGACGATCTTGAGGCGATGATCCCGCCGTTGCGCAGCGCGCTGCGTGGCTACCCGTCCGCGTACGACAACGGCACAAGTCCGGCGAAGGACCCGATCGCCGCGACGTTCTGCCTGTTCGCCAGCAACTGGATCGCGCTTCGCTACGAGAGCGGCCCGCGGACGTGGGCGCTGGTCACGCGCCCGCTCGTCGAGCACGACCTGCGCCAGGACTTGCGGCACGACCTCGTCAGCCGCGGCCTGCGCGTGTTCCGGCGAAGGAACAGCGTGTTGCGGACCGAGGACGGGACACGCTACTCGCTGATGACGCTGGTCTCCGAGGCAGGCATTCCGCTGAGGCTCGCGCTTCAACCCGATTCGGGACTCGGGGCGTACCTGATGGCGCTGCTGGAGCACCGCGAGCTGGCCGCCGCGGCCGCCGCCGTCGATGAGGGTTCCGCGGCGCACGGGCGGATGCTGGAGCGGCTGCGCATCGAGGCCGAGGAAGAAGGCACGCGGCTGGGCAAGCTGCTTCGCAACGAGGTGATCTACGACGCGGCGGTGCAGACGGTTGACGTAATCGCCTGGCTGCGGGCGCGGGTGGCGGACGTGCCGCCCGCCGAGCGGGCCGACAAGGTGCTGTCAACGCCTGAGCTTCGCCGCCTGCTGCCGCTGCGGACGGAGGAGGCGTCGATCCGCAAGATCTTCGCCGACCTGATGCGGGCGCCCCCGCCGCGGAACACGACCACCGCGAAGCCGCGGCCGCCATTCGCGGCGGAGGTGACGCTCGAGCGAATCGGTGACGACGAGGGCGGGGGCGACGGCAAGTTACAGCTGCGCGCGACCCGTCGTCTCCGCCTCGCACCGTCGGCCAGCGGCGCCGCGCTGCGGGCGGCAGTCGGGGTCAGCCCGGACGCTTCGCTCGGTCGCCGGCCGGAGACTGCTGCCGATCACGCCGGGCGGCGGATTCCCGTCGCCACGGCGATCGCCGACGCCGACGACTACCGCCTTGTGCCGCGGCGTGGCCGGAAGTTCGACCCGACCGCGGCCCTCCGCATCGTTGCCACGGTCGGTCGTGCAGACCTCGCCGCCGTCGACATCGTCGGCGGCGCTCGATGTCGACCTGCCGCTCACCTTCCGCGACGACCCGTTGGGCGGCGTCCTGCTTGGCGCGGGCGAGTCGGCCACGTCGGCCGCTACTGCCCTTGTCGCCCTGCCGGACGGGGCGACGTGGAGCAAGTCGGCCCACGCGGACTTCAACCGCATCGGCGCCGTGAGCGTCGGCCCCGCCACCCTGCCGCTCTTCCGCCTGGCGCACGGCGACGTCGAGGCCACCGTCGCCGGCGAGGCCTACTCGGTCCGCACCGGCGTTGACGACGCGTCGACGTCGAGCTTCCGCCTTGAAGGACCACGGCTAACGCTCGCGGGCGAAGATGACGCCGCCCGGCTCGGCCCGCCGCGCATCGTCGAGCTGCTCGACGACGGCGAGGCGCTTCCGGCCGACGCGCAGTGGCGGCGCGTTGGCGGGCACACGTGGCGGCCGCTCGACGACGAGGCGGCTTGCGTGGGCGACGTCGTGCTCCGCGTCGTCGACGCGGCCGGCCGCGGCCGATTTCGCACCCGCTGCACGGTGTTGCCCCGCAGGACGACGTACGCGGTGCGCACCGCTGACGATCGGGCTGGCGCCGAGCTGCACCTCGACGGGCTCAACGTCGAGGAAGCCGTCGTGGAGCTGGCCCAGCTCGGCGACACGCAGTTTGACGTCTCGGTGCGCGGCGGCAACGTGATCCTCCACGCCTCGGGCGACGGCCGAGATCGGTCGACCGTCCTGACGCTGCGCTGGCCCGGCGGCGCATCGTCGAAGCTGCGTGTCCGCAGCCCGCTGCCGATCCACGGCTTTCGGCGCGGCAACACGTCGACGGGCGACTTCGCGTACCTGCCCGTCGGCGAGCTCGCGGCGATTACCGCCGAGTTCTCCGGCACGCCGACGGGCAGGCCGATGCTGATGTACAAGAAGCCCGACCCGACCAATTTGAGGTTGCAGCCCTCGCCGCACCGGCCTCTGTTCCCGCTGCGCGAGCCCGACCCAGGCGACGACACGTGGTACCTGCCGCTGCGCGAGATTGTCAAGGAGATCGAGGCATTGCTGGCCGAAACGCCGCAGGTGCTGCTGTTCGTCAACCCCGACTACGGCAACGACCAGCGCGTGGCGCGGCCCGCGAGCGGCACGCTTTCGGTCAGCCGGCTGGCGGGGCGGATGTTCGTCAACGACGTGTTCGCCTCGGACGACGAGGGCGCGGCGAAGGTGGCGGTCGAGCTGAGCGTGGTCGGCGTCGACTGCGAGGATGGCGTGCGAATCGAATGCCGTCCGCTGGCCGAACCCGAGGAGGAGCCCAAGGTCCCGCCGATGTCAAGGGTCGAGCTCGGCGACGGCCGCGTCGAGTGCCGGTGGAGACTCGAGATGAACGGCCTCGCCCCCGGCGGCTGGCTGGCGACGGCCTGGCGCGGCGACGAGATGCTCGCCCGGCCCCGCTTCGTGCTCGTCCCCGGACCGACGCAAACCACCCCGCTGTCGCGGCTCATGGATCCGGCCAGCCGACACGATCGCGCCAACGCCTGGGAGCGGGCGTTGGCGGACATCGTCGCCGATTTGGACCATCCCGCTTGGGATCCCCTGCGGTCGATGGCGGCGGCGGCGGTGCCGTCGGAGTGGTTCGACCCGCTGCGCGCCGCGGCGAAAGTGCCGGCGGCGGCGACGCTGCTGGTGGCGATGTCGTCTCGCCCGCGGCGATGCCTGACGGAACTGGGCCGGCTCGAGATGGTCTGGACGCTCGTGCCGCTGGCCGACTGGGAGTCGGCGGTCCGGCGCGTCGCCGGCCGGTGGGCAGAGGAGGCGCGAGCGGGCGGCGTCGAGGATGTCGACGCCTACGTCCGCATGCGGGTCGACCTCCTGCTCGACGCGATGGTCGAGTTCGACGACGCCCTGCTCATCGCCGCGTGCCGGTCCCGCGACGCCTTGCCCAACTCGTGGCGGCCGACGGCGGCGAAGTTCCAACTGAGCGGGCACAAGAACCTCACGCAGGCGCAGGCGCTCACTTTCTTCTCGTTGCACTGGCAACAGACCGCGCCGCCCGCAGGGTCGATGACGCCGTTAATGGAGTTGCCGGCGGACGACCTCACGCGCGAGTCGGCCTTTGTGCGCGAGTTCTGCATCCACGCAATCCACCGCACCCACGGCAGCGATGGCTCGATCTGGCACGAGCCCGAGCAGCTCGCGGTCGTGCCGACCCTTGCCGCGGCGCGGGCGGCGGGCGAGGGCGGTCAGAACCTCGACGTCGCCCGCGTCAAGCTGGTGCGGGCGGCGTCGCCCGACTGGTACACCGAGGCCTACTGCCTCGCCTTGGCCCACCTGCTCAGCCCGCGTCAGGGCGTGGCCTGAGCCGACCCGTTGCCGATTCCCGGAGAGACAGGACCTTGAACAGCTTCCACGACGCCGTTCGCGAACTCCGCGATCGACCCACCCGCGCAACACTTGGCCTCCTCGGCCCGCGCGAGGTGGGCTTCCGCAACCTCCTCGCCGCCGCCTTCGGCGATCGCGCGGCCGACGACGCCGACCGGCCCGACGACGGCTTTCTCGGCGAGCCCGTGCTCGAAGCGATGTATGAGTGGCGCCGCGACCCCAACACCCTGGAGGAACTGGGCCTCTTTCGCGACGACCTCCTCGACGCCCTGCAGAGCGAGCAGATCTCGGTCAAGGCGCGTTTCCCGCGCAACCGCCATCCCTACGCGCACCAGGTCGAGGCGTGGCGGTCGCTCGCGGACGGCGACGAGAACCGCAGCGTCCTCGTCAGCAGCGGCACCTCCAGCGGCAAGACGGAGGTCTTCCTGCTGCCGATCCTCAACGATCTTGCCCGCCAGCCCGGCGGGTCGAGCGAGCCGCTGGTCGGCGTGCGGGCGCTGTTCCTGTACCCGCTCAATGCCCTGATCAACTCGCAGCGCGACCGCCTCAACGCGTGGACGCGCGACTTTGGCGGCCGCATCCGGTACTGCCTCTACAACGGTGCCACGCCGCAGAACGGCAAGGAGGACCACGCGCTGCCCGAGGTGGCGACGCGGGACCGCCTTCGTAGTTCGCCGCCGCCGATCCTGGTGACGAACTCGACGATGCTCGAGTACATGCTCACGCGGGCGATCGACGCGCCGATCCTGCGGGCCTCGCAGAAGCGGCTCCGCTGGGTGGTGCTCGACGAGGCCCACACCTACCTCGGCTCGGCGGCGGCGGAGACGTCGCTGCTGCTGCGCCGCGTCCTCCACGCCTTCGGCACCGCCGCCGCCGACATCCGCTTCGTCGCCACCAGCGCGACCATCGGCGACGACGATGCCAAGCCGCAGCTCCGCGAGTACCTCGCCGACCTCGCCGGCGTGCCGATCGATCGCGTCGACGTCGTCACCGGCTCGCGCGAGATGCCGCCGCTCGCCGGCCCCGCCGACGCAAGGCCGCTCCGCGAGGCCATCGATCTCGACGCCGCCGAACGCCCCGCCGCGCTTGTATCCAATGCGGCGGTGCGCCGCATTCGCGACGCGCTCGATGTGGGGCCCCAACGGCTGTCCGACCTGCGGGCCCTTGCCGCCAACGATGGGGAGATCGGTCCAGACGAACTGCTGCGGGCGCTCGACCTGTGCGCCGACACCCGCATCCGACCCGGCGACGAGGCGTCGCCGCGATTGCTGCCGTTGCGGGCGCACCTCTACACGCGGACGCTGCCGGGCGTCTGGTCGTGCGCGAACCCGGCGTGCGACGGCCTCGACGGCGTGACGCGGGATGGCTGGCCGTTCGGCGCGCTCACGCTCACGCGGCGGGTCCACTGCGAGCACTGCGAGTCGCTCGTCTTCCCGATCGTCACGTGCCGGCAGTGCGGCGAGGCCTACCTGTCGGCCGCCGAGACCCGCGACGCGGCCGACGGTGCCAGAACACTCGAGGCCCACGAATATCAGTCGGATGACGCCTCCGGCGACGACGATGACGACACTTACGTCGCCGCTGGCGAGCAGGAGGATGACGACGAGGCCGAGGAGTCTGACGACGCGAATCAACCGGACGACGCCGCCGACCTCCTCGTTCACCTGCTGGGCCGAAAGCACCCGCCGCGAGACGACGGCGGCCCGTCGACCGATCCGATGTCCCTCAACCCGCTCACGGGCGAGATTGACGCCGATGAAGCGCCCGATGGTTTCGTCCCGGTGCTGACCGCCCAGCGCGAGCAGAACTCGGCCGGCGTTCACCGGCTCGTCTGCCCGTGCTGCCGCGAGCGGGAGCGCAAGGGGTTTGCCTTGTTCCGCCCGCTGCGCGCCGGGGCACCCTTCTACCTGAACGTCGGCGTGCCGGCGCTGCTGGCGATGCAGGGGCGGCCGACTTTGGCGACGGTGCCCGACGAGCGTGGCCGCGCGCACCCGTACGTCGACCGCCGCCAGGCGATCACCTTCGCCGACAGCCGCCAGGGCACCGCCCGAACCGCGCTGCGCCTGCAGGGCAACGCCGTCCGCCTGTTCGTCCGCGGCGCGATTTACCACCAGCTTTGGAAGGCCCACCACGCGGGCACGACCGCCTCGCCCGATGCGGCGAAGCTGCGGTCGGAGATCGAAACCTACGAGAAGGTCAGCCACCTGCCGGGCATGACCGAGATCATCGAGCAGAAGCGGCGGGAGCTGGCGGCTCTGCCGACGCCGGTGGCGCAGGTCGGGTGGGCCCAGCTTCGCGACATGCTGATGGATCGCCCGGACTTCGAGCGATACACGGACGCGGTGGTCGAGCGGGTGTTCGCCAACACCGGGCCGCAGACGGCCCAGGAGCTGGCCGACTCGATGATCGCCAACGAGATCTTCCGGCGGCCCAAGCGGATGCACTCGGTCGAGACGCTGGGCCTGGCCGCCGTCTCCTACCCCGCACTCAACGACGCCGCGCCGCCGGAGGTATGGACTTCAACGCTCAGCCAGACCGCCGAGTCCTGGTGCGCGTTCCTGCGGTTCGCCCTCGACTTCTACGTGCGATCCCACGGCGCGTGGCACCTGCCCGCCTGGTACTCGCGCTGGCTCGGTCGAGAGTCGACGCCCCACCGAATTGGCGAGCCCGGCTCGCAGGGCCGGAAGAATCACCTCTACCCGTGGCCCTCGCGGCTGGGCAAAGGCCGCCCGCCCCGGTTGGTCCGCGTGCTTCGCGAGGTCCTCGCCTCCAGCGCCAAGTCCGACAACATCGCCCGCGAGATCACCGCCGTCCTGTACCACGCGTGGGCGCAGTTGACGGACGAACTCAAGATTCTGCTCCGCGATGAGAACCAGCCGCACTACGCGCTCGACCGCAACGCCATTGCGCTGCGGGCCGTGCCGGACGGGTGCGAGTGCCCGGTGACGCGGCGTATCTTGGCCTCCCTGTTCGGCGGGATCACGCCCCACGCGACGCGACGGTTCACGGGCGAGGCGGCCCTTTGCCGGCCGGTGACGATGCCGACGCTGCCGGCCGACTGCGTCTTCCCCGTTGACGACGCCGGCTCAGCCCGCGTCCGCGGTTGGCTCGAGACGGACCCGACGGTGACGTCGCTGCGCGCCGCCGGCCTGTGGAACGACGTGTGCGACCGCGCCGCTGACCTTGAGCCGCTGACGTTCTTCGCCGAGCACTCGGCGCAGCAGGAGAGCGAGTCGCTCAAGGAGTACGAGCGCGAGTTCCGCCGCGGCCGGATCAACGTGCTCAACTGCTCGACGACGATGGAGATGGGCGTTGACATCGGCAACCTGTCGGCGGTGGTGATGAACAATGCGCCGCCCGGACCGGCGAACTTCCTGCAGCGCGCCGGCCGCGCCGGGCGGCGCGATCAACCGCGGTGCGTCTCGCTCACCGTCTGCGGCGCAACCCCTCACGGGGAGGCGGTCTTTCGCGATCCGCTCTGGCCCTTCACCACGCCGATCCACGTCCCTAGCGTCAGCCTCGACAGTGCCAAGATCGTGCAGCGGCACGTCAACGCGCTGGCGCTGTCCCATTTCCTTCGTACTCAGGAGAACCAGCATCGCCTCGAGGCCGGCTGGCTCTTCAGGCCGGGTGAGGCGAGTGCCGACGGCGAGCCCGGCCGCAGCCGGTGCGACGATGCGATCAACTTCCTCCGCGGCGCCGCGGGCGACGACGAGCACCTGTGCCGCGGCGTGCGGCGTGTTGCCGATGGTCCGACGCTGGGGGCGCGCGAGCCGGCCACCCTGCTCCACCTGACGGCCGCCCACCTTGAGCGCGTGCGCGACGAGTGGGTCGAGGAGTGGTCGACCATCGACGAGCAGTTCGACGCCGTCGGGCGGCCCGACCTCCACGACGGCGACTCGCTCGAGCCGGAGCAGCGGGCGGTCCTGTTGCAACTGCGCCGGTTTGAGGGCGATTACCTGCTCAAAACCCTTGCCGACCGCGGGTTCCTGCCGAGCCACGGCATGCCGTTGCACGTGCTGCCGTTCGTCACCACGACGCGCGCCGAGATTGCGGACGAGGAGGTTCGCCGGCAGGACGCCGCCGCGGAGCAGGCGAGGCAGAGCGGTACCGTCGGTGGCGAGGACCGGCGGACCAGGAACCGCCGCGACTTCCCCACGCGCGAGCTCGCCAAAGCAATCCGCGAGTACGCCCCGAGCAACGAGGTTGTCGTCGGAGGCCGGGTGTACTCGTCGGGCGGGCTGACGCTGAATTGGAAGCTGCCCCCGCTCGACCGGAACGCTCCGCCCGAGGTGCAGTCGATGCGCTGGGTCGGCTCGTGCCCCAAGTGCGGCACGACGCAGACAGACGCCCGTCACCCCGAGGGCGGGCGCATGCCGTGCGGAAATCCGGAGTGTGACCAGGTGCTCGTCGCCCGCGCGTACATCGAGCCGGCCGGGTTCGCCGTCGACTTCCGCGAGCCGCCGAGCTACGCCGACCGCCGCCCGGATCGCATGCCCGTGCCGGCCCCGCGCGTCCACGCCCAGGGCCGCCCCGCCCCGCTGGCCGACCCAACGCTTGGCTGGGTCCGCGTCGACGAGGGCGGCATCGTCACGCACCTGCACCCCGGCCACGGCCACGGCTTCGCACTGTGCCTGCGGTGCGGCCGCGCGGCGCCCGAGACGGAGCGCGGCAACGTCGCCCTTCCCGCCGCCTTCACCATCGGCGCCGACGAGGACGAGCCCATGAACACAATCCGCCACAAGCACCTGCGAGGCGGCGGCCGGGACAGCGACGATCACGGCTACTGCCGCGGAACCATCCAGAACTTCGCGATCCGCCGCCACCTGTGGCTCGGTGGCGAGGAGCGAACCGACGTCGCCGAGCTGCTCATCCGGCCGGTCTCCGGCGAGCCCTTCGACCTGCGCCGCGCCGCGACGTCGCTTGCCGCGGCGCTGCGGCAGGCGCTGGCTAAGCGGCTGGGCGTGGAGGCGCGCGAGCTCGGCTGGGCGTCGAGGCCGATCGACGAGAATGGCCAGTCGCTCCACAGCGTTCTCCTCTACGACACGGCCGCCGGCGGCGCGGGGTACAGCCTGCGCCTCGCCGACGACGTCGCCGGCCTCCTCCGAGACGCGCGGCAGATCCTGCGTTGCCCGCGCAACTGCGACCGGGCCTGCCACGGCTGCCTGCTCGCGTTCGACACGCAATCGCGCGCCGACGAGCTCGACCGCCGCAACGCGCTGGCACTGCTGAGTGACGAGGCGATGAACCGGCTCCAGTTGCCCGAAACGCTCCGCGCCTTCGGCGACGCCAGCCGCCACGAGGGCGAGATGATGCCGCGTGTCCTGGCCAGGCTCGCGGCGCAAGCGGATGACAAAAGCCGGCTGCGCGTCTATATCGACTCGGCCGAGGACCAGTGGAACGCCAGCGACTGGCCGGCGTGGCAGCCGTTGGCGCGGGCGGCGTCGAACGGGGCGGAGGTCGAGGTCGTGCTGACGCGCGACGCGACCGACGACGAGGCCGAGGCGCTTCGCCCGCTGTGGCAGGCGTGCCGATCTCCCGGCTTTGGCCGAACGCCGATCCAGCTCGTCCGCGGTGACGCGAGGCCGGGCCTCCTCGCGGAAGTGCGGGTCGGACAGCACGCCGACGCCTGGGCTGTTGCCGGCGACGGCACGCCGCTCGCGTCGCGAAAGCCAGGCCTCGACTGGGGCATGCCGCCCGACGACAGCGCGCTCGTTCGCGGCAGGAACGCGGCCGCCTGGGCCGACGTTTGCCCGCTCGAAAGTGAACGCTTCGAGCCACCCGCACCGCGGCCGGGCTGGCAGGAGGTGGACGGCAATGCCTTCGCCGGACCCAAGGGGTCGTTCGGCACGCGGTTCTGGAACGTGCTAGCGGCGGCGTCGCCCGAGCTCGCCTCCCGCCTCGCAGAGTCGCGTCCGCTGGCCGAGGTCGCGTACACCGATCGATACCTTCGCAGCCCGATCACGGCCTGGTTCCTCGCCGAGTTGCTCAAGGCCCTCGCGTCTCACGGCAGGCGCGGCGCGACGCTCGACATCACCGCCAGCGAGGTCCAGCCGCCCAGGCCCGGCGAGCGGTCCAGGACAAGTTCCATCATGAAGCACAACTTCGTCGACGTGCCGCAGCAGCGGTCGACCATTGCTGCGTTGCTCGCCCCGCTGGGCTACCACCAGAATCCGCTCGACCTGCGGTACTTCAAGAAAATGCCGCACTACCGCCAGCTCACCCTGCGGTGGCAGGACGGCAAGCGGCTGCTCGTCCGCCTCGATCAGGGTCTGGGCCTCGTCGAGCCGTTGGACGACAACGGCCGGTGGTCGACGCTCAACTTCCACGGCGACGGCACCGCGCTTCGCAACCGGCTCGAGCTCGCCCGGTTCCACATCGAACCGGCCGACCCGAGCCACCCGAGCCCGATTTTCGTCTCACCGCTCGAGGACGTGCCGGCCGCGTAAGGTCCGATTAACCCCACGCCAGCCAGCCGCGGGCGATTCGGTGCGGCGCCCTGACCTGGGCACTGCAAGGATGCAGTGGCCCCCCCCAACCCCGCCAGACACTACACCTGTTGTAAAGCCGCTTTAGTTCCTGCGCTGAGTTGAGTCTGCGTCACAATGCCGGAGAATCTGACCAGCCTCCTCCTGCGGCACCACGACGACGAGCCGGCCCTGCGGGAGACGGTTGCCGTTCACATCGAAGCCGCTCGCAAAACGGCCGGTCGACGGGATCGCCAACTCCTGCCGCGGGTCGAAGCGCAGGTCGAGCAGCGTGCTAGGCAAAGCTTCACGTTCGATGCGAACGGTGTTGCGACGATCACGGCGGAAGGTCGGACCTGGGCCGCGGGACGGTTCGCGACGCCGACGATCGGCGAGCTGCGGGATCGGGCCGAAATCGGAGGCGGCCACGTGCGGCTGTGGGTACTCGATGGTGCCTCGCCCGCGACCGACGTGGCGACGATGCAGGCGTTTGCAGCACCCGGCACGCTGTTTCAAGTCGCCAGTCAATTCAACTGTCTCGAAGCGCCTGGCCCCGGTGTGGTTCCGGTGGCGGACTACCTGAACGATCCGACGCAAGGGCCGCGGGCGGCGGTGTCATGTTTCCCTGCGGCCCTGCTCCGTCATCACGCCGCTCCCGACGGGCGAGGTGACCGGTTCGTTCAAACCAATCGGGGCCGGCAGCTCGATTTACTGGCCGATGCCGTCGGCCCCGGTGTCGTCAGCGGCGGCTACCTGACCGGCAGCGGCGTGGACGCGGCGAAGCTGGCGGCGGACCTCGCGAGGAACTTCGATCGCATCCGCGTCGGGCTTCACGAGCACGCGGAGGTCGTCCTCGGCCACAACTGGGACGGCGATGTTCCAGAGCCGGCACCACGCGTCGCGCAGGTGCTGACCAGCACTGCGGCCGGGGGCGGGTATGGTGCCGAGCGGCGCCTCGGGGAATACTTCGAACCCTGCTGTCGGCAACTGTTGCGGGCGGCTTACCTCGGCACGCTCTTGGCCGCGGCGGCGACCGGGTGCGGCCGCGTCGTGCTGACGCTCATCGGCGGCGGCGTCTTCGGCAACCCGCGACACCTGATCGCCGACGCCATTCGCTACGCCGTTGCTGCCACGCCCGCGCCGCGCGGCGGGCTCGAAGTATTCGTCAACGGCTATGACCTCGACAACGCCACAGCCGACACCCTGCTGGAAATCGCTCGCGACACCGGCGGCTGCCTGGTACGCCAAGGTGGTGAGGGCGTGACCCAACTGCGGCGATAAAGCCGTGGCCCGTCGACCGCGTTCGATTTGCCTGGCGGCGGGCGTGTTCGTGGCGATGGTTCTCGTGAGCTTTGTCGCCGGCTTCTGGTCGAGCAGCTCGATCCTCCGTCACGACCGCTCACGGCCGCGGTAGGTCGTGGCGGGTGATGTCGAGGCGGGTCATCTGCTCCTGCAACGCGACGCCGTAGCCGATCGCCACCATGTAGCCGCTCGCCGCCCTGCCCGCCGATGCCTCGGCCACGCGGCGGGCGACGGCCAGCCGGTCTGCCACGCGGGAGTCGTCGCCGAGTTCCTTCAGGACGGCGAGGAGGTACTTCTTCTCTCCGATGCGGTCGCGTAGGTGGCGCAGCTCGGCGAGCTGCGCCTCGTCGACGTCGTCCTCGGGCGGGTGAACCTTCGCGTCGAGCACGCGCGGCTGCAACGAGTCCGGCCGCGCGTCGTCCGCCGGCCAAGATGTGTCGCGACGCAGTCGGCCGACCGGTTTCGCCGGCACGCTGGTTCCGGCCCACAGCAGCATCGACGCCGACCCGTCGAGCAGCCGCAGGGCCTTGACGTGATCGTCCGCATGCCACGGTTCGGCCTTGCCGCCGACCGCCGGAATCGCCCGCCCGTCAACGGTTAGCCGAAGGGCCCGCCGTTGCTCGGGGCCGTCTCCGATCCACCGCCGGACGGCCGTCGCCGGCGGCGCCTCCTCGAGCGTCGCCCACTCGCCCCGTCGCGGATTGGCGAGGTCGCCTGTGGCCACTGTCACCCGACGCCATCGACAGCCGTGCTTCCTCGCCATCACTTGGGCCGTCCGAACGTCCGGCAGCAAGTAGCGTGTTCCCGCCGACTTCGAGGCGAACAGCGGCGCCAGCGACAGCCGGCGCGCGTCGATGTCCTTGATGCCTTCCTCGTCGGCCAGCGCTCGCACCTCGCGGGGAAACAGCGGGTCACTTGGCCCGATGGCGCGGGCGTGGGTGGCGTGGGTGTCGGTCATAGCGCTCGGTTACCCGAAGGGATTTGCTCTCCGGCCGTTTGTAAATCAGCCCACGCTCGTCTCGTCCGAGTGCAGCCACCGCTTTGTGTCCCAGTAAAAGTTCATCGCCTCGCGAACCTTGAAGACGACGCACGCCTTCGGGGCGGCGAGGACCTCCTCGTCGGTGTCGTCGAAGATCACGTCCAGGCGGTGCTGCTTGATGTAAGCCACCTTCCGCCGCGGGCCGAGACAGGCGAGCGTGTGGTACTTGATGCCAAGCTGTTGCAGATCGAGGTTCGTGTCGCTCACCACGTCCTCGTGCTCGTGGCACAGCGGTCCGCCGCGCGCGGTGACGATGTGAATCTGCACGCCTGGCCGATCGTGCAGGAGCGTTGTCAGCAACCGGAAAAAGTCCGGGGCGTGCGTGATGGTCCCGTCGATATCGATGCCAATTTTCATGGTTCACTTCGTATGTCTTGCCCAGTCGCACACGCGCCCGCAGCGCGTTCCGCCGCGCCGCCGACGCGATCCGGCGGCGGACGATGAAGCGGTCGTTTTCGTCGAAATATCCGCCTGGATCCTTCATGGGCACGTTCTGTCTTGGTTCGCCGTCGAGATGGAAATGACGGCCGGGTCGGCCGAGGCCGCGCCGTCCAGCCACCGCACGACCGCGGCCACATTGGCCCGGCGCTGCCGATCGACGACTTGACGGTCCACCGGCCGCTTCGCCTGCCGAAGCAAGGCGGCGGTTGCGGAGGCCTGCTGCATCCAAGGCTCGACGCCGCCGTGTCGGCACCGTTGAACGGTGTTGACGACTCCGGCTGCCAGCCGGTGCGGCATCACGATCGCCGTGTCCGCCTCGACGTCGAGCACCGCCGCTAGCGGCCCGCCCGGCGCCAGCCCCCGCCGCTGCTCGAACGAGAATCCGCAGGCGGCGTGATCGAGCCACGCCTGCCAAACAAGGTGATCGGCCGGCAGGAGCGACAACGCATCGTTGAGCCGCAACTTTGGCCGGCCCGGCTGAAGTCAACACCAGCCGGCGACGACGTACGGCTCGGGCGGGTTAAACCCGTAGCCCAGCGATACGGCAAAGCCGGGCGGAACGCTCACACCGGGCGCGTTGGCCAAGGGTTGCAACGCGCCGCCAACGGGCGCGGCGTTGAGCGGGATGGTGACCAGGCGGTTCTGACCGGCGGTTGTCGAAGAAGTCCCGCCGCGGCCGTTGAGCCGCGTCGAGGTGGAAGTCATGGTGGCGGAGGCAGGGGTTACATCTCGCGGACGCCGCTGATGCTCTTGGCGTGCGGGTAGAGGGCCTGAAACTGCCGCTGCGCCTCACTGACGCTGGTGGCGGTGCAGGTGGCGTTGATGGTCGTGGTGCTGCGGCCGTCGGTGCTGTTGGTGTAGAGCGTGATCGTGGCGGTGTAGGTCTTCGTGGTGAGTCTCCTAGTGTTGAGGTTGGTTTCGGAAATGGAGGTTCTAATGGCTCAAGCACGCCGGCGGCCGTCGAACTCGTGGGCGTTTTTCTTGAAGTAGACAGCCGCGTCGATAAGGCGTAACGCGGTGGGGAGGTCCTCCTCGCGGCGAACCTTGATGCGCGAGTAGCCCTTGATCCCGCGCTTGAGCTCGAGGTGGCTTATGCTCTCGACAGGTATCTTGAGGTGGCGGCACAGGTGCTGCGGCTCACCGGCGAGGCTCAGGGCGATGTTCAGGTTCGCCCGGCCGCCCCACGTCGAGCCGATCGTTTCGACGAGGAGGTAATTAGGGCTGTACGGAACCTCACGCTTGGCCGTCTCCGGCTCTGACACCGCGCCGGCGGTGCGGCGGACGTGGGCGTCGATCTGCTCGATGGCGCGGCGGGAGCGGTCGTTGGCGCGAAGGTACTTGTAGCTTTCTGTCAGACTGCTCATTTGATGTTCCAGATTGGTAAGGGCGTGAAGACGGATTCGTTTGGAAGCACAGGCGGCTATCGCACGAGCCGCCGCAGCAGGTCGGCGACTTGGGCGACCCGCTTCTGACGCCGGGCGAAGCTCTCGTCGTGACTGGCGATCCAGCTCAACGCCTGGCCTACGCCGTACGCATTGGCAGTCGGGGCGTAGGCGCCGGGTACCCTGCCGGCCTCGCGCGGCTCGACGTCATTGACGCGGACTTCCCTGGCCGCCTCGCGCTGCCGCCCCGTCGGCTCCTTCACCGCACCGTCGAGGCCGCTCGTGCAGATGTGCCACGCCCGGCAGGCGGCGGAGAAGCCCCACTTCTTGCGGAGAATCACGTCGCAGAAGTCGAAGAGCCGCGTCGGCGAGATCGCGTGGCCGAGCATCCGGCGGAACCGCTCGGCCTCAGGCTTGATCCCGTCAGTCGCGATCCGGATCTGCCGGTCGAGCCGTCCCACCAGCCGGTCGCCGCCGCCCGCGCCGGTGACATGCTTCCACCGGCCGCCCTTGGTCCAGCCGCTCATGCCGTTGCGGCAGACCCAGCGCATCCACCCGACGTTCCTCGACAGCGGGGTTTGGCCCTCGACGCCGTTCGTCACTGTGACCTCGCGGAGCAGCCGATGCCCGTCGTCGGGCGTCAGTTCGTGCGGCAGGCGGACCCGCAGCACCGTCCGCCGTCCGCCGTCCGCCGTCCGCCGTCCGCCGTCCGCCGAAGTCGAGCGTCACCGAGCAGGCGAGTCCGTGAGCGTCAACGCCGGCATGACACAGGCGGCGGTACAGTGTCTCGAGCAGATCGCGATGCTGAACAAGCTGGTACTTCGGCGAGACGAGGGCGACGGCCGACCGGGTCACGTTGGCGGCGGCCAGGAGGTCGGCGTCGTGGATCTCGATGCCGCGCTGGCCGTTCTCGAACCGCGTCTCGCGGCGGACGAGCCTGGGCAGGAGCGGGTAGAGTTCGCCGAGCCGACCCTCGTAGTTGTGGCCGACGCTGCCGTTCCAGGCCATCGTCCGGCTCGGGCGGAGAAGGCAACCGCTTAACCGTTCCGTTAGCGGAACGCCGTTCGAGATTGTGTCTAGGTCGGTCGTTTCAGTGGGTTGTCTCGGCGAGCTCAGGTGCATGTCCACGAACCCGCGTCATTCGCCGTGGACTAACTCACTCGGCCCGCTGTCCTGCTAGGAGCCGTTCGAGACCTGGCACGCCGTTCGCGCCACGCCACGCACGAGCCAGCAGCAAGAGCGTGACGACGTGACATTGACCGACGAGCAGTGGGCGGCCGTCGAGCCGGTCCTGCCCAAGAGCACCGCCCCGACCGGCCGCCCCGCGGCCGACCGCCGCCTCATGCTCGAGGCGATGCTCCACCAGCTCGTGGCCGGCTGCCAGTGGCGACGCCTGCCGCGGAAACGCTTCGGCCCCCACACCACCGTCTTCACCCGCTTCACCCGCTGGCGGCGACAGGGCGTCTTCGACCGGCTCGCCGATGTCTTGCGGCTCAAGGTCGACAAGCAGAAGCGGATCGAGCAGAAGCGGATCGACTGGTCGGCCCTCGTGGCCAACGCATCCAAGCGAAGCCTGCTGCACGGGACGAGCGTCCGCGCCTGGCCCTACGACACGAGGCGGTGCCGCCCCGCCGGGTCAGCGAGCGACGCGAGAAGCTGGCGACCAACTTCATGGCCTTCGTGCAGCTCGCCATCGCCCGCGACCTGCTCGAACTCCTGTTCTCAAACGGTTCTTCGGGCCGCGGTCAAAGCTTGCCCTGTTGCCGCAGGTGGCGAATCCGGGCTTGCAGTTCCGCCCGGTGCTGCGCGACCAGCTCGCCACGCATTCGGTTTGCCTCGGCGCCCACGATTTGCAGGACGATCCAGGCCCCGACGACCACCGCCGCCAGCACGAGCGCCCACAGGGGCAAGATGCCGCCGGTTGGACTCGCAAGCGGAAGGATGGTCGCGATGAAAGGCATCGGGTTGCGGCGCGGGAACTGGTCAAAGAGAAGCGCGGTCGCCCCCTGCATCGGCCGAGCGACCCGCCCTGCTTGAGCACGCACAATCAACAGCGTGCAAGCGCGATGGCTATCAAGCGAGCGCGATATCGCGATGGCGGACTCGCCCGGTAGCCAGCGCGATAGCGCGATATCGCGCTTGCGGTCAAGCGGTCGGCCGGTCGGCGTGAAGCAGCGTCAGATTGATGGTGATGCCCTCGCGTTGCAGCGGCCGATAACGGGGACATGATCATCGCCGTCGTGAATCAAAAGGGCGGGGCCGGCAAGACCACGCTGGCGGTGAACCTGGCGGTTCACCTTTTCGACCAAGGCCTGAACGTGGCGATGGTCGACAACGACCCGCAGCAGTCGGCGGCGCGATGGATCGGTCGGGCGGAGCCCGCCATCCCGTGCCGCAGCGTGCTGGAGGCACGGGACCTTGTCGGGGCGTTGGAGACGCTCGACGAGGACCACGACGTGGTCGTCTGCGACGGGGCCCCGCGCCTGAACGAGCAGACGCACGTCTTGATGTACTTCGCCGGCCGCATCCTGATCCCGACACGGCCGACCACGCTGGATTTGCAGGCGACGATCGAGACGAAGCAGGCGATCGACAAGGTCCAAGCCGCCCGCGTGGCCGACGACCGCGGCGACATCGACGTTCGCCTGCTCCTCAACTTCGTCCGCACGGTGGGGAATCTGCACAAGACGGTGCGCGAGGCGTTGCGGGCAATGGATTACCCGCTGGCAACGCACGCCATCGGCATGCGCGACGCGATCGCCAAAGCGGTGACGTTGCAGACGACGGTGGGGCGGCTGGCGGCGGAGTCGCCAGCCGACAAGGGCGCCCAAGCGGCGGCGCGAGACTTTCAACAGCTTTTCGACGAGATCCTTCCCGATGCACTCCACGCAACCCGCCGAGATGACCGCAACGCTCCCACACGCCAAGCCGCCTGAGCCGCGGCGTGGCTCGATCGACGCCGACGCGCTCTTGCGCTCGCTGGCGCCGGTCGTCGCCAAGCCCGAGCAGAAGGCCGAGCAGACGCCCGAGCCCAAGCCGCGCCCGAGCTTCGACGCCCTGACCACCCAGGAGGAGCCCAAGCCCAAGGCCCGCAAGGCCAAGGCGCCCGCCAAGCCGGTGAAGCGCTGGGTTCCCGAGGCCGAGGACGACGCCGACGATGCCCCCGCCAAGCCGTCGGGCCAGCGCCGGGCGCAGCTCGATGTGGCCATCAATCCCGGCGAGGGCACGACGGCCATCTACGTCCGCGTGCCGCGCACGACCCACGTGGCCCTCAAGCTCCTCGCCCTGCAAAATCAGGCCGCGATGGATGGGCCCACCGAACTGGCGAGCATCGTCCGCACCGCAATCGATCAATACTTGTCGCGCCAGGAGAAGCGCCGCGCCGCGTGAAAAGGATGCTTCTGAGCTACGCTACCCACGCTCGCTCGATTTCATCCAACCGCTCCCCTTGCACCCGCGCGTGTGTCACTCCTCGAGCGATCCAACCCACGCCCAGTCGCTTTGCGGCTGGGTCTGACCGGTTCGCTCCCCGAGCAGACCCAGCCGCAAAGCGACTGGACGTGGTGGGTCAGAAGGCGCTGGCTCCGTGGCGCGAGATCGTCCCGAGGGTCTCCAGCAACCGGTCGACTTGTTCGCTTGTATTGTAAAAGTGCGGGCTGAACCGCACGCGGCCGCAGCGGCTGGCGAGCTCGGTCTGGTGCTCAGTGGCGAGCGTGCGATAGACCGCGCCCGCCCGGTCGGCGTCGTCGGGAACGAAGCAGACGGCGCCGCCGCACGATGAAGGGTCGCCCGCGTCGCGCGGCGTGACCACGCGGTAGGGCAGGGCAGCCAAGCCGTCGACGAAGCGGTCGCCCAGCGCCTTCACCCGACCGTGGACGGCGTCGATGCCGACGCCGTTCAACAGCGACAGGCCCTCCCCCAGCGCAAGAATGCTCGCCATCGCCGGCGAGCCGTACTCGTACCGCTCGGCCGAGTCGGCCAGGGTGTAGTCGATCTCCTCCCACTTCAACGCGTCCCTCACGTTCGCCCAGCCGATCACGCGGGGCTTGCTCTCCTCGCGCCATTCAGGCCGAATCCAGAGGAAACCAGCGCCCATCGTGCCGAGCATCCACTTGTGCCCGCCGGCTTGGAGGTAGTCGATCCGGTCGGCCTCCACGTCGACCGGCACCACGCCGCAGCTTTGGATCGCGTCGACGCTGAAGAAGATCGTCCGGCCATCGTTTTTGCAGAACTGCCCCAGTTTTCGCAGGTCCATCCGCTGACCGCTGCCCCATTGCACGTGGCTGACGGCCAGCACCTGCGTCTTGGGATGACTGGCCGCCTTGAGCAGATCCTCCTCGCGAACCCGCACTACGCCGTCGTCGCCCTCACGTTCGGGCACGCGGACCAGCTCCGCCCCCGCCTGACGGCACGCCTCCATCCACGGGTAGACGTTCGCCGGATACTCCGCCTCGCTGATGACCACGCGCTCCCCCGGTTGCAGCGCGACGCCAAAGGCCGTTTGACTGACCGCCTCGCTCGTGTTCTGCACGATCGCGATGTCGCTCGCCTTCGCGTGGATGAGCATCGCCGCCTGCTCGCGCAGCCGCTTCATCGGGGCGGCGAAGTCGAAGCCGACGAAGGCGTCGTGCTGGAAGTGGTCGAGAAACCCCCGCACCTCGTTCGCCACCGGCCGGGCCAGCGGGCTTACGCCGGCGTGGTTGAAGTAGTCGCGCTTCGCGAGGACGGGGAAGACGTCGCTGTTGCCCACAAGGGCGTCGATCTCGGACATGATCCGAGCCTACGCCCGCGGTAAGCTGCCTTGATGCTCGCCGCCGTTCTTGCCACGCTGATGCTTGCGCCCAACACCTCCTCGCTCTGGGGCGCCGACGGGGAGAAGTACGACCCGAGCGGCCCGCTGCCCGACTGGTCCCTTGCCGGCTACAAGGGCGGCGAGCCGCTGCCGGAGCCGGAGCCCGACGCCACCGTCCTCGACTTCGGCGCCACGCCAAACGACGACGCGGACGACACCGCCGCCTTCCGCCGCGCCATCGACGCGAACGCCGGGAAAACGGTCGAAATCCCGGCGGGGCGATACCTGCTGAGCGATCGCCTGACGATCGAGGCGAGCGACACGGTCCTGCTCGGCGCCGGCAGCGGCGAGACGATCCTGCACTTCACCCGCTCGCTCGAGGAGATCGACCCCAAGGCAAGCATGACCGGCCACGGCACGCGAACGACCGCCTGGAGCTGGGGCGGCGGGCTCATTCAGCTTGGCCCGTCCGGCTGGTTCAACGGCGGCACGGGCGTTCCGCTCGCCGCCGACGCTGCCCGCGGCGATCGCACGCTCCTGCTCGACGGCAACCGCTTCGCGGTCGGCGACGCCGTGTTCCTCCGCGGCTGGAACGGCGAAGACCCCGAGAATCGCCTGGCCACGGCGCTGTACGAGGTGCCGATCGACCCGAAGTTCGACGACATCGACAACATCCGGATCCGGCTGATCGCCACGGTCGAGGCCGTCGACGGCGATCGCGTGACGCTCAATCGCCCGCTCCCGTTCAATCTGCCGGCCGGCGTCGTCTCGGTCTTCGACTTCGCGCTGGGCGCCCGCGGCATCGGCGTGCGGGGCGTGACGGTCGAGTTCCCGACCAAGCCCTACCGCGGCCATTTCGATGAGGATGGCTACAACGCCTTCGAAATTCGCACTCTGGCCGACGGGTTCCTTGCGGACATCGAGATCGTCAACGCCGACGGCGGCATCTTCATCGCTGGCCACCGGCTCACCATCGACGGCCTTGTGATGCGGGCCGACCGCGAAACCGACAGCGGCGGCCACACCGGCCACCACGGCATCTACAACCACGGCAGCGACAACCTGGTCACGAACTTTGACGTGCAAACCCGCTTCATCCACGACCTGAGCGTCGGGGCCGGCAGCGTGCTCAACGTCTTCAGCAACGGCCGCGCCGTCGACCTGGCAATGGATCACCACCGCTGGGCGCCGCACTCGACGCTGTGGAGCAACCTCGACCTCGGCGCCGGCACGCGGCCGTTCAAAAGCGGCGGCACGAGCACGCGCGGTTTGCATTCCGCGGCCGGCGTGACCTTCTGGAACCTCCGCGCCGATCGGCCGATCCACATGCCTTCCGCCGACTTCGCACCGCCACGCTCGCTCTTCATCGGGGTGCAGGGCCTGGACCCGGACACCAAAACCTTCGGCCGGCACGTCGAGTCCTTCGATGGCGAGATGACGCCGCCCGACCTGCACGCCGCCCAACGCGAGCGTCGCTAGGAGCATTTGAGAACGTGGCGGGTGATGGTGGCACGGGTCGCGTCTGCGAGACCCGTGTCGGGACATCCGCGAGCAGGCACGGGTCTCGCCGACGCGACCCGTGCCACCTCCCACCTCCCACCTCCCACCTCCCAGCTCTCGAACTGGCCCCTAGCGGGCCCCGGCGACGACGGCGGCCACGCCGGGCTCGACGCCGAGGCGGCATTGGTCGGGCGGCAGGCGATCGAGCAAAGCCAGCAGGGCGGGCAGGTCCCGGACGGCTTGGCCGGCAACCGACCGCAAGCGTTGGCCGGGGCTGGCCGTTGCGGCGAAGGGGCTGGCCGCGTCGACGTCCGCCACGCGGATGCCTGCGGTTGCCGTCGTCTCGAACGTCACGCCGCGCCAGCGCAGCACCTGCCGCTCGCGCCCGATGCCGGTGGCATCGGTGCGGGCGTCGAGTTGCACGCGCACCATGCCGCGCCGACCCACGCGATCGAAGGCGATGGCGACGGGGCGATCCGTCGGACAGGCGCCGATCAGGCGGACGAAGTGCGGCTCGTCGGCCACGGTCTGGCCGTTCACGCCGCGGATCACGTCGCCGAGTTGGAGTTGGCCTGCCGCGGGCGTCGCCGCACCCACCCGCGTCACCTGCACGCCGCCCGGCACGCTGCGACCGGCGATGCCGAGGAAGCCGTATTCCACCGCCAGCCCCGCCCGCAAGCGGTTCACGCGGCGGAGCAGGTCGGCGTCGGCGGGCAACGCGAAGCCCAGGCCGTTCGTGACCCGCTGCGGCAGCACGACGGCCGTCACCACGCCGATGACGCGGCCATCGAGATCGAACAAAGGTCCGCCGCTGTTGCCGGGGTTCACCTCGGCCGTCGTCTGGATCAGGTTCGAGTAGACGCGGTTTTCCTGCGCCGAGAGCTTGGGCAACTCGCGGCCGATCGCGCTGACGACGCCGACGCTGAAGCTCATCGCCCCGTGCCCGCTCAGGCCAACCGGATTGCCCAGGGCGATGGTCCATTGCCCGCGTCGGGCGGGGGCGGGGGCGAAGGAGACGCTCGGGAGCGTCGCCGGCACCTTCAGCATCGCCAGGTCGCCGCGCGGGTCGGTCGCGACGACCATCGCGGGCAGAACGCGGCCGTCGTCGGTGGTGACGTAAAGCTGCTGCGCCCCGGCGACGACGTGCTCGTTGGTCAGGATGTAGCCGCTGGGATCGACGCAAAAGCCGGTGCCGATGATGCGGCTGCCGTTGCGCAGCAGGCCGTCGAGGGCGGCGGGCGTGAGCTCGCTCGATCGCGCCGGGCCGTCGGCGGGGGCGGGGGTGTCGCCAACGGTGATGGCGACCACGGCCGGGCTGGCGCGTTGGGCGATGCGGGCGAAGCGTTGCTCGAGTCCGGCGAGGTCGACGGTGTCGCTGCGGGCCGCGAAGGCGAGCGTGCGCGGCCGCGCGTCGGGTTCGAGGGCGACGGCGCCGGAGGTTCCCAGCGAGAGCAGGGCGGCCAGGGCGGCCGCGACGAGCGGGCGGGTACGACGATCGAGCATGCATTTCCTTCCGGCTTCGCCCAGGACGATGCCGACCGACGCCGCACGCCCAAGCGGGCGGGACGGGTCGGTCGCGACGATGGGCGGACCGTGGAGGATCGGCCCAACCGCCGGCAGACTTTGCGTCTTCTACGCCGCCGCCGACGCGCTGGCGGGTTCTCGGACCGTGACCGCACGGACTTGCGCCACGTCGGCGTCCGGGTCGCTCTGCGTCGGCTGCGAGTACCCGCCCCGGAAGACGAACACGCCGCCCACCAGGTTCCAGAAGATGTGCAGCGCCCGAATGCACAATGCCAGCACAAACGCCTGCGCCACCGTCGCCCCCTGCGGGCGCGTGAGCAGCACGGCGAAGAACTCCATCACGCCCGCGCCCTGCGGGCTGATCGGAATGCTGCCGCTGAGCACGATCACCGGCACGCACACGAAGTAATACGGCCACGGAATCGGCAGCCCCAGCGCCACGCCCGCCAGCATCGAGGCGACGATCACCGCCCCGTGAACCGGCACGGTCAGCAGCGACGCCTCGACCACCCGCCGCGGGTGGTGCGCGTAGGCCGACAGCACGTCGAAGACGCCGTGGACGCCCTCGCGCACCTTGCCGCGGACCTTGCCGCGCAGGCCTTCGGGGGCAGGCTCGGTTGCCTCGATGACCCGATCGATGCCCGCCCGGCGGCGGATCAGGCGGCGGGTGGGGCCGTGCATCAGCACGAACATGCCCGCCGTCGACAGGCTCAGCACGGCCGCGCTGGCGGTGGCGACCTGGAGGCACGCGATCGCCACGGCCGAGTCGCGGTCGGGCGTGATGGCGTACTGGATGCCCGCCGCCAGCCCGCCCATCACCAGCAGCACGAGCAGGCCGATCAACCGGTCGACGAACACGCTCAGCCAGGCGGCCGTCTTCTTGCCGCGCCCCGCGTGCCGGGCGGCGTAGAACGCCTTGATGACGTCGCCCCCGGTGTTGCCGAGCATGAACGAGTTGTAGAAGAGCCCCACCAGGTTCAGCACGAACGCCCGGCGCAGGCCGATCGCGATGCCCAGCGGGTCCATCAGCCGCCACCACCGCAGGCCCGTGCAAATCAGCGTGACCGGGAAGACCAAAAACGCCAGCGCCAACACCCACGGCCGGGCGTCGCGCACCATGGAGATCAGGCCGGTGCGCACCAGCGGCTGCGGCACACGCAGATCGATCCGGCCGGCCCATTCATTCGGCGGCACCTCGAAGACCTGGTTCGCCGCGTCGGTGTCTTTCGGCGTGTACGCCCACACCTGCGTGATCTGCGGCAGCTCGCCCCGCCGCGCGTCCGGCCGCTCCACGAGGCGCATCGCGGCCAGATCGAGCGTCGTTGGCATGCCGTCGTGCACCACGTCGAGCGCGTTCGGATCCGGCCCGCTGACGAGGCGATCGAACGACGTCTGAACGGTCTCGTCGGTGTCCGGATCCTCATACAGGACGGGCCCGCCGTCCGTCAGCGGGGCGGCGAGGGCGGCGTCGAGCACGACCAGACCGTCGCCGGCGTCGGCGAGGACGTACACGCGGTCGCGCAGGGTCAGCCCGCTGACGACCCAGACGATGCCGACGATCGCGATGGTCCAGCGAAGGACAAAGCCGCCCCAGCGCTTGATGAGCCCCGGCCGCTCGGGCAAGTCGGCGGGCGGAGTTTCGGCGTCGGCATCGGTCACGGGCGGCGGGGCGTGACAGTATCCGGGCGGGGTGGGCGGGTCGCAAGTCGCGCGCGGACCATCAGCCCATAAAGGCGGGCGCCGCCGCGAGCAGCAGGTTCGCCATGCCCGAGCTCGCGCAGAGGGCTGATCGGGCCGCGCCAGCGGATACCCGCCCGATGAGCAGGATGATGACGCCGGCGTGGTGGAGTCCAACGGCAACGGAAGCGATCAGCCAGACAGCCCCCGCAGGATCGAGGCCGCCTCCGATCGCCACGGCAACTGCAAGTGCACAGGGACACGCCGCGAGTAGAACGGCCACGACCGACGACGGCAACCGGTGGCGCTGCCACGCCGCGATGACCGCCTGTAATAAGGCCGCCACGCCCGTCAAAATTAGCCACATACGCGGGCGTGCCACAATCGCCCCCAACGAGGCGTCGAACGCGACTGCGTCACCCCCGCGTAGCACGAGGCCGCAGCCGAGGAGAGCGCCGATGAACATCAGCTCTGCCGCGGCGAGCAGCGCGATGGCAACGATTGCTTCCCGCGCGGGCGCGGCCGTCGCGGCATCAATCGGCTGGCTCGTCAAGGCTTTTCTCGAAGACGATCATGTTGTCGGCGCGGTCGCTCTCGTGGCGTAGGCCGATGATGTCGAAGCCGCTGTCGAGGGCGAGGCGGACGAACTCGCGCTGGCGATTGCTGGCCTCGCAGCGGATGGCGTCGTAGCCGTGCTCTCGGGCCCAGGCGTGCTCGGCCTCCTGGAGTTGTCGGCCGATGCCCTCGCGGCGAAAGTCGGGGTCGACGGCCCCGAGCCAGTGGCGGAACAGGCCCGGCCGTTCCTCGTAGCCGATCCACAGGCCCACGGGCTGACCGTCGCTGCCGTCGTCCATCGCGAGGCGGGCGATGAGCGTGAGCGGGTTGTAGTGCCCGAGCAGGCGGCGCTTGAAGAAGTCGACGTCCTGCTTAGGCCGGAAGACACGGTTGTGCACCTCCACCGCCTCGGGCAGCAGGGCGTCGTCTGCGATAATGATCTCGGCCTGGGCCATGGGTGAAATATGTTGAACTGCCTGATCAGGCGCGGGTCTCTTCGATAGCTTTGAACAACAAGCCCACGTGAAGTGACTGACCTTTCAGGATTGGCACCCCGTCGACTGCTTCGTCCTCTGTCCACTTCTTTGTTGTGCCGTCACGATGAAGGTCGATGACGCAGCGCTTGTACAAGTCGAGCCGCCACACGGTTTCAACGCCGGCACGCAAGTAGTCGCGGATCGCCGCGTCGCGGACATCCTGCGGCTGCTCGGCGGGAACGGCTTCAGCAACGAAGCTCGGAACCAGTGCCAAGTCCATGTCGTGTGGCATTCGGCGAAGCAGTTCGTCGTTGGGCCAATATGCAACATCGGGTCTTCGCCGCCGCTCCGGCTCCCAGCCGAAGCAGGCTAGAAACGGCAGCCCAACCGTGATGCCCGTCAAGCGACGATTGAGGATGCTCGACAGTTGATTGGCCGCATACCGCGAAGCGAAGCTGGCATGCTTTTCAACTTCGACTCCTGCAACGGTGTCATAGATCGGCCCGCCCGCATCGCGCGTCTCGGGCACGTACGTCGGCCAGTCCTCCGGCAACGGAAAGATGTCGATGGGCCACTCCACTTTGCTTGATGTCGCAGAAGCTCTGTCCTCCGCCGAAACGCTGAGATCGCCTCACCCCGGCGTCGGCACCGGGCCGGCGCCGAGGTTTACGTCGGGCTCCTCGTCGGCGTTGCCCGGCGCGATCACCGTGCCGCGGCGGGGGGTCTTGTCCTTCTCCTGCTGGAGCAAGTCGCTCACCGTCGGTCGGTCGACCTTGTCGCCGCGCATGATTTTGTCCACGTCGCCGGAATCGAGCGTCTCGTGCTTGATGAGTGCCCGCGCGATCGCATCCACCTGGTCGCGGTGCTCCTCGAGCAATGCCTTGGTCTCCTCGAACAAGCGGTCGATCATCGCCTTAACTTCCTCATCGATCGCACGCTGGGTCTCCTCGGAATACTCCTTGGCCCCGCCCATATCGAAGGCGGCCATGCGCTGGTCGTCCTCGCCGTAGAAGACGAAGCCGATGCGGTCGTTCATGCCCCACTCGGTCACCATGCTGCGGGCAACGCTCGTGACTTGGCGGATGTCGCCGGCCACGCCGCTGTTGACGTCGCCGGTGAACATCTCCTCGGCGATGCGCCCGCCGAAGGCCGTTTTGATGAAGGCCAGGCACCACTTGCGGCTGACATTCTGGCGGTCCTTTTCCGGCAGGCTCATCGTCGCCCCGCCGTAGGGGCCGCGCGGGATGATCGTCACCTTGTGCAGCGGGTCGGCGTCTTCCTCGAGGTACTGCACGACCGCGTGCCCGGCCTCGTGGTAGGCGGTGGCTTTCTTTTCCTTGTCATCGATCGCCCGGCTCTTGCGGGCGCGGCCGAAGCGGACCTTGTCGCGGGCCTCCTCCAAGTCTTCCTGCTCGACGTGGTCCTTCTCCGCCAGCGTCGCCATCAGCGCCGCCTCGTTGATGCAGGCCGCGAGATCGGCACCGCTGAAGCCCGGCGTAGCGCGGGCGATGCGCGACAAATCGACGTCCGGCCCGATCTTCACCTTGCGGGCGTGGACCTTCAGAATCTCCATGCGCCCCTTCACGTCCGGCAGCGGCACCTGCACCTGCCGGTCAAACCGGCCCGGCCGCGTCAGGGCGGGGTCGAGCACGTCCACACGGTTGGTGCTCGCGATGACGATCACCTGGTCGTTGCTGTCGAAGCCGTCCATCTCGACGAGGATGGCGTTGAGCGTCTGCTCGCGCTCGTCGTGCCCGCCCGAACTAAAGCCGCTGCCACGCCGCCGGCCAACGGCGTCGATCTCGTCGAGGAAGATGATGCACGGCGAGTTCTCCTTCGCCTGCTTGAACAGATCGCGCACGCGCGACGCGCCCACGCCGACGAACATCTCGACAAAGTCGCTGCCGCTGATGGAAAAGAACGGCGCGTCCGCCTCGCCGGCAATCGCCTTGGCGAGCAGCGTCTTGCCCGTGCCGGGCGGGCCGACCAGCAGGCACCCCTTGGGAATGCGCCCGCCGAGCCGCTGGAACTTCTTGGGGTTGCGCAGGAACTCGACGATCTCCTGCACCTCGTCCTTGGCCTCCTCGACGCCGGCCACATCATCGAAGGTGACGTTCGTGTTCTCCTTCTGCGTAATGCGGTGCTTGCTTCGCCCGAAGTTGCCCAGCATGCCCGCCGCGCCGCCACCGCTGCGCAGGGGGCGGATGAAGAAGAAGTAGATCAGCGCGATGAACAGGATCCACGGCAACACCGGCAGCAGGTAAAGCACCCAGTTGCTCGGGTTCGTCGCCTCGACCTTCACGCCCTCCTTGCTGCTGAGCTTTTCGAGCAGGGCGTAGTCGGTGCTCATGCCGGCGGGAATGCTGGCGACGAACTTCGTCACCTCCGGGCCATTGGCCTGGTCCCACGGCTCCTTGAACTCGCCGCGTAGCTCGCTGCCGGCCAGCGTGACCTCGACGACGTTTCCACGCTCGAACTCGGCGTTGAAGACGCTGTAGTCGACCTTGCGGTAATCCGCCGCATTATGGTTGATAATGATGTAAAGGACCGCCGCCACCATCAGCATGAGGATGACCAGACCGCCCACGCCGCGGCGGAAACCCATGCCGTTCTGGCCGGGCCCGCCGGGGCCGTTCGGCCCGCCGGACTTGTTCGGCCCGCCGTTCCCACCGCCCCCACCCCCACCGCGGTTATTGGAACCGCCCGGCCTGCCGGAGCCCTTGGGGCCGTTGTTGGAGTCGTTCATGCGGTTCTTTGCCATTTGGGTACTCCTCACGATCCCCGTCACGCGGTTCGGCGGCGTCGCGGCCTACACGCCTCGGCCGCCACCTGCCGCAGAGCAAGTCTACGCCCCGACCACACCGGGCGCCGCCGCCGGCACGTGCGACGATTGGCCCCTGCGGCCTTGTCCTGATCTATACGATCCGCCGCAACGGTTGTTTCAACTCCGTTCGGGGGATGGCGACCTTCACCACGAAGACGATGGCCTTTACCACGACTTGGCCATCTGGTCGACGATCGCCGCCGCCACCCGCTCGGCGACCTCCTGGCTCGGCAGAAACGTCCCCTCGCCCAACGACGGGTACTGCGCAGCCGTCTGCTCCAGGTTGCGCAGGCTGAGCAACGTTTCACCCGTGCGCAGATCGCGCCAGTCGGCGTCGACGCGGACGGTCCAGATCGCCTGTTCCGGCGTCGCAACGTCGCGATCCCGCAGCGAGACGCGCCGCCCGCCCGCGGTCACGCGCACCTCCAACAGCGTGTCGGCGCGGCCCGCCGACGCCACCCGATAAGGCGTGGCGGCTTCGAGTTGGTCGACCAGCGCCGGGCCAATCGCTTCGGCGAGCGCCGGGTCGTCCGTCGCGTTGCCAACCGCCGGGATGGCGACCGTTCGCACGTCCGCCCGGTGCAGGCCGCCGTAGCCCACCGCCTGGTAGCCGCAGCCGGAAAGGCACAGCAGCAACAGAACCGGCAGGAACTTCAAGACGCCTCCGTCTCGGCAAGGCCCAGCAGTTCCCGCGACTCCGCGGCCGCCCGCGTGTCGGGGTACTCCTGAACGATCTGCTGCCGCAACGCCGCCGCCGCCTCGGGTCGCCGCGTCCGCCGGTAGTAGTCGGCCTTGATCGCCTGCTTGCGCGCCAGTTCCTCGTCGATGTACTCGAAGATCTCCGCCAGGTTCTGCTCCCGCGCCATCTCCGGGAACTGCTGCCGGAAGTTGGCGAACTGCTGGCGGGCGTCGAGCAGCGGCGTGGGGCTGTAGCGCGGGCCGTCGTATTGGAACAGGTTCGCGAACGCCTGCCGCAGCCGCACGCGGGCGACGTTGGGGCTGCGCGGGTATCGCTCCAGGAACGCCGTGTAGACGTCCTCGGCAAAGTCGAAGTCGCCGCCGTCGAAGTAGTAGTCGCCCGTGCGGAGCAACGCCCGTTCGGCCACCTCGCTGCCGCTGGCGCGCTGCTGGATGCGAAAGAGCATCTCCAGCGCGTCGCTCGTGTGGCCGCGCTCCAGGAGTAGGAAGCGGTCGCCCTCGCCGTCGAGGTAGCTGTCGGCGATGGCGTACTGCCGGGCGACGGCGTCGGGGTAGAGATCGCCGCCGGGGTAGAGGTCGAGCAGCTCATCGAGGTAGTAAAACGCCTTGATGCGATTGCCGTCGTCGATCAGGGCGTTTGCGGCGAGGTAGAGGGCGTACTCGCGAACCTCGCTGGCGCGGTTGGCGTCGTCGCGGAACCAGTCGACGAGCAGGCCGAAGGCGTCGCCGCCGTCGCCGGCATCCACCTCGCGGGCGGCGGCGGCGAGCGCCGGCTCGGCCACGCCGGCGTCGTCGAGCAACCGCGCGTTCGACTGCCCTGGAATCCCGCCGCTGCTCGACCGGCAGCCGACCAGGAAAACCAGCGCGAACAGGCAGAGCGGAACCAGCCGGCGGACGATCACGCCGACACCGTACGACCGGCGGCGCGGCAACTCAAAAGGGCGACACCGCCGCCCCTGATCGGGTAGGCTCAGCAGCCGATGCGGCACGCTTTCGATCCTGACCCGACTTTCGTCCGCCTGCCCCGGCCTCGCCGCGAGCTGGCGATCGACCCCGGCCGCAGCCGCCGCTGGCTCGGCCGCGTCGGCTACTGGCTGACGGTCGCCCTGACGGCCGTCGCCTTCGTGCTCCTCTTCGAACGCCTCGCCGGCAGCCGCCTGGTGGCCGTGGGGGCCGTACTGTTCATGCTGGCATACATGGCGTTTGGTGCGTTCCTCGCCGAACGGGCGCTGCGCGAGTCAAATGACCGCGGCGGCCTGGGGTAGAGGTGAAACTTTTCTCGCCCCGACGGTT
This sequence comes from Tepidisphaeraceae bacterium, assembly GCA_965214125.1. Taxonomy (GTDB): domain Bacteria; phylum Planctomycetota; class Phycisphaerae; order Tepidisphaerales; family Tepidisphaeraceae; genus CBDCBA01. The sequence continues at coordinate 202,063 of CBDCBA010000032.1, forward strand.
TTTGCTTGACCTCATCTTGTCAAACACTATGTTCAGCTTTGGTGGCAACTCGGAGCTCCCCATCTACGAGGTCTGACTCCTTCCTTTGGGGGGGGGGGCGCCGGGGGTTGTTGCTCGCCGTAGCTGGCACCTGATTGACTGGATCAGGATGCGCCGCCACCACACGCGCATGGTGGGTGTTCTTTTGCGCCAATGCTTGCTCTGGGGCATCGGTCTGATCATGATCGCTGCATTGGTCGGCAAGGCTTCAACTGGACTGCCTGAGGAAGGGCTGGGGTCGGGGAGCGTCGGGGTGGTGGGAGTGAGCCTCAACATCGTTGTCGCGCTGGCGTGTTTTCTTCTCCGCCCGACAAAGGGGTTGTGGATCGGGTTGATCCTGCTGCACCTGTTGCTCGGCGGCTTCTCCATCTATGCTGCTTCTGCGGGCGTGGCATCCTGCGGGTGTGGCGGAAACATCGAGATCGCGCCAGCCACGACCGTGTTGCTCAACAGCACCATTGTGGCGGGATTGGCGATGTCATTTCCTAGGAGCGGCAGGCGGCCGCTCGCTTCTCCAAAACCTTGAGGTACACGATGAATCTGCTACTTCGACTCGCGATCTGCACGTTGTTGCCGATTGCCGCTCTGGCTACTCTGGGCGTTCAATTGATGCTTGCTGCCGTACGCATGGTAACGCCGAACGGGATGGAATGCATCATCTTCGACAGCGACGATGACAGGTTGGACGACATTGATCGGAGCGACTGCATAGCAGTTCCCTGTGGTCCGGCAGATATGGTTATCAAAAGAGATGGACGGCGCTACGAGTACATGAAGATCGAGGCTATCAAACAGACAAGCATCTGCGTGGACTCTGATGATCCACAAAGCGACTGCACGATGTGGGGCGAGCCAGATTTTGATGATCTTGTCTGTTCCAAGAAACTGTATTATACAAATCAGTTGGACGGTCAATGTGCGGGATTTCAGATCGTTCGCTATGCGGCGTATCCGCAATGTCATGTCAACCCTACGCTTCAAGTTCCGGTTGGGCCGATGTCCAAGATCGACTAGCCCCCCCCAACCCCATCACCAAAGCATTTCAACGTTGTCACTTGCCTTCACGCACGGAAAGTCGAACGCGATGTTCATAACACCCTTGTACCTGGGCCTCCTGGCGGCATTGGCTGCGGCACCCGACGTCGTTCCGGGCGTTGCCACGCGAGTTCGTTCGGGTGAGGAGATCAGAATCAGCTACGACGCGAAGTTCGATTATAGTGGTGACCCGGCAGTCGATCGCCCGGAACCGCTTCCCGGAGGCGGGTACGAGTTCAGCAGAATCGGCAAGTTTCATTTTCGCGGTCGTTTTTCTCTTTCGGACAAGGCGTTTACCTTCAACCGCATGCTGGTGAGCTGGAACGGACACGAGCATGAGGCGTGGCAGACAATCATGCCGGTCTACCCGCGCGAGTTCTACATCTGGCGAAAGGATGGAACGGCGAAGGTGTTTCACGGCGTCGAGGAGCACCCCGTTTCATCTGTCAACATCTTCGAAGCGGCCGACGATGGGACATGCCGGATGAGCAAGGAAGCCGGCGATGAAGTTGTATTCGATGCACTGCTCGGCCTACGCCCTGCACAGTCGAACATCTGGCTGTTCGGCGATGAGCTTTCGGTTGAGGACTTGCAGACGCCCGACGGCCCGCGTCGCCGCTTTAAGGGCACGTTCAACCATTACCGTCACGAGTGGATCACCGATCCGGCTCGCGACGATGTCGTGCTGGAGTACGCAATGTACTGGCAGGATTCTCCGTTGCGCCGCGCCACCGTGTTGGAACACCAGCAGGTCGCTGGATACTGGCTTCCAAAGCAGGTCCGCTACGAGTTCGGCACGCCCAACCGCAACAACGTACTTCCGGCGAGCGCGGTGATCACCGTAACGAATGTCAGCGTCGCCAACCTCGGCGAAACATCATCGCTTGCTGCCAAACCCGTTCCGAGCGGGGCTTGGGTATACCTGAACGGGAAGGACGGAGAGACGCGACGCTTCCGTCAACCTTAACGGAATTGCGCTATGCCTCCTCCTCGCCGTCTTGGGCAACATCGATCCGCGCTGACGCTCGTCGAGTTGCTCGTCGTTATCGGAATCCTCGCCGTTCTGCTGGCGATTCTGCTGCCGGTCCTCTCGCGAGCGGCGTCGCGGGGCCGCGAGTTGCGGTGCAAGACGCAGATGCGCGATTTAGCGATGGCTCTGTTTAGCTACGCCGCGGAAAATGACGGCGTTATGCCCCGTGATGAGACGCCCTGGCGGCCCGATCGGCCCGCGTGGATGGCGTCCACTCTCCTTCATGTTGAGGGCTATGCCAGAAGCGTCGATGAGGCTCTAATCGATGACCCGATGCTCGCCCGCTTCAAGCTTGCCCGCGTCTACCGCAACGCCGAGATTCTCCACTGCCCCAGTCACCCGCAGCGGGGCGAGGTGCCAGGCACCTACCTGATGAACGCATTTGACTTCGCCACCGAGCCCGCGTGGTTGCCAGCGGGGTGGAGCCGGCTGTCCAACGTTCAGGACACGAGCAGCGTGATTATGCTCGCGGAGGCCGAGCCGTTCTTTGGGCCGGAGTTCAAGGACCGGGTCCCGCCGCTGCGAATCGACTGGCCGGAGTTCCACGATGTCTACCGGCCCGAGCACCTGCCCGGCGGCGTCTGGCAGCGGCTGGGCGAGGGCCGGCACGGGTCCGGCGGCCGCTCCAACATCGCCCGGTTCGACGGCTCGGTTGCGGCGCTGGCCAAGGGAGAGGTGACGCTTGATTTGTTCGACGATCGCGTCACCGCGCGGGCCGGCCCGCCCGTTGACCCGTTCCGCCCCGACTGAGCCGATGCAGGGATCTCTGGTCCGGTGAGCTACTCCACCGCCAGCTCGAACGGCGGGGCCGGCAGGCCGGTGGCGTTGTGGAGGGTGGCGTTCGGGTGGATGCCCCACGACAGCCGCACGCGGGACGGCTTCTCGATGCCGGGGGCGACGAGGCGAACCGTGTCTCCCTCGATGCTCGGCACCGCCCACGCCCAGGTGCCGCTGTCGTCGGCAACGGCAAAGGCCTTGCCCGCATCGCCGGTGAAACTCAGGTCGCTCGCGTTGGCGAAGGTCAGCGTCACCGCGACGCCGTCGCGCTCGATCGCCTTCACACGCGGGCCCTCGACGACAAGGTCGTCGCGCCCGTAGACCTCCCGCAACGCGAGCAACGCCAGGCGATGGCCGACGCTCTGCTTATCGGTGGGGTGAACGTCGTCGGGGTCGCCGACATCGACCGCGACGGCCACGGCGCTGCGGTCGAGAGCGTCGGCGACCAGGCGTTGCTGCTCGCGGAGAACGGCCCAGTTGTCGGTGTAGGCGGCGGCGGGGTTCTGCGGGCCGAGGTTGGCGAGCTGGACGATCAAGAACGCTGGCGGCTGGCCCTCGGCGTCGGGGGGGAAGCGCTCGCGCCACGCCTGGACCATCGCCGTCAGCCGCCGGCCGTACTCGGCCGCCTCGTCATTCGCGTTGCTTTCGCCCTGATACCAGGCCACGCCGCGCGTGGCGAGCGGGCCCAGCGGGTGGATCATGCCGTTGTAGAGCGCCGTCGGCAGGTTCTGCGGCTGCTCGGGCGGAACCTCGGCATCGGGGTCGTCCACCACGACGCGCTCCCACGCCGCCCGCCAGCGACCGGCAAGGGGGAAGTCGCGCTCGCCGACGCGCAGGTTCAGTTCGCTTGCCTCGCCCTTAAAGCCACCCTCGCCGCCGATGTCGGTTACGCGCACGGCGATGACGTTGCCGGTCGCCCTCAGCAGCCCGGCGGGAACCACGTACTCGCGCGGATGCTGGTAAAAACCGGGCGTCTCGCGGCCGGTCTGCCCGACGAGCTGGCCGTTGACGTACGTTTCGTCGAAGTCGTCGATGGGCCCGAGCGTCAACACGCCGGCCTCTGCCTCGGGCGCGTCGAACGTGCGGCGATACCAGAAGACGCCGTCGATCTGCGGGCCGCTCGCCTCAATGATGCCGGGCAGGTCCACCGGGTGCCAGGCCGCGTCGTTGTAGTCGACGGCCGGCCAGCGGCTCGTGTCGGCGGCAACGGTCAGGCTCGGGCCCTCGGGCGTGACGAGGTCGACCTTGGCCAGCGACTCGCGCGCCGCCTCGAGGCGTTGCTCGAGCCCGGCGTCGGCAAGGGCGCTGTCGTTCATCCACGCCTCGACGATCGTGCCGCCCCAGCTCGCGTCGATCAGCCCGATCGGCACGCCCGCCTCGCGGTGAAGCTCGCGCCCCATAAAGTAGCCGACGGCACTGAAGCTCGCGACCGTCTTCGGCGAGCAGACCCGCCACACGCCCTCCTGCGTGTCGGCCGGCGAAGCGGCGGGGCGGTTGGGAACCGTTAGCAGGCGAATCTTGGGGAAGTCCGCGTTGGCGATCTCCTCGTCGGCGTTGTCGCTGCTGCGGACGGGCCACTCCATGTTCGATTGGCCGCTGCACAGCCAGACGTCGCCCACGAGCACGTCCTTGCTGGTGGCCGTGCCCGAGGGGGCCTCGGCGACAAGCTCGTGCGGCCCGCCGGCGGCAAGGGGTTCGAGCGTGACGCGCCACCGGCCCCCGGCATCGGCAACGGCCTCGGCGGTTTGGCCGGCAAGACGGACCGTCACCGTCTCGCCCGCCGCCGCCTGGCCGTAGATCGGCAGGCGGACGCCGCGTTGGAGCACGGCCTGATCGGAGAAGACGTTGGCCAGCCGCACCCTCGCCGGCACCGTTTCGCCCGCCGCGGCAGGCACGGCGAGGGGCACGCCAACGGCGAACAGGATCAGCAGCATCGCGACGATGAACGGTGTGGTCTGCAAAGCACCGCCACCTTCGCCGCCCGGTCGCCCCTCGTCAACAAAGAACGCCGCGATCGCCTGACGGCAACCGCGGCGTGGCGAGTGGGCGATACAGGGCTCGAACCTGTGACCTCATCCGTGTCGGGGATGCGCTCTAGCCAACTGAGCTAATCGCCCTTTGGGGGTCGGGCATGATACGGAGGCCACGCCTTGCGTCAAGCCGATCTGGGATCGGCTACGGTCGGGCATGCTCCTCGCCGAAATCTCGATGTGGCCCATGGACAAAGGCGCCAGCGTCGGCGACGACGTGGCCCGCGTGCTCGACGTGATCGACCAGAGCGGCCTGCCGTACAAGCTCGGGCCGCTCGGGACGTGCGTCGAGGGGGAGGTCGCCGAGGTCTTCGCGCTCGTGCAGCGTTGCCACGCGGTGCTGGAGGCGTCGAGCGAGCGCGTCGCCTGCACGATCAAGATGGACTGGCGCCGCGGGCGAAGCGGGCGTCTCGAGAGCAAGGTCGAGCGCGTCGAGTCCGCGGTCGGCCGAACGCTGCGAACGTGACGCGGGACGCGCCGCGGCGTCTACTGGCGAGCATTGCCGAGCGGGGCCGGCGTCAGGCTGTCGTCGAGGGCGTCGACGATCGCCTCCTGAAGCGTTTTGGCCTTGCCGATGTCGCTGCGGCGGGCGTCGTTGACGAGGATGCTGAAGGCGTACCACGCGCCGTCGCGTCCGTGGAGGTAGCCGCTCATCGTGCTGACGTTGTTGATGTAGCCGGTTTTGCCGAACACGCGGCCGCGCAGGGCGAGGCGATCGCGGGTGGCGAAGCGGCGGCGCAGCGTGCCGTCGGCGCCTGCCTCGCTGAGCCCGGCGCGGAACGCCTCGAACGTGTCGGCCTGAAACTGCTGGGCCAGCACCGCCGTGAGAGCCTCGGCGGTCACGCGGTTTTGCCGGCTCATGCCGCTGCCGTCATCGAGGTGAATCGCCCCCGCCGAGTCGACGCCGATGCGGCCGAGGTAGGCCTTCACCGCCGCGTCGCCGTTGGCCCAGGAGCCCGATTCGCCGGTGGCCTCGTGGCCGATCCGTTTGAGCAGGCACTCGGCGTAGAGGTTGATGCTGTCCTTGTTCGTGCGGGCCAGGATCGTTGGCATCGCCGTCTCGTGGATCGCCAGCAGCGACCACTCGCTCGGGGTCTCGACCACGCCGTCATGCTCCAGGATGAAGGCGACGGGGAGCCCGGCGTTCTCCAGCCGCTCGGCGAACACCCGGCCGAAGTAGGCGGTGGGGTCGTCGACCGTGACCTTCATCGGCCCCTGCTCCCGCGCGGGCGTTTGGCCGCCGAGGATCACGTCATTCGTGCCGAGCTTGCGCGTGAGCAGGACCGCGTTCGTCTTGCCGCGCCGCACGCTGCCGTCGACGGCGACATAGCCGGTGGGCGGGTCGAGCCGGTGCGACAGCCGCGCGTCGCCGTCGCGCCGCAAATGGACGTCGACGCAGTTCAGGTTCAGGTTGAGCCCGCCGACCTGCGCCTCGTACCACAGGTGCTTTTGGTCGCTGGGCCAGTTCGGGTGGTCGTGGTCGTCGTCGAAGACGGAGTCGTCGAGGTAGAGCACCGCCACCTCCCGCACGCCGGCGCGGGCGAGGACGCCGGCCCAGGAATCGAAGATGGTCGTGGGCCCCCATCCGGCGGCGGTCTCGAGCAGCTCGCTGTCGCCGAAGCTCGGATCTCCACCGCCGACGACCGCCACTTCGGCCACGCCGTCGTCGGCGAGGCGGGCGTAAAGCTTGGTCTGGAAGCGGAAGTCCGGCCCAAGCAGATCGAGGGCGGCGGCGGTCGTCAGGAGCTTCAGGTTGCTCGCCGGAATCATCGGCTCGTCGGCGTCCTTCGCGTAAAGCTCCACGGGTTTCTCCGCCTCACCCAGCCGCACGAGATGCACGGCAACACGCGCCCCCTTGGGCGTGCCGCGCAGCTCGCGCGCGACGTCGCCAGCCAGATCGGCAAGGGCGGCCGGGCCGGTCGCGAGCAGGCAGAAGAGTGCGAGGAGAGTCGCGGTAGGTCGCATGCGTCGGCCTCCGTGCCGGGGTGCAAAATCGGGCGAGCGTTCCGGTCTAACGGGTGAACGTTCCGATCTTACGCCAACGCACCGCGCGGGGATCAGTCGTAGGGCGCCAGCCCGTCGGCGGTGACGAGCAGCAGGCGATCAGTGACCTGGTGGGGCATTGTGCGGTAATCCTGCTTGATGCGGGCGCGTAAGCCCTCGACGGTTGCCTCGTCGCCGCGGAAACAGACGAGGATGTCGCGGTTGGGCACCGCCGCCACAAACGGGCTGCCAAGGTGGTCGCGCAGGCGCTCGTGGAGGTTGGGCAACAGCAGGCGGCTGGCGTCGAAGCCGTCGAGCGACTGGAAGAGCACCAGATTGATCTCGCCCGTGTCGGCATCCTTGGCGGCGTGCGCGTTCATGCTCTCGCTCTGGCGGACGAGGTTCGCCAACGCGCGCTCGTGGAGACGGTCGACGTCGATCTCCCACCGCGCCAACGCCTCCCACGGCACGTAGGCGATCGTGCGGTCGCCGTCGATCACGTACGCCACGCGCAGCCCGGCCACGAGCGGCTGGGTAACGAGCGTGTCAACCGGCGACTTCGAGCCCGGCTTGGCCTTGGCGGCGGCGGGGCCGGTTACGTCCATCACCGGCGCGGTGAGCAGGTCGTCGGGGTCCTCGGCTCCCATCGCCTCGGCGGGCATGAGCATCGGCAGCAAGCGGTCGGCGATCTCGTCGAAGCCCGCCTCGCGATCGGGCGTGCCCTCGCTGGCGCGCAGGAGCTCGACGGCCCATCGCTCGATCTGGTGCTGCAAGTCGCCCGGCTTCAGGCGGCTGATGCGGTAGAGGTTTTCCAGGCTCGCGACGTGGCCGTTCACGCGCACGCTGAAGGGTTGTTGCGCCCGCCCGATCTTCACGAGCGGGAACCGGCGGCGCACGCGCTCGACAACGGCCTGCGCGAAGCTTTCGCGGCTGAGCGGGAAGAGCCCGTCATCATCGGCCGGTCGGCCGCCACCCGACGGGCGCGACTCCTCCTCGGCGTCGTCGTCGAAGGACTCGAAAGCATCGTCCTCAGCCATCGGTGCAGCTTACGGTCTGGCGTCGCGCACCGCCACGATTTTCGCCCGAAAGACCGCCGTTCGCGTTGGTGGATGCCGTTCGCTTTGGTGGATCGGCCGCAACGGTTTGGCGACTACCCCTCGTTGCCGCCGAGCTCGCGCGTGCGGAAGGAGGCGATCGCCAGGGTGAGCACGAACGCGCAGTACGCGACGAAGTAGAGCAGGGCGGCACCAACGTACGTCCAGAGGCGACCGACCGTCGTTGAGGCGAGGTTGGGCGCTTCGCCCGCGGCGGCGATCTGGCCGTAGACGGTCAGTTCCGTCAGGTCGAAGACGCGCAGGAAGGGCAGGAGCGTCGTCAACACCCAGGCCAGCCCCTCGACGGCGCCGCCCGCGCCGTCGGCGGCGGCAGCGATGAAGCGCGTCAGGTTGCCGACGATGTACAGCAGCAGCGCCGCCGGCAGGCTCACGACGATGCCGAAGCGCGTGCTGATCGCCGTCGCGATCGCCACGAGCACGCCGACCTGCATCCACAGCAACACCAGTTGCGGCCAAAGTCCGTTCAGGTGCAGCGAACGCAGGCGGTCGAGCCGCTCGACGGCAAAGGTTTCGACGGGCTCGGCGGGCAGGCCGAAGTCGCGCGGCACGCGCAACCAGATGCAGAAGGCCAACACACCGCCCAGCAACGCGATCGCCAGCGCGCTCGACGCGATCAGGCCGAGGAACTTGCCGATGATCACCTGATACCGCGCCACCGGCTTGCTCATCAGCGTGAGCATTGTGCGGTCCTCGATCTCCTCGTGGACCGTGCGCGCCGCGGCGAAGAGGGCCAGCAGCAGGGCGATGACCAGCACCACGTCCAGGCCGACGCTCTTGAACATCAGCGTGTCTTCGCCGAACGTGAAGAACGGCAGGGAGCAGTAGATGCCCAACACGGCCGCCCCGACGATGAGCAGCAGCGCGTAGATCGGCTGCGTCGTCGCCTCGCGAAACGTGTGGCGGAGGATGACCCAGGTGCGGTACATGGGGTTGGCAAGGATGAAGGCAGAAGGATGAAGGATGAACCCGAGCCGGAGAGGTCGCCCTCTGCTTCGGGTTCATCCTTCATCCTTCTGCCTTCAACCTTTCGGGTCTACGCCGTCTCCAGGGCCTTCTTGATGTCCTCGGGGCGCAGGCCGACGATGGTTTCGGCGGGCTGGCCGTCCTTGAAGAGCATGACGGTGGGAATCGAGCTGATGCCGAAGCGGCCAGCGATCTGCTGGTTGGCCTCGACGTCGAGCTTGCCGACCTTGACCTTCTCGCCGTACTCGCCGGCGAACTGCTCGATGTAGGGCGCGAGCATGCGGCACGGGCCGCACCATTCGGCCCAGAAGTCGACGAGCACGGGCTTGTCGCTGCCGAGCACTTCGCTCTCGAAGTTGCTGTCGGTGAATTCTGTGACGTTGTCTGCCATGGAAAGGCTCCTTTTGAAGTTGTTGGGGCGGGTCGGAGGCGACCCGGCGAACGGTAGACCCGACGCCGCGCCGCCGCCGGAAGTTTAGGCGCCCGTCGAAGCGTTGGCGCCGGGCGCGTCGCCCGACCGGCGCGGCGCGACATTGGCTTGCCGACGCGAGGCCAAAGCTGGTAAGGTGCCTGTGCGGACGGCCTTCCCCTCGCGGGCGGGCCGCGCCGCCCCTGCCCTCCTCCGCGTCGCCGGCCGGCGACGCCACAGCCCGTAGATGTCCGTAGACGGAGTAACGACATGGCCAAGAGTCAAAAGCGCCTCGGCGAAATCCTCGTGGACTGGGGCATTATCAACGTGAAGGAGGTCGAGAAGGGCCTGGCCCACGGCAAGGCCAAACGCCTGCGCATCGGAGAGGCCCTCATGGACCTCAAGCTGTGCACCGAGGGCAACATTTACAAGGCCCTGGCCGCCCAGCAGGGGATGGAGTACGTCGACCTCGACAAGACCAGCGTCCCGCCCGGCGCCGTCAACAGCGTGCCCGACGACCTGATGCAAAAGCACCTGATCCTGCCGCTCGGCACGGAGAACGGCAAGCTGCGCATTGCCCTGCACGACCCGCTCGACATGGAGCTCCAGGACGTGCTCCGCTTCCGGTTGGGCAAGGACATCCGGCCGGTCATCGCCCCGCGCGACCGCATCAAGAGCGTCCTCGACGGCCTCTTCTCCAAGAGCGCCGCCAACACGATCGACAAGACCGAGGACCGCACCGTCGACCGCTTCACCGAGTCGATGGACAACTCGCTCGACCGCAGCCTCGACCGCTCGATGGACCGCAGCGTCGACCGCTCGGTCGACAAGTCGATCGACTCGACGAGCGTGACCGACGACCTGGCCGACGACCCCACGCAGGCGCCGATCATCAAGCTGGTGCACGCCCTCATCAGCGAGGCCGTCCGCGGGCGGGCGAGCGACATCCACATCGAGCCGATGAAGGACCGCGTGCGGGTGCGCTACCGCATCGACGGCGAGTGCATCGAGCGCGACAACATCCCGCTGCGCATGCGCGGCCCGCTCATCAGCCGCATCAAGATCATGGCCGGCATCGACATCGCTGAGAAGCGGCTGCCGCAGGACGGGCGCATCAAGATGACCGTCGACGGCAGCCAGATCGACTTCCGCGTCAGCACGCTGCCCGCCTACCACGGCGAAAGCACCGTCCTTCGTATTCTCCGGCCCGACAGCGTCCGCATCGGCCTGGAGAACCTCGGCTTCGAGGAGGAGGACTACAAGGTCTTCCAGAAGATCATCCGCCGGCCCAACGGCATCTTCCTCGTCACCGGGCCCACGGGTTCGGGCAAGACGACCACGCTCTACGGCGCGCTCAATGTGCTGAACCGCCCGGACAAAAAGATCATTACGGCCGAAGATCCGGTGGAGTACAACTTCCCCGGCATCAACCAGTGCCAGATTCGCGACGGCATTGGCTTTACGTTTAAAACGGTGCTCCGCTCGATGCTGCGGCAGGCCCCGAACGTGATTCTCGTGGGTGAGATTCGCGACCTGGAGGTGGCCGAGATCGCGATTCAGGCCGCGCTGACGGGCCACCTGGTCTTCAGCACGCTGCACACGAACGACGCGCCCTCGGCGATCACGCGACTCATCGACATGGGCGTCAAGCCGTTCCTCGTGGCGAGCTCGATCCAGGCGATTATGGCCCAGCGGCTGGTCCGCGTGCTCTGCCCCAAGTGCAAGCAGGTCGACAAGGAGCCCGAGGCGAACTGGCTGCGTTTGGCGGGCTTCGGCAAGGACGACATCGAGAACACGACGTTCTACAAGCCGCGCGGCTGCGAGCATTGCAGCGGCACGGGCTTCCGCGGGCGTCAGGCGATTTTCGAGATGATGATCATGAACAACGAGATCCGCACGCTGGCGTTCGATCGGGCGCCGACGAACAAGATCCGCCAGGCCGCCCTCGCCAGCGGCATGAAGAACCTGCTCGCCGACGGCCGGCTCAAGGTGATGAAGGGAATGACCACCGCCGAGGAGATTGTGAAGGTCGCCCAGGTCGAGGGCGTGGCGGCCGTCGCTGACGAGCAAGAGGGCGACTGACCCCGACTATCGTTCCGATCGAGTCCCGCCGCTTCCCGCCGCCCCGTTCGCCGATCCGTCCCCAAGCTGAGCCCACCGCCATGGCCACTGTTCAAATTGACCGCCTGCTCGAGACCGTTGTGAAGCGCAAGGCCGCCGACCTTCACCTGGCCGTCGGCCGCGCCCCGACGCTGCGCCTTGACGGCAAGCTGCGCGAGTTGCAGACCAAGACGCTCGACGGCGAGGACACCGCCTCGCTCATGAAGGCCATCACGCCCGAACGCATCCAGCAGGAGTTCGAGGAAACCGGCAGCGGCGACTTCGGCTTCGCCTTCGGCACCGAGGCCCGCTTCCGCGTCGCCATCTTCAAGCAGCGCGGCTACACGAGCCTGGTCCTTCGCCGAATCCCGAACACGATTCTGACGTTCGACCAGATCGGCCTGCCGGACATGGCCCGCCAGATCTGCCGGCGCCCACGCGGCATCTTCCTTGTCACCGGGCCGACCGGCTCGGGCAAGACGACGACGCTGGCGTGCATGATCAACTACATCAACGAGCAGTTCGATCGGCACATCATCACGATGGAAGACCCGATCGAATACTACCACCAGCACAAGAAGTCGATCGTCGTTCAACGCGAGATCGGCGTCGATACGCCCAGCTTCTCCGAAGCCCTGCGGCGTGCGCTGCGGCAGGACCCGGACGTGATGCTCGTCGGCGAGATGCGCGACCTTCCGACCATCGGCGCCGCCATCACCGCCGCCGAAACGGGCCACCTCGTCTTCGCCACGCTCCACACCTCGGGCGCCGCGTCGACGATCAACCGCATCATCGACGCCTTCCCCACCGACCAGCAGGAGCAGGTCCGCGTGCAGCTTGCCAACAACCTGATCGCTGTGCTGAGCCAGGCGCTGATGCCGCGCGTCGACGTCGAAGGGGGCATGCTGGCGGCGTACGAGTTCATGTACGTCACGCCGGCTATCCAGAACCTGATCCGCGAGAACAAGAGCTTTCGCATCGACTCGGAGATCCAGACCGGGGCCAAGTACGGCATGCAGTTGTTGGACGACAACCTCTGGAAGAACCTGCTCGAAGGCAAGATCAGCCCCGAGGACGCGATCGACAAGAGCAAGAACCCCGGCTACATGATGGAAAAGCTCCGCAACCTCGGCATGGAGGTCGCCGGCGCCGATGATGCGCTGCTCGCCGAGGCCGAGGAGATCGACGACGACGAGGACGGCCCCCCCAACGGCACGCCGCGCGGCCCGCAGGATCCGGCCAGCAAGGCGGCCGAAATCCAGGCGCGCCGCGACCGCTTGAAGAAGGGCTGACCCCCGTCGAAGAAGGGTTCACCCCCGCCCGTCCCCGCACCGTTGTTGTCTGACCGCCACCCGCCCGCCGCTTCACCCGAATCGCCATGAGTGCTCCCACCGCCAGTAAGCCGATCCCGCCCGTTGAGCAGCTCAAGAACCGCCCGCTGGGGCGCGTGCTCAACAAAATGGGCCGCGTCACGCGCGAGCAGGTCGTCGACGCGCTGAACTTCCAGAAGCAGAACGGCGGCGCGCTAGGGCAGACGATGGTCGATTTGGGCCACATCTCCGAGGCCGATCTGAACATCGCGCTCGCCGCCCAGCAGGGGTACGAGCTGATCGACCTGAGCGACATCGAAATCGACGACGACGCGATCAAGGCCGTCCCGGCGCAAACGGCGCAAACGCACAAGGTGCTGCCGCTGACTTTCGACTCCAAGCGCAAGCGGCTGACGGTCGCGATGGTCAGCCACGACAACTTCCAAGCCCTCGACGACCTGCGCAGCCTGATGGGCTACCAGGTGACGGCCAAGATCGGCGACAAGGACCGCATCGAGGAGCTGATCAAGAAGCACTACCAGGCCGACGCCGAGAGCTTCAGCAGCCTGATGGGCGACTTCGAGGCCGACGACAGCCTGAAGGGCCTGAGCGGCAAGAAGGGGGCCGACTCGATCGACCTCGACGACCTCAAGGGCGCCGCCGACAGCAACCCGGTGCGCAAGCTCATCAACCTCGTGCTGCTTCAGGCCATCAAGGACAAGGCCAGCGACATCCACTTCGAGCCGTTCGAGGACGAGTTCAAGATGCGCTACCGCATCGACGGCGTGCTCTACGAGATGATGCCGCCGCCGGCTCATATCGCGCCGGCCATCGCGTCGCGCGTGAAGGTTATGGCCAACCTCGACATCGCCGAACGCCGCATCCCGCAGGATGGCCGCATCGAGCTGACCGTCAACAACCAGCCCGTCGACCTGCGCGTCAGCGTCCTGCCGACCATGTTCGGTGAGAGCGTTGTCATGCGCGTGCTCGACCGCAGCAACGTCAGCCTCGACCTCGACAAGATCGGCCTGCGCGGCGAGGAACTGCGCATCGTCCGCACCCTCATCAACCGGCCCAACGGCATCGTGATCGTCACCGGCCCGACCGGCAGCGGCAAGACGACCACCCTCTACTCGGCCCTGCGCGAGCTCAACGAGCCGACCGAAAAGCTCATCACCGCCGAGGACCCCGTCGAGTACGACATCGATGGCATCATCCAGTGCCAGATCAAGGCCGACATCGAGCTCACCTTCGGCCGCATCCTGCGCGCCATGCTGCGGCAGGACCCCGACATCATCCTCGTCGGCGAGATTCGCGACAAGGAGACGGCCGAGATCAGCGTGCAGGCGTCGCTCACGGGCCACCTGGTCTTCAGCACGCTGCACACGAACGACGCCCCCAGCGCCATCGCCCGCCTGCTCGACCTGGGCCTGGAGCCCTTCCTCGTGACCGCCACGCTCGAAGGCATCGTCGCCCAGCGCCTGGTCCGCAAGATCTGCAAGAAGTGCAAGACGGAGTACAAGCCCACCCTCGACCAGCTCATGGAGCTCGAGTTGAAGGAGGAGGACGTGAAGGACCAGATCTTCTACTACGGCAAGGGGTGCGACACCTGCAACAACACCGGCTACAAGGGCCGCATGGGCATCTTCGAGATGATGCTCCTCGACGACGACATGCGCGACCTGATCGTCAAGCACGCCAGCACCCAGCAGCTTCGCCTCGAAAGCCGCAAGCGCGGCATGAAGACCCTGCGCGAGAGCGGCCTGGAAGCCATCTTCGACGGCGAGACGACGATCGAAGAAGTCGTGCGCGAAACGATTATGGAAGACGAGTAGATCGCCCGCGCCGACGCGAGCAAACGGGCCGATAAATCTTGAGCAAAAGTGCGGCGTGGCGAAGGCCGACACAACGGGTGAAGGCCGCCGCACTTGCGGGCGGCCGTCGCTCGCACCCAGGCCCGCCATGTCGATGACCACCGCCACGCTCCGCACCACGCTGCTCGTTCCCGCCGCCCTCGCCGTCGGCGGGTGCAGCTACGGGTACGACCAGAACTTTTTCGACTACGACCGCGACCAGTCACGCACGCGGCAGATCTTCGAGGCCCAGTACGCCGAGGCCGCCCGCGAGGATGCGGCCCTGCGCGATTACCACTTCGACCGAACCGGCGATGGCCCGCAGCTCAACGCCCTCGGCCGCGAGCGCCTGGACTACATCGTCCGCAGCCGTGCACCCGGCGAACTGCTCGAGGTTTGGGTCGACGTCCCGCCGAGCGTCGACGCCGGCGTGGCCGAGCAAATGGTCGCCGTGGCCGAAGGATACCTGCTGACCGGCGGGACCGATCCGCTGGCGATCATCGTCGCCGTCGGCCCGTCCCCGGACCTGCGGGACACCCGCGAGACCGTCGCCGGCACCACCGACGCCATGGACGGCGCCAAAAGCGTGGGCGAACTCGGCGGCATCTTCGGCGGGCAGTAGTAGCCTGCGGTCGCTGGGTGCCTTAGCTGGATGACGTGGACGGCTCGACCCGTACGTCGGCGATAGGCCCGGTCGTTCGCGCGAGCTCGGCGTCGGTGGTGGCCGAGGTCGCGGCTAGGACGCCGACGCAGGCAATGGCGGCGGCGGTTGCGGCGAGGCTGATCCACGTTGGCAGGCGGCGTTCGCGGCGGCCGGCGAGGCGGAGCACGAGCCAGTCGATCGGCCCGACCAAGCACAGAATCGGCAGGGCGATCAGCAGCCACCGTCGCGATGGAGCCTCGGCCGGCAACGCCAAATCTACGCCTCCCGTGTCCGTTCGGGCGCGGCGAAGCGGCAGCGTGGCGAGCGCATCGGGCACCAGCGCCGCGACCGGCCCGTGAAGAAAGATGACCTGCCCCGCGCCCGCCGGCACGACCGTCGCGACGGGCCGGTCCGACTGCCCGGCGAGGCGAAGGTAGGGCGTGCCCTCCTCATCGGTTTCGAACGACTCGGGCGGGCCGGGCAAGGTCGCGAGCAGCAACGCCGCCAGCGGCGAGACGTCCGGCGGCGGCAGCGCGAGGCGATCGAGGCGGACCCACAGGTGGCCGCCGCCGCGCGTCCAGTCGGCGATGGCGGCCTGCACGAGCGGGTCGAGCGTCGCCAACGCCGGGCGGTCGAGCACGAGCGCATCCAGCGCGTCGTACCCGGCGGCATCGCGCGGCAGTGCGTCGATCTCGACGGCCTCGATCAGCGCGTCCGTCGTCGGCAACGCCGGCAAGTCTCCCCGGCCGGCGACGGCGACGAGAGCGGGCAAATCCGGCCCTTCGCCCAGGATCAGGCGGTTGGCAAGGTCGAGCCGATCCTTCTGTGCCGACTGCCAGTACGCGAGCGTCTGGTTCGTCGCCGGGTCGACCACGGTCAGGTGGATCGCCTCGACCGCCGGCCCGATCGGCAGGGCGGCGGCGTAGCGGTGCGTGCCGGGGTTGAGCAACACGTCCTGCTCGATGAGGGCTGCCCGGCGGCCGAGTTGCGGGACGTACCACTCCAGCCGCACGGGTCGCACGTCGCGGCCCCGGTGGAGCAGTCGGGCCGTCGCCGGATTGAAGCGGCCTTGGCGCAAGGTGCGGCCCCAGCCGATCCTGGCCTCCACCTCGACGTCGCCCTCCGCCTGCGCGGCAAGCGCGCCCGTTGGCAGGCAAAGCAGGCAAAGGGCGATGAACAGCGCGCGGCGCACGGGGGTACGATAACCGCTCGCCGCCGCCGAACCGAACCGGCATTGCCTTGACCTGCCCGCATCGGCAACGAACAGTCGAGCCGCCCCTTGACCCGTTTGACCGGCCATCTTCTGCTCGCGGCCGTGCTGCTGACGGTCTGCTGCGCCGAGCGGCAAGCGTTGCCCGAGTCGCAGCGACTTGGCGACCACCGCACCACCGCAGCGGATGGCGAGCGGACGATCGTTCGCCGCCAAGTCGAGCGCCGGCATCAAACGGTGCCGGCCGCTCGGACGCGGGCGACGCTTTGGGTCCCGGTCGTGGCTCGCATCGCGCCGCCGCGCCCGTTGCCGACGAGCGTGTTGTCTGCCGGGTTCGTGTTGGGCTTCGACGAGCTGCGCCTTCCCCCGCCGACGGCCTGACCCCGCCGTTGTCATCCGTCCGCAGCGCCCGCGCCAGTTCTGGCGTGAAGCCTTCGTCCATCCCACCCGCGCGTTCGCGCACCCGTTTCCCTTCCGGGGTCCCGTTATGAACCTGCTTGGCAACTCCCTGACCAAAGTCTTCGGCAGCCGCAACGATCGCCTGCTGAAGCGTTACCGCCGCATCGTTGGCGAGATCAACGAGCGCGAGCCCGAGATCCAACAGCTTTCCGATGCCGCCCTGCGCCAGCGGACGGCCGAGCTGCGCAAGCAACTCGTCGCCGGCGAGTTGAAGGTCGTTGACGTGCTGCCCGAGGCGTTGGCGATCATGCGCGAGAGCATGGACCGCCACATCGGCATCCGCGAGATCTTCAACCCCGATCGCACGTTCGACCCCGACCGCCTGAGCGACGAGCATTTGGAGCTCTACGACGGCGTGCAGCGGCAGATGATTGCCTCGGGCATCGACTTCCGCCAGATCGAGATTCCCCAGCCGCTGTACGAGGCGGTGCGCAAGCTCTACCCGACGAGCCGCCCGCCGTTCCGGGCGCGCTGCTTCGACGTGCAGCTCATCGGCGGCATCGTGCTGAGCGAGGGGAAGATCGCCGAGATGAAGACCGGCGAGGGCAAGACCTTCGTCGCGCCCCTGGCGGCGTTCCTGCGGGCGCTGCAGGGGCAGCACACGCACGTCGTGACCGTCAACGACTATCTCGTCAAGCGCGACGCCACCTGGGTAAAGCCGGCGTTCGAGAACCTGGGCATGAGCGTGGGCTACTTGCAAAGCCTGATGATGCCCGGCGGGCAGGGCCGCAAGGACGCCTACTCCTGCGACGTGACGTACGGCACCAACAGCGAGTTCGGGTTCGACTACCTGCGCGACAACATGAAGGAGCGGGTCGACCTTCAGGTGCAGGGCCCGTTGGACTTCGCGATCATCGACGAGGTGGACAGCATCCTGATCGACGAGGCGCGCACGCCGCTGATTATCAGTGGCGAGGCGAACACGGGCGCCCCGAAGTACGCCGAGGCCGACGCGGTGGCGCGGCACGTGATGGAGCAGGCGCGGCCCTGGCAGCAGGCGCAGGACACGATCGACGAAGCCAAGCGCGTCATCAAGGCCGCCCAAGGCGAGCTGGATCAGGCCGGTTCGAAGGAGGCCCGGAAGCGCTCCGAGCAACGCCTGCACGACGCGGAGAAGAAGCTCGTTGCCGCCGAGGAGAAGCAGGCGACGACCGTGCAGTACTACGAGGTCGAGCCGGACAAGAAGAGCGTTCACCTCACCCACGAGGGCATCGCCGCCGCCCAGGAGAATGCGGGCGTGGGCAGCTTCTACGTCGGCGACAACATCGACTGGCCGCACCTGATGGAGCAGGCGATGCGCGCCCACGTCGTCTACGAGCGCGACAAGGATTACGTGGTCGAGCCCGACCCCAAGACGCAGCAGATGAGCGTCATCATCGTCGACGAATACACCGGCCGAAAGATGGTCGGCCGGCAGTGGAGCGACGGCCTGCACCAGGCGATCGAGGCGAAGGAGGCCGTGCCGATCAAGAAGGAGACCCAGACGCTGGCCACCATCACGCTGCAAAACTTCTTCAAGCTCTACAAGGGCCTCAGCGGCATGACCGGCACCGCCCAGACCGAGGCCGAGGAGTTCGACAAAATCTACAGCCTCGACGTCGTGAGCATTCCGACCAACCGCCCCGTGATCCGCGGCGATCGCACCGATCTGGTCTACCGCACCGAGCAGGAGAAGTGGGACGAAATCCTCGACGACATCAAAACCCACAGCGACGCCGGCCGGCCCGTGTTGGTCGGGACGACGAGCGTGGAAAAAAGCGAGTTCCTCAGCCGCATTCTCGCGCAAAAGCACGGCATTCAGCACGAGGTCCTCAACGCCAAGCAGCACGAGCGCGAGAGCCACATCGTCGAGCATGCCGGCGAGCAGCACGCGAACGCCCACGGCGACCTTGTCGGCAACGTGACCATCGCCACGAACATGGCCGGCCGCGGCACGGACATCAAGCCCGCGCAAACCTCCTTCTTCGACGTCGAGTCGAGTGACGGCGACGCCGTCGTCCTGAAGCAGCGCGCCACCGGCAAGACGATTGAGGTCGGCCCCGACGATGCGCGGCGCAGCGTCTACGGCCTCGACAGCGGCAGCCCGAAGGTCGTCGGCGGCCTGGCACGTGATCGGCACCGAGCGGCACACCAGCCGGCGCATCGACGACCAGCTTCGCGGGCGTTCCGGCCGGCAGGGCGATCCGGGGTCGTCGCGCTTCTACGTCAGCCTGCAAGACCCGCTGATGAAGATGTTCATGCCCGAGTGGGCCACGAACATTCTCCGCAAGGCCGGCCTCGAGTACGGCGAGCCGATCGAAAGCCGCCTCGTCACCCGGCAGATCGCCGGGGCGCAGAAGAAGGTCGAGGAGCGGAACTTCCTCCAGCGCAAGAACCTGCTCGAGTACGACGAGGTCATGGACGTGCAGCGCCTGCAATTCTACGGAATGCGGCAAAAAGTGCTGGAAGGGCGCGAGATCGACGAGGTGATCTGGGACATGATCGGCAAGAGCGTCGAGGACGCCGCCGACCGGTACGTTTCGGCCGACTACCGCGCCACCGTCCTCGCCGAGTGGGGCCGCACCACGTTCAACATCCAGCTCGACCCCGAGGACCTGGCGGGCCTCAAGAGCTACGACGACGTGAACGACCTGTACAAGCAAAAGGCCAAGGGGGAGGTCGGCGACACGATCCACTCCACCCTCGGCGAGTTCATGGGCGAGGACCGCGACGACCCGGCCCGTCTGGGACGCGGCGAGCATCAAGAGCTTCGCCATGACCCGCTACGGCGTGGACCTGTCGCTGGGAGAAATCCGCGAGACCGACGCCGACGATCTGGAGGAACGTCTCATCGAACAGGCGTACGACCGCATCGACCGCATCGATACGGCCGGCGTGCAGCCGTACCTCTCGCCGCTCTTCCCGCTGGAAGAGCTGTGCAAGTGGGCCAACGACAAGTTCGCCATCGGCCTAACGCCCGGCGAGCTCATCAGCGACGAAACCCGCAACATCTCCAAGAGCCCGACGGAGATCGTGCAGGTCATCGAGCAGCGCGCCCGCGACGCCTACGCCAAGCGGGAGGTCGAGTACCCGGTCGACCACGTGCTCACCCTCGTCGCCAACGGCGGCGAAACGATCGACTTGCCCGAGGGCGCCGCCTACCTTGAAAACTGGGCCAAGGCCAAGTACGGCCTGCTGCTCCCGGCAGCGGACACGCTGGGCCAAAGCCCCCGCGACCTGCCGCGACCGCCTGCTCGCCGAACAGGAGGACTACCTGCGCGGCGACAAGCTCGAACGCGACGTCGACCTGATCCTCAAGAGCGGCGGCGACCACCCGGCCGCGCTGGCGCGGGCCTTCACGGAGCGGTTCCGCCTGCCGATGAACCCGGCCGAGCTCGAGCCCGGACGCATCCGCGAGAGCGTCAAGGGCACGAAGGAAAAGGACCGCGACGGCGACGGCCAGGTCGACGTGCGCGACGTTCTGCTCCGCAAGGCCCGCTACGTGGTCCGCAAGGAGCTGACCGACCTCGAGCAGTTCGTGCTGATCAACATTTTCGACCAGGCGTGGAAGGATCACCTCTACGCGATGGACGTGCTCAAGGGGGGCATCGGCATGCAGGCCTTCGCCGAGCGCGGACCCGCGGGTGGCGTACAAGCGCGAGGGGTACCGCTACTTCCGGCAGATGATGGAGGAGACGCGCGACCGCGTGACGGACCTGATCTTCCGCGTGCGCGTCGACGGCCAGCAGGCGCCCGCGGCCCGCAACGCCTACGGCGAGCGGCAGCAGGCCGTCCACGCCGAGGTCGACGACAACGCCACCGCCTACGGCGACGCCACGCAGCCGGCCAAGCCCGAGCAGCCGCAGCCCGAAGTCACGTCGGAGACCGCGGCTCCACCGGCCCCACCAGCGCCTGCATCAAGCAGCGGCACCAAGCAGCCTAAGAAAGAGCCGCAACAAGAAGGGCAAACGCAAGTAGACTCATGCTCGCAACCACGATGTTTCGGTCCTGAGCACATGATGGATCATGCGCATGCTCGTTAGCCGCCCCGCCTCGCGGGGCGCTCAGGACCGCTCCACGCGCCCCGCGAGGCGGGGCGGCTAACGAGAGGTTGTGGGAGGACGCGCATTTCCCACGCAGTGTTCAGTAGCCGCGACGCAACGCGGCGCGTTCGGTCGTAGCTGCAACGGCGTCAGACCGCGTCGCGTTGCGTCGCGGCTGTCGAATCGTTCTTGCCGGTCAAAATCGCTTTCAGTTCGCGCAGTACGCCCGCACCTCGGCGTCGCTGAGCGTGCCGTCGCCATTGATGTCGGCGGCGCACACCTCGTCGTTGTAAAAGGCGTCGCTGCTGAGCACGAGCGTCTGGTCGATCGACAAAATGAACGGGATCGCCACCGCGTTCTCCCCCTGGCGGCGGGCGCTGTAGGTGTTGCGGGCACGGACGGTGCTTTGAAAGTCGACCAGCCCCTGCTCCGACTCGAACGCCACGCTCGTCCGCTCCTCGTTGCCGCGAACGATGCGCTCGCCGTCGGCGTTGAACAGGCAGCCGGCGGTCGCGAGGCAGCCGGCGGCGAGGCAAAGGGTCGTGGCAAGTCGGCGGGGCATGATCGTCAGATGCGCGGCAAGGCATATCGTTGGACATGAGCGATCCGAAGTCGATGCCCGCGATGCCAAGACTGTCACCCTCGTCGGCCACTGCGGGCCGGACAGTTCCTTCCTGCGCATGGCCGTCAGCGGGGCGGCGCCCCGCGCGACGGTCACGATGGCCGACACCGACGCCGAGCTCGCGGCCGTCCTGGAGACGGGCAGCGATCTGCTCCTGTTCAACCGCGTGCTGGAGGTGGGCTTCGCCGATTCTGACGGCACGGCGTTGCTGCGCAAGGTCAAGATGCAGCACCCCGAGCAGAAGGTGATGATGGTCAGCAACTACCCCGAAACCCAGCGCGACGCCGAGGCCGCCGGCGCGTTGCCGGGGTTTGGAAAGCGCGAGATCGGCAGCGATCAGGTGAAACAACGCCTCGCCGCGGCGTTGCAAGGGTGAGATGTTCGCTCTGCTTTCTTCTTCACCCCGCGCCGCGGTGGCAGCCGCGGGTTCCGTGCGCGCCGCGTGTCCGAGCAGCCGAACCCGCGGCATCGTCATCGCGATCCTAATGCTTTGCCTCGCGCAAGTTGTGATCGCGCAGCCGACGGTCGATCGTGTGACCTCCAAGATCCCGTTCCCGCGCGGGCTCGCGCTGGTCGACCTCGATCGCGACGGCGCCGACGAGCTTTACGTCCTCTCGCGCGGCCGCGTGCGCGGCAGCGGCGGGGCGGACGGGCGGATCGACGACCGCGCCGGGACGATCTGGCGTGTCGACCCGGCGACGGGCGAAACCACCGTCTTCGCCGAACCGACTTCGCCGCCGTTCAAGCTGCTCGACCGAACGCTCAATCGGCCGCGCGACGACCGCCAAACCGATCGCCCCTACTGCACGCTGCGCTGGCACGAGCCCACGCGCTCGTTTTACCTCTGCGCCTTCAGCGGCGTCGACTTGCCCGCCGACGGCGACGCGAAGGCGGCGGAAACGGGCTACTTTTCGAAAAATTATACGGATGCCGTCCTCGGCTACGACGTGGACGATCGCCGCTGGTTCGAGGTCGACCGCCACGACCCGCAGTTCGACGCTGACTTTCCCGGCGCCGACAGCCGCGGCTGGGTGAAGGGACCGGACAACCTTGTCGCGATCGACGACACGCTCATCGTCGCCGCGAAGGACAACAACTGCCTTGTCGCCTACGACCTTGCGGGCAATCAACCGCCGCGCGTTGTGCTGGGCGAGACGGTCCGCCTCGCCAATCGCGGCGGCGTGGCGCGGACCGTTCGCGGCCACAGCGCCCTCGGCATCCGCGACGATTGGCTCTACGTTGCCTTCCGCACGAGCGGCGAGGTCATCCGTGTGCCGATCCTTCACGAGCACGGCGAGGACGGGCGGTCGCTTGTTCATCTCGACGTCGACGCCGCCGAACTGCTCGCCGAGTTCCAGCCGTGGAACCCGGCCACCGGCGCGAGCGCCAACATCACCGACTTGTCCATCGGCCCCGACGGTGATGTGTACGTCGTCAGCGCGATGCCGGCCCGCATCTACCGCTTCACGCCCAACCCGGCCAACATCCGCGACTTCACCAACGGCCGCGGCGCGTGGTTCGACTTGGCCGCCCACACGGGCAACCCGCGGTCCAAGAGCGAGAACGTGCTCGTCGCCGGCGACGGCACGGTCTACGTCACCAGCGGCGACGCCTACGCGAACGACCAAGGCCCCGGCCTCGGCGGCACGATCTGGCGCGTGCGAGAGTAGGGTGGGCACGGCCCACCATCGCGTTGGTGGCACGGGTCGCACGCGTTCGGATGCGGGAGGCCCGTGTCGGTCCTGGCGCGGGCCAAGCCACGGGTCTCCCGCCGCCGACGGCGTGCGACCCGTGCCACCGTCACAACATGTCGGCAATACGTTCGGCGACGGCGGGGGCGTCGTCCTCGCCGCAGTCGATCACGTCGTCGGCCCAGCGGCGGTAGAGAGGGTCGCGCTCGTTGAAGAGTTCGGCGTAGGTCATGCCCGGCGCGATCATCACGCCGCGCTCGCGCAGGTCGCCGGCGCGGGATTCGAGCAGTTCGGGAGCGACGTGCAGGTAGACCACGCGGCCCAGGCGCTTCAGGTGGCGCATGGCCGTCTGGCTGTAGATCACGCTGCCGCCGGGGGAAATGACGTGGTCGCGGCAGCGTAGCCCGATGTTGGCCGCCCGCTCGCGCCGGCGCAGGCCGTCGAACCCCTCGCGGTCGTTGATCTCCCACAGCCTCGCCCCGGCCTCGCGTTCGATCGCCTCGTCCACGTCCAAAAACTGCCGGCCCAGCCGAAAGGCGAGCAGTTGGCCGATGGTCGTCTTGCCCGAGCCGGGCATGCCGACGAGGCAGATGCAGTCGCACGCGGCGGACTTGGCGGGCACGGGCGGCGCGGCGACGGGCATGGGTCAGGGCTACGGGGCAGGATCGGCGGCCGCCGGCAGGCGATAGCGGTGGCCGTGCTCACGATACCACGCCACGAACCGACGCAACCCCTCCTCCAACGAAACTTTCGGCGCGTAATCCAGCTCCGTCTTCGCTAGGCTCACGTCGGCGAAGGTCCGCTCGACGTCGCCGGGCTGCTTGCCCTGACGGTCGAGATGAGCCGGCTTACCCATCGCCCGCTCGATCCCCGCCACGAGGTCCGCCAGCGACACCGGGCTGCTGCCGCCGAGGTTGTAAATGCGAAAGCCGTAGGCGGGAATCCGGTCGACCGCCGCCCGGATGCCGTCGACGATGTCGGCCACGAACGTGTAGTCGCGGCTGGTCGAGCCGTCGCCGAAGAACGGCACGGGCTGCTCGCGGTCGATCAGGCGTGTGAACTTGTGAATGGCCAGGTCCGGCCGCTGACGGGGGCCAAAGACGGTGAAAAACCGCAGGCAGACGATCGGCAGGCCGTAGAGGTGATGGAAGGTGTGGCAGATCAACTCGCCCGCCCGCTTGGTCGCGGCGTAGGGGCTGATCGGCTCGTTCACGTCGTCGCTCTCCTTGAACGGCACGTGATCAAGGTTGCCGTAGACGCTCGAACTGCTCGCAAAGGCAAACCGCCCAACCCCGAACCGCCGGGCGGCCTCGAGAAGATGGGTCGTCCCCTCGACGTTCACCCGCGCGTAGTAGCCGGGCCGCTCGATGCTCGGCCGCACGCCGGCCATCGCGGCCAAGTGCAGGATGGCGGCGGGGCGGACGCGCTGCACGATCGACGCGATCCGGTCGCCGTCAACGATGTCGACCTCCTCGACCTCGATCCGATCGCCGCCGCGCTCGGCGACGCTCTGGAGGTTGAGTTCCTTCCACGCGCGGTCGTAGAAGTCGCAGAAGTTGTCGATCGCGACCACGCGGTGCCCCTCGTCGAGCAGGCGCTCGGCCGCGTGACTGCCGATGAATCCGGCGGCGCCGGTGACGAGGACGGTCGAGTTCGGCGGCAACGCGCGGTCGGACATGGCGGCACGGTTGTCGCGCCGAGCCGGGAATGCAAGCGGTGATCTGGTCACGCCGGCGTCGGGCGCAGGGCGGGCTCGAGCTCGGGATCGTCCAGCGCCGCGGCCGCGTTGGCGTCGCCGCCGCCGACATCGTGCCGCTCGACCTCCGCCAGCACGTCCGCCCCGCCGCGCACGACCTGGCCGGGCTCGACGAGAATCCTGGGCCGCAACCGCTTGGGGATCGTCAGCTCCGTGCGGCTGCCGAACTTGATCATGCCGATCCGCTCGCCGCGCACCACCGCGTCGCCCTCGGCCTTGGTGCAGATGATCCGCCGGGCGATCAGGCCGACGATCTGCTTCACGACGGCCACCGGGTCGCCGTGGGCATCTTCAAGGACCACGGTGTTGCTCTCGTTGTGCTCGCTGGCGGTGCCGTGGCTCATGGCGTTGACGAACTTACCCTTCTTGTACCGCACCTCGCGCACGCGCCCGTCGCACGGCGAGCGGTTGACGTGGACGTTGAAGACGCTCAGGAAGATGCCGATCCGCACGCTCGCCTCGTGGATGACCGGGTCCTCGTCGAACTCGACCACGTCGCTCACCTTGCCGTCGGCGGGCGAGACGTAGCTGACGCGGCCCTCGGCATGGGCGGGGATCGGCCGCTCGGGGTCGCGGAAGAAGGCGAAGAGCCAGATCAGCACCGGCAGGCAGACGATCAGCGCCAGCCACCAGAGCCCGATCCACCCCGCGCCCGCCGCCAGCAGAAGCAGGGCGACGGTGCCGATGAGCATCTCCCAGAACCCGTGCCGCGTGAACTTCATAAGGCAGTGTAGTTGAGGAGTTGGGATTCGTGATTTGGGGATTGGGGATTGGGGATTGGGGCAGACTGCCTCGAAGCCGACCGCCGAATCCCGAATCCCCAATGCAACCAATTCCCAATGCCGCCGGTTGCTCAATTCGACGGCCGGCCTACACTCTCCGCCCGTCGCCCACATGGCGGAATTGGCAGACGCGCTGTCTTCAGGTGGCAGTGTCTTCGGACGTGCAGGTTCGAGTCCTGCTGTGGGCACTGAACTCGCCGACCCGGCGACGCGAGCGCCCTCGCAACCCGCGAGGGCGTTCGCGCGTTTGCGACACCCGGTTACTCGGCGGCCTCCCGTTCGCGCTCCTCGCACAGTTCGTACCACCGCAGCGTCATTCGCCGGGCGGCGGCGAGTACCCGGCGGTGCCCTTCGGTCTTCGGCGGGCCGAACCACACCAGCGGAGACACCCCACCACCGCCCTCGTCCAGGCACGCCCGCAGCACCGCGTCGATCTGCTCGTCGCTCAGCAGGCCATGCTCGCCCGCCGGGTCGCCGCGGAAGGCCGGACTCACGAACGCCACCACCCGGCGCGGGCCCCGCGGGGCTTGGCGGTAGTAGCGGATGTTCGCGATCGCCCACGCCTCGGCGGACCGCGCCTCGGCCAGCGCGTCGGCGATCTGCCCGCGGGCGGCGGCGTAGACGTCCTCGGGCGGGCGGTCGTACCAGACGTAGAGCGTGGGGCACAGCACCTCGGCCGCCGCCGTCGCCGGACGCTGGGCCTCGAGCCGCGGCAGGTCGGCGGCGAGCTTGGCGTCCAGGCTCTGCGGCCCCTTGCCCAGACGCACCTCCAACGCCCGGTTGGCGTGCAGGCGGTAGAGCCGGCTGCCGTAGCCGTAGATGCCCACGGGCACCGGCGACGTCTGGCGGACCGAGTGGATGATCTTGGCGTAGTCGGCTGCCTCGTGGGGCTCGAACTCCTCGTGGTCGAGCACGAGCAGCTCGGCATCGGCGGCAAGCGTGGTGTGGCCGCTGGCAACCAGGTGCGGGGACCAGACGGCTGCCCGCACCGGCCGCCGCTCGCCGAGGCTGGGCAGGAGCTCGGGATAGTTGCTGTAGAGCGGCGGCGGCTCGGACGGGCGGGTTGAGGGTGCATCGCCCGCGGTGGCGGGGGTGGTGGCGAGCAGCAGGACGGCGAGGAGGGCGGCAAGGCGACTCATGGCACCTCCGACGTGGTGGGGACGGTGGGCGTGGTGGGAGTGGGGGTGGTGGGAGTGGGGGTGGTGGGGGTGACGAGGCGGTCGACGGGGGTGGCCTCGTGCTGGTTGGCGGCGGTGGCGCGGGCGCCGGTCACGCGGGCGGTGGCGGCGGTGCCCAGCGGCTCGCCCACGAAGCGGCCCACCGTCAGGCCCGCCACGTCCGCCGACTCGGGCCGGTAGTTGATGCGCAGGTCCATCCTGCCCTGCCGCCAGTTGCGGATGTAGATGGCCCCCAGCCCCGCGTCGAGCTGGCTGTCGGCGGCGTTGCCGGGCACGCTCTGGATGTCGATGTCGACCAGCGCCAGCCCGCCGAAGCGGGCGACGGTGTTCTTGCCGGCGTGCTTGTTCCCCGGGTGCTGCAGGAAGATGCCCTGGCTGTCCCAGCCGGTCGCGGAGACGCCGTAGAGGATCAGGTTGTCAGTGGCCGAGCGGCTGCCGCGGAAGGCGTAGTGCTGCCAGACGTCGCCGTGGAAGGCGCTCTTGCCGTGGCGATCCAGCGGCACGCCCTCACGGCTGAAGGGGCCGACGACGGCGTTGACCACGAAGCCGCACGAGCCGACCGGGTCGCCGCTGGTGGGCCCCACCACCACCCCGCGGATGAGGGCCGCTCCGGTGAAGCCGGCGCGGGTGTCGGCGGCGCTGCTGTCCGTGACGTAGAGCCCCGCGAGGTTGGCCGCCCGGCTGAGGCCGGCGCTGACGCCCAGGCCGGGCCCGGCGTAGTGGCAGCCGTCGAGCCAGACCCAGGCGTCCTCACCGCCGCGCACGGGGTTGGCGCCGGTGAACGTGACGCCCTGCCAGCGGACGCGCGGGAGCTTCATCGACGCCGACGGCTCGATGATGACATCGGCGCGGTCGACGCCGGGGGCGGCCTGGATGGTCAGCCAGCCACCACCACCCTCGTCGGCGAGGTAGCCGTTGCGGTGGGAGTCGCCGGCGTGGGCGTAGGTGCCGGCGTCGAGCTCGAGGACCACGTCGCCGGCGCGGGTGCCGGGTGGCAGGCTGTCGAGGGCGTCGGTGAGGGTCGCGTGCTCGCGGCCGGGGCCGGCGCGCAAGACTCGCGTCGTGAGGCTTGCGCGGTCGCCAAGCCTCAGGGGCAGCGCGTGAACACCGTTGTGGACGGTGCCCGGCGTCAGCGGCCCGGTGAGCTCCAGCGGCCGCGCGACGGCGGCGGTGACGGTCGCGGTCAACTCAATGCCACCGACGCCAAAGTCGACGGGGTCGAGGGTGGTCCAGTATTCGACGGTGTTCGTACGCGGGTTGAGCGTGGGCGTGTCGATCGTCGCGAGCGGCTCGCCGTCAACCGCAAACTCGACCCGCACGCCATCGCCCAAAGCAAAGGCGACGACGCCGACGGCGAAGGGTTCATCGACCCGCTGCCACGGCACGACGTTCCACCGAGCAATCGGGTTTGCGTCGGTCCAAGCCTCGGGCACGCCCGCCCGCGGTTGCGTAGTCGGCTCGACGGGCCGGGTGGTCGGCTCGATTGGCTGCAGTGCGATGCCCGCCGCGATGAGCGACTGCTCAAGGCGGTCGAGCCGCTGCTCCACCGTCGGCGGCGGCTGCGATGCGGCGCGGGCAACAACTCCGATGCACAGCAGCACCGGCAACAACAACGTCTTCATGAGGCCTCCGGCAAAGGGTAGCCTCTCCCCCTCACGCCGCACCCCGGACATCACGCGAACATGATACGGGCCGCCGACCCGGCTTGCAACCCTCACCGCCCCGCGTACTGCCGCTCGTAGTAGTCGCGGTAGCTGCCGCTCTTGATCGACTGCCACCAGTCCGTGTTCGTCTTGTACCACTCGACCGTCTCGGCGATCGCCTCGTCCCAGCGACGCTTGGGTTCCCAGCCGAGCTCGCGCTGGATCTTGCTCGCGTCGATCGCGTACCGCCGGTCGTGGCCGAGGCGATCTTTGACGTACTTCACCGCCTCGTCCCAGCTTCGGCCGCAGAGTTCGATGAGCTTTTCCGTGATCGCCCGGTTCGTCTGCTCGTTGTTGCCGCCGACGTTGTAGACCTCGCCGGGCGTGCCCTTTTCCAGAACGGTCAGCACGGCGTCGCAGTGATCGCTCACGTGCAGCCAGTCGCGGACGTTCATGCCGTCGCCGTAGAGCGGCACCTGCTCGCCCTGCATCAGGTTGGTGACGAACAGCGGGATGAGCTTCTCGGGGAACTGGTACGGGCCATAATTGTTGCTGCAGCGCGTGGTCATCACGGGCATGCCAAAGGTCTCGAAGTAGCTCCGCACGAAGCAGTCGGCGGCGGCCTTGCTTGCGGAGTAGGGGCTGTTGGGCTGCAGCGGCGTCTCCTCGGTGAACTTCACCTCCGGCTTGTCCTCGGGCAGCGTGCCGTAGACCTCGTCGGTGCTGACCATCACGAACCGCTCGACCTCGTTCGCCTTCGCCAAGTCGAGCAGCACCTGCGTGCCGACGACATTGCTCATCACGAACGGCCCGCTGCCGAGGATGGAGCGGTCGACGTGACTTTCGGCCGCGAAGTGGGCGACGCGGGTAATGCCGTGCTTCTTCCAGATTGCCGCCATCGCGTCGCTGTCGCAGATGTCGGCCTTCTCGAACGTCAGCTTCTTCGCGTCGATCAGGTCGGCGATATTCTCGAGATTTCCGGCGTAAGTGAGCGAGTCGAGCGCGATCACCGGGTCGTGCCCGCGATCGGCAAGCATGCGGACAAAGTTGCTGCCGATAAACCCGGCAGCGCCGGTCACGAGAAGGGCCATGCCGTTAGTATCGGCGTGCGGCGCCTCCCGATCCACCGGTCGGCCGCTTGCGCAGCATGGGCGTTGAGCAACCGAAGGGGTGTCCCGCTTGGACGAACGCGTTGCGCGTTACATACTGCGGCAATGGTGGAGTCGCAAACAGCCCCCGACGTCTCGCCCGCCCCGACCTCCACGCGGGAGCTCCGCGAGTACCGGCCCAGCCGCGGCGTCAACTTGAAGCGCCTCGCCCTCGGCCTCGCCCTCAGCGTGCTGCTCGGCGCGATTGCCGGCGTGATCTACTCGGCTCTGGTCTTCTACGTGCCTTTCCTGAAGCTGCGGTTCCTGATCACGCTGCTCGCCGGCCTCGGCATCGGCGCGATGACATTGTGGCTGGTTCGCGTCGCCCATGTCCGCCGCGCCACGCTCGCGATCGTCGTGGCGATGACAACGGTGACCGCGGCCTACTACGTCTCCTGGGCAAGCTGGATCGGCCTGGCCATCTCCGACATGACCGGCGGCGATCTCTCCGCTCTTACCGTCACGGGCAACCTGCTCGTCAATCCCGCCGGCATGGTCGAATTCGCACAGTTCATGCTCGAAGAGGGCTTTTGGGTCCGAGAGGAATCCGAGCCTGTGAAGGGGACGGCACTGGCGGTCATCTGGTTGATTGAGGCTGGCGTGCTTCTTGGCGTCCCGCTGGTGATGGCGATCAAGGTGACCGGGGAACATCCCTACTGCGAGGCGTGCGGGTCTTGGACGACGCAGCGTTCCAGTGTCGCGGCGCTGGAGGAGACGGAGGACCGCGAGGCTTTGCGGCAGGAACTGCTCGATGGCGATCTCGACGCGCTCGCCGATCTCGGCCCGGCCGACTTCCTGGCCCCGGCGCGGCTGCGGGTTGAACGCGATGCCTGTCCGAACTGCGGCGAAACACAGTGCATGACGGTCTGGCACGTGGCGTTCGCGCCGAGCAAGGACGGCTCGGTCGCGGAGAACAAAACGGCAATCGTGCGGCACCTGCGCCTCACCCCCGAGCAGGCAGCATGGGTCGACCGCGACTTGGCCGCCGCCCGACCGATCACGCCGCCCGAAGCGGCCGCCGACGATGACGATGACGCCGACCGCTCGACAGCCGAAGCGAATGGCGGGGCGGCGTCAGAGCCCGAGGGCCCCGCGGGCGATGCCCGCTAGCTCGACGTAGGCGTTGCCCCAGGCGCCGCTGCGAAAGAACTGCTCGGGGCTGCCGGGTTGGCCGATGAACGGGCGCAGCACCCAGCCCATCTGGATGCCGACGAAGGCGTAGATTCCCAGCCAGAGGCGGCGCATCAGGCGATGGGCGGGTTGCGCTTGCTCCAGCGGTCGGTAGAAGCGCCGAAGCAACATCTGGCCGGCCAGGCTCGCGATGCCGAAGCAGGCGGCGTTGACGAGAATCGCCGCCTGGTACTGCTCGACGCTCGCGTACCAGAACAGCGTCAGCGGCGCAAGGCTCGCGAGCACGAGCGTCAAGCCCGCTTGGGCGGCCAGCAGCGCCCGCACGACCTGCCGCAGATCGTCGCGCAGCCCGGCGAGGGTGTTGAGCACGAGAAAGCTCGGCAGGGCGATGGCGAACGTGACCATCAGCAGCAGCGGCACCTTCACGGCCGAGTAAAGCAGTTGCAGCGTGCGGCCGTCCCACAGGCCGCTGAAGGTGCCCATGACGAACCCGTAGAGCAGGCCGCACATGATGGCCGCGAGCAGTGCCCCGCGCGGGCCGATCGCGGGGACGGGCGAGCGGACGAGGCGGTCGGTCGTCGATTCCACCACCGTCCCCACGCGCCCCACCCGCGGCCAGAATCTCCCGGCGAGGGCGGCCATGTCAGGACCCTCCGCCGCCGCCGAGGAGCGTGACCAGGATCTCCCAGACGCGCTGGAAAAAGTTGCCCCCGCGCGGCCGGAACCAAGCGAACTCGCCGCTCTCGTAGCTGCCGACGAATGGCCGCAGCACCCAGCTCATCTGCGCCCCGACCAGCGCGAAGATCACGACCCAGATGCGGAAGATCGCCTTCACGCTCGCATCCGTCGGCCCCTTCTGCACGCGCTGCAAGGCCCCCGGCCGCAACGCCGGCGGCAGCGCGGGGGCAGACGCCGAAGCGGTAGCTTCGGGTTCGGGTCTCGGTTGAGGCTCAAGCTTCGGCGTATTGCTGACGACCCCAGAACCCGAGGCTACCGCCTCGGCGTGGGGCGGAGCGGACACGGGCTCGACCATCCGCCGCAAGGTTTGCAGCAGGAACTTCAGGCCGAGCACGCCGGCGACGGTGAAGACGATCACGTTCAACAGCAGGATGAACGGGTAGCTCGTCGTCGTGAAGTTGAAGAAGGCGATGATCGTCCCGAAGCCCGCCAGCACCGCCGCCATCACGCCGATGGCGGCCATGATGAGCCGCAGCATGTTCGCGAAGCTCAGCCGGCTGCCGACAAGGGCGTTGAAGACGTACAGCGACGGGAACGTCACGCCCAGCGTCAGCAGGAACAACGCCGGCACCTTCAGGGCGCTGCTGATGATTTGCAGCCACGCCCCCTCCTGGCCCGTCAGCACGTTGTAGCAGCCCATGCACGCGCCGTAGAACATGCCCAGCGCCACCACGGCGACGAGCATCGCGCTCTCACTGACGCCGATCGTGCCGCCCCGCACCTGCTCGGCCTGCGTGCCCTCGCCGCGCAGCACGCGGTCGAGTTCCCCGAACACCCGCTTGATCCACTTCATCGTGCTACCAGCGTCGGGTAAGCACGCACAGATTTCAAGGTTGCTCGGACGCCGACGCCGAAGCGGAAGCTTCGGGTTCATGCCCCAAACCCGCAGCTTCGGGTTCATTCCCCGAACCCGCAGCTTCCGCTGCGGCGTCGGTGGTGTCCTCGCTCACGAACTCGACCTGGTTCCCGAACGGGTCGCGCGTCTGGAAGCGTCGCCAGCCGGGGATCTTCGGGACGCTCGGGTCGTCATCGCTTTGGCAGTTGAACCCGGCGTCGCGCAGCCGGACGAGCAGGGCGGGCAGGTCGTCGACGTGATACGCGATGTGCGCCCGCGTCGGCCTGGTGCGGTCGGCGTCCTCGATCCCGATGTGCAGTTGCCGGCTGCCCACGGCGAACCACGCGCCGCGGCTGTCGTCCCACGCGCCGCCGCCGGGGCGGTCGATCCGCCGTAGCCCGAGCACGTTGCCGTAGAACGTTACCGCCTCGTTGAGCCGGTCGGGCGGCACCGTGACCTGGGCGTGGTGGATGTCGCGGATCACCTCAGCGGTCCTTGTTCGCGCCGATCTCGGCGATCTTCTTGCCCGCCTCGTGGTAGAACGCGAGGTTCTCGCCGCAGTCGCCCCACCAGCCGTCGACGCTGTCGGCAGTCATCTGGCCTTCCTGGATGTAGGCGTTGTTGACGTCGGTGATCTCCAGTTCGCCGCGCCCGCTGGGCTTGAGCGTCTTGACGATGTCGAAGACGTGGCCGTCGTAAAAGTAGATGCCGATAACGGCCTTGTTGCTCTTGGGACTCTCGGGCTTCTCCTCGATGCCCACGACCTTGCCGCCCCCGTCCATCTCCGCGACGCCGTACGCCTTGGGATTGTCAACGTCGGCCAGCAGGATTTTCGCTCCGCGCCCGCCGGTGGCCTTAAGTTGTTTGCGGTAGTTGTCGGCCGCGCTTTTGATGCTGTACTCGAGCACGTTGTCGCCGAGGATGAGCATAATCGGCTCGCCGTCGGCGAAGTGCTCGCACAACCCGAGGGCGGCCGCGATGCCGGTGGCGTCAGGCTGGTAGGTGTAGGTCAGGTGCTTGAGCCCGAACTCGTGGCCGTTGCCGAGCAAGCGGATGAAGTCGCCGGCGTTGTTGCCGCCGCAGACGAGCATCACCTCCTCTATGCCGGCCTTGGCCATGCACTCGAGGGGGTAGTAGATCATCGGCTTGTCGTAGACGGGCAGCAGGTGTTTGTTTGTCACCTTCGTCAATGGGAACAATCGACTGCCGGTGCCGCCGCCAAGGATCACGCCTTTCATGTTCGACTGTATCGGCGCGCGGCGCGGCGGCTACGCGAACAAATCCGGCTGGTCGGCCAAGCGCGGGTTGATCTCGTCCTTGCCGCTGAGCGTCGGCCGGAGCGTTCGCCAGTCGATCGCGAGGTCCGGATCATCCCACGCCAGACCGCGCTCGTGATCGGGCGAGTAGACGTCGCTGCACTTGTAGGCGACGACGCAGTCGGCCTCGAGCGTCGCGAAGCCATGGGCGAAGCCTTTGGGAACGAAGAGTTGCTCGCCACCGTCGGCCGTGAGCTCCACCGCCACGTGCTCGCCAAACGTGGGCGATGAGCGGCGGATGTCGACGGCGACATCGAGGATCCGGCCAGCGAGGCAGCGAATGAGCTTGTCCTGCGCCCGCGGCGCAAGCTGGTAGTGCAGGCCACGCAGCGTGCCGGCGGGGCGGCTCAGGCTCTGGTTGTCCTGCACGAACTCGACCCCGATGCCGCCGGCCAGAAACTTGCCGCGATGGTAGGTTTCACTGAAGTACCCGCGGTCGTCGCCGAAGCGCGGCGGGACGACGCGGATGACGTCGGGCAGCCGGGTCGGCTCGAACCGCAGTTGCGGACGCTGACGCGGCGGGGCGGTCTGTTCGGGAGCGACGGTCTGTTCGGGAGGGGCGGCGGTCACAGGCGAAGACTATCGCATCTACCCGACGCCCACGTCCACCGCCGCCAACGAAAACCAGCCCCGGCACGGGCGATCCTCAGTCAGATGGTGCGACACCCCTGCCGGCGAAGCGGATCGCAGCCATCGGCGGCCGCACCTACCCTTGGCCGTTCCCATGCCCAATCGGTCCCCCGAAGCGTCGAACGAACCCGGTCCCGTCCTCGTCACCGGCGGTGCGGGATTCATCGGGTCCAACCTTGCCGCGCGACTGGCCCGCGACGGGCGGCGCGTCGTCATCGCCGACACCTTCGCGACGGGCGACTGGCACAACTGCATCGAGCCGCTGAAGGTCGGGGCGGACGTGGTGACGCTCGCCGACCCGCTCGACCTGGGTGGGCTGTGGCGGCACGGGCCCTTCGACGTGATCTACCACCAGGCGGCCATCACGGGCGTGGTGGCCGCGGACGGCTCGGCCGACGTCTCGCCCAAGGCGACGCGGCGGATGCTGAGCAACAATGTCGAGCAGTTCCGCCTGGTCCTCGACCACGCCGCCGACACCGGGGCGGCCGTCGTCTGGGCGAGCAGTTGCAGCCTCTACGGTCGCGGCCCGGTGCCGATGAAGGAGTCGGCCGAACCCGACCCGCTCAACATCTACGCCTTCAGCAAGCTCGCGAAGGAACAGCTCGCCAGGCGAAACGCACCGCGGCTGAAGCACCCGATCGTCGGCCTGCGCTACAGCAACGTCTACGGCCCCGGCGAGGATCACAAGGGGCCGCTCGCGTCGATGCCGCACAAGCTCGCCAAGCAGATGCGCGACGGCCAACGCCCGCGTATCTTCGAGCACGGTCAGCAGCGGCGTGACTTCGTCTACGTCGATGACGCCGTTGCCGCCAACCTCGCCGCCACGGATGCGATCTTCGCCGGCCGGCTTCAGCAGGGCCGGGCCTACAGCGTCAACGCCGGGGCGGGGCGGTCGTGGACGTTCAACGAGGTGGTCGACGAGCTCAACCGCGTCCTCGGCACCGACCTTTCGCCCGATTACTTCCCGAACCCGTACGACTTCACGCAGGACCACACGGAGACGGACCAATCCCTCGCCCGCGAGACGATCGGCTACGAGCCGGCGTTCGACTTGGCGCGCGGCCTCGACGCCTACGCGAAGAGCGGCAAATTGGGAACGTCGGCGTAGGGTGGGATTCATCCCACCATCCGAACGGCGATTTAAATCGGAGGTGGGATCAATCCCACCCTACTGGTCCCACATCGTCAGGTCGCGGCCGAGGAACGTGGCGAGTTCGCGGTTGGGTTCGCGGAAGCGCTCCAGGAGCGCCATGCGCGTGCTGTCGCGCATCGGCTGCGGCGTGGTTTGGGCCCGCACCTTCTGGCCGAACGGCGACCGCTCGATCAGCCAGTAGCCGGCGCGCTTGATCGGGGCCGGCGTCATCTCCGCCAGCGCCAACGCGCCGGGCACGCGGCCGAGCGTTCCACGCAGCCGGCCGTGAACAAAGGGGCGGCTCGATCGCTCGTTGGCCTTCTCCGCGCCCTCGGCCGTCAGGTCGGTTGGGGCGAGGCCGAGGTGTTCCTGCACCTGGTTCATCACGCCTGCCGGATTTCGCTTCAGGTCATCGAGGGTGACGATCAGGAACTGCTCCCGCCGAATGCCGCGGTCGAGGTAACGCTGCAACTGCATCAGGTAGAGTGAGCAGTCGACGTAAATCGCGTCGTCGGCCAACGCCTGCTCGAAGGTCTTGTCGAGCCCGAAGCGGCTGACGTGGTGGCCGTAGTGGCTGAAGGTCCGCTCGACGGGGTGCCGCAGGATGTAGACGAAGCGGGCGTCGGGCAGGTGCTCGGCGATGCGGCTGGCGGCGTCCTCGGTGTGGGGCCAGCGCGTGTACGTGGTGCTGGCTTCGCCGGCCAGCTTCTCGTCGCCGGCGTCACGGAAGAGCTTTTTGTACCAGTCGAAGCCTTTGGCCCACACGTCGCCGCGGCTGAAGAACTCGGGCTCTTTCGGCTCGCTCATCACGACCGACGGATGCTTGCACAGGTACTGGTACAGCGTGGTCGTCCCCGCCTTGGCGGCGCCGACGATAAGGAAGTCTGGGAGGCGAGGCTGGGGCATGGGCGAGCAGGCGGTATTCGTATCGACGCGGTCGCGCCCGGTCTTCAAGCACGCCCTGATTTACCGAAAATGTCGATAACCGCGTTGCGTCGCGGCTATCGCGCGTCGACCGGAGCGACGTTCGCCGTGGCGCGATGCAGCCGAAGCCGCCGGGCGATGCCGAAGTTCAGCCGCGTGTCGACGAGGTAGAGCCCGATCCCCAGCGCCGCCACGCTCGCCACCGCCGACAATGCCGTCAGCCAGATCGACCGCCCCGGCACCAGCAGCGGGGCGGCAGCGAGGGCGAGCAGGGCAAAGACTTCCAGCGTCGGCGCGAGCGTGAGGGCGAGGGGCTTTTTCAGCGACCACCGCATCATCGCCGCCGCCGTCACCATCGCCGCCACCTCGCCGGCCAGGCCGATCAGGGCAATCCAGATGATCGGCCACTGCTCGTACGCGAACAACGCAGCCGGGGCGACGAAGGCGACGCGCACGATGTTGCAGACGAGCATGTTGATCGTGTCGCCCGCGCTCATGGCCGCCTGATTCGGGGCGACGCGCAGCATGCGGATCGCCGCCCGGACCGTCACCACGCCGAGCAAGGCCAAGGCGGAGAGGTATTCGCTGCCGAAGATCCAAAGCACCGCCGGCCCCGCCAGCAGCAGGCCGGCGGCGTAGGCGACGCACATGCCGCCGACGCCCTGGATCACGGCCTTGTACCGGCGGTTGAACGCCTGCTCATCCTTCACCACGCTCGCCAGGATTGGCAGCGACAGCGAGGCGACGACCTTCGTCGCCACCAGCGCCGGCACGGTGGCGATTTGAAGCGCGACGGTGTAGTCGGCCAGTTCTTCCGGCGCGTAGGCGGCCATGACGAAGAGGCGGTCGCCGTGGAAGATCGCCGCCAGCAGAATACCGCTGCCCATCAGCGGCAGGCTGAACTTCAGGGCACGCTTGAGAATCTCCTTGTCCCACGCGAAGCGGAACGGCCGCCGGGCGACGAGAAAACTCGCGAGGCTCATGCCAACCATCTGCCCGAGGACGGCCCAGAGCATCGCCGTGTGGTGCCGCGTGTACCACGCCAGCGGCACCGCGATTGCCGTTGCCAGCAGTTGCCCGGCGAGGGCGACGTGAACGCTCGGCATGAACTTGAGCTTCCGCTGCACGCGGGCGTAGTCGAGGTGCTTGAGCCCGCTCAGCACCGGCGCCAGCGCCAGCAGTTGGAACGCCCACAGGCTTTGCGGCGCGTTCGCCAGCGACGCCAGCGGCCCCGCGACGCCGAACATGAGCAGGCCGAGCCCGATCCCGCGGACGCTCTGCATCAGGTGGAGCGTCGCCTGCATGCGCGGCCGGTTGCCATCGCTCGCCTGCACGATCTGGCGGTCGGCGCCGGTGTCGCTGAGCATTTCCAGCAGCGACGCGACAAGGCTGAACGTCGCGGCGATGCCGAACTCCGTTTTGTCGAGCAGCCGCGCGAGGATGACGAGTCGGACCATGCCGATCGCCTGCGCCCCCGCGTTGCCGCCGGCGAGGGCGACAAGGCTGCCGAGGATGTTGCGCTTGCTCGGCAAAGCGGGAGGGCCGGGTTCCACCCCGGCCTCTGGACGAACGTCAACGGATATCCGTGGCCGGGGTGGAACCCGGCCCTCCCGTCAGGCGCGGCGCCCGAACTGGATGCGGGCCCACATGCGTTCGTGGAAGTAGTAGAGCAACAGCTTGTTGGGCACCTCGAGCCCGGCGATGATCGACGCGGCCTTCATTGCGCTGCCGGTGCCCTCGACGCCGACGAAGTACATCACCAGGAACGACAGGATCAGCGTGTCGATCGAGGCGATGATTCGCCAACTGAACGTCTTGGCGATCGAGCGCGACGCTTTCTCCGCCGGCTGCGCCTTGGGCTCGGCCTCGGCGTAGTCGAGCGACCGCCCCTCGACGGGCTCGTTCGCGGAAACCTGGGTTGACGTGGTGGGCGGATTCACGAGTTGCATCATTCTCCCGTCGCATCGGCCTTTGTCGGCAGGAGCTTGCGGTCGCGCAGCAGATTCATGATCTGCGTCACGCTCTCGGCCACGTCGGCAGAGGATGTGTCGAGCGTCAGGTCCGCCGTCGCCGGCGGCTCGAACGGGGCGGTCACGCCGGTGAACTGCTCGAACTCGCCCGCCTCCGCCTGCTCGTAGACGCCGCCCGAGCGACTGCGGATCGTCGCGTCGTCGGCCTTGAGGAAGACCTCGACAAACCCGCCGGCCCCGACGGTCTGCGTCAGGCGGTCGCGTGCCTTCACGCGGTCGGCCTCGAACGGGCTGATGAAGGCGCACACCGTGAACAGGCCCGCGTCGCAGAGCAGCTTGGCGGCCTCGGCGGCGCGGCGGCTGTTCTCGCTGCGGTCGTCGCCGCTGAAGCTCAAATCGCTCGACAACGCCCCGCGCAGGTTCCCGCCGTCGAGCACCGCGCCCGTCAGGCCGGCGTCGAACAGGGCCCGCTCCAGGGCGTAGGCGATCGTCGTCTTTCCACTACCTTTCAGGCCCGTCAGCCAGACGCATAGCGGGCGGTGGCCCAGCCGCGCCTGGCGCTCGGCGGCACCGACCTGGCTCTCGTGCGCGTGAACCGGCGCCCGCGGCCGGCGGCGGCGGTCGGCCTTGCCGGCGTTATCGCTCGGGTGCAGGCCCGCCCCCGAACTGCTTTCGCGGTCCAGGATCATGCCGGCGCCAACGGTCGTGTGGCTCTGGCGGTCGACGACGATGAAGGCGCCCGTCTGGCGATTCTTGCTGTAGGCGTCGTACGCGAGCGGCCGGGCTGTCTCGATCTCCACGCGGCCGATCTCGTTCAGGCCGAGCTCCTGGGCGTCGTGCTGGCGGAGCGTGTTGACGTCGACGCGGTAGCGCAGGCGGCCGATTTCCGCCGGAACCTCGCGGGTGCAGTGCTTGATCAGGTACTGCCGCCCCGGCCGCATCGCGTCGGCCTCCATCCAGACGAGCATCGCCTCGAACTTGTTGCCCACGCGCGGCACGTTGCCGGACGGCGCGATCACGTCGCCGCGGCTGATGTCGATCTCGTCGGTCAGCGTCACGCAAACCGCCGCGCCCGCGGCGGCCTCGTCGACCGCCTCGGCGCCGGGGCCCAGGACTTCCTTGACGGTGCTGCGCGTGCCGCTGGGCAGGGCGACCACCGACTCGCCGGGCCGGATGATGCCGCTGGCAACGGTGCCCATGTACCCGCGGAACGTGCGGTCGGGCCGGCTGACGTACTGCACGGGCAGCCGCATGTCGACCAGGTTGCGGTCGCCGGCGATGTGGACGTCTTCGAGGTGCCGCAAGAGCGGCGTGCCGCCGTACCAGGGCATGTGCTGCGTCGCCTCGGTCACGTTCTCGCCGGCGAGGGCGCTCATGGGGATGAACGCCACGTCGCCGAAGCCTAGGCGGGCGGAGAAGTCGGTGAAGTCCTGGCGAATTCGCCGGAAAACGGCTTCGTCGTAGTCGACAAGGTCCATCTTGTTGATGGCGACGACGATGTGCTTGATGCCCAGCAGCGACGCGAGGAAGGCGTGGCGGCGGGTCTGGACGATCACGCCCTTACTGGCGTCGACGAGCAGGATCGCCAGGTTCGCCGTGCTGGCGCCGGTGACCATGTTGCGCGTGTACTGCTCGTGGCCGGGCGAGTCGGCGATGATGAACTTGCGCCGCGGCGTGGAGAAGTAGCGGTAGGCGACGTCGATGGTGATGCCCTGCTCGCGCTCGGCCTTGAGGCCGTCGGTGACGAGGGCAAGGTCAATGTTGCCGCCGGTCGTGCCGACGGTCTTGCTCGCCTTCTCGACGGCGGCGAGCTGGTCCTCGTAGATGCCCTTGCTCTCGAACAGCAGGCGTCCGATGAGCGTGCTCTTGCCGTCGTCGACGCTGCCGCAGGTGACAAAGCGGAGCAGATCCTTCTGCTCGGTTTCGGCGAGCAGTTGAGCGGCAAAGCCTTCGGTGGCCTCGGGGTAGGTGGTGGTGTCAGGCATTGTCATCCTTGCTATCGGCGGGATCGGCGTGCGGGTCGAACAAGGCAACGCCGGCTAGCGGAGCGGCGGCGATAAGTCGCCTGTCGAGAGTTGCCAGACGGAGTGAAGCCTTAAGCGATAGGTCAAGATAACTCGCGTCATAGAACGACAGCTCGAACCGACCCGCCAAACTCATAACGTCTCGCGACTCGGGACGCGGCTGCTCGCGAAGATCGAGCGTCAGGACTTCCTCGCGGATGAAGTCCGCCTCGGCATGACGAATGCGACGGCGCCGTAGATTGCTCACGAGCGTGTTGTGGAACTCGTGCCACCAGATCTGTGGGACCAAACCGTGCGATGTCAGCACCGCCTCGACGGCTGAATCTGCGAGGGGTTCATCCTCATCCGGCATGTACCACGCAGCAAGCATCGAGTTGTCGATCACCAGAGCCATCTCGCGGCCTCCCTACTCGTAGCCGTGCCCCTCGTTCTTCAGGGCGATGATCTCGTCCCGCGTCAGCCCGCGACCCTCTGCCTGAAGTTTGTGCCGAAACGCCCGTACACGAGCCATCTTCGCGGCGGCACCGGGAGGCAGGTCGGATGTGCAGATTGAGGCGACTGCGGCAATGGGCTTGCCATCACGGGTTAGAACCAAATCTTCACCGCGTTCGATCGCGTCGAGCAGGTTCTCATACGGCACGTCTTGCTGATTGTCGCCACGTGGGCCCAGTTCCAACACGGGTTCGTTTGAAAGTTGGCTTGCCATGGGAACCCGAAGCCTAGGCCGTAGCCGAATCGCCTGCCGTGTGATCCGGCCTCGTGTTAGAAGTACCCTTCCTTCTTCTTCTCCTCCATGCTCCCCTCGCGGTCCTTGTCCACCGCCCGGTTCTCGCGCTCGCTGTTCCGCGCGGCCGCCACCTCGGCGACGATCTGGTCCATCGTCGTCGCGTCGCTCCGGACGGCCCCGGTGCAGATCTGGCAGCCGAGGGTGCGAAAACGGATCATCATCTTCTCCACTGTCTCGCCCTCGTCGGGCTCCATAATGTCCTCGGCGTAAACCAACATCCCGTCGCGCTGGATCACCTTCCGCTCGGCGGCGTAGTAGAGGGGGACGATGTCGATGTTCTCGCGCTGGATGTACGCCCAGATGTCCAGCTCGGTCCAGTTGCTGATCGGGAAGCAGCGGAAGCTCTCGCCGGGGGCGTGCTTGGTGTTGTAGAGGTTCCAGAGTTCCGGCCGCTGGTTCTTGGGGTCCCACTGCTGGAACTTGTCGCGGAAGCTCAGGACGCGCTCCTTCGCGCGGCTCTTCTCCTCGTCGCGACGCGCTCCGCCGAAGGCGGCGTCGAAGCCGTGGTGCTTCAGGGCGTCGACGAGGGCCTGCCGCTTGAGCTGGTCGGCGCACTCGGTGCAGCTCCAGCATTTCGGGCTGCGCCCCTTGGCGTCGAGGGCTTTCTCGTTCTTCCAGACGATCAGCTCCATGCCCGCCTCTTCCGCGTTGCGGTCGCGATAGGCGTACATCTCGGGGAACTTGAACGTCGTGTCGACGTGCATCAGCGGAAACGGCGGCTTGCCGGGGGCGAAGGCCTTTTTCGCCAAATGCAGCATCACGGCGCTGTCCTTGCCGACGCTGAAGAGCATCACCGGCTTCTCGCAGCCGGCGACGGTCTCGCGGATGATGTGGATGCTCTCGGCCTCGAGCTGGTCGAGGTGGCTCATCCGCCGACGGCTCAGATCGGGGCGATCCGGCTCGGAGGTCGTTGGGCTCGGGGCGGGGGCGGTCATCGTCTCGCTCATGGGGAACATCCTTGTGGCCAACCTTGCTAGCCGGCACTCGTGTCGTCGGACAGCAGCCCGCGATCCTTAAGCAAATCGAGCAGGGCGGCCACTTCGTCCGACAACGTCATCTGATCGGTTCTCAGCACCAATTCGGGCAACTCGGGGGCCTCGTACGGATCGCTGATGCCCGTGAAACTCGCAATTTCGCCGGCGCGGGCCTTCTTGTACAGGCCCTTGGGGTCGCGTCGCTCGGCCTCATCGATTGGCACGT
The DNA here is from genome assembly GCA_965214125.1 of Tepidisphaeraceae bacterium. Classification (GTDB taxonomy): domain Bacteria; phylum Planctomycetota; class Phycisphaerae; order Tepidisphaerales; family Tepidisphaeraceae; genus CBDCBA01. The sequence goes on from CBDCBA010000032.1 coordinate 244,548, forward strand.
CGATGTGAACCTCCAGGAACGGCAGACCAGCGTCTTCGTGGATCGACCGGGCGCGGTCGCGGTCCGCACGGTAGGGGCTGATAAAGCAGACCACCGCCACCAAGCCGGCGTCGGCGAAGAGCTTGGCCACCTCGCCCACGCGGCGGATGTTCTCGACGCGGTCGGCGGCGCTGAACGTCAGGCCGGCGTTGAGCCCCAGGCGCACGTTGTCGCCGTCGAGCCGGTACGCCGGCCGGCCGCGCTCAAGCAAGGCCCGCTCGAGCGCGACGGCCACCGTGCTCTTGCCGCTGCCGGACAGGCCGGTCATCCAGACGGTTCCGCCACGACCGCCGAGCAGTTTGGCCCGATCCTCGGCCGTCACTTCGCCGGCGTGGAAGACGATGTTCTCGTTCGACGTCTCAGGCAAGATCGACTCCCTTCACCGCTTCGACAGCCCGCTCGTGCAGATCGCCCTCGTTGCTGCTGGCGATCACGCCCCTGTTCTTCGACAGGCCGCGGCCTTGGGTGAAGTCGAGCGGCTGGCCGTCGATGTCCGTCACGCGCCCGCCGGCCTGCTCGATCACGATCAGGCCAGCCGCGTGGTCCCAGACCTTCTCGACATACCCAGGCCGCGTCGGCAGGCGCAGGTACAAATCCGCTTCGCCGCACGCCACGGCGGCGTACTTGGCTTGGGAATCCATCCGCTCGGGCTCGGCGGTGATGCCCAGCACCTTGGCGATGTCGGCCGACGCCGAGTGGTCGCTGTGGCCGCTTTCGACACTCTCGACGAGCTTGCGCTGGTGCGGCTCACGCCCGCCGACGGTGATCGGCTGGCGCTGCTCGTAAGCCTCGACAGGGGCCGTCCACGCGACCTGATCCTTCATCGCGCCGAACAGCCGCCCGGCATCCCACTGCGGGCAGCCGAGCACGCCGAGCGTGACCTTGCCGTCCTCGACCAGCCCCAAGGCCACCGCGTACTGCCCGCCGCGCAGAAAGCCCTTCGTGCCGTCAATCGGGTCGAGGATCCAGTAGCGCTTCAAGCCATTGGGTTCCGTGCCGCCGGTGTCAATCCACTTGGCAATTTGCTCGAAGTCGACGCCCTCACGAACTTGCTGGACTGCCTCGAGCGTGCGATCTCGCAGCGATTTGTCCGCGTTGCGGAGCTCGGCCGCATCTTCCTCGGCAACGAGCGGCAACCCGCTTTCGACGAGGAACGAGGCGACCACCGCCTGGCTGGCGAAGTCGGCGACGGTCACGGGCGACTTGTCCCCCTTGGTCAGCGCGTCCGCGTCGGCCAGGTCGCGCCGCACCGCATCGCAGACGCGGCTGGCGGCGACGACGGCGCGGGCGGCAAGATCGAGCAGGGCGGGGTCGGGCATGGCGGGCGGTTATGGTACGCCCCCGGCCGGATTGGCAAGATGACTCCAATCCCGCAATCGCTCGCGGGCGGCGGCGAGTTCGGACGCGGAGAGGTCGGATCGGCGGTAGAGCCCCAGCGGCGCGGCGGGCGGAAGAACGGCCGTCTCGAAGTCGATCGGCAGCGGGGCGGACACCACGCGCGGCGACGCGGTCACGGCTGCGGTCGGCGCGATGATCCACGACGCTTCCACAGCAGACGGATCGGCCCCGCCGTGCTCGCCCAGGAGCGACGCCAGCGGGTGCTTGCTACGAACGAGGATGGTCACGCCTTCGCCGCGCGTTTCGCTGCGGACGTCGTCGACGAACGCGAGCGTCGCCCGCGTCCATTCGGCGGCGACGATCGGCTGCAATGTGACAACGCCCCCGGCCACTGCGATTGTGTAAGCGGCCGCAACGCCGGCGGTGGCGATGCCGACGGCGGACCAGCGGCGGGTCGCGACCGTTGCCGCAAGGACAGCCGCGGGGGCGAGCAGCGGCAGGACGTAATCGACCCGCTTGGCCCCCGGCAGGCTGAACCCGACCAGCAGGATCGCCAGCCAAACGAACGCCGGGTCACCCAGCCATCGCCCCGGCCGGGTCGTCATCGCCCACGCAACGAGCAGCAGCGAGAACGGGAAGAACTTGCCCGCCAGCCACACGCCGATCATGTAGATCGGCGGCGCCGTCCCCTCCGGTGAAGCGGCGAGGCGGCCGACCATCTCACCGCCGAGGAGCACGTCGCGGACGTGACTCGGGTCCTGCCGCCACGCGAGGGTCAGCCAGAGTCAACCGAGTGCCGCGACCGCGACGCCGCCGACGATTGGGTACAGGTTGCGGATCGCCGCCCAGCGTCCGCCGACGAGTCTCGCGGCGAGGATCGCGTAGATCGGCAAGAAGATCGCGGTCGGCCCCTTCGTCAACAGCACGCCGAGCAGGCACGCCCAAAAGATGGCGGCCAGCCACGGGCGGCGCTCGCTTGTGCCGCGTGTGGCGGCCCACCAGCCGAGGGTGAGCAGGGCCGCGTGGAGCATCTCCGGGCGGATCATCGCCAGCAGCTTGAGCGTGAGCGGGTTCCCCAGCCACGCCGCCGCCGCAACCGGGCCGGCAAGGCGCGGCAGGCCGTCGAAGCGGGCAAGCGCGAGGAGCATCGCCACGCCAACGCCCGCCAGGATCGACGGCAGCGCGAACGCCCAGATCTTGGGGCCGAAGACGGCGATGCTGCTCGCGGCGAGGGTGTCGTACAGCGGCGGCTTGGTCGCGGGCAGGCCCAGCACGTCACGCGGCAGCGCCCACCGACCGTGGACCAGATGGTCGACGGCGTATGCCATCGTCTTGGGTTGATCGTGCCGGTGCGGGCTCATCGGCCGCGCGATCGCCTGCCAGAGCGCGGTGAACAGCGTGATCGCCAGCAACTCCCACGCGGCGATCGCCTGCCAGCGGGGCGGGGCGGCCTCGTTACTCCGCATCGCTCGGCAGGTCGGCGAACAGGGTGGCGACGGCGAGCTCGAACCCCGGCAGCACGTCGCCGCCAGTGAGCGTCTCGCCCTCGCGAACCGTTTTGGCCGGCTCGTCCGCGTCGCTCGTGTAAATCGCGACCGTGCGCGACTGCGGGTTGACGTACCAGGCCAGCCGCGTGCCGTTGGCGAAGTATTCGCGAAGCTTTTGCCGCATCTCGGCGGGGGTATTCGATTCGCTAAGCACCTCGACCGCGAGGTCTGGCGAAAGCGACGGCACCTTCTCCCGAGGCAACTTTCCGCCGGGCAGGCGTGAGCGGGCGAAGACGCAGACGTCGGGCAGGCGGATGCGGTCGAGCGTCGCCATCCTCAGCGTGCTGTCGGCGCCGCTGACGAGAAAGCGGTTGGCGTGGGCCCGACTCCACATTGTCAGGTCCGTGATGAGGATTGCGGCAACGTGTGCTTCGTGCAGGCTCACCGGCTTCTCCAAAAGGGTTCCGTTCACCAATTCGCAAAGTCGCTTCGATGAGCCCTCGACGAGCTTCAGCAAATCCGCCTCGGTGGCCGTGCCGGGCCAGGGGTCGAAGATCACGCGGCGCAGCGGAACGCCGCCGAGGGAGGCAAGCCAGTCCTCGCCGTTGATGTAACGACGCGAAGGCGGAGCCGCGGGACGGCTCGGCGTGATGGCGGGCGGCGTGTCGACGGCAGTCATGCCACCATCTTACTTCGTCACCCGCTCGATGTAGCTGCCGTTGCCCGTGTTGACCTTGATCGTGTCGCCCGGGTTGATGAACGGCGGAACCTTCACCACGAGGCCGGTCTCGGTCGTCGCGTCCTTGATCTGGTTCGTCGCCGTCGCCCCCTTGATGGCCGGGGGCGTCTCCTTCACCTCGTGGTCGACGGTGTTGGGCAGCTCGTAGCTGACCATGTTCCCCTCGTGGTACAGGGCCTGCATCTGCGTGTTGGGCGTGAGGTAGAGCGCGTCGCTGCCGAGCACGTCGTTGGGGATCGTCGGCTGCTCGTAGGTTTCGAGGTCCATGAAGATGTGTCCGTCGCCGTCGCTGTAAAGGTACTCGACGTTGCGGCGGTCGAGCGTGGCGGTCTCGATGTTGTCGGTCGCGCCCACGCGCTTGTCCTGAATGGTCCCCTTGTTCACGTCGCGCAGCTTGAACTGCACCTTGGCCCGCAGGTTGCCGGGCGTGTTGTGGTCGGCGTTGGTGACGACGTAGAGGGTGCCGTCAATGACGACGGCTTGGCCGCGGCGGATGTCGGAGGCGCGCATGAATGAAGGGAGGTGGGAGCGAGGGAGGTGGGAGGTGGGCCGAGGACGGGGCCGAGGACGAAGTCGAACCCTCGGCCGGGCCGGGCAATTGGCGCTGGGGGGCCGAGACGGTAAACCGTGCGTGCGGACACGGCAACCGCCCTCCCACTTCTTCTGCCCGCGGCCCACATCTTCTGCCCACGTCCCACCTCCCCCGCTCCCACTTTCCCTTCAGTCATGCACCAAATCAAGATCTTCAAGGGCATCGAGAGCGAGATCACGCAGCTCGAGCGCCGCGTCAACGAGTTCCTGTCGAGCAACGGCGGGCGCGTGGTTCAGATGACCGGCAACATCGCCGCCCAAAGCTCCACCAGCGACGTCAACGCCTCGCTGGGCAACAGCTACACGCCCAGCGACATCCTCATCGTCGTCGTGTACGAGACGGCGGACGGCTGAACCCAACGGTCGAACCTCAGACTTCCGGGCGTAGCCGGCGACGCAACCAATCGCTACGGTCGCCCGCATGGACGCCGGGGAGCTGCTCACACTGATCGCCGGGATCGTCCGCTGGGGGCTGATGGCACTGGGCGTGTTCCTGGTCATCGCGACGGTGCTCGCCGAGACACGCCTGCCGCACTGGTCGGTGCGGATGTGGGACTTCCCGCGGTCGCAGATCGCGCTGCTGCTGGTGATCCTGGCGGTGCTGGTTCCGCTGGTCGGGTGGCTGGCCGCAACGTGGTCGTGGTGGACGCTCCTCGCGTCGCTGGTGTTCCTCGTTTGCGCGGCGAGGCAGGGGATGTGGATTTGGCCCTACGTCGGCCCGGCCGAGAACGACATTCAGATCACCGACGCCGCCAGCACCGATCCCAACGCCGTCAAAATCGTCATCAGCAACCTGCTTCAGGGCAACGACAAGTACGAGCTGTGGCGCACCGTCATCGGCCGCGAAGATGCCGACGTGATCGTCTGCGCCGAGGCGACGCAGCAGTGGGTTCGCGAGATCGGCCGCCTGCTCGACGCGACGCACCCCCCACCACCAGGCCGAGCCGCGCGACAACTACTACGGCATGGCCATCTGGAGCCGCCTGCCGCTCGATGACTTCGAGGTCCAACACATCGTCCAGGAGGACATCCCCAGCTTTCACGCCACCCTCCGCCTGCGGGACGGCGCGGGCGTTCGCATCCACTGCCTGCACCCGCGGCCCCCCGCGCCGCAGGAGGGGGACACCAGCGCCCCGCGCGACGCCGAGCTCGTCGTGATGGCCAATCGCATCCGCGAGGCCCGCGAGGCCCGCGAGAGCGAGGGGCCTGCCAAGCCGCCCCACATCGTGCTGGGCGACCTGAACGACGTGGCGTGGAGCCGCACCACCGAGCTGTTCCTGAAGATTAGCGGCATGCTCGATCCGCGCCGCGGGCGAGGCCTGTACAACAGCTTTCACGCCGAGCACTGGTGGTTCCGCGTGCCGCTGGATCACGTGTTCGTCAGCCCCGAGTTCCGCCTGATCGACATGCGCCGCCTCGACTACGTCGGCAGCGACCACTACCCGATGTGCATCGAGGTCGCCCTCGAACCCGACGCCGACGCCCAGCAGTCGCAGGAGGACGGCCGACGCCGACGATCACGCCGAGGCCCGCGATCGCGTGAAGGCGCAGATCGAGCGCGAGGAAAGCGGCGACGAATCGGGCCACCTCTCCGGCTCGGTCGATGCCGAGAGTGTCGAGAGGAACCTGTCGTGAACCGCGCTCTGGCGTACGGCGTGCACCTGCTGACCGCCAGCGGGATCGCCTGCATGTTCCTCGCCGCCGCCGAAATTGCTCGGCCGCTGCCCAGGCCGTGGCTGGTCTTCGTCTACTTCCTGATCGCCACCGTCATCGACGGCGTCGACGGCCCGCTTGCGCGCAAGTTCGCCGTCAAGACCTACGCGAAGAACATCAGCGGGCGGACGATCGACGACATCGTCGATTACCTCGGCTTCACGTTCCTGCCGATGCTGCTCGTCTGGCGGATGGGCTGGCTGCCGGGCGAGAGTGGTGGGGTCGTCGGGGGCGTCGTCGTCGTGCTGGTGATGATGGCCTCGCTGCTCGGCTTCGCGCACTCGCACGCTAAGGACGAAACGGCCGGATTTTTCCGTGGATTCCCGAGCTACTGGAACCTGGTCGCCATCTACAACGGCTTTGCCGCGGCCCTGCTGGGAACCGTTGGCGAGTGGCTGAACGTGGTCGTCCTGCTCGCATTGGCGTTGCTGACGGTGCTGCCGGTCTGGATGGTCTACCCGAACCTCGCCCCGCCGAAGTGGAAGCCGATTGTGCTGGTCGGCTCGTACCTCTGGGCGATTGGGCTGATGGCGATGCTGCCGTGGTTCCCGGATCGCGTGCCCGGCTGGCTCGTGCTGCTATCGCTAGCCTTTCCCGCCTTTTACCTCTGGCTGAGCTGGCACCTGCGCGCCCGCTGGCCGCAGCGCGATCCGCCCGTTTTGACGTCGGACGAGAGCGCTCGGCTGTAGCGAGTGACCCCGATTATCTGCAACGCGGTATTCTGCAGCGCGGTGTGACCTGACCCAGCCGCAAAGCGACTGGGCGTTCGGACCGAGTCTGCACGGGATCGGCAATGGATGCCATCACGGAAATTGCGATGGTGGGACAAAACAGGCTTGCTCGACCATGCCATCATCCCTCCAACTCCTCCGTTGAGAAGCAACTTCACCCCCACCACCCCCACCTGCCTACCCAACGCCCAGTCGCTCCGCGGCTGGGTCGGCTCAATCCCGCGTCTTCACCGGTCCCCCTTCCACGCCCTGCCCTCACCGGCGCAGCCCCTCGACGACCGCCTCGGGCTCACTCCCCACTCCGCGGCGGAGTGCCACCCCGTCGTGCCACGCGACGCGCACCTGTAACGCCTCGCCATCAAGCGTCGCCCACGCACCGATGGGTGAGGTGCAGTCGCCCTCGAGCAGTTCGACCACCCGCCGCTCGGCCTCCACGCAGCAGCGCGACTGCGCGTCATCGAGCGCCGCAAGCAAATCGCGAACCTCCGCGTCCTCCGCCCGGCACTGGACCGCCAACGCCCCCTGGCCCGCCGCCGGCACGAACCGCTCGGGGTCGAGCAACCCGCCCCCACCACTCCCCTCGTCGTGCCGCCCGATCCGCTCCAGGCCCGCCCGCGCGAGAACGATCGCGTCGATCTCGCCCGCCGCCAGCTTCGCCAGGCGCGTGTCGACGTTGCCGCGCAACTCGACCACGTTCAAGTCCGGCCGCGCATCGAGCAACAACGCCCGCCGCCGTGGACTCGACGTGCCGACAATCGCCCCTTGTTTCAGCTCTTCCAACCCACCGCCGGCAACGGACAGCAGCACGTCGCGCACGTCCGCCCGCGCCGGCACGGCGGCGATCGTCAAGGCGTGCTCCGCCCCCTCGACCAGCGGCATCGTGACCGGCACATCCTTGAAGCTGTGGACCGCCACGTCCGCCTCGCCGCGCAGCAACGCTTGCTCGATTTCCTTGACGAACAGCCCCTTTCCCCCGTGATCGCGCAGCGGCCCGGCCGTCGTGTCGCCGCTGGTGACGACCTGCCGCAACGTCACGCGCACCCCCGGATGGACCGCTTCGATCATGCCCGCCACGCGCCCGCTCTGCGCCAGCGCGAGCTTGCTGCCACGGGTGGCGAGGGTCAGCGTGCGGGGCGACATCCGTCGACCGTAGAACCCAAATCCCCGTCTTCCGAATCACGCCGAAGCGGAAGCTTCGGATTCCGGGACTTGGACTCCTGCACCCGAAGCTTCCGCTTCGGCGTCGGTGCAATGCACAACGGGTTCTATGGTCGCTCAATGCCCGAGCTCGATGCGACCGTGATGCAGACACTTCTCCGTGAGCTCGCGGAGATCAACAGCGGCACCGACCACGTTGCCGGTGTCGATGCGGTGCGCGAGCGGTTCGTCCGGGAACTCGAGCCGCTGGCGGATGACGTGGAGCTCGTGGACTTGCCGCCGCGCGAGGTCGTGGACGAGCGCGGCAACGTCGCCACGCGGCCCGTGGCGAAGGGGGCGGTCCTTCGCAAGCGGGCGACGGCGGGGCGGGGCGTGTTGCTGAGCGGACATCTCGACACCGTTTTCCCGAAAGATTCGCCGTTTCAGTCGGTGCGCGAGGTCGACGCCAACACGTTGAACGGCCCCGGCGTGGCGGACCTGAAAGGTGGCCTCGTCGTGATGCTCCACGCGCTGAAGTTGTTCGAGGCGGGCGGGCCGGAGCTTGGGTGGACGGTCGTTCTCAACACCGACGAAGAGGTCGGCAGCCCGAGCAGCACCGCCTTGTTGCAATCGCTCGCGAAGGAGCACGACGTCGGCCTCGTTTACGAGCCGGCGTTGGCGGACGGCCGACTCGCCGGGGCGCGGGGCGGCAGCGCGAACTTCGACCTCGTGATCCGCGGCAAGAGCGCCCACGTCGGTCGCGAGTTCGAGAACGGGCGCAGCGCCATCCACCAGGCGGCCGAGGCGACGGGCGTGCTGGCGAGCCTGAACGCGGCCGAGGGCGTGACGGTCAACGTCGGCCGCATCGACGGCGGCGGGCCGGTGAACCAGGTGGCCGACGTCGCGATCGTTCGCATGAACGTGCGCGTCGCCGACGCCGAGAAGCAGGAGGCGATCCAGAACGATCTCCGCCGCCTCGCCTTCGTGATCGGCCGCCGCGACGGGTTTTCCGCCGAGTTGCACGGCAAGTTCTTCAGCCCGCCCAAGCCGATGGAGGGCGAGACGGCCGCGTTGTTCGAGCGCGTGAAGCGTTGCGGCAAGGGCCTCGGCCTGGACATCGCCTGGGCCGACACCGGCGGCGTGTGCGACGGCAACAAGCTCCAAGCCGCCGGGCTGCCGACGGTCGACACCCTCGGCGTGCGCGGCGGGAACCTGCACAGCGACGGGGAGTTCGTCCTGCTCGACTCGCTGCCCGAGCGGGCGAAACTGTCGGCCGCAGTGTTGGCATCGCTCGCGTCGAACCCGTAGCTTCGCCTCCCGTGGAACGATCCGCCGACGCGCCGCCCACAACGACTGCCGACGCCGCCCTGCTGCGGGCGGAGAACGTGCGCGTGCAGTTCGACCGGTTTCTCGCCGTCGGCGGGGTGTCGCTGGCGCTGAGCGCGGGCGATTTAATCGGCCTCGTCGGGCCCAACGGGGCGGGGAAAACCACGCTCCTGCGCGCCCTCGCGGGCCTGCTGCCGACGACGGCGGGGACCGTCCGCGTGCTCGGCGAGCGGCTGCGATCGGGCGACCCGGAGATCATGCGGCACGTCGGCTTCACCGCCGACGAGCCGCCGCTGTACGAGGCGATGACGGTCCGCACCTTCCTCCGCTTCATCGCGCGCGGGTACCAGAACTACGGGGAAGAGGTCGACGAGCGGATCGACTTCTGGCTCGAACAGGTCTGGCTCAGCGACAAGGCCGATCAGGAGATCAAGGGGCTGAGTCGCGGGATGCGACAGCGGCTGGGCATCGCGCGCACCCTTATGCCCAACCCGGCGGTGATCCTGCTCGACGAGCCGGCGGCGGGGCTCGACCCGGCCGGGCGGGCGCAGTTCCGCCAGCTCCTTGTCACGCTGCGCGAGCAGGGGAAGGCCCTGATCGTCAGCAGTCACATTTTGAGCGATTTGGCGGAGTATTGCACTCACATCGGAATTATGTCGGCCGGACGGATGGTGCGGTACGGCACGGTCGACGAGGTCAGCAACGACGGCACCACGAGCGTCGTCTACAGCCTGCGGCTGGCCGGCCCGCGTGACGAATGGGCGGAGCACATCGAGCGGGCGCGGGGGTTGGACTCCGTCACGTCCGCCCGCCGCATGGGCGACCGCATCGAGTTGATCGCCGAGGGAACCGGCGACGCCGCGGCGGCAGCGTTGCTGTCGGCCTTGATCGACACCGGCCTGCCCGTCTGCGGCTTCGGCGTCGAGGGCGGCGGCTTGGAGCAGGCCTACCTGCGCAGCGGCATCGGACAAGTCGATTAGCCGGGAAGGCGAAAGGATAAACCCGATGCAGAAGCAGACTCTGGCTGTTGTTGGCTGTGGCAACATGGGCGGGGCGATCGTGCGCGGCCTGCTGCGCGGCGGGTCGCCGTTCGGGCGGATCGTCGCGTTCAGCCCGAGCGGGCAGGGCATTCCCGCTGGGATCGATCGCGCCGCAACGGCGACGGAGGCGGCGCGGGTGGGCGACGTCGTGCTGCTGGCGGTCAAGCCGCAGGTGATGCCGAGCGTGCTGGAGGAGATCGGCGGCGAAGCGGCGGGCAAGCTCTTCGTGAGCGTGGCGGCGGGGACAACATCGGGGGCGATCGAAGCGAAGCTTTCGGGCGGCCGCGTGGTGCGGGCGATGCCCAACACGCCGATGCTCGTTGGCAAGGGAGCGGTCGGCCTCGCCAGCGGCGCATCGGCGACGGCCGAGGACATCGAGACGGCAAAACAACTCTTCGGCGACGCGACCATCGTTGAGGTCAACGAGGCGCAGATCGACGCCGTCACGGCTGTCAGCGGCAGCGGTCCGGCGTACTTCTTCGCGTTCGTCGAGGCCCTCGCGACGGCGGGGGAGCAGGCCGGGCTATCCGCCGATCATGCAGCCACTCTCGCGCGGCAAACCTGCATCGGCGCCGCCGCGCTGCTGGAACAATCGAACGATTCACCGGGCGTTCTGCGAAAAAACGTCACCAGCCCCGGCGGCACGACCGCGGCGGCGTTGGCGTCATTCGAGACGGATGACCTCGCCGCGATGGTCGCCCGCGCCGTCGCCGCCGCCGCGCGACGGGGCCGGGAGCTGTCGGGCGATGGATATTCTTGATCGTTCCCGGATCGAGTTACAACGCAACACGGTTCGAGAGATGGCGCCGAGATCAATACCGGAACACGAACCCGCCGCCGCCCCAGAGTTGGGTTTCGGCCCGCAGGTCGTCGTCGATGCCATCGGTGTAGTTGAGATACCCCTCGACACTCCACTGCCCGTAGCGGCGGCTGAGGTTGAGCAGTTCGTTCAGGTCGTAGCGCAGCGTGGCCCCGACTTGGTAGTGCTGGAAGCCGGCGGCATCCTCCGCGTCGGCGAGGGCGGCGGAGAAGAGGTCGCCCAGGCCGTCGACATAGGCTACGTGCGCGTTGTATCCGACGTGCAGGCTCGAGTCGCCGACGCGAAAGTCGCGCCGCAGGCCCCCTTCAACGTACAGGCCCTCGAAGGCGTCGTAGTCGTACGCGGCAAAGACGTACGGGCCGAGGAACGCCCCCTCGTCGCCGCCGAAGGTGGCGTCGTTGAGCTGGAAATCGAGGTAGACCTCGCTTGTGTCGAGGGCGTCGCGGTCGGGGTAGGTGAAGCTCTGGTGACCGACCGCTAGCTCGAACGGCTCGAAGTTCCACCGCAAGCCCACGAGCGGGCGGATCACCTGGAAGTTGCTGATGTCGTCCCCTTCGGCGGTGTTGGTGATGATGCGCACGAACGGGTCGGGCAGGCGGCCCAGGTCGAAGCGCAGCTCGGCGTCGACGCCCACGTTCACCGCGTCCTCGCTCGTCGCCGGCTCGACGGGCTCGATGCCGCGGAAGACGTAGTCGGTCGCGTAGCGGATGTCGAAGCCGAAGTGGACGGCCCCGTCGTTGAAGCCCGCCCCCGGCGTGCGCAGCGGCGGAGTGCCGTACACGCTCTCGGGCACGACATCGAGGCCTGGCACGCGCGGCGCCGGCGCGGGACCGTCAGCATCACTCGACTGGGCGATCGCCGAGGGCGCGGGCAGGGCGAGCAGCGCCGCGAGGAGGAGGATCGGGCCGTGGAGCGACATCGCCCGTGACCGTACCGACGCCCACCCGCGCGGGCAACAGTTCGACGCCGTCTGCCACGCGGAGCCGGCGCTCGCCTACTTCTCCCGCGTGCCCGGTTCAGCCGCGCGGTCGGGAACACGCAGCGCGACGATCACCAGCACGAGCGCCACGGTCGCCTGAAAGATGACGCCGGGCCAGGGGTTGGCGTCGACGTTGTTCCAGGCGACGAGCAGCGCGCCGGGGAAGCCAAACGCGCTGATGCCGCTGAGCGGTCGTTCGAGTGTGGCGGTCTCCCACGCGCCCAGGCTCGCACCGGCAACGACGGGAACGGCCCAGAGGGCGAGGTAGATCCAGAAGTACCCCCACGACGCCCGCAGGCGCGTGAGGATCTGGATCAGCGCCCACGCCGTCGCCAACGCCGCCATTACGCAGGCGGCGGTGATCGGCCAGGCGGTGCGGTGCAGCGTGGCGATGGCGGTCAGTTGATCGACGCTGGCTTCACTTTCGGTTGCGACGCCGACGCTCAGCGTGAGTGTGTCCCAGTCGTCGGGGTCGGCCGCGGGACGCAGCAACACCAGCGGCACCAGCAGCGCCCCGGCGAGCACTGCGGCGAGCCACGCCGGCAGCTTGGGGCGGTCCTCGTCGGCGGCGGGATCGTCCACGTTGCGGCGCAGGCGAAACGCGAGCGACTGCTTCTCGGCCGCCAGGATCGGACCGTGGCAAAGCAGGATCAGCAGCGCCAGTGTGGCCGGCAGCGTCATGCCGGGGCGCGGCACAAAGCTGTTGACGTTGAGCGGGCGCAGGTCGGTTTGCCAGAAGGTGCCCGCAAGCGTGCCGGCGACGACGAGGGCGATCAGCAGCAGCCAGAGCGTGGTGCTGAACGCCGGCCGCTCCGGCCGCTGCCAGCGACGGCAGGCGGCGGCGAACAGCAGGCGCGCGATCGCCAGGTGCATCGCGATCCCCACCGCGTGGCCGGGCGTCAGGTCGTCGACCGACTGAAGGAAGAAGACCGTGCGCCCGCTCGCGGGCGCCGCGAGGACCGCCGCCCACGGAACCGCCGCAAAAATCGCCCCGCCCGTGCCGAAGAAGGCCCCGACCGCAACGCCCCAAACCCAGCCGATGCCCCCGCCCTTGCCGCCGATGCCGCCGGTCACGTTCAGCATCGCCAGCAGCAGGGCCGTTGTGAAGATCAGCCCCAGTGCCACGAGCAGCGCCGCCAGATCGTCCCCGCCAGCGGCGTATCCGGCCGTGGCGAAGAGCACCGCGATGCAGACGACGCCCAACACCGGCAGGGCCGGGCCGATTAGATAGCCCAGCACCGCGCTCGATGGCGACACGGGCATCAGGCGGTGGCTGCGCGCCATGTCGAGCGACGCGTCAAGCTTCAGCGCCGCCCCGATGCGGCCTCCGGCGACGAAGACGAGCAGGATCGCCGTAATGATCAACAACGGCACGGCGCTTTGCTGCAGCGCTCCCTGCATGCTCCCGCCGTAGCGGGCGTAGACGCCCAGCGCCGCGAAGGCGAGGATGGCGAAGAGCACGCTCCACCGCAGCATCGCCCGTCCGCCGCCGGCCAGTTGAAAGTGGGCGTAGCCAATCGCCGGGTTCATCGTGGGTCAGCCCTCCGAGTGGTCCGAGTCGTCGCTGCCGTCGTCGTTGTACTTGGGACTGCTGGCCCAGTGCAGCTTGTCCGCCAGCGCCTGCCAGCGGCGGTTCTTGGGGTTCTCGATCAGGATCAAGTCCCGGTCGGCGCGGCGGATCACGATGCGGTCCCCTTTTTTTACGCGCGTGCAGTCCTGGCCGTCGCAGACGAGCGTGGTGCCGCGATTGACCTCGTTGGCGATCAGCATCACCTTGGCCGTGCTCGGCACGATCACCGGCCGAAAGCTCAGGCTGTGCGGGGCGATGGGCGTCAGGCAAAAGCCGCTCACCGGCGGGTTCAGGATCGGCCCGCCTGCGCTGACGTTGTACGCCGTGCTGCCGCTGGGCGTGCTGACAATCATCCCATCGCCGTACACCTTCACGCCAAAGTCGCCGTCGGTGCCGAGCGACAGCTCGATCATGTGAAACGGCGGGCCGGCGTTGATGACGGCGTCGTTGAGGCTCAGCACGTGGAATCGCCGCCGCGCCGCGACGGCGGCGTCGTCCACCAGATCGCACTCGCTGCCGCTGGGCACGAGACTGACGTCGAGCATCTGCCGGCTGCTGATCGGCAGCGACCCGTTGACCAGCGGCTCAAGGTGGTCGGCGACCTCGTCGGGTTGAAAGCTCGCCAGGAATCCCAATCGCCCGTAGTTGACGCCCATCACCGGGATTTGCCGACCCTGGAGCCGGCGGGCGACGCTCAGCAGCGTGCCGTCGCCGCCGAGCACGAGGATGGCGTGGAGATCGAGGCGCGTCAGGTCATATCCGCCGGTGGGCACATCCGGCACACGGCCGCGCAGGCGTTGGGTGCGGGCGTCCCGTCCCTCGTCGCGGCCGTGGTTTGGGTCGACGCCGACAATTTCCACGCGATCGCCGAAGCGCGAGCGAATCAACTCCACCAGCTCGCCCACCGCCGGGCGAACGTTCATCTTCTTGAGATTGGCAACAATGAGCAGGCGCATGCGCGGCAGTGGGGGCGGAGAAGCGGCGCGACCCTATCCGAGCGGGCTGTGCACGACAAACAAATCCTGCCCTGGTCGCTGCGTCGCTAGTCCGCCATTCGCATCGTGATCGAATGAACGGGCTCCCCCGTCAGCGCGTCGCGCAGCTCGACGATGGCGAGGTGCTCGTTCCAGTCAATCGTCAGCGTGCCGAAGTTGGCGTCCGTCACCAGCGGGCCGGCGCGGTAGCGGTTGGGCTCGTCCTGCGCCCCGCGATTCTGGTTGAGGGCGCTGGCGGTGATCTCCGGCAGCACACGACTATCGGCGTAGGCGTAAAGGCTCATCTCGCCGCTGTGGCGGTCGCCGCTGAGGACGATGGCGTCGGGCACGTCCTTCAGAAGGTCCAGCAGGCGCTCGCGCTCGCGGGGGAAGTTGGCCCACTTCTCGAAACGGTGCCCGTCGGCGAGGAGCTGGATGCTCGTGCAGATCACGCGCACCTCCGCCGGCTCGGTCAGGACCTCCTCCAGCCACGCCCACTGCGCTTCGCCGAGAATGGTCGCCTCGGGCGAGGTGTCGCCGACGTACGTCTTGCGGTCCGCGTCGGGGTCGCGCTCGAGCGGGCTGCGGAAGGAGCGCGTGTCGAGCAGGACGAACTGCACGCGCCGGCCGTCCGGGCCGAGGGTGACGCTGTCGTAGTTCCCGTCGCGCTGGCGGCGTGGCGAGTCGGCGGGCTCGCCGAAGAAGTCGAGCATGACCTTCTTGGCGGCATCCTTCAGCAGCCACTCGCGGCCGGCGTCGTTCTTGCCGTAATCGTGGTCGTCCCAAATGTAGAGGATGCGGGCCGAGTCGCGCAGCCGCCCGTATCCGGGCATCGCCCCGAGCTTGGCGTACTTGTCGGCCATGGTCTGCATGTCGTCGGTGTCGCCGTAGATGTTGTCGCCGAGCCAGACGAAGGTGTCAGGCCGGTACGCGTTGACCTGCTCCCACACCGGCGCCGGACGGTTCTCGCGCAGGCACGACCCGAAGGCGACCCGCTCGACCGGCGCCTCCGCGGGCGGCGGGGCGACAAGCGACAACAACGCGGCGAGCAACAACGACAGCATGCACCAACGGTATCGCGTGAACGTTCGCGATGGGTAAACCCGCATGCCGCCCACTACCGTTGGCCCGTGGACGTCCTTCGCCTCACCCCGGTGCCAACGCTGCTCGACCGCGTGCGCAGCGAGCTCACGGCGGCGTTTGTTCCGGAGCGCCCGATCCGCGTCGCCCGCGCGCCCGGCCGACTCGACATCATGGGCGGCATCGCCGACTACACCGGCAGCCTTGTGCTTGAAATGCCCCTCGGCGTCGCCGCGGCCGTCGCGTTGCAGGAGCGTGACGACGACCGGCTCGGCGTCTTCAGCTTCAACCTGCTTGACGAGCACTTGCCGTTTCGCCTTGAGGTGCCCGTTGCGTCGCTCGCGCGGCCGCTGGATGCGTTGCGTCGCGATTTCGCCGCCCCCGGCCGCGCGTGGGCGGGCTACCTGCTCGGGCCGCTGGCGATTCTGCACGACGAAGGCCTGCTCGACCTGACGAAGATCAAGAACGGCCTGAACCTCGCCGTCCTCAGCACCGTTCCCATCGGCAGCGGCGTGAGCAGCTCGGCCGCGCTGGAAGTCGCGACCATGAACGCCCTCGTCACCCACTTCCAGATCGACCTCGACCCGCTGCGCCTGGCCGTCCTCTGCCAGCGGGCGGAGAACGAGATCGTCGGCGCCCCTTGCGGCGTGATGGACCAGATCGCCAGCCACCTCGGCCAAAGTGGCGAAATGCTCCGCATGCGCTGTCAGCCGCACGACCTGCTAAATCCGCTGCCGTTTCCGCCGGGTGTGAAGGGGATTGGCATCCACACGAACGTCCGGCACAGCGTCGGCGGCGGGGCGTACGGCCGCACGCGGGCGGCGGCGTTCATGGGCCACGCGCTGATCCTCGCCGACATCAAACGCCGCGCCGCCGAGAGCCACAAGGCGATGAAGCGCGACCCGTTCGGCGGCTACCTCGCCAACCTCGACCCCGCCGACTACAAGACGCTGTTCCGCCCCACGCTGCCCGAATCGCTCACCGGCGAGCAGTTCCAGCAGGCCCACGGCGACCACGGCGACGCCGCCACCACGCTGGAGCCCGACCGCGTCTACCGCGTGCAGGCCGCCTGCGATCACCACGTCCTCGAGGCCCAGCGCGTCCGCCGCTTCGCCGACTTTCTGGAGCGCATCGAAGAAATCGGCCGAGAGAAGGCCCTGCGCTCCGCCGGACATCTGATGTACGCCAGCCACAAAAGCTACACCGCCAACGCCGGCCTGGGCGCAGCGGAGGCTGACGTGGTCGTCGAGCTCGTCAAGCAACGCGAGGCAAGCGGGCTATACGGCGCCCGCATCACCGGTGGCGGCGGCGGAGGCACCGTCGCCATCCTGATGAACGACACGACCACCGCCGACGCCGCCGTTGCGGACCTGCGCCGGGAGTACGAGTCGCGCACCAGTTTGATCCCCACGCTCCTGGCCGACAGCTCCCCTGGGGCCGCGCACGCAGGCACGGCCGCGGTCGGGGCGTAGCGCGGACCAAACACGCCGTGGCTGCCCGGCGTATCGTCCAGCAGGCATGGAGGCCTCCTTTGTCACCGATTCCCTGCGCCGCCACGCCACGAGCATGTGGCGGCAGCTCGCGCTGGCCAGCAACTGGCCGCTGCTGGCGGCCGTTGCGGCGCTGTCGGGCGTGGGATTGCTCACCATCGGCAGTGTCGAGCCGGCCGTCGCCAAGACACAGGCCCTCTACCTCGTCATCGGCTTCGCGGCGATGACCGTCTTCCAGGCCGCCAACTACGCGACGCTCGGCCGGGTGGCGTGGCCGTTCTACTTCCTGTCGCTCGGCCTGGTCCTCTTGACGGTCTTGTTTGCGGGGATGGACTTCAAAGTGTTCAGCGTCCCGCGCATCAACGGCGCCAACAACTGGATCCGGATCGGCCCGGCCAGCATCCAGCCGGCGGAACTGATGAAGATCAGCTTCATTATGCTCCTGGCGCGCTACCTGCGCTTCCGGGAAAGCCAGCGCAGCATCAAGGGGCTGCTGATCCCGATGGGCCTGGCGGCCGTGCCGATGGCGTTGATCCTCAAGCAGCCGGATTTGGGTACCTGTCTCGTCTTTCTCCCCACGACCGCCGCCATGCTCTTCGTGGCCGGGGCGAAGCTCAAGCACTTCGCGATGGTCGGCGGGATCGGCCTAGTCCTAGCGCCCCTGCTCTGGCTCAGCGGCCAGCCGGCGGTGCCCCTGCTCAAGCACGGGCCCGACCTCGTCAAGCAGTACCAGCGCGACCGCGTCCACGCGATGTTCAAGAATGACGAGAACACGCTCAAGGGCACCGGCTATCAGCAACACTTCGGCCTCGCCGCCATGGGCAGCGGCGGCCTGACGGGCAAGGGCGCCGGCAACGTGCCGGTGGGCCAGAAGGTGCCCGAAAGCCAGAACGACATGATCTTCGTGGTGGTGGGCGAGCAGTTCGGCTTCCTCGGCAGCCTGGTGGTGCTGGCGGCCTACGTGGTGCTGTTCGTCGCCGCGATGGAGGTGGCGATGAACACGAAGGAACCCTTCGGCCGATTAGTCGCCGTCGGCATCACCGCGGCATTGGCGGGCCAGACGTTCGTGAACCTCTGCGTTGCGATGAAGCTGATGCCGGTCACGGGCGTGACGCTCCCCTTCATCAGCAGCGGCGGCAGCAGCCTGATCGCCAGCTTCATGGCCGTCGGCTTGCTCCTGAACATCGGCCAACACCGACCGTTCTTGCTGTACCGGGAGGCGTTCAGCTTCGGGCGGTAGACCGTGGTCCTACCGAGGCGGCGGCGGGGGAAGCTGCTAATGCTCCTGCCCAGATTTCTCTTGCTCGAATATCGCCCGAAGGCGATAATCTGGGCGCGAGCCACGAGCAGGCGCGTTTAGAAAGGGGTCATGCCACAGACAAACGTCTACTTTTACGAGGAAGCCGAGGACGACGTGCCGGTGCAGGACTGGCTGCGCGAGCTTGACCGGCGGGACGCGCGGGCGGCCAGGAAGTGCCAGCGGGCCATTCAGCGGCTCGAAGCGATGGGCCACGAGCTACGCAGGCCCCAGGCCGCGCCGCTGCGGGACGGCATCCACGAGCTGCGGGTGAGGGAGGGCCGGGTGAACTACCGGGTGCTCTACTTTTTCCACGGCAAGGACGTGGCCCTGCTGGCCCACGGGCTGACCAAGGAGCGCGAGGTGCCGCCCGCCGACATCGACCGGGCGATAGCCCGCAAAGAGCGGTACGCGGCCGACCCGGAGAACCACCGGCTTGATTTAGATGGAGGATGAAACGATGAGCGAAGTGAAGACCAGCACGAAGAAGCGCGGCACGCCAGCCGGCAAGGTCATGGACCGGATGTTCGGCACCAGCCCGGAACGGCAGGCCGAGCTCGAGCAGATCGGCTACGAGATGGACGTGGCCCAGATGATCTACGACCTGCGGAAAGAGGCGGGACTGACCCAAACCCAGCTCGCCGACCGCATTGGCACCCAGCAGAGCGTCATCAGCGACCTGGAGGCCGCCGACTACGAGGGGCACACCATGCCGATGCTGCGGCGGATCGCCAAGGCCCTGGGCAAGGTGGTGCAACTGCGGTTCGTCGACGAGCCGCAAACCAACGAAGCCGCCTGAGCCGCCGGGCGTCAGGCGTCAGGCGACCGAATCATCAGCTACGGCGGATGGCGGTGACGAGGAGCACACCGAGCGTGGCGAAGGGTTCGTCGTCGAAGCCGATGGTGAACAAGCGATACGATGTGAGCATGCCGGGTCGCTTGATGTCGTTCTGCTGCGGAATCGGCCTCGCGTTGGGGCTTGTCGGCTGCGCCGGCGAGCGGGGCTCGCCAAGGCCGGCGTTGTTGGGGCCGGCGGAGATGCGGCTGAATCCGACGTTCACGCGCATTCAGACCGGCGGGGTGACGGCGGACGTGGAGCTGCTCGACGCCTTTGGCGATGCCGTCAAGGGCGGGGGGCGGATGACGTTCGTCCTGCACGAGTACCGCCCGCGCGGCGACGACGTGCGCGGCGGGCGCGTCGGCAGCGCGGCCCGCTTTGCCCTCGACGGCCGCGAGCAGCAGATCGATTACTGGAGCGGCATCACGCAGTCGTACCGCTTCGAGCTGCCGTGGGCCCGGCTCGACGCGGACCGGACGTACGTTCTGGAGGCGACGTACGCGGCCGGCGAAGGCGTGGAGCGGCAGTTCGACCGGGTGATCCTGCGGCCGGAGTCGCGGTAGCCGGCACCTGTAGTGCGGCCGGGCGATTGGCGTTACGATGCGCCCATGTTTCGAGCCATCGCCAAGTTCTTCCGCAGCATCGGCTACCTGCTCACCGGCAAGGTCGATGATGCCAACAAAAACATTGCCAAGAATCCGCAGGTTATCAGCGCGACGTACAACCGCGTGATTGAGGAGAAGAAGGGGCGGATCAACCAGTACAAGGACGCCGTCGCCCGGATGATCGCCCAGGAGGAGGGGAAGCTGGCGCGGATTCGCGACTTGTCGAAGGAGATCGAGCGATTGGAGCAGCTTAAGGAAGGGGCGGCGGCGAAAGCGCGGCAGGTTGTGCAGGGGCTCAAGGCCCAGGGCAAGGGGGAGGCCGAGGTCAAGGCCGACGAGGACTACCAGCGCTGCCTGGCGGCGTTCAACGACTTCACGAGCACGCTTGAGGAGAAGTCGGAGCACGTCCGCGAGCTCGAGGCGGAGGTGAAGGAACTCGAGGGGACCATCGGCCACCACAAGGTGCAGTTGCAAAGTTTGCTCCGCGAGATCGACAAGCTCAAGACCGAGAGCAGCGAGACGGTGGCGGATGTCATCACGGCGCGCGAGGAGCAGCAGATCAACGAGATGCTCGCCGGCGTGAGCCAGGACCGGACGGGGCGGGAGCTGGAAGAGCTGCGCGACATGCGCCAGCAGGCCAAGGCCGGCGCGCGGGTTAGCCGGGAGCTGGCGGGCACGGACACGAAGGTGCAGGAAAACGAGTTCCTCGACTACGCGACCAAGAGCGCCAGCACGAGCGAGTTCGACCAGCTCATCGGCCTCGCCGCGGACGCCGAAGCTCCCGCCGCCGCCGCGACGGAGTCGGCGTCGCAGGAGACGAAGTTGCCGGAGAATTAGGAGTTTGCCATGGGCATCACGATCGACGTGTCGGACGAGACGATGGAGCGACTTCGCCGCGCCGCGGCGGAGCGCGGCGTGAGCGTGGAGCAGTTGGCAAGCGAGGCCGCCGATCGGGCGGGAACGGACGCGGAATCACCCGCGGATTCGCGAACGCCGCGGGATCCCGAAAAGCAGTGGCGCAAGTTTCAGGAGTGGGTGGCCCAAACGCGGCGCGTCGTCGCTCAATACGTTCCGCCTGGGCACGTGATCGACGTCTCACGGGAGTCGATTTATGACTGACGCGGCAACGAGCGTGCGTGTGTTGGTCGACACCAACGTTCTGCTCGGCCTGATCAGCACCTCGTCAGCAGGGCCGGACGAACTGCCCGCGCCGCCTCGCGTCGGCGGGGTTGCAGCCGAAGCGTGTGTCGTGCCGCAGATCATCGTCGAGGCGCGCAACGTGCTCACGCGGCCGCTTGACAACAACGGGTTCGGCCTGCCGCCGTCCGTTGCGGACGAGCGGCTTGCAGCGAGCCTGAAGCACTTGACGCTCCTCACGGCGCACGAACGGGAGGTTCATCAGGCGTGGGTCGTACTCCTGCGCGAGCTGGACATCGTCGGCAAGCAGGTTCACGACGCGCGAATCGCAGCCGCCATGCGCGTTCATGGCCTGCAACACATTCTGACCCACGACGGGAGGTTCCGCCGGTTCGGCGTTGAAGTGGTCGAGCCGGATGCGCCTGCGGCACGCGGACCCGCCAAGACCCCCGCTGGGTCGACAGCAAGCGGCGTGGAGCAGCACGAGCCGACGTACCCGTGGTTCGCCGACCTCGCCCGCACGCTCAACAGCGGGCAGTCGCGGTCGGTGCTCTTGCATGGGCCAACGCACGACCTTTACTACGACGGCGAGCGTTACGTGCCGCTCGTGCCGTTTCTCACCGGAAAGTGCGCGATTGGCGGGATCGTGCAGCTCGTCTACGAACTCAACGGGCCAATCCGGATTCTGCCAAGCGACGCGGCGGACAAGCTGCGCGACGCCTGGGTGGCGTGGAAGCTAGGGGACGACCCCGACTCGCTCACGCTCAAGGCGCTGGTTGATCGCAAGGCCAGCGACGGCCGGCAGCGGGCGGAGCGGCAGTTCGATTCGCTCGTGAGCGAGAGCGCCGGTTCGCCGACGGTGGCGTTGGAGTTCCTGCGGCAACTCACGATCGTGAGCCGGTCGCAGCAGAACGGGCGGGCGATTCTTCAGGAAAATCTGCTCATCTGGATCGAGGCGGCCGATCTGATGCTACCGGGGAGCGCGGGCGAGGACATCACGCGGCTCAACCCCGCCGACCGGCAGCGCGTCGTCATCCTGCGCGACTGGTTCGGCGACCCGGACTTCCAAACGGGCAAGGACAGCATCGTGCTGCTGAGCGAAAGTCGCGGCGGCGTCCATCGGCTGGTAACGGCGTTGCCGCAGGTGCTCGACGTCAAAGTCGCCAGCGCCGACGCGGGCCGGCGGCGGCATTTCCTGGGACACTTCGCCGAAAGTGCTGGCGACGATGCGGATCGCCTGGGCGATCTTGAAGCCCTCGCCGCTTCGACGGCCGGCCTGAGCGTGCAAGCGTTGCGGCAACTCCTCGCCGGCGCGGCTTACGCCGGCGAACCGGTTACGCCCGGCGACGTAACGGCCAAGGTCGAGGCGTTCATCCGCACGCAGCTCGGCGAGGATGTGGTCGAGTTCAAGCGGCCTTCGCACTCGCTCGACGATGTCGTCGGCGCCACTGGCCTGAAGGAGTTTTTGCGCGACGAGTTCATCCCGCGCGTGCGCAGCGACGGTGATGATGCCTTACCCGGCGCGGCCGTCGCGGGGCCGATCGGTGCGGGAAAAACCTTCATTTTCGAGGCCGTCGCCGCAGAACTCGGCGTGCCGGTCTTAACGCTCAAGAACATTCGCAGCCAGTGGTTCGGGCAGACGGACGTGCTCTTCGAGCAGCTTCGCCGCACGCTGACGAGTTTGGGGCGCGTGGTGATCTTCGTCGACGAGGCCGACACCGCGTTCGGCGGCGTCGGGGAGGGAAGCCACGAAACCGAGCGCCGGCTGACCGGCAAGGTCCAGCAGATGATGAGCGACCCGGCCCTGCGCGGGCGCGTCACGTGGCTGCTGATGACCGCCCGTATTCATCGCCTTTCGCCCGACATCCGCCGACCCGGCCGCGTGGGCGACCTCATCATCCCGGTGCTCGACCCGGTCGGGCAGGACCGGCTCGACTTTATCGCGTGGATGTTGCGCAAGGTGGTCGACGGCGATCCGATCGCCGCCGCCGCTGAGTTGGAGCCGGAGTTGGAGGCTACCAGCGCCGCGGCGTTCGCCTCGCTGCGCAGCCGGCTGCGGGCGCGGGCGAAGCGGGATGGGCCGCTGTCGATTGAGGAGGTCCGCAAGGTGGCCGCTGACTTCCTGCCGCCGGCGATCGGCCCGACGCGGCGCTACCAAACGCTCCAGGCGCTCGTCAACTGCACGCGGCGGTCGCTGCTGCCCGACCCGGACGTGACGGTCGCTCAGCGGGAGGCGTGGCAGGAGGAGCTGCGCGTCCTCGAAGGCCAGGGCGTCGGCTGAGCCCGACACGCCACTTCGTGCGACACAGGTTGGGCGGTACGATGCCTCACCCGCGCCGGTGGCGGCCCTGAACCAACCGCCCGCACGCCCACCGGCGCCGAAGTTTGCCATGTTCGCCGATGTCGCTTCCTTTCCCGATCCCGACGCGCCGCTCGCGCAGGAGACGTACGGCGAGCTTTCGCCGTTCGTCCGCCGCGAGTGGTTGCTGACCAACGGCCTGGGCGGTTTCGCGAGCGGGACCGTGGCCGACGTCAACACGCGGCGTTACCACGCGGGGCTTGTCGCGGCGACGCAGCCGCCGGTCGGGCGCGTGATCGCGCTGAGCCGCTGGGCGAGCGTCCTGCGCGTCGGCGAGCGGCGGCACGACCTCTGGGGCGGCTACTTCCGCGGCAATCTCAAGGGCCACGGTCCGGCAATGCTGCGGCGGTTCCGCCTGCTCGACGACACCGCTCAATGGGAGTTCGACGTCGGCGGGGTGAAGGTGTTCAAGGAACTCTTCGTCTGCTGGCATCGCGATGCGGCGGCGGTGCGCTTTCGCGTGCGGCGGGACCTTACCTGTGACGAGCCCGTGCGCCTGGAGGTGTCGCCGCTGACGACGCTGCGCAGCTTCCACAAGCTGCGCCGGGCCGGCGACGCGGAGTTCGAGCTGTCGAGCGGCCCCGGCGGATGCCGCATGGCCAACGGCGAGTTGGCGTTGCATGTCTGGCAACAGCCGCCCGCGGAGGGAGCGCCCGCCGCCACCCCGTTCGACGCCGCGCCCGACTGGTGGTACGCCCAAACCTACCCGATGGAGGCCGCCCGAGGGCTCGACGATCGCGAGGATCTGTTCACGCCCGGCACGTTCGCGCTCGAGCTTCCGGCGGAGGACGCGGAGCGCGCCATCACGCTCTGGGCGCGGCTTGGCGACGGGGACGAGGGGGCGCTCGACCTCGACGACGAGCGCGGCCGGCGCCGCCACGAGATGCGCCTGCCGCCGATGCCAACCGTGAACCAGCGCCTGCTCGTGCGTGCCGCCGCCGACTTCGTGGTCAAGCGGCGCCGGCCCGACGGCGCGGCGGGGACCACGATTTTGGCGGGCTATCCCTTCGCCAGCGACTGGGGCCGCGACACCTTTGTCGCGCTGCCGGGCCTCCTGCTGTCGACGGGTCGCCACCAGACGGCCGGGCAGGTGCTCTGCACCTTCGCCATGTACGTCGACGGCGGGATGATCCCCAATCGCTTTGACGAACTGTCGAACGAGCCAAGCTACGACACCGTCGACGCCAGCCTCTGGTTCGTCCACGCCGCCCACCAGTATCTGGCTGTGACGCGCGACCGCGACACGTTTCAAAGCGTGCTCCTGCCGGCGTGCGAGGCGATCATCGAGGGGTATCGCCGGGGCACCCGCTACGGCATTGCGGTCGACCCGGTCGACGGGCTGCTGACGTGCGACGGCGAGCGGCTGACGTGGATGGAGGGCGAGGTCGACGGCCACCCCGCGACGCCGCGGGCGGGCAAGGCGGTCGAGATCAACGCGCTGTGGCACAACGCCCTTTGCCTGCTCGGCGAGCCGTGCGTGTCCGAAGCATTCCGCGCGGCGTTCGTTCTTCCGGACGGGCGCGGCCTGGCGGACCGCGTCACCGGCCGACCTGGGGCGTACGAGCGGGACGAGAGCCTGCGGCCGAACCAGATATTCGCCGTCTCGCTGCCGCACTCGCCGTTGGATGACTGCCAGCAGCAGGCGACGGTCGATGTCGTTCGCCGCGCGCTGCTGACGCCGTATGGTCTGCGAACGCTCGACCCGCGCGACCCGCGCTACGTCGCCCGCTACACCGGCCCCGATCGCCAGCGCCGCGCGGCGATGCACAACGGCGTCGTCTGGCCTTGGCTGATCGGGCCGTTCATCGACGCGCACCTGCGGATCAACCGCCGCGACGCCGCCAGCCTCCGCCGCGCCCGCACCTGGATTCGCCCACTCCTGGAGCATTTGCGCACCGATGGCTGCCTCGGCAGCATCGCGGAGATGTGCGACGCCCACTTCCCGTACCGCCCCGGCAACGCCTTCGCCCAGGCGTGGAGCGTCGCGGAAGTTTTGCGCCTGGCGGTGGAGCTGGAATTGTGAAGCTGCGCGAGCGTCTCGTGCAATGGGTGCTCGCCGTCCTGCTCGCCATGGTTGCGTCGCCTTCGTCGGGCGCGGAGGTGACAATCGCGTCGCCCGCGACGCCGGGCCGGTGGGTCCTGGTCGAGATCGACGCGCTGCCCGCGGGCGAGGCGATGATCGACGGCGGAGCGGGCGAGACGACGTGGCCGCACCGCGGGGGGCGGATCGCCGTGCCGGTCCTGCTGCCGCCGGACGTGCCCGCCGCATGGACGCTCACGATCAACGGCGAACGGATTGTGGTGCCCGTCGAGATCGAACCCGCCGAGGGCCCGCTCGCGCTGTCGGGCGTGATGCCGCGGGCGTACGACGCCGTCCTGGCGTGGCGACCCGCAAGGCCGCTGCGCGAACGGGCGACCATCGTCGGCATCGCGGGCGTGGCCTGCGTGCTGATCGCCGGAATCGTCACGGGACGCAAACGCTTTGAAAGACGTTGGCTCTTGCCCGGTCTGGCGCTGCTCGTCGCCCTCGCCACCGCGACCGGCTTAGTGCTGTGGCGGGAGGTTCGACCCGCAGTCGCGACGCGGCAGGTCGTCGTGCCGGTCGTGGTCGGGCAGCCGCTGGTTGACGGCTGGCGGTTCCACGTGGCACCGGACCGGAGCGAGCCCGTGATGATCGAGCTGCCCGCCGCCGGCTACACCACGCCGATTGGCTACTCGCTTGGCCACCTGCGTTCGCTTCGCCCGATGCTGCGCTGCGACGCGAACGGCACGCCGGTGTCGCTCCAACTCACGCTCCCGCCCGGCGGCGTCGCGGCGACGGTGCAGCGGGTCAAGGGCCATGCCGACGCGGAACTTCCACCGTGGGCGCGCCCGCTCCTGCGCCGCGTTTACCGACGGCGTTGACGGGAGGGGTAGCTGCGGGTCCTTGACCCGCAGTTGCACGCCTGCGGGTCAAGGACCCGCAGCTACCGGTGATCTGATCACGAGCACCATCACGACGTGCTCGCCGATGCCGGGAAGCTCAAACCGGTCGCCACGCTGCGCAAAGCCGCGCCGCAGGTAGAAGCCGCTCGCGCTCACGCGGGCGTTGCACCAGAGAGTGTGGCCGCCGTGCTTCGCAACTTCGGCGACGGCCCGGTCGAGCAGCCGCCCGCCAAGGCCGACGCCACGATGGCTTTCGGCCGTCGCCATGCCACGCAGCCGCCATTGGTTCGCCGCGGGGGCATCCGGCAGGCCCTCAAGGTACAGGCTGGCGATGCCGACGACCTCGCCATCGGCCAGCGCGGCGAGGTGAACCGTGCTGGCGTCGTCGTCGCCGGGATAGGCCATCTCCGCGAGCGCCTGGTGCGGGCGAAGCACGCGCTGCCGCAAGGAATGCGTTTGCTTCGCGGCGACGATCTCGATCGACACCTCGCTCAAGTGCCCGGCTCCGGCGGGTGTTCCTCGAGGTCGTTCAGAACCGCGTCGAGGGCGATGGTCATGTAGGCCGTCACCATCGTCGGGTCGTTCTCGCGCCACTTGGCCTCGCCGGCCCAACTCCCGTCGTCGCGCTGGAGCTCCTTCGCCTTTTCGATGAACTCCACGCGCCAGTCGACCTCGCCAAAGGGCGTGTCGAGGGTCGGCTCGTCGTAGACGTCGAGCGCACGCGCGAGGGTGAGGTAGTAGTAGTACAGACCGTAGTCCGCCTTTTCCGGGTCGCCCTCGGCCATGCCGGGGTTTTCGTCGAGAGTCCAGTTCTCGCGGATCCAGTCGTAGGCGGCCACGACGCGCGGGTCGTCGCGGTCGAGGCCGGCGTAGATCATGCTCTTCAGGCCGGCGTAGGTCATCGAGCCGTAGCTGCGCAGGCGGCGTCGGCCGTCGGGCGTGGCGTACTCGCCGGCCATGCTTTCGAAGGAGCGATCGGCGTCGGGGCCGTAGATGAACCCGCCGTCGTCGCCCGCCCACGAGCCGACGTTGGTCTCGCTGTTGTTCTGCAACCGGCTGACGAACGTGAGCGCCCGCTGGTAGGCGGGATCGTCCTTGGGCACGCCCGCTTCGTGCAACGCCTCGAGCGCCATCTGCGCGTTGGACAGGTCCGGCCGGCCCGCGCCGCGGGAGCGCCCGCCGTAGCCCCAGCCGCCGAAGAACGGGTCGCTTTCGCCGCTCACCGTCTGGCTGACCTCCTCCTCCGCGAAATCCTCGCGCGTGTCGGGCGTCCACTGCAAACGGCGGAGGTAGGCCAGCGCCCGGTCGAGTTCCGCGTCGTACTTGCCGTCGCCGATCTGGTCGCGTCGGTAGGCAAGGGCGCTGACGCTGATGGCGGTGTTGTAGTTGGCGAGCAGATCGTCGTAGATTCCGCCGTTATCGACCTGCTGCGCGACCAGGGCCTCAAAGCCGCGCTCGATTGCCTCGGCGTCGGCGGGATCGTTCGCGCCCATCATGCCGCGCAAAGCCAAGGCGGTGATCGCCGGCGGCACCTGCTCGACCGGCTGCCACGTGCCGTCAGGCAGTTGCTGTTGGCGGAGGAAGGCCACGCCTTTGGCCCGCAGTTTCCGCGCTTCTTCGACGGGTTCGATGGCCGGCTCGGCGCTCGACCGCGTCGCGACGAAGGCCGTGATCGCCAAGGCGAGGATGAGCAGGGGTCGCAAGAGCATGGGGAATGATACGGCGTCGCGACGCCTTTGGACTGCGACCCGCCAGGTCACGGCTAGTGGAGGTTCCGTACACTTCGGCATGGCACAAACTCTCAAGCTCGACATCGACGGCATGCACTGCGACGCCTGCGTCCGCCGGGTGAAGACCGCCCTCGACAATCAACCCGGCGTCACCACAGTCGACGTTCAAGTCGGCCACGCCACTACCAAGGTCGAGCCCCCCGCGACCGAAAGCACCATTCGCTCCACGATCGATGAGATCGGCTTCACCCTGAAACAAGCCAATCCTCTCTGACCTCCGCGTCTCCGTGCTCTCCGTGGTGAACCCCTCCGGTCGCGACACGCCCCGGCTTTCTCTACATTGACCCCATGACCACCCCGCGCGAGGGCAGCAACGGACTGGCGACCGTCGAGCGCGAGAAGTCCACCCTCGCCGAGGTCGGCCGACTGCTCTCGAGCTCGCCGGAGCTGACCGACGCCTTCGCCGAGATCATGCAGATCGTCAGCGATCGCCTGGGCCTGCGCCGCGGCACGCTGATCTTGCTCGACGAGGCCACCGGCAAGCTACGCACCGAGGCCGCGGTTGGCCTGAGCGGGCAGGACATGCGCAACAACACCTTCCACCTGGGCGAGGGCGTGACCGGCAACGTCGTCGCCACCGGCAGGCGGCGGGTGATCGAAGATGTCCGCAACGATCCAGACTTTCTCAACCGCACCAACCGCCTGAACCTCGAACCTGGCTGCGGGCCGATCAGCTTTATCTGCGTGCCGATCCGCCTCGCCGACCGCTCCGTTGGCGCGCTCTCGGCCGACAAGGCGTTCGAGGATGCGGCGACCCTTGCCGCCGACGCGGAGTTCCTGGAGATCGTCGCCGCCTTCCTGGCGCAAGCCATCCAGATCAACCGGATGGTCGCGCGGCAAAAGGAGCAACTGATCGAGGAGAACCGCCGCCTGCGCGAGAGCGTGCGCGACCGCTACCGCTTCGAGAACGTCATCGGCGACAGCCCGGCGATGAACGAGGTCTTCGCCACCGTCGGCCAGGTCGCCAACAGCCGCGCGACCGTGCTGATCCTCGGCGAAACCGGCACCGGCAAGGAGATGATCGCCAAGGCGATTCACTACAACTCGCCGCGCAAGGACCAGCCGTTCATCCGCGTCAACTGCGGCGCACTCACCGGAACGCTCCTGGAAAGCGAGCTGTTCGGGCACATGAAGGGCAGCTTCACCGGCGCTATTCGCGACAAAATCGGCCGCTTCGAGGCGGCCGACGGCGGGACGATCTTTCTCGACGAGATCGGCACGATGGAGCCGATGCTCCAAGTCAAGCTGCTGCGCGTCCTTCAGGAGCGCGAGTTCGAGCGGGTCGGCGACACCGAGACGATGAAGGTGAACGTCCGCGTCATCGCCGCGACGAACGTCGATTTGCAGGAGGAAGTGGCGAAGGAAACGTTCCGCGAGGATCTGTTTTACCGGCTGAACGTGGTAACGGTCTTCCTTCCGCCGCTGCGCAACCGGCGTGAAGACATCCCGGCGTTGCTCGACTTTTTCCTGAACCGCTACAACCACGAGAACGACCGCCAGGTCACGCGCATCAGCCGCGACGTGCTGACCCTGCTCACGCGCTACCCGTGGCCGGGGAACGTGCGAGAACTCGAAAATGCCGTCGAGCGCGCGGTCGTCCTCAGCAACGGCGATGAACTTTCCGAAGACCTGTTGCCGCTGAGCGTGCGCATGTTCGCCCAGCAACGGCGTGGCAGCGGCGGGGGCGACGAGTCGCTCGACGGCATCGCCGACCGCATGGCCGAGCTGGCGACGAGCGGGCTCGATTTGCGCGAGGGGGAGATCCACGGCGCGGTCATCAATGCGGTCGAAGGCTCGCTGATCGAGCACGCCCTGAACCGCTGCGGCGGCGTGAAGACCAAGGCCGCCGATTTTCTCGGCATCAACCGCAACACGCTGAACAAGAAGGTCAAGGACCTCGACATCCACGCGGATGACTGAGCATGGTTCCTTGTCCGGTTGACGCCGAGGCGGCAGCCTCGGGTTCGGGGATTCCGATAGAAAGCGGACACGCCCGACCCCGAGGCTGCCGCCTCGGCGTCCAGAGGATCCTAAGCATCATCGCCGGGTCAGGATGATGTAGACCGCGTGGATGATGCCGGGGATGTACCCCAGGATCGTCAGCAGAATGTTGATCCAGAAGTGCTTGCCGATCCCGACCTCCAGAAAGGTGCCGAGCGGCGGGATGAAGATGGCGGCGATGATCTTGATCGGATCGCCGATGGTCACGCCGCTTTGGTGGGAAATGTCGTTGGCCATGAACGGGCCGAAGCGAGCGACGTGCCAGACCCACGGGCAACTTGGGGGTAGCTGCGGGCCTACGTGCCCGCGGTCGGGAGCGGTTGCAGGTGCGTTCAGACTGCGGGCACGTGGGCCCGCAGCTACCTTTGAACCATTAATCGTCCGTGTGTCGTGAGGGCCACTCGTCCTGCGGAGATGCGGCGTGTTCGGCGTCGGGGACGAAGCGGGGGCCGTAGTCCTGTTTCGTGCCGTCGAGGGCGGCGAGCAGGGCGTCGCCGTACATGGAGACCTTGCGCGGACCCATGCCTTTGATGGCCTCGAGTTCCCCGGAGCTGCGCGGGCAGTCGTTGGCGATCAGACGAAGGGTCTTGTCGTTGCAGATGCAGTACGGCGGCAAGCCGCGCTCGCTCGCGAGGCCCAGTCGGGCGCGGCGGAGGCGATCGAACCGCTCTTGGCCGTCGGCGTCGAGTTGCGTCGGGGCGGCCGTCGACGACGTCGCGTACGACGCCCGCGACGGCGTGCGTCTTGGGAGCAAATCGGTCAACGGCGACGGCGCGGGGGCTTGGCCCTTCATCACCTTCACGCCGGCCGCGGTCAGGCGGACGAGCTTGAATCGTGGGTCGTCGCCACTGTTGACCTGCTGCACCAAACCGCTCTCGATCAAACGGTGCAGCATCGCGATCACCTGCTTCGTACGAAAATCACCGAGAAGATTGTAACTTTTGAGCTTGTCGAGGCCGCGGCTGACGACCTTCTCGCTATTGCTGCCGGTCAACACCTCCGCGACTGTGCCGACGCCCGCGCGGTCGTTCTGCCGGGCGACGCCGCTGAGCAGCTTGCGGACGACCAGGCTCGTCGCCTCATCGACCTGTTCGAGCTCGTCGTCGGGAACCTCGCCGTTCCCGCTGGCGCACGCGTCGCAGCGGCATTTCTCGGGGTCGACGCGCTTCTCGTCGCCGAAGTAGTCGAGGATCTGTTGCCGCCGGCAACGCCAACTGCTGGCGTAGCCGATCATCTGGTCGAGCTTGAGCTGCTCGCGGCGCTTGATCTCCTCGATCAGCTCCGGGTCGGCATCGTCGGCGCCCCGGATGTTGTTGATGAAGTACTCCTGCGTCCGCCGATCTTCATAGGAGAACAGCAGCACGCAGCGGGCCGACTGCCCGTCGCGCCCGGCGCGGCCCGCCTCCTGGTAATAGGCCTCGACGCAGCCGGGCGTGTTGAAGTGGGCGACGAAGCGCACGTCGGGCTTGTTGATGCCCATGCCGAAGGCGTTCGTCGCGACGGCGATGCCGCCGGGCGTGCGCAGCCAGCGCTCCTGGTTCTCCGACCGCGCGGCCGGATCCATGCCGCCGTGGTAACTGAAGACCGGACGACTCGGCAGGGCGCTCGACAACACGTCGGTGACTTCGTCGACGGCCTTGCGCGTCGCGCAGTACACGATGCCGCTCCCGCCACCGTTCTGCTCGGCAATCTTCACGAGGCGGTCGAGCTTCGCCCGCTTACCGCGGATCCGCTCGGCGGCGTAACGGAGGTTGGGGCGATCGAACCCGGTCACGACCACGCTCGGCTCGTCGAGGCCGAGGCTGCGGACGATGTCATCGCGCACGTCGCTGGTCGCGGTGGCGGTTAGCGCGATGGTCGTCGGGCAGCCGAGGGCGTCGCGAACCTGTCCTAGAGTCTGATATTCCGGGCGAAAGTCGTGGCCCCACTGGCTGATGCAGTGCGCCTCGTCAATCGCGAAGAGGCTTGGCTTCAGGTCGTGCATCAGCTCGCGGAATCGCGCGTTGCCGAAGCGTTCCGGGGCGACATAGACAAGCCCTTCGAAACCCTCTTCGAGCTGCCGGTAGACGGCCCGCTGGTCCTCGGGCGGCATGTTGCTATTGAGCATCACGCAGCTCACGCCCTCGTCGCGAAGCTGCTGGACCTGGTTCTCCATCAGGGAAATCAGCGGCGACACGACCAGCGCCAGCCCCCCCTGCACGGCGGCGGGAAGCTGGTAGCACAGGCTCTTGCCGGCGCCGGTTGGCATCACGCACAGCACGTCGCGGCCGGCGAGAACGTCCTCGATGACCTCGCGCTGCATCGGGCGGAAGTCGTCGAGCCCGAAGATGCTTTGCAGGCTCTCGCGCAGGGACGGCGCGGCGACGGTCGGCTGGGATGGAGCGTCGGAATCCGCCATACAGCAGCGGGGCGTGCGGGACGGGTCGCGCCCGCCAACGCCCCGATCCCATCCTACGGCGCAGCCTTACCGAAGGGTTCGTCCATCCGGACTTCCTGCGACCCGCATGAATCAAGCGCGTCCCTCCGCGACTGCTCGTTAGCCGCCCCGCCTTGCGGGGCGCTCAGCGTCCGTCCACGCGCCCCGCAAGGCGGGGCGGCTAAGTTGTGATCACGTTGCCCGCCTTCAACCGACGTACCCGTCAATCGCGGGGCGACGCCGCGGGGCGGCGTCGGGCTGTGGAATCTCGCGGTGAACCGGCGTGCCGAAGCCGGCGTTGCCGGACTGGGACTCCTGCTTCGACTCGTCGCGGCGAACCGCCTGGGCGTGAAAGCCCTTGTCCCCCTCGCACAACTGGTACGTCACCGGCTCGCCGTCCCTGAGCGAGCGAAAGCCGTCGCCGTCGATGGCGGAGAAGTGGACGAACACGTCCTGCCCCTGCGGGCCGACGATGAAGCCGAATCCCTTCTTAACGTCGAACCACTTGACCACGCCCTGCAAGTCGACGCAGTCGTCGTCGGCGGCGAGGCGGGCCTTGTCCTTCTCCTTGAGCGCGAGCATGTCGTTCCCCTGGGCGTGCGCTGGTGCTGCTGACATCGTGTAAACCTCCGCGGTGCGGTGAAAACGAACGTGAGACTGTTCCCCCAGACGCGGGGCGATCGAAGAAATCGCCCAAACGGGTGAGCCTCCGCAACGTAAGGAGTCTGAGCAATCGCACAAGGCGATGGCCGTCCATATGTTGTGGGCGACTGGCGCGGGGCGACCGGCGGTGGTTTGCCCTAGCGTGTCGGCCGTGACCGGCCGGCAGAGCATTGTCAGCAGCGCCTCGCGCGGGCCCGACGAGGAACGCGCCAACACCGCGCTGCGGCCCACGACCTTCGACGACTACGTCGGCCAGCCCGACGTCATCCGCAAGCTGCGCATCGCCGTCGCCGCGGCAGTCGGACGGGGGGAGCCCGTCGACCACCTGCTGTTTCACGGCCCGCCCGGTTTGGGCAAGACCACCCTGGCCCACGTGATCGCCAACGAGATCGGCACGAAGGTCCACGTCGCGACCGGGCCGGGCATCACCAAGCCCGTCGACCTGACCGGCCTGCTCACGCGGCTGGGCGAACGCGACGTGCTGTTCATCGATGAAATCCACCGCCTGCCGAGCGTGGTCGAGGAGTACCTGTACACGGCGATGGAGGATTACAAGGTCGACGTCATCCTCGACGCCGGCCTGCACGCGCGGGTGCAGACGCTGCCGGTGCAGCCGTTTACGCTCGTCGGCGCCACCACGCGGCGCGGCCTGCTGACGAGCCCGATGCTCAGCCGGTTCGGGCTGGTCGAACACCTCGACTTCTACCGCCCGGCGGACTTGCAAATCATCCTTTCCGCCAACGCCCGCAAGCTGAACGTGGAGGCCGAGCCCGACGCGCTGGCGGAGCTCGCCCGGCGTAGCCGCGGCACGCCGCGCGTGGCGAACCGGTTGCTGCGCCGCGTGCGCGACTTCGCCGCGATCGAGGCCGACGGCAAGCTGACGGCGGACGTCACGCAGCAGTCGCTTCGTCTCGAGGCCATCGACGCCGCCGGGCTCGATGAGCAGGACCGCACGCTCCTGCGGACGATTATCGAGATTTACGCCGGCGGTCCGGTCGGCATCGACGCTGTCGCCGCCACGCTCGGCGAGGAGCGCGACACGCTGGAGGACGTGGTCGAGCCGTACCTGTTGCAACAGGGCTTTCTCACACGCACGCGGCAAGGCCGTGTCGTGACGGCAAAGGCGTACCAACACCTCGACCTGCCGATGCCGACGCAGGACGGCGACCAGTCGAGCATGTTCTGACCCGCGGCCCGCGCGGACGCCGACGCCGACTCGCCGTTGATTTGATAGCCGCGACTCAACGAGTCGCGGTCGGGTGATCGCTCGAACGGCTCCCGACCGCGCCGCGTTGCGTCGCGGCTATCGACCCGTTCAGCAAACTACACCTTTTGCGACGCGGCAATCGCTTGATCGAGATCGGCGAGGATGTCCTCGACGTCTTCGATTCCCACGCTCAGCCGCAGCGTGCCGGGGGCGGCGCCGGCGTCGAGCTGGGCGTGCTCCGACAATTGATTGTGCGTCGTGCTCGCGGGATGAATGATCAGGCTCTTCGCGTCACCGATGTTGGCCACGTGGATGATGCGCTGGACGCTGTCGACAAGCTTCTCGCCCGCTGCCTTGCCGCCCTTGATGCCGAAGGCCATCAATCCGCCCTGACCGTTCGGCAGGTATCTGGGGATGTGCGCGCTGTCCTTGTGCGACTCGAGCCCTGGGTAAATCACGAACTCGACCGCGTCGTGTGCTTCCAGCCACTCCGCGACGCGCAGGGCGTTCTCCGAGTGCTTTTGCATCCGCAGCGGCAGCGTTTCGATGCCCTGCAGGAACAGGAACGCGGCGAAGGGGCTCAGGCAAGCGCCCGTATCGCGCAGCCAGTTCGTGCGCAGGTGGACGGCGTAGGCGACGTTGCCCATCGGCCGCATCGCCTCCTCAAAAACCAGGCCGTGGTAGCTCTCGTTGGGCGCGCAGAACTCGGGCCATTTCTCCGGGTTTTGGGCCCATTCGAAGTTGGCGGAGTCTACGACCACGCCGCCCATGTGCGTGCCGTGGCCGTTGAGGTACTTCGTCGCCGAGTGGATCACGACATCCGCCCCGTGCTCGATCGGCCGGCAGAGGGCGGGGCTGGCGCTGGTGTTGTCGACGAAGAACGGCAGCTTTGCCGTGTGAGCTTTTTCCGCGATGTTTGCGAGATCGGGCACGTCCCACTTCGGGTTGCCGATCGTCTCGACGTACACCATGCGCGTGTTGTCGTCGACGAGGGCGTCGATTTCCTCGGGATGTTCCGGATTGAAGTGGCGGACCTCGATGCCGAAGCGTTTGAAAGTCTGGTTGAAAAGCGACCACGTTCCGCCGTACAGGCTGGTGCCGGCGACGAAATTTTGACCGGCCCCGACCAGCGTGCAGACGGCCGCCTGGATCGCCGCGAGGCCGCTGGCGAACGCGACGGCGGCGGCGCCGCCCTCGAGGCTGGCGACGCGCTTTTCGAAGACGTCGACCGTCGGGTTCATGATCCGGCTGTAGATGTTGCCGGCTTCCTTCAGGTTGAACAGGTCCGCCGCGTGCTGGCTGGAGTCGAAGGTGTAGCTCGCCGTCGCGTAGATCGGCGGGCTGCTGGAGTTCTGCGTGTCCTCGCCGGACCAGCCGGCGTGTAGGGCACGGGTGGCGAAGCCGCAGTCGGCAAGCGAATCGTCGGTCGGCATTGCGGCACCGTACCGGCACCAGACCGCAAACGCATCCCCTCCCAGGACGCCGAAGCGGAAGCTTCGGGGTCGGGTGCTTCCGGGTTCACGAGAACCCGAGAGAGAACCCGAGGCTGCCGCCTCGGCGTCAGTCGGGATGGGAGACGTCGGTGAAGCGGCGCACGACCAGCGTGTCGTTCTGCCCACCGAAGCCGAAGTTGTTGGTCATGGCCACGTCCAGCCGGTGGGCCTTGCGCGACTGGTTCGGCACGTAGTCGAGGTCGCACGCGGGATCGCGGTGCTCGTAGTTGATCGTCGGCGGCAACGTGCGGTCGCGGATGGCCAGCACGCAGGCGATCAACTCGACGGCGCCGCTCGCGGCGATCAGATGGCCCATCATGCTCTTGATGCTGCTGACCGGCACGTCCCTCGCCCGCTCGCCCAGCACCGCCTTGATGGCCTTCGTCTCGGTGGAGTCATTCTCCTTCGTCCCCGTGCCGTGGGCGTTGACGTAATCGACGTCGGCGGGGGGAGAGGTTCGCGTCCTCCATCGCCTCAGTCATCGCCGCGATCGCGCCGGCGCCGGCGGGGTGCTGGTCGGTAATGCGAAACGCATCGGCCGTGCTGCCGTAGCCGACAATCTCGGCCAGAATCGTCGCCCCGCGGGCGGTCGCGTGGTCGAGCGTTTCGAGCACGAGCATCCCCGCCCCCTCGCCGATTACGAACCCGCCGCGCTGCGCATCAAAGGGTCGGCTGGCACGCTGCGGATCGTCGTTGCGTTCGGACAGGGCGGTCAATCGGTTGAAGCCGGTGATGCCGAAGGGGTGAATCATCGAGTGCGCCCCGCCCACGAGCATGACGTCGGCGTCGCCGCGGCGGAGGATCTCCGTCGCCTCGCCCGCCGCCTGACAGCTCGCGGCGCACGCCGTCAGGCAGTTGAAGGCCGGGCCGCGCGCATCGACGAGTTTGGCGACGTGGAACAGGGGCATGTTCGGCTCCTGCTCGTGCTCGCGTGTGACGTCCATCAGGCGCTTCGCCGTTTGCGCCCACGGGATCGCGTCGAGCTTGCCCGCCTCGGCGTCCCAGCCGGCGAGGGCGCTTTGCGTGTAGGCGTTGTAATCGAGCGACCCCTCGCCACTGCCCAGGTAAACACCCACCCGCTCCGGATCGGCGTGACCATCCAACCCGCTCATCTCCCACGCCTGCTGCGCCGCCCCGAGCGCGAAGGCCGTGTTCCGCCCGACGGTTTCGAAGGGCGCCAGGTCGTAATCCGTCACCTGCGCGCTGAAGGTCGTTGGGAAGGTCGCGGCGTCGAACAGCGTTGTCTCGGAGACGCCGCTTTCGCCGTTGAGCAGGCGTTGCCAGACGCCCTCGACGGAGTGCCCCATCGGCGTGACCCAGCCCAATCCGGTGATGACGACGCGGTTCACACGGCAATGGTAGCGGGTTGTGCCGGCGCTACGGCGCGAACCGTCCGGCCGCTTTCTCGCATGAGACCCCCTCGGCCTCCAGGTACGCCTGAAGCTGCTCAATGAGCGGCGTCATCTTGTGGTGGCGATGTCGAAGATAACGACGGTGGGCGTGGCGACGACCCTAGCCAAGCCTCAAACCGTCGCGGCCGCCACTCAGCTACGCCGGTTTGCGGCGTCGGAGGTCCTCGTTGAGCAGCTCGCGCACGCGCGGGACGAGGCGAACCGGCACCTTCAGGAAGACGACCGACTCTTCGCTGGCGTCGCTGAACGCCCGTTCATCCTCGGCAGCCCAGTCGTCGTCGCTAAGACCGTCGTAGTACGCTTGAACGCGACGATCGCGGTCGTCGGGAGCGGTGGATGGAAGATCGGGGGACTCGTTCATCGTCTTCTCCGACGCCGCCGATACGCGGCCAAGGCTTTTCCGTGAACTGGGTAGGCGGTAATGACGCGGATCACGCTCCGCGACTCATCCTCAGCATACACGACGCGAAGCACGCGGCCTGCCGCGGTGGTTCCCATCGCGAGCCGCGAGTTCTCGCGTCCGGGCGCAACATCGTGAGCTGACGTCAGCACCTCCTCCACCTCCTGCTCCGTTACACCGTGCTTGTAAATGTGCGGCAGGCCGGTGTCTGCGTCATTAACGAAAATGATCTGCATCACGTCAGTGGAATCGAGTCTACTCGCCCTTCCTCAACACCACCGCCGCGTTCTGGCCGCCGAGGGAGAAGACGGGGGCGAGCGCAAGCTTCGGCGAGAGGTCGCGCGACGCGGGCGCGAGGTTCAGCGGGGCAATCGGGGCATCCACGCCCAAAGCCGGCGGCACCGTGCCGGTGTGCAGGGCCATCACCGCGTCGGCGACCGCGACGGCGCTGCCGGCGGCGAGGGTGCTCGTCTGGGCGGTGCCTGGGGCGACGGCGGGGCGGCCCACCTCATCGCCGAAGACGCGGCGCAGGCCGGCCACCTCGCTCGCGTCGTGATGCGGGATCGCAAGGCCGTGCGGGACGACCAAATCGACATCGCCGGCGTCGGCCTCCGCGTCGCGCAGGGCGTTTTTTGCAGCCGCGGCGTAAGCCTTGCCTTCGGGGTCGGGCAGCGTCGGGTCGAAAGTATCCTGGCTGCTGGCGAAGCCGGCGAGCTCGGCGTAAATCGTCGCGCCGCGCTCCTGCGCGCGGATCATCTCTTCGAGGATCAGCAACGCCCCGCCCTCACCCATCGCGGTGCCGTCGGCGTTTTTGTCGAAGGGGCGAACGACGCCGCTGTTCGTAAGCCGGCCGAGCAGTTCCTGGCGCATCAGGCCCATCGGGTTCATCATGCTCTCGATGCCGCCCGCGATGGCGAGGTCGGCCTTGCCGCGCTGGATCGAGCGCATCGCCTCGCCGATCGACAGGTGCCCGCTCGCCTCGGCGCACGTGATGTTGTTGCTCGGCCCCGTCAGCCCGTGGATGATCGTCACGTGGCACGCCAGCATGTTCGGCAGGTACTTCAAGAGCCACAGCGGCGTGAGCGCCGGCAGGCCTTCGCGGCCCCACTGCTGCCAGTCGATTCGCGACCGGTCCGTGTCGCTGCGCGAGCGGTGCATCGCCTCGGCCAGCTCGTTCAACTCCGCCGAGATCAGGCCCGCGCCGATGTTGCAGCCGAAGCGGCTCGGCTCGAAATCCGCTTCACCGTCCGCCTTGCTTTTGATGCCGCTCGACGTGAAGGCATCCTTGGCGGCGACGACGGCGAGCTCGATGTCGCGGGCCATCACCTTGCTGAACTTGCGATACGTTTTGGGAACGTGATCGGTGATCTTGAAGGGCTGGACTTCGCCGCCGACGTGGCACTCAAAGCCGCTCGGGTCGAACGCCTCGATGCGCCCGATGCCGCTCTCGCCCGCGACGCGGCGCCGCCAGTGCTCCGCGGAGCTAATGCCCAGCGGCGAGACGATGCCGATCCCGGTAATGACGACGCGGCGAGGCTCGGCGGTGCGGCGGGACATGTGGCCCATACCTTAGAGCGCCGTTTTCACCGCGCCGCCACGCACGCGGTCGAGCAGTTCCATGAACTGCCCGGTGAAGACGAAGTTGTGCTCCGGGAAATCCAGGCCGGCCATGTTCTGATCGATGTGGCTGAACATCATCGAGATCGTCGCCACGCGCTCCTCGCCGACGAACGCGCCGCCGCTCGTGCTGGCGCCGGCCGCGCCGAAGGTGTCGAGCGTGGCTGAGTAGCGGATCACATCGCCCGGCACGACGACCCGCTCGAAGTCCGCCTTGCCGATCTTGGCGAGGATCACCTTTTCCTTGAACCCGCCCGCCTCCCCCGCCAGGATGCCGGCCGTTTGGGCGAAGCCCTCAATGATGAGCGACGCCGGGAAGATCGGGAAGGCCGGGTAAAGGTCGTGCACCTGCTCCTCGGCCGCCGTCACCGCCTTGATGGCGACGGCGGATTGGCCGGGGGTAAACGTCTCGAAGCGGTCGATCCAGAGCCAGCGCATGGGGGGAGGGGAGGTGGGAGCGGGGGAGGTGGGAGGTGGGCAGAGAGGCCCGAGTCTAATTCTGCCTACGTCCGACCTCCCCCGCTCCCACCTCCCCTCTGTCCTACTCCGCCACGATGCGCAGCAGTTGCCCGTCGCGTTCGTCGGTCAGGACGTACAGGAAGCCGTCGGGGCCGTTGCGGACGTCGCGGATGCGACTGGGGAATTGGAGCGTCTGTTGGCCCGCAGGTTGGCCGTTGTCGTCGAACATCAGGCGGCGCACCTGCTTGAGCACGAGGCCGCCGGCGAAGAGGTCGCCGCGCCACTCGGGCATCTTGTCGCCCGTGTAGAACGCCAAGCCGCTCGGGGCAATGCAGGGCGTCCAGACGACCGCCGGGTCCTGCGCCTCGGGCATGCTCGTGTCCTGGCTGATGCGCGGGCCCCAATACTCGCGGCTGTAGGTGACGAGGGGCCAGCCGTAGTTGGTGCCGGCCTCGATCTTGTTCAGCTCGTCGCCGCCGCGAGCGCCGTGCTCGGTGGCCCAGACCTCGCCGGTGTCCGGGTGCATCGCGATGCCCTGGATGTTCCGGTGGCCGTAGGTGTAGACGGCGCCGGCGTTCTCCGGATCGCCCATGAACGGGTTCGCCGGGGCTGGCTTGCCGTTCTCGTCGAGGCGAAGCGTTTTGCCGAGGTGGCTCTTGAGGTCCTGTGCGTGGAAGCGGGCGAGTTTGCCGTCGACCTCCACCGGCGGGTTTCCGCCGTCGCCGATGCTCATCAGCATCGTGCCGTCTTCGAGCCACAGGATCCGGCTGCCAAAGTGCTGGCCGCCGGGCTTCTTCTGGGCGACTTCGAAGATGCGCTCGACCTCGTCGAGGCTCGATAAGTCGTCGCTGAGCGTGCCGCGGACCAGCACGGTGTAGTTCTCGTTCGCCGAGCCCGCCGAGTGGGTGAGGTAAACCCAGCGCGTCTCCTCGAACCGCGGGTGCAGCGACACGTCCATCAGCCCACCTTGGCCGCTCGCGAAGACCTCGGGCAAGCCGCTGACGGGGTTGTCGCGTAGCTCACCTTCGGCCGACACCACGCGCAGGCGGCCGGGGCGCTCGGTGATGAGCATCTCGCCGCTCGGCAGGAACGCGACCGCCCACGGGTTCCGCAGGCCGCCGACGACTTTCTCGGTCGTCCAACCCTGCGCTCGGGGCGCCGAGTCGACGGGATCGACCGGGCCGTCAATCTTCGACTGGGCACAGGTGATGCCGGCGAAGGCACCGATCGCCAGGGTTCCGCACAACAGGGCAACGGTCTTGATTCGCATGCCGCAACGGTAGCGACCTCGGCGTCGGCGCGACTACGCGGTCGTCTCGCCGAGCTTGCGCTCGACGTAGTTCACGACCGCCTGCACCGTGAAGAGCTTGCTGAGATCGTCGAGATCGTCGCCGGCATTGATGACGCTGAAGTCGGCGTGGGGCATGCGGGCCTTGAGCTCGTTGATGCCCGCCTCGGTCAGCTTGCCGTCCTGCACGAAGTCGGGGTTGTTCTGCAAATCCTCGGGCATCATCTCTCCCTTGGGGATTTTGATGCCGAACTCTTTTTCCAGGCGGAACTGGATGTCGAGGAAGTCGATGCTCTCGGCCCCGAGGTCGTCGCGGATGATCGCGGTCGGCGTGACCTCCTCCTCGTCGACGCTCAGCGCCTCGACCAGCACGTCCGTCACCTTGGCGAAAATCTCGTCCTGCGTCATCGTGGCCATCGTGGGAGGAAGATAGGGCGAGCGTGGCGGTTCTGCCAGTAGGGTGGGATTCATCCCACCATCTGTCACCGAACGATACCCGATGGTGGGATGAATCCCACCCTACAGGACCGCCCGGCGTGCCCGATGAGCTTCGATCAGGCGGGCATCGGCGGAGGCATCGGCACCACGATCGGCGAGCTTGAAGCACGCGAGGTCGAGCTTACCGGTGATGGCCGTCTTCACCCCGGTGTCGGTTTCGACGGTTCCTTCAATCTTGAAGGCGTGGCCGTCCTCCGTCTGCTTTTGATGCGCCGCCGTCATCCGCAGCGTGCGGCCGGGGGCGACGAAGTGGCCGTAGCGGACGTTTCGCGCCGACTTCAGCACCGCGACGGTTGGCCCCTCATACTCGCCATCGTTCATCAGCCCGGCCCGTTCGAACGCGATCCACGCCGCCGCCTGCGTGGCGGCCTCGAGCATCAAAACGCCCGGCAGCACCGGAAAACTCGGAAAGTGATCGCCCAGGTACTCCTCGGCCTGCGTGACGTTCTTCACGGCCACCACGCGGTCGCCGGTCAGTTCCTCGATGCGGTCGAGCAGGTGAAATCGCACGGCGAACCGTAGGGTGAGATTTATTCCACGGTCGGCACGTCGGGGTCCTCACCGATCAACTCCATGGCCTCCAACGCGAGTTGCTTACCGACGTGCTCCTCCTCGTCGACCACGATCTCCGCTCCGGCGAGCATCAGTTCCCATCGCGTCACGTGATACCGGCTGCGGGCGACAATCGTCAGGGCCGGGTTCATCGATCGGGCGATGCCGATCACCTTGCGCGCGGCCTCGGGGTCGGGCAGGGTGACGATCAGGAGCGTCGCCCGCATCAGGCCGGCATGCTCGAGCAGCTCGGCCTGCGTGGCGTCGCCGACGTGGCCATTCATGCCGTAGTCGGGGGCCATGCGGCAGATGCGCGGGTTCAGGTCGACCACGTCGCCGCGCCCCTTGAAGCGCTTGCCGAGCTCGGCGGCCACCTGTTGGCCGGCGGGGCCGAAGCCGACCAGGAGCAGGCGTGGAGCGTCGTCGTCATCCGTCGCGGGGGCGGCCTCCTCGGAGCGGGTGGAAGTGTCGTGCGGGGGAAAGCGGCCGTTCATCCAGACCGCGGTCGTCGGCCCAAGCTTCACCAGATAGGGCGTGACGAAGAGCGTGAGGATCGAGACGCTGACGATCAGGCGGAACGTATCTTCGCCGAACAACCCGTCGGCTTGGCCCATCTTGGCGAGCACAAAGCTGAACTCGCCCACCTGCGCCATGCAAAGGCCCGTCGCCAGCGCCACGCCGGCCGGCTGCTTGACCCCTGGGATCGGCAGCGACAAGAGGCCAAAGACGACCGCCGACTTGCCGACCAGCACCGCGCCCGTCGCGCCCAGGACGAGGTGCCAGTTCGCCACCGCCCACGCCGGGTCGGCGAGCATGCCGATGCTAGCGAAGAAGAGCGTGACCAAGGCCGTCCGCAGGCTGGCGATGTCGGCCCGCACCTGCACGTTGAACGGGCTCTCGGCCAGCAGCACGCCCGCGAGGAACGCGCCGATCGCCGGGCTGACGCCCGCCCCGTGCGCCGCCCACGCGCTGCCGAGGGCCATCACGATCGCGAGGAGGATCGGGAACTCGCGGTTGCGGGACCACTCCTTCAGGTTGAGCAATCGCGGTGCGATGCCGCTGAAGAGGACGAGGAAGACGATCACGAGGATCGCCGAAAAGAGCAGCGCCTTGCCGAGCTGTCCAACGACGTTGCCCACGCCGCCGCCGGTCGCGAGGGCGGCAACGAGGAGCGTGACCGGGAGGACGGCGACGTCTTGCAGGAGCAGGAAGCCGGTCGTCGCGCGGCCGTGAGGCGTCTCGCCGGTGGCGGTGTCCTGAAGGAGTCGCAGGACGCAGGCGGTGCTGGAGAGGGCGACCATCAGCCCGATGGCCATTGCGGCGGAGAAGTCGAGGCCGACGAGCATCGCGAACGGCAGCACGACGGCGGCGGTGAGCGTGACCTGGAGCGTTCCGCCGCCAAGGCCCAGCGCCCCGAGCTTGCGCAGGCGTTTGAAGCTGAACTCGAGGCCGATCGTGAAGAGCAGGAGCGAGACGCCGAGTTCGGCA
Organism: Tepidisphaeraceae bacterium; assembly: GCA_965214125.1. Taxonomy (GTDB): domain Bacteria; phylum Planctomycetota; class Phycisphaerae; order Tepidisphaerales; family Tepidisphaeraceae; genus CBDCBA01. The sequence continues at coordinate 288,047 of CBDCBA010000032.1, forward strand.
ATCAAGTTCACCCCGTCGGCGGCGCCCTCCTCGCCGTGGGTGCCGACGATGCCGAGCAGTCCCGGCCCGACGATCGCACCCGCGAGCAGGTAGCCGACGATCGCCGACTGCTTGAGTCGCTCGGCGATCGTCCCGAACAGCAGCGCGGCCGCCAGGAGGATCAGGACGTCGGTGAGAAGGCTCCAGCCGGTGTGCACGGGGGAAGGGTAGCGGGGCGTGCGTTACAATCGGCGCATGAGCCAGTTGACGATCGAACTGACGGACGAGCTCGACGCCTTCGTGCGCGAGCAGGCGGCCAGCCGCAACGGCGCTTCGCCTGCCGATTACGTGCAGCGGCTGATCGAGCAGGAGCGGCTCGACGCCGAGGACTTGGCCGACAGCGTGCGGCAAATCCAGGCGGCCCTCGACGACCCGCGCCCGCCGATTCCGGCGGACGAAGCCTTTGATCAAATCGCGGCGAAGTACGGGCTGAAGCCGCCGTCCCGTCTCCGCAAATCCGCAGCGGAGGCCTCCAAGTGACCCACCTCGTCGTCTTGAGCGAGCGGGCACTACGCAACCTCTACGAGTGCTTTGACTACATCTACCTTGAAACGCACGACTTCGAGAAGGCACAGCACTGGCTTGATGGAGCGTTCGAACTGGCGGCCTCGTTGGATCTCTTCCCGAAACGCTTCGGCTACGCCCGCGAAAAATGGTGTCCTGCCCGGCCGCGAGTTGAGGCAGGCGGTTTACCACTCCCACCGCATCATCTACGAGGTGCGCGACGCCGAGCGGCAGGTGCTCGTGCTGCACGTCCGCCACGCGGCCCAGCGAGAGGCCGGCGCGCCGGAACTGGGAGAATCGCACGAGTGATCTCGATTCGCCGTTGCGTATGGTCGCCCCGGACCAACGCACAAACGCTCCGCCCGCCCATGACCCGCAACAACGCCCCGCAACTCCGCCGCTCCGTCGAGCCCAGGGACCGCCTGACCAGCCTCACGCAGGCCGTCGACGTGCGGCAGGACAACTCCTACCTCATCGTCGGCGAACGCACCAACACCAACGGGTCCCGCCAGTTCAAGCGGTTATTGCAGGAAGAAGACTGGGACGGCCTCGTCTCCATGGCGCGCGACGAGGTCAAGGGCGGGGCGATGGTGCTCGATGTCTGCGTCGATTTCGTCGGCCGCGACGGGCAGAAGGACATGCAGGAGGTCGTCAGCCGCTACGTGCAGCAGATCCCCGTGCCGCTGATGATCGACTCGACCGACCCGGCCGTCATGGAGGTCGCCCTGAAGCTCGCGGGCGGCCGCTGCGCGCTCAACAGCACCAACCTCGAAGAAGGCGAGGAGAAATTCGCGACGATGTGCGCCCTCGCCAAAAAGTACGGGGCTCTCCTGGTTTGTGGCACGATCGACGAAGATCCCGAACACGCGATGGCCCGCACGGAGGAGCGGAAGATCGCAATCGCCAAGCGGATCCGCGACCTTGCGGTCGACAAGCACGGGTTGCGCGACTGCGACCTGATGTTCGACCCGCTCGTGCTTCCGATTTCAACGGGGCTGGCCGAGGATCGCGACAACGCTGCCGCCACCATCGCCGGCACGCGACGGATTGCCGAAGAGCTGCCGGAGTGCCACACGGTCGTCGGCCTCTCGAACGTCAGCTTCGGCCTGCGGCCGGCGGCGAGGCAGGTGCTCAACTCGGCCTTCCTGCACGAGCTGCGCGAGGCGGGGCTGACGGGCGCCATCGTCCACGCCTCCAAAATCCTGCCCCGCAACAAGATCGATGACGAGAAATGGCAGGCAGCGCTCGACCTGATCTACAACAGGCAGACCGACGAGCACGACCCGCTGACCGCCTTCATCGAGCTCTTCCCCGATGGCGACGAAGTGGCGACCGACGACGTCGAGGACGAGAACCTCACGCTCGAGGAAAAGCTCGAAAAGCACATCATCGACGGCGAGAAACGCAACCTGACCGACCGCCTCGACGAAGCGATGAACGCGGGGCACAAGCCACTGTCCATCATCAACGACATTCTGCTCAAAGGCATGAAGGTCGTCGGCGACCTGTTCGGCCGCGGGGAGATGCAACTGCCGTTCGTGCTGCAAAGCGCCCAAACCATGAAGGCGGCCGTCGCGCACCTCGAGCCGCACATGGAAAAGCTCGACGCCAAGAGTTCCAAGGGAACGCTTGTGCTCGCGACCGTCAAGGGGGACGTCCACGACATCGGCAAGAACCTTGTCGACATCCTTCTCAGCAACAACGGCTACACCGTCCACAACATCGGCATTAAGCAGCCGATCAACGACATTCTCGCCAAGGCGAAGGAGCACGACGCCGACGCGATCGGCATGAGCGGTTTGCTCGTGAAGTCGGTCGCGGTGATGAAGGACAACCTCGCCGAGATGAACGAGCGGGGCGTCGACACGCCCGTGTTGCTCGGTGGCGCCGCCCTCACGCGCGAGTATGCCGAGGAAGACTTGAGCGATCTCTACAAAGGGTCCGTTCTCTACTGTCGCGATGCGTTTGATGGTTTGAAGGTCATGGACCGTATCGGTGCCGGGGCGTTATCCGAAATTGTTGATGCGCAGAAGGCAAACGTCGTCAAGCGGAAGGAGCTCAAGGCCAACGCGGTCAAGCCCAAAAGCACCGCCGCCGCCGAGCGGCCGAAGATTGCGGAGGACAACCCGATCCCGACGCCGCCGTTCTGGGGACGGCGCGTGGTCACGGACATCCCGCTGAGCCGCATCTTCGGATTTGTGAACGAGGTGGCCCTCTTCGCCGGACAGTGGGGCTTCAAGAAGAAAGGCATGACCGCCGAGGCGTTCGAGGCTTCGCTTGCCGACGAGGCCAGGCCGACGTTTGAGCGACTCAAGCAGCAGGCCCTTGGCGGTGGCAGTGGTGGGATGCTCGACCCGAAGGTCGTCTACGGCTACTTCCCTGCCCAGAGCGACGGGAACGATCTGGTCGTCTTCGATCCCGAAGATCACGACCGCGAGGTGCAGCGGTTCACGTTGCCACGCCAGGACGGCCGGCGGCACTTGTGCATCAGCGACTACTTTCGCTCGGTCGAGTCGGGCGAAAAGGACGTGCTGGGCCTCCAACTCGTCACGATGGGCCAGCCCATCAGTACAATTGCCGAGCAGCAGCGGGCGGCCGACAACTACCAGGAGTACCTGTACCTCCACGGCTTCGGCGTCGAGTGCGCCGAGGCTCTGGCGGAGATGTGGCACAAGCGCATCCGCACCGAACTCGGCTTCGCCAGCGAGGACGCGACCGACACGCGCAAGCTCTTCCAGCAGGGCTATCGCGGCAGCCGCTACAGCTTCGGCTACCCCGCCTGCCCAAACCTGGAGGACCGCCAGAAGGTCGTCGAGCTGTTGAACCCGGGCGAGATCGGCGTGGAGCTGACGGAGGAGTTCATGCTCGACCCCGAGCAATCGACCGACGCCCTCGTCGTTCACCACCCGCAGGCGAAGTACTTCGACGTCTGATTACGGGTCGGCTCCCGACGCCGAAGCGGCAGCTTCGGGTTCTGGCGCGTGGGCGCGGGCATGAAGCCCGGCACCCGAAGCTACCGCTTCGGCGTCACAAAGGCGCTGCGGGGTGTTCCACTGAGCGACACGCGGGTTCCACCATCTTGGAATTGCCTGGCGCTGCCGCTATAACTGCCGTCCACCAGCAAGTGCCCCGCGCGTGCAACTCGCGGGGCCGCCCGCTCATACGTGCGGGCTGTGAAATCCGTCACAAAGCCCATCGCGACCAAGGCGACCGCATGAAGATCCTCCTGTACCTTGTCCCCTTCGTCGGCCTGGCGACGCTCGCCTTTGCCGTTTACCGCGCCAAATGGGTCGCCGATCAGGATGCCGGCGACGCCACCATGCGCGAGATTGCCGGCAACATCCACGAGGGGGCGCTGGCGTTCCTGAAGGCCGAGTACACGCGGCTGGCGATTTTCGTTGCGGTCGTGGCGGTGTTGCTGACGCTCTTCTACGCCTTCGCGGGCGAGGGAACGAGCTTCCTGATCGGCCTGAGCTTCATCGTCGGGGCCGGCTTCAGCGCCCTGGCGGGCTACTTCGGCATGCAGGTGGCGACCAAGGCCAACGTCCGCACCGCCAACGCCGCCCGCACCGGTCTCGCCGGGGCCCTCAACGTCGCCTTCAGCGGAGGCCTGGTCATGGGCCTGACCGTCGTGGGCCTGGGCATTCTGGGGCTGAGCATCCTTTATATTCTGTACGACCTGTTCTTCGTCGGCAGTATTGAGCGGGGGTCAGTGATCGAGACGCAGCAGAGCGCCTTGGCCTACTTCACCGATACGAAGAAGGTCATCGCGACGTTGAGTGGCTTCAGCCTCGGGGCAAGTTCGATCGCGCTCTTCGCCCGCGTGGGCGGCGGCATCTACACGAAGGCCGCCGACGTCGGGGCCGATCTTGCGGGCAAGGTGTACGCCGGCATCCCCGAGGACGACCCGCGTAACCCCGCGACCATCGCCGACAACGTGGGCGACAACGTGGGCGACGTGGCCGGCATGGGCGCCGACCTGTTCGAGAGCTATGTGGGCTCGATCATCGGCACAATGCTGCTGGGGGCGGCCTTCATCCCGCTCTTCGCCTTTGGCGGCGAGGGGGGCGAGCAGATTGCCCACCCGCTGGCGGCGGTGCTGCTGCCGCTGGTCCTCGCGGCCGTGGGCGCGCTCGTGGCGATCGGCGGCAGCTTCCTCGTCCGGACGACCGACACCGGCAACCCGCAAAAGGCCCTGAACCTCGGTGAGTTCGGCTCGGCGGCGGTCATGCTCGTGCTGTCGTTCGTGATCATCTACCTGATGCTCCCCGGCGAGTGGGCCGGCGGCGAGTTCACACGCTTCGGCGTCTTCATGGCCGTGGTGATCGGTTTGGTCGCGGGCATTCTGATCGGCCTGATGACCGAGTACTACTGCTCGACGCACAACAAGCCCACCTACGAAATCGCCAAGCAGAGCACCACCGGCAGCGCCACCAACATCATCAGCGGCTTGGCGGTCGGCATGATGAGCACCGGCGGGCCGATTATCGTGCTGGCCCTGGCGATCATGGGCGCCGCCTACTTTGCCGACCTGTACGGCATCGCCATCGCCGCCGTCGGCCTGCTGAGCGTGCTGGGCATCCAGCTCGCCGTCGACGCCTACGGCCCCATCAGCGACAACGCCGGCGGCATCGCGGAGATGGCCGGCCTGCCGCCGGAGGTCCGCGAGAGGACTGATCTGCTTGACGCCGTTGGCAACACGACCGCCGCCATCGGCAAGGGCTTTGCCATCGGCTCGGCCGCCTTGACGGCCCTTGCCCTCTTCGCGGCGTACCTGGGCGTGATCAACCTGAACGCCACGGGTGCCAACTTCGTGCGGCTGGACATCAGCGACCCGCGCGTCATGGCCGGCCTGTTCGTCGGGGCGATGCTGCCGTACGTCTTCAGCGCCCTGGCCATGAACGCCGTCGGGCGGGCGGCGCGCGACATGATCGATGAGGTCGGCCGGCAGTTCAACGAGATTCCCGGCCTGCGTGAGGGCAAGGAGGGCGTCAAGGCCGAGTACGCCAAGTGCGTCGAGATCAGCACGAAGGCGAGTCTTCGCGAGATGATCCTGCCGGGCGTGCTGGCGGTTGCGACGCCGGTGCTGATCGGCATCATCCCCGGCGCCGGTCCGACCATCCTGGGCGGCCTGCTCGCGGGCGTGACCGTCAGCGGCGTGCTGATGGCGCTCTTCCAAGCCAACGCCGGCGGCGCGTGGGACAACGCCAAGAAGCGCATCGAGCAGGGCGTCACCCTCGCCGACGGCACCGTGCTGAAGAAGGGCGATGATGCCCACAAGGCCGCCGTTGTCGGCGACACCGTCGGCGACCCCCTCAAGGACACGAGCGGCCCGAGCATCAACATCCTGATGAAGCTCATCGCCGTCGTCGCCCTCGTCATCGCGCCGCTGATCGCCCCAGGGCCGGAGCCGGTCGAGAACGACGCCGATGTCACCGCCATCGTGATCCCCGAATAGTCTGCTTAGCCGCGACTGAACGAGTCGTGGTCACAGTGGACGTGGTAACGCAAAGAACCGTTCGAACGCGGGGCGATACGATCGCCTGTCCGTTCGAGCGGTTCTTGCATTGGTCAACTCCACGGAGCCCGCGACTCGTTGAGTCGCGGCTATCGGGCTCAACGACCAAGCCGGGTGCCACTGCATTCTTGCAGTGGTCCGACCCAGACACTGCAAGAGATGCATTGGCACCCGAGCTATGGGGCTCAACGAGCGAGTTGAACCGCCGTTACTCGAACGGGTCGATAGCCGCGACGCAACGCGTCGCGGTCGGAAGTCGCTGCAAGTGCGTCCGACCGCGCCGCGTTGCGTCGCGGCTACGGGTGCAGTTCGGTGTACGATGGTCCCGTGGATTTTTTGAAAGGCATCGGCGGCCGGGTGGTGGGCGGCTTTGTGCTGCTGGCGGTGGTCATCACGGCCATCGTCTTCTATCAGGCCGGGCCCGACGGACGGGCGGCCTTCTTCGACGCGAGCGGCAAGATTGTCGGCTGGCTGCTCATCGTGGCGTTGGCGCCGTGGGCGCTCTTCTGGCTCGTGACGTGGACGGCCCGCAAGGATTCCAACGGTGCGGGGGCGGCATTGATCGGAACGCTCACGGTGGTGGAACTTTTGGCCCTGTGGTGGATGTTTGGGTTTGGAGTCGGCGGCGCGGTGGCCGTCGGGTTCTTCGCCGTCGGCAGCTTGCTGGCCGCGGCGTACAATTTGCTGGCGTGCGACTGGATTGCCGACCGGCTCGTCGGCTGACCCCCCCGCAGAACACGCCAGTTCGGCCGTCTCGCAAAATGGCCTGCCGATTTTCGTCGCGGCGCGGTACGCTGTGATGTCGAGCCGGCACGGACGGCCCGCCTGTTCAACCTCCCCCCAGCCGTTACTTAGGAGGCCTGATGCCGAAGAGGGCGAACAATACAACAGTCCCCGAACGCGTGGGCGAATGGCTGCTCCAGGAGCAAGTCGGCGGCGGCGCCTTCGGCACGGTCTGGCGGGCGCGACACCACGTCTGGGCCGACCAGACGGCAGCCGTCAAGCTGCCGCACGACCCCGAGTACGTCCGCGCCTTGCGCCGCGAGGGCGTGTACGCGCACAAGCTCAGCCACCCGAACGTCGTCAAGGCCCTCGGCTTCGACCCCTTCGCCGAGGTGCCGTACCTCGTAATGGAGTACGTGCCGGGCCTCGACCTGCGCCGCCACCTGCACAAGAACGGCCCGATGCGTCCCGCCGACGCTGCCGCCGTGCTCCGCCAGGTGCTCGTAGGCCTCGCCTACGCCCACGGGCAGGGCGTGGTCCACCTCGACATCAAGCCCGAGAACGTCCTGCTGCACGAGACCGCCCTGAGCGGGCCGCTTGAGCAGGCGGGCGAGGGAACGGTGAAAGTCACCGACTTCGGGCTCGGCAAGGCGGACAACGCCATGCTGCAACAGGGCGGCGGCGGGAACTCGATCGTCTTCAGCGCCGACCTCAGCTCGCCCGCTGGCCAGCAGATCGCTGGGACACTCGACTACATGGCGCCCGAGCAGCGCCGCCCCGGCGCAACGGTTGACCGGCGCGCCGATCTGTACGCCTGCGGCGTGCTGCTCTTCGAGATGCTCACCGGTGAGCGGCCGGCCGGCACCGATCTGCCCAGCGACATCAACAAGGCCGTCCCGCCGCACCTGGACGACGCCTTCCGTCGCGGCTACGCCCGGCTGGAGCGACGCTTCGAGTCGGCCGAGCAGTTTCTGCACGCCCTGGCCGCGCCGGGGCGTCCGAGCCGCCCCAAGTCCGAGTGGACACCGCGTGCGGCCGAGCCGATCGACGCCGACGCCGCCGAGCAACAGGCTGTGCAATTGAAGGCCGCGGCCGGGTGTCCGTCGTGCCAGGGGAGCATCGACGCGAGCGACCAGTTCTGCATGCACTGCGGCACGCAACTTGTGCAGCGCGTCCGCCGGTGCGGCAAGTGCGGGGCGTTCCCGTCGCCCGACGACAACTTCTGCATGTTCTGCGGCCACCACCTGCGGCCGAAGGGTGTCGCGGGAACAGACGTGCGTGCGTGAGAACGCCCGACCGCGAGCCCCGCGACCCAACCGCAAGCCTCACGATGTAAAGGTGGCAACGCAATGCTTCAGGCAATCCTGCTCCTCCTGGTCTGCGGCGTGATCGGCTTCGTCTTCCTGAAGCTGGCGATCTGCTTGGCGATCATCGCGGCCACGATCGTGGGCGGGGCGATCCGGTGGATCGTCGTGCCGGTCGTGATGCTCGTCGTCGGCGTCGCCGTCGGCCTCGTCCGGGGCGTCGGCTGGACGGTCGCCGAAGTCGTCACGATGCCGATCAAGCTCGCCCGCATGAGCCTGACGCCCGACCGCCGCACGCGACAGATCGCCGCGCAGCGCCTGCCGATGGCGATGGGCACGCCTTGTTCAAATCAGCAGTGCCTGTGCGTCAACCCCGCCCAGGCTGCTTACTGCCGGCGGTGCGGCGGGGCGATCCCGGCGAGCGTTCGCTACCAGAACCGCTCCGCCGCCGTCCCGCCAAGGCCCGCCCGATATCGGCCGGCGGGAGCGTTACCCCGCCCGGAGCATCGTTCATTTCGCCTGACCCGCGCCTAACGCCATGGTCTTTGCACTGGCACAACCTCTTTCGCTCGGCTCCGTCGGGGCGGCCGTCTTCGTGCTGCTGGCCGTGGGCGTGACGGCCATGACGGCGATCGTCTTCGTCTTCTGGTTCGTGGCGATGCTCGTCAAGGGCGCCTTGCTGATCTTCGCCCGCCTGCCGATCGGCGCGGACCCGTCGCGTGCGCCCGCACTGCCGCCGAATGCGGCCACGCCGCCGGCAGTCTCCGCGTCGTTCGTCTGCCCCGACCCCGTCTGCCGATCGGTGAACCCGTGCGAGGCGAGCTTCTGCCGGCAGTGCGGCCGAATGTTCAAGCGGCCGGACCACGCCTAATGGACCACGCTTGATGGATCGCTGCCTGATGGATCGCTCGCCTTCCCGCCTCACCACCGCCCTGCTCGACGCGCTCGACACGCGCCCGCCGCACACGCTCGTCCCCGCCGCCGCCGGAACTGCATTGCAAGGCCTGCTCACCGCCGGGCTCTGGCCCGCGCTCGCGCTGCCGAAGCAACTGCGCCAGGCGATGGACCGCCGCGAGCAGATCGCCGAACGCCTTGTCGACTGGACCAGCGTCAACGTCGGCGACCGCGAGGCCGCGCGGCTTCGCGGGGCGACCGCCTCCAGCCTGCCACGCACGCTCAGCGTCGCCTCGACCGTCCTCGCCTGCGCCGCCCTCGCGTCGGCCGGGTGGCTGTTCGTGACCGTGCCGTCGCACGTCGGCTTCCTCTGGTACGCCGACCCGTTCCGGGCGACCGGCATCTCGACTGCGGCGCTGCTGCCGCTGGGCGTTTTTCTTGGCGCGATCGGCCTTTGCTTCGCGCTTCACTGGCTGGCGGCGAACCTGCACCTTCGCCAGGGGCGCGAGCTGCTCGTCGTCGCCCGCGATGCCTTTGGCGTCCAGCCGGGCAAGCGGCCGCCCCGGTGGGAGTGGGGCCTGCGCCCGGTCGCGACGATCGTCGGCGGCGTGCTCGCCTGGCTGGGGCTGACGTGGGCGCTGCCGATGCTCGTGGCCGCCAAGGCGCACGGGCGCGTGGTGGTGGGGCACGACCGGCAGATTCTGAAGGGCCTCGCCGCCGCCGTTCGCGTGGTCGCCGCGCGGGAGCGTCCGCCCGTGGCAATTCCCGGCCCGGCCGATCGCCCGGAGCTTGGCTGCCCCAACCCGTCGTGCGACGCGCTGCTGTCCGAGGACGCCGCCTTCTGCCCGCGCTGCGGCCGCCCGACGCAGCCAACTTCCGCCAAGGCCGAAGCGCGGCTTGCGTAACATCGTCGGCCGATGAGCTACGCGATCTACTTGCTCTCGCTCTGGGGATGGACTTTCGTCTTGGTGTTCGGATCGTTCTGCACCGGCGTCTGGTGGGAACGGTTGCGGTCGCGGACGGCGGGGGACGGCGATGCCTGAGGACGATCACGACCAACTCATCGCAGCCGCGAAACGGCAGCGGTCGATGGAGCGCCGCGTCGGCGAGCACGTCGCCGGCCTGCTCGACGACCGCCGCTTCATCGTGCCCACCAGCTTCGGCCCGCGGCCGGTCTCCGGGCTGCAACGTCAAACTCGATCGTGGGATCAGGCCCTGAAGGTCAAGCAGGCCCTCGCCGATGCGAACCGGCCCGACTTCGAGCTCCAGGACGCCATGCCGACCGGCCGCGGGCTCGACGTGTCGCTGGCGCGCCAGGTGTTGCTGGCGTTCTCGCAGCCGATGGGGCACATCCGCTACGCCTCGCTCCCGCCGTTGCGCGCGCTGGCGCGGGGGACGGTGCCCGAGCCGCTCGGCGCCGACGAGGTGCGCCAGCGCGTGAACGATCTGCCCGTCGCCGGCAAGGCGCAGCCGGGGCAGGAGTCGCTCGCCGTGGGCGGGCCGATGACGCTGATTCTTTTCGCCGGCGGCGGGTTCACGCCCGAGGCCAAGCGCGTGGCCCGCGAGTTCGTCGACGGCCCGCCGACCATTCTCATCGAGCCCAACAGCGCCGGCGGCTACGACGTGACCGGCCCGCCGGGGGCCGAGTACCTGACCGAACTGCTCGACCCCGAGGAGGTCGGCGACCGCGTGCGGCGCGTCGCGACGGCGCTGGAGGAGCGAGACGTCGACCTGCTCGCCGGCGCCGTCTCGCTCGACGAGGTCGCCCGCGAGACGCGGCTGCCGATCGAAACCGTTGAGTACGCCGCCCGCCAGTGGGCGCACGACAAGGCCAAGTCCGGCGGGGCGGGGCTGCGCGTCAAGAAGGTCGGCGACGGCGTGATGCTCTTTCGCGACAGCAGTTTGGCCTCGCCGGGCACGTCGGGAAAAAGCTTCGATTCTTCGGTCGCATACGCCGGCGGGTCGGCAACAATGGGCGTCATGGACGGCCTGCGACGATTCTTTGGCGGCAAGATCAGCCCGCAGCGCCGCATCGCGCAGCTCGCCGAGCAACGCGCGATGCTTAGCCGCCAACGCGACGTCGCCAACGACGAGCTCGGCCGGCTCGAGGACCGCGAGCGCGAGCTGCGCGACCAGTTCGCCCACGACGACAACGCCACTGTCCGCCGGCGCATCACCAGCCAGATCGTCCAGCTCCAAAAGGACATCGAGCGCCGCCGCCAGACGGTGGGCGTCTTCAACCAGCAGATCAACGTCGTCGCGACGCAGCTTCACAACCTGGAGATCGCCCGCGCCGGCACCGGCAACCTGCCGACAAGCGACGAGATCGCCGAGGAGGCCACCAAGGCCGAGGACGTGCTGGCCGAACTACAGGCGAGCGCGGAACTCGCGGATGAACTTGGCTCGCAGGTCAAGGCCACCACCAGCAGCGCCGAGGAGCAACGCCTGTTCGAAGAACTGACAGCCGAGGCCGACGCGAAACGCGAGTCCGCTCCCGCGAGCAACACGCCCGCCTTCGCCCGCGAAATCCCGGCGGTGAAGGAGCCGCCCAAGAGCAATGCCCAGCGCGAACCAAAGGCCGCGCCACCCGCTGACCCCGAACCTGAAGTCGAACCCGCAACGCCCGCGCGCGAGCGTGCCGAACCCGAAGCGGGTTAATCGCCCGCTCCGACTGCGGGTCGTGGACCCGCAGCTACCAACCGATCGAGTTCTACCTCGGGTTCATCCTTCTGCCTTCATCCTTCTGCCTTTCCGCACGTGGCCCTCCTCGACCGCATCCTCAAGCGTAACAAGAGCCTCACGCAGCTCACACGCCAGGAGCTGCGCAAGGAGGAGATATTGCTGTCCAAACGGCGGGACAAGCTCTTCGGCAAGATCGACGAAATCGCCACCCGTAAGCACGAGATCTTCCGCCAGGGCAAGCAGTCGTCGTCGCCGGAACTGCGAAAGAGTCTCGCGCAGGACTTCGAGCTCAAGACGCAGGAACAACTCATGGCCGCGCGGGAGTTGAACCTGCGCAGCAAGGAGCTGATGACCGTCGCGCGGCTGCGGATGGTCAAGGAGAACCAGGAGCACGGCAAGTCGGCGGGGCGGCTGAACCTGACGGCGCGCGACATGGTGAAGGTCACGCAGTGGCTCGAAAGCGACGCCGTCGGCCAAGAGGTGTACGGCGAGAAGCTCGACCAACTGCTGGAGATCGGTCACGACGCCGATCGGGACGCGATCGAGTCCGCCGGATTGACGAAGGCCGGCAGCGACTTGATGCACCTGTGGGAGCAACTCGACGCCGGCGCGGTCGAGGAAGACGAGGCCTACCAGCAGGCGGAGGAGTCTGCGAGAACCCGCGCCGCCGGCGGCACGCCGAAGCAGAAGGACGCCGTCGCCGATCCCTCGGCCTAGCCGCGACTCAACGAGTCGCGGGCTCGGTTGAGTTGACCGCGACGGGAAGCATCCACACCGAAGCAAGCGTGGGCGCCGCGATGTTCGGGCGCGAGCGACGGGGTTCAACCGTACTCAGCCCGCGACTCGTTGAGTCGCGGCTAGCGCCCGTCGCTTTCGGCCATAGCACGATCTGCCGGCGGCTGGCGAGGCTGGGCGGCTCGCTCAAAAAAGACCCTGAAGGCGAGCGAGCAGGACCGCCCCGACGTCCGGGAGCAACGCGAGGCGTGGCCGAGGTTGGCCGCATCGCTCGACGTCGAGGACGCGCTCTTCGCCGACGAGTTCGGCTGTCGAGCCAGGGTTTGCCCTGGCCGTCAAACGAATATGTGCCGCCGGCGTGACTGGGCACCGGTGGGCGAGCGGTGCCACGCCAAGAAGCCGCACGGCCCCTGGATGAACCTGACGATGGTCGCGGCGTTGGGGCTCTGGGGCATTGTCGCCTCGCTCTGCAGCGACGGAGCGTGCGACGGCGCGTGCGACGGCGCGTGCGACGGCGCGATGTTCACCACGTTCTGCGGCGAGGGGCTGGGGCCGAAGCTACGCCGGGGGCAGGTGGTGATCCTGGTGGAGGACAAGCCCTACACTTGGACAACCTGGCGAGCCACAAGGTGGCCTCGGCGGCCAGGGTCGTCGAGGACTTCGGAGCCAGGCTCGTGTTCCTGCCGGATGAAGGGTGAACCCGGCATCTGCCGTACTCGCCCGACTTCAACCCGATCGAGCTGGCGATCAGCAAGGTCATGCGCGAGCTCGAGGACGTGGCGGCACGCGAGGTGCCGACGCTGGTGGAGGCCATCGGCCGGGCCCTCGACAGCGTGATGCCGATCCACGCGACCCACTTCATCCGCCACTACCGCTACGAGGAAACGCGACGGGCGCTAGGCCGACACTACAATCCGCATCGTGGCGTTCGAGGCGAGTGTCATCCTCCTGGCGTTGATCGTCACCCTGGGGCTCGTCGCCATCCTGCGCGACCCCAATGCCTGCCGATCAACCCGGCGGCCGCGCAAGCCGTTTTACTTCCCGTTCGTCCGCCCGCTGGTCCGCAACCTGCCGGGCGATCTGCTCGACGAGCGTTTGCACATGTATCGAGTCGACGGCCTGGAGGGCGAGAGCAACCTGCCGCGCTGCTACCTCGTCGACGCCAAGCACGCCGGCGCCGCTCTCGCGAAGGCCCGCGGCTGGGGCCTGAAAGTCCGCAGCGTCCGGCGCACGTTCCCGTGACCTCGCGCCCAAGCCGCGTTGCCACGGAGCTTCTTACGCCACCGCCTGTAAGCTGTTGCGCCAAAGACAGATCGCCCACGATAGCGACGACCTCTTACCCGGAGCTCGTCATGAAGCGGATCGTGGAACGCGACCTGTGCAAAGCATTGTACCCCCTGCTTCTCAAGCGCTCCTCAAGCGCACCAAGCGACGGCCACGCCGGTGCCGCGCCCGG
>CBDCBA010000033.1:0-10484 GCA_965214125.1 Tepidisphaeraceae bacterium
ACCTGACCCCGCCCACGACGCTGCGCGTGACGGACGGCGGCGAGGAGGAGGTGCCCGTCGAGCGGCTGGCGGTCGGCGACGTCGTCCGCGTGCGGCCCGGTGGCCGCGTGCCGCTCGACGGCGAGGTGACGGGCGGCGAGAGCCGGGTGGACGAGTCGATGATCACCGGCGAGCCGGTCCCCGTCGCCAAGGCGGCGGGCGACGCCGTGACCGGCGGGACGCTCAACGCGACCGGCAGCTTCACGATGCGCGTCGCCGCCACGGGGCGGGACACGACGCTGTCCAAGATTGCCGAGATGGTCGGGGCGGCCCAGCGGTCGCGCGTGCCGATCCAGCGGCTGGTCGACCGGGTGTCGCTGTGGTTCGTCCCGGCCGTCGTGCTGACGGCGATCGTCGCGCTGGTCGCGTGGCTGTTCGTCAGCCCGGCGCTGGCGGTAATCACGGCCGTCAGCGTGCTCATCATCGCCTGCCCGTGCGCCCTGGGCTTGGCCACGCCGATGAGCATCATGGTGGCCGTCGGCAGGGGGGCCAACGCGGGCGTGCTGGTCAAGACGGCCGAGGCGGTCGAAACGTTCGAGAAGGTGGACGTGCTGGTGGTCGACAAGACCGGCACGCTGACCGAGGGTCGGCCGGAGCTGGTGACGGTCGAGGCGGTGGTGGGTGTCGATGAGGCCGACCTGCTGGCCGACCTCGCGGCAATCGAGCGGCAGAGCGAGCACCCGTTGGCCGAGGCGATTGTCAGGGGGGCGGAGGCGAAAGGCGTCGGGCGGCGCGAGGCGAGCGGCTTCGACAGCGTCACCGGCAAGGGCGTCGCGGCGAGCGTGAGCGGCCGCCGCGTCGCGGTCGGCAACGCGGCGATGATGCGGGCCGAGGGCGTCGAGGTCGATGAGGCGGCGGCGGGGCGGGCGGAGGAGCTGCGCGGCGAGGCGCAGACGGTCGTGTTCGTCGCCGTCGGCGGCGTGGTCGCCGGGATCGTGGGCGTGGCCGATCCGATCAAGGCGACGACGGCCGAGGCCCTGCGACAACTGCACGACGAGGGCATTGAGGTCGTCATGCTCACCGGCGACAGCCGCGGCACGGCCGAGGCGGTCGGGCGGAAACTCGGCATCGACCGCGTGATCGCCGAGGTGCTGCCGCAGGACAAGGAGCGGGTCATCCGCGAGATGCAGGAGGCCGGCAGGCGGGTGGCGATGGCCGGCGACGGCGTGAACGACGCGCCGGCGCTGGCCCGCGCCGACGTGGGCATCGCCATGGGCACCGGCAGCGACGTCGCCATCGAGTCGGCCGGCCTGACGCTCGTCGGCGGCGACCTCCGCGGCGTCGCCAAGGCAAGACGGCTGAGCCGCGCGACGATGCGGAACATCCGCCAGAACCTGTTCTTCGCCTTCGCCTACAACGCGCTTGGCGTGCCCCTTGCGGCGGGCGTGCTCTACCCGCTCACCGGCTGGCTGCTGAGCCCGATGTTCGCCGCGGCCGCGATGAGCCTGAGCAGCGTGAGCGTCATCGGCAACGCCCTGCGGTTGAGGAAGATCAAGCTATGAGCGACGACGACGACGGAAACGATCAAGGCTACAAGTCCGGCTCGCTCACGCTGCCGGGTGCCGTGGCCATGGGCACGGGCGTGATGATCGGCGCGGGCATCTTCGCCCTCACCGGCCAGATCGCCGAGCTGGCCGGCGGGTGGTTCCCGGTCGTCTTCCTCGCCGCGGCCGTCGTGGCGGGGTTCAGCGCGTACAGCTACGTCAAGCTCAGCAACGACGACCCGTCGGCCGGCGGGATCGGCATGTACCTGACCCGCCTCTACGGCAAGACCGGCCTCGGCGGCACGGTCGCGGCGGGGATGGCACTCTTGATGTACTTCAGCATGGTCATCAACGAGGCCCTCGTCGCCCGCACGTTCGGCCAGTACGTGATGCGGTTGTTCGTCGGGGCGGAGCAGCAGGTCGGCGGGTCGCTGTGGCGGGGCGAATGGGAGATCCCGGCGCTGGCGGTCGGCCTGCTCGTCGTCGCGTTCGGCGTGAACGTGCTGGCGAACAAGTACATCGACAAGTTCCAGCTCGTGATGGCCGCGGTGAAGATCCTGGGCATCGCCGCCTTCGCCGGGGCGGGGCTGTGGGTCAGCGGGCTTGCGTGGAGCAGCTTCACCGGCGGGGCGGGCGCGGGCGGCGGCGGCGAGGCTAGCGAAGGTGGGGGTTGGATCGGGATCGTCGCGGCCGTCGCGCTGGGCATCCTCAGCTACAAGGGCTTCACGACCATCACCAACGACGGCGACGAGCTGAAGGACCCGAAGAAGAACGTTTCGCGGGCGATCGTCATCGCGCTGGCCATCTGCGTCGTGATCTACCTGCTCGTCGCCCTCGCCGTCGGCGGGGCGCTGTCGATCCCGGAGATCATCGAGGCGAAGGATTATGCGCTGGCCGAGGCGGCGAGGCCGGCGTTCGGGCCGTGGGGACTGTACCTGACGGTCGCCCTCGCCATCGTCGCCTGCGTCAGCGGCGTGATCGCCAGCGTCTTCGCCGTCAGCCGGATGCTGGCGATGCTCGTGAAGATGGACCTCGTTCCGTTCAAGGACCTGGGCCTGCCCGGCCGGCGGCAGTACACGACGCTCGTCTACACGATCGTCTTCGCGATGCTGCTGGCGATCCTGTTCGACCTGAGCCGCATCGCGAGTCTCGGGGCGATCTTCTACCTCATCATGGACATGGCGATCCACTGGGGCGTCCTGACCCGCGTCCGCGAGGAGATCGGGGCCAACGCGGCCGTCCTCGTCGCCGCCCTCGCCATGGACGCGGTCGTGCTGGCGGCGTTCGTGTGGGTCAAGGGCACGAGCGACCCGCTGATCCTCGCCGTCGCCGGCGTCGGCCTGCTCGTCATCTTCGGCGGGGAGTGGCTGTACCTGCGACAGCGGGGCGAGGACTCCGATGCCGAGCCGGCGTAGGTAGCATGCCGCGATGTCCGCCAACGCCTCACGCCGCGCGTTCCTCCGCCGCTCGGCGCTCGGCCTAGCCGCCGCGGGCGTCGCCGGCTTGGCGCTGCGGGCCGACGCCGCAGGCGCGGAGCGATCACGACCTGCCGCCGGACGCCGCGCCGACCGAGCCGAACATCCTCGGCCCGTTCTACCGCCGCGGTGCGCCGTTCCGCGGCAAGGTCACGCCGCCGCTTGCCGCGGGGATCACCCTGCTGATCGAAGGCCGCGTGTGGAGCTTCGGGACGAAGCGGCCGCTCGCCGGGGCCGTGCTCGACGTCTGGCAAACCGGCCACGACGACCGCTACGACAACGACGACCCGCGGAGCCCGCCGAAGCCCGGCGTCATCACCAACCGCTGCCGCGTCGCCGCCGACGAAGAGGGGCGGTATGAGTTCAAGACGGTTCGCCCCGTCCGCTACCTCAACGGCCGCCGGCTGCGCCCGGCGCACGTCCACTACCGCGTGACCGCCCCCGGCCACCGCGAGCTCGTCACGCAACTCTACTTCGAGGGCGACCCGGAGCTCCCCGGCGACCCGCTCGTGCGGCCGTCGCTCGTCGTGCCGCTGCGGGAGGTCGAGATGCCCCGCGGAAACTACGAGGCCGCGAACTTCGACGTCGTGCTGGCAGTCGGCTGAACCGGCCGGCGGTAGGCAAGCAGGCGGAGGGCGTTGAAGACGACCACCAGCGTCGAGCCCTCGTGCAGCGCGACGGCCGGGCCGATGCCGAGGCCGAAGATCGTCGCCGGCACGAGGAACGCCACCATGCCCAGGCTCAGCCACAGGTTTTGGCGGATAACGCCGCGGCTCTTGCGGGAGAGGCCCACGGCAAACGGCAGGTGGCGCAGGTCGTCGGCCATCAGGGCGACGTCGGCTGTCTCCAGCGCCACGTCGGAGCCGGCGGCACCCATCGCGATGCCGACCGTCGCGGCGGCCATCGCCGGGGCGTCGTTCACGCCGTCGCCGACCATCGCCACCCGGCCCTCGCCGGCGCGCAGCTTCTCGATCGACGCGACCTTGTCCTCGGGCATCAGGTCGCCCCATGCCTCGTCGATGCCGACCTCGCGGGCGACGGCGGCGGCGACCTTGCCGTTGTCGCCGGAGATCATGATCGTGCGGCGGACGCCCATCTCGTGCAGCTCGCGGATAACGGCGGCGGCATCTTCGCGGGGCGTATCCATCAACCCGAGCACGCCGAGGTAGCGGTCGCCGCGCCGGACGATCATCGTCGTGCGGCCGGCCTCCTCCAGCCGCTCGACGGTCGCTCTCACGGCATCGGGCAGCGGCGGGCCGGCGACCTCGGCGAACAGGTCGTCCTTGCCGATGTGCGTCGCCTCGCCGTCGACGCTGGCTTGGACGCCGCGGCCGGTGATGCTCTCCAGACCGGTCGCCGTGCAGCGCTCGCCGTCGCCGAGGTGTTCGTTGGCATCACGCACGACGGCACGGGCCAGCGGGTGGTCGCTCAGCTCCTCGACGGCCGCGGCGACGGACAGCAGCTCCGACTCGTTTACACCATCAGCGGGGGCCACATCCGTCAAGCGTGGCTTGCCTTGCGTGATCGTGCCGGTCTTGTCGAAGGCGATGGCCGTGAGCGTGCCGAGGTCCTCCAACGCCGCGCCGCCCTTGATGAGCACGCCGCCCCGGCCGGCGCGGGCGACGCCGCTGAGCACCGCGCTCGGCGTCGCAATGGCTAGGGCGCACGGGCTGGCCGCGACCAGCACCGCCATCGCGCGGTAGAAGCTCGCGCCGAACGACTCGTCGAGCACGAGCGGGGCGAACAACAGCAGGACCACGAGCGCCAGCACCGCCGGCACGAACACGCGCTGGAACTTGTCCGTGAACCGCTGCGTCGGCGACCGCCCGCCCTCGGCGCTGGCGACCATCTGCACGACGCGGGCGAGCGTGTTCTCGCCGGCCCGGCGGGTGACGCGGACCTCCAGCACGCCGCTGCCGTTGATCGTGCCGGCGAAGACGCGGTGAACCTTGTCGAGCGACTCCGGGTCGGCCACGGCGTCGGGTTCGTCCACCGGCCGCTTGTCGGCGGGGATGCTCTCGCCGGTGATCGGCGACTGGTCGACCGCGCTCCGCCCGCCCACGACGAACCCGTCGGCGGCAACCCGCTCGTCGGGCCGGACCACCACCGTGTCGCCGACGGCCAGCTCCTCGACCGGCACCTCGACCAGTTCGCCGCCGCGCCGCACGCGGGCGGTCGCCGGGGCGAGCTCGGCCAGCGCCTCGATCGCCCGCCGCGCCCGGCCCATCGCGTAGTTCTCCAGCGCGTGCCCGATGCTGAACAGGAACAGCAGCAGCGCCCCCTCGAAGAACTCGCCCAGCGCCGCCGCCCCGGCCGCGGCGACGAGCATCAGGAAGTCGATCTCGAACTGCCGCCGGCGGATCTTGCCGACCGCCTCCCGCACGGTGAAGTAGCCGCCGAAGAAGTACGCCGCGAGGTACAGCCCCAGCGGCACGCCCCAGTGGACCGGCGCGAGCGCGTCGAGCAGCCAGCCGACGCCGACGCACAGGCCGCTGGCGACGGCGAAGACGAGCTCGATGTTGAAGCCGAAGATCACGCCGTGGGCGTGTGCTCCGTCGTGTCCTTCGCCTGGCGCGTGGTCGTGGCCTTGGTGCTGGTCGTCGCTCATTGGTCGTCTTCCTGTTCGGGGTGATCCGGGTCCGTCCTCCACGCATCCCGCGCCGCCTCGAAACCTTCCCAGGCGACGTACGGCACGATCAGCAGCGCCGCCACCGGGTCGGCCCACCACCATCCGAGCCACAGCGACAACCCCAGGCCGATGAGCGCGACGACCGTCTGGTACTGGCAGATGAGCGTGTCGATCGCGTCGTACCGCAGGGCCGGCGCGTCGAGCTTCTCGCCGTAGCGGTGCTTGCCCCAGGCGAGGAACGGATTGACGACGAGCGAGAGCACGAGGATGCCGACGCCCCACCAGCCCCAGCCGGAGAACTCCGGCGCCGAGCGGGAGAAGAACTTGCCGATCGCCTCGTAGAGGATGAACCCAACCGCGACGGCGAACGCGACTGCCAGAACGGTCAGCGCGATCTTCTTGCGCCGCTCGACGCGCTCGCGGCCGATGCCGTCGATCTCGCCGGTCAGCCGCCAGATGAGCGTGCCGGCCGACGTGCTCTCGACGAGGCTGTCCATGCCCCAACTGATGAGGGCGGAGCTGCCGCTGATAAAGCCGGCGGTGAGCGAGACGGCGACCTCGATTAGGTTGTAGATGAGGCTCGCCACCTCCACCCACCGCCCGCGGCGGAGGAACTGCTTGCGGTTGTCGTTGGGGTTGTTGCTGTGCCGTTCGTCGTTCATGTCGGTCATTTCTTCAAGAACCACCGAGCCGCCCACGCCGTGCCGGCCGCGAGCACCAGCACCCAGCAGGCGACGATCAGGAACGCCGCGACGCGGCCTGCCCGCCCCGATGTGGCCTCCCCCTCGTCCGCCCGCGCCAGGCAGTCGGCCCACACCGCCGGCGGGATCAGCCGCACCACCAGCGCCACGCCCAGCGGCAGCAGGATCAGGTCGTCGAGCAACCCGAGCACCGGGATGAAGTCGGGGATCAGGTCGATCGGGCTCAGCGCGTAGGCGACGACGGCGACGGCCAACGCCTTTGCATACCACGGCGTCCGCCGGTCCCGCGCGGCGAAGGCCAGCGCCGTCGCCTGCCGCTTGAGCCGCCGCGCCAACGCCTTCCACTGCTGCCACGTCACGCTGCCTCCGGGGTGGGGCCGGGTCGGTTCCAGATGCGGTAGATCGCCGGCAGGACGATCAGCGTCAGCAGCGTGGCGCTGACGATGCCGCCGATCACGACGGTCGCCAGCGGTTTCTGCACCTCGGCACCGCTGCCGGTGGCAATCGCCATCGGCACGAAGCCCAATGCGCGGCCACAAGGGCGGTCATCAGGACGGGGCGGAGGCGGACGATGCTGCCGTGGATGATGGCGTCCTCGAGCGGCTCGCCCTCCTCGCGCATCTGGTTGATGAACGTGACCATCACCAGCCCGTTGAGCACGGCGACGCCGGACAACGCAATGAACCCGACGGCGGCGCTGATGCTGAACGGCATGTCACGCAGCCACAGCGCCACGATTCCGCCCGTCAGCGCCAGCGGCACGCAGGTGAAGACCATCACGGCGTATTTCACGCTGTTGAACGTGGCGAACAGCAGCAGGAAGATCAGCAGGAAGCAGATCGGCACGACGATCAGCAGCCGGTCCTTGGCCCGTTGCAGGTTCTCGAACTGCCCGCCCCAGTCGAGGTAGGTGCCCGGCGGCGGCGGGGCGAGCTCGGCGATCCGCTGCTTCGCCTCATCGACGAAGGAGCCGATGTCGCGGCCGACGACGTTGGCCTGGACGACGACGCGCCGCTTGCCGTTCTCGCGGCTGACCTGGTTGAGGCCCGTCGCCAGCTCGATGTCGGCGATGTCGCCCAGCGGCACGAACGCCGGGGCCGACGGGGCGACGGTCGAGATGCTGGCGAACTCACCGCCGCCACCTTCGTCACCGCCCGGCAGCGGCACGGGCAGGCTCCGCCAGCGCCGTCACGTCGCCGCGCAGCGCCTCGGGCAGGCGGACGATCGAGGTCGAAGCGGCGGTCGCCCTGGAAGATCATGCCCCGCCTCGCGTCCGCCGACCGCGGCGGCGACGAGATCCTGCACCTCGCGGACGTTCAGGCCCAAGCGGCTGATGGCGGCCCGGTCGATCTGCACGTCGAGCACGGGCAGGCCCTCGGTCTGCTCGACGGTGACGCTGCTTGCGCCGGGGATGTCGCGCAGCACGGCCGCGATGTCGGCGGCGGCCGGGACCATCACGTCGAAGTCGTCGCCGAAGACCTTCACCGCGACGTCGCTGCGGACACCGCTGATGAGCTCGTTGAACCGCAGCTCGATCGGCTGGCTGAACTCGTAGTTCGCCCCCGGTACCGTTGCCGCCGTCCGGCGGATCAGCTCGACCAGTGCCGCCTTGGGTGTATCGAGCGCGTCGTGGTCGTGTCCTCCACCCTCGCCCCCACCCTCGTCACCATGGCCGCCTTCCTCTTCGTCGTGCGGGTCGGGCGCGGCGGCTTCGAGTTGCTCGACGGCTGCGACGAGCTCGGGCAACGGTCGCCACTCGTCCGGCTCCTTGATCATGATGAACGCGTCGCTGATGTTGACGGGCATCGGGTCGCTGGCGACCTCGGCCGTGCCGGTCTTGCTGAAGACGTACTCGACCTCGGGGATCGCCGACAGCTTGCGCTCCAGGTCGAACTGCAAATCCTGCGAGGCGGTCAGCCCGGTGCTGGGCATCCGCAGTGATTGCACGGCCAGGTCGCCCTCGTCGAGCTGCGGCACGAACTCCTGCCCGAGCCGCGTGAACAGAAACAGCGACCCGACGAACGCCGCCACCGCCACGCCGACAACGGGCCAGCGGAACCGCACCGCCTGACGGACGATCGGTGAGTAACCCGCCTTGGCCCCGCGGATGACGAAGACCTCTTTCTCGCTCACCTTGCCGCGCATCACGATCGCCACCGCCGCCGGCACAAACGTGAGCGACAGCACGAACGCCCCAATGAGCGCGAAGATCACCGTCGCCGCCATCGGCGTGAACATCTTGCCCTCGACGCCGGTGAGGAACAGCACCGGGACGTAGACGACGATGATGATGATTTCGCCGAAGACGGTGGCTTTTCGAACCTGCTTCGTCGCCTCGAACGTCACTTCCATCCGCTCGCGGAGCGTGAGCGGCCTGCCCAACTCTTTCTGCCGCTCGGCGAGTCGTCTTACGCAGTTCTCGACGATGATGACGCTGCCGTCGATGATGATGCCGAAGTCGATCGCGCCCAGGCTCAGCAGGTTCGCGGTGATGCCCGCCTGCACCATCCCCGTCGCCGTCAGCAGCATCACCAGCGGGATCGCCAGGCTCGTCAGGATCGCCGCCCGGACGTTGCCGAGCAGCACGAACAGCACGGCGATCACGAGCACCGCCCCGAAGAACAGGTTGTGCTCGACGGTGGCGATCGTCTTGTCGACGAGGCCTGTGCGGTCGAGCACCGGCCGCGCGACGATGCCCGGCGGCAGCGTCGCGTTGATCTCCTCCAGCCGATCGCCCACGTCCGCGGCGACCTGCCGGCTGTTGCCGCCGATGAGCATCAGCGCCGTGCCGACGACCGCCTCCTCGCCGCCCTCGCTCGCGCTGCCGTACCGCACCTCCCGGCCGATGAGCACGTCGGCCACGTCGCGGATGTAGACCGGCACGCCGCCGCTCTCGCCGATGACGATCCCCTCGATCTCCTCGATGCTCGTCAGCAGCCCGCTCGCCCGCACCTGGTACGCCTCGCCGTTCTCCTCGATGTACTTCGCGCCCTGGGCGACGTTGTTGGCCTCCAGCGCCTCGATCAGGTCGCCGAAGCTCAGCCCGTAGCTGACGAGCTTCATCGGGTCGGGCTCGACGCTGTACTGCTTGGCGTAGCCGCCGATGAAGTCGACGCCCGCCACCTGGTCGACCTGCCGGAGTTGCGGGGCGATGGTGAAGACCTGGAGCGTCTGGAGGTAGGCCGCCTGCTCCACGTCGGTGGCGAGCCGCTCGCCGTCGACGGTGAGGTAGGTGCCGTCGCCCTGCCAGCCCGGCTCGCCGTCGGCGATCTCCGCGCCCTCGCCGTCGGGGTGCTCGTACTCGACGACGTACATGAACACCTCGCCGAGGCCCGTGCTGATCGGCCCCATCTTCGGCTCGGCCCCCGGCGGCAGGTCGTCGCCGACGGCGTTGAGCCGTTCGAGCACCTGGCTGCGGGCGAAATAGACGTCGACCGACTCCTCGAAGACGGCCGTCACCTGGGAGAAGCCGTTGCGGCTGATCGACCGCGTGTAGTCCAGCCCCTCGATACCGGCCAGCGCCGTCTCGATGGTGAACGTCACCTGCTTTTCGATCTGCTCCGGGCCGAGGGCGGCGTACTCGGTGTTGATCTGGACCTGGTTGTTGGTGATATCCGGGACGGCGTCGATCGGGAGCTGCGTGAGCGAGTAGACGCCCACGCCGCCGGCGAACAGGGTCAGCAGCACCACCAGGAAGCGGTGCTCGATGGAGAAGCGAAGGGTTTTTTCAAGCATGGCGGGAGGTGGTCGGGTGCGTGCGGCGCGGGTTGTGATGAACGCGGCGCGAGGCGTGGCACGCGCGGCGCAGACCTTGGTGCGCGCGGCGCAGGCTTCGGCACGCGCGGCGCGGGTCGCGATGAACGTGGCGCAGAGTTGGATGAACGCGGCGCAGACTTTGATGAACGTGGTGCGAACCTCGATGAACGCGGCGCAGGCCGTGGTGAACGCGGCGCAGAGCGTGATGAGCGCTCATCCCACCCGGATGAGCGTGTCGCTCAAGCGCGGGGGAGGCCCGATCAGCACCGACAACCCGTCGCCGTCCGGGCGTTTCGCAGTTCGCCAACGTCGTTCTTCTCGGACGCGGTGCGGCAAGACAGCTAGTGGGCATGTTCCACCCCCGCCTTGCCGATCTCGGCCTTGAGGATGAAGGTGCCGG
>CBDCBA010000034.1:0-178454 GCA_965214125.1 Tepidisphaeraceae bacterium
GCAACGTGCTGTCGGTGATGCAACGCCTCAAAACGGAGATCAACGCCATCAACGGCGACGACGGCCTGCTCGACCAGTACGCCCAGCTCAACGGCATGCCCGCCGGAAGCATTCGATTGGCGCAGGTGTACGACCAGACGCTCTACGTCGACCAGGCGATCGAGATGGTCCGCGGCAACCTGCTCATCGGTGCCGGGCTGGCCGTCGTCGTGCTGCTGCTCTTCCTGCGGTCGCTGCGCAGCGTGGGGATCATCGCCCTGGCGATTCCGACGAGCGTGCTGGGCGTGGCGATCGCGATGGTCACGCTCGGGCGGACGATCAACATCGTCAGCCTCGCGGGGGCGGCCTTCAGCGTCGGGCTCGTGGTCGACAACGCCATCGTGGTGCTGGAGAACATCTACCGCCACCTCGCCATGGGCAAGCCGCCGCCCAAGGCCGCCTACGACGGCACCAAAGAGGTCGCCCTGGCCGTGCTCGCCAGCACGCTGACGACCGTGGTCGTCTTCATCCCCGTGCTCCTGATCGAGCAGCAGGTCGGCCAACTCTTCCGCGACCTGGCGATCGCCATCTGCGCGAGCGTGCTCATCAGCTACGTCGTCAGCATCCTCGTCATCCCGTCGGCGGCGGCGTTGCTGTTGAAGCAGAGGGATGTGGGAGCGGAGGAGGTGGAACGCGGGCAGAGATCCGAAGGCAAACTGGCGCAGGCGAAACGGAAGGTGTCTAGCGTGTTCTCGCCGGTGCTGAAGGCGTTTGGCGTGATTCCGAACGCGATCGCCGGCGCGGTTCACGCGATCAACGGGTCGTGGCTGCTGCGCGGCGGCGTGCTGACGGCGGCGATGGCGCTGGTGGTGCTGGGCGTGTGGTTCCTGTTGCCACCATTCGATTACCTGCCCAAAGGCAACCGCAACATCGTCTTCGGCCTGGTCGCGCCGCCGCCGGGGTACAACGTCGACCAAATCGACCGTTTGGCACGCAACGTCGAGGAGAAGGCCCGGCCTTACTTCGAGGCGGGCGAGCGCGTGCGGAGCGGCGAGAGCTCCCTTGAGGACGCCGCCGCCAATGTGCCGGCCATCCCGGTCGGGCCCGGCGAGGCGATCCGCCCGCCCCCGCTGGAAAACTACTTCATCGTCGGCCTCGCGCCCCAAGACACGATCTTCCACGGCGCGATCAGCCTCGACGACGAGCGCGTGGTCGACCTGCTCCCCCTGTTCAACACCGCCACCGCCGACGGTGCCGTGCCGGGGGCGTTCGGCTTCGGCTTCCAACTGCCGATCTTCCGCCTCGGCGGGGGCAGCGGGGCGGCGGTCAAGATCGACCTGACCGGCGAGAGCCTCGACGAAGTTACCGCCGGCGCGGGCGCCCTGTTCGGCACGCTCATGGGCGCCTTCGAAATGCAGGCGCAGATCCAGCCGAGCCCGCTGAACTTCAACCTGCAAGGCCCCGAGCTGCAACTGCGTGTAGACGACGACCGCGCCAGCGATGTCGGCCTGACCACGCAGGATGTTGGCCTGGCCGTGCAGGCCAACGGCGACGGCATCCTGCTGCGCGACGGGTACAAGTATACCGACGAGCTGCGCGACGTGGTGATCGTCACGCGGTCCGCCGACGCCGGCGAGGCAATGGGCGACTTGTCGGCCGCCTCAATCGCCACGCCGTACGGACGGACCGTGTCGCTCGGCGAGGTGGCCGAGGTGGTGCGCACGTCGGCCCCGACCTCCATCCTCCGCGTCGCCGGCGAACGGGCGGCCACGCTCGAAGTCACCGCGCCCGAGGGCATGCCGCTGGCGACGGCCGTCGAGACGATCAACAACGCCGTCGCCCAACTCCGACAGGGCGGCGCGATCCCGCCGACGGTGAACGTCGACGTTGCCGGCACCGCCGACGCGCTCAGCGAAATCCAGGACACGCTGCTCGGCGACGGCACGATTCTCGGCACGCTCACCAGCAGCGCTGTGCTGGCGTTGATCTGCGTCTACCTGCTCATGTGCGTGCTGTTTCAAAGTTGGAGTTACCCGCTTGTGATCCTGATCACCGTGCCCCTGGCCACGTTCGGCGGGTTCGTCGGGCTGTTCCTGGTGAACCTGTGGAGCGAGGCCAGCCGCTACCTGCCGGTCACCAACCTCGACGTGCTGGCGATGCTCGGCTTCATCCTGCTGACGGGCACCGTGGTGAACAACGCGATCCTGATCGTCGAGCAGGCCCTGAACTTCCTGCGCATGAGCGGCAACGAACTCGACGAGGCCTGCGTCGACTGCCACGGCGAGAAGACCGACAAGGGCATCGGCCCGCGACGGGCGATCACCGAGGCGACCCGCAGCCGCGTGCGACCCATCTTCATGTCGATGCTCACCAGCGTCGGCGGAATGCTGCCGCTGGTGCTCATCCCCGGCAGCGGCACCGAGCTTTACCGCGGCCTGGGCGCGGTCGTCGTCGGCGGGCTGGCGATTAGCACGCTTTTCACCCTTTTCGTCACGCCGGCCCTGCTGTCGATGGTAATGGACGCCAAGCACGCCCTTGGCATGAAGCTGGCGACGAAGGGCATCGATGATGCCGAGGAGGTCCCGCGACCTGCCGCCGACCGCAATCAGCAAACGCTCGACTTCGCCAACACGAACGGCCGGGGGGTGACGGCGTGAATCGACTGCGTTCCTTACTGATGTTGCTGGTCGCCTGCCTGGGCTTGGCGTCCTGCGCGGTTGGGCCCGACTACGAGCCGCCGACGGTCGTGATGCCGGCGCAGTGGCGGGGCACCGGCGGCCCCGGCGGCGCGGCCGTGACCGACGCGGCCGTGGGCGATCTCGCCGCTTGGTGGGAGCGCTTCAACGACCCCCAACTGTCGGCGCTCGTGGAGAAATCGCTCCGCCAGAGCCCCAATCTTGCCGAAGCCGCCGCCCGCGTGCTCGAAGCCCGCTATCGCCGCGCTGCCGTTGCGGGCGAACGCGTTCCCAGCGTCGCGCTCGATGCCAACTACACGCGCAGCCGGCAGAGCGAGACGATCGGCAACGCCGCCAGCGGCCTGGCCTCCTCCGGCGCGGGGCCGGGCGGCGGGGGGTTCTCCTTCGACCCGGAAACCGACCTCTGGAGCGCCGGCGCCTCGCTCACGTGGGAGCTCGACATCTTCGGTCGCGTCGGCCGCCGCGTCGAGGCCGCCGACCGGCGCACGGAGGTGGAACTGGCCGACTTCTACGCCGTTCAGGTCGCCCTCGCCGCCGACGTCGCCCTGGCCTACACAGACGTTCGACAGCTCCAGAACCGCGTGCGCATCGCCCAGGAGAACGGCCGGCTGCAACGCTCGGCGCTGGACCTCGCGACCGCCCGCTTCGACAGCGGCCTGACCACGCGGCTCGACGTCGACCAGGCCGAGGCCAACCTCCGCCAAACGCTCGCCCGCGTGCCCGAGCTCGCCGCGCAGCTTCAGCAGGCGAAGAACCGCCTGTCGCTCCTGACCGGTCAGGTGCCCGGCGCAGTCGATACCGCCGTCGGCGACGAGGGTGCCGTCCCGACGCCGCCGGATGCCGTTGCACTGGGTGCCCCCGCCAACCTGCTGCGCCGCCGGCCGGACGTCATCTTCGCCGAACGCGAACTCGGCGAGAGCGTCGCCACCCTCGCCGCGGCGCGGGCCGACCAGTACCCGCGCTTCACCCTCGCGGGCAACTTCGGCTTCGCCAGCGACGACCTCGGCGACGTCTTTGATTGGGACAGCCGCACGTTCGGCGTCGGACCATCATTCACGTGGCCGATCTTCCAGGGCGGCACGCTTCGCGCGCTCGCCGCGGCGGAGGGGGCGGTCGTTCAGCAGCGCGTGGCGGCCTACGAGCAGGCGTTGCTCGTCGCGTTGCAGGAAGTCGCCGACGCCTCCGCCGCCTTCGGCCGCGACCGCGAACGCCGCGTCGAACTGACAATCGCCGTCGATGCCGCCAACCGGGCGGTGTCGCTGGCGCAGGCGCAGTACGAGCAGGGACTAGTCGAGTTCGACCGCGTGCTCGACGCCCAGCAGACGTTGTTCGCCGCGCAGGATGCCCTGGCAATCGCCGACGCCGCCGTCACCGCCAACGCCATCCGCCTCTACCGCGCCCTCGGCGGCGGCTGGGACGCGCCCGCCGCTGCCACGATGCGGCCAAGCTCCGGCTAAGCGGTACCTACATTCAGGCACACCGGGATCCACGGAGAATCGGCAGCACCAAGCCCATTGAGAGGATCGAGCACCTGCTGCCGGGTAAGGCCATCGGCCCCGGCCGCGCAACTTAGGCGAGCGTGAGCAAAAAGTACGCGTACCGCTCGTCGCCGACGATGGGCTGCTCCGGGACGAGCACGCAGCAGCGCGGCTCCAGGCCGCAGTCGCGGCAGAGTTGCCAAAAGTCCTCGATTCGAAACGTCGTCGTGTTCGCGAGGTTCAGGCGATACGCCCAGCGCCGGCCGCGAGTGGCGGGGTCGCGGGTTTCGTACTTCACCTGGACCAACGCCGCGCCGCCGGGCGCGAGCATGGAGCGGGCAAGGCGAAGCAGCCGCCCGACGTACGCCGGGCCCGGCACGAGCTCGAGTACGTAGAGGCACAGGAACAAATCGCACCCGCCGATGCCGTCCGCGGCCACCTCGGGAGCTTCGACGCCTGCCAGCACCGGCGTGAAGCGATCGCCCCATCCCTCGCGTTCCATCTGCCGCCCGCATTCGTCGAGCGTGGCCTGGCTCACGTCGACGCCGACAAACCGCTCGCACCGCGCGGCGAAATGAACGGCGTTCGCTCCGCCGCCGCATCCCCACTCGACGATGCGGCGCGGGTTGGCATCGAGCCCGGCAAAGGCGGCACATCGATCCCACAGCTCCAGGTGCGGCCGACCGATCGCGAGCCAACGATCGTCGTCCTTTATGCCGTCGCGCCAGTGGCTGTTGAGGCGAAAGCGGTCGTCCGCCCGGCCGGACCAGTACCGCGCCGCGGCCCGCGTCACCGCCGCCTCGGTTTGCCGCACCTTCAGGAGTCCGCTGGCGCGGAGCAGAACGGGTTTGAGGATCTGCTTGAGGCTTCGCATGACGTCGCCGGGAGGGCGACCATCAAACTGCCACCGGAACGCGCTCGCGTCCAGTTTTGGGCGGGGGAATCAGGTAGAGTAATCGCATGGCTGGCCCCACCCGACGCGACCTGCTGCGGCGCTCCACGCTCGGCCTCGCGGCCGCGGGCATGGCCGGGTTGACGCTGCGCACGAGCGCTCAGCCGACGCCGCAGGCCCGGTCGGACCACGACCTGCCGCCCGACGCCGCCGTCACCGAGCCGAACATCCTCGGCCCGTTCTACCGCGAGCGTGCGCCGTTCCGCGGCAAGGTCACGCCGCCGATGGCCCAGGGGACGGTGTTGCTCATCACCGGCCGCGTCTGGAGCTTTGAAACCAAAAAACCCATCGCCACCGCCACGCTCGACATCTGGCAGGCCGACCACCAGGGCCGGTACGACAACGACGACCCGCGCAACCCGCCGGCCCCCGGCGTCTTCGCCAACCGCTGCCGCGTCGTCGCCGACGAGCAAGGCCGCTACGAGTTCGAGACGATTCACCCCGGCCGCTACCTCAACGGCCGCCAACTGCGGCCCTCGCACATCCACTACCGCGTGTCCGCCCCCGACCACGCCGAACTAATCACGCAACTCTACTTCGCGGGCGACCCCGAGATCGCCACCGACCCGTTCGTCCGCCCGTCGCTGATCGTGCCGCTGACCACGCACGCCACCCCGCGTGGCCCCTACGAGGCGGCCCACTTTGACATCGTGCTGGCGAGCGTTTGAGCCGGCGGAGTGACCCCAACGGGATTCGAACCCGTATCGCCGCCGTGAAAGGGCGGTGTCCTGAACCATTAGACGATGGGGCCGGTTCACACGCCGTGCAGGCGCGGTCCTAGTCTTGAGGGGCGAGAGCCAGATTTCAAGGCGATCCTCCCGATCGTCGTCGCCAGTCGCGGTCGGGCGTTCAGATGCTTTGCCGCGCCGCCGGAACATTTTCCGGCATCAGCGCGTCGGGCACGAGGACGGCGGGTCGCTACGGGGCGAACACATCCTGACCTCCGTCGTCCGTGCCTGCGACGCCTCAAGCGGCGACTCGCGACGTGCCATTCCGCCTGGCAGTGCGGCGTCGACGCTGCAAAAGGAAGCCTGTGGCGGCGGCGAAGACGGAAGGGACCGTCGGCTTGGGAACGACCGTGATCGAGCCGTAAAGGGGGCTGCCGTTCGTCGGCTCGGCGACCGTCTAATCGTCCGGCCTGGCGATGTTGAAGCTCTGCGAGAAGGGGTCATCCGGGACGAAAATCTGGATCGGCAGCGTCGTGCCGGGCGCGGCGTTCGGGGAAACCTCGATCACGAGGTCGAAGAGCTGGATCGGCGTTCCGGTCACGGCAGTGTCGACTCCCGAGCCGGTCGCGATCGCGTCGGCGCCGATCAACCCCAACAGGCCAGACTGCGGCTGATCAAGGCCCGTGTTGCCGAAGATAGCGTTGTCCAGCGACGGGCTCGCCAGCGTGAACTCAAGTGGCAGCTCCGAGAAGCCATCGCTGTCGGCGTCGAAGAAGCCATCCGAGTTGAAATCGACCGGCAGATGAAAGCCGCTGAGGAGGTCGACGCCGTCGCTCGCGATCGACACGGACACCGTCGCGGTGATGCCGGCGGGAACGATGACATCGTCGATTGTCAGCGGGGTGGCCGCGGGAACGGTCGCCATCATCGCAGCCAGGCAGAGTGCGGAGAGGGTCGAATTGGGTTGAAGTGCATTCTCATTTGGTAACGGGGGTACAGGGGCACGCGGCGAGATGCCGGGGTCAGGCAATGGCCAGAAGAGACGCGTCGGCGTCGTTGAGGAGGGGGCAGCGTCGGTGCCGAAGCGGTCGACCGGCGTCGAGGAAAAGAGCGCGCTCAGCCGCGTGGCGCGACCGCCGGGCAGAAGCCCGCCGCCGGGCGTCGAGGCGACGAGCGGCACGATGATGGAGTTCTGCTGGTCCCGCACGAACTGCGAGTCGTCCGTGTTCATTACGCGCGTGCCGGCGATGGGATCCTGGTTCTGGTGGACGGCGTCGCCGGAGCGGGTGCTGAGGTTGTTGGGCTACTCGCCGTCGAACACGAGCGTGGCGGTAAAGGTCAGCACGTCGTAGCCGAAGCCAACCAATGCCGGCACCGCTCCTCCGGTGGTGTCGAGGGCAGTCCAGCCGTTGGCCTCGGCGATGGCAAACCGCTCGGGGCAAGTGAGCCGCCGACGTCGGTCGAGAAGGTGATGCGAACACGGTCGATGTTGACCCAGGGCCTTCTAAGCCTGCTCCGCTGATCGCGGGGTAGTTCGTCACGTTGATGACGCCGCCCGAGCCGCGCTTGAGCGCCCCGTAGGCGATTGCATCAGGATCTATTGCTTCCACGAAGACCGAGCCGGTGGAACCGGTGTTGATGATCGCGCGCTTGCCGATGAGCGCCTCAATGTCGCCCAGCACGCGGACGCAGCTGAAGACGTCGACCCCGGCGTCAACGGTGCGGCCGAGGGAGCGGGCCAACACCTCGACGGTGCCGGCCTCCACGCGGGCGTCGTAGCCCAGGTGGGCGGAGATGCGGCCGAAACTGTCGGCGGTGCTGCGGAACAGGGCGACGTTCAGCACGCCGCCGGTGCCACCGTTGCCACCGTTGGCGTCACTCGTGAGCGTTTCAGTCGCCGCCGCCCGCAGTTTCAGCGCGTTGTCGACCCGGATTTGTCGCGCGTCGGATCCCGTACCGATCGTCGCGGTGGTGTTGTGGCCGTCGGTGGCGTCAGCCCTCCCGCCGCTCCCGCCGCTCCCGCCGGCGACGGTCACGCTGGCCGCGAGGTCCTTGAGTCAACCGTTTTGTTCGATTCGGCCTCCACGGTCAGTCGGCGGGCGTCGAGTCGCACGTCGTTGCCGACGCGGGCGTTCGTGCTGCCGACGAGCCGGGCGATCGCAAGGAAGTCGGATGCGTTCACGGCGCCGCCCGCACCGCCGCGGGCGGCGGCCGAGACGTTGCTGATGCTGTCGGCCAGCAAGAACACGCCCCGGTTCGCGTCGACCGTGGCGCCGTCGCCGATGCGGGCCTCCACGTCGCCCGACACCTCCGCTGTGTTCTTGACAAGGCTCACGCTGATGGCGCCCACCGTTGCCACGTCAGTGTTCTTGCCGCTCTCTGACTGGCGGTCGGCCGAAGCCTTGACCTCGACACGCCGGGCCTGCACGTTCGAGCCATCGTCGAGGGTGGCGGTGACGTCGCCGGAACTGAGCGCCTGGCCAGTCATGTCCCCGGAGGTCACGCCGCCGCTAGCACCGCCGCGGTTCCGCGCCGTCAGGTGCTCGACCGCATTGGCGTTGACGTGGAGGTTGCCAGAAACGTTGACGCCGCCGTCGCTTCCGGCGGCGCCGATGCTCGCATCGGTGAGAGCCGTAGCGATCGCGTCGGCCGTGACGATCGGGCCGCCGATGGCGGTGATGCCAACGTCGAGCGTGTCGGCGTCGAGCGTCTTGTCAGCGTCCGCCTCCACCCACAGGGCGCCGCCGGAGTCGCCGTCGAACTGGCTTTCCGTGGTTACAGCGCTTTGTGAGATCACGTTGATATCGCCATCGACGTCGATCTGCGCGCCGGTTGCGATCCGGACGGTGATGGCGTCGACGTTGTTGTCGCAGGTTGGCCGCGATGCCGAGGCCGTTCACGACAAATCTGCCCTCCGATTATGCGATCACGTTCAGGTCTAAGCCGGCCGTAACAGGCAACTCGACCGATGCGCTGACGATGTTGTTGATCGTGTTGTCCGCGTCGAGTCCCACGCCCGCGTCGCCGATCGAAATGCTTCTGGTGGATCGCTAATCGCGACGCTCGCGGAGACGCTGTAGGCCTCGGCGTTGATCAGGGTCAGTTCGACAGTCTAGACATCGAGATTTCAGCCGCGTTGATGCGGGTCGCATCACCGCGGATGCCGGCCTCGACGATGTTGTCGACCAAACCAGCCGGAATGTCGAGCGCGATGGCAGGGCTGAACGAATTTGCCGCGACGGCAAGCGCTCCGCCACCGGCACTAGACCGAGAAGGACTACGCCGATCAGGTCACCGCCGACGGCAACGACGGCAGTACACAGCGGGTGGTGAGCGAGGCGGGCTGGCATCAGGCAAAGGGCATCGAAGTAACCTTCCGCTCGCTGGTGATCCCGGTCGGCGACGTGATCAGCAGCGAGTACTTCCGCGCGTGGCAGACGGCCGATCTCGCCTTCGGCAAGTACGCCAAGAACCCGGACCTCGATTTCTGGCCGGCCGAGGATTACACGGACGAGCAGGTGCAAATCGTGCGCGAACGCGTGATGCCGCTGATGACGGCCGTGCCCGAGGACGGCGTGAACACGATTCTCGTCGGCCACGACGATCTGTTCGAGGCGGTCACCGGCATCTACCTCGCGCCGCAGGGCGTCGCCTACGTGCTCGAGCCCGACGGCGAGCGCTTCGAGATCCTCGCCCGCGTGCCGAGCGAGCGGTGGACGGAGCTGGCAGAGGAGATGAGCAAGTGAACACCGTCACCCGCCGCGCCTTCACGCTCGTCGAGTTGCTCGTGGTGATCGGCATCATCGCGCTCTTGATTGCGATCCTGCTGCCGACGCTTTCGTCCGCACGCAACGCCGCCAAGCAGATGCGGGCGCTGTCGGACGTGCGGCAACTGCTGATCGGCCACCAGCTTTACCGACTCGACCACGAGGGCCGCGTGCCGCTGGCGTACCCGCCGCCGAAGCTGCGTGGCGAGGACGTAACCATCGAGTACAACGCCCAACGATCGGCTGCTGTCGGCCCAGCGCTACCCGTGGCGGCTGATCGGCTACGTCGAGGACGCCTGGGGCCTGGCCTACAGCGGCCGCGACCTGCCAGACCTGACCGACGCCTACGCGACCAGCATCGTGCCCACCTTCGGCATCAACGCCACCTTCGTCGGCGGCGACTACGACTTCCGCCATCGCGGCTTCGAAAACACGCTGGCGAGTCCGGGACCCGGACGCTTCGCTCGGCGACAGGCTACATGGTGCCGAACACCGGCGAGCACGTCGTCTTCAAGGAAACGCAGGTGCGGCGGTCGTCGGAGTTGATCGTCTTCGCCGACAGCCAGCGGCGCGGTGCCGGCCCGTTCGGCGGGGCGTCGGACGGCTACCCGAACGTGAACGCCCCGATCTCCAACGGCGTCAACTGGACCGTCGTCGACGGCCCCGACGGCGAGACGTTCGAGATCGTCAATACCACCACGCCGATCGCCGTGCCGCTGGGCCGGTACGGCAAAGGAGCGGCGGTCAGCTTCTTCGACGGCCACGCCGGCTCAATCCGGCCGCGTGAGCTGCTCGACATGCGACACTGGGCCAACCACGCCGACACCGCCGACTGGAACTTTGTCGACCACTTCATCCACTAACGCAGTAACTATTGGCAGCGAACGAGCCGGTTCTGGCTGCCGTACGCGAGGCGATGGCGGAGGAGCTGGAAGACGGCGAGTTGTCGCTCGCGGCCGAGGTCGACGGCAAGCCGCTGCACGCGCACCTGTTCGGCCACGCCAGTTCGACTGGCGACGAGCACGACACGGAGGCGGGCCGCGCGTTCGTCGCGGCGACGCTTGATCGGCTCCGCATGTCCGCAAAGTCGGCAACTGCCGCGGCCGGATGAAGCCGAGCGAGGGGACACTGCGAAGGCATTGCTGAAGCCGGATCAACACGGCAGCCGCAGGTCTCGACATTGCTCCGGCCCGACGATACTCTGATCATCACCGTGTCCCGTCGCCGAACATCCTCCCGAACCCTCGCCCGCCGTCTCGGCGTGGTGTGGCTTGCGCTGGCGGCGTTGGGGTATCTGCTGGTGCCCGGCGTCTACGCCGCCCACACGGCCGTCGCTCACGCGGACCATGGAGTGACTACGCCCGGCGCCGACGCCGGAGCGGATCATCACGAGCAGGGCGACGACCATCGCGAGCACGGTGGGCACGACCATGAGCGTCATGATCACGGGCCGACCGAGTCGGAGCCTCACTGCACGCTCTGCCAACTGATGGGCACGCTCGGCCATGCCGTGCCCGTTCCGGCACCGACTGCGTTGGTCGCGATTGATGTGACCTCGCCGGAATACGTGTTCACGCCGGTCGAGCCGCGCCTGCCGACCGATCCCGCCGCGACGCCCGCGTCTCCGCGTGCGCCGCCCGCGTTCGCATAGACCGGCGAGCATTCTCATCCTGCCTTGCCGGTTCCGGCGCGTTCTGCGCCGGCCGTAGGTCCCGATCTCCGCACCTG
Source organism: Tepidisphaeraceae bacterium (assembly GCA_965214125.1). Classification (GTDB taxonomy): domain Bacteria; phylum Planctomycetota; class Phycisphaerae; order Tepidisphaerales; family Tepidisphaeraceae; genus CBDCBA01. The sequence continues at coordinate 11,269 of CBDCBA010000034.1, forward strand.
CCGCGGAGGGCTTGGCCCGCCGTTGCGCGTCAAGCCTTTTTCGGCGGCTAACCGGAAGTTCACCTTCGGCCCGCCTTGTGCGGCCGCGGGAACGGGACCTCCCCGAACACATCCACCCTCCATCGGAATCCGCGATGACCCGCCCGCCCCACGCGGTGCCGGGCCGACGGATCCGCCCGTCCGGTGCTTCGGCGCCGGTCGCGGCCCGTCCGTCCGTCCACACACGCCACCCGCTCTACCCGTCCGCCTTCACCCTCATCGAGCTGCTCGTCGTCGTCGGCATCATCGGGCTGCTGCTCGCGATCCTGCTGCCGACGCTGAGCCAGGCCCGCATCGCCGCCCGCGCCACCGTCTGCCTCAGCAACATGCGGCAGCTCGGTGTGGGGCTGACGATGTACGCCAACGATTACCGCCTCGAGCTTCCGCTCACGCAGCACGATCACCCGCCGGAGGAGGCGTGGGTCTTTACCCTCGCACCGTACGTCGGCGACGTCGACGAGATCCGAATGTGCCCGGAACACGCCAAGGCCGCGGAGGTCGTGCCGCAGAAGGGGACGAGCTATGTCTTCAACGAGTACGTCGCCATCCCGTTCGTCAACGGCGTGGGCGTGACGATCGAGGACTTCACCAAGTTCAGTCGGCTACGCGACACGACGACGATTCCGCTGCTGTTCGAACTCGCGCTCCAGAAAGACGTGACGCCTTACTGGGATCACACGCACACGCGGAGCTGGTTCTCCAAGCCGACGCCGGAGTTGCGCTGGCAGGCGCTCACTGGCGAGATCGAGCCGCAACGGCACGGCGGCCGCAACGAAATCGAGCGCCCGATCGGCCGGACGAACATCCTCTACGCCGACATGCACGTCTCGGCGATGCAGGCGACCGAGATGAAGCAACTTGCCGAGGAGGGCGATTGGCAGACCAACTTCTGCCGGCCCCGCACCGACTGACACCAATCTGTTTCGCCTCGCCGGATGTCCGGCGGGGCTCGTTCTGCACCTCTTCCTTCACACCAACATAAGATGCGACAACACCTTTCACTCCCCCTTGCCGCCGCCGCGGTTGCGACCGGCCTCGCCGCCGCGAGCGTTCACGGGCAGGCCGTCATCGACGGCGGTCACTGGGACCTCAACGCCGTCTACGCAGACGGTGACTGGGACCTGAACTGGTTCGACCTGAGCAACGCCGCCGCCCTCGCCGTCGAAACCACCACCGTCATCGGCGTCTTCGACTCCACCGCGACCGGTTTCCTCGCCGGCATCGACGCTCCGACGCCCCGCCCCGGCGGGGCGGCGTGGAACTTCACCGGCGCGGCCGCGGGCGATGATTTGTTCATCTTCCCGCAAAGCGACTCGCAGCCCGAACTGCCGTACCTCGGCATTGCCGGCTACGGCATCGAGCGCGATGTGTTCGTTGACAATGCCGTCACGCTCACGTTCGAGGGCCTCGTCAGCGGTCCGTCCGGGGGCGACTTCAGCCTCTACCAGTTCGTCGGTGGCAGCCCCCGCGGTTTGGCCAGCAGCAGCGACGCCTCGCTGACGTTCGCCGACAACACGCTGCCGATCAACCGCGGCCGCCACCAGCATTACAACTGGGCCTTCACCGAGGTCGGCACCTACGAGCTCGCCTTCAGCCTCGGCGGCACGCTCGCGGCCGACGACAGCGTCGTCGAGAGCGACACGTTCGTCGCCACGTTCACCGTTGTTCCCGAGCCGGCCGGGCTTTCGTTGCTCGGCCTCGGCGGCGTCGCGCTGCTGCGCCGGCGTCGCTAGGGAGCGCGGACATTCAGGTCAGGTGGTGATGCCCGCGGCGAGCCAGACGAAGGCGAGGTAGTTGGCCGCTTTCTTCTCGTACCGCGTGGCGACGCGTCGGCAGGCCTTGATGCGGCCGAAGAACCGCTCGATCATGTTCCGCCGCCTGTACCGCACCGGGTCGTGGGTCCGGCCGGTGTTGCGGCCGCGGTGAGGCTTGATGCAGCCCCGGCCGCCGGCCTGCTCGATCAACCCGTGGTTCTCGAGGCTGTCGTAGGCGGCGTCGGCGACGACGTGGCGTGGCCGCAGGCCGTCGATCAACGCCGGGAGCATCGGGCAGTCGCCGTCGTTGCCGGGCGTGAGGATCAGTCGCCGCGGGCGGCCCCGGCCGTCGGTGGCGGCGTGGAGCTTGCTGCTGAGCCCGCCGCGGCTGCGCCCCAGGCACCGTCGCCGGTCGGCGGCGTCTTTTTTTCGTCGGCGAGCCGCCGGCCGGTCGAGGCGGTCGGGTGGGCCTTGATGCTCGTGCTGTCGATCTGGAGCTCTTCGGCTGCCCCGCCGGCCAAGTCCTGTCCCAACGCCTGTCCGACCCGCTCCCACACGCCCGAAGCGGCCCAGCGGTCGTACCGCTTCCAGACCGTGTTGGGCTTGCCCAACCGCGGCGGCAGGTCGGCCCAGGCGGCACCGGTCTTGAGCACCCAGAGGCAGGCATCGACGAAGGTGCGGTTGTCGGCCGCGGTGCGGCCGGGGTCGGTGGCCTTGCCCGGCAGCAGGTGCTCGATCCGCGCCCACTGTGCGTCGGTCAGCTCGTGGCGTCGTCTCATCTCGTCATGCTGCCGCCACGGCCCAAATCGCGCTACGCCTGAATGTCCGCGCTCCCTAGTTCACTCGTTCTCGTTTGAGAAAGACGCCCGCGACTCGCGTGAGCCGCGGGCGCAGGTCCGGCGGCCGGCTTCCGTCAAGAACCACCGGCCGTCGTCGTTTCCCCGCCTGGCGGCGGGGCGACAGGAGCCTACCAGACACGGCACCTCGTCGCCCGCGCCTCCGGCACTGCACCCACACCATCTGTCACCCGGAGTACGCAATCATGCAGACCCTGCAATCCACCACCGTCCGTAAGCTCGCCGCCCTCGGCGCCGTTGCCGTCGCGATGCCCGCGTCGGCCGCCGGCCCGTTCTCGAACTACTACGTCGGCGTCGACACGAGCGAGGAGGTTGCCTTCGGTACCTACACCGGCCTGGACAACCCCAACTTCAACCGGCTCACGTTCCTCTGGAACCACGCCTTCCTCACCCCTGACAACGTCCAGAACAGCCACTACCACAGCATCGGCCGCTACACCTACGAGGGCCCCGTCGACAACCCGACCGTCGTCCCGACCAACGGCAACAACCGTTTGCCCGAGTTCTACCGCGACGGCGAACTGATCCTCGGCGACGGCAGCGGGGCGTACGACGGCCGCCTTGTCAGCACCGTCGACGGCGGCGACGCGGACATCTTCGGCGACTACGCGCCGCTCGAGTTCCGCATGACCGACTCGCTACCCGACACGCCCGGCTTCGGACCCGTCGGCGAGCCCGGCACCACGCTCGAGGGCCAGGCCGCGTTTTACATGTTCAACGCCACCAGCCAGAGCTACGTCACGCCCGTCGGTGGCGCGGACATCGAGCTTGAACTCGTCGGCCTCACGCCCGGCCTCTCGGTCGGCGACGATGCGGGCAACGTGCTCATGGACGAGGTAGGCGACCGCGTCGACCTCTTCGACGGTGCGGAGAACTTCGAGCCCGTCTTCTTCACCGACGCCGACGCCGCGCCGGGCGTCTACTCGGCGTCCTTCATGCTGCACGACGACAGCGGGACATTCCTCTCCAGCGGCACGTTCCACTTCGACTTCACCGTGGTCCCCGAGCCGACCAGCCTCGCACTGCTCGGCCTCGGCGGCGTCGGTCTGCTCCGCCGCCGGCGGTAACTCCCGTTCCTTCTTTCACCCGCCCGCGGCTTGCCGGCCGCGGGCGGGCTTCCCCAGCCACCGCGGCCGGACCCAATTCACCGGGAGACACCCCATGCAGACACGCACCACCACCACCACGACCCTTGCCGCGGCGACCACGCTGCTCGCCCTCGCCACCGCCGCGTCGGCCACGCCGATCTACGCCACCGGCCAGCTCCTCACGCCGGGCGACCCGGACATCCCGCCCGGCCAGCCGGGGCACGACGACACGCGCGAGAACTTCCTCTACGAGATCGACCCCGCCACAGGCGAGGCGACGGCCATCAGCCCCGCCACAACCGGCCTGCCGCCGGCGCTGGGCGGCACGCCCGACGGCCGGCTGCTCGGCTACAGCGGCGGGCAGCTCGTCGAGGTCGACGTGCCCGGCGGCGACCGCACGCCGATCGGCAGTCCGAGCGGCCTAGATGCCTTCGGCTTCGACATCCTCACCGACGGCCGCGCGTTCGCCTACAACCTCGACTTCGATACGGCCGACGGCGACGACAGCGGCCTGTACACGCTTGACACGTCGACCGGCGCCGCTTCGCTGCTGGCCTCGTCCGCGACCGTCAACGCCGCCCTCGCCGCCGCGGGCGCGACCGACCCGGACGCCTTCATCATTTCCCTCGGCAGTGTCGGCGACGACCTGTACGGCTGGGACCTCGACACCGGCTCGCTCATCCGGTTCGACCCGGACGACGGCAGCGCGAGCGTCGTCGGCGACCTCGGCGCCGCCGGCGACGTCGGCGGCGGCACGCTCTCCGGCGGGGCCGCGTTGACCGGCGTCGACACCGACGACGATGGCGTCTTTGACGAGCTGTTCGGCAACGTCAACTTCCTCAACCCGGCCGGCCCGGACCCGACGATCCGTCTCGGCGGCGTCGCCCGATTCGACCTGACCGACGGAACGTACGACCTCGTCGGCATCAACGACGGCGTGATCTTCTTCGGATTCGGCGCATCGCCCGTGCCCGAACCGTCGTCGGCCGCGCTGCTCGGCCTGGCCGGTGCGACCTTGCTCCGCCGCCGTGGATGACTCCCCGATCCGCCGCGGCTTAATCGGCCGCGGCGGGTCTTTTCCTTTGCACGCCCACGCCATAACACTCTGCCTCGACCCGCCAAAGATCGACCGCCGACCACTGCTGGCCGTGCTCGCCGCGGCCGGGGGAGCGTTGCTGTGCGGCCTGTTTGTCCACGCCAACGGCTACGTCTGGCTCGCGGCGGCGGGCATGGTGCTGCTGCTCGGTGTCGCGTGGCCGTGGGTGACGGTTCGGGCGACGACGGCGACGCTGACGTTTGACGCCGACCGCGGTCGCGAGGGCGTGCCAGCGACCGCGACGCTTGCCGTGCGATGCCGGCTGCCGTGGTCGCCGATCGGTTTGCAACTCGACGGCACGTTCGGCGGCGAGGTCACGGGCGGCTACAACGCCCTCCGCTGGACGCCGGCCCGCTTCGGCCCGATGGCCGCGCCGACGCTTGCCTGCTCCTACCCGTTCGGCCTGATGGTCGCGCGGCGGCGGGTTGAGATGCCGCGCGGGATGACCGTCTGGCCGGCGACGCACAAGGTCGGCCCGGTACCCGACTGCGACGGGGACGCGAGCGGCGTCCATGCTGGCCGCCGCGTCGGCACGGGCGGCGAGTTCTGCGGCGTTCGCGACTTCCGGCCCGGCGACCGGCTGCGGCTGGTCCACTGGGCGCAATCGGCCAAGCACGACCGCCTCGTCGTCCGCGAGACGCTCGCCGACGCCACGCCACGCGTGCGGGTTGGCTTGACGCTGACCACACGCGCTCATGCCGACGCGGCAGCCTTTGACGAGGCCGTGCGCAACGCGGCGTCGATGGTCGAGGGCTGGACGCGGGCCGGCTCGGTCGTGGAGCTCGTGCTCGGCGACCGCCGCATCGGCTGCCCGCCGAATACCACGCCGCGGGCGGCGCTTGATGCCCTGGCGACGTTGAACTTCGATGATCTGCCTGAGACGGCACCCGCGCCCGCGGCGGACGTGACGGCTCGGGCCGAAAGGAGGGCGACATGAAGCGGATCACCTTCGTGGCCGCGACGCTCGCGGTGCTTTCCGTCGAACTGGCCGACCTCGGCTGGCAGCCGATTTGGAAAGTCGTCGCTTGGGCGGCCGCGTTCGTTGTCGTAGCGACGGTCGTGCGGCTGGCCTTGACGCAATGGCACGGCGAGCTCTCGGCGCCGGCGTGGGAGCGGGCGGTCGCGACGGTCGTCGTCTACCGCTTTGTGTTAAATCCGCTGCCGACGGAGTGGCTCGTGCTCGACGCGATGCGGAACGCGCTGCTGGTCATGCTCGCGGTGCCGACCGTCAGGAAGACGGGCCCAGCCTTGATGAGCGTGTCGCTCGCGCTGGTGCTGGCGTGCAGCGTCATCGGCCAGAACGCCGCCGTACTGGTGACGGCCGTCGCGTTCGCGACGGTCGGGGCGGCGTGGCTGTCACGCGACCACCGGCGCGTGCCGTGGGGCGCGGTTGCCACGGTCGCCCTTGTCGCAGGCGTCGTCGCACTCGGCACGCACGCCAGCGCCGGGATTGCCGGCCTGCTCCCCGCCTGGGTCAAGAGCAGCGGCGGCGACGGTGCGGGCGACGACCGCGCCACGAGCGGCCTCGGCGATGGTCCCGACCAACAGGCCGGCGCAAACGGCGACGCCGGCTTCGACCGCAGCGATGTGTTTTGCGAGACCGACGGCCAGTGCCTATATGACGCGTTCGTCGAGGCCTACGGCGAGCCGGCCAAGCCGTCGGAAGAGAAGGCGCAGTGGCTCTCGCTCACCGAGCAGCAGATCGCCGAGCATCGCGAGCAGGACCTGCGCAGCGGCCGCGAGCAGCAGAACACGACGCGTCGCTTCTCCGTGCGTCGCGAACACAAGAATCGAGAGGCCTCACCCGAGGCAGTGCTGTGGATTAAGGCGGACCCCGATCAGTACCCGCTGCGTTTGCCGGTGCTCGCCTTCGACCACTACCACGCCGCCCACTGGCACGAGCAGTCGGATCAGACGGTAATCTCCGCGATGGACAATGCCGGCCCCGACGGCTTCTTCCGGCCGGTCGACCAGCCGATCGGCGGTGCCTGGGGCGACGAGCGACTCGTGTCGGTCAGCACCGGCACCTACGACGCCAACGTCCTGCCGATGCCCGGCGGACTAACGCGCTTTAAGATGGGCCGTGTGACGCGAGCCGATGTCTTCGGCAGCGCGGCCGAGCCGATGCTGCGGGTCAACCGCCGCGAGATGCCGCCCGGCAGCGTGCTCAACATCGGCTACCGGCCGGCCGTCCTCTCGCTGCTTCACGCCGAGCGACTGGCCGAGGCGGATACGATTGAAGTCGATCGTAAACATAATCCGGCCGCCGCCGAGCTCGCCCGCGAACGGGCCGGCCATCTCCCGCGGGGCTGGCCGCAGGTGGAGGCGGTTGTTGATCGACTTCGCACATATGCGCGGTACGACCCCGACGCGGTTCAGCCCGCCGACGCGCACGGCCACGGTTGCCCGGTCGAGCAGTTCCTGCATGACACGATGCGGGGCGACGCGCACCTGTTCGCCTCATCCGCCGTGCTGATGTTGCAGAGCCTCGGCTACGACGCCCGCCTCGCCGGCGGCTACTACGCCGATGCCGGAAACGTCGATCCCGAGACGGGGAAAGCGATTGTCACCCGCGGCCACGCCCACGTTTGGCCGCAGGTCCGGCTCGCGGCCGAGGCCGGGTACGCCAGCAGCCGCGACGCGAACCAGCAAGGCATCGCCCGCGGCGGGCAGTGGATCGACCTCGAACCGACGCCCGGCTTCGCGCTCGCCGACGGCTCGCCGACGCTGGCGCAGCGGGCGGGAATGGCGTGGTCGTCGGCCGCCCAATGGCTCGGCGAGCGGTGGCCAACGCTCGCGGTTGGCGCGGGGTTGCTGGCGAGCCTCGTGCTGCTCCGCCGTCCGTTGATCGACCGACTCGACTGGATGCTGTGGCGGCTGCGCCCGGCCGGGGCGGATCGCCTGTTCGTCGAGCGGACGCTGGCGTTGCTCGATCGCAGCGCGCGTCGCCGCGGGAAGCCGCGCCCGCCGCACCAGTCGCACGCCGCCTGGTTGGCAACCCGCGATCTTTCGACCGTCGCGGACTGGGCGTCATTCGCGCCGGCTGAGATGCCGCCGCCGTTGTCGGATGTCGTCACGCCGTTCCGCCGCGCGGTCCGGGAACGAGGCCGCCGCTGATCGTCGCCGCGCCACCGTCACGTGCCGGCGGTCGTTAAAATATACACGTCGCCATCGCGCCAAGTTTGTGACGCCCTGCGCCGCGCGTGCTATGACGGTATCCTTGCCTCCTGGCGAAGCCCATCGTTCATGCACCATCCTCCACCAGACCCCGTGCGACACGCCGATGCCCCGACACAGATCCAGCGCATTCACGACCGCCTGACGAACGCGCTGCGTGGCAAGGAACGTGTCGTCGAGCACGTCCTGTGCTGCCTGCTCGCTCGTGTACACGTCCTCCTGGAAGATCTGCCCGGCACCGGCAACACCACACTCGCTAAAGCGCTCGCATCAGCCGTCGGCGGCAGCTTCGGCCGGCTGCAATGTACGCCCGACCTGCTGCCCGGCGACGTGACGGGCTTCAGCGTCTTCAACCAGAAGAGCCGCGAGTTCGACTTTCTGCCCGGACCGGTCTTCGGCGACGTGCTGCTCGTCGACGAAGTCAACCGGGCCACGCCGCGGACTCAGAGCGCATTGCTTGAGGCGATGGCCGAGGGGCAGGTGACCGCAGACAACGTGCGGCGCGACCTGTCCCCGACCTTCTTCGTCATCGCCACACAGAACCCGGTCGAGCACGCCGGCACCTACCCGCTGCCCGAGGCGCAGCTCGACCGCTTCGGCATGAAGCTGAGCGTCGGCTACCCATCGCCCGAGCACGAGATGGCGATGCTGGAAGCGACCGTGACAAGCGAAGCAAATATGATCGACGTTGAGCCTATCCTGATCGATGGAGAGCTGCTCGCGTTGCAGCAGCACGTCGCCGCGCTTGCCTGTGGTGAGCGAGTTCGATCATATCTTGTTCGCTTGGCAACGGCCTCGCGTGATCATCCTCGGGTGACGCTCGGCCTCAGCCCGCGCGGCCTCTTGACGTGGCAGCGGTTGGCGCAAAGTCGAGCTTTTCTGACCGGCCGGAAGTACGTCACGGCCGACGACGTTCAGGCGGTGGCGCGGCCATGCCTGCTGGTGCGGCTCGGCACCGGCGGCGAAGACGCGGGGCGGGTTATCGACGAGCTGATGGAAGGGGTGGCGGTTTGAACGCGATCCCGACGCTCCCGCTCGCCGCCGAAAGCGAGCTGTTCTGGACCACCGGCACGTTCGTGCTGCGACTGGGAGAGGCGGTCATCGCGGCGGTGCCAGACCTGCTGATCGGGGTGCTGATCGCCGGGCTGCTGCGGCACCTCGTTGGCGACGATCGGCTGCGTTGGTGGTTCGCATCGTGGTGGCGGACGACGCTGGCGGCAATCGCGCTGCCGGTTGGCGCGGCTGGAGTGTTGCCGGTCGCCGTGATGCTGCGCCGGGCAGGCGTTCGCGCGTCGGGCGTTGCGGCGACGCTGCTCGTCGGCGGGGCAATCGGACCATTGTCGCTGGCTTATCTGATGGAACGGGCGACGCCCGCGGCGACGGGCGTGCTCGTGGCGATGCTTGCCGCGACGGTCGGCCTTGCGTTCTTCGTAGTCTCACGGTTCGAGCGGCTGACCGAACCCAAGGGTGACGACGCAGCCGGTTTGGTGCCCGCGCTGGCCGAGGTGAGACCTCTGTTGCGTGCGAGTGCATTGCCGCTGCTGTGCGCACTCGTGGCGTTCGCAGCGATGGCATCCCTCCTGCCACCGAGTTTCCTCGGCGAAGCGATGCACGACCCGTCGTCGTCGCACGCAGTCGCGGCGTTGGCTACCCCGTTCGTCGCGTTCTACCCGCCGGAGTTGACGCCCCTGTTCGCCGGCGAGGCGGCGGCGGGCGTCTACCCCGGCGCGGCTTGGACGATGCTGCTCGGTGGCGGGTTCTCGGTCGGCAGCGTGGTGTTACTCGTCGCGTTGGCGGGGCGCCGCGTCGCGGGCCTGTCGATCGTTCTCATCGTGATGCTGGCGTCGCTCGGGTTTCTCGCGCTGCACCTCACGCCGCGGCTGGTTCCGCTCGCGGCAGAGGACTCGCACGCTTTCGATCGCCTGTCGCGGCCGTTCCACGTACTCGACGACGATGCCGGCGTCGTCTCCGGCATCGTCAACGCTTGGTCGCAAGCCGTAACCGTGGGCACGCTCGCGTCGGCGGCCGTGCTTTGCCTGCTGTGCATCCTGCCGGCCTCGAAGGTGCGGCCGGCGGAAGGGCGGGAACACATCTCGTCGGCACCGCTCTACGGGTTCGCCCCCGTCGCGGTCGCCGCGTGGCTGGTCCTGACGCTCTACGTCTACTTCCCGCCGCCGACCGTTGTGTTGGCGCAGATGCGTCACGCCGAGGGAGACCTGTCGGCGGCGCTGGGCCAGAATGACGTCGAGGCCGGGCTTCGTGCCGTCGAGCAGATCGACCGCCTCGCCGCCCGCGGTGCGGTCGGCGGACGCCTTCGGCTGGACTGGGCTTCCGCCGACGGCCTTGACGATATCCGCTCCGCGGCACGCGAGGTTGCCGAGGAGCTTCCCGCGGGCGAGACGATGCACTACCGCGACGCCCGCCAACTGTTCGAGGAAATCAGCGGCAAACGGTGAAGCCTCGGCAAGCGCTGCCCCACGACCGTTGGCAGTCGCAGCACACGCCTCGTTCGAACGCGAGAACGTCCGCGTGTCCGCATCGTCCAAACCTACAATGAGGACTGCCCTCCATGGTCGCCAGAAGATGGCGGCCAAGCTCCTCGGTCGTACCAGCGTCGTTCGCCACTTCGCCGAGGGGGGCGAAGGCTTAGCGTGCAAAGAGTGACTAACGACGGAGTGACCCCAAGGAGAGCAAGCTCGACACGACCAAGGTCATCGCCAGCATCTTCGGCGGCTACACGACGGGGCTGTTCCTGCTCAGCCTCTTCACGACTCGCGTCGGCGGGCGGGCGGTGATGTGGGCGATCCCCCCGGCGCTGGCGCTGAACGCAAAGGCGAGGGAGGCGAGGAACGGCATCGACGCGCCGCGGGTCGGCGGGGCGACCGGCGGGTGTGGAGGAGGCGATCGGGGCCGTCGGCGCGAGCGTCTGGTACCTGCCGGATGCAGGGCGTGCCCTGCATCTGCCGTACAGCCCAGACCTGAACCTGATCGAGAAGGCGTGGTCGAAGGTCAAGGCATTCCTGCGCGACCATCATGATATCCTAGGGGCATGGCGGCGGGAAGCGTTATCGGCCTCAACAGGACCGATAAATCGGCTCTCACGCCCCGCCACGGCTAATTTCGCCGAGCCTATAAGTTTACTTATGTGAAGGTGGTGGTGACAGAGCAGCAGAGTATGCTTTTGACCCCTTTGCTCCTCTCATCTCGCCGTCGGCGCTGTGGGTGAATATAGAGAATGCTCCTGACCCCTTTACCTTCCCGGCGGACCCGCTATTCTCTCGGACTTACACCGTGTTCTTCTCGCGCAGCGTTTCCTTGGCTGTCCGTGTATCGCCAAGTTCCAATTCGGCAGCCATAGTGATATTCTCCCTCTTCAGTTACATTTCCATCTTCATCAAAAAACCGCCAAAGGCCGTGCTTTTCTCCATTACTATGGATTCCTTCCGCACGAGGAGAGCCATCGGAGTGAGTATATGTCCTCTTCCGATACTGAGTATCAGCAAGCTGAATTATATGTGATCCATCGACCTTGTACGCGTTGCCGGACAGAGTAATTCCTTCGTTGTTGATCCACCCCTGAATTTCTAACCCGCCTTTACCAATCATCACGATCTTTGTATCGGACTTTCCTGCGACTACAGGAGGCTGCCGCTTTGTAGCCAAAGCATCTTCTATAACCCCTACAGCTTCTCTGTGACTTTCACCATCTAGCGTTTCTGGATCGCCGTAATAGTATACTACCGTTTTTTCCGTCTTCGCTAACTTTGCAAGCAATGGATCTGGTGTGCTCGCTGTTTTCAGACAAACAAACAGAACCATACCAGTCAAAGTCATAGCCGCTACTAGCCACAGTAAGAGCCGACGGAGTTTGCGGTGCATATGAAACTCCCCTTTATTTGTAGAAAACAAGACTTACCCAACTGCTGTTCCTACTTCTTTGGCGCACCAGGCGTGTCCGATGCGGGAGGTACCGGTTTACCAGGTTGTGTGATAACCCACCCTCCGCCACGGATTACTGTGAGCGAATCTGTAGATTCTGTCAGAGCATGCACCTCTGCTCCAATAAGATCTGCAAGCAACTGCATAAACCTCCCGCTGCGACCAGTCTTACAAGTCCAGAGAATACAATCGGATTGATCATCAGTATAAATGTCCAGTTTCGTGAGCAAGGCGGACAGCTTATCACTAAATTCTCTCGAGTTTGGGTCGATGTTTTTACCGATGTGTGTTTCGCCCAGATTCGGGTTGTATCCTATTCGCACAGATCCGCTGCTCCCATGCGATCGTATCCGGATACTACCTATGACTGCGTCATTATCATCTTCACGCAGTTCTTTCATCTTATCAATAATCTTTTGAGCCATGTCCTCTGCACATGTTGGCTCAATGTAAAATCTATGTGGGTCACCACCGTAGGTTTGTCCGTTGCTAAAGGCTGTTGCAAACATCCCAAGGAATTTCGAAACCAGCATTGCTGGGTCTTCGCCATCTCGTGGAACTATGTCAAAATCGTAGCGGTCTAGACCTATAGGATCCAGCCAAGAGATCGTAGAACTGCCGACGTATTGGAACAGATTCGTACCGTCTACGTAGCCCATAGGATCCTGCCTTCCCCACCGCCCGAGGCGGTTAAGGTCGCGGAAGCGGGCGTGCCAAAGGCCCGCCGCGCCGTCGTACCGCAGCCCTTGATGGCCGTAGAGCCATTTGACGGGACTAGAGTTGCCCGCCGCGAGTGTCCAATCGGCGTCGAGCACCGTCCGCTCGCCATAGGGGTCGAACAGGTAACGCTCCACCACGTCCCACTCGCCCGTGCCGTCGTGCTTGAGGATCGCCGTCACGTTGAAGTTGGCGTCGTGCGTGACGTAAACGCGCTCCTCCAGACCAGTCGTGTTCGGGTCCGTGTCGCGGTCGCGCAGGACCATCGCGTCCACGTAGGCCGGGCTCCAGACGTGCTGCGTGTGGGCCGTTGAGGCCGCCCCACCACTGCCGTCGTCGGCACGCTCCTCCAGGACCTGCCACTGCTGGCTGTAGAATAGGTGCGTGTGGTCGGTCCCGTCGTCCGTCTCGACCCGGCGGGCCAGGGCGTCGTAGGCGTAGTGGACCTCGTTGCCCGCCAGCCCCGCGTCGGGGTCGATGTAGACCACGCGGCCCCAGGCGTCGTAGGTCAGTTCCTGGCCCGTCTCATCGGCCGTCATCTCGCCGTTGGCCGAGTGCGTCGGGGTTGAGGCCCCGCTGACGCCCGTGATGCGGTTCTGCGCGTCGTGCGTGCGCGTCTGCGTGGTTGATGTTTCGTCAGTTACGCTGTTCCAGTTGCCCAGGGCGTCCAGGTCCCAGTCCTGCGACCGCGAGGCCGAGCCGGTCAGGCCATCCTTCGCGGTGTTGAGCGTGCCGCGGCTGAACTGCGTCAAGCGGTCGAGCTGGTCGTACTCGCCACTCGTGGGGTCGACGTACAGCTCGCTCAGGGTGCTCTGCACGAGGTTCTCCTCGTAGAGCCGGTTGCCGTTGCGGTCGTGGCCGTAGCCGAAGCGGTCCACGTCGCTCCACCCACCACCGCTGCTGTCGACCCACCGCTGGTCGACCACGCGGCCGAAGCGGTCCAGGCCCGTGTACTGATCGCCGGCGGGGCCGGTGGTTCCCGTCTCGGAGTAGTAGACGAGGTCCAGGTCCGCCTCCGGGTGGCGGCGGCCGACGATCGTGCTCAAGCCCAGGTAGTCGTACGCCTCGGCCGTGGTTGCATCCCATGTCAGGCTTGACAGGCGGCTGACGTCGTCGTTCAGGCCGGCGGGGGTGGCGGTGTAGTCGTACGACAAGACCGTCCCGTCGGGGTAGGTCATGCCCGTCATGCGCGAGTGGTTGGCCCCGTTCGCCATCTCGCTGTAAGCGTAACCAACGCCGAGCGTGCTGGCATCCACCGCGCCGTCGTGCTCCTGGAGTTCCTCGGTCAACTGACCCAGGCCGTTGTAGTGGCGCTGCACCTCATTCACGATGCTGGTGCCGCTGAGGCTCTTCAGCGAGAAGACGCGGCCGGCGTCGTCGTAGCTCGTCGTCAGGGCGTCGACTGCTTGGTCCACGCCGGTGCCGAAGGCCGTCACCTCGTCGGCCGTCAGGCGGCCGAGCAGGTCGTAGTCGTAGGCGTGCGTCGTGCCGTTGCGGTCGGTCCACGTCTCCCGCTGGCCGGCGCGGTTGACGGTGTAGGTTTCATCGGTGGCGGTGGAGCCACCGACCGACGGGTAGCTCGTCTCGGTCAGGACGCTGTTGCTGAAGAAGGCGTCGCCGCGCGTGGTGCTGGCGGCGTAGCCGTAGGTGGTGGTCTGGTCCTCCTGGTCCGCCGGCAGGTCGGCCGTCATGCTCGCCACGCTGCCGTTGCCGTCGTAGGCCCAGCGGGTGATCCGGTTGGCGTCGCTGTCGTCGCTGCGCGTGAAGCGGAAGTCCTCGAACGTGCTGTCGACGTCGTAGAGCGAGGCCATCCCCCACTTCGTGCCGCCCGGCCCGCCCGACGGCAGCGCCTGGGTCGTCAGCAGCGCGTCGTTCAGGTAGACCCTGGCCGCGTCGCCCCGCATCTCCAGGCGCAGCGTGTCGCCGTCGACCGCCGGCTGCGACGACTGCCACAGCAGCGTGTAGGCCCCGCCGCGCCGCTCGTAGAGCCGCACGGGCTTGACCGAGTTGTCGACCTTGAGCAGGTAGAAGTTGTCCGCGTCCTCGAAGCGCCCCACGATCCCCCACTGCACCCACGTCACGCCGCTGCCCAGCTCGCCGATGCGGGCCTGCGCGGCCCCGTCGTCGGCGGCGCCCTCCAGCACGGCCATGTCCATCCCCCCGCCGTCGTGCGCCTCGCGGCTGATGGCGGCCCGCTCCTGCACCTCCCACGTCCCCTTGGCCACGTTCCACACCTGGCCCGTGTCGGCGGCGCCCAGCGAGCCGTCGGGGCGGTCGAAGGAGTCGAGCAGGCCGTCGAAGCTCTCGGTCAACGCCACGCGGCGGCCCAGGGCGTCGTGGTCGTAGAGGTCGACGATCCCCCGCGGGTCGATCGTGCTCCCCACGCGGCCGGCGTCGTCGTAGCGCGTGCTGGTGACGAGCACGCCGTCGCCGCGGGCCGGGACCGTGGCGGGGCGCGTGTACGCACCGCCGCCGTTGGTGCCGACGTTGACCGAGTCCGTCGGGCGGTTCAGGGCGTCGTGGTAGGCCGCCGCGTAGCTCACGCGGGCCGGGACGCCGCCGTTGGCGTCGCCGAGCGAGCCGGTGCCCGTCGCGTCGTGGTGGCGTTGCTTGGTCGTGGAGAGGATCGCGTTGCCCGCGGCGTCGTATTCGGTGTGGTGCTCTTCGAGCACGATGTCGCCCGTGACGGTGGAGGCGTCGGCGTACGAGCTGTCCCCGCCGCCGTCGGTCAGGCTCGTGAGGGTGCGGCGGCCGGCACCGTCGCAAGCGTGCTTCGTCACGAGCCCGCCGGGGGCGGCGCTCTTGATCGTCAGCCCGCGGGCGTCGTACCAGGCGTTGCTCGTGAGGTAGTCGCCGAGGACCCCGGTGGTGGGGTTTACGCTGTAGGTGCGCTGCTCGTAGACGCGGCCCCGCTCGTCGAAGTACGTGCGGCTGTCGTGCGATCGCTGGCTGCCCGGCGCCAGCGGCACGCCGCTGCTGTCGGTGCCCCAGGCGAGCGAGCCCTGGCCGGCCCCGAACCGTTGCGTGCGCGTGGCGCGGCCGAGGTTGTCGAGCGTCGTGTAGGTGTAGGCCACTGCGGACGCATTGCCGCTGCCCAGGTCCTCCACGCCGGTGCGCGTCAGCACGAGGCGGTTGCGCCAGTCGTGGTCGTAGAGCGTCACGCGGTTGCTCGCCGCTGTCGCGTCCACGTGCTGGACCATGCGCGTCAGAGTGCCATCTCCCGATCCATTGTGGTCGTACTCGTAGGTCGCGACGACCCTCAGGTTGTTCGCCGGGTCCGTTCCCTCCGGGTCGCCGTGCTTGCCGCCGGTGGCGTCGGTGCCCGTCCAGACGCTCAGCAGCCGGCTCTGCCCGTCGTGGACGCGCCACGTAATCGTGCCGTTGGCGTCGGTCATCACCTCCGCACGCCCCCGCTCGTCGTAGGCCGTAAAGCTCTCGTGCCGCACCCCACCACCGCTACCACCGCCGCCACCGCCCGCATCTCCCGCCGCTCCCAGTTCTGCGGTGTTGGTGGCGTAGGCGAGGCTGTCGAGGTCGTGGTAGCGGTCGGCCTGCACGACCTGGCCGCTGGCGTTGGTGATGCTGCGCGACAGCGTGTGCAGCGTCATCGACGCGATCGACTCCGTGCCCGCCGGCCGCAGGTCGCCCGCCGAGCCGGTCGTGTTCAGCGTTCCGGTGTAGGTCAAGGATTCGTTGAAGACACGCCCCACGTCGTCCGTGCCGCTCTTGCCGTCGTGGTCGAACGCCGCCGCATCCCGCACCTGGCGACTGACCTGCACCGGCCCGGTCGTCTCCCCGGTGGTGGGGTTCCAGCCGGGGTAGACGCGGGTCTCGTAGTCGGCGTCGTTGTAGACCGTCCACGTCACGTTGCCGTTGGGATCCGTGACCTTCACCGTCCGCCCCAACTCGTCGGCGATCGCCCGCGTCTCCAGGTGCAGCGCCGCCGGCAGCCCCGCGTCCCGCGTGATGCCCAGCGTGCTGGCCTTCACCCCGGCGTCGAGGTCGAGCTCGTCGCCCGCGTCGGCGATCGTGCTGTCGACGGTGGCGGGGTCGGCGTCGACCACGCGCAGCACCGCGGCGCCGGTCACGGCGTCGTAGCCGGTAAAGCTCAGGTGCCCCGCCTCGTCCTCCATCCACACCACGCGCCCCTCGCTGTCGTACCAGCTCGTGGTCGACTCGGCCGTGCCGGGGCCGTTCTGCGCGGCCGTGGCGGCGGCGAAGTGCGTGGTCATCGACTCCACCTGCACGCTCCCCGCGTACCAGGTGAAGTCGTAGCTGGTAGTGATCCCGCCCGTGTTGTCGCTGTTGCGGTAGCGCGTCGTCTCCGCCAACTGCACGCTCGTCACCCCCCCACCACCGCCAGCGGTCCGCCGCTTGTAGGCGAGCTCGGCGAGGGTCACGTCGTCGTTCGCGTCGCCGTCGAGGCCGCGGGATTGCGCCACGCTCGCCAGGTAGCCCAGGGCCCCGCCGGCGGCTATCTCGGTCGCGTTGTCGTCGCCGCTCTGGCTACCGTCGTACCAGTCGTAGAGCCAGACCAGCCCGGCGGTCTCCGAGACGCCCGACGCCTTGCCGGTGGTGGGGTTGAAGCCGATCAGGTCCGGCTCCGTCTCGTCGGGGCCGCTGGCGGCGATCCCCGCCAGGGCCGAGGGCTGCATCGCCACGAGCAGCCGCCCATCGTCGTCGTAGCGGAAGGCCTCCACAGAGCGCTCCACGGGGCCGCCCGCATCGTGCTCCTCGTAGACCTGCATCACGACCTGGCCCATCTCGTTCGTGTAGACCACGTTCCGGTCGTTGTCGCTCCACGCGGCGGTCGTGTCCGGCAGGTACTCGGTCGTCTTCACCCGCCAGATGTTGCGCTCGATCGTCTCGTAGTTCTCCGTGCCGGCGACCGACGCGGCGTCGTTGGTCTCGTACTCGAACTTGAACGTTCCCTGTCCGCCCGCGCACGAGCTGCACCCCTCGCCGCCGGCGATCTCCAGCACCACGCGATAGCCGTTCCGCAGGCCGTAGGCAGCGTCCGACTCCCACTTCTCGTACTCGAAGTAGTGGTCCACGAACGGCTCGATGTCCCCGTCGCTCGCGGTCTCGAAGCTCGGGTACGCGGCCGCCATGCGGTCGAAGGCCTCGCCCTCGAACGCGCTCTTGAGCAGCGTGTAGCCATCCTCGACCGCGGTCGTGCCGTCGGCCTCGAGCGAGGCGTAGCGGTAATACTTGCCCTCGATCACCTCCGCCGACGTTCCGCCGTCGCGCACCTCCACCAGCTTCAGGTCGCCCAACCGCCCGTGCCCGGCCGCCGCGCCGGTCTCGGCCCCCGTGTAGTAGCTGTAGGTCGTCGACCGCTCGTCGGTGTACCCGCCGCTGCCGTTGGCCACGCCGTGCGTCACGCTCGCCACCCGCCGCACCGTCTCGCCGCCGCCGGTCACGTCGGCGTAGCCGTAGGTGAAGCGCTCGACCGCGGCCGCGCTCGCGTCGCTCACGTCCACCCGCAGCAGCTCCCCTTCGGTCGTCCCGCCCGTGCCGGCGGCCCACGTGGGCACGACCGTGACCCCGCTGGCCGTCTCGAAGCGCTCGAACTGCCCCGACAGCACCGGCCCGTCGCCGTCGGCGTCCGGCGCGGCCAGCGCGTGGTAGGTCGTCTCGCCGCCGCGCTCGTCGCGGAGGATCCAGCTGCCGCCCGCGTCGATCTCCAGCGTGTCCGTCCGCCCGTCCCGCGCCGTCAGCGTGCGCGACGAGCCATCGTTGTGGTAGTCGAAGTAGCGGCGGTTGCCGCCCGAGTCGATCGCGCCCACCACGCCCGTGGCGTCCCGCCGCGCCGTCGACTCCTCGCCGTTGGCGTCCAGGTCCCCCTCGTACGCCTGCCACGACAGGCTCGGCAGCTCCATCACGAACCAGCCGTTGCCCCAGTGCCCCGTGCTGGCGTCGCCCCGCCAGCTCCGCGAGTGGCCCCACCACCGACCGCTCGCGTCGGTGCTCACGTCGCTCGACCCCACGATCGCCAGGCCGTCGAAGTACCGCACCGGGGCGCGGCTGGTCGTGTTCGCCTCCGGCATGCCGGAGGCCCACCACTCATTACCGCCACCGCCGAGCGAGTCATCGGCGGGGTTGCCGCCGATCCCGCTGCCCTCCGCCGGTCCGCTCCACTGGCAGCCGGGAGGTGCTCCTTGCCCTCTCGCCGAGCCGCAGTCGTCGCTGATCTTCGTCGGGGTGAGCGCTTGGCCGTTGATCCAGACGTCCGGCTCCTCGTCGATGCAGACCGGGTCCTGGAACGGCGAGGAGCCCGACAGCAACCGGCGCCCCTCCAACTGCTCGAACACCGGCCGCGTCGCCTCGGCCAACGCTTTCCGCCGCCTGGGGGTGGTGGGGCGGCCCAGCAGGGCGCTGATCCGGTTCGTCCACGTCGCCGTCGTCTGGATGCCGTTGGCCATGCTGCTCGTCCTGGTGAGGGAACATCGCGGCCGGCCGTTGACGGGGCTCCGCCCGCCGCCAGTCCGCGACCGCGTTAGCTTGCCAGAACTGCGGCAGCCGTTGCTAGAACAGGTCGTGCGCACTTTTTTGGCACGGATCGTGCGCGAGTTTTGGAACCGATCGTGCGCGAACACGGTGCCCACGAGCGGCGCGACGCGACCGGCCCCTTTGGCGGAAGCGGCCGGATTCCAAGAAGAAGCGGCTGTTTCCCTCGCCGGAGGACCGCCAGCGGCCCGCTCGGGTGGTGGGGTGGTGGGGCCGAGTCAGGCGCAGCGGGCGAGCGTGCCGGGGGTGAGGCCGAGAGATTTGTTTATCACGCGGCCCAGGTGACTCTGGTCCGAGAACCCGCAGCGCATCGCCGCCTCGCTCGGACCGCACCGGCCGCTCCGCAGCAGGTCGGCCGCGGCCATCACGCGCACTTCCCGTACGAACGCCGACGGCGTCGTGTGGACCGTTGCCCGGAACACCCGCGCGAAGTGGATGCTGCTCAGGCCCACCTCCGCCGCCAACTCCGGCACCGCGATCGCTTCATCCAGGCGGCGCGTTACCAACGCCCGAAGCGCCCGCAACTCGCTTGCACTGAGTTCCGCACGTCGTGGGCCTGTCCGTCGACGAGGATGGTGGTGGTGGGGGTGGTGGGTGCTGACGAGCCAACTCGCCATCGCCTCGGCCACGAGCGTTGCCGGCGTACCGCCCAGCGTCGGCGAGGGCCGCTCCAGGTGGCCGAAGAGCGTTCCCTGCAAGCCCGCCAGCTTCGCGTCGGTGATGCAGGGGTCGTCCCGCAGTTCCAGTGCCTTGCCCTCGACACCCACACGCTGTGCCGCGGCCTCCACGCAGTCGATCGACAGGAGTACCACCCGGCTGTCGAGGTGGCCGCCCCGCCAGTCCCACCCGTGGGGGCGGCCCGCCGGCACGAACGCCATGAAGGGCCGCTCGTCGCCCGGGCACAGCTTCACGTCGTGCTCGACCCGACCGTCGAGGCCGTCCCAGGCGCAATGGACCCTCAGGCACTGGTCGCGCGTGTTGAGGAAGACCAGGCGGTGGTACCCCTCGGCCGCCACCTCCACCTCCGTGGGGTCCAGGCCCAGGAACCGCTCGGCCACGACGTGCTCGGGCCACCCCAGCCCCGCGCTGGTCAGCACCGGGGCGAACGGCAGCCGCTCCCGCACCTCGGCCGGCGACAGGCCGCCGCCGGACTTCTCTCGATTCTCTCGCGCCATCTGCACCACCGGGCCAGAACCGCGACACGCCGGCGGCCCGCAGAACGAACGCGGGCGGATGGCGCATCTGTGACGTCTGGCCGACCATTGTCGCGTGGAGCGAGGCCGATGCAACACCTGTTGCAACGGGCAACCGCCGCACCCACCACCCGCCGTCAGCACCACCTCCGCCCCGCGTGACAACGCAACGGGGGGAGGCCTAGACCCCGTCAGGCGATGAGGGTGTCGGAGAACGGCGAGGCGTCTTCCTCGCCCAGCAGCGACTCCAGCGACCCCCACGTCCCGCCAAGGCCCCGAACGGACGCCGGGCCGGCACTGAAGAAGGTCGCCCCGCCCCCACCACTCGTTGGGCCACCCCCACCTCCACCACCGCTTCCACCACCACCACTCCCGCCACTTCCTCCGCCCCCGCTGCCGTTGGCGTAGCGGAAGAGCGTGTAGCCGCCGGTGGCCATTGCCGGCCGGTTGCCGCCGTCGACGGCCAATTCGGCGTCGGAGGTCAGTTCGAGCACACGCCCGGTCGTGCCGGTGCCGGTGTTGTCGGCGAATCCCATGTCCGTTGCGCCCGTGGTGCCGTCGAGGCGCACGAGCGTGGTGTCGTCGCCGTAGGGTGCCAGCACGGCGTAGACCGCGTTGTTCACTGCGTCGTAGGCGAGCTCGGTGTTGCCGGTCGACTGCGGCGTCGCGCCGGTCATGGACCAGTGCGGGTAGACCACGCCCACTTCGTCCAGGTACGGCGCGGGCAGGCCCGAGGGGGCGACGCCGAAGCTCTGGTCGGGGCTCCCATCGGAGTTGTAGCGGGCGACGAAGAAGGCCGTGGGCGTGTTGATCATGTGCGGGGCCCCGCCGCTGGTCTCGAGGAACTTGACGCCGGCCACGAGGAAGTCGCCATCGGGCAGCACCTCCACGGCGAGCGAGCGCTGGCCGCCCCAGCCGACGAACATCGCCGAGGCCGGCGCGTGCTCGATGTCGTGGCCCACCTGGGCCGGACCGGCGCGGCCCGACGGGAACGTCACGGGGCTGCCGGCGTCATCGAGGCGCCACACGAGCAGGTGGTTCTCGGGAATCTGATTCTGGAAGCTGTTCTGCTCGATGCCGCCGGGTGTCTGCACCGCCCCGAGGTAGACGTGCGGGCCACCCGCGGGATGGACGGCCACGTCGGCGACCTCCAGGCTGTCGGCCGGCTCCTGGCCCGTTCCGCCGCCGGGGCGGCCGTAGGGATTGGCGAACTCCGGGCCCACCAACGTCTGCGCCCGCAGCGTGCCGTCCGCCGACCACCGCGCGTAGTAGGGCCGGTGGCCGTCCTTGAGCGTCGGCATCCCCTGGTACAGCGCGTTGGCCACAACCACCACGTCGTCGCGCCCGCCCGACTGCTGCGACACGACGCCCGCGGGACGCAGGTCGTGGAAGCCGCGGTCGGTCTGCGGGACGACCTCGGCGGTGTCGGAGGTGTAGTTCATGTCTTGCTGGCCGGTGGCGGCGTCGAGCTTGCCCAGGCCCAGCGTGTAGTGGCGGACAAAGTCATTCGAGTTGCGGACGTGCGACGCCCCGCCGATGAAGAGGTCGGACCCGTCCTGAAGGATCCCGCCCGCCGCGCTGTCGACCTGTCCGGCCGCGTTCTGCAGCGGCACGCCGGGGTGCGGCAGCACGTACTGGTTCGGCGACACTCCGCCGGGCCCGAACGTGGCGTCCCTCGTCCCGGACGCCGCGAAGCGTTCGACGTTCACGAACAGTCCGACACCCTGCTCCGGGCGAGAGGCCGTCGCGAGCAGGGCGCTCGACCCGGCCTCGACCTCCATCTCCACGACGTCGTACGCGGTGGCGTTGAACGAGGCCTTGCCGTCGGAGTCGAAGCTCACATCGCGGCTGCCGTCGGAGCTGAGCAGCCGCCGCGGCTCAAGGCGTTCGAGGAGCGAGGCCTGCGACGCGGGCGCGGCGGGGCGACCGTCGCCAATGGCGCGGGGGGAGCGGTTCATAACGAACTCCTATCGGTTCGAGGCAGGGACTGCGTCGGCGCCGGACGGGACGCCGGACACAGCGACCCCAACGCCGCGATGGCTGTAACGGAATTGCAGAAAGTGAGGGCCTGCCGGGCCGGCGGTTTGCAGTCAGCAAGCGCCTTCATGTGAAGCAGCACGCGGGCCGTATTGCGAGGAGGTCCGCCGGCTCATGCGACGCCCGTGTAGATTCGGGCGTCGGTCGCGGCGGCGGTGTTCCAGCTTAAGGTGGCGGTTGCCCAGGTGTGGGCGGCGATGGCGTGGGCGCGGCGTTGGTTGAGGTCGCACGCGAGGTGGCCGATGGCGGTGGCGAGCGCGGGGATGTCGCCGGGCGGGACGACCGTGCCGCGGCCGTCGGCGAGGAGCATCGGGATGTCGCCGACCGCGCTGCCGAGGCAGGCGCACCCGGCGGCCATCGCCTCGGTCAGTTTGATCGGGGCGGCGTGGCGGGTGATCGAGGTGCATCGCCGCGGCACGGCGAACACGTCGAACAGGCGGTAAATCGCCGGCATTTCGCAGCGGTCGACGGTGCGATGGAAGCTGGGCGGGCACGCCCAGACGGGCGGCAAGCGATTCAAGTGCGGCGCGGCGGGCGCCGTCGCCGACGAACAGGAGGCGCAGGTTCGGCACCCGATCGCGCAGGGTCGCGGCGGCCCTCACCAGCGTGTCGAGGCCTTCGTACCGGTACATCGTGCCGGTTGTGCCGACCACGAACTGTCCGGCGAGATCGAGTTGCTCCGCGAGCGCAGCGGGCGGCGGGCCGGGCGAGAACCGGCCAGCGTCGAGGCCGTTGGCGACAACCGTCAGCTTGCTCGCCGTGGCGGGGAACGAGGTGCGGATGAGCGTGCCGAGAGTGTGGCTGGCGGCAATGACGTGGTCGGGGCGTTTCAGGTGCCTCTCGATGTGCCGGCGGAGCAGGCGCTCGCCGCCGAACCGGCCGAGCCCGGTGGGGCGCATCGCTCCTTCGCTGAAGACGCCCCCCGCCAGGTCGAACCGAACCTCGGCAACGAACGGCAGTCGCAGGTCCTTTGCCGCCAGTGCGGCGGCCTGGCCGATGGCGTCGGACCAGTGGGCGTGGATCACCGTCGCGTTCGTATGCCGGGCCGCGTCCACAACTGCGCGGCGAAGATGCGCCAAGTCTAGGAAAAACGGGCGGAGCGATCGCACCCATTGCTCCCGGCCGCTCGGCGGGACGACGTCGAGGTGCGCCAGCCAGCCCGCTTGTTCGGGCACGCCTGCGACGCCATAGCAGCCCTGCCGGCTTGTGACTAGAAGCGACGGCCGCATACCCGCCCGCGCCTGGGCGGCGAGGCGTTCCCAGGAGCGCGTGGTGTTTCCCGTGGTCACGGGACGCCACGCTTCGCAGACGTGCAGCGGCCTCATTGCTCCCACGCCCCCGCGAGGTCGCGCAGCGGCATGACCCGCCAGTCGTCGGCGGTCGCCTCGCTCAGCATGGCGGCGAAGGCGTCGGCCGTCTCGGCGTCGCGCATCACGTCCATCGGGTCGAAGTAGACGTTCACGTACCCGCTTCGCCGCCGCTCCCGGAGCAGCCTCGACTAGAGGCGTCGCCATGTTGGCACGTCGTGCAGGCCCGCGAGCATCGCCGGGTTGCGCGGCCGGCGGATCGAGATGTAGCTGCTGAACTGGCCGTGCCGCACGCCGGGACAGGCGGACAGGGGAAGCTGAGGCAGCCGGCCCCCTCGGGCATGGGGCGTCGGGAACGGCGTCTTGGTCTCCAACTTGTCCGAAACGTACGAGATGCCGGCCGCGCGAAGGCACGGCTCCTGGTGGACGTGCGTCTTGAAGTGCGGCGCGCGGAAGCCGATCGGCCGCTGGCCCGTGGCGGATTCGATGGCATTCTGCGCATGTTCGAGCTCCCCCGCCATCTCGGCCGGCGACAGATCCCACCACTCGCGGTCAGGGCAAAGCACGGGATTATTCGGGTGCGTGTGCGTGTGGTTGGCAATCTCGTGCCCGGCGTCGGCGGCGCGCTGGTACGGGGCGGGGTCCTGCTCGACGAGCTTGCCGATGCTGAACATCGTCGCCGCCACGCCTACGCGGTCGAGCAGGTCCACGAGGCCCGGCAGCGCGTCGGTGTCCGCCTGATAATCGAGGTCGAACGACAGCCCAAGCGTCGGCCCACCCGGCGGAGGATCGGCGGGCTCGGGGAAAAACCCCACAACGCCCGCGCCCGCAGCCGCGGCGCGATCACGGGAATCTTGTCCAGGAACGCCAACCTACGCACGGCCGAACACCTTCTGCGGGTGGTCCCAGCCGATGTGCCGAAGCAGCCCCGCGTCGTCGGTCACCGCCGCCAGTTGCGCCCAGGCGACGGCCGGGTGGGTCAGGGGGCAATCGCTGCCAAACACGAGTCGCTGGCCCACGTGGTCGACGGCGTGCTTGAGAATGCTGCTGACGAGTACGCCGCTTGTGTCGAGCACGACGTTCGGCCGACGGTCGAGCACGTCCAGCGCCTGCTTGTACAGGTTCTCCTGCATCGGGAACGCCCCGAGGTGCGCGATGACGATTGGGTGGGAATCAGGGAGTTTCGCGATGATCTCCGCCTCGATGAACGCCGGCGAGCACCAGTTGCCGCCGTGGACGAGAACGGGCTTCTTCAGGTCGGCAATGGCCTCGAAGTAGGCGGCACTGGGCAGGCCGTCGACGAGGGGCAGGAGCTTGACGCCGGCGAAGGGCTCGATGCCGGCGGGGCCGCCTTCGGTGTCGTCTGGGTAGCCCCTCACCATGCGGGCGGCTTTGACGCGCAGTTGCCAGGGGCGCTTGGTCGTCCACACCGTCCGCCGCCCGCCGACGCGGCAGAACGGCCGCACCTTGTCGCTCGATTGTTCCTGGCAGAACGCGAGGTTTTCAACGTTGACCTGCTTGTAGCCGCGCGTGCGATACGGCGCAAAGGCGTTGGCGAGCGCGATGCCGCAGCGCTCCATGATCGGCAGGTACGTCGTCCCGCCGAGGTGGCTGTAGACAAGGTCGCTCACGTCGCTGCTGCCGAAGTGGACGTGGACGTCGTACAGCGGGTGGTCCGGCCTGCCGGGCCAGTCCGGCTCGAAGTGCATTGCGTCCATCGTCAGCTTGTCCATCGTCAGCTTCACGACAACAGCCTTCCGTAAATGTCCTCGTACTTCGTGATCTCGCGCGACCACGCCCGCTCGCCGAGGTCGACTGGCCCCTGCCCCCAACGCTCGGCGTCGAGCGTTGTGACGGCCGAAGCGATGTCGGTGCCGGTCGGCTCGACGAACCGCACCTTGTCGCCGAAGCCTTGCAACAGTTCGCGCATCGCCGGCAGGTCGCTGCACAGCACGGGCACGCCGCACGCGAGTGCTTCCAGCGGCTTGAGCGGTGTCGTCGAAACCGTCAGCTCACTCCGCCCGCGCGGCACGACGAACAGGTCCAACCCGCGATACCAGTCGGGCATTGTCGAGTAGGGTACGAAGCCGGGCAGCTCGACGACGCCCGCCACGCCCTTCGCTTCAATGACGCGCTTGACGCGGTTCCAGTCGCGCCCGGTGCCGGCGAGGATCACGCGGAGGTCGACGCCCTGCCGCTTCAGGTTGGCCGCCGCGTCGGCCATGGCGTCGAGGTTCTCCATCTCCTCGAACGTCGTCGCGTAGCCGATCGTCAGGCGGTCGTTCGCCGGCCGGGGCTCGGGCGGAAGAGGTCGGTGTCGACGCTGTTGCGCACGATGTGGACCGGCTCGACGCCGAACCCGCGCACGCGGTCGGCCAGGGCGCCGCCGATCGTGACGCACCCGTCGGCGGCGCGGCAGGCGGCACGCTCGAGCGCGTTGCTCCGCCGGCCGCGAAGAATGGCACTGAATCCCTTGTCCCGGTCGTAGTCCCCGTTAAAACAGCGCAACTCGTAAATGCTGGGCACCTTCAGTTCCCGCGCCACCGCCAGGGCCGGCCGGGCGTTGTAGTGCGGGTGGTGGGCGTGGACGATGTCGGGTTGGAAGTCGGCGACGAGTTCGCGCAGGCCACGCCGGAAGTGCTGGTTGCTACGCGGCGCGAGCCCGATGCCCGGCCGCTGCCAGTCGATCGGGTCGAGTCCGCCGGCGCGGGTGGGCGCGGGGATGTCGCGCTGCACCGTCGGGCCCCAGCCGTCGGGTTGGAAGCATTCGTCGCGCCCGCGCGCCAACGGTGCGAAGGGGCTGACGGCGTGCAACGTCTCAGAACGCAGCGTGCCGCGCTGGGCCCGCACAAGCCCCGCGGACCGCACCGTGTAGCCGTCCACGTACGGCCAGGCGTAGTTAAAAACATGTAGCACCTTCACCTGCGCTTACAGTACCTCACGCCCGGCCCCGGTGCGGAGGCTGGGCCGCGTTCCCGCTGGCGGGGCGGCCGATGTCACAGCGATGCTTTGGAGCCGACTGATCTCCCTCGACGGATGGCGCCTGCCGACGGCGCTGGCGGTGCTGGGCACGCTGCTGATGGTCGCGCAGTTCTCGGCAAAACTCGCCGGGCGCGGCGACGACATGGCCCTGCTCCGGCTCGACGCGCGCGGGTAGTGGGCCTACCTGCCATCGCTCTGGTTCGACGGCGATCTTTCCCTCGAAAACCAGCGCCTGGGCGGCTGGGCCGGCACGCCCGGCCATCGCTACGCGCCGGGCGTGGCCATCGTGACCGTGCCGGCCTTCGTCGTCGGCCTCGGGCTCTGTGCCGCGATCGAGCCGCTCCTGGGCGAACTGGCGACGCCCGACGGGTATTCGCCGCTGTCGCAGGTCGTCGCGGGGGCTTGGTGCGCTCTGCTGTTGGCGCTGGCTGCCGCAGGCGGGCGTGGCCTGCTGGTCGAGCGGTACGCCGTCTCCCCGACGCGGGCGACCGCCGCCGTGCTTGCGTGGTGGCTGGGAACAAACGTCCTCTATTACGTCGCGTTCGACCCACTCATCTCGCACGTCCTGGGCGCGACGGTCGCCCTGCTCTACGCCCGGCTGCTCCACCACGCTGACCCGGACACGCAACAGCGCTCGACTCCCGCCTGGACCGCGGCGCAGGTTGGCGCGGCGTACGGCCTGCTCGTCACGATCCGCCCGACGAACGTGCTGCTGGGGCTTCCGCTCCTTTGGGTGTTGTGGCGCGACCGATCGATGCGCAGCGCCGCGGCCGCGGCACTCGGGGCCGCCGTGCCGCTGACGGTCGGCGTGGCGGCGTACGTGGCGGCCAACCTCGACGCGTTCCTGGGCCTGACCCAACCGGCAGGCTACGACGAGGAGGAACGCTTTCTGTGGACCCGCCCGGCCGTCTTGCGCATCCTGTTCAGCTCCCGCAACGGACTGTTCTTCTGGTCGCCGATCCTGCTGCTGGCGGCGATCGGCATCGCGCGGCACCTGGCTAGTCGGCGCGACGGGCTGCTTTGGGCGTGGGTGGTCTCGGCCGCATTGCTCGTTTACGTCAACGCCTCCTGGTACGCCTGGTGGTTCGGCGACGGCTTTGGCGCCCGGTCGTTCATCGTCCTGGCCCCGCTCTGGCTCATGGGGCTCGGTCTGTTTCTCCAGCAGACGCGTCGCCGTGGCCATGCCCGCGCGGCAGCCGTTGCGATGGTGGTGCTCGCGGGCGTCAGCCTCGCCCTGATGGCGTTGCGGGTGACAAAGGTCCTGCCCGCGGGCGAATACCTGCTCCCCTTCGAACGCCGCACCATGAACGGCCCGTGGGAGCGCATCTGACCGCTCACACCGTTGCCCGCGCGTCGGCCTCAACGACCCACGGGCACTGCCGGTGGCTGATGACGAGCGTGCCGCGACGCTTGCACCAGGGCAGCAGCCGTTCCTGCACGATCGACTCGGTCGGCATGTCGAGGTGGCCGGTCGCCTCGTCGAGCAGCACCACGTCCGGGTCGCGCAGCGTCGCCCGCGCCAGTTGCAAGAGCTGCCCCTGCCCGCTGCTGACGCCGTGGCCGTTGGCGTCGACGCGGAGGCTGCGCCAGTCGACCGAAAGATCCGTGAAAAACCAGTCAAGATGGCGTTCGAGCTCGGCCGGATCGGCGTCCGAGAGCAGGTTGTCGGCGGCCGCGCCCTCAACCAGCACCGGTTTGGGGCCCACGTACAAAATGCGGCCGGGGGCAACGTGGCGCGGCGTGACCGCCGGGTCGCCGTTGACGATCACGCGGCCCGCATCGGGCGCGAGCAGCCCGCCGAGCACCATCGCCAGCGTCGTCTTGCCCGCGCCCGTGGCTGCCGTGAGCGCCACGAGTTGCCCCCGCTCGACCCGAAGCGACACGTCCTTCAGCACCGGGCGGCCAGGGAAGTAGCCGAACTCGACCGACTCGGCCGCGAGCGACTCGACGCGAAGCGCCGCGTCGGGTTGAACGAAACGACCGTCCGCCTCCCAGTACGCGCCCATCCACCGGCCGCTCGTGGCCATTTCCGCGGCGCGCCCGGCGAACTCGCTGAGCTGCGCCACGCCCGCGGCAAGCTGGCCCAGCACGAACAGCACGGCGATCAGCCCGCCGCCAGTCAGATTCTCATCCGCCAGAGCCGCCCCGCCGATCGCGACGGCCAGGAACGCCAGCGGGCCGAGCATCAGCACGCCCGCCCGCACGCCGGCGGCCACCCGGTTCTGCCGGTGCGTGACCTCAACGTACCGCCCGTGCGCCGCCAGAAACCCGTCGATAAAGACCCGCCCCAGCCCGAACTGCCGCGTCAGCACGACCCGCTCGACCTCCACCACGTCGCGCGCCGACTGCGACAGGTCGGCAATCGCGCGAAACCGCTCGCCGGCAAGGGACAGGTGGCGCCGTAATCCCAGCGCCATCGCGGCCGTCGCGAGAAGCCCTACACCCAGCAACACCGGCAGGAGGACCGGCGCGATCCAGACGGTCACGCCAATCGTCGCCAGCAGCCAGATGCCGATGATGAGCGTCTGCGCGAAGGTCTCGATCGTGAACCGCGCTGCGAAGCCGACGTCGGTCATCAGGATCTCCCGCAGTTCGGCCATCGGCACGCTGGAAAGGTCGTGCACGTCCGCCGCGGCAATGGAGGCCGACAGGCGGGCCACGCCGCGCGAGCGCCAGGCGAGCGCGAGCGTCTCCTGCGCCAGTTGCCGCGCCCGGATGAGGGCGAACGCCAACGCCGCGAAGAGGGTGGCCAGCGTCGGCGTCAGCCAACCGACGCCGTCGCCCGCGAGCGCCGCGTCGAGCGCGAGCTTGCCGCACGCCGCCACGCCGACCTGCGCCGCGACCTCCGCCAGCGTCAGGGCCGCCAGCGGCAGCAAATCCGCCGGCCGCGCCCCGACGCCCTTCGCCAGCGCGAGCATCGCGCGCGGCAAGTCCGCCGCCGTTGTCGGGGCCCGCAACACCTCTTCGATGGAGATCTGTCGCCGGGCCTGCTCGCGTGGCGTGGGTGAAGTCGTCGCCGTCACGGCCGCACGATATCGCCCTGTCGGGCGCGGCGCGTGGTCCGGATTTGCCGCCGGAAGTTGCCGAGTCGATCCACGCGGGCAATGCTCCGCGGCAGTGTGAGCAATATCAGCCTCGCCATTCCCGACCCGGTCCGCGTCGTCTGTGTCGCGGGCGCTCGGCCGAACTTACCCAAAATTGCGCCGGTGCTCCGCGCCCTCGCCGCGGCCGGCGGGTTCGAGGCGGCGCTGGTCCACACGGGCCAGCATTGGGACGACGCGATGAGTCGCGTCTTCTTCGACGACCTGGCGATCCCCCGCCCGGACGAGGAGTTGGGCGTCGGCGGCGGGAGCCACGCGGCCGTCACGGCGCGGCTGCTGGAGCGTTTCGAGCCGGTTTTGCAACGCCGCCAGCCGCACGTCGTGCTCGTCGTCGGCGACGTCAACTCGACCGCCGCCTGCGCGCTGGCGGCCAGCAAGTTCCACCTCGACGCCCGGTTCCTCGCCAACGGCCAGATCCGCACGCGGCCGGTGGTCGTCCACGTCGAGGCGGGCCAGCGCAGCGGCGACCGCGACATGCCCGAGGAGGTCAACCGCATCGTCACCGATGCGCTCTCGGACGTGCTGCTCGTGAGCGACCCTGTCGGCCTTGACCACCTGCGCCGCGAGGGAACGCCCGCCGACCGCGTCTGCTACGTCGGCAACGTGATGATCGACACGCTGCTCGCGTCCCGCGCGCTCGCGGAGCGCTCGCGCGTGCTCGACGACCACGGCCTGACGCCCGGCGGGTACGCCCTTGCCACGCTCCACCGGCCGAGCAACGTCGACCGCCCCGAGCAACTGCGCGTCCTGATCGATGCCCTCGAAGCAGCGACCGAAGGCGAAGGGTTGCGGCTGGTCTTCCCCGTCCACCCGCGGACGCGGCAGCGTCTGGACGCGGCCGACTTCGAGCTGGGCGACCGTTGGCTGCCGCTGCCGCCGGCGGGCTACCTCGACTTCGTGCGGCTTCTCGCCGACGCCCGCCTTGTCCTGAGCGACAGCGGCGGCATCCAGGAGGAGGCGACCGTGCTCGGCGTCCGCTGCGTCACCCTGCGGGAGCGCACCGAGCGGCCAATTACGCTCACCGAGGGCACGAACGTGATGGGCGGCGACGTCGATCGCGGCGTGACGGGCGCGACCGTCGCGGCGGCGGTCGAGCGGGCCTAGGCGCTCGACCCCGGCGGGCGTTCGCCACGCTACTGGGATGGCCACGCCGGCACGCGCGTCGCGCGGGCGGTGCGGGCCTTCATCAACGATCGGCCGATGCAGCCAGCGGCCGACGCGGTGATTGACGCGGCGATCTGACGCGACGGTCTGGCACGGGCGTTCGGCGCGGCGGGCGATCGAGTCGCTAGAGTCGCGGTATGGCATCGGTACGAAAGATCGCGGCCGATGCCGGGGTGAGCGTGGGGACGGTGTCCCGCGTGCTCAACAACCACCCACACGTGAGCGCCGAGGCGCGGCAGAAGGTGCTCGATGCGATCAGTCAGCGCGGGTACGTAAACCCGGTGATCAGCCGGCAATCGCTGCGGACGGTCGCGCTCATGGCCTCGGGCGGGCCGCTGGCATTGGAGGGGCCATACGACCTCGCGCTGTTGCGCGGCGTCTACCTGGGGATGGTCCCGCACGCCTACAACCTGCTGCTGCTTGACGCGATGCGCAACCAGCAGGCCGGCGAGACGGCCGCGCAGACGCTGTTGCGCATGGGCGTCAGTGGCGTGCTCCTGCGGACCAGCGGCGGGTCGCTCGACGTGGTCCGCGAGATTGCCGAGGGGCCTGTGCCCGCGGTGCTCGTTGCCGACCATTTGCCCGATCTGCCCCTGCCGTCGGTGCGCAGCGACAGCGCCGCGGCGGTGCGGCAGGCGATCGCGCAGCTCGTCAGCTTCGGGCACCGGCGCATTGCGATCACGCTGAACATCGTCGTTGACCACGACCACCAGCGCCGCCGCGAGCAGTGGGAGGCGGGCCTGCGCGACGCCGGCATCGAACCGACCGCCGACTTGGTGATGACCGTTCCCGCCAACACCGACGCCGGTGCAGCCACCCTGCGGCAGATGCGGGCGATGAAGCACCCGCCGACCGCGATCTTCGCGACCGACCCGTACGCCGCCGCCGGCATTCTCCAGGAAGCGTTGCGCCTGGGTGTCGACATCCCCGGCGACCTGAGCGTTGTCGGCTTCGACGACACCGATGTCCGTCACACGCTGCACCCGCGGCTGAGCGCGATCTGCCAGGACACCGCCGCCCTCGGCACGCGGGCGTTCGAACGCCTCGAGCGCCTGATGCTCGACAGCGCTGGCGGGAACCAGGCCGCGCTCGACGACGATGTCATGGACTGCTGGTACGACCCGCAGAACTCGGTCGGCCCGCCGCCCCGCGACCGAGCGTGACGCGACCGCCCGGCAGCCTCATTCGTCACGCTCATTCGTACCGCACATCATCCAGGTAAAACATCACCGCCTCGCCCTGGCCCGGCAGGGAGAAGCGGAAGCCGCTCTTGATCCGCGAGAGGTCGGCCTCGGAGAGGTCCACCTCGTACTGCTTCCAATCCGCGGTGAGTTCCACGTCGATGCCGACGTCGGCGGTGTCGAAGAACGGCTGGTCGTTCTTGATCCCGCCCAGACCGAAGGTGACGCGCTCGCCGCCCTTGCCGCCGCGTGCCCAGAACGTGAGCCTGGTCGCTTCGTTCAAATCGAGGCCGCCGTCCTGCGCGCCCCAGTCATTGGCGGGGCTCTGCCAGGCGACGCCGCCCCAGCCGTCGGGCTTGTCGAACATTACGCGCAGGCAGGTCTCGCCGCTGCGGGGGTTGTTCTTCGAGGCCTCGTTCATGGAGATGGCGTCGTGATCGCCCATGTAGCCGCTTGGCACGAATGCCGACTGCGGTTGGTCGTCGCCGAGGACGATGTAGGGCAACTCGGGCCTGGGGCGACCCTTCACCGCAGGCTCGGGCTTCTTGTCTGCGCCGTTGTCCATCGCGCCGCCATCCTCCTGCCGCGCGGCGGGGCCGCCCTCGACGAAGAGCGGCAGGTTCGCCACCGCCGCCGCACCGCGGCCGTCGCGTGCGACGGCGTAGAGGCGGTAGACGCCCGGCTCGTCCGGCAGCGTGATCGTGACGCTGCGGCCACCGACGGCGAGCGCGTCGGGATACTCGGGCAGTTCCGGCTGGGTGTCGCCGCCGGTGAAGTACGTTTCCTGCTCGCCCGTGAGCGTCCACTCGATCTCGACGGCGTCGCCGTCGGGATCGTCGGCGGAAACCTTGACGTGAAGCTGGTCGCCCGCCTCGGCCGACGTCGACCCGGAGGCGACCTCCAGCGGCTCGATCGTCGGGCAGTGGTTGTCGACACTGCCGCCCCACACCTTCGCCAGCGCGTCGACACCGCCGAGCTTGCTGCCGTCGTGCAGGAACAGGCCGAACCACGTGCTGGTCGCCTCGCGCTTGGCGCCCCACGTGAAGGCGAAGGAGCCGAGGTTCAGCTCGGCGTCCTGCTCGAGCCGCTCGTAGACGTTGGCATAAATGTCGGCCTTCTGCGTGCTCGTCAGTTCCTCGGCGGCATCGAAGGCGTTGCGGCCGACCTCCCAGGTGCCGGGCGGGCCGAACTCCGTGACGACGTACGGCTTGGGCTCGAACCCCTCGGGAACGTTCGCCCGGTAACGCTGCGGCAGCGACAGCGAGCCGGCGTAGGAGTTGATACCGACCACGTCGATGCTCGGGCAAAGCCGGTGAACGTTCTGCACCCGGCTGCCGCCGACCTCAGCCATCACCGTCATCGTCGGGTGGTCGGGGTCCAGCCGCTTCGTGAGCGCCGCCACCGACTCGACATGCGACCAGATGGCCGCGTCGTCGCCGTTGCCAAAGCCCTCCATCTCGTTGCCAAGCGACCACGCAAGCAACGCCGGGTGGTCCTTGTAGGTCTCGACGGCCTCGCGCACGTGGGCGAACTGTGCGGCAACCTTGGCGTCGTCGTTGTAGTCGAAGCCGTGCCGCTCGTGCTGCAACCAGACGCCGAGCACGACCTGAAGGCCATTGGCGTGGGCGGCGTCGAGGAGGTCTTGCGTCTCGTCGCCGACGCCCCACGTGCGAATGGCGTTGGCGCCGCTCTTGGCGAGCAGTTCGAGGTCGCCCGACCCACCGGCCCCTTTGATGCGCATCGGCTGGCCATCGACGACGAAAACGGCATCGCCGTCGCCCGTGCGGACCTCGACGTGCTCGCCCGCCTGGGCCGACGCGGCAACGCTCGCAACAACGCCGGCGGCAATCAGAACGAGGCGGCGGACACAACGGTGGTTCACGTTCGGATTCATCACGAAGTCAGCAAAAATGGAACGAGGTGGAACATCGGAAACGGGACGACGCACTCGCGTACGCCGCCCCGCGGAGGAGGAGCAAGTTCGGCAGCACGCCGAGCGGGCAGCGGCGGGCGGCGCTACGGGATGATTGCCACCAGCCGCGCGTCGTGTCCTTCGGGGCATTGCGGCGTCTGGATGGCCGCGACGGCGCCGCGGTCGTCGCCGCGAGTCCAACCGGCATCGGCAGGCCTCTTGAACTCCCGACCGGCACCGTTGACCAGCGCCAACATGCGTCCGTCGGGGCGGCCTTGGGTGCTGCGAATCTTCGTCGCCGCCTCCTTGCCCTCGTCGGTGTAACGCTCGAGGTGGTTGGCGAACTCATGCCCCTCACAGCGATAGACAAATGCCGCGACCGCCGCTTTGCCGTCGTGGTCAAAGGGCGGCAAGCGGGAGGCGTCGTCCTTGAACCACGTGTTGCCGTCGTCGGTGGAGTAGAAAGCGGACCTGTCGTCGGCGTCGGTTACGGTGCTCCCGCCGCCAAAGGCGAGCCAGGCGCCGATACCGATTGCAACAAGGGCCGCCACGCCCACAATCGCGGCGACGATCGCCGGGTTGTCATTCATGCGATCACGCAGTGTGGCCATGCGGACTCCGGCAGAACAAGGGGCATCGGGACAGCCGTTCGGCCCGCCGATCGAAAGCGGCGGACCGAGCGGAGGAGGATAGCGTTCGATCTCGAAAGTGAGACCTTACGGCAATCTACTGGTTCGGCCGGTCGATCGCCGGGACGATGATGTTGCGGCGGAGCAGTTGCGACTCGCCCTGGCCCGAGTCGCCGGGGCCGAGGTAGCGCAAAGGCTCGACGTGTCCGTCGGCGAAGAGGAAGTTGCCCGACTCGTTGCCCTTGTGGCGGAAGCGTGGGTTGCCGCCGTTGCCGCCACCCCAGGTTTGGGCGTCGGTGTTGTTGCCGACGATCACGGGCGAGTTCATGTCGATGCCCGCCGCTTCGGCGAGGTGCTGCTTCATGAAGTGGTCGTACCAGAACCGATCCGCGTCGAGACGGTAAGCCTGCGGCGACGCATTGAAGCCGTTCTCGCCGATCTGCGCGCCGTCGAAGATCGTGATGATTTCCGTCGCGTTCGGAATCTGCGTGATCTTGTACGGCTTGAGATTCGTCACCCAGCCGGTCGGTCCGACGTCCGGACCGCTCCACTCGTCGATGTTGGGCATCACGCGCGGGTGCGTCGAGAAGTGGACGAACGCGGCCTCGCCGCCGGCGCCATCCGCGGTGGTGACGGTCATGCCGTCAGCCTCCACCGTGTCCAGGTCGGCGAAGATGCCGCGCGTGCCGTTGCGTGAGGCCTCCTGATCCTCCCAGTTCACGCCCGCCTGACCCATCGCGTTGGCGAGCAGCACGGTCCAGTCGGTGCCCTTCTCCGGATCGCGCACATCACCGGACCAGCCGTTGAGCACGCCGTCAAAGGTGCCGATCGGCAGAAAGCCGTTGTTGTCGTTGATGTAGAACGCCTGCCCCATGCCGAACTGGCGCATGTTCGACATGCAGACCAAGCTGTTGGCGGCCTGGCGGGCGCTGCTGAGCGTCGGCAGCAGGATGCCGATCAAGAGGGCGATAATGCCGATGACGACGAGCAGCTCGACGAGCGTGAACGCGCGGCGGACAACGGTGCAGCCGCGACCGCGGCCGGTGGAAACGTGCTGGTGCACAGGATGCCTCCTCACAAGGTGATTGTTCTCGACGCCGGCGAACCGGGCCGCAACCAGCCGCCCTCCATCCCGGCACACACGGCCGAGAAGCGACTGGTACAGTTCCAGAGTACAGGAACCTCCCGTCCCTGTCAACCATTCGTTGCAACACGCGATGAGGTTCGCGCAAATACGCAGGCGCGCAGCAGCAACCCCGGCGGACGGTTCGAGGAAACCGCCGCCTTCAGCTCGATTCGACTTGCGTTTGGAGGGACGCTCACTCCGCCGTGGCGACTGCTGCGGCCGCTTCAGTGGCGAGCGTCGTCTCGGTCGGCTGCTGAACGACGCGGGTGATGCGCACCGCCTTCTTCTGCCGGAACTGTCCCAGCTTGCCCACGAACTTCTTCCGCCCCTCGATCGACACGCTCAGCTCCGACTTGATCGGCTTCTCCGTTGTGATCACGTCGCCCGGCCGCAGCGCGAGGAGCTCGCTCAGGGTCATGCTCGTCTGCGCCAGCGTCGCCCGCAAATCGACGGCGGCCACCTTCAGCCCACCCTTGAGGCGATCGAGATCCCCCTCGTCACCGGGCTTTTTCTTTTTCTCGTTGGTGAGCCAGCTTTGCTGGTTCACGCGGCTCATCATTGGCTCCATCGTCCCGTACGGGATGCACAACGCCATCGTGCCCGCGCGGTGCCCGAGCTTGATCTCGAGACCGACGACCACCACGGTCTCGTTCGGCGGGACGATCTGCACGAGTTGCGGGTTGCTTTCGAAGCCGTCGATGTTGAACGCCGTTGGCAGCAGTTGGCTCCACGCCTCGCCGAGGTGGTGCGTGGCACGGTCGGTGACGCGTTGGATCAGGCGTTGCTCAATTTGCGTGAGCGGGCGCTGCGGGATGAAGAGCTCGGCGTTGCTGCCGCCGAGCAGGCGGTCGATGATCGGGTAGACGATCAGCGGGCTCATCTCCAGGCAAAGCTGCCCGTCGAGCGTATCGCTGCCGAGCAGGTTGAAGCAGGTGGGGTTCGGCAGCGAGTGGATGAACTCGCTGTAGGTGAGCTGTTCGATGTGGCTGACGCTGACCTCCACGATCGTGCGGAGGAAGCCGCTCAGGCTCGCGCCGAAGTTGCGGGCAAAGGCGTCGTGGACGGTGGCCAGCGCGCGGGTCTGCTCCTTGCCGACGCGCTCGGGGCGGCGAAAGTCGTAGGTCTGCACGTCGAGCTCCCGCCCCGCGTCCGCGTCGTCGGCAAAGCCCACGCCCGCCCGCCCACCACCACTGCCACCACTGCCGTCGACGGCGTTCAGCAGGGCGTCAATCTCGCTTTGGTCGAGGATGTCCGACAAACGAGTCCCTTCCGTGGGTACAAACTGCTCGGCCGAGGGCGGCGCGGATCCGTCCGCGCGGCAGGTCCGTAGCGAGATTATCGGTCGTGGCCGCGTCCGTCCAACAGCCGGCGGGCGAAACTGCCGATGCTGCCACCGTGGCCAGCCTCCTACAGACGCCGCCTGGCCCGGCCCGGTTCAACCCCTGCCACAGCGTGACGCACCTGCCCGCCTCCGATCGCCACCTGCGCCGCGCCCACCGGCTCATCCCCGGCGCCGCCCACACGTATGCCAAGGGGGACGACCAATACCCCGACGGCCTCGCCCCGGTCATCGCCCGTGGCAAGGGCTGCCGCGTCTGGGATCTCGACGGCAACGAGTACCTTGAGTTCGGCAGCGGCGTGCGCAGCGTCACCCTCGGCCACGGGCACCGGCGCGTCTGCGAGGCGGCGCAGCGGGCGCTGTGGGACGGCACCAACTTTGCCCGCCCCGCCGCCATCGAGCTCGAGGCGGCCGAGGCGTTCCTCCGCTGCGTCCCTTCGGCCGACATGGTCAAGTTCGCCAAAAACGGCTCCGACGCCACCACCGCCGCCATCAAGCTCGCCCGCGCCGTCACCGGCAAGACGAAGGTCGCCGTCTGCCGCGATCAGCCCTTTTTCAGCGTCGACGACTGGTTTATCAGCACCGTCGACATGGCCGCGGGCATTCCCGAGGACGTCGGCCCGCACACGGTCGGCTTCCCGTTCAACGACGCCGACGCGTTGGAACAGGTGCTGCAAGCCGGCGACGTCGCCTGCGTGATGATGGAGGCCGAACGCGACGAGCCGCCGGCCCCGGGCTACCTCGCGGCCGTCCGCAAGCTCTGCGACGCCTACGGCTGTTTGCTCGTGATCGACGAGACGATCAGCGGCTTTCGCCTGCACGTCGGCGGCGCCCACACGCTGCACGGTGTCACGCCCGACCTTTCTACCTACGGCAAGGGGATGGCCAACGGTTTTAGCGTTTCGGCGCTGGCGGGCCGGCGCGAGTTCATGGAGCGCGGCGGGCTGACAACCGACCGGGAGCGCGTCTTCCTGCTCAGCCTGACGCACGGCGGCGAAACGCACTGCCTCGCGGCCGCCATCGCGACGATGGAAGAGGTCCGCGAACGCGACGTGCCGAGCCAGCTCGCGACGAACGGCCAACGCTTTGCGGAGCAGGTGAACGACGCCGCCCGCGCCGCCGGCGTCTTCGAGCACTTCCACGTCGTCGGCCACCCGAGCAACCTGATTTACGTGACCAAGGGGCCCGACGGCCAGCGCAGCCAAGCGTTTCGCACGCTGTTCCTTCAGGAGACGCTCAAACGCGGCCTGCTCGCGCCGAACCTGGTGATCGGCCAGAGCCACACGGAAGCCGACCTCACCGCCGCCGCCGACCGCATCGCCGATGCCCTGCCGATCTACCGGGCCGCGCTCGAAGACGGCGTCGAGCACCACCTCGCGGGTAGGCCGGTTCAGCCGGTGTTCCGGCGGTTCAATTGACGCGAAGTTCCCGGAGGCGCAGCTTGCGGAAGCGGACCTCGTGCGGCGTTTCATCCGCGCCGACGCCGTGGACTTGAAGGGCGATGTGGCCGTTGCGGAAGCCATCGAACAGCGTCCGCGCGGCCGGCACGCCGTTGATCCACGTGCGGATCAGCGGGCCTTCGGCAACGACGTCGACACGGTTCCAGTCGCCCGGCTTCCACGCGTCGCGGGCGGCGGGGTTGTCGACCAGCGGCGCGATCCACCCGCCGAGCCCTTCGCCGTAGATGCCGCCGGAAAAGGCGCGGTTGCTTGGGTCGACCTCCACCTGCGGCCCGGTCACGCGGCCGTCGCGTTGATCGAAGCCGCCGCGCACGACGCTGCGAATCTGCACGCCGCTGTTGAGCGAGTCGCTCCGGACTTCGTACGACAACTCGAAGTCGTCGTAGGTATCCTCGGTGACGAGAAACGTGTTGCCGCCGGCGTTGGGGACGCTCCTGCCGACCACGGTGTCGCCGTCGCGTGCGAAGGTCGCCCGGCCGCCGCGAATGACGAAGCCGTCGAGGCCGTCGCCGGACAGGAAAGGCGTCCATTCGCCCGGCGTGTAATCGTCATCCTCAATGGGTTGAACCCAGACGTTCCGGTAGCGTACCGGCCCGTCGGCCTGCGACGAGTGGTCCTGGAAGTAGAGCGGCCCGACCTGGTAATCGAGCCCGTCGGCCGGCTGCTCGCCCCCCGCAGCGGCCGCGCCGGTGGGGCCGGGAATGGCCAGGTTCTCGTGGATCAGCCGGCCGTTCCAGTAGACGGTGATGCGGGCGTCGGCGGTCTTGTCGCCGTCGTCGTCGAAGCGCGGGGCTTGGAACCAGATGTCGTACGCCTGCCACGTGCCGGGGCCGGTCGAGGCGTTAACCGCCGGGGCGGCCACCTTGTAGATCGCGCCCGCTTCATCATCTTCGACGGGCCTGCCCAGTTCGTCGGCCGCGAGGGTGCCGAGCACCTGGACTTCGTAGCGATCTTGCAGGTAGACGCCGCTGTTGCCCGCCTGCTGCCCCTCGCCACCGGGCGGGGCGAACCACTCGACGTGGAGTCGCACGTCGCCGAAGTTCGCGGCGCTGACGAGCGGCCCCTGCCCCGTCACGGCCACGCCCTCGGCCGGGTCCATCTCCATGAGCTCGTCCTGCGTGATCGCCCCGCCGCGCGGCATGTG
Source organism: Tepidisphaeraceae bacterium (assembly GCA_965214125.1). Classification (GTDB taxonomy): domain Bacteria; phylum Planctomycetota; class Phycisphaerae; order Tepidisphaerales; family Tepidisphaeraceae; genus CBDCBA01. Next base: position 51,021 of record CBDCBA010000034.1, read on the forward strand.
ACGCTGCTCATCCGTCCGCCGGAACATCGCCCCTGCGTGCGTTCGGCCGATAAGCGTCACACTCTTCGCCGGCGCGATCGCCCCGACTCCAACGCCGCGCGGAGCGTCGGCCGCGGGAATCTGGTTCAGCGTGTAGTACGCCTCCGTCGACCAGATGCGCTCGCCGTCGGTCGAGGTCGGATCGGTGCGCAGGCGAACGACGTGGCCCGGCTTCAGGCCGGGCACGGTGATCGCGACGCTGCGGCCGTCCTCGCTCGGCCGGGCATCGGCGACCTCGAGCGACTGCACGCCGAGCTTTGGTCCGCCGTAACGCACCGTCGGCTCGTACCGCCACTGCGTTGCCTGAAAGTTGGCCGCATCCGCGAGCCAGGTCGGATCAACCGGCTTCGTGAAGCGAATCTCGAAGCCATTCGGCATCGCGGAAACGCTGTGCATCTCGAACGTCTGCTTGCCGTTGGGAACGAGCCGCTGCACGCCATGCTGCGTGCCGCGCCAACTCCAGTTGCCCGCCGCCCCGATGCCGCCGATGATGATCGAGCCGTCCTTGTCGAGAATCATCCGGTTGACGCCGACCTCGAATCCCTGGCTGAACCGGAACGCCGCCCCCTGCCACTGGCCGTTCACTTTTTCCAGGAACAGCCGGCGAATCCCGCCGGCCGTCAGCTCGCCGAGCAACATCTGCCCAGCGTACGGCCCGCTCTCGATCAGGCGCGGCTGCGTCGGAGAATTGACGAACTCGTTGTGCGGCAGCAGAAAGCTTGCCGGCGTCCGCGGCTGCTGCGCGAACGCACTCGCGTGCCCGCCGTCGGGCAGCCATTGCTCCAGCTCTTCGACGAAGTTCGGGTTGTTGAAATGGCCGTAGAAATGCCCCTCCTGCACGTGCGCAAGGTGGCTGGCCGGCATCCACGTGCCTTGGTTGTCGGCGTAGAACAGGTCGCCGTCGGGCCCGAGGCCGATCGTGTTGGGCGTTCGCAGGCCGCCGGCGTAGACGCGATAGCTTCCCTCCGGATCGTCTGCCTTGGACAAGTCGATCTCCAACACGCACCCGCGCAGCGGATCGTTCGGCGCGGAGTTGTGGCGCATCCCCTCCCAGCCGGGCGGCGCCATCGCCGTCGAGAGGGCCGTGTAGAGCTTGCCGTCGCGGTGCTCCAAGCCGAAGGTGAACTGGTGGTAGTTCCAGCTTTGCCACCCGCGGGCGACGTCGCGGTGCGTCTCGAAGTAGCCGTCGCCGTCTTCGTCGACGAGTTCCGTGACCGCCTTGCGCTGCGCGACGAACAGCCGGCCATCGACCTCGCACAAGCCGCTCGGTTCGTAGAGCCCGTCCGCGACCGACTCCCGCGTCACCGCCGACGGATCATCGGATTTTCCTGGAATCGGCCACAATTCGTAGAGCTGGTCGGGGTCTTTGCTCTCGATATCCGGCAGGGCCACCTCCGAGCGTTGCAACGGGCTGAACGTCCCGAGAATCAGCCGCCCGTCCGCGAGCCGCGTCAGGGCCGACACCTTCAGTTCCATCTCAGGCGGGTGCATGGGCCGCAGGTCGTACGACGGGTGAACGCCCATGAGGGCCTTGCCGTCGCCCGGCCGATTGGTGCTCGCGAGGCGTTTGGTTCCCGGCGACGTCACCCGCGCCGGCACCGACTCCGTCCGCAGCGCGGCCGCGGGGATCGCCACGAATTCCTCCACCTCCGGCGGCTGCCACGCGAGTGAAAGCGTGCCGTGCTTCGGGAGAACCGCGTCGAGTGTCACCTCCTGCCACCCCGCCGTCAGCTCGATGGGCTCGTCCGCGTCGACCGATCGCCCGCGCACGCGAAGCTCGACCCGCCCGGCCGATTGCGCGGCGAACCAGTAGCGGCCGTCGGTTGGAATCTCCACCTGCGCCCGGACCCGCACCAGCGCCGGCCACGCCACGTCGGCCAAGGCTTCGCCCATCGCCTCTTCACTCAAGACCGGCACGACCGCGTCGACATTGGGCGTCTGGTCCGGCGCGAGCGTCGGCACCTGAGCGACCGCCTCGCCGAGCTCGAAGGCCTGCACCGTCGCGCCCGGCTCGGTCGCGGCGGGCGCGAACCCTGTCGCCAGGATCAGCAGAACCAATGCCGCCACCGCCGGGCAGGCGCGGCGAACGGCGAGAAGGAAGGGGAAACGCGGACGCATTCACCCAGCATAAAGGTTGCCAGAACTGCGACCAGTGCCGCCGACGAGGTCCCACGCGAGTTGCTTCACGCCAACCGAACCCGCTGTGCGGCGCAGACGTCTCTCTATGGACGCGAAGGGCATGGCTGGCTGTCTGCTGCGGCGTCGTGGCGGAGCTGGGCCCCCGCTTCTATGGACTGGCCTTGATAGGATGATCTGATGGCGTTGGACGACCGCGACCAGGTAGAGGCGGGCAACGAGGAGGGCGTCGGCGAGATGGCCCCACCGGCGGGGCTGACCGTCTGCGGCTTGGGCGCCTCCGCGGGTGGGCTCGAGGCGTTGTCGGAGTTCCTCGAAGGGCTCGACGGCAACGCGACCCTGGCGGAGTCGTTGGGCATCGTTTTTGTCGTCGTGCAGCATTTGCACCCCGACCACCCGACGCAAATGCCGGAACTGCTGTCGCGGCACACCCCGCTGCCGGTGGAGCTGGCCGAGGACGAGGTTGCGGTGCAGCCGGGGCGGGTGTACGTGATCCCGTCGAACTCGATTCTGTCGCTCTTCGACGGCGAGGAGGGCTCGGCCGAGCTTCGGCTGCGGGTCACGCAGATGGAGGGAGGCCATCGCCGCGGGCCGGCGACGACGATCGACCGCTTCTTCGAGTCGCTGGCCGAGCACGTCGGCGAGCGGGCCGTGGGCGTGGTGCTGAGCGGGCTGGGCAGCGACGGCACGCTGGGCCTGCGCGCCATCAAGGAACGCGGCGGGCTGGCCCTGGGGCAGGAGGGGGCGACGGCGAAGTTCAGCTCTATGCCCGACTCCGCCGCGGCCGGCGGGGTGCTCGACGACATCCTGCCCGCCCGCGAGTTGCCCGAGCGCGTCCTCGACTACGCCAGGCGGTTGGGTCAGCTTCGCCTCAGACCCGACCCCGCCCTTCTTGACTCCACTGGCGCGCCCGACGGCGACGAGTTCGAGGCGGAGGCGTCGGCCCGCGAGCAGCCCGCGACGGTCGCCACCGACGACATTGCCCGCACGGTGCTCGAAACCGTCACGCGCGTCCTGGGCGATCGCGTCGGGTATGACTTCGGCGGATATAAGCCGGGCACGATCCTGCGCCGCGTCGAGCGGCGGATGCACGTCCTGCGCGTTGACGACCCAATCCGCTACCTCGACACGCTCAGCAAGGACGGCGACGACAGCGAGGCGCGCGCCCTGTTCGCTGACCTGCTGATCGGCGTGACGGCCTTCTTCCGCGACCCCGAGGCGTTTGAGGCGTTGGAGAAGTCCGTTGTGCCAAGCCTGTTCGCCGGTCGCGATCCGGGCGAGCCGGTGCGGGTCTGGTCGGCCGGTTGCAGCACGGGCGAGGAGGCCTATTCGCTGGCGATGCTGATGGTCGAGGCCCGCGAGCGTGGGGGCCGGCCGCGCCCGGCGATTCAGGTCTTCGGCAGCGACCTCGACGCCGCCGCCCTAACGGTCGCGCGGGCGGGCCGCTATCCCAGGAGCATCGACCAGCACATCCGCCCCGACCGACTGGACCGCTTCTTTCGTCGCGACGGCGACGAGTACGCTGTCTCGCGCGAGCTGCGCGACCTGGTCCTCTTCAGCCGGCATTCGCTTATCGCCGACCCGCCCTTTGGCCGCATCGACCTGGTGGCGTGCCGCAACCTGCTGATCTACCTCCAACGGCGACTTCAGCGGAAGGTCATCCCGCTGCTGCACTACGCCCTGCGTCCCGGCGGGCACATGTTCCTGGGCAGCAGCGAGTCGATCACCGGCCGCAACGCGCGGCTGTTCACCCTTGTGTCCCGAGCATCGGATTCACCGGCGGCAGGACCACGTCGAGCGGCAGATGGTCACCATGCCGAAAGGCCGACCGCTCGGCGACGGGGGCGGCAAATCGTTCGAGGCCGGCGTGGCCGATCCGGCGATGGCGCTGTCGGACCGCGACCGCGTCCCCCGGCCCTGGCGCGGCGGCTGCGCGACCAGCGCGTTGATAAGGCCCTGATCGACCGCTACGCCCCCGCCGCGGTCGCGATCGACGCCAACGGGCAGATCGTCTACGCCACCGGCCCCACCGGCCGTCACCTTGTGATGCCCGACGGCCCCGTCGATGGATCGCTTGCGTCGATGGTTCCCGCCTGGATGCGCGTCGACGTCGTCGCGGTGGTGGCGGCGTCGCAGCGGGAAACACGCGAGATGACGCGCCTGGTCATCCCCGGCCGCGAAACGAACCGCGCGAGCGTGCGCATCTCCGCTTGGCCGATTGAGGATGGGTTAACCCTCGTCACATTCGCCGAGAACGAATCCGCCGCCAGCGCCGCCGCCAGCGCCAGCGCCCCGGCCGCGCCCGCCGACGACGCGGGCGCGAACGAGGAGGGCGACGAGGCGTCGCTGCGCCGCGAACTGTTCGAGGCTCGCGAGAACTTGTCGGAGACGGTCGAGCAGCTCGAAGTCAGCAATGAGGAACTCAAGAGCAGCAACGAAGAACTGCTCCGCATGAACGAGGAACTTCAGTCGGCCAACGAGGAATTGCAGACGAGCAAGGAAGAATACCAGAGCGCAAACGAGGAACTCGAAACGGTCAACTCCGAGATCCGGCGCAAGGTCGAGGAGCTCAACGAGGCGAACAGCGACCTGCAGAACCTGTTCGCCAGCGCACAGGTGCCGACGGTGTTCCTCGACCGCGGGCTCAACATCAAGCGTTTTCACGCCCAGCGCCCGCGAGGTGTTCCGCCTCCACGATGATGATCTGGGCCGGTACATCGGCGACGTCAAGACCCGCTTCATCGACGGCGACCTTGACGAGCTCTGCCGGGGCGTGCTCGAGCGTCTCAGACAAGTACGAGGCCGAGGTCTGCCGCCCCGCCCAGCGTGATGGCAGCGAGGAGCGCATCTTCACGATGCGCATCACCCCCTACCGCACCGTCGACCACGAGATTGCCGGCGTGTCGCTGACGTTCAACGACATCACCGAGCTCAAGGTCGCCCTCGACAAGCGCGCCGACAGCGAGGAGTCGCTCCGGCTGGCGCTGCGGGCGTCGAGCCTGGGGTTCTGGCGTTGGGATGTTCAGACGGACAACGTCAGCTTCGACGCCCGGCGCCCGCGAGATTCTCAACCAGTCCCGACTCGGCCAATTATCGACGACGGCATCAAGCGCATTCACCGCGACGACCGCCCCGAGGTCGAACGCCGGCTTGAAAAGGCCCTCGATCCCAGCGGCGACGGGCGCTACCAATGCGAGTTCCGCTACCACCCCCGAACCCGGCACCACCCGCTGGATACACGGCTACGGCATCACCCGCTTCAACGGCGAGGAGGAAGGCCGCCGGCCCGATCGTCCACGTCGGCGTCGTGGTCGATGTCACCGAGGAACACGAAACCCAGCGCCCGCCTCCAGGAGAGCGAAACCCGGCTGCGCCAGTCGCTGATCGAGATCGAAACCATCTACGACAACGCCGACGTCGGCCTCGCCGTGGTCGATCGCGACCTTCGCTTCCGGCGCATCAACAGACGGCTTGCCGAGATCAACGGCGTGCCCGTCGAGGAGACGCTTGGCCGCACTCTCGGCGAGGTGCTGCCGACGCTGATCGACACGCTCATGCCGCTCTACCGCAAGGTGCTCGACGGCGGCGAGGCGGTGTGACTGAACATCGAGGTCGAGGGCGAGACGCCCCGCCAGCCCGGCGTGCGGCGGGCATTCGTCGTCAGCTACCTGCCGCTGCGCGCTGGCGATGGCGTCGACGTCGAGGAAGACGGCAACATCGAGAGCATCCGCGACATCGCCGGCATGGCCAACAATGACGCCGCCGAGGTTCACGGGCGTGACCGTCGTCGTCCACGAGATCACCGCGCGCAAGCGGATCGAGGAGGCAGCTCGGCCAGGCGCGCGCCGAGGCCGAGGGCCGCGCGCGAGCGGGCCGAGGCGGCGCTGGCGGACGTCGACCACGCCCGCGCCGATGCCGAGGGCGCCGCGAGGGCCAAGGACCGGTTCCTCGCCGCCCTCAGCCACGAGCTGCGCACGCCGCTGACCCCGGTCCTCGCCGCCGCCAGCGCGTTGGCCCGCCAGGACGATGCCCCCGAAGCCGCCCGCGAGCTCGCCACGCTCGTGCAGCGCAATATCGACCTCGAGGTCCGCCTAATCGACGACTTGCTCGACATGACGCGCATCGAGCGCAATAAGCTCAGCCTCGTCCGCCGTCCCTGTGACGCCGCCGACACCGTTCGCCGCGCCATCGACGTCTGCCGCCCCAACGCCCGCGATAAGCAGATCACGCTCGACTTCGACCCGCGCCCCGAGGGCCTGCCCGCCGTCGACGCCGATCCCGAGCGGGTCATCCAGGTCGTCTGGAACCTGATCAACAACGCCGTCAAGTTCTCGCCCGAGGGCAGCGCGTCACCGTCACCATCACCGCCGTCATGCCGACGGCGGGCGACCGTGCCATGCTCTCGATCCGCGTCGCCGACACCGGCCGCGGCATCTCCGCCGACCTGCTGCGCGCATCTTCGCGAAGCAAGACGCAAGGTGGCACCGGCGACCGCTCGGCCTGGGCCTCGGGCTCGCCATCAGCCGGTCCCTTGTCGAGATGCACGGGCGGCGTCATCAGCGCCGAAAGCCCCGGCGTCGGCCGCGGCGCCACCTTCTCCTTCACCCTGCCGACCACCGACGAGCCGATCGACCAGCCCAGGCCGCCCACGGCCGCCGTCAGTTCCGACCGGCACAAGCGCGCCGTCTTCCTCGTCGAAGATCACGGCGACACCGGCCGCATACTCAAACGCTGCTCGTGGCCGAGGGCTTCGACGTCACCCTCGCCCGCAACGTGGCCGAGGCCTGTCGAGCGCTTCGATCCCGACCGGCACGAACTGCTCGTCACCGACATCGGCCTGCCGGACGGCGACGGCCTCGACGTGCTCCGCAACCTCCGCCGCACCGCCCCGCACCTGCCCGCCATCGCCCTCAGCGGCTACGGCTCCGAGTCCGATCGGGCCATCAGCGAGGACGCCGGCTTCACCACGCACCTTGTCAAGCCCGTCGACCTCGACCGACTCGTCCGCGCCATCAACGATCTCCCCGTCGGCGACTGACTCCTGGTCCCGCCCCGGTTTCGTCGTTGACGCCGGAACTCGACAAAGTAGCCGCGTTCCCGCTTGGTTTGATGGCGACATCGCCGCCCGATAGAATGCCGCCAAGTAGTTTCAGGCGTCCCTTTCGAGAGGATGCCTGCCCCGTGCGGCTGTTGGATCGCGGGTCGATGACGATGGACGATCCTCGCCCACGACCAACGCGACCGGCGCTCCACGTGGGCCGACGAGCGGCAGCGGACGCTGGCGCTCGAGGCGGCCGACATGGGAACGTGGGAGGTGAACCCGCCACGACGGCACCCTGACGTGGGACGAGCGGTTGCAGGTCATGTTCGGCTTCGAAGGCCGACCCGTCCTCACCGTCGACCAGGCTCTCACGCGGGTTCACGAGGACGATCTGCCGGCCGTGCGGGCGGCGATGGCGCGGGCGTTCGACCCGGAGGTGGGCGGCCAGTACGACATCGAGAACCGGCTGATCGTGCCGGGACGCGCCGAGCGGTGGGTGCGATCGGTCGGCCGATGCACCTTCCGCGACGACGCCTCGGCGCCCGGCGGCCGCGTGGCGGACCGGTTTTTCGGCGTGGTCATGGACGTCACCGAACGCCACCGCGATCAGGCCCGCATGAGCGAGAGCGAACGCCGCCTGCGTGAGCTGTTCACCAGCATCGACGAAGGGTATTGCCTGTGCGAGATGCTGCTCGACGATGACGGCCGCCCCGTCGATTACCGGTTCCTTGAGGCCAACCCGTTGTTCGAGAAGTTCACCGGCATCAACGATCCGGTGGGAAGGACCGCGTACACCGCGATCCCCGAGCTGGAGAGGCATTGGGTCGAGACCTACGCGCGCGTCGCGCTGCAACGCGAGACGCTGCGCTTCGAACAGTGGGCCGAGCCGCTGGGCATGTGGTTCGACGTCTTCGCCACCCCCTCCGGCGGCGAGCGGCAGTTCGCTATCGTCTTCAAGGATGTCACGCAGCGCAAGCTCGCCGAAGAGCAACTGCGGCGCAGCGAGCATCAACTGCGTACGCTGACGCAGAACATCCCCGACATCATCGGCCGTTTTGACCGCGACCTGCGTCACGTCTTCGTCAGCGGCGCGAGTCTGACGACGGCAACTGGGCTCACGCCCGAGCAGGTGATCGGCAAGAGCAATCGCGAGCTGGGATTTCCGGAAGATTTCCTGGATACCTGGGAGCCGGCGCTGCGGCGCACGTTTGAAACGGGCCAGGAACAGCCGCACGAGACGGCCTTCATGACGCCCACCGGCGAGCGGTTCTTCGAGACGCGCATGGTCCCTGAGTTCGGGGCAGACAAAACGGTGGAAGCGGTCGTGGTCGTCGTGCGCGACGTAACCGAGCGCCGCGCCCAGCAAGAGGCGCTGGCCCAGCGCGAGCGGGAGATGCGCACGCTCGCGGCCAACACGCCCGACGTGATCGCCCGCTTCGACCTGCAACTCCGCCACGTCTTCATCAACGAGGCGGTGACGAAGGCGACGGGACTCAAACCAGAGGCATGGATCGGCAAGACCAGCCACGAGATGGGGACGATGTCGACGCAGTTGTGCGACGAGTGGAACGCCAGGCTGCGGGCCGCGATCGAGACAGGGGAGCCGCGAACCTACGACTTCTCGCACGAGTCGCCGACGGGCGAGCGGTTCTACGAGTCGCGCATCGTGCCGGAGTTCGACGCGAGCGGCCGGGTCGAGACGGTGCTGGGCGTAACGCGCGACGTGACGCACGCCCGCCGCATGGAGCAGCAGATGCGGGCGACGATGGAGGAGGCCGAGCGTGCCAACGCCGCCAAGGACCACTTCCTGGCGGTGCTCAGCCACGAGCTGCGCACACCGTTGACGCCCGTACTGGTCGCCGCCGGCGAGCTGTCGCGCCGCGCCGACCTGCCCGACGACGTGCGCGAGGACCTGAAGATGGTCCGCCGCAACGTCGAGCTCGAGTCGCGGTTGATGGACGACCTGCTCGACCTGACCCGCGTCGCCCGCGGCAAGCTCGAGCTCGAACTCAGGCCGATCGACGTCCACGACAAGATGCGCCACGTCGCCCGCATGGTTGAGGCCGAGAGCGAGGGCAAGCAGGTCCGCGTGTCGCTCGACCTCGCCGCCGAGCACTTCACCGTCCCCGCCGACGCGGCGCGGTTGCAGCAGGTCTTGTGGAATCTCTTGAAAAACGGCATCAAGTTCACCCCCTCCGGCGGCGTCGTGGTCGTGCGTACGAGCAACGAGCAGGACCGTCTCGCCATCGAAGTCAGCGACACCGGCATCGGCATCGAGGCCGACTTGCTGCCCAAGGTCTTCGACGCCTTTGAACAGGGCGGCGCGGCCGTCACGCGGCAGTTCGGCGGCCTCGGCCTGGGCCTGGCGATTACGAAGATTCTCGTCGATCTTCACGGGGGCACGATTCGGGCCCAAAGCCCCGGCCGCGATCGCGGGGCAACGTTCCGGGTCGAACTGCCCACAACCACGCCGAGCCGCCCCACCACCTCGACCGCCACCGCGCCGGCCACGACGCGCAAGCTGCGCGTCTTGCTCGTCGAGGACCACGACGACACGGGCAAAATGATGGCCCGCCTGCTGCGATCGCGGCGGATGTCGGTCAAGGTCAGCGACACCGTGTCCGCCGGCCTGCGGGCCGCCGAGGCCGAGACGTTCGACGTGATCGTCAGCGATCTGGGCCTGCCCGACGGCAGCGGCCACGACCTGCTCCGCCAGATCCGCGCGGGCGGCATCGACACGCCCGCCGTCGTCCTCAGCGGCTTCGGCAGCGACCGCGACCGCGCCCACAGCGCCGCCGCCGGCTTCGCCGAACACCTGACCAAACCCATCGACCTCGACCTGCTCGTCCAAACCATCCGCCGCGTCGCCACCCCCACCCCCGCCCGCGCCACCTAGAGCGACTTCCCTTCAGGTCTCGCGTCCAGATCCTCGGGTGCCACGGCATTCTTGCAGTGGTCGGACCCAGACGTCGCAAGCACTCAGTGGTACCCGAGGCGACCCGCTACCGCCGAACCGTACTCGCTCAAGGGACTCCAACGCTTGTGACGCGCTTGAACATCGATGTCACCGCCGCCGGACCGACGGGATGTCGGTCCGAGGCTTCCGTCTGCACCAACGGAAGCTTCGTCCGCCACCGCGGAGGGTTCGTCTGCGGCAACGATTATTCCGTTTCCGCCCGCGAATCCATCGCCGTGCGAGACGCAGGACCCCCAAAGCGGGTTTTTGCAGACGCGGCCCGTGCCACCGGCGTGTGACCTAGCGTTGTTTGTCAAGGGGCGAATCACCCCCTTCTTCCCTTCCCCGTTCAAGCACTTATGAGACATCCAGTCCCCGCGGTAGCCGCGTTCGCGTGCGCCTTTCTTCTGCTCATGGCCGCCGGCGTCGGGGCGCACCCGCCGATGGGGGGTGGGGCACCGGCGGGTGGGGGGCCGGCGACCGGGCCTGCGGAGCAGGCCGTCACGCAGACGCTCTTCCAGAACGTCCGCGTCTTCGACGGGCGAAGTGAGACGCTGTCGGAACCGACCAACGTGCTCGTTCGCGGCAACGTGATCGAGCGCATCTCGGCCGAGCCGATCGAGGTCAATGACGCCGACGCGACGATCATCGACGGCGGCGGGCGAACGCTCATGCCCGGCCTGATCGACGCCCACACGCACATCACGATGTCGACCGTGCCGATCGCGGCGATGATGACCGGCGACCCCAACTACGTGATGCTGCGCGCGGGCGTCGCGGCCGAGGAGATGCTGCAACGCGGCTTCACCTCCGCCCGCGATTTGGGCGGGCCGACGTTCGGGCTCAAGCGGGCGATCGACGAGGGGCACATCGCCGGGCCGCGGATCTGGCCGTGCGGCGCGACGATCTCGCAGACCTCCGGCCACGGCGACTTCCGCACCGTTCATGACCTGCCCAGGGCGACGAACGACCCGCGTCATTACACGGAGGAGCTCGGCTTCACCGCCATCGCCGACGGCCGCGACGAGGTGCTGCGGAGCGCGCGGGAGCAGTTGATGCGCGGCGCGAGCCAGATCAAGATCATGGCCGGCGGCGGCGTGGCGAGCGACAACGACCCGCTGGACGTCACGCAGTTCACGCCCGACGAGCTCCGCGCCGCCGTCGAGGCGGCCGAGGCGTGGGGCACGTACGTGACGGTCCACGCCTACACGCCGCAGGCGGTCAACGCGGCGCTCGACGCGGGCGTGCGCTGCATCGACCACGGGCAACTCCTCGACGAGGCGACGGTGCAGCGGATGGCCGAGGAGGGCATCTGGTGGTCGATGCAGCCGTTCCTCGACGACGAGGATGCGATCCCGTTCCCCGAGGGCTCGGAGAACCGGGCCAAGCAGTTGCGGGTGACGGAAGGCACCGATCGCGCCTACGAGCTGGCCAAGAAGCACGGCGTCAAGTTGGCCTGGGGCACGGACACGCTCTTCGACGCCAAGCTCGCCACGCGGCAGGCGGCGCAACTTGCGAAGATGACCCGCTGGTTCACGCCCGCCGAGGTGCTGAAGATGGCGACGGCCGACAACGCCGAGCTGCTGGCGATGTCCGGCGAGCGCAGCCCGTACGACGGCAAGCTTGGCGTCGTGGAGGAAGGCGCGCTGGCCGATTTGCTGCTGATCGACGGCGACCCGGTCGAGAACATCGACCTCATCGCCGACCCGAGCAACCTGCTCGTCATCATGAAGGACGGCCACGTCTACAAGGACACGCTGGCCCGCTGACCTTCAAGTGCCGTGTCGGAACCCGTAGCAGAGGCTTCCAGCCTCTGCCCGACCCTCGGTCGACGCGCTCGTTCATGCTTTTCGGGCAGAGGCTGGAAGCCTCTGCTACGGCAAGCCCACCCTACTTGATCTGCTTGAGAACACCTCTCGCCATGATGTCATCCCGTGCCGCTTCTTCTGCCGTCCTGTTCGGCCTCTACGCGACGCTCCTCGCCGCCGCGCCCGTCGCGGCGCAGGTCGACGCGGAGGCGGGCGAGCCGCCGGAAGTTTCAACTCCCACCCCCGCCCCCGCCGGCGACGCCGACGATTTGGCCCAGAAGCTGGCCAACCCCGTCTCGAACCTCATCAGCGTCCCGCTGCAGAGCAACTTCGACTTCGACGCCGGCGGCGACGAGGACGGCTTCCGCTACACCCTCAACGTCCAGCCGGTCATCCCCATCAGCCTCGGCGACGACTGGAACCTCATCACCCGCACGATCGTGCCCTTCATCGGGCAAAATGACTCGTTCAGCGCGCTCACCAGCGACGACGAGTTCGGCATCGGCGACGTGGTGGCGTCCGGCTTCTTCTCGCCCAAGCAATCGACGCCCCTGACCGACACCGCCAGCCTCACCTGGGGCGTTGGACCCGTCGTCTACCTCCCGACCGCCACCGAGGACGTGCTGGGCACCGATCAGTTCGGCATCGGCCCGACCGGCGTCGCGCTCATCATCGACGGCCCGTGGACCTACGGCGGCCTGGCGAACCACATCTGGTCGGTCGGCGAGACCGACGACTTCGATTCGTTCATCGTCGACCGCCCCGAGATCAACGCGACCCTGCTCCAGCCGTTCGTCAGCTACTCCCCCGGCGACGGCTGGACGTTCAGCGCACAAATCGAGGCGACGTTCGACTGGGAGGCCGAGGAGTGGTACGTCCCGATCGGCGTGGCCGCGTCCAAGGTCCTCAACGTCGGCGGCCAGACGCTGAGCCTCAGCGCCGGCCCCCGCGTCTTCGCGATCGCGCCCGACACCGCCCCCGAGTGGGGCCTGCGGTTCGGCGTCACGTTCATTTTTCCGCAGTAGATGGATACGACCGGACGGATGGTTTCACCCTTCGCCCGCCGCCGCGGCCGTGCCGAACTGGGCGGGCAGGCGATCGATCAATTCTCGCACCGCACGTCGCGTCGCCTTTGCGCCGGTGCGTGGAAAAACACGATCCTGGATTTCTCCCGCCCAGACGAGCGTTTGCGTCTCCGCGTCGAACAGCTCGATCGCGAGGGTGCCGTTCTCATAGGTGTAGGTGTCCGGGCGGTTGCCAAAGCTCTGACCGGGGTAGGAGAAAACGGCGTACGGCTTTTCCAACGTCTCGACGCCAACCACCGCCCGCGCCAGGAGGTCCGCCCGCTCGGGATCGACCCGCACGAGTCCCCGTGCCGCGAGCGCTTCCTCGGCCGTCTCGCTGATCCAACGCCCGACATCGTCGGGCAGGCTGCCACGGGTTTTCAAAGCGCTGCTGTCGCTCGCCCAGCCGACCGTCTGGTAACGGGCGGGCGCGAAGCTTTCCGCAGCGAAAATATCGACCTCTGCCGTCGGAGCGAAGCACCCGCCCGACGCGGTGGAGAGCAGGAACAACAGGACGCATGGCAGGAGGGAAGGTCGCACGGTCACGAATTATTGACGACGTACCGTTGCGGTTCCTGCATTCGTGGAAAAACAGCGGAGAAGCGGGGACAGGCGAAGAAACGGGGACATCATTGACTGACTACCACCCGTCACCGTCCCGCCGATGACGGGGCCGACGAGGGTGGCGTGTTCGGCGATAGCGCCGGTGTCGTAGCCGGTGACGCGTGGGGGGTCATTCGGCGCGGCGGCGGACGATTATGCAGGCTTCGTTGCCGAGCAGTCGGAACAGGAAGCGGTGGTTGGGTTTCCCGCGTCTTCACCTTCTTCTACCCGGTTCCGTCCTCGTTTTAATCTCTTGGCCAATCGGGCCCCGACATCCAGCCACTGCGGTTGCTATCGTCCGAACGTGAACCTGATGTTGGATATTGCCGGCAGACGGATTGAATCGACGTCGTCGGGCAAGTTGCGAATCGGGCTCATCGGTTGCGGGTCGCACGCGTTTCGCAACGTGCACCCGACTTTGCAGTTCTTGCCGGTGGAGGTGGTCGGTGCCTGTGATTTGGACGGCGACAAGGCAGCCTTGTTCGCGCGGCAGTTCGGCGCGGCAGACTCATTTACGGATCATCGGCGGCTGCTGGAGTGCGACGTCGACGCGGTGTTGATCGTGACCAACTACGACGAGCGTGGCCGGCCGCGTTATCCGGCGCTCGCCGCTGACGCGTTGCGGGCCGGTAAGCACGTGTGGATGGAAAAGCCGCCGGCGGCCACGGTCGCCGAACTCGACGCGCTGCAAGAGCACGCGGGCGACCGGGTCGTCCGCGTCGGCTTCAAGAAGATGTTCGCCCCGGCGAACGTCAAAGCGCGGTCGCTGATGGATGCCGACGACTTCGGCCGGCCGATGCTCGCGACGTTGCAGTATCCGACGTTCATCCCGGCCGTTGAAGACTTCGGGCGGTACGCCGCGGGGAACTACTTGAATTCCGTCGTCGGGTTCCTCGATCACCTGTGCCACCCGGTGTCACTGCTCGTGTCGCTGTTCGGACGGCCGGCGACGCTGGTTTATCAGCGTTCGGCGAGCGGGGCGGGCTCGGCAGTCTTCACCTTCGTGAGCGGGCTAATCGCGACGCTACAGCTCACGCACGGCGCCCCCGCCAACGGCGGGATGGAGCGGACCCACATCGTCTCCGACCGCGGCCGGGCGATCACCGTCGAGAACAACACGCACGTCACCTACGGTCGCGACCCGCCGACGCCGGCGGGCCAGGGCTACGGCACGACGCCGAGCTACTTCACGGGCGAGCCGGGCGAGGTGTCGAGCGTCTGGACGCCTGAGTTCTCGCTGGGTCAGCTCTACAACAAGGCGCTGTTCCTCCTGGGCTACTACGGCGAGCTCGACGCCTTCGTCTCCGCCTGTGCCGGCCGACCCGCGTCGCCGCGCGGCACGCTCGCCGACGCCCGCGTCATCACCGGCATCTTCGAGGCCTTCGCCGAGGGCCCAGGCCGCGTCATCCCCCTGGACCACCTATGACCCCGATCCGCACAAGCGACCAGACCGAGGCCGACCGCGACACGTTCGAGTGGGGACACCTGCGATGGTTCGCGAGCCGGGCGATCAGCGACACCGACACCACGGTCGGCCGCTGCGTCATCCACCCCGGCCACCAGAACCCACTGCACCGACACCCCAACTGCGACGAGGTGCTGTATGTACTTTCGGGGCGAATCGAGCATGTCCTCGGCGACGCCCGCCTGCCGATGCAGGTCGGCGACAGCATCACGATCCCGGCCGGCATCGCCCACTGCGCCATCAACGTCGGCGACTCGGACGCCGACCTCCTCATTGTCTTCACCAGCGGCGAGCGAGACTTTGAGCTGGCATAGTCTGCGCAGGCGAGGCAACGGGATCACCAACCCTCATCGCCCGCCCGTCACCGCCCCGCCGCTGGCGGGGCCGACGAGGGCGGCGTACTTGGCGATGGCGCCGGTGTCGTAGCCGGTGACGCGGGGGGTCCAGGTGGCGCGGCGGCGGACGAGTTCGTCGTCATCGACCTCCAGCTCGATCGTGCCGGCGTCGGCGTCGATGCTGATCGTGTCGCCGTCGCGGACGTGGGCGATGGGGCCGCCGACCTGGGCCTCGGGGCCGCAGTGGCCGATCATCAGGCCGCGGGTGGCGCCGCTGAATCGGCCGTCGGTAATCATGCAGACGTCGTAGCCCAGGCCTTGGCCGACGATGGCGGCGGTGACGCCGAGCATCTCGCGCATGCCGGGGCCGCCCTTAGGACCCTCGTAGCGGATGACGACGACGTCGCCGGCGACGATCCGGTTCGCCTGCACGGCGGCCATCGCGTCCTCCTCGCAATCGAAGCACTTGGCCGGGCCGCGGTGCTGGAGGCGTTTGACGCCGGCGGTCTTGATGACGCTGCCGTCGGGGGCGAGACTGCCGCGAAGGATGTGCAGGCCGCCGTGGGGTTCGTAGGCCTTCGAGACGGGGACGACGACGTCCTGATCCTCGCGGACGACGACGTCCTTGAGGTTCTCGGCCATCGTGCGGCCGGTGACGGTGAGGGTGTCACCGTGGAGGAGGTCGGCGTCGAGGAGGACCTTGAGGATCGCCGGGATGCCGCCGGCCTGGTGGACCTCGTAGGCGGTGTAACGGCCGAAGGGTTTGAGGTCGGCGATGATCGGCGTGCGGCGGCTGATGCGGTCGATGTCGTCGAGCGTCAATTCGATACCACACTCGGCGGCGAGAGCCGGAAGGTGCAGGGCGACGTTTGTAGAACCGCCCGTCGCCGCGGCGACGGCGACGGCGTTCTCGAAGGCAGGCTTCGTCATGATGTCGCGCGGCTTGATGTCATGCTTCAACAGTTGAAGAACGGCGTCGCCGCACTGCTTTGCATACTGGTCGCGCGACTCGTCGACGGCCGGCGGCGAGCCGCTGCCGGGCAGGGCCATGCCGATGGCTTCGGCGACGGTGGCCATGGTGTTGGCGGTGAACTGCCCGCCGCACGACCCGGCACTCGGGCAGGCGGCGCACTCGACGCGGCGGAGCTGTTCATCGTCGATCTTGCCGGCCGAGTGGGCGCCGACGGCCTCGTAGACGTCCTGGACGGTGAGCTTCTTGCCGTCGAGCTCGCCGGGCAGGATGGTGCCGCCGTAGAGGAAGACGGCCGGCCGATTGAGGCGGGCCATTGCCATGAGCATGCCGGGCAGGGATTTGTCGCAGCCGGCGATGCCGATGAAGGCGTCGTAGCCGTGGGCGCGGAACATGAGCTCGGCCGAGTCGGCGATGACCTCGCGGCTGACGAGCGACGCCTTCATCCCCTGGTGGCCCATGCCGATGCCGTCGGAGACGCTGATGGTGTGGAACCGCCGCGGCGTGCCCCCGGCGGCCTTCACGCCTTCCGCCGCGGCGATGGCCTGACGGTCGAGCGTCGTGTTGCAGGGCGTGGCTTCGTTCCAAGCCGCCCCGACGCCGACCCAAGGTTTGTCCATGTCCTCGTCGGTGAGGCCCATGGCGCGGAAGAAGGCCCGGTGCGGGGCACGTTCCGGGCCGTCGGTGACGGTGCGGGAGTGGGGGCGGGGGAAGGGGGTGGGCATGTCCGGTAGACTATCGAAGATGAGACGCTTTGCGATGACGCACGTGCTGTTCTTCGCCTCGCTCATAATCGGGTGTCTGGCCGAACCGCGTCCGGAGCGGAACGAAACGTTGATCCTCGACAACGAGTACGGGTTGATCCGCGACGCCACGATCTCCGTGGGCGGGTGGCGACACACGAATGGAAGCCCATCATTGCAAACCACGCACATGGTGGACATCGTCCCGCCCGAGGCGCGTGAGCTTGAAGTCACGTGGACAGATCAGAGGACGGGGCAGCGCATTCGACGATCAGCGCCAATTCAAAACTGGGAAGGATCGACAGAGCCCGACGATGAGCTTCATGTGGTTTTGACGATCAGCAAAGACACCAACGTGTCGGCATTCCGCGAGACGGGTTCTGAATGGGCCCGGCGCCGACGTGAGGCAGCGGTTTTTGCTCAGGAAGAGTTGCAAAAGCTGATGGAGCCGTAAGTGGGTTCGGCGTCTGGTCGCTAGGCGCGGCAGAGGGTGCGCTTTCTGAATCTTATTAGAATTGCCGCATTACCGAGACGATCACGCTCGAAGGCGAGGCGGCGGCCGGGCTGCGGGAGGCGGCGCGGCGGGCCAGGATTGCTCAGCCGCCCTGCTCCCGCTGGCGGCGGATGGCGTAGAGCTGGGCGAGTGAGTCGCTGTCCCCACTGCGGCGGATGTCCCGCGACGGCCTCCGTGTAGAATCCCCGCATGGCTGAGACGATCACGCTTGAGGGCGAGGCCGCGCGGGCGTTGCGAGAGGCGGCGCGGCGGGCGGGGTTCGCGGACGTGGCGCGTTACGCCGTCTCGCTCGCCCCGCCGCGGCAGGAGGGGGCGGGCGACGACAAGGATTGCAAGGCGGACGGTGAGTTGACGCGCGGCGAGCGGTTGGTCCTACGGCTGCGGGCGAACAAGCCGCAGCTTACGATGACGAGCGACGAGGTGATGGAGATGACCCGCGGCAAAGACTGGAAGTCGGCGGTGCCGTTCGAGGACGACGACGAGGTGCGGCGGTGAGCAGCCACCTTCTCGACTCGAACGTGCTGATCGACTTCTTCGATGCGGACGCGCCGGACCATGCCGCATGCGAGCGGATCGTGTCCGACCTCGTCGACCGCGCAGCGGCCGCGATCAACCCGATCATCTACGCGGAAGTGCTGGCAGGTTTGGCGTCTGAAGACGACTTTGGTGCGGTGTTTGCCGAGGACGATTTGCAGTGGCTCGACCTGCCGTGGGCCGCGGCGTGGCCGGCGTCCGTCGCTCACCGGCAGTACCGCAGGCGAGGCGGTCAGAAGACGTCGCCGATGCCGGACTTCTACATCGGAGCGCACGCGGCCGTGCAGGGGCTGACGATCGTGACGCGGGACGCGGCGAGGTACGGGACGTACTTCCCGCAGGTGTCGCTGGTGACGCCTTGACGCCTTGACGCCTTGACGCCTTGACGCCTTGACGCCTACGCATCTTGCTCCTGCCGGCGGCGGATGGCGTAGAGCTGTTCGAGCGACCGCTGGTCCTTCTGGCGGCGGATGTGTTCCTTGACGCGGATCAGGTCGGACGCCCTTCTCCGGCCGCGAATTGCTTCGCCCACGCCTTGATCTCGTCGCGCACGCGGCGGAACTCGTCAGTCGCCTGCCCATCGGGGTCGTCGAAGCTGTGGTGAATCGTCCGCTTCGCACCGGGGAAGATGGGGCACGCCTCCTTTGCCGCGTCGCAGACGGTGATGACGGCGTCGAACGCTTCGTCGCGGTACTGGTCGACGTGGTCGCTCGTGTGGCCGGAGATGTCGATGCCGGCCTCGTTCATGACCTGGATGGCGGTCGGGTGGACGCCCTTGGGCTGCGTGCCGGCGCTGAAGATCTCGGCGTCGGGCATCGCGCGTTGCAGGAAGCCGTGGGCCATCTGGCTGCGGCAGCGGTTGCCGGTGCAGAGGACGAGGTAGCGTTTGATCATGGCCGCAGTCTACCCTTGGTTTTCGCCGACCGAAGTGGGCGGCTCGGGCATCGTCCACAGGATGCTCGTCACGCCGCGGGGGTAGTAGAGGCTGCCCTTGGCGACGCCGGCGTGGATTTGGTCGCTGAAGGCCCAGTAGGCGTTGGTGTCGTTCGTCATCCAGCCGACGTGGGCGGCGTCGGCCTTGGCCATGAGGTCGGCGAACTCGGCCTTCAGGCCCAGCACCACGTTCGCGACGTGCTGGAAGAGGAAGATCTTGCTCATCCAACTGTTGTCGCTTGTGCTCGACAAGCGAATGCCGCCGTCGGGGAAGAGGTTGCGCTTCTGCTCGTCGGCGAGGCAGGCGCGGGTGTGCGTCTTCAGGACATCGACCATCCTGCGTTCGTCGTCGCTGAAGTCATCAATCGTTTCGCCGCAGAACCACGGGTATATCAGGCCTTCGGCGGCGGGGAGGATGCGGCTCTTGTGGCCGGGGTTGTCGCTCTCGAAGATCGCCGGCAGCACGCCGTCGGCGTCGGTGGGCTGCTCGCAGACGAACCGGGCGACCTTGGCGGCGGCGTCAAAGGCGCGGGTGGCGTCGTCGTCGCCCGCCCGGCGAAGCAGTCGGCCGAGCAGTCGGTACGTCGCCCACGCCTTGACCGCCATGTAGAGGTTGTTGCGTGTTTGCGCCAGCGAGTGGTCGAGCGAGTCGTAGGTCGTGATCTCGCTGCCGCCGGCGCACCGGGCCGAGTCGTATTGGAAGAAGCCCACGTCGCCGCCGCGGTTGAGCATCGACTCGAGGCACGCCTTCACCAGCGGCCGGCGCTTGGCGAGCCACCGGTCGTCCTGCTCGATCGCGTCGTAGCAGCCGGCCATGAGGGACCAGTTGCAAAGCTGCTCGCCGACCATGTGGCTGAAGCAGCCGGTCAGGCCTTCGAGTTCATAGCTGCTTTGGCCCGCGGGCGTAAAGTGGTTGTGGACGCCCATGTCGTGCGTGAAGCTCACGCCGCCGGGAATGGTCGGCGTCGCCTTCTCGCGCTCGGCCTGAAGTTCGTCGACAAAGCTGTAGCGGTCGGCGAAGGTGTCGAGCAGGTTGCGGACGACCCACGGGTTCTGCTCGAGTTCGAAGAACATCTGATCGACCGCGAGGTCGAGCGTGTTGAGCATGCAATACTCCCCCTCGTTCACGACCCACAGCGGCTGGCCGCCGACGTCGAGGAGCTGGGTGCTGCCAAAGTAGCTGCGGGTGGCGTGGGCGAGGAGGAACTGCTGGTCGGGCGACAGGCCGCTTTCGAGGAGGTGCAGGTCGTCGCTCAACTCGCTGCCGGGCGTGCCGACGAAGCCGTTGCCGGCGGCGGTGTCGAGGTCGGGGACCGCGTTGAGGTAGGCGTACCTGGCGCGCCAGCCCGTCGTGGCCTCGCCGGCGACGTGGGCCATCAGGTTGATACTCAACTGCGCCGACTGCCCCGCGGGCACTTCAACCAGAAAGCCCTGCACGCTGCCCAGCGCGTGGACGGCCCGGCTGGCAATCGCCTCGCCGAGTTGAAATCGCCGAAACGGCACCGCCGGCTCGGTCTGCTCGCCCCGGTCGGTGTCGCGCGAGACGATGCCGTTGAAGGCGTACCGATCGCGCCACGCGAAGGCGGGAAACTCGTCCAGCGCCAAGTCGACCGCCCGCGCCCCCGGCTGGTTGAAGTTGATGGCGAAGAAGGCGGTCTTGGTCTGCTTGCCGGCGCGGTTGTCGACGTAGAGCATCGACAGCACGCTGGGCGTGAGCGCGTTGTGGTATGACCAGAGGTCGGCCCGCTTATCGGGAATGACGGCCACTTCGGTGCGAATCTTGTAGCTGAAGTCGGCGGTCGTCCAGCGGTCGGTGGCCCAGCCGTAGCGACGCTCGATCTCCCCCTTCGCGTACGGCCGCATCCTGCCGCTCCTGGGCTGGCCGGCGGCGGGGCCGGATTCTTCGACCTTGTAGCGGTCGGCCTCGCTCGCGTCGGCCCCCTCGTAGAAGGGCAGGACGCGCAGCTCGCCGTCGCTGAAACGGTCGCCGTCCTTCACGCCGATGAAGACGTCGCAGTCGCCCGGTCGGCCGATCTCGCAGCCGAAGCCGCCGCGTCGGCCGAACTTGCCGAGGGTAAACGTGAAGAACGCCCCCGGCGCCGCGTGGTGGGCGTGGAAGTCGATGTCCCCATGAAACGGCGGAATCTCCGGCGGTTGCGGCATGGGCAGAGGGTACGCCCGAGGTCGGCGCATCGCGCAAGCGCTACCGCTTGACCGCGCCCAGGCGGTCGCGCAAATCGCCGATGGCCGTGATGCGCAGGCCGAATTGATCGCCGACTTTGACGGCCTCGCCCTCGCCGATCACCTGGTCGTTGGCCATCAGGTGGAGCGGGTCGTCGCTGCTCTTGCCCAGTTCCAGCACCGCGCCGTTGGCTAAATCGAGCACTTCATTGAGCGTCAATTTCCGCGAGCCCAGCCGGACGATCAGCGGCACCTCGATCTTGAGGATGCGCTGCAACTCACCCGCCTCGGCGGACGGCTGAACCTCTTGCTGTTCGCGGTAAACGGGCATCCGCTTCCTTTATCGGACCGCCGCCTGGGCCCGCTTCACCCAAACCGCGTTGCCACGCAACGCGGTTTGGGAAAGGCGACTGTTAATCAACGCGCTTCAGCAGCAGGCAGGCGTTGTGTCCGCCGAAGCCGAAGGAGTTGTTCAGGGCGGCCGTCACCTTGAGTTCCTTGGCAACGTTGGGCGTGTAGTCGAGGTCGCAGCCCGCGTCGAGGTCGGGCTCGTCGAGGTTGATCGTGGGCGGGACAATGCCCCGTTGCACGGTCAGCGCCGTCAGCACCGTCTCGACGCCGCCGGTCGCCCCGAGGCTGTGGCCGAGCATCGACTTGGTGCTGGAGATGGTCGTCTTGTACGCCGCGTCGCCGAAGACGCTTTTGATGGCCCTGGTTTCGATGGGGTCGCCGATGGGCGTGCTGGTGCCGTGGGCGTTGATGTACTGCACGTCGCCGGGGGCGACGTCGGCGTCCTTGAGGGCGAGGCGGATCGCCTTGGCCGGGCCGCTGCCGTCCTCGACGATGGCGGTGATGTGAAAGGCGTCGGCGGTCATGCCGTAGCCGGCGACCTCGGCGTAAATCGTCGCGCCGCGGGCCTTGGCCTGGTCGAAGTCTTCGAGCACGACCACGCCCGCGCCCTCGCCCATGACAAAGCCGTCGCGGCCCTTGTCCCACGGGCGGCTGGCGTGAACGGGATCATCGTTGCGCGTGCTCATGGCGCGGGCGGCGCAGAAGCTGCCCATACCCAGCCGGCAGAGGGCGGCCTCGCTGCCGCCGGCGATCATCAGGTCGGCCTGGCCGTTGCGGATGAGGTTGGCCGCGTCGCCAATGGCGTTGGCGCCCGTGGCGCAGGCCGTCGCGACGGCGGTGGTCGGCCCACGCAGGCCGAAGAGGATGCTCACGTTCCCGCTGGCGGCGTTGACCATCAGCCGCGGGACTGTGAACGGGCTCATGCGGCCCGGCCCCTTCTTAAAGAGGATTTCCGACTGCTCCTCAAGCGTCTCGATCCCGCCGATGCCGCTGCCGATAAGCACGCCGGCCCGGTCGCGGTCGAGCGACTCTAGGTCGACTCCGCAGTCGGCCATCGCCTGCTTGCTGGCGGCAATGGCGAACTGGGCAAAGCGATCGAGGCGTTTGGCCTCGCGGGAGTCGATGCCGTGGTTGGCCGGGTCGAAGTCGGCGCACTCGCCGCCGATCTGGGTGGAGAAGGCCTCCGGGTCCCACCGGCTGACGCGGCGGATGCCGCTCTTGCCCGCGCAGGCATTCTCCCACAGCGTGGCCACGTCCTCGCCAAGCGGGGTGACGACTCCAAGACCGGTGATGGCGACGCGGGGCATGAGCGGGCAGAAGGGAGGTGGGAGCGGAGGAGGTGGGACGTGGGCAGAAGCGGAAGGAGGCGGACGCGGCGTCGCCTGATCGGCCTCTGCCCACGTCCCACCTCCCTCACTCCCACATCCGTCTCACTTGTTCGAATGCTCCTTGATATAGTCGATCGCCTGGCCGACGGTTTGGATGCGTTCGGCCTCCTCGTCGGGGATCGAGAGCTCGAACTCGTCCTCGAACTCCATCACGAGCTCGACCGTGTCGAGGCTGTCGGCGTTGAGGTCGTTGATGAAGTGCGTCTCGCGGGTGATCTGGGCCTTGTCCACGCCCATCTGCTCGCTGACGATCTCTGTGACCTTGGTTTCGATTTCGGCGTCGTCCATGGTGGTTGTTGGTTCAGTCGTGGGGTTGGGCACTCACGGCGCCGCGGCCCGCTAAGGCCGGTCCAGTCGTGCGGGGGCCACTATAGCCCGGCGGCGCCGAACCGGAAAGGGTGGGAGGTGGGAGCGAGGGAGGTGGGATGTGGGCAGAGCCCGATCCGCCGCCTCCGGCTCTGCCCACATCCCACCTCCCCACCTCCCTCCGCCCCTACATCGCCATCCCCCCGTCCACGCAGATCACCTGGCCGGTCAGGTAGCCGGCGGCCTCGCTCGCGACGAAGGCGACCACGGCCGCGATGTCATCGGCCTCGCCGACGCGGCCCAGGGGGATCAGGGTCTTGACCTGCTCCATCATCTTCTCCCCGAGCGCGTCGGTCATGTCCGTCGAGACGAACCCAGGAGCGATCACATTCGCCGTCACGCCTTTGCCGGCCAGTTCCTTGGCGACCGTCTTGGTGAAGCCCGACAGCGCCGCCTTGCTCGCGGCGTAGTTGGCCTGGCCCTTGTTGCCGACCACGCCGCTCACGCTGCCGATGTTGATGATCCGGCCGGCCTTGCTGCGCATCAGGTATCGGCTGGCCGCCTTCGTCGCGACAAACACGCTCTTGAGGTTCGTGGCGATCACCTCGTCGAACTGCTCGTCGTCCATGCGAAGCAGGAGCGTGTCCCGCGTGATGCCGGCGTTGTTGACGAGGACGTCGATCCGCCCGTGCGCCTCCGCCACGGCGTCGACCATGGCCCGCAGGTCATCGGGCTTTGACACGTCGACACTCCTGGCCTCCGCAGACCCGCCGCTCGACTCGATCGCCGACACGACCTCCGCCAGCTTGTCGGCGTTGCGGGCGCAGCAGACGACATGACAGCCCCCTTTGGCCAAATGTTCGGCGATGGCCCGGCCGATGCCTCGGCTGGCCCCGGTGACGATGGCGACACGTTGATCCATAGTTTCTTGAGTCTGCGGAGGTTTGGCCACGAATGGCACGAAGGTTTACAAAAGACCAGAAGCGAGCCGTTGGTGCATCTTCGCGCCATTCGTGGCTTGCTCGGGTTGGTCTGCTCAGAGCAGGTTAAGCGGTCAGATTCGTCATCTGAGCTTTGCGGTCGACCTTCTTCAGCAGCCCCGCCAGCACGCGGCCGGGGGCGAGTTCGACAAATGCGCTGCCGTCGCCGACGAGTTGCTCCATCGTCTGCTGCCAGCGAACGGGCTCGGTGATCTGACGGATGAGCAGGCTCTTGATCTCGGCGACGTCCTCGCCGTGGGGCTGGGCGGTCACATTGCTCCAGACGGACGTCCTGGGGGCGGCCATCTCGACCTGCTCCAAGTCCTCAGCCAGTCGGTCGGCGGCGGGTTGCATGAGCGGGCTGTGAAACGCCCCGGCGACCTTCAGCACGACGGCGCGAACGCCGTGTTCCTTGGCGACTTCTTCCAATCGTTGCACGGCGGGCATCGCGCCGCTGCAGACGATCTGGCCGGGACAGTTGTAGTTGGCCGGCACCAGGACGTGGCCGTGGCCGGCCTGCTCGCAGAAATCGGCCGCCTGCTGCTCGTCGGCCCCGATCAGGCTGACCATCCCGCTGGGCACGCTGACGGCCGCCTCCTGCATGTAGCGGCCACGGGCCTGCACGAGCTTCAGGCCGGTTGTGAAGTCGAAGCAGCCCGCCAGGTGCAGGGCCGTGTACTCGCCGAGGCTTAAGCCGTCGTAGGAGGCAACGTCCTCGGGCAGTCGACCCGCGGCTGCCGCCGCGGCGTGACAGGCGACGCTAGTCGTGTAAATCGCCGGCTGGGCGACGTCGGTTTGGTTGAGTTGCTCCTCGGGCCCTTCAAAACAGAGCCGCGACAGCTCGCTGCCGACGATCGAATCCGCCTCGTCGAAGACCTTGCGGGCGGCATCGTGCTGCTCGGCGAAGTCACGGCCCATGCCAACGTGCTGCGCCCCCTGGCCGGGGCACAAGATATGCGTTTTGCTCATGCTTCAGGGTAGGGTGGGATTCATCCCACCATCGGGCGGAACGAGAGATGCGATGGTGGGATCAATCCCACCCTACAGCCGCACCACAGCGTTGCCCCACGTCAGGCCCGCGCCGAAGGCGGCCATGATGATCACGTCGCCCTGGCCGCACTTGTCCAGCTTGATGGCTTCGTCGAGGGCGATGGGAATGCTGGCGGCGCTGGTGTTGCCGTACTTCTCGATGTTGACGTAGGCCTTCTCGTCGGGGAGTTCGAGCTTTTCCATGGCGCTGTCGATGATGCGCTGGTTGACCTGGTGGGGGACGATGAGCTTGTAATCGTCGCGGCCGACGCCGCTTTGGGCGAAGGCGTCCTCGATCATCTCCATGAACCGGCCGACGGCGAACTTGTAGACCTCGCGGCCTCGAATCTTCAGGTACTGGTTGCCGCCGGCGATGAGCTTCTCGTCGATCGGGTGCCGGCTGCCGGGCATGCAGTAGAGCAGTTCCCACCCCCCGCCGTCGGCGAAGCAGCTCGTGTGCAACACGCCCCGCCGCGGCCCATCCTCGGCTCGGCGGCCGGTTTCGTGGCGGGTCATCACCACCGCGCCGGCGCCGTCGCCGAAGAGGATGCAACTGCTGCGATCGCTGTAGTCGGTGATGCGGCTGAGCGTTTCGCAGCCGATGATCAGGACGTTCTCGTACTTGCCGCTCTCGATGTACGCGGTGGCGATCTCGAGGATGTAGACAAAGCCGCTGCACGCGGCGGAGATGTCGTACGCGGGCGTGCTGTCGAGGCCGAGGCTTTTGGCGACGAAGCAGGCCGTGGAGGGCATCTGCATCTCCGGCGTGACGGTGGCGACGAGGATGCAGTCGAGGTCCTTGGGCTCCATCTTCGCTGCCCGCAGCGCCCGCGTGGCCGCCTGGCTGGCGAGGGTGGCGCAGCTTTCGTCCTTGGCGGCGATGCGTCGCTCGCGGATGCCGGTGCGCTGGACGATCCACTCGTCGTCGGTTTCGACGATCTTCATCAGATCGGCGTTGGTCAGCCGCTTTTCCGGCAAATAGCTGCCGGTGCCGGCGATGATTGCGCTGTAGGGACCAATCGGTTCAGCCATAGGGCGACGACTTTAGGCGGACGTGCGGATGAAACGCAAAGGCGCGAAGAGGCAAAGGACCGCAAAGCCAAAAGTCAGAGCAAGGGGCCGAGTCTGAAGGTCACTCACTTGCCTTTGCGGACCTTTGCCTCTTTGCGCCTTTGCGTTCTTCCGGCTTCAGGCGTCGACGTCTGTCGGCGATTGGGCGACGTGGTTGATGATCTTCTGGTTCACCTCGCTCGCGACAAGCGTTTTGCCGGCGCGGATGGCGTTGTGGATCGTCCGGGCATCGCTCGCGCCGTGCGCGATGATCGTGTAGCCGTTGACGCCCAGCAGCGGCGCGCCGCCGTACTCCTGCCAGTCGTGGCGCTGCTTGATCTTGCCGAGCACCTTCTTGAAGGTCGGCACCAAGTCGGGCGCCTGCTCGCCGAGCTCAAACAGAACGGTGCGGAACAAGCCGTCGAACAGCCCCTCGAAGCTCTTGAGCATCACGTTGCCTACGAACCCGTCGCAGACGACGACGTCGACCACCCCCTTGAAGAAGTCGCGGCCTTCGACGTTGCCGACGAAGTTGATCTGCCCCTCGGCCTTGAGGAGCTTGTGCGACTCCTTCGTCATCTCGTTGCCCTTGGCCTCCTCCTCGCCGACGCTGATGAGGCCGACGCGCGGCAGCTCGACGCCGCAAACCGCCCGGCTGTAGGCGGCGGCCATGATGGCATAGTGCAGCAGGTGGTGCGGGTGCGGCTCGACATTCGCGCCTGCGTCGCACAGGACGACCGGGCCGTGGAACGTCGGGATGACCACGGCAATGCCCGGCCGGGCGACGCCGGGGAGCGTGCGCATGCGAAGCTGGCTGGCGGCCACGCACGCGCCGGTGTTGCCGGCGGAGATGAAGACATCGGCCTCCCCGTCGGCCACCATTTTGGCCGCGACGCAGATCGAGCTCTTGCGCTTGCGCCGCACCGCCTCGACGGGCGACTCGTCCATAGCGATCACCTCGGTCGCGGGGACGACTTGATAATTCGCCCGACGTTCGCCGAGTTCAGCGGCGTCAAGGGCGGGCGTGATGGCGGCGGCGTCGCCGACGAGCAGGACGCGGTCGTCGGGATCGAGCAGGTCGGCGGCGGAGAAGCAGCCGGCAAGGATCTGCTCGGGTGCGTGGTCGCCGCCCATCACGTCGATGGCGGCCCGCATCGGCTTCGAACGTGCTTCGGCCAAGGCAACCTCCGGCGGCGCGGCGTTAGGAATGTCAGCTATTCAAAAATGTCGGCTAGTCCTGGGCGTCGGTGCTCTCGAGCGGGTCAAGCCGGACGCTGAGCTTGGGGTTCACAAAGCCGCAGTTGCCGCAGGCGTAGTGCGGGAGCTTGGCGTTGCCGCACTGGTTGCAGCGCACGTAGTGCGGGGCCTTGAGCGCGTGGTGGCTGCGGCGGGAGCGCTTCTTGGCTTTGCTGGTGCGTTGTGCGGGGAGCATGGCGGGCCTGAACCTTCTCGATCAAAAGTGCGGTGGCGACGTTAGGAAGGGCCAGCCAGACCGTCAACCGGCCGACGCCTAAGCGTAGTGCCACGGGTTCACGAGTCGCACGTCGCCCAAGTCGTTCAGGTGCTCGAAGTCGGCAGTGTTCCGTGTCGCCAGCGTGACAGGGGCCCCGGCACGACTGCGAGCCAGCACGACACCGCCGACGAGGGAGTCTCGCACGTCCTCCAGCCGTTTACCCACTGCACGTCGGTGAGCGAGGAAACGCCCCGCGGCATCCGCCGCATCAGCGTCGATCGGCAGCACGCCGGCCAACGCCTCTTCGAGAAAGGCCGTCCATTGCTGCTCAACAGCCCGCCTGCGTCGACCGGCGGGAAGGCGGGCGCTTCCGTAACGCAGTTCCAGCCGCGTGACCGCCGTGGTCACCAAAGCGCTCGGGTCCTGTGCGCGCGACCATCTGACCACGGATGCGATCGGCGTGTTCTTCATCAACTCGGAGACGACGTTTGTATCGAGGACGGTCACGCCTCATCCTCGTAGCTGCCGTATTCCGGGCCGGAGAAGTCGACGGAGCCAATTGGGCCGCGAATTTCAACGATCTCACCCTCCCGAAGCCCACCGCCCGGATACTTCCGCTTGATCGCCTCAATCTTGTCCCACAACGACTCGCGTTGCGGTTGCGCTTCCTCATCGCTGTGCGAAGTAGAGTCGGGCGGGGCGAGTGGAGTGGAACGACCGTCGTCAACAGCGTCGATCAGCAGGCGGACGGCTTGCGCTTCCGGGCTGAGCCCGTTCGACGCTGCAAGGCGATCGAGCGCTGCGGCGGTGTCGGCTGGAACATTTCGGATCAGGAGCGTGCTCACAAGGCCCATCCTACCCGAGCGCTGAGCGGGCGAACGTCTTGGCCGCGTCGAGAGCGGCGACCAGCTTGGTGACGTCCTTGCCGCCGGCGACGGCGAAGTTGGGGCGGCCGCCGCCGCCCCCGCCGCAGGCTTTGGCGGCCTCGCGCACCCAGTCGCCCGCCTTAAGCCCCTTCTTGATGAGGTCGTCGCTCACGCCCGCCGCCAGCGACACCTTCTCGCCGCCGGCCGACGCCAGCAGCACCGCCACCGAGCCGGCCTTGTCCTTGACCGAGTCGACCACCTGCCGCAACTGCTCGGCCGTGGCGCTGCCGGCGTCGGCGACGACAACGGTCGCCCCGCCGATCGACTCCGCCTTGTCAAGCAACTCGCCGGCCAATGCCGACGGGTCGAGCGAGGCCGCTCCGCCGCCGGATTCGAGCTGCTTCTTGAGGTCCTTGATCTCCT
The DNA here is from genome assembly GCA_965214125.1 of Tepidisphaeraceae bacterium. Classification (GTDB taxonomy): domain Bacteria; phylum Planctomycetota; class Phycisphaerae; order Tepidisphaerales; family Tepidisphaeraceae; genus CBDCBA01. Next base: position 80,189 of record CBDCBA010000034.1, read on the forward strand.
TGCGCATCGCCGCGACGCGGGCCGGCGCCTCGTCGGCCGGCGCCGCCAGCGCCTGGCTGATGAGCTTGAGCTGCCGCTCGTTCTCCTGCGCCGCCTTGAGCGCCTCGCTTCCCGTCACGGCCGTGATCCGCCGCACGCCCTGGCTGACGCTCTCCTCGGCCACGATCTTGAAGCCGCCGATGTCGCCCGTCCGCTCCGCGTGCGTTCCGCCGCAAAACTCGATGCTGTGCAGTTGCCCGTCGCTGTCGCCCAGCTCGTTCGGCGAGACGTAGATCACGCGCACCGGGTTGGGATACTTCTCGCCGAAAACCGCACGCACGCCGCGCAGGGCCTTAGCATCGGCCAGCGGCATGAGCTTGCTGCGGACGGGAAGGTTGTCGCGAACCAGGGCGTTCACGCGGTTCTCGACCTTCTGGATGTCTTCGAAGTCGAGCGACTTGGCATGGCTGAAGTCGAAGCGTGTCTTCGCCTCGTCGACTAGGCTGCCGCGCTGCGCGACGTGGTCGCCGAGCACTTGGCGCAGGGCGAGGTTCAGCAGGTGCGTGGCCGTGTGGTTGGCGGCGATGTCGCGGCGGCGGTTGTTCACGTGCTGATCGACCGCCTGCCCGACCGCGAGTGAACCTGCGACGACCTTGCCCGCGTGCAGCACGCGCCCACCGACCCGGCGGGTGTCGAGCACCTCGAACACGCCGCCTTCGCCGCGAATCGTGCCGGTGTCGCCCACCTGCCCGCCCTGCTCGGCGTAGAAGCAGGTGCGATCCAGCAGCAGGCTCGCCTCGTCGCCTTCCTTTAAGGTGCCGTCGGTCGAGACATTATCGCCGCGGACGATCGCGAGGATGGTTGCGTCGTCGTTCACGCAGTCGTATTTGGGCGCGTCGTCGGTGTCGGGTAAATCGCCGAAGTCGACGGCAACGGCGGCGGTGGTCTCGCCGCGGCTCTTCTCCTGGAACTCCCTGAACAACCGCCCGTACTCGGCGACGTCGGGCTCGAGCCCGTCGTCCCGCGCCATCTGCATCGCCATGTCCGGCGGAAATCCCTGCTCGGTGTGCAAGTCGAACAGGTCGCGGCCGCTGAAGACGTTGCCGTTTTCTTTCCCCCGCTCGGCCGCCTCGGCGTAGAGCTTTAGTCCGCGGTCGATGACCTTCAGGAAGTCGGCCTCCTCGCGCGACACGACGTCGACGATCTCCCGCTCTCGGTCGGCGATTTCCGGAAACGCCCTGCCCATCTGTTCAACGACGGGCGGCACGAGCTTGAACAGAAACGGAGAGGTCTGGCCGAGCGTCGTGTAGCCGTACCGACAGGCGCGGCGGATGACGCTGCGCAAAACGCTGTCCGCCTTGTTCGGCCCCGGCCTCGCCCCGTCGGCAATCGCGAACGTCGCCATCCGCGCGTGGTCGGCGATCACGCGAAAGGCGATGCCGACCGGGTCATCCAACGCCGGCGAATACGGTTTGCCCGTCAGCAGCGCGATGCGCGTCAGCAACGGCTCGAACACGTCCGTCTCGTAGTTGCTCGTCTTGCCCTGCAGGATGCGGACGATGCGCTCGAAGCCCATGCCCGTGTCGACGTGCTTGTTCGGCAGCGGCTTGAGCGCCTCCTCCGTCCGGTTGAACTGGATGAAGACCAGGTTCCAGATCTCGACCACCGTGTCCTGCCCGTCGGCATTCACCAGATGGCCGCCCGACTTGTCGTCGCTGCGGTCGTAGTGGATTTCGCTGCAAGGCCCGCACGGGCCGACATCGCCCATCTCCCAGAAGTTGTCCTTCTTGTTGCCGGGATGGATGCGGTCGGCCGGCAGGTACTGTTGCCAGAGTTCCTTCGCCTCAACGTCCGGCTCAAGCCCCTCGCTCGCGTCGCCTTCGAAGTAGGTGGCGTGGAGGCGTTCGGGGTCGAGGCCCCAGGTGTCGACGAGCAGTTCCCACGCCCACGCGATCGCCTCGGCCTTGAAGTAGTCGCCGAACGACCAGTTGCCGAGCATTTCGAAGAACGTGTGGTGGTACGTGTCGCGGCCGACGTCGTCGAGGTCGTTGTGCTTGCCGCCGGCGCGGATGCACTTCTGGCTGTTGGCCGCCCGCGGCGGGCCGTAGACGGTGAGCTTCTCTTCCCCGAGGAAGATCGGCTTGAACTGGTTCATGCCGGCGTTGGCGAAGAGCAACGTCGGGTCGCCGTGCGGCACGACGGGCGACGACGGCACGTGCGCGTGGCCGTGCTTGGCCACGAAGAAATCAATGAACTGCTGGCGAATCTCGCTGCTGGTGAGCGGCATGGGGCGGGATGATAGGGACGGCTGCCAAACCTGCCGAAAAAGCGGCGTCACCTTGAGCGGGTCCGGGTTCCGTCATGCTGTCTCAGAGCGCCGCTCCGGTGGCAAACAGGCCGACGTACAGGGCAACCCCAACCGCTTGGATCGGCAGTGTCACCACGTCCAATGCCGCCGAGGGCACCAAGATGAGAGGGCGCACGAGTAGGCCGGGGATGTTGGGCACGGTGTGCCGTTCGGTCCAGTCAATCTTGATCCAATATGGGCCCCTCTCATCGGGCGAATTGGCAAACTTCAGCGTGCGACGGTGGGTGAGTGGAGAAAGCCCTCGCTGACGTACCCACGCTGGCGGTGTTTCGGCCACGCGCAGGGCGATCCGCGTCCCCTCCCGGCGGACGGGCACCTTGTCATCCGGCGTGGTTCCAATCGCGCGCACCGTGATTTGCGGTGGATGGTTAAGGCGCCTAGAGACTTCGACGGGTGCTGTTGCCGGATCGGGAAACCGCTCTAGCAGCACCGCCCGCTCCCGCCGGGCGGCAGTCAAGGCTTCAAGGAGTGACGCGCGAGGGACAACTAAAACGTGATCCACACGCCGCTCGTCTCGCATGCCGAAGCCGATTGCAATGTTACCGCTGGCGCTCACCGCAGAAGCGACCGGCATTGGCGCGGGCACCGACCGCCGCGTCAACTCCCGCGTGTCCTCGATCGCCCTCATCGTCAAGCAGCCGGTCTGCCCAAGAACAAGGGGCGCGAGCATCACCGCGAGGACGTAAAGAGCCGGTTGCCGCATGATGCGATACGCTAACGCATCAACCGGTCGCCCGCTTGGTCGCATCATACCCGGTGCTCCGGATTCTCGAAGTCGAACCGGCAACCCGCCTTCCACGCACGGCGGTCGTTGCCGTGGTTGGGGAGGCCGCCGGCGTCCTTGAGGAGCTTGGCGGTGTGCAGCAGGTTCCACGTCATAATCGTGGTGTTGCGCTGGACGAACTCGTTGTCAAAGCCGGCGCGCCCACCGCTGTCGGTCTCGTCGCCGTAGCTTGGGCCGGGGCCGGCTTCGCCGATCCAGCCGCAGTCGGCCTGGGGCGGGATGAGGAGGCCGAGGTGGCTCATCGAGTAGAGCAAACTCATGCTCGCGTGCTTGATGCCGTCCTCGTTGCCGGTCACGACGCACCCGCCAACCTTGCCGTAGTAGATGCTTTGACCTCGATCGTTTAGCTCGCCGCTCATGGCGTAGAGACGTTCGATGAGGACGCGGCAGACGCTACTCTGCTCGCCTAGCCAAAGGGGTGTACCGATCACCAGGATATCGGCGGCGTCGACTTGTTCCCACAACTTCGGCCAATCGTCCGACTTGGCCCCGTTCTCGGTCATGTCCTTGTAGACGCCCGCCGGCACGTCGTGGCTGCGCAGGTGGACGTGCTCGACGTTCACCCGGTTCTTCTCCATCATCTCGCCGACGACGTCGAGCAACAGTTGCGTGTGGCTCTCGCCGGCGTTGTACTTCAGCGTGGTGTTGAAGATCAGGGCGCGGAGGTTGGAAAAGTCCGTGGTGTTGTCGGCGCAGAGCTGGCGTTGCTGGTCGTTCATCAGCGGGAGATTATCGCAATTCTCAAATTTTCGCTGGGTGCCACTGCATCCTTGCAGTGGTCGAACGCAGACACTGCAAGGATGCAGTGGCACCAGAGCCGCTAACAGTTCGGCCACGGATTCGGCATACTCCCCCGCATGCCACGCCTTCGCCTCGCGACGTTGATGGTCTTCTGGTGCGTCGCGGTTTGCGCGGCGACGCCGGTGGACGAGCTGCTCGACGGCGTGGAGACGGTCGCTCGGCCGGGGATTCCTGGGACCGTCGTCGCCTTCGGCGAGCACAGCGGCGGGCTGCTGCAACACGGCGAGAACGACCCGCGCCTGATCGCCGCCTGGGCGGACGTGCCGGGCCGCGGGCGCGTGGTCCTCTTCGGCCACGGCGGGTACCTGACCGCAGACGAGTTCGACACGAAGACGTTGATCCAGAACGCGGTCCTCTGGCTCGGTCGGAATGATCCGGTGCGGCGCATCGGCTCCGACCTGACCAAGCTCGGCGAACTCGACGTGCTCGTACTTCCCGCCTCGCGTGTGACGACCGACGCCCAAGTGCTGGCGATCGTCAACTTCCTCGATAACGGCGGGAGCTGGCTGACGGCAGCGACGGGGTGGGGCTGGGAGCAGATCCACGGTCGCCCGCTGCGCGACGGGTTCAAAGCGAACGCGGCGCTGGCGAGCGTTGGGCTGGCCGTCGCGGGCGATTTGACGGACGCCGGCCCGTCGCTCGCCGTGGTGCGGCCGGGGCCGCACACGAACGCTCTTGCCGCCTTCGACCTGTTAACGGGCGAGGCCGACGCCGAAGATTCCGCCTTCCGCGCCGCCGGCGAAGCTTTGCGGCAGGCGGTGCCCTACCTGCCGCGCAACGGCCGGGTTTTCCAGGCCTTGCAATCGCTCGACGCGGGCGACGTCAGCGGCATCGTCCCGCCGGGAACGCAGAGGCCCGAGGCGCGGAAGGAAGCGCTCGGCCGCGTCGCGACTGTCGCGCGGCAACTCGCGTACGAGTCGCTCCCGCCGCACGGCACGCCGGCCGACCCGACGGCGACGACATTCCCCGGCACCGTCGACGGCGGCTTTGGCGGCAAAGTGTCGAGTCGGCAACTCGATTTGGGCGTTCCCCGATGGCGGTCGCTCGACTGGTACGCCGTGCCGGGCGAGGTCGTCTCCATCTCCGCCACCGGTCTGCCGGACGGGGCGAAGCTGCGCATCGGCAGCCACAGCGATCGGCTCTACCACAAGCCGACGTGGCAGCGGTTCCCGGAGATTTCGCGCACCTGGCCGCTGGCGGATGGGCAGTCGCAGTTCACGAGTCCGTTTGGCGGAATCATCTATCTGGAAGTCCCCGAAGGGGCGACTGGCGAAGCCGACGTCCGCGTGACGGGCGCGGCCAAGATGCCTTGGTTCGTCCTCGGCGAAACCACGCCGCAGCAGTGGCGGTCGCGGCGTGACAATCCGGGGCCGTGGGCGGAGTTGGCGTGCGATTCGGTGATCTTCACCGTCCCCTCGTCGGCCGTCCGCGACCTCGACGACCCGACGCCGATCATGGAGCACTGGCAGGCCGTCCAAGCCGCGAACGCGAAGTTGGCGGGCATCGACCCCGATCGGCCGTACCCGATGCGGATCGTGAACGACGTGCAGATTTCCGCCGGTTACATGCACGCGGGCTACCCGATTATGACCCACCTGGACATGGCCGAAAAGCAGCTCGACCTCGATTGGCTGCGGTCGATCGAGGCGTGGGGCTTCTACCACGAGCTCGGCCACAACCACCAGAAGCCGGCGTGGACGTGGAGCGGCTTGACGGAAGTCACGTGCAACCTGTTCAGCATGTACGTGCTCGAAACCGTCTGCGACCTGCCGCCCGAGGAGGCGACGAAGCGGGCGCTGGTCGACGCGAAGGAGAAAATCGACGCCCACCTGAAGCGCGTGGCCGCGGGCGAGGAGTCCAACTGGAAGGCCGACCCCTTCGTGGCGCTGGGCTTCTACGCGGATCTGCGCATGCACTTCGGCTGGGAGCCCTTCGAGCAGGTGTTCCGCGAATACGAGGAAGAGAACATCAACCCGCGAACCGATCGCGAGCGGCGGAGCGAGTTCTACCGCCGGATGAGCTTGGCCGTCGATCGCGACCTTGGGCCTTACTTCGAGGCGTGGGGCGTCGCCATCACTCCGGAGGCTCGCAGGGGATTGGTCGGCATGGAGCCGTGGCAGTCGCCACGGGTCGACGCCGCGCTGGGCGATGGGTAACGAACCTAACCGCTCAAGTGTCGAGCGTGCCGCGTCCGATAAGAGTGGCATGTCTCTGTTCCCCGTCGCTCGCCGTCTGTCGCCGTTCGCCCGCCCCGTCGCCGCGATGGCGTGGGAGGCGTATCCGCCGGTGGCGATCCTGGTGGTCGCGCTGCTGGTCGGCGCCGGCTGCAAGAGCGGGGACGACGTCCGCACCGGCGACGAGTTGCAGGACGACTCGAACGTCATCTCCGCCATCGACGGCACGGCCACCCTTGCCTCGGCGGACGTCGAGACCGAGCTGGCGACGCTGGCGTTCCCGAGCGAGTTGCCGACGATCGGCACCGCCGCCGCCCGCGCGACGATCCGTCACGGCAAGGATCAGGTCGACCTCTTCAACCTCTCCAAGACCAAGTGGCCCCGCGTGCGCGTCTGGCTGAACGGCGAATACTCGACGCTCGTGCAGGACCTCGAGAGCGGCAAGCTCCAGCGGCTGCGCTTTGCCTCGTTCCTCAACGCCGACGGCAAGCCGTTCCCGAGCGACAACCGCACCGTGCGCGTCGAGCGCGTCGAGATGCAAACCGGCGACGAACTGGCGCGGGTGCGATTCGGGATCGGAAGGTAGTGCGGAAAGGATGAGGGCAGAAGGATGAAGGATGAACCCGAGCCAGAAGGGACGTTTCCCTCCGGCTCGGGTTCATCCTTCATCCTTCTGCCCTCATCCTTTCGGATTTAGCGGTAGAACTCGATAATCAGGTTCATGTTGACCTCGAACGGCACGTCCTCGGGGGCCGGCAGGGCCTGGACCTTGGCGAGCAGGTTGTTCGGGTTGAAGTCGATCCAGCTCGGCACGTCGTGGCCGGCAAGGGACTCCAGGTTCTCGCGGGCGAGCGGGCGGGCCTTCTCCTTCACGCTGATCTCCATGCCCGGCTCGACGCTGAAGCTGGGGATGTCGACCTTCTTGCCGTTCACCAGAATGTGCCCGTGGTTGACCATCTGCCGACTCGCCCAGATCGTGCGGGCGATGCCCATGCGGCGGACGACGTTGTCGAGGCGGCGCTCGAGCAACTGGATGAAGACCGTCGCCGTGTTGCCCTTGCTGCGGCGGGCTTGGTCGAGGGTGAGACGGAACTGCTTTTCAAGCACGCCGTAGTGGTAGCGCAGCTTCTGCTTCTCGATCAGGCGGATGCCGTACTCGGTCGAGCGTCGCCCGCGGTAGCCGTGGACGCCGGGGAGCTGGAGCTCCTTGCTCGTGTGCTTGGGGATGTCGGCGATCGGCACGCCGACGCGACGGGAGAGACGAACCTTCGGGCCGGTGTAGCGGGCCATGAATCAGTCACCTTTCGCGACTCGATCAGGAGATCGCGGCAAAACAGGCACGGCGCCTTCTGCCCCTCCGCGGCGCGGGGCGAGGACGGCTGACGTGCGGTTGCCGGGGATCCGCGTGGTTTCGGGCACGCGGGCCGGGGTCAGGATGGGACGGAGGGAACGAGGCCGACCGTCGTCGCGGGCGGGCATGCTAGGCGGGCCGGGCGACGACGGCGCGGTGAGCTACCGCGCGCCGCGCAGGATCACAGGCGTATCGTCGGTCGCGTAGACGCTGCCGCTGGCGGGGACGCGCGTCACGAGAATCCCACCGACGCGGCCGACGGGCAGGTTCGGGCGAACAGCCACGGTATCGATGCCCTGCTCGGGCGTGACGTCGAATAGCCCGCCGTCGACGCGATTGGCACTCGCGGGGCGGTCGGCGTCGATGATCCAGACTTGGTAGCGGGCCCCGTCGCCCGCGGCGTCGAGCCGCTCGGCTTGGAGCAGGCCACTTTGCAAACGATCGGACCAGATGAACCGGCCGGCGTTGCCGTCTTCGCCGGCAATCTCCACGACAACGGCGTCGGGATCCTTCGCGACGTGATAGCTCACCCGGAGCCCCGATTCCGAGATGGCCAACCCGCGGTTAGGGTTGCTGGCGATCGCGTCGAGCTGGGCGTCGCTGATCTCGCGGGCGGTAAGCGTGATGATGCCCGTGCTGATGAGGGCCGCCCCGGCCGCGATCCAGCCGGTGACAGCCAAGGCCTTCCACGACAGCGCGAAGAACGCTGCACCACCACTGGCGGCGGTCGCCCCGCCACCCGCGATTGTTGCGGCGCCGCCCGATCCGCCCGCGGCCGCCGCCGACGTGCCGGCCACGGTGCTCGCGGCGCTGCCCAGGACCAGATCCGCGTCGCGGGCGATCGAGCCGCGCAAGGCCGACGGCAACACCGCGGGAATCCCTGCGGCCGCGGCGAGGTAGCGCCGGCCCGACCGCCCCACCTCTGCTGTGCGGGCCAGCTCAATCTCGGCGGCCTCGGCCTCGGCGGGAAACTGCCGCTCCAAATCCGCCAGCTCCGCGCGGTCGGCGGCGTCCATCTCGTCGGCGCCCAGCATCACGCGGTCCGCCAGCAACTCCTGCAGGCGCACCGGCGCCGCGAGCGACGCGTGGAGGCTTTGCTGGGAGGAACGGGAATTCACGGCAACCTTGTTGAGAGTGACTGAAACGGCGTGAAGTGACTGAAACGGGCGAGACACAACTTACCCAAACCCAATCGCAGAACGTGTCTTTCGCGTTATTTTTCGAATCGATTGTCGCCCGCGGCACGCGAGGGCCGGGGCGCCCACAGAACATCCACCTTTGGACCGCACTCCGCCTGGGCTCCCGAACGGGGCGGCGCATCGCCGCGGGACGGGCGGTCCTCACGAACTGGATTTCGCCATCCGGCGGGCGCGGATGCAGTTGACATCGGATTTTCCACGCGACCTTTGGACGAGCGATCCCTCCGGCTAACCCGCATCATCGGCCGACTCCTCGCCGTCGGCATCGAGAAGTTGCCGCAGCTTGATGAGTCCGCGGCGCGCGTGCGTCTTGACGGTGCCGAGCGGCATGGCGAGCGAATCGCTGATCTCCGGATAACTCATCTCGCCGAAGATGCTTAGACGCAGCACCTTCGCCTGATCGCCCGTGAGTTGATCAAGGGCGGCCGTCGCCTCGCCGGCGTCTTCGCGGAAGGTGGCGGCTTCGAGCGGGCCGGCCGAGGGGTCGACCTCCTGCGGGCGGTTGATCGGTGTGCCGCCCCCCTCGCCGACCGCGATGTCGCGCCGCCGGCCCGTCCGCCGCAGCCGGTCGATCAGGCGGCGGCGGGCGATCGTCAGCACGAACGTCCACTCGCTGCCGGCGTTGGCGTCGAACCGCTGCGCGTGCCGCCACAGTTCTACGAAAACGTCCTGCGTGGCGTCCTCGGCGTCCGTGCGGTTGCGGCAGAGGCGGCGGGACAGGTTCCAGATCGCCCCGCCGTAGCGGTCGATGCAGGCCTCGACGGCGCCGGGAGCGCTCTGGGCCACATCGGGCAACAACGGCTGCTCCTGCCCCTCGGGCGGCCCCGCCGCCGCCGGCGCCCGATCGGCCAACCCACGCGGCCGGGGCGGCGGGGTCGATGGGGAAGAGGCGTCCGGGGCGTCCATAAAGGTGCGAGTCGTGAAGGGGCCGGCCGATCGCGGCAGGGGCGGCAACGTGGCACGACGTGGCACCTCGCCGCAGGTCCATTCGCGGGGGCGAATCCTAAGGATGCCGCCCGCACCCGACCAAATCCCCCCGCGGATCGCGCGTCGGCGACCGCCCCTGAGGGAACATCAGGTCCGCGCGAGGGAACATCGGGTCCGACTGCCCGCTTTAGGGTTGGGTGAAATCGGTTGGAACCCTTGTTCGCTTGCGAAGTTCGGGTATCCTTGCGGCGTCGAGCCCACCGCTGGGGAGCACGGGCCGACGGGAGAACATGCGAATGCAAAAGACCGCGAACCAACTGGGCGCTCCGGCGGCCTCCGCCTCCGCGTCGCCGGACCGCCCAACCCGTCTTACCGCCGCCTTGGCCCTGGGCGCGGCCACGGTCGTCTTCGTGCTCAGCCTGGCCGCCGTGGTCGTCGGAGCGGACCATGGCGACATCGGCCAAGCCGCAGACTTTTCGCTGCGGGATGGCGACAATCGCCGCGTCACCCTGTCGCAACTCACGGCCGACGGGGCCGTGCTGCTGGTGTTCGACGACCACAGCAACCTCGGCATCGCGCCCGCCACCGCCGCAGATGCGTTGGCGGGTCGCCGCGACGTGCGCGTCGTCGCCGTCCGCCCGACGACGCAAGCCGACGCCACGCTCACCGCGCTGGCCGAGGCGATCGAGCGAGACGTGGTGTTGCTGGCCGACCCGGACAAGAGCGTCGCCGACGCGTACGCCGTTCCCGAGGCCGCCCCGATGGCGCCCGCCTTCGCCGTCCTCATCGACGCCGAAGGCCGCATCCGGGCACGCGGTGATGTCGCGACGTGTTTGGCCGCTCTGTGATTAGGCGGGACCCGACGATCTCGGGTCACTCGTCCAGTTCCTGCCGGTAGCGGCGCATCACGCCGGCGCGGCTGATCATGCCGATGACTTGGCCGCGCAGCTCGCCGTCGCGGTCGGGCAGGCCGACCGGCAGTTGACCCACGTCCAAGCGGGCGAAGAGGTCGAACACCTTTTGCAGATCGTCCTGGTGGCTGACCAGCGGCACGTCGCGGCGCATGAGTTCGCCGACGACTACCAGCGGCATCGCCTCGCGCGTCAACAGGGCCGTGTTGACGTCGTCGGCAGCGAGGAAGCCCGCGTAGCGCCCGGCGTCGTCGAGGACGATGAAGTCGCGCGTCGTCCACCGGTCCATCAATTCGATCACGCGCTCGAACGGGTCGCCGGCGCCGATGACGACGGCCGGATCAAGGCTGACCTGCTCAACGCTCATGCGGCCCAGCAACGCCGGGTCGGCGCCGGTGCGTCGCACGCCGCGCCGGCGCAGGGCACTGGTGTAGATGCTGTCCTTGTTCACGAGCCGGCTAACGCCCAGGGCGACGACGACGGTCAGCAGGGCCGGCAGGAGGACGGCGTCGTTCTGGTCGGCGCCGGCGGTGATCTCCAGGAGGATCAGCAGGCTCGCCAGCGGCGCGTGGACGACGGCCGCGAGAAAGGCGGCCATGCCCACGAGCGTGTAGGCGTGCGGCTGGATGTTGTCGAACAGGCCTGTCGCCCGCATGGCCACGCCGATGAAACCGCCGATCACCGCGCCTAGGAAGAGCGAGGGGGCGATGACCCCGCCGCTGCCGCCGCTGCTGAGCGTGAAGACCGTGGCCATCAGCTTCGCCAGGGCCAAGCCGACGAGCAGCAGGAGCAGGTGCCCGCTGGCGTACTGGTTAAAGAAGTCGGCCGAGGGATCGAGAAGCGTTTCGATAATGCCGTAGCCGTCGCCGTAGAACGCGGGCATCGGGTAGTTCTCGAAACGGAAGGGCCCGTCCGCCCCGCCGACGGCATCGTCGGCCAGCAGCACGGCGGCGAAGCCGAGCAGCCCGAGCAGCAAACCGCCGGCCGCCGGCCGCAGCACCTTCACCCAGGTTGGTCCGGTGATGAGCTTTCGAAAGACGATCTCGCCGCCCTGCATCAGCCGCGTCATGCCCGCGCCCACCAGCCCACAGCAGAGGCCGAGCAGCACGTAGCCCGGCACCTGAGGCCAGTCGAGCAGGCTGGCGCCGGCGAACTCGATGCTCGGGTCGGCGAAGACCGTGATGTATGCCGCCTCGCCCAGCCCCTGCGCGTAGAGCCAGCCGACAATCGCCCGCATCGTCACGTTCGCCACCACCGCCGCCACGATGATGGGCGTGATCGCGCGGGCGCTGAAGTCGAGCAGGATCACCTCCAGCGTGAAGAGCAGCCCGCCGATGGGCGCGTTGAAGATCGCGCTGATCCCCGCCGCGCAGCCGCAGCCGACGAGCACGGGCATTTCGTGCCGCGCCAGCCGAAAGACGCTCCCCACGCCGCTGCTCATGGCGGCTCCAATTTGCACGATCGGCCCCTCGGCCCCTGCGCTGCCGCCGGTGCCGATCGTGACGGCGCTGGTGAAGATTTTCTCGATCGCGCTGCGGAACCGGACGAAGCCGCGCGTGCGGGCGACGCTCTCCATCACGTCGACCACGCCGTGCCCCTCCTTCTCCCCCGCCAGCACCCGGCTGACGACGCCGACGACGAGCCCGCCCAGCGCCGGGATCAGAATCAGCAGCCACGCGCCGCGGCCGTAGAGGAACTCGGCGCCGGCCGCCCGGTAGATGCCGTTGCGGATCAGCAGGATCAGCTCGTGGAACCCAACCGCCGCCAACGCTGTCAGCACGCCAACGAGGACAGCCAGCGGGATCAGGAACGACGTCTCCCCCATCCCCAGCCGCCGGGCGACCCGCGAGAAGACCACGCGCAGCCGCGTGGCCGCCTGCGCGACGATGGCCCAAGGTGACGATGCCGCGCTCGACGATCGGTAGCGTTCGGGCCGAGCTTCCATCGGGCAGTCGCACCCTAGCGGCGGCGGGTGTCGACGCAACTACATGCGCGTTGGCCTAGTAGGCTGCTGCAACAGGCCCGGCGTGTCTGACGGATGATGCTTTTCGGCATCTGGAGACGCCCTCGGCAGGAGATCAAGGTCATCCGTAAGCCGATTTTCTGCCGAGATCGACTTTTGCAGCAGCCCGCTAGGAAGCGGCGACGATTAATTGAACAAACTCTGCGACCGACCCGCGGCTCAGGCAGTCGCCCGCCTCGAGCGCTTCGAGGAACCGCCCGCGGGCGTCGTAGTCGACCGCGGCGGGAGCCCCCCCAGACCGGGCCGCTGCCGCTCGCAAGTCGAACCTGGCACTCGGCCACGCGCTGCGCCAGCTCGTCCGGCTGCTCGCACGCCGCAGCGCGCGAGAGCAAATATGACAGCGGCCCGAAGATGCCCCAAGTTGCGGGCGATGCATCGCTGGCCGCGTCCGGCAGTTGGGCGCAGGCGCAGAGTCGGAAGCTTCGGCCGACGCAGTCTCGGCTCGACACCGTCACCATGGCCAGGGCGGTGCGTGGTATCGATTTGAACCGAAGGGCCGCGCGACGGGCAGTGCACCGTCGTGCAGGGGGAACAGCCAATCCATCGCCGGTACTGCGCCACGCTCGTAGTCCGAGCCACCGCGCGACGCGTCGAGCACGAAGTAGTCGGCGTACGCCGGCGCCGTGCCGAACAGCTTCACCGACCCTGAGACGGGACGCGGTTCGGCCTTTGCTCCAAAGCTGAACCAGCTCATCGCTGGACCATCCCTTCCGGCTCACCCGCCTTGCCTTCCGACTCGTTTGCCTTGCGGAGCAGGTCGAACAGCGGCTCGTCGTGCGCCCACGAGATCGGTTGTCCGCGCATGTCGTGCAACCAGAAGTTCAGGATGCACGAGCGACGTTGCGGCTCGCCGAACTCGTCGACTTCCTCGACCTCTGCGAGCACGACGCGAAGCAGCGTGCGGTCGCCGGGGTCTGGCGTGGTCGCGAGGAGCAGGTCATGCCATCCGGACCGCACCGCCAAAAGCGAGCCGGCGGAGATCAATGATCCACGGCCACGACCGACCCGCCCGACCGCCTGCTGGTCCGACGCCTGCGTCCTCTACCCAGCACTATTGCGTGATCTGCTGATGCACTCGACGCTTTCGGGCGTCTATCACGCCGACGTCCGGCGGCGTCGTGGCGAGTGAGTTCCGGCCTCACTGTCGACGCCCTCCATCTCGCGAAGGCTTACCTACTGAGTTCGGACCGGGATTTGCACTTCGCTGTAACGCATTGCGCCGAGGACCATGGGTGAGTTCCAGCCGAGGGTGCGGGCGGGGCCGGTTGCCTCGAAGGAGGGGTGGGCGGTGAGCCAGTCGCGCAGAATTTGCTCGGCGGCGGTGGCACGGTCGCGGGGAAGGTTGCCGCGCACGCCGAGGCTGACGTAGGTGTCGGCGGGAATGTCGAGCACCTCGACCGCCCCGCCGGCGGCGCCAGGTTCACCGGTTTTGCCGTCGGGGTAGAGGAAGGCCATCGTCGCGGCGTCGCCCGAGAGGCCGGCGGCGCGGCCGGTCATCTCGACGGGCGTGGTCATCGGGATGTCCTTCGCCTGGATATGGTTGAAGAGCTGGAAGAACATGCCGCTGTCGCGCACGCCGCCGTCGCCGCCGGTCGTGCGGGCGAGGCGGTGGGCGGGATAGCGCTTGAGCTCGATCTCCCCGACCACCGTGGGCGCCGGCCAATCGGGCGGCGTGTTCGCCTCGATGATCGGCTGGAAGCGCAGTCGGTCGAGCATCGCCCGGTAGCCCTCCCCGACCTCGCTCTCGGGCAGGTCCGCGACGAGCCGCAACTTCTCGGCCGATCGCCAACCGTCGCCGAGGAAGTCGGCGACCCGCGTCGCCATTGACCGCTTCGCCTCGGCATCGGAATCGGCCTCGGACTCGAGCCGCTCGATCGCCTCCTGCCGCTGCGGGGCGTTCAACTTGTCGCCGGGTTGCACCGCCGGAGCGACGAGGGCGGCGGCCAGGATCAGGGTGGGCAACAGCATTACGTGGTCTCCGGTCGCATCAAAAAGGTGACTTCGCCGACCTCGCCGGCGTCGTTGAAGGCAAGCTCGATCGCGGCCGGGTCGGGGCTGTGGTCGCCCACGTCGGCATCCAGGCGGTACTGCCAAATCAACCCTTCGAGCGCGACCGACGTCGGCGGGCCCAGCAGCGTCTCGACGGCGCCGGCGTCCATGCCGAGCAGGGTTTCGCGAAGGTAGTCGAGCGACGGCCGCCCTTCCTCATTCATGGGGCGGAAGGTCCGGCGAACGTTGTCCCACTGGCGTGCCTGCCGATGCGTTCGCCTGGCCTTGCGCGACCAGAGCCAAGCGGCGGCAAGCCCGGCCACGCCGACGGCGGCCACGGGCACGGCGACCTTCGCCTTTTGCACCACGTCGCGGCCCTGCGGCGAGTCCAGCCACTGGCGCAGGCGTAGCTCGCCCTCGACGAGGGCCTCCTGGATTTGCGCCTGCACCTGTTCGGCCGTCGGTCGGCCAGCGGGGGCGGGGATGGGAGGGGCGGGCGGAGGCGCAGGAGGAACTGCGGCCGACGGCGGGGGTGGCGAGCGCGGCGGCGGCATCTCAGGCTGCACCGCCGGCGGTTCGGCAAGCGGGTCGACGGGCGTGGGCTTGGGCGGTGTCGGGTAATCGGTCATCGGGCCGATGCAAGTTATGAGACGCCCCCGCCGGCGGTCTGCGCAGGAATTGCCTTATGGACGACCTGAACCTTCCCGCTCCCTCCGCCCCCCCGCCCACCCCGCCTACCCCCGCCTCGCCTCGCCGGATGGCGGTCGTGCTGTCGCTGATCGGGTTGTGCATCGCCGCGCTCGTCGGGCGGGTGGCGTACCTGCAAACGGCCTTCGCCAGCGGCATGGCCGACCGAGCCGACCGCCAGCACCGCTCGACGCAGCCCATTGCCAGTCGCCGCGGGGGCATCTTCGATCGCAACGGCCTGATGCTCGCCGGCACGATCGAGACCCGCGCCGTCTACGCCGACCCAAAGTTCATGCACGCGGAGTTCGAGAAGCGCGCGCAGAAGAATGGGTTGAGTTGGTGGGACTTCGACCTTGCGCTCGAGCGCGTGGCCGAGCGGATTCACGCCGACGCCGGCACCGTCAGCCTCGCGATCGGCCGCGATCCGAAGAAGCGATACGTCCAGCTCGCGCGCGGCCTGAGCGACGAGGAAGCCGACGACCTCGCCCGACTCGCGGGTGACCTCGAACTGCGCGGTTTGGGCACGGAGCCCGAGCCGCGCCGCCTCTACCCGATGGGCCAGCTCGGGGCCCACGTGCTGGGGGCGGTCGGTCGCGACGACATCGGCCTCGAAGGGATCGAGCGCCGCCAGAACCAGGCGCTCAGCGGCGTGGGCGGGCACGTGATGTCCCGCCGCGACAAGCGCCGGCGCAGCATCGAGACGCCGCGCGACGGCTACCAGCCGCCGCGGCACGGAGCCAACGTCGTCCTTACGATCGACGCGCAGCTTCAGATGATCGCCGAGGAACAGCTCGCCGCCACCTGCCGCGCGTACCAGGCCGAGGGCGGGTGCGTGGTGGTGATGGACCCGCACACCGGCGAGATCCTGGCGTTGGCGAACTACCCGACGTTCTTCCCGCAGTTCCTGGCCGACTCCACCGACGCCGCCCGGCGCAACCGGGCCATCGTCGACCCGTACGAGGCCGGCAGCGTGATGAAGCCGTTCCTCATGGCCGGCTTTCTCGAAGAGGGCGCCACAACGGTCGATGAGGTGTTCGAGCTGCACGGCGCTAAGCGGATGCCCGTCGGCCGGCTCGTGCGCGACGACTACCCGTACCCGAAGCTCACGAGCTGGGATGCGATCGTCAAGTCGAGCAACATCATTATGCACACCGTTGCCGATCGCATGAGCTACGGGCAGACGGCCGACCTCTACCGGCGCTTCGGCTTCGCCAGCAAGACGGGCATCGACCTCGACGGCGAGAACGCCGGGCTGATCTACCGCAACCCGCCCGACAAGTACACGCAGGGCAGCATCAGCTTCGGCTACGCGATGATGGTGACGCCGATCCAGCTCGCCCGGGCGATGGCGGCAATCGCGACCGACGGCACGCTCGTCGAGCCGCGCCTGGTGGCCGGGTACGTGTCGCCCGAGGGGGAGTTCCAGACCGACGTGCGCCCGGCGATCCACCCCGAGGCCGTGCGGCCCGAGACGGCGGCGACCATGCGCCGCATCCTTGCCGACGTGTTCGTACGCGGCACGGCCCGCGAGTTCCGCAGCGATAAGTACGATCTGTTCGGCAAAACCGGCACGGCCCACAAGAGTGTCGGCGGCCAGCAAAGCGACGAGAAGTATTTCGCCAGCTTTGTCGGCGGCGGACCATACGAGGCGCCGCGGCTGGTCATCGCGGTGGCGGTGAACGAGCCGAAGAAGGAGCTGGGCTACCACGGCGGCCGCGTGGCTGCGGCGATGGCAGCCCGCATTCTCGAGCAGTCGCTCGAAAGCCTCGGCGTCGGCTACAGCCCCGACCTCGCCGAGCCGCCGCTCTACCTGCGTGACACGCTGCACTCCTACGCCGCCCGGCAGTACGAGAAGAAGCGCACCCTGCGCGATTCGCCCGAGCAAGAAACCATCCCCGCGATGGAGGCGGAAGAGGAGGCGAGCGATTAGCCGCTAGAGCGAGTTCAAGTGGCACCCAGCATCATAGTAACGTCTATGTTAGACCAGCTTGTGCTTTCACCTGCCCGTTGCCATGCTGCCGGCGATGAGCACCTACTCGATGGGCCTGCGGCACAGAGTGGTCGCGGCCAAAGGCACGCTGGCCGAGGTCGGCCGACGCTTTGGCGTCGACCCCCGCACTGTCCGCGACGGGCGGCGGCGCCACGCCCAGGGCGAGCTCGAACCCCGCCGGGGCGGCAACCCCGGCCTGCCCCAACGCCTGACCCAACGCCTGACCCGCGGCGACGTCGAGGCCCTGCGGCGCGAGGGCAGCCCTGAACCCTCGCCGCCATCCGGGCCTCAGGCGTGGTGCGCGAAGCATCAAGGCGTCGCTGGTGGGGCCGGGGGCGGTCGACGGCGAGGTCTTCCTCGACTGGGTGAGGGACCGCCTCGCCCCGGCGCTGTCGCCAGGCAACGTGGTTGTCCACAAGGTGGCGGGCGTGGAGGAGGCGGTTGAGGCGTTGTACGAGGCGGTCGGGGCGGCGTTGGACGCGCTGGCGCTGGACGCGCTGGCGCTGGACGCGTTGACGCCGGCCGACTGCCTCGCCTTCATCCAGAGCTGCGGGTACGGCAGGTGAAAGTGCAAGCTGCTCTATGCACCGCGCAGCGGCCGCACTTACAAGCACCACGAACTCATCTACGCGGGCGAACTCATCACCTGCGGGCATTGCGGCCACGTCATCGCCGGCGAGCGGATCATCAAGAAGAAGACGGGTCGCGAGTACGTTTACTACCGCTGCACAAAAACACGCAGCCCGGACACCCGCGTCTTCGCCTGCGCGAGGCGGACCTCGATGCGCAGGTGCTCGACCTGTTCGGCCATATCCGCCAACCGGATGACGTGCGCGATTGGTTTGCGTCACGCATCCGGCAGATGGTCCGCAACACGCAGGACGAAGACCGCGCTCACGCCGAGGACCTGCAGCGTCAACTGCCCCGTCTTCGCACTCAGCGTGACCAATTACTCAACCTCCGCCTCAACGACGAGATCGAGACGAGCACCTTCGCTAAGAAGGATCAGGAGCTGCGCGACCGGCAGAGTCGTGTCGAACTTCAAATCGAAGCGGCCAGCCGTGGACACGACGAGAAGGGTGAGCACGCGCTCGAACTGTTTGAACTCTTGCAAAATCTGCAGGAGCGGTGGCTTACGGCCGATTTCGCCGCAAAGCGCACGGTCCTTGACCTCATCTGTTTGAACTTTCGTCTCGATGGCGCAAGTCTTGTCCCCACGATGAGAAAGCCCTTCGATGTGCTCATCGAAGGGCTTGAACTCGTCAAAAATCGGGATGACAGGATTCGAACCTGCGACCTCTGCGTCCCGAACACAGCGCTCTGCCAAACTGAGCTACATCCCGGTCCAATCTCGCCGATCCTCGGGGTGGGTGGTGGCGGGCGAGGATAATAGCCGCCGGTGGGTCGACGGCAAGGGGCCATGCCGGTTCCTGCCGAGCATCTACCGGGAGACGGCGTAATGCGGTCCGCCCGCGTTGGTGGAGTCGAACACGCCGCGGGCGACGGCGTTGGCGGCGACGCGGCGGACGGCGGGAAGCTGCGCGTAGAGCGCCCGGCCGGGGCAGGCGGTTGGCTTCGTGTCGCCGTGGCCGATCACGCGATTGGCGGGGATGTCGTAGCGGTGCATCAGGAACGCCACCAGCGTCGCGAGCGATTGCAGTTGCTCGGCCGAGGGCCGCTCGTTGTCGAAGTGGCCGACGAGGCAGACGCCGATGCCGTAGTCGTTGAAGCGGTTGTCGGGCGTTTTGGCGTGGGCACCGTGCTTCTGCTTGGGCCAGCGCGTGCCAACCTCGACGGTGCCGCTGGGCGTGTCGGTGCCGTTGCCGATGACGAAGTGGTAGCCCAATTCGTCCCAGCCGTTGGCGCGGTGGCCCTTGTCGAACTCGGCCGCCCCGCCGCCGTGGGTGGCCGAATGGTGGATCACGATGTACTGCCACGGCCGCTCGCGGTAGCGCGGGACCCACGCGGCGGGCACGCGCAGGCCGGCCACGGTGGTGCGGCGTTCGAGCCTCGGGACCGCAGCCGTGCCCGTCGCCGCGGCGGGGGCTTTGTCGGCGCCGGTGACGTCGCTGGAGGACGGGGGGAAATGGCCACGATTGATTTGCGCGCCCAGCGGGTCGGCGGAGCCGCTGGCGAAGCGAGACTTCGGCTCGCAGCCTGCGGCGACGGCCAACACAGCCGCGAGCGACAGTATCAGGCCAGGCGCAGCCAAGCGTGCTAACGCGGCGCGGGACATCGTTCGGGAGGCGGAAAGCAACATCATCCTTGAGTCCTTCCTATATCGGTCCGTCCCCCGCAAGCGATCAACCGGCCTGCGGATGCGACGCGGCCAACTCGGCCGGACGCTTCCCACAAGGCGGGTACCTGCCGCCGGTACGCCTGAGGTGCCGACGTGTTCGAAGCGAGCCCTCACCCGTTTCGGGCGGCCACGTCCGTGCGGTCGCCTTGCCCACCGTAGCGGCCGGCCTTGGCGGTTCGCAAGCCGTTCCCGTCTGCCGGTAAGTTGCCGACATGCCTCGGCCGCCGAACATCGTCTATCTCAACAGCCACGACACCGGCCGGCACGTCTCGCCGTACGGCCACGCTTTGAATACGCCGCACTTCGCTCGCTTCGCTAAGGAGGGCGTGCTTTTTCGCCAAGCGTTCTGTGTCGCCCCGACGTGTTCGCCGAGCCGGGCGGCGCTGCTGACCGGCATGCCGCCCCACGAGAACGGCATGCTCGGTCTGTGCCACCGCGGCTTCGCGTTGCACGACTACGGCCAGCACCTTGTCGCGACGCTGAAGGCCAGCAGGTTTCACGCGGTTCTCGCGGGTTTTCAACACGTTGCCAACTGGAAGGACGGCCACGAGCGCATCGGCTACGACCAGCGGCTCGATAAGGCCCACGCAAACGACGAGGGGACCACCGCCGCCGCCAACTGGCTGCGCGAGCGGCCCGCGGACGCCGGGCCGTTCTACCTCGAAGTCGGCCTGACGACCACGCACCGGACCAGCGGCAAGGAGATTCAGTGGCACAACGGCCCCCGCTCCCCCGCCGGCGATCCGCGTCACGTTCGCGTTCCCGCCCCGCTGCCGGACGAGCGGGAGGTTCGGATCGACTACGCCGATTTCGCGGTGGCGGTCGAGCGGCTGGACGCGTTCTACGGCGAGGTGCTGACGGCGCTCGAAGACGCCGGCCACGCTGAGAACACGCTCGTGATCATCACGACCGATCACGGCATCGCCTTTCCGCAGATGAAGTGCAACTTGAACGATCACGGCACCGGCGTGCTGTTGGCGATGCGCGGCCCGGCTGATTCGCCGCTGCGCGGCGGGGCGGCGGTGAATGCGATGGTCGATCACCTCGACGTCTTCCCGACGATCTGCGACGCCTGCGACATCGCCCCGCCGCCCTGGCTGCGCGGCAAGAGCCTGCTGCCGCTGGTGGACGGCACGCTCGACCCCGACGCGCCCGATGCGCTGCACGAGGCGACCTTCAGCGAGGTAACGTATCACGCCGCGTACGAGCCCAAGCGATCCATCCGCACGCCGCGCTGGCGGTACGTGCGGCGGTTCGACCTCGAGCACGCGACGCCGGTGCTGCCCAACTGCGATCCCTCGTTAAGCAAAGACCTGCTTCTCGCCCGCGGCTGGGCCGACCGGGAGGAGCCACGCGAAGCGTTGTACGACCTGACGTTCGACCCGAACGAGGCGTGCAACGTCGCGGCCGACCCGGCGAACGCCGATGTGCTGGCCGAGCTTCGCGACCGACTGGACCGCTGGATGCGCGAGACGCACGACCCGCTGCGGGCCGGTCCGGTTCTCGCCCCCGCCGGAAGCGCAGTCAATCCCCGCGCCGGCCGCCATCCGAATGATGCGGACGCCGTCAAGTTCAACGAGGCGGGTCCGCCGCCGTGACTTGAAACGCCACCGCGACCTCCTCGCTTTCGCGGTGGCCGATGCGGTGGGCGCGGACGCGGAGGCGGCCGGGGCCGGTCGGCAGTGGCACCGGCCCGCCGTACACCTGCCAGGCGACGGCGTCGGCGGGGCCGGCCTCGAACGTGTACGCGATGCTCGCCCCCTGCGTCGGGCAGTGGAGCATCAGCTCGGCCGGTTCCGCCAACCGCAACTCAAGGTCCACCGGTGGCTGCGGAACGAACGGCCGACCGAGCGGCCAGTCCTCCGCCATCGGCAGCACGACCGGCCGCGCCGTGCGCGGCTGGGCGGCCCCGGCCGATTTGCCGGGCCAGAACCGCTCGACCATCTGCGCCTCCGGCTCCTCCCCCAAGTCGCCATGCTCGCGCAGCGCCGCGATCAACGCCTCGCGAAGCCGCGCGAGCGCGTCCGCATGCGCCGGATCGGCCGCGAGGTTCGTCGTCTCGAGCGGATAGGCTTGCGTGTCGTACAGCTCCTCCACCGGCCGCGTCGGGGCGAACAGGTAGTCCTGCGCCGCCGTCAGCGAGCCGTCGCGTCGCGCCCGGAGGAGTTCCCCCATCGCCGGGTGCTTGAAGCTGTAGGGAATCCACAGCATTCGCGACTGGTCGGGCAGGTCGTTGCGAACGTAGCGGTAGCGGGCGTCGCGAAGGCTGCGGACCTTGTCATAGGCCTCGTCGTACCGGTCACGCGTGGCGATGGCGTGTTCGCGCGGCCGGGCGCCCGGCCCGATGAACGGCCGGCCGTGCAGGTGCGCCGGGCGTTCGACGCCGCACAGGCTCAGCACGGTTGGCGCCAAGTCGATCAGCGACTGCACGTCGTCGCTCGTCTCACCATCGCCGAGCAGATCGGGCAGGTTCTTCCGCACGTTTGCCCCGGCCGCGACGATCAGCGGGATGCGCGTGCCCGAGTCCAGCGGCCAACGCTTGCTGCGCGGCAGGCCCTCGCCGTGGTCGCTCCAGACGAAGACGACCGTGTCGTCGGCCAGGCCGTCCTCATCGAGTTGGGCCAGCAGCGAGCCGAGTTCGGCGTCACTCCGGCCGATGTTGTCGTACTGCCGCGCGATCGCCCGGCGCGTCTCGGGCCCGTCGACCAGCCACGGCGGAACCTCCACGTCGGCCGGCGGCGTGACGGGATCGCCCCGGTCCGCCCACTGGCCGCTCTCGTGCGTGCGCGTCGGGTTGATTACGGCAAAGAACGGCTGCTTCGGGTCGGGCCGGTCGCGCCAGTGGGCGCCGGGCCAACAGCGATCCCAAGCGGTCCGCGGCGGGGCGAACTGGTAGTCGGTCTTGTGGTCGTTCGTGCAAAAGTACCCCGCGTGGCGGAGGTATTCGGTAAAGCACTTCACGCCAACGGGCGGCACGGCCTCGTACGGCACGGGCGGCACGGGGGCAATCGCGTTGTCGTGCGTCGTGCGCATGTGCAGCCCGCCGGCCGCGTGGGCGTACTGCCCGGTGATAATCGAGAAGCGGCTTGGCGCGCAGACCGGTGCCGTACTGAAGGCCTGCGTGTAGACCCGCCCGTGCGACGCGAGCGCGTCGAGGTGCGGCGTCACGTTGTGCTTCTGCGCGACCCGGTCGCCGTAGCAGCCAAAGCGCGGCGAGGTGTCTTCGAGGCTGAACCAAAGGATGTTGGGCCGGTAGGACATGACAAAACCTCAGGACTCTCCGTACTTTGCCACGAGCCCGTCCGCGTGATCGCCGCGCCCCGTGTCGCGCAGGCGTTGTAGGTAGGCGGGCCAATCCTGCGGCTGGCCGGGACCGTTTTTCTGCGCGTGGAATGGACCCCCGTCGGCGAGGACGTCCTGCATCGGGTCGACCGGGTCGTCCGGATACGTGTTGGCCACCTTTGCCATCTGCTCGGCGTGCCAGTCGCTCAATCGTTTGGCCCCTTCCGCGACGACCGCCGGATGCTCCGCCGCCAAGTCGTGCTGCTCGTGCGGGTCGGTCGCGAGGTCATAGAGCATGTGGTCGGGGAACAGGTGGTAGCCGTCGTGGTAGGTTCGCATGTAGAGCCACCGCCGGTCGCCGATGTCCCACCGCACCGAACGCTGGCAAACGTGGCAACATTGACTGACGACAAGCTGGTCGTGCCCCGGCCCTTTGCCGGAGCGCACCGCATCGGCGAAGCTTTGGCCGTCCCAGATCGGCGGCTTGTCGAGGCTGAGCAGATCGCAGTAGGTCGGCCCCAAATCGAGATGGTAGTGCAAGCCGTCGCACACGGCGCCGCTCGCCCCGCCGGGCCACTTGACGATCATCGGGATGTTGCACGTCGCGTGGTCGGCCGTGCCGTGCTCGCCGTAGATGCCCAGTTCCCCGTGATTTTCGCCGTGATCGGCGCTGATGATGATGGCCGTCTCGTCGTACACGCCGGCATCCTTCAGGTGTTGCACGATCCGCGCGATCGCATCATCGACGTAGCGGATGGCGGTGTCGTAGCCGTTGAGCCACTTGATGAGCGAGTCGCGGTCGGTTGCCGTCTCGGGCACGCGCGGGTACTGGCTGGGCTTGCCGAACCCGACGCCGCCGCGGTACATGCCCAAATCGTGCGACGAGTGCGGCCCGCCTTTGGTCGCGTGGCGGGCGATCAGGTCGTCGGTGTACCAGTCGGGAATCGGCGCGTCCGCAAAGGGCTCGCCATAGTCCATCGGCGTGCGGTACGGCGTGTGGATGTCCCAGTAGTTGACGTGCAGGAACCAGTTGTCGTCGGCCGCGTGTTGGCCGAGCCAGCGGTCGACGTGCGGCTGGACCTCGGCGACGATCTCCTGCCCGCCCTTGCCGGTGTTGTGGATTTCGTTGAAGCCCGCGTAGAACCAGTGGGCCGCGTGGCGTTGGCCGAACGGGCTGATCATCGCCGTGTGCATGCCCGACTTTTGCAGTTGGCGGGCCAGGCCCTGCTCGTCGAAAAGGTCGCGAAAGCCGCGCACCGCGAGCGGCTGGATCTTCGGCTGCGCCGCCCGCCCGCCGTGCCCGACGACGCCGCTCTGGATGCCAAAGCGCCCGCTGTACAACCCCGTGCGACTCGGCAGGCACGGCGCATCGGCCGCGTAGACATTCGTAAACCGCACGCCCTCGGCGGCGATGGCGTCAATCGCCGGCGACGTCTCGCGGCAGTAGCCGTAGCACGACAGGTGCGAGGGCGTGAGGGCGTCGAGGTCGAGGTAGAGGATCCGCACGGGCATGTCATACCAGAGGCGGCGAGCGACCGCACGGCGCGGCCGCCGATCAAGCACCTCGCCCCGCGACCGCCTGACGGCGCAGTCGTCGCCAGTGGCCTCGATAGCGAAGCGCCGGCAGCAAGCACCAGGCGGCGACGGCGGACGCCAGACCGAGTGCCACCAGCAGCGACACGCGGACGATGTGCCACGGGCGCTTTGCAAAGGACGAGCCCGTATCCCTATCGACGCGCTGATAAGCCGGCGGCATCTGAAACGACCCCCGCAGTCTTGGCTGGCCCAACCTGGCGACATCTTCGATCGTCCGCACCGTACGTCGTGCCACGACGTCATTTCGCGCAGCGACAAGCATCGCGTTGCCGTTTATGGTTCCCATGGCCAGGCCGGCCATCGTGTGGTCGGTGCCGTCCGGGTGTTCGTGCCGCTCCGTGTAGCTCAGCCGAAGGTAGCCTCGGCCCTCCGCGGTCGGTCGCGCAAGATCGGCGATGAGAAATCCGATCAGGATGAGGCACGCGAAGCCGAAAGCGGCGCGCAGACGCTTAGGCCGTCGTGGCGACTCGACCTTGTCGCCACCGCACTCGGGACACCGCCCGGTCGTAGCGCGAAGGTCGTAGCCGCAAGCATGGCAGTATCCGGCCTGATCGCGATGGCGTCTCACAAGCCAAACGGCAAGCGGAATCAGCAGCAATAGCCCCGTCGGAAGGAGCGGGAGGCCGAGGTCGCGGCGGTCGGTCGACTGCCAGACGAACGGCCGCTCGACATTGGAGCCACCGCCGATTCCGCCGGACACCCAGCCCGGTTGCACGTGAACGACAAAGGCATCCAGCGATTGGAACCACTTGCGTGTTCCGGCCAAGTCGTCTCCCCAGACAATCTTGCCCGGCGGTGGCGGGCGTCGGTCGAGCTTGGCGACGGCGTCGACGTTGGACGACTCGTTGTTGACCCAGTCGTAGGCCGCCTGCCGATCTGGTCCCGTGTCGATGAACCGCGTGCGATGCCACGACACGTAGGCGACACCCTCGGCGAGCACGAAGAACCCACGCTTCGCCGGAAACTCGACGAACAAACCGCTCGACAAGGTGAAGACGTAGCCCACCAAGCAAATCAGCGACGCCGCCGAGGCGATCCAAACACCGACAACTCGCCACCGTTGCCGGGATGAATTCGCCGGCGCGATGTCATGGTCGGCCACCATGCGCGCCAGTCTACCACGCCTCACCGCTTCGCCAGCGACCGCAGCCGCTCGACGTTGATCGCGTCCCACGCCTGGCCGTCGTCGCGCTTGGGCTTGGGCGTTTCGAGGATCTTCGGGATCTTTCGCCAAAGCTTGTCCCTCACGATCGGCCGAAAGCCCTCGTCGCCGATCGTGCCCAGGCCGATGTGGTCGTGGCGGTCGACGCGGCTGCCGAGGTCCTTCTTGCTGTCGTTGAGGTGCCAGACCTTCACGCGATCGAGGCCGACCGTTGCGTCGAGCTCGCGCTTGAACACCCCGTACTTGCGGCCGCGAAAGTCGTAGCCGGCGGCGAACAGGTGCGCCGTGTCGAGGCAAACGCCAAGCCGGTCCTTGTTGTCGCTCGCGCCGATGATCTCCGCCAAATGCTCCAGCCGATGGCCGAGCGTCGTCCCCTGCCCGGCCGTACTTTCGAGGCAGACGGTCGTCTGACTGTTTTTCAGTGTCTTGAAGGCCGCGTCGAGTGACTTGGCGATGCGAGCGACGCCCTTCGCCTCGCCGTCGCCCATGTGCGCGCCGGGGTGCATCACGAGGTAGGGGATGTCCAGCACATCGCAGCGGCGAACCTCCTCGACGAACAGGTCGATCGACTTCTTCCGCAGTTCCGCGTCGGGTGAGGCGAGGTTAATGAGGTAGCTGTCGTGGCTGACGGTCTGGTCGAAGCCCGCATCGTCGCACGCCTCCCGCCACTGCTCGACGGCCGCCGGGTCCAGCGGCGGGACGCGCCATTGTTGCTGATTTTTAGTAAAAACTTGAACCGTCGCCAGCCCCAGTTCCCTGGCGCTGGCGACGGCCTTGTGCATTCCGCCGGCGATCGAAAGGTGGCTGCCGTACATGACGGCCCCACCGTAGCGGCTAATCCTTCCGCGCCTCGTCGAGCGAGGCGACCGAGCGGTCGATCAGGTCGTACGCCCGCGGGAACTCCACGAACTCGACGTGGCCGTCGGCATAGAGGACGTTGATGCCGTCGTAGAAAAAGTCGGGATCCTCCCACGCAATGGCGACCTGGCCCGCGTCGCGAAGGTCCAAGAGATGCAGATCGCCTCCGGCGTAGAGGTAGCTGCCGGTGCGGCTGATGTTGCTGGGCGCTTCCTCCAATTCGGGATCGGCGGCAAGTTCCAGCGCGACACCATCGTCGCTGCGCGGGTTGTCGAAGAGCTCGCGTGTCAGGCCGTAGTCTTCGTCAAGCAGCGCGTCGAGCGTTGCGGGGAAACGGAGGTCATGTTCATCGGCGTACATGTGCAGACCCATGCCGAACTGCCGCATGTTCGAGGCGCTCTGGACCTTCCGCGCCGCCTCGCGGGCCTCGCCGAGCGCCGGGACGAACACGCCCATCATCGCCGGCACGGCCGCGACGGCGCCGCCGCCGGTGCCGCTGAGGAGGTTGCTCAGCGGGAACGGCTCGCGGCCGCGGAAGTGGATGCCGTCATCATCGACCCAGCTCACGCTCATCGACGGCGTCAGGTGCTCCATCAACGTCGGCAGCGGCGGCAGAACGATCGTCGGCGGCTCCAGGCGGATGTTGCCGCCGAACGTGTCGGCCGCGCCGGTCGCGAGCTGCATCAGCGCCAGCACCTGGCCGTATGACGACCGGGCCGTCTCGGGCAGGTTGGCGTAGGTGAAGCCGACGGGCTCGTTGCCGTCGGCCATCTCGCGGATGCTCGCCCATGCGTCCGACTCTTCGAACCCGCCGCCGATCATGCGGGCGGCCGCGACGTGCTGCGGGTAGAAGCCGAGGTAAAGACGCTCCTCATCGACCGTCCACGTCGGGGCGATCAGCGGCGCGTTCAGCACGTGCAGCCAGGTGCCGTCGACCTCGACGCTTCGGCCGGGGATGCGCCCGTTGCCATCGGTTTCCTCGGCCAGCGCCTCCGTGCCGACGGAGCTGAGGTTGATCGACATGCTCGCCATGCCGCGGCGGAGCAGGTCGCGATCCTTGGGCGCGTTGACGACCACGCCGCTGGACAGGTCGCCGCCGATTCGCGGGCTGGTGAAGGCCGCCCACGTCGGCCCGAACTGGTCGAGCAGGTTGCGCTCTAGGTCGGTGCCAACGAGCTGGCCGACGAAGCCGACGGCCTGCTCGAACTGCTGGGCGTTGTCGGGGTCAAAGCGCGTGACGAGGCTGCGGGCGACGTCGACGAGCTGGTCGAGCTCGAGCCGGCCCGCCGCGGCGAGGCTCGCATCGCCGGGGATGGCCGCGAGCGTCGCCGCGTCGAGGCCGGCGCCGCTCGGGGGGAGCAGGCGCGTCAGGCCCTGGCGGTCGGGCGAGAGCTCGAGCATCGCGGCGGTCTCGAAGCTCTCGCCGACGAACCCGCTGGCGACGACGAGCCGCCCGACGCCGTTGAGGCCCAGCGCGTTGAACCCCTCGCGGAACTCGGCGACGGCCTCGGCGCCCTCGTCGCGCTCCATCCCCTGCTGCACGACCTCGACCAACGCCGGCATGTTCAGGTAGCCCACGAACAGCGGTGCGCCGTCGAGCGACTCGAACGTCGGCGTTGCGACCTGGGCGAAGTCGCCGGTCGCCAACGCGCCGCGGGCCCCCTCCTGCGTGAGCTGGGCCATGTCCATCTCGCTGTAGCCGATGGCGAGATACACGTGCCCCTGTTGCTCGCTGACGACGAACGCCAGCTCCGGCTGACCCATGCGGCGGAAGAGCTCGTTCACGCTCGCACGCAGTTGCGGCGCCTCGTCGGCGGCGTTGCAGACGATCATGATGCGCGGCAGCGGGTCGCCGTCGACGACCGGCGAGTTCCAGTCGACGCCGCCGAACGCGATGACCGTCGGGTGCCGCCAGGCCATCTGGGCGAGGTCGGTGATCGTGCGCGTCATGGCCTCGGCGTCGCGGTCGCCGCTCTGGCGGGCCAGGGCGGCCGCGGCGCGGGGAAGGTACTCCTCGAACAGCTCCGGCAGGTTCGACGCCGACAGCACCGCCTCGGCGTGGGTGCCGTCCATCGCCTCGCCGGCTGCGTCGGTGCCCGCCCAGCCGGCGTACAGGATCGCCCCGCTCGGCACGCGGTCGGCCAGCGGCGCATCGCTCGCGTCGGCGGCAAACACGGGAACGCTCCAAGTTGCCGCGGCGAGGGCGGCGCCCGCCGCGGCGTAACGCAGCCGCTTGGTAAGGGAAGTCTTCATTCGATTCTCCGGGTCTGTGAGGTGATTGTGTCGGTCATCGGCCACGGCGAACGTTGCGCGGCGTCCCGGGGGCAGCATTCGCCGGAAGCGGGGATGTTGCAAGCGACAGCGGTCACTTGCCGACGCAAAAGGTCGAGAAGATGCGAGCCAGCAGGTCGTCCGGGGCCACCGTGCCCAGAATGCCGCCAAGGTGATCGAGCGCGATTCGCAGCTCGAACGCGAGCAGTTCCGGCGGCCCGTCGATCACGTCGAGGGCCGAGGTCAACGCCGTTCGCGTGTCGGCAAGGGCGGCGAGGTGCCGGGTCGTCAACGCCAGGCGATCGCCGCCGTGACGGCCGAAGGCGAGGGAGTCCAATCGCTCGCGCAGCCAGTCGATGTTGTCGCCCGTGCGGGCCGAGACGTCGCCGGGGGCGAGGTCGGATTTGGTCGTGACGGCAAGGTCCGGCGGCCGCGGCAGCACCGGCGACGCGGCCAAGGCGTTCGCAGCTTGAACCAGCACCAGCACGTCCGCCTCACGCACCGAGTGAATCGCGTGAACCTGGGCGGCTGCGTCGAGCGCGTCTGCGGGCGTGTCGGCCAGACCCGGCAAGTCCAGCAGCACGGCCCGGCCGCCGGGAAGTTTGATGTCGACTCGGATCGCGTCGCGCGTGGTGCCGGCGGTCGGTGCGACGACCACGCGCTCCGCCGCTGCGAGCCGGTTCACCAGCGTGCTCTTGCCGGCGTTGGGCGGGCCGACGAGCGCGATCGTCGGCGGCCGCGAGAGGTCGGAAAATCGGGCGGAATCCGCTTGAAGTGCTTGCAACGCCTCGAGCAAACCCTTGATGCGCTGCCTCGCTTCGGCCGGGTCGATTGCGACGATGTCCGGCTCGTCCACGAAGTCGATGCCGGCCTCGCACAACGCCAGCAGGTGGGCGAGCGCGTCCATCGGCGGCGCGAGTCGGCGGGCGAGTTCCCCCTCGCGCAGCCGGGCGGCGGCGGCTAACTCGGCGTCGTTCGTCGCCGCGACCGCCGCCTGCACCGCTTCGGCCTCGTCCAGCCGCAGCTTGCCGTTGAAGTACGCCCGCGCCGTGAACTCCCCCGGTCGCGCATCGCGCCCGCCGGCGCTCCGCAGTGCCTCGAGCAGCAGGCGCACGATCAGCCCGCTGCCGGGGACGTGGTATTCGACCACGTCCTCGCCGGTGTGCGACCGCGGCCCGCGAAACGCGAGCAGGCGGGCGGGAATCTCCAACTCGCGCAGGCACAGCGCGACTACCGGGAACTCACCGGCCTTTGGCGTCGCGCCGAGATGCGTCGCCATCGCGAACGCATTGGGCCCGCTCGTGCGAACGATCGCGCGGGCGGCGGTGCCGGCGGGTGTGGCAAGGGCGACGATCGTGTCGGCGTCGGTCATCTCCCTTCCCTAGCCGCGACCCGGCGGGTCGCGGTCTGAAATTCGCGCGACGACGCCCCGACCGCGACCCGCCGGGTCGCGGCAAGGAGAGCGTCAACGCTTCTTGCCGCCCTTGCGGTTGCCGCCGCCCTTTTGCTGCTGTTCCTGGAGCTTTTGGACCTCTTCCATCCTGGCCGCCATGCGCTTTTGGAAGCCGGCCATCTTCTTGGCAAAGCCCGTTTGCTCCTGCTGTTCGCTTGGCAGCGGCTTGCCGAGGCGTTTGGCTTCCTCGTCGGCGGCGGCGAGCGCCTCCTCCTCGCGCTTCAGGTTCCGCCGCACGATCTTCGTCTCGATGATGCCGATCGTCGTGCTCGTGAGGATGTACAGGTTCAGGCCGCTCGGGGCGGTGTAAAGGAAGATCGGGAAGAGGGCGACCATCATCACCTGGATGAACTTTTGCTGCCGGCGTTGCTCCTCGCTCATCGCCGTCGTCGGCTGGGGCTGGAGCTTGATCTGGAGGTAGAAGACCACGGCCATCAGCAGCGGCAGCAGGTTGACGCCGGTGATCGCCAAGCCGCCGATGAACGGGATGACGTCCGGCACGAGCGTGAGCGGCCCGTCGAACTGGATCGCGCGGTCGGGCACGCCCAGATCGTCGATCCACGTGTAGCCGTAGAGCAGCGGCGCGTGCCGCAGCTCGAACGTGGCCTGGAGCATGCTGTAGAGCGCGATCCAGATGGGCGTTTGCAGCGCCATCGGCAGGCAGCCGAAGAGCAGGGCCGAAAACTGCTGCGGGGCGATCTCCGCCATCGCGGCGGCCATCTTTTCCTTGTCATCGCCGTACTTCTTCTTGATCTGCTCGATCTTGGGCGCCAGCTTGCTCATGCCGAGCAGGTTCTTCTGGCTCCGCCGCGTAATCGGGTGCAGTAGCGTGCGGACCAGCACCACCAGCCCGATGATCGCCAGGCCCCAATCGCGGAAGATCAGGTAAAAGAAGCTCAGCAGCGCCACCAGCACGTCCACCACCGGCTGAAAAACGCACCACGTGCAGCCGAACGGGCTGCGCGTCGTCTGGTTGAACGCGATGCCCGCCGAGCGGTAGTAATCGTTCTCGATCACGCTCCGCAGCTTCGGCCCGAGGAAGACCGCGAGCTGCCAGACGTCGCTCTTGCCGGGGGCGATCGCGACGGGCGTTGTCGTCACGCGCAGGGCGACGTGGCGATCCTCGATCGGCTCGGCCGCGTCGGTTGACTCGGCCACCACACTCGCGATGCGCGTCGACGGCTCGATCTCGTCGCCGACGTTGCGCGTGTCGAGCGGGCGGACGATTGCGTTGAAGTACGTGGTGCCGGTGCCGAACCAAAAGAGCGCCCGCTCGCTTTGCTCATAAGTTTGGCTTGGCTCGTCCTCGTCGAACGAGTGCACGGGGACGGCCTCGTAATCCACGCCGTTGCTGCCGGCGTAGCCGAGCAGGACGTTGCGGATGTCGTAGCTGCCCTCCCCCTCCGGCGGCGGCGTGGTCGTCGCCTGGAGCGTGTAGCTGACCTCAATCGGCTCGCCGGAGCGGTTGCGGATGGTCTGCTTGACAAGCACCTCGTAGCCGCTGTGCTCGGTGACGCCGTTGACCTCTTCGTCGCGGCCGAACAGGCGAAAGCTTTTCTCCACCGTCGCCACGATTTCGCCGTCACGGGCGAGGTCGATGCTGAAGGCGGCCACGCGCTCGCTCGACTCCGTCACGCGCCACGGCACGCCGTTGAGGTCGACGGTGTCCTCGCCGATCGTGATCGACCGCGTCGCGAGCGGGCGGGTGGCGTCGGGGGAGTTGCTTTGCGGGCGCTCGAAGACGTAGCGGTCGGGCTCGTTCACCTCGGCCGCGTAGCCGTTGAGGAGCGCCCGGTCGATGCCGGCGCCGCGGGCGCTCAGCGTGAGCTGCATCGCGTAGTTCGGGTCGGCCTCTGCGTCGGAGCCAAGCACCACGGTCTGCGCCGCGCCCGCATTGGCGACGACGAGGCGGCCCGTTGCGTCGACCGACTCGACGGCGACCGGCGGGGCGACATCGTTGTCGCTGGCATCGGCCGTCCGGGTCGTCGGCCGCGTGGTGACGGTGTTGTCGTCGCCTGGGAGGTCGGCCGGCTCGTCGACGACCTCGTCCTGAATCTCCGGCCGCGCCGTCCAGCCCATGCGGTCCTGGATGAACTGCACGCCCCACATCCACAGCAGGAAGAACAGCGAGAAGCCGGCGATGAGAAGGAGCGTGCGCTTGTCCATGAACTTCGGTCGTGTGCGGCCCGGCGTCGAGCGGGCGACAACCGTAGGGCCTTCGCCCCACCACCATCCCACCACCGCTTCGCCACCGCTTCACCACCGATGACCGCCGGCTTCGCTATCGCCCCTCGAGCAGGCGGCTGCCGAGGAAGTCGTCGAGCTCCTCGATCTCCTCGACCTTGCGCTTGGTCGCCATGATGTCGTACTCGATGCGCACGAACTCGATCACGGGCGGCCCGCCGGGCACGGTCGAGAGGATCGCGTAGCTGCTGCGCGGGTCCCGGTCGCGCGGCTGGCCGACGCTGCCGACGTTGATGAGGGCCTTGCCGTTCGGGTCGAGCGTGAAGCGCCCGCCCGTCTCGTCGGGGCTGTAGAAGTCCGGCCCCGGCAGGAAGACGCCCGGCACGTGGGTGTGCCCGAGGAAGCAGTAGCGGGCCGTTGAACCGAACGGCAGCACGGCCGTCGTGTCGCGGCCGTTGGGGGTCGCGGGGGCGTCCAGATTGCCCGGCTGCGCCACGCCCAGGCGGTCGAACAGGGCTTGGAACTTGCCCGGATTGGTGTAGATGTCGTCGGGGAAGACGTACTCGTTGATCGGCCGGCGCGGCGAGGCGTGAACCGCCTGAAACCGCCGCCCCTCCTGCGTGAACTCCCGTCGCACCGGCAACGCCGCGACATACTTCCAGCGGTCGGCCTTCTTCTGCGGATCGGGCTCGGCATCAAGCTGCCCGCGCGTCCAGTAGGCCGCGCTCTCGGCGCCGGTGTTGAAGTTGTAGGGCTCGTAGAAGACCGCAAAGTCGTGATTGCCCATGATCGTGGCGCGGCAGCGCTCGCGGATCAGGTCGAGGCATTCGATCGGGTTCGGGCCGTACCCCAGCACGTCGCCCAGGCACAGGACGTCGGGGATGCCGCGCGCGTCGATGTCCTTTAAGACGGCGGTCAGGGCCTCCAGGTTGCCGTGGATGTCGCTGATGATCGCGAGCATTGCAGGGGGGCCACGCCAGAGCGGCGCGACGGGCGGGGCCGCATCCTATTCCCTGCCGACGCCGACGCAAAAGTGGGGCGGCGGCCATATCCTTCGCCCCGTGCCGCGACACAGCGACCAGCACCCGCCCGCCCGCACCGGCGTTGTCCTTCTCGGCCACGGCACGGTCGGGCGCGGCGTCGTGCGGCTTCTCGGCGACGGTGACGGCGACCTTGCCCGGCGAACCGGCATGGCGTTCCACCCGGTCGCCGTCGCCGTACGCGACCCCGCGCGGCACCGCGACGTCGCCGCCGGGCTGCCGCTGACGACCGATGCCGACGCGGCCGCCGCCCACCCGGAGGCGGCGGTCGTGCTCGAACTCATGGGCGGTGTCGATCGGCCACGCGAACTGGTGCTGAAGGCGCTCGCGGCCGGCAAGCACGTGGTGACGGCGAACAAGGCCCTTGTCGCGGCGCACGGAGCCGAGCTCGTTGCCGCCGCGCGGGCCAACGGCGTGTCGCTTGCCTTCGAGGCCTCCTGCGGCGGCGGCATCCCGATCGTCGGCGCCCTGGTCGGGGGCCTGCTCGCCAACCGGTGCCAGGCGCTGGTGGGCATTTTGAACGGGACGAGCAACTTCATCCTCACGCGGATGACCGACGCCGGCGACAGCTACGCCGCCGCGCTCGGCGAGGCCCAACGGCTGGGGTACGCCGAGGCCGACCCGACGCTCGACGTCAACGGCCGCGACGTCGCGCAAAAGCTAGCGATTCTCGCTGGCCTCGCGTTCGGCGAGCGGATCGATCCACGGGCAATCCACGTCGAGGGCATTGCCGATCTCGACGCCGCCGACATCGCCTACGCGGGCGAACTCGGGTACGTCGTGAAGCTGCTGGCGATCGCGCAGAGGGACGAGGAAGATGGCCGCCTGTCGCTGAGCGTTTTCCCCGGCCTGATCGCCGCCCGCAGCCCGCTGGCGGACGTGAAGGGGCCGTTTAATGCGGTGACGGTCTTCGGCGACGCGCTGGGCGAGGCGACCTTTGTTGGCCGCGGCGCCGGGCAGACGCCCACCGCCAGCGCGGTTGTCGCCGACCTGATCTCGGTCGTCGGCGGCGGGTACCCGGCCATGTTCGGGCAACTGCGCACCCTGCCCGACCTCGCCCGATCGGCGGACGTGATCGACTTCGAGCAGGCCCGCCACCGTTACTACCTGCGGCTGATTGCCCAAGACGTGCCCGGCGTGCTGGCGGACGTCACGCGCTGCCTCGGCAACGTCGGCATCAGCCTGACGGCCGTGCTGCAACGCGAGGTGCCCACGGGCGACCGCGGCCGCGTGCCGGTGGTCGTCACCACGCACGTCGCCCGCGAGGGAAGCGTCCGCCGGGCCGTGGCGCAGATCGCGGCGTTGCCGAGCATTCTCGAGCCGCCGGTCGTCCTGCGGATCGCGAACCTGCCGACGGAGGCGCTGGCGTGACCCTGCGCGATCGCCTGAACCTGATCGACGGCGAACTGGCGTGGACGTGCGAGGCCGTTCGCGTAGTGAATGGCCGTGCGATCGCGGTTGAACCGGCTGTTCCCTACATCGACGCCATTCAGCCGATCGCCGCGCGGCTTTACCTGGACACGCAGCCCGTCGACGACACGCTCGCCCTGATCCACCGCGGCGGGTGGCCCTTCGACTTGAAGACGTTCGAGGGCGAACCGATCGGTGCGGGTGTGCTCTCGCTGCGCCCGCGCGGCGCGGGGGACGAGGTGATGCGCGAGCTGATCGAGTCGTTCGAGGCGCGGCACGCGACGCGAACGCTGCTCATTCGCAATTTCTGATGCTTCAACCGACCTAGCTCGGGTGCCACTGCATCCTTGCAGTGTCGGGTCCGGACACTGCAAGGATGCAGTGGCACCCGAGCGCCCGCTCAAGCTGTCGGGTCGAACCCCGCTACCATGCCGCCCCCGGAACATGGCACGCATCGTTCAAAAGTTCGGAGGCACCAGCGTTGCCGACGCCGAGCGGATCGGGCGGTGCGCCGCCAAGGCCGTCGCGGCGCGGCGCCGGGGGGACGAGGTCGTCGTGGTCGTGAGCGCGATGGGCAAGACGACCGACACGCTCGTGT
The DNA here is from genome assembly GCA_965214125.1 of Tepidisphaeraceae bacterium. Taxonomy (GTDB): domain Bacteria; phylum Planctomycetota; class Phycisphaerae; order Tepidisphaerales; family Tepidisphaeraceae; genus CBDCBA01. The sequence continues at coordinate 115,525 of CBDCBA010000034.1, forward strand.
CGCTCGCCGAGCAAATCGGCAGCAGCGCCTCGGGCGGGCGACCGCCCAAGCGGGAGATGGACCAGTTGCTCGCCACCGGCGAAGTCGTCACCTCCGCCCTCTTCGCGATGGCCTGCTACGCCCAGGGGGAGGACGCGATCAGCTTCACCGGGCAGCAGATCAACCTGCGCACCGACGACGCCTTCACCAAGGCCCGCATCCGCGCGATCGATACGGACAAGATGCTCGACCAGCTTGGCCGCGGCCGCATCGTGGTGGTTGCCGGCTTCCAGGGCGTCGCGCCCGGCGGCGAGACGACCACGCTCGGCCGCGGCGGATCGAATGCCACGCTCGTCGCCCTCGGGGCCGTGCTGAAGGCGGACGTGTGCGAGAACTACACCGACGTCGACGGCGTCTTCACCGCCGACCCACGCGTGGTGCCCAACGCCCGCAAGATCGAGCGCATCACCTACGACGAAATGCTCGAACTCAGCGGCCTTGGCGCGGGCGTGCTGCAGACGCGGGCGGTCGAGTTCGCCAAAAAGTACGACGTGCCGATCCACGTGCGCAACAGCGCCACCGACGCGCCGGGCACGATGGTCGTGAAGGAGACGCCGGAAATGGAAGACATCCTCGTCAGCGGGGCCGCCCTCAAGCGCAACCTCGTCCGCGTGACCCTCGCCAACGTGCCCGACCACCCCGGCATGGCCGCGGGCATCTTCCGCGAGATCGCGGCGAGCAACATCATCGTCGACGACATCATTCAGAACGTCTTCGACGATGGCACCGCGAACATCAGCTTCACCGTCGAAGACGGCGATTTACACGACATCCGCCCCGTCGTCGACGCCCTCACCCGCCGCTTTGCGAACGCCGAGCACACGCCGACCGTGCGGTACCACGAAGACTTGGCCAAGATCAGCGTCGTCGGCGTCGGCATGCGCAGCCACACGGGCGTGGCCCGCATGATGTTCGAGGCCCTCGGCGACGCGAAGGTGAACATCCAGAACATCACCACGAGCGAGATCAAGATTTCCTGCATCGTCGGCCGCGCCGAAGGGGCGCGGGCGCTGCAAGTGGTTCACGATGCCTTTGGTCTTGGGGATTTGTGATTGGTTGATTTGGGATTTGGGTCCAGAAGCATCGACCACTCTGCCCAAATCCCAAATCCCAAATCACCAATTCCAAATCCCCAACATCACGCCGCCCGGCGCAGCTCGGCGAGGCGGTCGCTGCGGCGCTTGAGCCAGCCGGTGAGCTGCACGCGCTTGTGGCGGCGGTGGCGGAGGTGCTCGAGGTAGTCGCGCAGGGCGGCGGTTTCGAACTGCGCGAGGAAGTCGGGCGCGGCCGTCGGGTTGAGGCGGCGGATCCCGGCGATGGTGCGGCGGCGATCCTCGCGCACGCCGAGCATCTCGAGTTCGGCCTCGACGACCTCTTCGGCGGTGGTGGCGGGGGCGAAGGTGTTGCCCGCGGTCAGCGGGCCGTTGAACGCGACGGGAGCGGCTTGGGTCATGCGTTAGAGTGATCGGACCCGCGGCCGCCCCTGCATTTGCCAAAGCGGACGCGGACGCGGTTCCGATAACGCCTTACCTGCCATGACGACCTCCACCGACCCACCCCCGCCACCACCCGCGCCACAACCCCCGCCACCACCGCAGAAGACTGGCCTCGCGGGTTTGGCCTCCATGAGCACTACGGCCGGCGTCGGCCTGGCCGAGTACCGCGCCGTCAGCGGGCTGGCCGTTGCGTCCCTCTTGTGCAGCCTCGCCGGCGTGGCGACGGTGGTGAGCTGGATCTTCGTCGCCCTGCCGGTGATCGGTGTGTTGCTGGGGCTCGTGGCACTTTGGCAAATCGCCCGCGCCAACGGCACGCTCGTCGGCCGCGCGCCCGCGATCCTCGGCGTCGTGCTGGGCCTGCTGATCGCCGGCTACTTCGGTTGGCAGGGGTGGTCGACGCGAACCGAGGATGCCGCCTTTCGTGCGTCGATCGCCAAGCAGATCGAGGAGTTCGGCGCCGCAATGGCCGCGGAGGATTACGTCACCGCGCACGGCTTCCTCGCACCGACTCTCCGGGAAGAATCGACTCCGCAGACGCTTGCCAGCGTTGCCAGCACTTACACCCGCATGCGCCTCGACGGCGAGTTGCTGTACGGCCCGATCCGTGGCGCCAAACCGAGCGGCCGCACCATGATCGTCCGCGACGGCGACCGCGCGGCGGCGGCGAGTGAGATGACGCTGCTCTTCGAGAAGGGGACCGATGACGCCCAGCGCATCGAGTTGATCCGCGACGCCGACGGCAGGTGGCGAATCAGCCGCTTCGACCGCTGGAACCTATGAGTGCCCGCACCCGAACTCACGTCCCGCCCGCGCGATGCCGATACGGCCAAGGGAGGTGACCCGCGCGGCCGACGCGCAGGGCCGCCGCGTCGTCGGTTCGAGCAAGGATGAAGCCATGCAGGCAAAGGATCGCCAGTACACCGTTCGCCCCGCCGCCGCCCTGTTGGTGGCCGTCGCGGGCGTGGCCATGGGCGGCTGCGCGTCGCCCCTCTTCAGCCCACGCAGCGGCGCCAGCGCCGACGGGGCTCGCGACGGCACCGGGCGGCCAAGCGTCGCCCACGCCAACGCGGCGCCAGGCGGCAAGACGTCGAAGATCGCCCCCACGCCAAAGTTCGGCAATCAGCCGGCAGGCAATGCCGTGCGCCGCAGCAACGAGCTCGTCGGCACGCTGGCCGAGGGCGAGGGCGGCGGCATGTACATCCGCCTGCTCGACTCTGGCAAGATGCCCGGCGTCAACAGCTTCGGCGAGTTCGGCAGTGAGGGCGAGCGCCCTTACAGGCCCGTCGCCGGCCGCGCCGGCTATCAGCAGCACAGCTTTGTCGACGAGGGCTTCGACACGGACGTCGCCGTCACGCCCGACAGTGGCTGGATGGCCTTCGCCAGCACGCGGCACAGCACGCGCAGCGACATCTACCTCCAGCGCACCAACGGCCTGGCCGTCACGAAGCTGACGACCGACCCGGCCGACGACGCCTTCCCGGCCTTCAGCCCCGCGGGCGACAAGATTGCCTTCTGCTCCAACCGCGCGGGCAACTGGGACGTCTACGTGATGGACAAGGACGGCCGCAACGTGACGGCAATCACGCAGGGGCCGGGGCACGATCTGCACCCGTCGTTCAGCCCCGACGGCCAGCGGCTGGTCTTCTGCCGCATCGGCGGGCGCAGCCAGCAGTGGGAACTGTGGGTCGCGAACCTGAGCACGGGCGAGAAGACGATGGTCGGCTTCGGCCTCTTCCCCGATTGGTCGCCGCGCACGGACATTGATCAGATCGCTTTCCAACGCGCCCGCCAGCGCGGCGGGCGGTGGTTCAGCCTTTGGACGATGCAGCTCTCGCCCGGCGGTGAGCCGACGTACGTGACGGAGGTCGCCATGAGCACCAACGCCGCCCTCGTCGCCCCCGCCTGGAGCCCCGACGGCGAGCGGCTTGCCTTTGCAACCGTTGTCGACCCCGACGCGGGCATGCCCGACACCGACGAGGCCATCGGCCGGCAGGACATCTGGACCGTCAACGCCGACGGCACCGACCGTCACCGCATTACCGACGGCAAGGGCAGCTACGCCACGCCCGCCTGGGCGACGGACGGGCGCGTCTACTTTGTCAGCGACCGCGGCGGCACGGAATGCGTCTGGTCGGCGCGGGCCGAGGGCCAGAACTTCAGTGTCGCCGCCACGCCCGCGAAGAAGGGCGCCGTGCTGAGCGACGTGCAGCCGGACGTGCAGCCGGACGTGATCGACATCGGCACCGCGCCGGCGATCGCCAACACGGACAACGCCCCCATCCCCGGCACGGGCCACTGATCGGTGCCACTACACGGTGTGGAGTGGCACCCCGACGTTCTTCTCACGACGCCGTTCGGCGAGGAGTTGCGTGGTTCGCTCGGCCCGCTCGCGGGTGATCGGGAAGAACAGGAACCCGACGATCGCCAGGATCAGCCCACCGCCCTGGCAGAAGATCAAGACGAGCAGCATGCGCTGGTTCACCTCCGGCGAGACGCCCCCCGCCGCCTCGGCCGCGGGGGCGTCAAAGCCGACCCATTGCAGCAGATAGCCGCCGAACAGCACCGTCAGCGCGACGGCCATTTTGCGGGCGAAACCCTGCACGGCGCTGAACATCCCCTCGCGCCGCCGGCCGGTTTCGAGCTCGTCCTCGTCGCAGACGTCGGCGGTCATCGAGTCGATCATCAGCCAACACCCCTGCCCACCAAGCGCGCCGACGAACACGGCCAGCAGCACGCCCCACTTGAAGGTCTCGGGCGCGACGGTGAGGCCGATCGTTGCGAGCGTTCCCGACAGCCATTGGCTTGGGCCGAACGCCGGATTGTTCATGCCGATGTTGGGGTTGTACAGCCACCAGACGGCGACCGTTCCCATGAGCATGAAGCCCAGGCCCAGCAGCATGCCGTAGCGCTTGCCGGTGAGGCGCGAGAGGCGAGAGGCGATGAACATCGACAGGTACGCCGTCAGCGCCGCCACCACGCCGGCGATCAGGCCGAGCAGGGCCGCGTTGTCCTTGGCCAGATCCACGCTGGCGACGTTCTGGTAGACGTAGTAGATGAGGGCGAACGTGCCGATCGTCCCGGCCGTCATCAGGCCCATGATGACCGCGAGGTAGGCGACGAGCAGGATTGCGAAGGCCTTGTTTTTCAGCGTGTACGCGACCGCTGGCAGGATGGCGATGGTCGCCTGCTTTTCGACGCTCTCGCGCTCCTTTGTCGCGAAGACTGCCGCGAGGCCGGTAATGATGATGACGACGCCGAGGAGGATGCTGACCATCCGGGCGCCGTTCACCTCGCCGCCCCAGACGTCGAGCCGGCAGGCCCAGTAGAGCGCCGGGATCGTCATGCTCGCGAGCAGACCGAGGTACATCCGCCACGCGAGCACGCGGGTGCGCTCGTCGTAGTCGTCGGTCAGTTCGAAGCCAAGGGCCGTGTACGGCACCATAAAGAGCGTGTAGGCCAGGAAGAAGAGCGAGCCGAGGATCGCCATCCACCAGAACGGCACGGTTGCTGTACCACGGGTTCTGCGCCGTCGACAGCATCGGCCGGATACCAGAAGAGCGGCAACAGGACGGCCGCCGCAATGCAGCCCACGAACATCAGCGGCCCGCGGCGACCCCAGCGGCTGCGGAAGTTGTCGCTGAAGTTGCCGATGATCGGGTCGGTGATCGCGTCGGCAAAGCGCGGGATCGACAATGCCAATCCTGCCAAGCCGGCCGGCATGCCGAAGGCCGTCACGTAAATAATCATGCCCAGCACGAACAGCGTGTTGGCCATGAAGTTGTCGGCAATCCCGCCCAGTCCCCAGCCGACGCGGGTTGAGAGTGGCACCGTTTGCAAGCGCGGCGGGGCATAGGTCAAGGTTGCTCAATCGGCCTCCTCAAGCTTCTTCACGATGCGCGGCCGGATGAACAGCGCGGTGTCGTACGACTCGTTTCTGCCCGCCGCCGTTCGCAGCGTGAGCGTCACCGTCTTCCCCGCGAACCTCGGACAAATCCACCGTCCGCTCGCGCTGCGCCTGGTCCGGCTGGCGGGCGGACCAAAGCTCCTCGCCGTCGATCAGCACGCTGGCGACGTAGCCGTCGCCCCCGGCGCTCTTCTTGCCAGTGGCGAAGCGCAGGGCCACTGGTTCGTCCGGCAATTCGACCGTCATCGCCGCGCTCGCCGGGCCGGCGGACGGCACCTTCGGGTGGAGCATGATCGCCTGCGTCGCCCCGCCGTCGGGCAGCTCGACGACGACGCGGTTCCACGCCATCTGGTTCGTCACCGTCGCCTCGGCCGCAAGCGGCATCAGGTCGATCAACACGTTCGGGTCGCCCTTGACGATCTCGACAACGCTGTTCTCGGGAAACGGACCGGCCGGCGCGCCGGTCGCGACGGCGGGCAAGTCGCGGAGCATCGGGTCGGCCAGCGCGTCGAACGCCGGCGTGCCGGCGGCGCCGTAAATCTGCCACGCCTTGCGACGCCGCCACTTGCTCGGGTCGTCCATGTCCTCCACGCCGCCGTCGAGCTCGAGCAGGCCAAGCTTCAGGCCATCTTCAAGCGGGTGGTCGAGGTGGCGGTGCAGGATGAAGGCGTCAAGCAGATCGATTCTTTCAAGCTTCACCCACAGCGCCGCCAGCGCCTGGGCCTGAAGCGCCTCGCCCTCAGGCCCCTCGCCCGCGTGCAGGCCCTGCTCGGAGAAGATCAGCCGGCGCGGCTCGCCGTCGACGAGCTGCGCCGGCTCCTTCAGATAGGCCGCCAGCACCTCGACGTTCTTGAACGTGATTTGCGGCGTGTCGTACGCGAACACCGCGACGCGGTCGTTCCAGAAGTCGGGCTCGAACAGGTTCGACGGGTACGGGTGGTACGCCACGTTCCAGTCGAAGTCGCCGCCCGCCTTGCTCAGCACGATCAACCGGTCAAGCAGGTCCTTCGACGCCACGTTGCGCGTCGCGTCGAGCGAGTTCGGCCACGTCCACGAGTGCGTGAGCGAAGTAAAGATCGGCAGCGTCGCGTGCTCGACTCGAACCGCGAGATGAGCCAGCCGCAACTCGCGGGCGTGCTGCTGGGCGACCTGTTCGAGCGTCGCCGGCCCCATGTTGTGCCACGCGCCGTGCGAGTCGATCTCGTTGCCGACGATGATCCCGCCGACCCGCCCGTGCGGCGAGCCCTCGGCCGTGTAGCGATCGACAAAAAAGCGCAGAAACGCCAGGTAGCGCTGCACGGAGTCGGCGTTGTCGAGCCGGAACGCACTGTAATGGGCGTCGCGGTCGGCGCCGGGGTAGTTGAACGCTTCCGCCATCACCGGGTCGTTCAGGAACGGGTTCAGCAGCACGACGATCACGTTGATGTCGGCGTCGGTCAGCTCGCGCAGCTCGCGGTCGATGTCGGCGAAGTGGCGGGCGTTCAGGTGGTAGATTGTCCCGTCCTGCTCGACGCGAAAGGCGGGGTCCGTCGCCTCCTTGCCGATCGGCAGAAAGGCCGGGCCGAGCGTGACGTTCACGTGGACGTGCTTGACGCCGAGGTCCACGAGGTCGGCCACGCTCACCGGGTTGCTCACGCCCTTGATCGAGTCCGGCCACACCAGCCGGCGCGGGCGATTCGAAATCCGGCGAAGATCCGTCACCCATTGGGCGGCAGTGGGCATGTCCGCACCCTTGGCGCGGAGGGCAAAGCGTTGGAAGACGCGGTCGCGACCATCGTCGGCGTAGCGGGCGAGACGGCCGATCGTCTGGCGCGGGCGAAGGATCGCCACCACCTCGCCCGGCTCGTGATCCGTTTCCCAGGCGTCCCACGCCAGCAACTCCTGCTCGTCTGGCAAAGCCGGAAGGCGAAGGACGATCGCGTCGTCTGTGGCGAGAACCTCGCGGATGTCGTTGTCCTTGGTGGCGGCACCCGCGACGCACGTGCTGGCACAGCAGGCGATCAGCAGGCTCCACAAGAGCAACAGACTTGGCTTGCATCGAACGCGATCAAGCACGGCGTGAAGGATTGCGTTCATTGGGGACGTCCCGCCGTGGCGGCCGCGCGCGCGCGACCGGGTGAGCGCCGCGTCGATGCCGCCGCGACGGTGGCTCCTTCCACCAGCACCGGCCGCACGGTGCGTAATGACTGCTTCGACGACCGCCGCCCCGCACCCGGCGCCGCCCGCATCTCTTCGATCATCTCGAACGCGGCTCGGACGTGCCTGGCGATCCCGATATCTACAAAAGTGTGCGGCGGGATCGCGTACGTCGTGCGACTCGTCCCCGCGTAAGCGATGACAGAGGCGGCCTCCGGCACGCGGCGTCCGGCGGCGTAGAGCGCGGACGTGGCGCCGAACGCCACCTCCTCCGACAGCCCGATGAACGCCGTCGCCGACCCACGCCGCTGTTTCAGGTACGCCTGCACGGTCGTCGCGGCGGCGCCGATCTCCGACTCCGCGCCCGAGAGGTTCTCGTCGAGTCGCAGGATTTCCTGCGGCTGGCCGTGACCAAGACCGGCGACCTCCAGGGCATGCTGGAACCGCTGCACCTGCACCTCCATCAGCGTGCGGTGGCCGGGAATTGAGCAGACGAGGGCGATGCGTCGATGCCCGTGCTCTTGCAGGTGTTGCACCGCGAGGCGAAGGCCGAGGTCGTCATCGCCGATCACCGAGGCGATGCCGGCGTGATCCATGCGCCCGCCGAGCAACACGAGGCGGCTGCGCGCGGCGCGAATGTGCCGCATAAGCGGGCCGCGACTGTCGACGGGCATGCCGAAGAGCAGGCTCGGATCGGGCGACGAGATGGCATCACCGGCCACGTGCTCGTCGCCGGGGTAGACCCGGATCACGCGCGGCCGAAGGTTTAGTTCGGCCGCCTGCCGCGAGCCCTCGCGGATAAAGCCGTGCGCCTGGGCGTGATCCCCCTCGGGGCAGATGAGGTTGACGCGCCGCTCGCTCTGCACCGGCGTGTCGTCGCGTACGAAAATGCCCGACGGCAGGCGCTTGACGACCAGCCCCTGCACCACCAGCGACGCCGTCGCTTGGCGGACGGTCATCCGGTGGACGCCGAACCGTTCGGCGAGCTCGCGCTCGGTGGGCAGCTTGGCCCCCGGCGCATACGCGCCGCTGCGGATGGCCTCCGCAAGCTGCTCGCCGATCTGCCGGTACTTTGCCAAGGCGAATCCTGTCATGGACTATGCCATCGGGCGAGACGCTCGCGACGGCGTGGCTGGGTCGGATCGCCCGAAGCTACGCCATCCGGCAACGAAACGCTAGTCCCGTCGCCCTGGTCGCGGGGATTGCACTGCCAAGAAGCAGCCATTAGACTACCAGCCGGTCTAGTCCAAACTCTCGCCGCCAGTAGGAGAACCGCCATGCCGTTCAAGCCGCTCTCGCTCGCCGTTGCCGTCGTTGCCGCTCACGCCGTTGGCGTGGCGGGCGCGTCGCTTGCATCGCCTGCCAACCCGCTCGATCTCGACTTCGCCGACGGCAGCCAGGGCGGGCTCGTCGACTTCGGCGACCAGATGAGCGACGAGGCCATCGAGGACGGGACGTTCGCCGCCACGTTGAAGGGGAAGGATCCGCAACTCCGCTTCTTCACGACCGACGGCAAAGCCCCGGCCGATGACGCCGGAAATGCGTTCGCCTTCGACCCCGATGCGTTCGAAGGCCTCGAGATCACGATGCAGGTCGACGCCGCCGACAGCGCGCCGGCGAAGCCGCAGCGGAAGTTCACCGTCGTCTTCTACAACCAAGATCCTGCGGGCGATCCCACGGCCACCAATCCCAAGGGGCCCTCGGCCGTCGTCAAGGGCCTGCGCCTCCGGCCCGGCGGGTCGATGGCGACGTACTTCGTCGACTTTGGCGACGTGAACTTCACCCGGTTCAAGGGCGACGTCGAGGGGTTCCGCATCGACCCCATCGACGGCCCCGCCGCCGTCGGCGCGACACTCCAGATCAAGCGCATCCGCCTCGTTCCCAAGGGCGGGTGACGGCCGGCGAACAACGCGCTTCGCAGCCAGGTCAATGAACCCAAACGCCCCCGCACTGGTGCGGGGGCGTTTGGGTATATCGGCCGTTTGGCAAACGTCTTCTATTGAATCTCGTCCGGATCGATGAAGCGGTCCTCGGTGTCGATCGCCCATTGCCGCAGCGTTGCCTTGAGCTCCCGCTCGACCTCGGCCACCTCCGGCGTGCCGGTGAGGTTGTCGAACTCGTCCGGGTCACTTTGCGTGTCGTACAGCTCGAACTTCGGGAGCGTGACGCCGAATGATTGCGGGTCGATCTCCGTCAGCAAGCGATACGCCCGCGGGTACTCGTTCTTGCGCTTGACGATGTCGTCATAGACGCGGTTGTGCCAAGGGAAGCGGCGGCCGTCGGGGAGTTCGAGCACCCAAAACTTCAGGTCGGAGTTCACGTCGCGCTGGCCTTGAATGATGTTGCGGTAAATGAGCTTGTGCCGGCCGTCGAAGACGCTGCGCTCCTGCATGCCGTTGTCGTGCTGTTGCCCGTCGTGGATGACCTCGGCAAAGGCGTTGGCACGGCCTTCGGCACCGTCGGTTCCGCGGACGAGCCCGGCCACCGACCGCCCCTGGCTTTGCGCGGGCACGGGCATGTTGAGCAGTTCGAGCAGCGTGGCCATCACGTCGACGCTGCTGACCATCTCGTCAGTCTTGCGTCCGCCCTTGATACCGGGCCCGGCGATGGCGAAGGGGACGTTGAGCCCGAACTGGTAGAGCGACATCTTTCCGCGGTGGTACGCCGGGCCGTGGTCGCCCATGAAGACGATGAGGGTGTTCTCCATCTCGCCCGCCTCGTCGACCGCGCGCAGCACCTCGCCCAACTGGTTGTCGGCGACCTCGCAGTAATCGAGGTATTCGGCCCAATCCTTGCGGGAGGCGGGCGTGTCGGGCAGGAAGGCGGGCAGCACAACGTCATCCAGGTCGACGCCGATTTCGATCTGATCGCTGTTGCGGAACGGCCGATGCGGCGCTTGGATGTTGGCGAAGAAGAAGAACGGTTTGTCGGCCGCATGCGCGGTGGCGATCATCTGGCTGGTGCGGCCGAAGTTGTTCGGCTTGAACCACTCGTCGTAAGGAAACTTCTCGTTGGGCGCCACGTGCAGCTTGCCGCTGACGGCCGTGTGGTAGCCGGCGTCGCGGAGAATCTCCGTCAGCGTGACCAGCCGATCCTTCACCTGGACGCGCGAGTAGACCGGCGCGTTTCGCTGACCCGGCGTGAGCTGATCGGCGGGCACGAAGAAGTTGTTCGTGTTGCCGATCATGCCGTTGGTGTGGCAGTAGGTGCCCGTGTAGATGCTCGCCTTCGAGGGCGAGCAGACGGGGTAGGCCACGTACATGCGTTCGAAGTAGATGCCGCCCTTGGCAACGCGATCCATGTTCGGCGTCTCGAGGCCGGGCGTGCCGAGATAGCTGAGCTGGGCGCCCTGATCTTCGGTCAGGACGAACAGGATGTTGGGCTGCTTCTCCGCCGCGTCGGCCTCCTGCGTCGCGGACGCCGGTGCATTCAACGCGAGCAAGCCGAGACCGAGAAGCACGAGGGCCAGGCGACGGAACGTCACCGGTGCAAAAACAGGCATTGCGCCTCCAAGGTGGGTTGAGGACATCAAGCCGCGCAGTGATGGGAGGCGGCGGCGATCAAACCGGAATCAGAAGAAGAAGTAGACCCGGTTGTTCTTCGGGCCCATCGGCACCTTGAAGCGGTTCTCCATCTCGCCGAGCGTTCGGAACACGACCGACCCGTCGGCGTTACCGATTCGCCCCCCCTCGGCCACGCCGCGCAGCATCTTGCCGGTGGCGGGATCGTCGTACATCTCGCCGTGCTGAACGTGGTTGGCCCAGGCGCTGAAGCCGGCGTTCTCGTGCAGGCCGATCAGGTCTGACACGATCATCAGATCGCCACCATCGGTCGCCTTGTTGGCGATGACTTCCCGATCATCGATCTTCTCGCCAATCTCATCGACGAAGAACTCGTTCGTGGGAACATCATTGTAGTTGGACCACATGGCGTAGGAGACCAACAGCCCCTGCCAGTCGCGCTCGGCGAACTTTTCGGCGTAAACCGAGCCAATCTTGTCGTTGTTGATCAGGCCAGCAGCCTTGGATGGGCAGTAGAACATGTTGACGTCCGTCATGTACTCGCCGACGAACAGCACGGCCTGGGCGCCGGGGATGCTAAAGTCGGTGGCGGCCGCGAGCCCACCGTTGGGCCAGCGACTCTGCGGCTGCATCTCCGACATGGTTCCGAGGGGATACCAGCGGTCGTTGTCGACCGCGTAGAGCTGCATCGACCCCGACTGCTGCCGGAGGTTGTTCGCGCAGACCACGCCGCGGGCCGCGTCGCGGGCACGGCTGAGCGTCGGCAGCAAGATCGCCAGCAGCAGCGCGATGATGCCGATGACCACCAGCAGCTCGACGAGCGTGAAACCGAAACGAAGCCGCGGCGGTGCGGCGGGAGCGATGCGAAACACGATGGGCCTCCTCGGGAAAATCAGCCGTCCTGCCCACAGTCGTCACGATGACGCTTCGGGCGATCCGAACCCTATGGCCTGCGTCCGGGCCGCCCTCTCCACGCAGGGTGCCCGGAACATCGCCGGCAGGACGACCTCAACGCTAGTCTTCGAGCGGTCCCTGTCAACGGCTGCGACGAAGCCGAGGCAGCGATATGCCTGTCAAGGGATAGTCCGAACCCGGCATCCTTCGTGCGTGCCCTCGCGGCTGACGATCGGTCCGTCCCGCCGTATGTGGTCGACGTTTGCGTCCGCCGTGCCTTGCGTGGCCGCCTGGCGCTTCGTACGCTCAACGCAATGACCGCACGCGCCTGGGCTAGTTCTTTACGCCGGGTTCACTGTTGCTTGCTCCTGGCTTTGCTCCTGCTGTTGAGCCTCGCCACCGTCGCGAGCGCGGATGGTGGGGTCGTCGCATCGCAGCGGCCCAACGTGGTGTTGATCCTCGCCGACGATTTGGGCTTCTCCGATTTAGGCTGCTACGGCGGGGAGATCGACACGCCCCAACTCGACCGCCTCGCGGCAGGCGGCGTGAAGTTCGGGCGCTATCGCACCAGCCCCATGTGCGTCACCAGCCGCGCCGCCCTGCTCAGCGGCATGGAATACCACGTGGCCGGCAAGCAGGCGATGACGCGCGCCGCCCCGCTGGCCAGCGTCCTGCGCGACGGCGGATACCGAACGATTATCGCCGGAAAATGGCACCTCGCCGGCGCGCCCACCGACCCGCACATGGGCTTCGACCGCTTCTTCGGCTTCCTCGGCGGACAGACGAACTGCTTTACCGGCGGCCCCGACTGGGTGAAGGACGGTCGCCCCTTCACTGACTACGGCGACGACTTCTACGCGACCGACGCCTTCGCCGACTACGCCCTCGCCGAGATGCAGTCCGCCCGCGACGCCGGGCGGCCGTACTTCCTGTTCCTCTCGTTCAACGCCCCGCACGTTCCGCTCCAGGCGCCCGAGGCGGACGTGCGCAAGTACCTCGATCGTGGCGACTACGACGGCGGCTGGATGCCGATCCGCCAGCAGCGCATCGACCGCCTCATCAAGCTTGGCCTCATCGACGCCGACCACGTGTTCCCGCCGCCGACGAGCGATGTCGAGCCGTGGGACCTGATGACGAAGGAAGAACAGCAACTCGAGACGCTCAAGCAGGCGGCGTACGCGGCGATGATCGACCGCATCGACCAGAACGTCGGCCGCCTCCTCGCCGACATCGAAGCGGCGGGCGAGCTCGACAACACGCTGGTGCTCTTCACGAGCGACAACGGCGCGGACTTCGTCGGCATCGATACGAACCAGAATGCCAAGCCGTGGACGCGGCGTACCGATCATCCGTACGAGCGGTTCACCGGCAGCAACGGGTGGGCGTACGCGAATAATGCCCCGTTTCGGTACTACAAGCATGCCGGCCACGAGGGCGGTCTGGCGGCGCCGCTGATCGCGCACTGGCCGAGCGGGATTCAGGTCGAGGCCGGAACCCTGCTTCATCAGGACGTGCGCGTGTGGGATCTCTACCCGACGATCCTCCAAGCCGCGGGCCTGACGTACGAGCCGTGTGGCGAACAGCGCTCGCTGATGGGCGAGCCGCTCCAGCCGATGTTCACCGACGCCGGTGCGCCGGGGCACGACGGGTTCATTTCCAGCTTTATCTACACGCGGGCGATCATCGACGGTCACTGGAAGGCCACCAGTTTCAGCACGCGGCCCTGGGAGCTGTACGACCTTGCCGCCGACCGAACCGAAACCGACGACTTGGCGGCGAAACATCCGGAAAAACTGAAGGAACTGCTGGCCAAGTGGGATGCGTTCGTCGCCGACGCCGGGAACGTGCCAGCGGCTTGGGATCCGGAGCCGGGCGAGGTCGTCTACTGGATGCACCAGCGCATGCCGCCCGGCATCGCGTCCGTGACGCCGAAGATGAGCGAGCCGGCTGCGCCGCGTGAGGCGAAGCTGGAGATCACCTTCGGCGGCGACATCGAGTTCCGCGACGAGCAAGGCGTCGGCATGAACGGCACGATTCGCCTGATGCGCTATGGCCAGGCGGAGCCGGTTTGGATCATCGACCCGACGCCCGCCCACCAGGTCGGCCCGCGCACGCTGCGGTTCCACGACACGCCGGTGCTCGAGCCCGGCAGGTACTACCTGCAATGGGACAACAACGTCCTCCGCCTGAAACTCGGCGACGGCCCCGCCCGGCGGCTGCACGAGCAACGCAACGCCGCCTACGGCTGGCGGTTCACCGTGCGAGATTGACGGCGGGCGCGGAGTGCGCGGCCTCTTCGACCTCGAAGTACGGCTGCGGGCCGAACCCGAAGCGGCCGGCGACGAGGTTGGCGGGAACGCTGGCGACCGCTTGATTCATCGCCCGCACGTTGGCGTTGTAGAAGCGGCGGGCCTTGCTCAGCCGCGTTTCGGTGGCCACGAGTTCGTTCTGCAAGTCGAGGAAACGCTCGCTCGCCTTCAAGTCCGGGTAAGCCTCGGCGATGGCGAGAAGCCGGCGCAGGCCGCCGACGAGGGCCGTCTCCTTTCGTGCCGCGCCGTCGACGCCGCCCTCGTTCGTGGCCGCGGCTCGCGCCTGCATCACCCGCTGAAACGTCTCACGCTCGTGGGCGGCGTATCCCTTGACGACCTCCACGAGCGACGGGATCAAATCGTGGCGACGTTGCAGTTCGGTGTCGATCGCGCTCCACGCCTCGCGCACGAACTGGCGCAGCCGCACGAGCCGGTTGTACGTCAGCACAAGCCACCCGCCGACCACGACGACCGGCAGCGCGACGAGCAGGAGAATCCAGAGGCCCGGATGCATTATCCTGCCAGCCTATGGGAAGACTCACCCGGGCGGCGCTGCTGGCGGCAATCGCGGCACTCCTCGCGATCGCGTCGACAGTGCGGAGCGAGATCATCCGCTCCTTTGAGAGCGAGGTGCGCGTCGTTGACCCGGCGACGCTGGAGATCCGCGAGACGATCCGGATGGACTTCGAGAACGCCCGGCGGCGCGGGATTTTCCGCAACATCCCCTACCGCTACGAACGCCTCGGCAACGCGTGGACGGTCAAGCTGCACGACGTCGAAGTCACCGACGCTCGCGGGAACGAGCGGCCGACGTCGATCTCGCGCACCGGCGGTTCGCTCGATATCCGCATCGGCGACCCGGACGTCTTTCTCACCGGCGAACACACGTACGTCATCACCTACACGGCCCGGCGGGCGGTGGCGTTCTTCGACGGCGAACCGGAGGTCTACTGGAACGCCACCGGCGACGAGTGGCCCTTCGCAATCGAGCGGGCGACGGCGCGGCTGATCCTGCCGGACGGCATCGATCCGGCCGCGGTCGACACGCGCAGCTTCCGCGGCCCGCGGGGCTCGACCGACAGCGCCACGGTGACGCCGATCGACGGCGGGCTCGAGTTCTCGGCACAAAACCTACGGCCCGGCGCCGGCCTGACGATGGTGGCGCGACTGCCGGCCGGAAGCGTGCAAGAGGCCGGGTTGCTGGTCACGATCGGCTGGTGGCTGGGCGACTGGTGGCCGGCAATTGCGTTGCCGCTGCTGGCGACGGCCGGCATGTTCGCCCTGTGGCGCTGGGGCGGCCGCGACGAGGGCGGCGGCGCGGCCGTGCCGGTTGAGTGGGACCCGCCCGCGGGCCTCACGCCCGCGGAGGTCGGCACGCTCTACGACGAGGTCTGCCACTCGCAGGACGTGATCGCCACCGTCATCGATCTTGCCGCCCGCGGCTACCTGTCCATCACCGAGACCCAAACCGACGGCGTACTGGGCTTCAGCAAAAAGGACTACCGCTTCAAGAAGCTCAAGGAGCCCGACCCGTCGCTGAAGCAGCACGAGGAGGACGTGCTCCGCGGCCTGTTCCTGACGATGAAGGTGCAGTGGCTCTCGGGCCTGCGCGGAACCTTTCGCAGTACCTACCAGGGGGTGCAGGCGCACATCTACCACTCGCTCACCAAGGCCGGATACTTCAACGGCGACCCGAGCGGCGTGCGCACCATGTGGATGGCGATCGGCGTCATCGTGGTGATTGCCGGGATCGTCACCACGGTACTCGGCTACCAGCGCGGTCACGCCTCGCTCGGCGTCGGGCTGCTGTTGGCGTCGGTGCCGGTGTTCCTGTTCGGCAGGCAGATGCCCGCGCGCACGCGCAAAGGCTCGCGGGCGCTGCGCGAGTGCATGGGATTCCGGCGGTTCCTGATGATGGTCGAGAAGGAGCGTTTGGCCGACCGCTTCGTGAAGGACCCGACGATCTTCGGCCGGCTGCTCCCGTACGCGATGGTGCTGGGCGTGGAGGATCGATGGGCCGCGCAGTTCGAGGGGCTGCTGAGCGCGCCGCCGGACTGGTACGCGAGCGACAGCGGTGTTGACGGCTTCCACGCGGGGGCGTTCATCCACAGCCTCGGCCACGGCGTCAGCAGCATGGGCACCAATCTCGCGGCCGCCCCCGCCAGCAGCGGGTCGGGCGGCGGCACGAGCGCCTTCAGCGGCGGCGCGGGCGGCGGCTTCAGTGGCTTCAGCGGCGGCGGGTTCTCCGGCGGCGGGTTCGGCGGGGGTGGCGGCGGCTCGTGGTGAGGCGGGCGATCTTCGACGTGGTCGCGAGTGCTAGATGAGCGCTTACGCCGTCCCGGAAATCGAGAACATTCCCGTAGAAACGACCCCGTCCTCCGCAACGCCCTGCGCCTCGGTCGGCACCGACCCACCCGGCCAGACGAGGCGGCCACGCGCGTTCGGCGGCAACTGACCCGTTACGCGGAATTGCTCGCCCTGTCGTTCCCACCGCAGCCGCACCTCCCCTTCCGGCAGCACGCGGCGGACCTCGACGTGCGTCAACGGGCCCATCGGGCGCGGCGAAAGCGTGACTTCCAGCCGGCCATCGTCGCTCCGGTCGACCCGGATTCCCGCTAGGTGCTCGAACAGCCAGCGCGTCATCGCGCCGAACGCAAAGTGGTTCCGCGAGTTCATGTCCGGCGCGGACGTGTCGGAGTCCCAGCGTTCCCAGATCGTCGTGCCGCCCTGGTCGATCATGTAGCCGAGCGAGGGCTTCTCCGTTGTGCGGATCACGTCGAGCGCGACCTCATCGGCGCCGCTGTCGCTGAGCGCGTGCAGCAGCAGTGGCGTGCCGCAAAAGCCCGTGCTGAGCTTGTTGCCGCGTCGCTTTACGGTGGCCACAAGGGCGTCGCGGACGCCGGCCAGGTGCTCGTCCGGCACAAGGTCGAAGGCGAGCGGAAGCACCTGCGCGGACTGCGTGTCCGGCTTGTACGCGCCGGCCTCGTCGTCGAAGTAGTCGTGGTGAAAGCGGTCCGCCCGGCGCTGCGCCGCGGTGGCGAATCGCTCGGCGTCAGCCGATTTCCCCAGCAAACCGGCGATGCGGCTGCCGAGTCGGGCGGCGTAGCTCGACCACGCCTGCGCCACGAGCTCGCTCGGCGTCTCCTCGACCGGCACCCAGTCGCCGAACGTCCCCACGCCGCAGCGGCCGTCGACCTCCTTCGTCTCGAGGTAACCCAGCCAACGCACCAGCGCCGGGTACGCCGTCTCGAGAAACTCACGGTCGCCGTACTGCGTCCAAACCGCCATCGGCAGCGCCGCGATGACGTCGGCCCAGGCGATCGACACGTCGTTCACCACCGTTTGCGGCACGACGAACGGGATGCCGCCGTCGTCGTGCTGGGCGTCGATCACGTCGAGCAGGTACTTGCGGTACGCCGGCCGCATGTCGAAGTACCACGGCGCGGTGGCGGCGATGAACTGCACGTCGCCGGTCCAGCCGAGGCGCTCGTCGCGCTGCGGGCAGTCGGTGATCACGGAGTGAACGTTCGAGCGAAGGCCCCAGCGGGTGGCGGCCCAAATGCGATTGAGCGTGTCGTCGGAGCAGTCGAAGGAGCCGGCGTCCTCTAGCTCCGTGTGGATCACGCGGCTGACGATGCGCCGCTTCACACCGTCGGCCGTCCAGTCGCCTGGCACGCCGCTGAGTTCGGCGTAGCGGTAGCCGTGGTAGGTGAAGCGCGGCCGCCACGTCTGCTGATTCTCGGCCACGACGAGTCGGTCGATGGCACGAGCGGTGCGAAGGAAGATCACCTCCAGTTCGCCGTCGGCGTCAATGAGTTCCGCGTGGCGCAGTCGAAGGCCCGTCTCCGCGGCGATGCCCGCAATGTCGACTTCGCACACGCCGGTGTGATTCTGGCCGAAGTCAATAACAAACCGTCCCTCGTCGATGCGCGTGACCTGAACCGGCGCGAGCGTTTCGATGTCGCGCATCGGTGGCAGCGCGGGCGCGGTGACGAGTGCGTCGGCAGCGGCGATCTCGGCAGGGTTCAGCAGGCGCACGGGTTGCCAGTCGTCGTTCGCGGGGCCGCGCGATTCGCCGTCGTAGATGGAGTCGAGATGGCTCGACGATGGCCGCCACTGCCAGTCGTCGCCGGTTGCGACCTCGATCACGTTGCCGTCATTCCCTTCAACCACCAACCGCGCCGACGCCCACAGCGGTGCGTCGCTGTCGCAGAAGCGGCCCAGGTGTTGCCAGCCCATGCCGCTGCTGAACCAGCCATTGCCCAGTGTGATGCTTAGATCGACGGGGCCGCCCGCGTTCGTCAGCGGCGCCGTTACGTCGTAGTCGCACAGAGTCAGCCGCTTGCGGTAATCGGTCCAGCCGGGTTCGAGCAGGCGGTCCGTGACCGGCCGGCCGCCGATTGTGATGTCGTGCAGGCACGGGCTGACGATCGTCAAGGTCGCACGCCGCGGCGACGCCGACGTGGCCGGGATGCTTGCCTTCAACTCCACGCTTCGCCGCGGGCGGTCGAAGAGCGGCTCGCCGTGCGCATCGCCGACCCGTTCGAGCGGGCTCGCGTCGCTCGACCACTCCGATAGGGAGACCGAACGCACGGTGGCGTTGCCGTCGGCATCGAGGTCGCGGAGTTGGAGCACGGCGGCAAGGTTCGAGCCGGCGCGGGTCGTGAGGCGGAGCTCGTTCGTCCCGCGGACTAGGTTCGCCCAGAGGTGCGCCCAGAACCGCCCCGGCGCCTCGGCCGGCTCCATCGCGACGGGCTGGCCGTTGATCGTGAGGTTTTTGCCGCCCTCGCCTTCAATCGTAAAGAGGCCCGCGGCCGCCGGGAACGGCATGACGAGGTCGAACGTGCAGGCAATCGTAACCTCGCCGGCGTCGCCTGGCACGCGGTACAGGCCGTCGAAGGTGGCCGCCGGGCCGTTCTTCAGGTTCTCGCTCGCCGCGATGGGTTGGGCCGTCCAGTCGAGGTCAGCGAACTGCACAACGGGCCCGAATGCGGCGGCATTGGCCGCTGCGGGAGAGTGGGCGAGCAGCGAGCCAGGCTCAGCATCGGTCGACGCCGGACGGGAGGACGAAGTCGTTGCGGACATGGAGGAAACAACCCGGTCGAGGTGCGGACGAACGATCTTCGCGAGCGAGCGGCACGCGCAGGGAGGGCCGTCACGCTAATGGATCAGCGCCACGAACGCCTTACGCGATCGCGCTCATTCCGAAAAAGTCCACTCCGCCAACATCTTGCCCTCGGCGTCGTGAAGCGACATCGACTCAATGAAGATCGTCCCCGGCCCCCGCGACGGATCGATGCGCAGCGCCCGCAGCGGCTCGCCCGGATCGAACGAGACCGAGTAATCGTGCGGCTCGCCGTCGTTCGTGACGTCGAACTTCACCGAGCGGGCGCCGGCGAACCCCCGCTGCCGCCCGGCCGCCCAGAATAGTTGGAAATAGCCGTCCGCGTCGGATCGGATCCGCACCCGCAACTCCAGCGGCCCATCCACGGCCGGTACGTCGTCGCGCAGCTCGAGAATCGCGTCGTTACCGGTGGCGACGATCTTCAATGACCCTTCAACGAGGCTCAACTCCGCGTCCTTCTGCGCCGACCAGCCGGCCACCGTCACCGGCTCGCGTCCGGCATTGGGGTTGGCGTTGGGAACCACCGCCCCGGTATTCCGCACGTAGGCATTCAGGAGCCCAGCGAGTTCCACGACGACATCGGGATAGTCCCCGGCGCGGTTGTTCGACTCGCCGATGTCCTCCTCCAAGTTGTAAAGCGCGTGCCGATGCGCCGGCGGCTGGCCCGGCTCGACGTGGGCATCCCAGTAAAAGCGGATGAGCTTCCAGGGCCCGCGACGAACAGCGATCGAGGCCAGGTTCTCCGTCGCGACGACATTGTGGGGGAAGTCGATCACGATGGCGTCGCGGTTGAGCGTCGGCGTGCGGTCCCCAAGGATCACCGGCGAAAGCGAGACGCCGTCGATCACCTGGCCCGGCTGCGGGGCGAGGTCCAACCAGTCGAGGAAGGTCGGGTAGAGGTCGATCGAGCAGGCGAGGGCGTCGGTGACGGCCCCCTCCTCCACATGGCCAGGCCATGCGACGATCATCGGCACGCGCACGCCTCCCTCGTGGATGTTCCCCTTGCCGTTGCGCAGCGGCGCGTTGTCCGTCGGCGTGACGCCCTCGGGGCGGTCGTACATGTTGCCGCCGTTGTCGCTGAAGAAGACGACGATTGTGTCATCGGTCAGGCCGCGCTCGTCGAGCCCGTCGAGCAGGCGGCCGACCGACTCATCCATCGCCTCCACCATCGCGCCCATGAGGGCGGACTTCTGCACGACATCCGGATTGGCCTCGAGCTTCTTGCGGTACTTCTCGATCGTCTCGGGCTTGGCTTGGAACGGGGCATGGACGTCCCACGTCCAGTAGTTCAGCAGGAACGGCTTGCCGCTGCCGGCGTTCGCGTCGATGAAGCCCAGCGCCTCGTCGACCATGCGGTCGCTGATGTGCTCGCCCGCCGGGCCGTCGGGAATCTCCGGCATGTTGTACGGTGACAGAAAACTGCGCGGCCCTGGGTACCCGCCCCCGCCGACCACGAAGTCGAAGCCCTGGTTCTCAGGGATGTACGGGTCGAAGCCAAGGTGCCATTTGCCGAGGAAGGCCGTTGCGTACCCGGCGTCGCGGAGATCCTCCGCGTAGGTGCGGTATTCGTTGGCGAGGCGGGAGACGGAGATGTTGGAGGTCGCGCGGTACTTCGGCTCCGCCGCCGGCGACGGCGAGGCCTTCAGCACGACTTTCGGCAAGTGGCCGTGCGGCGCGGTCATGCCGATGCGGCCGGGGTATTGGCCCGTCAGCACCGACGCCCGCGTGGGCGAGCAGAGCGGGCTGGCGGCGTAGGCGTTTGTGAAGCGCAGGCCGCGGGCGGCGAGACGATCGAGATGGGGCGTTTCGTAAAAGTCGCTGCCGTAGACGCCCAGATCGCGCCAGCCGAGGTCGTCGGCCATGATGAAGACGAGGTTGGGCCGCGGGGCGTCCTGCGCCAGCGCCGGCCGCGGGCTCGTCCACAGGACGAGGGCCGCGAGCAGGCAGGCTAGCACGCCGAATCGGCCGCCAATGCCGGCACGCGCGAAGAAGTGGGGGGCGATCATCATCCTCCGAGGTGGAACAACCGGGCCGCCCCGCGACGCCCAACGGACTGGCGGGCGGTCATCGACCGGCCGGCGAAGCTACCGCACGGACTGTCCCCGTCAACGCGCTGCGCCCCGCCAACGGCCTCGGTAAGCCTTGACGGACTATCCCATACCAACCTTGGAGTCCAGAGAGCCTTGTCTTGTTGGACTGTTCCATCGGGCGAAGTCTTCACCGGCGGTCGGGCATGTCTGATTGACGAGTCTCGCGTGTCGGCAGAGACTGCGGTGCGGCCCGGAGGTTTTGGGCCACCCCGTCGCCCGCCTTCGCGGCGACGGACTAGACATTCGTTCTACCCCCAGGAGGATCTGTGACCCCACGCTCATTCGCACTCATCACCGCCGGCCTCACCACGGCCGCCCTTACGGCCGCCGCCGGCGCGGCGAATATCGAGTTCAACGACGATGGCACCTATGACGACTACGGCTTTTCTGATTACAACCCGAACAATGCCAATGCGGGCCGCATTGTCAACGACGACGTTTCCGGCGGCGTCTTAAGCGGCGTCGTTCGAGCTGGGCAAACTGACCCGCAACTTCGCCGCTTTACCGAGAATGGCACAGACAAATTCTCGTTCGATTCCGACGATTTCGTCGCCATCGAAATACGGCTTTTGGTCGACATCGGTGACAACGATGTCGAGGATACGCCAGCAGGCGACTTTACCCTCGGCTTCTACAATAACAACGTCAATGGTGACCCTCGCTCGTCCAACTCGTTTCCCCCGGACACGACCCTGACTTCTGCGACGCGGGCGCTGACGCAGGACAACGCGTTCGATACCTACCGCTTCGACTTCACCGAGTTCAACTTCACGAACTTCGACAACGGCATCGTTGAGGGTCTGCGGATTGATCCGATCAACAACAGCCCAGGGGCCTCGTTCCAGATTGATTCCATCAATCTCGTCCCCGTCCCCGAGCCCACGTCCATCGCCGGTCTCGCGGGCGTCGGCCTGCTGGCGCTGCGGCGTCGCCGGGCGTAGGTGACGGCAACGACATCTGCTTCTCTCACGTCGAGCGGGATCCGGACGGATCCCGCTCTTCTCTTGCGCGCGTCCGAAACCTTCATGCCGCCGGGGGCGTACGACCGATAACACCCGTATCGGCGTGGCCAGAATGGCCGTCTCCGCCGCTGTCTTGATCCGCTCGTCCCGGCTTCATGGAGGAAGCCCATGCGACGCCTCGCCCCACTTTGCTATATCCCGCTCGCGCTCGTCCTGCCGCCGTCGCTTGGCGGTTGCGGTTCGAAGCCCGATTCGTACGGCGTCGAGCAGCGCCTCGCGTTGCCAGCCGCCCGCGCCCAGGTGTGGGCGGTCGCCCCGGCGACGAACCTGTCCGGCGAGGCCGGCCTCGACCCGCTGCTTCAGGCGGACCTGCTGTTCGCCCAGCTCCAGACGGTGCGCGGCATCCGGGCCGTCCCCGTCAACCGCGTGGCCGAGGCGTACGCCGGGCTGCGAATCGGCGGCATCGCGACGCCCGAGGATGCCCAGGCCGTCTGCGCGGCCCTTGGCGCCGACGCCCTGATCGTCCCGACGATCACGCTTTACGACCCGTACGACCCGCCGACGGTCGGCGCGGCGATCCAGGTGTTTGCCGCGGATGGCACCACGCTGCGCGGCGGTGATCTTCCCGGCGCCGGCGCGGCGCGGCAGGCGATGCGAAGCGCGACCGACGATGCGATCACCGCCCGCTGGGCGATGGCGCGGCCGGGCGAGGCGTCGGGGGAGTTTCTCCAGCAGGCGGGCGTGTTCGACGCCAGCCACGGCAGCGTGCGCCGGGCGGCGATCGCGTGGTCGCGCGGCCGCTCGGACCGGGCCGGCCCGGCGGCAGGCCGCGAGGTCTTCCTGGTGAGCGACCGCTACACGAGCTTTGTTTACCACGCCCTGTTGGCGCGGCTCATGGACGAGCTGGCCCAGCAGCGAGCGGCGGCGGCGGCGGGTTCGACCGGGACTAGGTAAAGCCGCCCTCCCACCGCGCCGACGATGTTGGCGTGGCCCCTTCGGTTCGCCGCCGGCGACATAGCGGCGAACACCTTCTTCGCAAAGGAATGCGCGATGCAGCCCTCTTCCAAGCAGACTTCCATCGCCTCGGGCGACGTTGACGCCCTCGACCTTGCACGCGAACCGCGCCGGCTTCGGCTGGACAAGCAGGGCCACACGTTCGAGCTGCGCTACGAGACCGGCGACGAGTCGATCGTGCTGCGTTCTCTCACGGAGATGGTGCAAAACCCGGCGTTGCCCTTCGACTGGTTCGACGCCGCGGTGATGGGCCACCAGCTTGGCGCGCAATTGGCCAAAGAGTTAGGGGACCTAGTGCCGACAAAGGCGGCATAAGGACGCCCCATTGCACGCAAGGGTCCGCTTCGGCGGGAACCAGCGTGCGGCGGCGGCGGACGATGCCGGGCGACGCCGACGAAGCGGGCGAAGCTCGGGGGCCGGTTGCCACCAGCAGATGCTGGCGTGCACCGGCCGCCAACGCACGTTTCGCCGCGGGACGAGGATCGTCCCGCGGGGGGCCGTTGTGTCGCGACCCACCGCCCGGCGGTGCCTCGCGGGCAACGGCAAGTTCCCACCGATCTCGCACTTGGGCCCGGCCAATCGCCGGACGCCGAGGACACCGCGAGAATGACCCCGCCCGCCCCGCCCGTCACCGCCGCCGACCGCACCCCGGCCGTCGCCGACGATATCAAAACGTTTCAACCCTTCGCCCCGGCCCCCGCGCCCACCACCGCGCCCGCCCCCGTCACGGAGGAGTCGGGCGGCCCCGTCGACGACGCGGAAACGCCGCGTCCGCCCTGCGTCGCCGCCTTCCTCGACTACCTCAAGCTCGAGCGCCACTTCAGCGACTACACCGTCCGCAGTTACGGCGCCGACCTCGTCCAGTTCGCCGGCTTCGTCGCCGGCGACATCGGCCTCAGCTACGGCGGGCAGGCGCGGCACGACGACCCCACCCCGGTCAACGACCGCCTGCTCGGGGCGCAGCCCGAGCTCGTCCGCGAGTTCCTGGCCTACCTCTACGGGCAGAACTACACCAAGAGCACGACCGCCCGAAAGCTCGCGACGCTGCGGAGCTTCTACAAGTTCCTCATCAAGCGCGACCTGTGCAACGCATCGCCGATGATCGGCATCCGCACGCCCAAGCAGGAGAAGCGCCTGCCCAAGTGCCTTGATCTCGACGAGGTCCAGCGCCTGCTCGACGCCCCGGATGACAACGACATCCTCGGCTGCCGCGACAAGGCGATGCTCGAGGTGCTTTACTCCAGCGGCATCCGCGTGAGCGAGCTCGTCGACCTCGCCATCGGCGACATCGACCTTGATGAAGGCATCCTGCGCGTCCGCGGCAAGGGGCGCAAGGACCGCCTCACGCCGATCGGCTCGCAGGCCATTCTCGCGGTACGCCTCTACCTGACGCGCCGCGGCATCGACCCGGATGGACCCGAGCCGGAGATGGCCACGAGCAAGGTCTTCCTGAACAAGCACGGCGAGCCGCTCAGCACGCGCAGCGTTCGGCGGAAGCTGGACAAGTATCTCCAGCAGGTTGGGCTTGATCCAGGCATCAGTCCTCACACGCTGCGGCACAGCTTCGCGACGCACCTGCTGAACAACGGGGCCGACCTGCGCAGCGTGCAGGAACTGCTCGGGCACCAGAGCCTGAGCACGACCCAGGTCTACACGCACCTGACGACGCAGCGCATGAAGGACGCCTACGACGCGGCCCATCCCCGCAGCGGCATGGACGGCGAGGCCCCGGTGCCGCCGGTCGCGGGCGAGGCCCGACCGACCACATCGCGCATCAGCCCGAACGGCCAGACGCAGCCCCACCACCCCCCCCACCCCCAAGTCGGCCTGCGAAACTCGGCGTGAGTTCTCGAAAACTCTGTCTGCGAGGCCGTGGGTCAGGCGTGTTCCTGGCCCCCGGCCTCGTGGCGTTACGGTTCGTCGGCCGTGCGCCACTCCTGACGATCCCAAGCATCCTTGCGCTGCTCGCTCAGCCACCGTCGACGCCAAGGGGGCATGGCCTTGTCGGGAACATCGGGGAAGATCGCCCAGATCCCTCGCCTGGCCCGAGCGGCGGTTGCTTCCACTTGCTCGAAATGCTGGCGGTACGGATGGTCCAGCCGACGGTCCGCGAACGCCTCGCCACGCGCGATTATCGCCTCGTTCAGAAGCAACTCGCCCGCGTAGGCGTAGCCGAAGAGCGTGCCGGCGGCGTCGCGGGTCGGTACGTCGATCAGGTAGACGAGCACCGCATCGCCCGCCGCGCTCGCCAAAGCTTGCCGCGCGGTCTCGCGGTCGTAGGCGTCGATGCCGAGCAGGCGCAGTTCGACCGGCCCGCGCGGGGTGACAAGCAGCAGCCGGTCGCCCGCGGGAACGTCCGATACCTCGAACACCTGCTGGTGGAACCGCGCTCGATCCGTCGCCGGCGGCCGAACGCTGGCCCACAACACCAAGCCGGTGATCGTCGTCAGACCGAGAACGACCAGCCCAAGTTGAACGCGCCGCCGCCTGCGCACCCGGATGGCTTGCGGTGAGAGCGGGCCCGCCACGCCGCGAATCTACCCGCTTCGGGCGTGCGATGTCGGCGCGGCGGGAGTCTGCGACGGATCGCGTTCAGCCTTGAGCTCAACGGGAAAGCCGCGATCGCCACGGCTGGGCGTATCGTCGCTCTCGTCGACGAGTTGTCCCGCGTACCGGCGGCTCATCGAGACGTAGCCGAAAATTGAGATCGCGCAGGCCGTCACCGGCACGAAGAAGACCCAACGCCCGCCGTTCTCGACCCCGCCGAGGGGCGGCAGGTGGTCGCGCAGGAAGTGATAGATGCCCACGCCCAGGAACGGCGCGACCATGCCGCGCAGCCCGGTCAGCATCACGTGCAGGCCCATGTAGGTGCCGACGTTCCCCTTCGTCGCGAAGGCGTTCTGCCCAAGTTGCCACGCGAGTTGCCCCCCGCCCATGGCCACGCCGACCGCGAAGGTGCCGCCGGCCACGAGCCAAAGTTGATCGGTCAGCGCCCCCGCCAGGATCAGTACGTGCGCGGAGATGGCCGCGAAGCCGATCCAGACGCGGAACGTGAAGATGTCCGTCCGGTCGAAGAGCGGCGCCCACACCTGAAGGAAGATCACACCCGTCACCATCGGGATGAACTGCAGGATCATCACCGCCTTGACGTACTCGGTGGCGCGGTCGGTCATCTCCTGGCTGACCATGTAGATCAGCGACGGAAACATCATCATAAAGCTGAAGCCCAGCAGGAACTGCCACCACTGGTACTCGCGAAACATCTTGTCGCGACCCAGCAGGGCGAAGGCGTCGCGGATGCGTTCGGCGAGCCGGCCGACCGCGCCGCGGGGCGAGGCGTCGCGCTCGACGCGGTCGTAGGCGGGGATCGCGTTGCCGGATTCATCCACCGCCCGGCCGGCCGGGGTAAGGCGGGCCCGCCGGAGCAACTGGCGTTCGCCGCGCACGCGAATGCGGCTGTAGTGCAGCACGCCGAACAGGCTGACGATCGCGACGGCGGGGTAGATGATGGCGTACACGCCCGGCACGCGGTCGAGCGCGAACGCGGCCGCAAGGACCATCGTCGAGAGCACCGTGTTGTAGACGCCGTTGATGCGGCCGATGATCTGCGCCCGCTGGCGCCTCGGGTAGTTCAGCCGCCAGACGGCGCTGCGCAGCGTGATGATGCCGCTGGCGAGCACGCGGGCGATGATGATGAGGCCGGCGAACATCCAGCCGGCGACGGCAAGGTCATCGATGAAGTACGTTCCCGCGACCGCCGCCATCGACAGGGCGACGCCAAGCTGCAAGCCATTGATGAACGGCACCTTCGGCCGCGTCTCGGCGAGCTCGGCCCAGAGGAGCGCCAAGATGTTGCCGAACATCGGCGCGGCCGTGATCACGGCAATGAGCAACAGCCCCGCGTCGAAATACTTGGCCGCCACCACGCCCGTGAACGTTCCCTCTGCCAGCGCGGCGGCGAGCGGGAAGGTGGCGGCGCTCTTGAGTTCGTAGACGTAGTTCCGCCGGACCATCAGCGGCTGTCGCCTGCCGGAGAACGCCCCCGCGGTGTCGGCAATGGCGTGGCTCAGGCGGGACAGCGGCGGCATGCGGCGGCCGACTGTAGGAGCCGACGCCTTCGAAGCCCGCCTGAATGTCTCGCCCAACGCACGAGGAGCCCGCGGGTGCGTCCGCGGGCTTCAAGCGCTGGGAAATCCGGTGCGATCGGGCGATCAGGGGACGTGCCACTGCGTCAGCGTGCTGACCGGGCGGAGCAGCAGGACGCGGTCGATGTCGTCGTTGATCATCCGAAGCTCAAGGTCGATGTTGCGGTCGATGCGGGCGAACCGCTCCTTGGCGCTGAAGATCGGCGTTGCGCCGACGACCGGCGTGCTGCCGCAGCCGATGAGCGACGAAGCGCCGATCGCCGCGACGGCGGCAAGGGGCAGAACCAGCAGGCGGCGAAGGGTGCGATGGCGGGTCATGGTGGATATCCGGCTAAAACTCCGGCGACGGGCGTTGCGCCCGAAAGCGGCAAAGGCTGCATCGGCCCGCAGGCGCCGAAGCGTCCAGCATGACGCTGGCTTGCATCAACGATCCTGCGCGACCGGCTCAGCCGCGGGATTGGCCCGGCCCCTGGCGGCCCGGCGCGAGTGGGTCGTAGCCTAACGCCCCGCCGCCCAACCTGTCAAAGTCTGACGACATGCCCGCGACACCCCTGGGAGAATCCGCCTGCCGCGCCGCCGTGCAACCGTGGCCGTTGCACTTCTTCCCGACGATTGGCAGCACGAGCGACGCCGCCCGCGAAGGCCTCGCTGCCGGCACCCTCTCCGCCCCCGTGGCCGTCGTCGCCGACCGGCAAACCGCCGGGCGCGGCCGGATGGGTCGCACGTGGCACGGCGGTGGCCATGAGGTTGGAACGGGCATCAGCGCGACCTTCGCGCTCGCGCAACTGGCGATGCCGGCGACGGAGGTGCCCCTCGTCGCGGCCGTGCTTGTTCGCCGGGCGCTGTCGAGATTTGCCGACGACGTGCGGATCAAGTGGCCCAACGACCTTGTCCGCAGCGGCGATGCGAAGATAGGTGGCCTGCTTTGCGAGCGCGTCCGCGACCACGACCTGATCGGCGTCGGGGTCAACGTGATGTGGCCCGCGGACGCCCCGGCCGATTTGCCAATCGCGACGCTCGCCGGCGCGGACCGCACCGAGGTTCTCGCCGCCGTCGCGGGGTCGCTCGCCGCCCTGCTCGATACGCCGCCGCGCTTGGCCGACGCGCTTGAGGAGTACCGCCAGCACGACGCCCTCGTTGGCCGCATCGTCCACGCGATCGGACCCGTCGATCGCGTGGGTCCGTGCCGCGGCATCGACGACCAAGGCCGCCTGCGCGTGGGCGACCACGCCATCACCACCGGCACCGTCCGCGCCCAATTGGCCTAGCCGCGACTCAACGAGTCGCGGGCTCAGTGGACTCGACTTTTGCAACCGTCGTTGGAACGTAAGCAACATCCCAGCCGGTGCCACTGCATCCTTGCAGTGGTCTGACCCAGACATTGCAAGGATGCAGTGGCACCCAGCCCGCTATTCGTTGAGTCGCGACTAGAGCAGCTTTCCGCCTAGTCCCGGTGTGTCTGACGGATGATGCTTTTCGGCATCGGGAGGTAAACCCTTGACAGGAGATCAAGGTCATCCGTAAGCCGATTTTCTGCCGAGATCGACTTTTGCAGCAGCCCGCTAGGTCGTGTTGCGTAATTTGTAGGGTGGGATTCATCCCACCATCGGGAGCGACCGGAGGTGGGATAAATCCCACCCTACGACCCGCCAACGTGGGTTACGCAACAGGACCTAGAGCATCGCGTTCTCGGTCGCGCCGTACGCGGCGCGAGCAAGCAGGATGCAAGCCGGTTCAGTCCGCGCGGGGCAACGTGAGTGTGAACGTCGATCCATGGCCGGCGTCGCTCTCGACGGAAATCGTCCCGCCGTGGCGTTCGACGAGCTGGCGGCTGAGCGTCAGGCCCAGCCCGGTGCCGCCGGCGTCGCCCCGGCGGTCGTTGCCGGTCGTGAAGAAGCCGTCGAAGATTCGCTGCAAGTCGGCGGCCGCGATTCCGCAGCCGGTGTCGATGACGCGGAGCTCGACCCGGTCGCGCCGCACAAGGCCTTCCACGCGCAGCCGACGCCGCGCGGCCGGTTTCGCCAGCAGCGCCCGGCGGGCGTTGAGCAGCAGGTTCAGCAGGATTTGCTCGAGCGCCAGCGGGTCGATGGCCGCCCGCAATCCGGGGGAGACATCGACCGTCAGGGCGATGCCATCCTGCTCCGGGCGGCGGACCATGGCGTCGAGTGCCTGCTCGATGACCAGGGCGACATCGCTCGCGGTCACGCCGTGTTGCGGGTCGGCCGTGTCGTTGCCGGCGAAGCCGAGGATCGCGTTGCACAACCGGCTCGACTTCGCGGCCGTGCGCGAGCAGCGGGCCACCGCGCGGCGGGCGCGGGCAAGATCGGCCGCGCCCGGCGCCTCGGCGTCGGCGGGACCCAGCGCCAACTCGGCAAACCGGGCGGAGTTGGCGACGCCGGCGGCGATGTTGTTGAACTCGTGCGCCACCGTCGCCGCCAGCGTGCCGAGCGAGGCGAGACGCCCCAGGTGGTCGCACTCGGCGCGCAGCCGGTCCAGCTCCCCCTGCATCGCCGCGAGGGCCTCCATGGCATCGGGCGCAACGGCGTTGGCAGGGGCGGAGTCCACCCGGCAGACATCGGATACTCCCCCTCGCGCAGCGACGGCGGACGTGGGTTATCGGAGCGACTGCGCCGTCGCCCTCAACAGGGTCGCCGCGTGCCGCACCTGTGCCTCGCTCAGCTCCGGGTAGATCGGCAACGCCAACACCTCGCGGCAGGCACGCTCCGTTTCGGGAAGGTCGCCCTCGGCGTACCCGAGGTTGCCGAAGCACTGCTGCATGTGGAGCCCCAGCGGGTAGTAGACCCCGCTGCCAACGCCCGCCTCGTTCAGCGCCCCACGCACGGCATCGCGGTTCTGCACGCGCACGACGTACTGGTTGTAGACGCTCGCGTTCCCCGGCTCGATGAACGGCGTGACGACGCCGGAGTCGGCGAGGATTTCGTGGTAGATCGCCGCGTTGCGCCGCCGGCCGGCGTGCCAGGCGGGCAGGTGATCGAGCTTCACGTCGAGCACGGCTGCCTGGAGCGCGTCGATGCGAAAGTTGCCGCCGACCTCCTCATGGTAATACGTGTGCCCGCTGCCGTGAACGCGGAGCTTCTTGAGCCGGTCGAAGAAGGCATCGTCGTCGCCGCAGACGGCCCCCGCGTCGCCGAAGGCGCCTAGGTTCTTCGTCGGGTAAAAGCTCAGCGCGCCGCAAAACCCCTGCGCGCACGCGGCCTTGCCGTTGCGCGTGGCGCCGATTGCCTGAGCCGCATCTTCGATCACCCAGATCGGCCGGTCCAGCTTCGGATCGCACGCGATCGCGTTGAGGGCGTCGGTGTCGGCGCACTGGCCGAAGAGGTGAACGGGCACGATGGCCTTCGTCTTCGGCGTCACCTTCTCGGCAACCTTGGCCGGGTCGAGGTTGAACGTGCGCGGGTCGATGTCGACAAAGACCGGCGTCGCCCCGAGCCGGCTGACGCACCCGCCGGTCGCGAAGAACGTGAACGACGGCACGATCACCTCGTCGCCCGGCCCGACATCGAGGGCCATCATCGCTGCCAGCAGAGCGTCGGTGCCGCTCGACATGCCCAGGGCGTGCTTCGTGCCGCAGTAGTCGGCGAGGTTTCGCTCGAACTCGGCCGTCGCCTCGCCGAGCACAAGGGCCTGGGCGTCGCAAATGGCGTCCATAGCCGCCCGCACCGGCTCGCGAATCGGCTTGTACTGGGCGGTCAGATCGAGAAGCGGCACCTGCATCGTGAGCGAGCGTAGGAACACTTCGCTTTCGCGAACGATTTGATAGCCGCGACTCAACGAGTCGCGGTCCGGGAGCGTCGCGAGTGCGTCAGACCGCGACTCGTTAAGTCGCGGCTATGGAATGGGCTCGATCTCCACGCCCACCGGCCGATGGTCGCTCGCGAAGTCGGCGAGGCGGTTGGTTTCGACCCACGCCGACGTCGCTTCGCAGCCGTGGGTGAAGATGTAATCGAGCCGCAACCCCGGCTGAAGCGTCGTAAAGCTCGGCGTCGCGTCACCCGCGTGCGGGTCGACGTAACCGGCGTTGAGCAGCGACTGAATCGCCCGCTGCGGGATCGAGTTGCCGTTCGCCTCGTAGTGCGGCCAAACCTTGTCGGGCAGCTTGTCCGGCTCGACGGTCCACGTCGGCGAGACGGCGTTGAAGTCGCCCATCAGCACGTGCGGCCGTCCCGCCTCGCGGAGCACTTGGGTCGCCTTCAGCACGGCCTCGATTTCCCGCTCGCGCCGCGCCTCGTTCTCGTCACTCGCCTTGCTCGTCAGGTGAACGACGCCGACGTCGAGTTCCCGCCCGTCGAGCTCGATCGTCGCAAGCAAAAACGATCGCGGCCGCTCGCGGTCGAGCAGCGGGACGAGGTTGGTCGACTGCAGAATCCGCCCCCGCGTCAGCAACGCCGCCGTCCGCCCTTTGCGTCCCTCGGCGGTCACGACGTCGAACCCCAACCGCCACGCGATCCGGGCGACGATGTCCGAGTCATCCGCCTCCACAAGCCCCACGACGTCCGGCTTCTGCGCCAGCAGCACCTCCGCGATCGGGTCCGCCCGTCCGACGCCGCCGTCGAGGATGTTGTAGCTGACAATGCGCACGTGAAAGTTGCAGAGTCGCTAAGATCGATACCGGTTGGTCGTCTGAACCTTCACATCCTAACCACGGAAGGCCATGAACCGGCAGACTCCCCATCTTCTTCTGGCCCTCGCAGTTTTGTTGGCCGCGGGCGCCCTCCTTCACGCACACTCGCCGGACGACGAGACGTCTCGCGTCGAGCAGGTTGAAGAAATCGAGGCGGCCTTCGATCGGCTGCGGGAAGCCACGGTATTCGCAGCGCACGGTGTCGGCTACGCCGGCACGATCCCGCCAGAACACGCCGATGTCCGGATGCTGGTGGCGGCACCGAACGCCTCCAATCGCCTGCAGGAACTCGTTCGCATTGGGTCGCCCGCCGCCAAGCTGTACGCCATGGCGGGTCTTTGGCGGGTTGATCGGAACGCTTTCCGCGCCGCGGTGAGCAAGTACCGCGAGTCGAACTTGATCGTCGAGTTCGGCCAAGGCTGCATCATCATGCAGTACCGGCTGCACAAGATCATCGGCGACAGCCCGGTCCCCGCCAACGGCGAAGGGGTGGACAAGGACGCTCCCTACGACCTATCCAGCGGCCGGATGGCCGCGGCGATCCTCACCCCGCCGCCCGCGTGATCGCGATGAAGTCGGCGATGCCGGTTAGGGTCATCTCGACGCTGATAGCGACGGTCAGCATACCCATCAGACGCTCGATGGCAATCAGGCCGCGGGCGCCGACGATGCGGCTGATCGGGCCGCTCATCATCAAAATGGCCGCCGTTGCCGCCCAGGCGAGGACGACGGCCGCCAGCCAGCGCGGCCATTGGCCGGCGTCGCCGCTGCCGATGAGGATGACCGTCGCGATCGCCGCCGGCCCGGCCACCAGCGGAATCGCCAGCGGCACCAGGAACGGCTCGCTCGTCAAATCCTCCTCGGCGTGCTTGGGCGAGGGGAAAACCATTCGTAACGCGAGCAGGAACAGCACAATTCCGCCGGCCACGCTCAGCGACGGCTGGCTGATGTGCATCACGTCGAGCAGCGTCCGTCCGGCGAACAGGAACAGCAGCAGCACCGCCAGCGCGAAGAGGAGTTCGCGGGCGATCACCAGCTTCCATCGTTTCGGCGGCACCTGCTTGAGCGCCGACAGGAACAGCGGCACGTTGCCGAAGCCGTCCATGATGAGGAAGAGGAGAAGGGCCGCCGACAGAACGCTCATGCCCGCAGGCTACGCCGTCTCCCAGGCCGCGTTGCGTAGCCACGCGGCCTGGGTGGATTGGGAACGCATGGTCACGATGCCACGCGGCGACGGACGGGGCGTTTGGAGCGCATCATGTCGGCGGCCGTGACGGGCTCGGGGGCATCCGGGAAGAGGCCGCCGGGGATTTGACCGACCGTCGCCGCCTTTTGTTGCTCGAGCAGGTTCGGCGTCAGGGCGCGGATCTTCTGCGCAAGCTCGTGCTGCTGGGCGAAGAGGGCGCGATTGACGCTGCCGATGGCGCGGTCGTCGCCGCGGTGGATGTCGCCGGTGAGGGTTCGGGCGATGCACCCCTCGATGCACGCCGACGCGGCCGTCTCGACCCACATGGCCCGGATCGTGACCGTCACCCCGCCGTCGCCGAGCGTCAGGAGGCCCCAGCGCGGCGGGATCTCCTCCTTCTTTAGCAGTCCGGCGGGCGCCATCACGTAGTGAAGCTGCGCCATCGGCGTGAGCAGGCAGCTCTTGAACTTGCCGAGCTTCGCCTGGCCTCGAATCTTGCGATTGCGGCGGATGACACCGCGGTTGAACCAGTCCTCACGCTTGGCTCGCAAGGCGAGCGAGAGTTGCTTCTCATCGCGGCAGCAGTCGCGTAAAAAGTCGCCGCGGCTGGCCTTGCATTCGACGAAAACCGACTGGTGCAGCGTGGTCGGCACGCTGAGGTAGTTGTGGTACGCCCGGAACGTGCCGCTGCCGACGGCGTCGATGATGCCCAGCGGCGGCACCTTCACCTCGGCGGCGACGGCGCGATAGCCCTGGCGGAACATCCACCGGCAGGCCTCTTTTTTCAGCGTCTTGTGAAGCTGCGTTTCGCCAGGCATCGCGGGCAGTCCTTTGCCGCTGGGGGGGAACACCAGTTGATGCGCGCCGTTCGGGCGCGCGGTCGAACACCTTACCAAACGTCCACCGTCCTTCAACGGTTCGCTTCAACCCGGCGTTGCACCATCCGTTCAGGACTGAGAACGCAATATACGGTTCACGACTTGCCTTTAGCCGCCCCGCCTTGCGGGGCGCGTGGATGGTCACCTCGCGCCCCGCAAGGCGGGGCGGCTAACGAGTAAGCGCATTGTGTATCGCGTCCTGATGAGTAGCACTCGAATCGGAGAGACACGCTACCCGTGCCACTTTTCGATTAGCGCTTTCGTCCGCAGCACGCACTCGGCCTCGCTGATGTCCTTGTCCTGCGTCATTGCTTCGATGCCCCACAGGCCGTCGTAGCCGGAATCGACGAGCAAGCGAACGGCGTGGCCGATGTGCTGCGTGAGTTTCTCGCCATCATCGGCCCACCGGGCACACTTGACGTGCAACGCCCGCGCCCGCGGCGCCAGCCGAATCCAGCCGTCGCCCTGGTGGCCGGGGGCGAAGTTGAACGTGTCGAACAGCAGCCCGAGCCCGTCGACGTGATCGAGGATGTGCTCGACGACCTTCGGATAGCCCGCGCAGCCCCAGTGATTCTCAATCAGAATCTCGATGTTCCGCTCCTTCGCGTAGCCGACGAGGTCGCGGTAGCCGTCAAGGATAATCGCCATCACGTCGTGCGGCACGTCCTCCTTGTAAACCAGCCCAGGATCGAAGCGCATCTGCGACACGCCCAGCCGCTGGCCCGCGTCGATCCAGCGCTTGGCGAGGCGGCGTTGCAGGTCGCGCTTCCACGGCTCGTCGTCGTAGATGTACGTCTGCTGGTCCGGCGCGCAGCACGCGAGGGCCATGCGGTGCCTGGCCGCGAGAGCTTTAGCGTCATCGAGCGCCGCGGTGTCCTGATCGTTCAGGGCGAGATCGACGTCCCCTTTCGCCTGGAACGCCTCCGAAGACAGGTTGCGGAACGGGTAGAGGTGTTCACCCCACGGGTCGGCCGCCTCGAAGCCACGGTCGGCGCACCATTGCAGGAATCCGTCGAGGTTCATGCGATCGTCGCGGAACGTGTGGAGGAAGCTGTAGCTCATGCAGGCGAAGCGCGGCGTACTCATGGCGGACACTCTACCGGCCGCCCGCCTGCAAATCGCCCGCGCTCGTTGACGCCAACCCTGGCCCGCCTACACTGCCTACCCGATCGCGGGGTAGAGCAGCCTGGTAGCTCGTCGGGCTCATAACCCGGAGGTCGCGGGTTCGAATCCCGCCCCCGCTATTGCCGAGTCGGTTGCGACGCACGTCGCAGCCGGCTCACCCAATTCCGATGCCGCCGCCAAGC
Organism: Tepidisphaeraceae bacterium; assembly: GCA_965214125.1. Classification (GTDB taxonomy): domain Bacteria; phylum Planctomycetota; class Phycisphaerae; order Tepidisphaerales; family Tepidisphaeraceae; genus CBDCBA01. Next base: position 151,173 of record CBDCBA010000034.1, read on the forward strand.
TCGCTTGGCGGCGGCATTTGCTTACTGCGTGCGCTCCAGCGGGTAGGGTTGCACCATGGCTTGGTCCCGACTCAGAACCCGGTGGCGGTCGCTTCTGGCCACGAGCGTCGCGTCGCGCGTCGACACGCACATGGCCGGCTACCGCCGCGCCTACGAGCAGCGAGGCCGGGCGTGGCTCACCGTCGACGGGATCACCGTTGTCTCGTTTTGCGAGTTCACCTTCGAAAATGCTTGGAGAACCGCAAGTCGGCGAGCGAACACCGCATGCTCTACCTTTTCCCATGTCGGGTTGGAGCAGGTACGCGCGGAGGGCGTTTTGGACAAGTGCGATCTCCTAGACGCGATGGGAACCTGCATCGGGTCGCCCCCTGAAGCTCTGTTGGTGTCGGAGAACACCACGGTTCGCGCACTCGCAATGCCGGACCGTCGCGTCGGCAAGCGCCGGCTGAGGGCGGTCACCCATTCATCTGAGACGTCGCTGCTTCTAACGCTCTACCGGTTTCGTTGCCACGCGGAGGGTATTGCACCCGGTGCCGCTCGCTGACGATCGCCTGAGGCCGCGCGTGGAACGCGGCCCTCACGCGCGACTACTTGAGCAGGCGCTTTAACGACTCGGCGGTGCGTCGGGTGCCACCGCGTTGCTGTTCGACCACCCGCTGCCCAGCTTGGCCGACGGACTTGGCAGTGGACGGTTCATTCAGCCATCGCTCGAGGGTGCGGATCAGCTCGTCCGTGTCCTGCGCCAGCACGATGCCGCCGCCGGCGAGAAGGGCTTGCACGGCGGCGGCGAAGTTGCCGATGTAGCGGCCGACGATCGTCGGCTTGGCGAGGGCGCACGGCTCGATCATGTCGCTGCCGTGCTGCTTTTCGCCCAAATCGACCAGCGTTCGACCGACGACCACCAGATCGGCCAGGCTGTAGAAGGCGCGCAGTTCGCCCATCGTGTCGCCGAGCACGATCGGCGGGCCGCTCGCCTTGCCGCTGGGAGCCGTCACTTCGCCCGTCGATCGACGCATCACCGGCGCGACGGCCGACAGCAGGTCGGCCACTTCATCGAATCGATCGGGCTTGCGCGGCACCACGACCAGCCGCAAGTTCGGGCGGCCTTTGCGGAGCGTTTCGTAGATGCCCGACAGCAGCGCCTCCTCGCCGGGGCCGGTCGAGCCGCAGACGAGCACCGTGTGGTCGCCCATGCCGAGCGCGCGCGGCTTGAGGCCGACGATCGCGGCAAGCTTCGCGTCGCCCTCCACCCGGTCGGCGATCTGGGCCGTGTCGAACTTCATAGAACCGGCAACGCTCACGCGGTCGGCGGGCACGCCCAGATCGACGAACCGTTTGGCGTACGTCTGCTCCTGGGCCAGCACGGTGGCGAGGCGGGCGAAGGTCGGGCGGACGATCGGGCCCAGCCGCTTGTACCCGCGGAAGCTGCTGTCGGTCACGCGGCCGTTGATGACGGCGGCCGGGATGCCGCGGCCGGCGCACGCCTTCACCAAGTTCGGCCAGACCTCGAGCTCCATTGTCGCCACCACGCCGGGGCGGACCGCGTCCAGGAATCGCTCGACCGCGGCGGTCGTGTCGATCGGGAAGCGAACGGCGTAGCGGCCGGCGGTGGCGTTGATGCCGAACAGCTCCTTCGCCCGCTTGAAGCCGGTGTCGGTTGTCGCGCTGACGACGACGACGATGCCCGCCTCGTTGAGCGCTTCGACGAGCGCGGGCGTGGCGTTGACCTCGCCGACGCTCACGGCGTGCAGCAGGATGCACGGCCGGTCGCCACTTCGCTCGCTCACGCGGCCGTTGCGCTCGCGCAGGGCGGCGAGCACCTTTCGCCGGGCCTTGCCGCTGACGAGCAGCCAGGGCGTCGCGGCGGCGAGGCCAGCGTAGTAAAGGGCGTCAAAGCGGGAAAAAGGCGGTGGAAGTCGCATAACAGGCCGTGCGCGCGCCCGCCCGGCGACTTAAGGTAGCGGCGCGGCGACGGCGGGTCGATAATGGAGGGTGCGACCGCTCCTCCTTTGGCTTGCCGTGCTCGTGGTCGCCGCCTCGGGTTGTCGGCCCAGCGCGTCGCGGCGCCCGTTGCTGGATCAGGACCCGGTTTTCGTCGTTCCGGCGGTGAAGGAGGTGGCCCAGCAGGGGCCCAAGCGGGTGAGCCGCGGCGAGGCACGCAAGCTCATCGACCTGCTCGACAACGACGACGCCGTTGTCCGCCTCAGCGCCGGCGAGGCCCTTCAAGAGCTGACCGGCCGCGACTTTGGCTTTCATTCCTGGCTCGGCCCGGAGGAACGCCAACCCATCATCGACCGCTGGCGGCAATGGCTGGCGGGCGTTGAGGCGGGCAAGTGACACATCGCGCGGTTGATCCGCTCGTCCTCGTCGCGGGCGTTGCGGTGATGGCGTCGGGTCTCGGCCCGACCACGCTCGCGTGGCGCGGCGGATTCGTCCTGGCGTGTGGCGTGCTCTTCGCCCTGGCATTGGTGGCGCGGCGCGATCCGACCTTGACCATCGGCCGCATCCTGGTCGTCGGCGTGCTGTTACGCCTGATTTTCCTGCCGATGCCGCTCGGTTTGTCGGGCGATGCCTGGCGGTACCTGTGGGACGGCGTCGTGCAGGCGCACGGAATCAACCCTTACGCGCTTCGGCCGAGCGAACTCGCGCTGCCCGGCCCGTGGCGGGAGGCGCTGCTGCCCCGCTTCAACAGCCCAAGCTACTTCAGCGTCTACCCGCCGCTGTCGCAGATAATCTTTCTCATCGGCGGCGTCGCGGCGCGGCTGACGGGCAGCGTGTGGATCGGCCTCTACGCGATGAAGCTGCCGATCGCGGTCGCGGAGGTCGCCGGGCTGCTAATGCTCGCGCGGCTGCTGCCGGCGCGGGCACTGATCCTTTACGCCTGGAATCCGCTGGTTCTGGTCGAGGCGACGGGGCAGGCGCATAGCGAGGCGTTGCTGGTTTCGCTGCTGGTCGGGTGCGTCGCGGCGTACCGGGCAAACCGCCATGGACTCGCGGGCGTGCTGCTGGCGGGGGCGGTTCACGTGAAGCTCTATCCGATCCTGCTGCTGCCGTTCCTGTGGCGGCGTACCGGCTGGCGCGGCGTTTGGCCGGCGGCGGTGGCTGGGCTGCTGATCGCCCTGCCGTACGCGAGCCCGGCGGCGCTGAATGCGGCGGAGTCGGTGCGGCTGTACGCCTCGCTCTTCGAGTTCAACGCCCAGCCGTACTTCCTGCTGCGCGATTTGGCGAACTGGCTCGACCCCTCGCCGCAGAACGTCGGCCGGACGATCGTCGGGCCGGCGCTTGGCGCCATGTTGCTGCTCGGCATGGCGGTCGCGTGGCTGCTCGATTGGCGACGAGGCTGGTCGCTTGACGTTGCCTTTCTCGTCGTACTCGGCCTGGTGATCGCGACGGCGACGACGGTGCATCCCTGGTATTTCCTGGGGATTCTCTGCCTGCCCACCACCCTGCGCGGCCCGGCGTGGGCGTGGCTCTGGCTGGCGATGCTGTCGCTGGCGACGCACCTGCACTACGCCCCCGGCGGCGAACCATGGTCCGACGCCGCCAGCCGCCTTGCCTGGGGCGGGTGGGCGATGCTGCTGGTCCTTCCGGTGCTGTTGCGATGGGTGTTAAAGCGTCGCGCGGAGACGAAGGCGCGGCTCGTTACACGATTGCTCACCGACGCCGAAGCGGAAGCTTCGGGTTCTGCCCCGGACCTGAAGCTTCCGCTTCGGCGTCAACAGAACACTGAATTCAAAAGCCCACCGCTCACGCTCCTCGATCTCGGCTGCGGCGAAGGGTTCGTCGGTGAGGCTCTGTCGCGGCGCGGCGCCAGCGTCACGCTCGCCGACGTCGCCGACTTTCGCAGCGAGCGCGTCAGCCTGCCATTCGTCCACTATGACGGTCGCCACCTGCCGATGGGCGACGCGAGCTTCGACGCCGTTGTGCTCTACTTCGTCCTGCACCACGCCGCCGACGCTGAGCGATTGCTGGCCGAAGCCCTGCGCGTTGGCCGGCGTGTGGTGATCGTGGAGAGCGTCTACACCACCCGCTTCAACCGCCGCGTGCTGACGATCCTCGACACCCTCGCCAACCGTCTGCGCGCCGGTCGGATTATGGCGGACCAGGAGGAGTTTCTTCACTTTCGCCACGCTGAGGACTGGCGCACCCTTGCCACAACGCTTGGCGGCCGCGTCACGTCGTTCGAGCAATTCGGCCGCTTCCCCCACCACCAGGCGGCGCTGGTGATTGAAACGGCCGTGGTTCGCCCAGACGGTCGATAGCCGCGGCGCAACGCGACGCGGTCGGACGCACTTGCAGCGACCTCCCGGACCGCGCCGCGTTGCGTCGCGGCTAACGAATCAGCCCGCGAAACACGCTAACCCGCCACCCGGTCCGCCTCGTCGAGCGTCGTGATGCCCTGTTCGGCGAGGTCGAGCACGTTCTCCTTCAACCGGCGGAAGCCCGTCTCTTTCAAGGTGCTGTACAGGCTCGCGGCGTCCTTGTTGCTCAGGATCGCGTCGCGAACGGGCTCGCTGATGTTGAGGATCTCGAAGACCGCCTTTCGCCCGGAAAAGCCCGTGTTGAGGCATTTCTTGCACCCGACGGCGTCATAGAGCTTCTTGAAGTCACGGCCGCCGATCTGCTTGTCGGCGTCGGTTGCCATGCGCGGGCGCTTGCAGTGCTCGCAGAGGCGGCGGACGAGCCGTTGGCTGACCACCGTCTGCAAACCGCTCGCCACCTGGTAGCTCTCGACGCCCAGATCGAGCAACCGAAAGACGGCCGAAACGCTATCGCGGCTGTGGACCGTGCTGAAGACCAGGTGCCCCGTCATCGCCGCCTGCGCCGCGGTGGTGGCCGTCTCGTTGTCGCGAATCTCGCCGACCAGGATCACGTTCGGGTCCTGCCGCAACACGCTGCGCAGGAGCGCCGCGAACGTGTTGCCCTGCTGTTCGTTCACCGGCTGCTGGGTGATACCGTCGAGGCGAATCTCGACCGGGTCTTCAATGGTGACAACGTTACGTTCCTTATTGTCGATCGAACGCAACATCGCGTAGAGCGTCGAACTTTTACCACTTCCCGTTGGGCCGCAGACCAGCAGCATTCCTTCGTCCCGTCGCGTGATGCGGTCGAGCATCTGAAAGCTTGTGTCGTCCAGCCCGAGGTCCCACAGATACTGCGGCGCGTTGGCCGCGTCGAGCACGCGGATGACGAGCTTTTGCCCGTACAAACCGGGCGTCAAGGCTCACGCGATAATCGACCCGCCGATCGGGCACCTTGCAGGCGAAACTGCCTTCTTGGACGATGTTGCTCTTGGCGATGTCGCAGTCGGCGAGCACCTTCACGAGCGTCGCGAACTTGACGCCCGCCCCCTTCGTCAGCTTCGCAACGTCCGTCATCGAGCCGTCGACGCGCACGCGCAGGGTGTAGCCGTCGCTGCCGGGCTCGAGGTGGATGTCGCTCGCCCCGGTGCGAAAGCAGATCAGCAGCACCAGGCGCAGCAGCGTCACGGCCTCGCTCGGGGCGGCCGCATCCTTCTCCTCGCTGCGATCGAGCGCCCGCTGGCCGCGCGTTGTAAAGCTGCATGTCCGCCGGCTTGACGTTGCGCTCGGGAAGCTGACCCGCAAGCTGCGCCAGTTGCCGCGCGCTTTGGGCCGCCTCGAGTTTGTCGGCGCCGCCGGCCTCGTCCGTCAGGCGCACCCCCGCCGCCTTCGCCGCCGCGTCGCCGTTGCTCGACCCGTTCGTCTCGGCCTTGCCATCGCCCAGGTCGACGACGAACTTTGTCATCCCGATCTGCACCACGTCGCCGGTCCTGAGCCGCTTGCCCTTCTCGACCTTCTCGCCGTTCACGAGCGTTCCGTTGCGGCTGCCGAGGTCGCGCACGCCCAGCACGCCGCGCCGGTACTCGACCACGGCGTGAAACCGGCTCACGCGGTCGTCCTTGTCGAGCGTAACGAGATTCCCAAGCTGCCTGCCGATGGTCACGGCCTCGTCGTCGAGCCCGATCTCCTGATCCTTTCCGTTAGCCGCGTAGCGGAGTGTCGCCATGCCGGGATGATATCGCGGGCGCGATCGCCGCGCAGGCGTGCAAAGCCGTTGCCCGGCGGATTCAATCTGCGAAGATGCCAACCCGTCGGCTTTTCTCGCCTCCCCAACCCGCCACACCATGACTCCGCTCACGCATGACGACGTCGCTTTCTACCACGAGCACGGCTACCTGCACATAGGCGGCGTCTTCACCGCGGAACAAACGGCCACGCTCAAGCGGGAACTGGACTGGATGATCCAAGTCTGGGCCAATGTCGGCGTCGGCTGGACCGGGCCGTGGCGTAAAGGCGCTCATGGATGTCGCGATCGAAGCCAAGAGCAAGCTGATCGCGATGCACGACTTGCAGTATTACTCGCGTTCCTGGATGGAGGCGGTCACGCAGGAGAATCTCGCGGACGCCATGCAGGCGTTGCTGGCGACCGCGGACGAGCCTGAGCCGCCGGTGGAGTTGCACCACAGCACGATGCACGTCAAGCCGCCGGAGACGGGCCACCCGTTCCCGATGCACCAGGATCTGGCCTTTTACGACCACAGCGACGACCGCTACGTCGACGTGCTCGTCCACCTCGGACGACACGAGCCACGAGAACGGCGAGATCCGCTTCGTCGACGGCTCCCACAAGCTAGGCCGGCTCGAGCACATCACGCGCTGGGCCAACGACGACGGCAAGGAGGAAGGCTGCACGCCCCACCTGCCGTGGGCGGACTTCCCCCTGGAGGACACGGTTCCCGTGCCGGCCAAGGCGGGGGACGTGGTCGTCTTCAACATCCTGACGATCCACGGCAGCCACATGAACCAGACCGACGAGATGCGCCGCCTCGTCCGCGTCGGTTACAAGCACCCGCTGAACATGCAGACGCGCGGCCAGAGCGCCGGGAGGCCCAACCTGATGGTTAAAGGACAACGGCCGCGCCGCGACGGCCAGGTGCTCTACAGCACCGAGTGTCACGGCACGGCCGACATCCGTGAGGAGGACGCGGTCCTGGCCCTCAAGTAGCGGCTGGCATCGGGTCGAGCCGCGGGAAGAGCGGGCTGGCTTCGCCGAACTGGTGGCCGGGCTGGGGCGGGGTTGGCCATCAGGTCGGCGAAGGTGCGGCCTTCGACGTTCACGTTCATTTGCTTCAGGCCGGCCGCCGCCTTGTCGGGCAGGACGGGCAGGAGCGCGATCAGGGCGCGGTAGAGGGCGATGGCCGCGTGGTGCAGGACGGCGTCAAGGCGGGCCGCCTGCAATTCGTCCTTGGCGAGCTTGAAGGGCTCAGTGCGGTCGATGTAGCCGTTCATCTCGCGGACGAGGTCGATCGCTAGGGTGGCGGCGGATTGGAGTTCAAGGGAGGTCCAGGCGCTCGTCACCTTCTCGGAGAGGGAGTTGGAGGCTTCGAGGAGTGCCTCGTCTTCGCGACCCGAAGCTGCCGCTTCGGCGTCGGGTAATGCCCCGTCGCGGTACTTGCCGGTCATCTTGAGGACGCGGTTGAGGCCGTTGCCGAGGACGTTGGCGAGTTCGAGGTAGGCGCGATGCAGCTCGTCGGCCTGCCAGTCGAGGTCGGAGCCGAAGGGGGCGGCGCGGAGCAGGTAGTAGCGAAGCGCGTCAAGGCCGTAGTAATCTGTGACGCGGCGTAACTCATCAAGGCCGATGAAGTTGCCCATCGACTTGCTCATCTTCTTGCCTTCACTCGTCCACCAACCGTGGGCGAACACTTGCTTGGGGAGCGGCAGGCCGAGCGACATGAGAATGCACGGCCAATAGACCGTGTGGAACCAGAGAATCTCCTTGCCGATCAGATGCACGTCGGCCGGCCAGAACTTGTCGAAGCGCGTTGTGTCGTCGCTGTTGTAGCCGAGGACGGTGGCGTAGTTCGGCAGCGCATCGACCCAGACGTAGAGCACGTGCGACGGGTCGCCCGGCATCGGCGTGCCCCACTTCAGGCTGCTGCGCGTGATGGACAAGTCGCCGAAATCGCCACCGTTGAGGTCGGTCAGGATCTTGTTGCGGCGGGCGGCGGGCTGGATGAACTCGGGGTGCTGCTCGATGTGCTCAATCAGCTTCGGCAGGTACTTTGTCAGGCGAAAGAGGTAGGTCGACTCCTCGTGGCGTTCGAGCGGGCGGCCGCTGACGGCGCTCTTATAATCTTGAGCCTTGGCGTTGGTTTCGGTAACAAACTCCTCCTGACCCACGTCGTACCAGCCGCTGTAGTTGCCCTGGTAGACATCGTCGTTCGCCTGGAGTTGTTCGACGAGCTTCGTGACGGCCGCGACGTGGCGGGGCTGGCGGGTGTGGACGAAATCGTCGTGGGAGATGCCGATCTCCTTGAAGTAGTCCTCGAACTTCGGCCCCATCTCGTCGGCGAGCTCTTGCGGCGTGACGCCCCGCTCCCTGGCAGTCTGCTCCATCTTCTGGCCGTGCTGGTCGGTGCCGGTGGAGAGGAAGGTGTCGTCGCCCGCGAGGCGGTGGAAGCGGGCGACGGCGTCGGCGCAGATGGTCGTGTAGGCGTGGCCGAGGTGGGGCTCGCCGTTTGGGGTAGTAGATGGGCGTCGTGATGTAGAACGTGTTTTCGGCCATCGCGGCGTTAGGGTAGCACCGTGGCTGATGGCGTCTGCGAGAGTTGCGGCAAGGCGGTGCCGACGGGCGGCTTTTACGTCGTGCGCGTTGATGTCTTCGCCGACCCGGCCATGCCGCCCATCGACACGACGCAACCGCCGGCGGAGGGGGAGAGCGTGGACGATCTCCTGGCGCAGCTCGAAACGCTCAGTGACGAGGAGTTGCAGGACCAGGTCCACCGGCGGTTCGAGCACCGGGTGTGCGCCGCGTGCCAGCGGTTGATCTTGAAGAACCCGCTCGGGTTGCCGAGACGAGCGCGGGAGCCGTCGCGGAATTGAGGATTGGGCACGTGATCTCTACGACGCCGAAGCGGAAGCTTCGGGTTCTGGTTGCACTGCGCAGAACCCCGAAGCTTCCGCTTCGGCGTCGGGAGATGGAGGGCGCGACTATTGCTCGATCACCTGCACCTTGCTGCGGCTTTCGTAGAGCATGTTGTAGACGTCGACGATGTCTTGGTCGGCGAGGCGGATGCAGCCCATGCTGGCGTTGGTGCCGATGGTCTCGGGCTCGATCGTGCCGTGGATGCCGTAGCTCGGCTGGCCGACCGCGTCGCCGGCGATGCCGGTCAAGCCGATCCAGCGCTCGCCGAGGGGGTTCTTCGGGTCGTCGCGCGAAAAGACCTCGTTCGTGCGCGGGTTGGTCCACTCGGGGTTGACGAGCTTGCTGTGCAGCGTGACCTCCCACGTGCCCGTCGGCGTCGAGCCGTCGGCGCCGAGGCCGACCTTGTAGGTGGTTAGGTACATGCTGTCGGGCTCGCCCCGGCAGGCCGCCGAGGTACATGTCCATCGTGAAGTGCGTTTTGCTCACAACGGCGTGGATCGGCCCCTTGATCGTCTTGAGACTTTGGCCGATGCGGATCTTGTTGGCCGTGGTCGCGTTGATGCGCTCGAGGAAGCCGTAGGGTACCTTGAACTCGTTCGCGAGCTTGCCGAGCAGATCGCCGGTCTGGATCGTGTGCTCGCCCTGGAACGGGTCGTCTTTGAAGCGCTTGGTGGGGGTGAAGACGATGACTTGATTCAGGTCGCGCAGGTCGGCCTTCACCAGCTCGGCGGTGGCGTGGTCGAGCGTGCCGCTTTGCAGGGCGTCGTTGAGAATCTTGCGGGCCTCGAGCAGCTTGCCCTGATCCTGAAGAATCTTGGCGTCCTTTTGGAAGCCGCTTTTGGGCGTGACGCGGTTGGGGAGCGTGACGACGGGCTTGGACTCGCCTTTGGGCTTGGCCGCGAGCGCAGCGGGCTTGGCGTCCCACTCCTTGTTGGGCGTCGCCTTGGCAGCGGTGGGGGTGGTGGCTCCTTCGGGCGCGGGCGCGTCGACCTCGGCGGCGGTGGAACTGCCCAGCGGGTTGAGGGCGTAGATGCCCAGCAACGCGACGGCGACGATCAGGGCGCCGACCAGCCCGCGGCTGAGCAGGCGGTTCTTGCGGCGATTGCTGCGTAGACGGGCCATGACGGTCACCTCCGTGTGACGGGTGCGGGCGGACTCGAGATGCTGCGCGGCTCGGCCGCGCGCGGGCAGTCTATCGAGTTACTCCCCCGCGTCCACGTCGGTTCGCCGGTAAACGCCCGATGCGGTCACAACGGCGTCGAGCGGCACGTCGTGCGGCTCGGTCGGCAGATCGTCGAGGAGTTGGCAGTCGAAGCAGACGCCGCACGTGAAGCACGTCGGCGCGAGCGTTGCGAGGAAGCGGTCGTAGTACCCCTTGCCGCGGCCGAGGCGTTGGCCGTTCCGCGTGAAGGCGACGCCGGGAACCAAAACAAAGTCGAGGGTCGCCACGTCCAACGCCGGCCCGACCGGCTCCCAGATGCCATATGTCCCGCGCCGCCAGCCCTCGCCTGGCGGTGGTTCCAACGCGCTCGCGACGTCCAGCCCGCCGTCGTCCCGTACGCGTGCCGCAAGCCTCCCGAGACCGTCGAACAAGGGGCGCACGTCGGGCTCATCCCACAGCGGCGCGTACAAGGTTGCCGCCGTGGCGTTCGCCCATGCCGCGAGCGTCCCCACCCGATCGCAAATCCGTGTCGACTCACGTCCCACATTGACGGAGCGAAGTCGTTCGCGCACGGCGCGTCGAAGTTGTTGCTTTCGCTCCTGGCTCATCGATTCTCATCGGTAGCTGCGGGTCCCTGACCCGCAGTCAGGATCGGGATCAAACTGCGGGTCACGGACCCGCAGCTACCCATCGTTCTGATGGTCACCTTTGGGCTCGGGCACGGGGGAGCGGTCGACATCGCGACCATTGCCGGAAGGCTCGTAGTAGGTTTCGGTGACGCCGAAGGAGTCGTCGTCTTCGTCGGAGGCCTTGCCGTGGCCGAGGCGTTTGCTGCCGCGGTAGTGGGCGTCGCGGAGCTTGTCCGGGACGAGAACGGTTCGCGCTTCCTGCACGTCGCGCGTGGCGCGGGCGATGGCGGTCGTGGCGCTGCGACTTTTCGGGGCGGTCGCCAGGTGAAGCACGGCGTGCGCGAGCGTCAGCCGGCACTCGGGCAGGCCCACACGGGTGACGACGTCGAAGGCCGCGTTCGCCACCAGCATCGCCGACGGGTCGGCCAGACCCACGTCTTCGCTCGCGAAAATCACCAGCCGCCGCGCGAGGAACCGCGGGTCTTCCCCCGCCTCCAGCATGCGCGCCAGCCAGTAGACGGCCGCGTCCGGGTCGCTGCCGCGCATGCTCTTGATCAGAGCGCTCGCGTGGTCGTAATGCTGATCGCCGAGCTTGTCGTACAGGACGGCCTTGCGCTGGATCGACTGCTCCGCCACCGCAAGATCGATGACAATCGGGCCGTCGCCCTTGTGGGAGAGAACGGCGACTTCCAGCGCCGACAGCGCCCGCCGCGCGTCGCCGTCACTCGTCGCGGCCCAGTGGTCGAGGGCCTCGTCCGTCAACTCGACCGCGCGACCGCCGAAGCCCCGCTCTTGGTCGGACACGGCACGCCGGATCACCGTCTTCACGTCCTCCTCGCTCAGCGGCTGGAACTGGAAAATCTGGCTGCGGCTAACGAGCGCGCTGTTCACCGCGAAGAACGGGTTCTCGGTCGTCGCGCCGATGAGAATGATGACGCCGTCCTCGACGTCGCCGAGCAGCACGTCCTGCTGGCTCTTGTTGAAGCGGTGAATCTCGTCGAGAAACAGCAGCGTGCGCGAGCCGCCGGTTTCAATGGCGGCGCGGGCGTCGTCGAGGGTCTTGCGAACCTCCTTCACGCCACTCGATACCGCGTTGAGGGCGGCGAAGCGGCTGGCGGTGGTGTCGGCGATGATGCGGGCGAGGGTCGTTTTGCCCGTGCCCGGCGGGCCGTAAAAGAGGGCACTGCCGAGCCGGTCGGCGTCGATCAGGCGGCGCAGGAGCATGCCGTCGCCCAAGAAGTGCGTTTGGCCGACGAACTCGTCGAGCGACCGCGCCCGCATCCGCGCCGCCAGCGGCTGGGCCTTGGCGAGATTGGCTTGCCGCTGGCCGGCGAAGAGGTCCACGGGGGATGGTAAGGGCGGAAAGGATGAAGGCGGAAGGATGAAGGATGAACCAGAGGCAGATCCGGATCCGGATTTCAGGCTCATCCTTCATCCTTCCGCCTTCATCCTTTCTGATTCCCTCCTAGTTCAGTTCCGGGCGGCCGTCGAGGGTGACGGGCTCGGCGAGGCGGAGCGTCGCGAGCAGGTGGTCGTAGTGCACGGCGTACCGGTCGGCCTCGTCCTCGTAGAACTCGAAGCTGATCAGCACGTGCAGCGCCGCGCGGCGGACCTGGACGTGGCGGTGGATCACCCAGCGTGGCTCGACACCGACGCGCGCGTCGCTCGTGTCGAGCCACGCCCACTCGATTGCCGCCCACTCGTGTGTCGAGGCCGCCCCGCCGCCGCTGCCGCTCGTGACGTCGCTCGCCGGGCGGCGCGGAAAGGGCGATCGGGTGCCATCCCTGTGCTCGCCCGTGGCGTCGTCGCGCGTGGTGTCGCGAACGACCTGGGCAAGATCTGTCTCGCTGCGCCACGACGCCCCGGCCTCGGGCGGCAGGTGGAAGATCGTCACGCTCACCCGGCACGACTCCTTCGGCGAGGGCTTGTCCGACAGGACGATCGCGTTCTTCTGGTGGCCCACGCTCCAACCGGCGGGGAACTCGAAGCGCACGTCGCCCCGGTTGGCCACGAAAATCTGGTAGCCGTCGGCCGACGTCCAGCCGTGATGCGCCGGCAGCGCGTGGGTGGTCTTGCGGACAGGCGTCAGCCCGGTCTTTCCGCCCCGCTTCGATCGCCTGTGCCTCGCCACGCCGTCATTCTACCGCCAGCGCGTCCGCACCGCCGCTGCGGGCCAGGCAGAGGGCGACGGCCAGCGCGTCGGCCACGTCCGGCGGCTCGGGAATCTCGGCCAGGTTCCACAGCGACTGCACGCTGCGCTGCATCTGCTTCTTATCCGCGTGGCCAAAACCCGTGAGCGACTGCTTCACGCGATTGGCCGCCAACTCGAAGACCGGCAGCCTGCGCCGCCAGCAGCAAAGGAGCATCACGCCGCGCGCGTGGGCCATGATGACGGCCGTCTTCGGGTGCGCGTAGTGGCTGTAGACCTCCTCGACGGCGACCGCCCGCGGGGCGAACTCGGCCAGGACCGCGTCGAGTTCCGCCTCAAGCTGCACAAGGCGTTCGCCGACCGGGCGTTTCTCGTCGAGCCGGATCACGCCGCCGTCGATCAGGGTGGGAACGACCGGCGTCTCCGGGTCGTGGTCGATCACGCCGTAGCCGGTCAGGCGCGTGCCGGGATCGAGGCCGAGCAGGCGAATGGTCGCGTGGCTCACGAGCCGCGCCCGGCGAGTTGAAGGATGGCCGTCGCGGCGGCGAGGCGGACGTTGGGATCCTTCGCGTCGAGCAACGGGGCGATCAGCGGCTGCGCGTCGGCCCGGCCGATGTCGCCGAATGCCAGCGCCGCCAAACCGCGCTGCAACGGGTTCCCCTCGGCAATCGCCTCCTGCGCCACGCCGTACCCCGCATCGCTGCCGACGCGGCCCAGGCCCCGCGCCGCGGCGAGGCGGACTTCGACGTAGTCGTCGGTCAGCTTACCCATCATCGCCTGCATCGCGCGCGGGTCGCGGCGGGTCGAGAGCCCGAGCGTGCCGATCACGTTGTCGTCGGCGTACTGGTTGACCGTCGCGACGATCAGCGGGTTGAGCCCACGATCGTCGCCCAATCGCCACAACGCCTCGGCCGCGTTCAAAACGACGTTGCCGTCCGGGTCGCCCAACAGTGGCGCGAGCGCGTTTGCGGCCGATGGCTCCTCCGTGAAGCCCAACGCCACTGCGGCGTTAGCGCGAACCACGGGGTCCGGCGACGCTGTGGCCTCGGCGAGCTGCTGGCTCAGCGTTTTGTCACCGAGGCGGTGCAGCGCGAAGAGGGCGGCCGTCCGAGCGTTGGGCGACTCGCCGCCGACGAGCGCGTGAAGGGCCTGGCGAATCTCGGGCGAATCGACCCGCGCCCGCCCGGCGACCATCGCGGCGGCGAACCGAACGCGCGCGTCTTCGTCGCGCAGACGATCGAGCAGCAAATCCGTTGCCTCAACTTCGGGTAGATGCTGCGCCGCTTCGGCGGCATTGGCGCGAAGCAGCGGCTCGTCATCCGTCGCGAGGTCGCGGACGATCTGCCGAGCCGTGTCGATCAGCGCCGCGTCGAGCGTCACCTGCTTCGCCGGCGGAACGGGCGGGGGCTCGGCAAGCTCGTACGCCTGCTGTTGCGCACATCCGCCCGCGAACACCACGACGGCGACGAAACACGACTTGCGGCAGTTCGATCTCATGACGTTCCGTTTCTCGGGGCTGGCCGTAGACTGCCGGCGGTGCTTCTTCGCGGACTCAGCCTCGCGCTCTTGGCCCTAGTCTACCTGCCGCCCGGCTTCGCACACGCGCGGGAGCCGGGGGTGGGGGTGGGGGTGGTGGGGGAGCCGACGGTGGCAGTGGTCACGATCGCGCCCGGCGAGGCCGTCTACGAGAAGTACGGCCACAACCTGCTGTTGGTGCGCGACGACATCACCGGTGGACTCGTCGCTTACGACTGGGGCCGGTTCGACTTCAACGATCCGGCCTTTCTCCCCAGGTTCGTCCGCGGCGACATGCTCTACTCCGCCGGCGTCGCCGATGGGCGGGTGACGCTCGACTTCTACCTGAACCAGGGCCGCGGCGTGACGGTGCAGGAACTCGACCTCTCGCCGGCACAAGCGGTCGCGTTGCAACGATTCTGCGAACGCGCCAACCTGCCGGCGAACCGTGAGTATCGCTACGACCAGTTCGTCGACAACTGCTCGACCCGCCTGCGCGACGCGATCGACGAGGTACTCGGCGGCAAACTACAGGCACAACTCAAGGCCGTGCCGGCGGAGACGACGTACCGCGACGAGGTCGAGCGGCACGTGGCCGGCGACGTGCCGCTGTGGTTCGGCCTGCACGCGATCCTCGGCCCGTACGCCGACCAGCAACTCAGCGCCTGGCAGGCGTCGTTCGTGCCGGGCGAACTGCAGGCGTGGCTGACAATGGTCGAGCTGCCGGACGGCGAGGGCGGGACGCGGCCGCTCGTGGGGCGGGAGGTCGTGCTGCAATTGAGTCCCCTGCCGCCCGCGGCGGATAGATCGTCGCAGCGATGGTGGCAGGCGGGGTTGATCGGCCTGGTCGTCGGCGCGGCGATGATGCTTCTGGCGAAGCTCGGCCGCGCCGGACGGCTGCCGACGGCGGCATGGTTCCTCGTCGCCGGCGTCATGGGAACGATCGGGGCGGGCATGTGGGCCTTCACCAGCCACGTCGGCGCCCACGCAAACCAGACCGTGTTGCTCGTCTCGCCGCTCGGCCTGGCGCTGGCGGTGCTGGCGCTGATCCCGAAGCGACTCCGGCGAGTGACGACGACGCTCGCCGCCATCCACCTGGGCCTTTGCCTCGTCGGCGTCGCGTTCCATCTGATGCCCGTCATCGGGCAGGACAACGCCGCCGTCGTCGCGCTGGCACTGCCGCTGAACATCGCGGCCGCGTGGGTCGTGATGCGACGACCGACCGCCAACCCCAGCGGTTCGCCCGCCACATCTGCCGCGTTGTAGGATGCGGGCAGGATGATCGGGCGTTTCTCGAAGCTGGTGCCGCTGATCGCGGCGATCTTGTTCGTCGCGCCGCCGGTCGTCGCGGAGGTGGTCGACCCGCCGATCACGGTCGCGCTGACGGTCGTCGAGGAGCCCCGCAACCGCCGCGTGACCGGCCTGCTCGTCGGGTACGACAGCGTTGCCATCACCCTCGAGATCCGCGGAGAACGCGAGCGTTTTCCCTACAACACGCTCACGCCGACGAGCCTCTTCACCGCCCGGCACCGCGCGATGCCCGACGGCGCGGATGCGGCCGCCTGGCTCGACCTCGCCCGCTTCGGCCGCGCCGTGGGGGCCGAGCGCCAAAGCGATTACGCCCTGCTCGAAGCGCTCAAGCTCGACGAGACCGTTCGCCCCGAGGTCGACGCGATCCGCGAGGAACCGGTCGGCTCCCTGCGCGATCCCGGCGTTGTGGCCGATGCCGCGCCGGTCGAGTCGGCAATGCCCGAGGGAACCGACGCCGCGCCCGTGCCGGAGGACGACGGCCTGCCGCCGAAGTTCCTGCCCGTCTCCGCCGAGGCCGCCGCCCGGCAGGAGGAGCTCGCCCGCGCCGACGCCGACCGCATCGCCCGCACGCTCGGCGTCCGCCTGCGCGAAGTGACGACGCCGCATTTCATGATTTTCACCGATTGGGACCCGGTTGACGACCCGTGGCTCGCCGAGCAGCTCGAGGCCGCCTACACGCTGCTATGCCGCGAGTTCGCGGTGCCCGCGGGCCAGCCCGTCTTCATCGGCCGCCTGCCGGTCTACATGTATCACGGCCAGGAGACGATGCTGTGGCACGCCCGCGAAATCGACGACTTCGCCGACGCCAGCGAGTCGATTGCCGGCTACTTTCGCGGCCGCACCGACGGCATCGGCCGGCTCGTGATGAGCAAGCCTGTCGCGACGCGGCGGGTCGGTTTGCACGTCGCCCGGCAGATGTGGCGACGGACGCTGACGCACGAGTTCGTCCACGCCTTTCTCAGCCGATATCGCGGCAACGGCTTCCTGCCGCGCTGGATGAACGAGGGCCTGGCCGAGATGCTGGCCGAGACGATCTACCCGCGCCCCGGCGCCCTGGACACCGCCCGCCATCGCGCCCGCCACGGCCCGCCGATCGCCTCGATTTTCGACGACGCGACCATGCCCGGCGTGGACCTCTACCCGGTGATGATGACGCTGGTGGTCGCCATGTACCGCGAGGACCCCGACCGCTTCGTCCGCCTCGTCGACCGCGTCAAAGCCGGCGAGGAGTGCGAGGCGGTGCTGCTGGAGCTGTACGACGTGAACTATGGGGGCCTGGAACTCGCGTGGCGTGACTACATGCGGCGGAACTAGCGTCCGGGCGTCAATCCTGCTCTTCCCCCTATCGGACCCGCCCCACGATGCCCTCCCAAAACGCGATCTGGCGTAGGGTGGGCCCCGGCCCACATCCGGTTGACCCGTCAGCCTCCGCAACCACCGACGGTGGGCCAGGGCCCACCCTACGGGTTTTCGAACAGCTCCTAGGGCCCCTTCCCAACCACGCTCCTGCCCACTGAACCGCCCTTCCCTCACCCCGCGCAAGCTCCGCCACGCGGCAGACACGTCCGATCCGCGAAAATAAACCAGTCGAGCGACCCGAAAAACAAGAAGAACGACCCGTCCGACAGGAAGTACGTCCCGCTCGACAGGAATTACGACCCGCCCGACAAGACAATCGCCGCGCCCATCTGGTTTTTCGCCTCGTCGAACAGGTCGTTCGACTCGCTCAACATGTCTTTCGCCCCATCCGATAGGAAGATCGGCCCGCCGAACAGGTTAACCGGGCCGCCGAACCGGAAGATCGACGCGGCAAACAGGAGGATCCGCCCGCCCTCGACGCCCGCCCCGCCGTCCCACGCGATCGCCCTGCGGCACCGCTAAGGCCAATGCTCCTGACCACCATATCTCGCTGATCTTTGCCCTTGAGGTTGACACAGCGGGTCAAGCTTGGCAGGGTGACCGGGTCATGCGAAGCATACTCCGCCGCCGCAGGTTACCCCGTCGTCCGCAGCTCTCGCACCGGAGTTCAACGATAGAGGCGCTGGAGCCACGTCGCCTGCTCAGCACAACAACCGTTTTCTCCGAGAGCCCATATCAGTCCTACGGGAATGGCGCGGAAACGTTCGACGCCGACTTCTCACAGGAGCCGCACACGCACGCGTCGTGGTCGTGGGACGTCGGCTACTCCGTCGGCCTTCGCTACGCCTCGACTACGGACGTTGATTTCACCGTCAGCATTGACGGCGAAGAGCACATGCGGATGTGAGTCGAATGGATCAACATCGGAGACTTCCCTTACGACGAAGGACCTGAAGACGCGTTCCACCCTGAAGTCCACATCGAGCAGAAGACGGACGGGCAGTGGTTCTCGACCAACACCGTTGACGGTGGTGAGACCTTTCCGCACAGCGGGTCGAACTCGACACTCACCGTTGCGGGTAGCGGCTTCGACACGTCGAGAGGCGAGGGTTTCTCGATTTCGAAGGTTAGCGCCCGGGCGATCGCCCCGGACATCTCTATCTCAAGCACTTGGGGGAATGAAGACCCGTCGTACGACGATCCGGCAGGCGGGCCGCAAGACATCATTCTCACGGTGAGTCGGAGCGGTGCCCCGCTCGACTTGCCGGTATCGGTCCGCCTGACTCACCCTGCTCCGCCGGACCCGAATGTCGGCTTCCCCTACGGACCCGATCCCATTCAATACGACACCGCGCAGGAGGGTCAGGACTTCTCCAGTTCACCGCGGTCCGTCACCATCCCGGCGTGGGAAGACGAGACGGAGGTCACGATCAGCGTGATTGACGACGACGAGCTTGAGGCGTTGGAAGCGTTCACGCTTTACGTCGAGGAACCTGTTCCGGGGCAGGACAACTACGCCTTCTTCGCCGACCCGGCGAACCCACCGGCAACGAAGCCGGGCATCGGCGACAACGACTGGAATCTCGAAAGGTTCAGTCTCAATTTTGCTAACGATCAGAACATGATCGCTGATGATGGCGAATCGCTCGGTGTCTATGACTGGTACGATGACGACGCCGACGGGACCCATGACGATGCGTCTCCTCAGGCTCCTGCCGTGAAAGAGCCTCCAATTCCGGTTTCGTACGCTAGGACCGAGTTCGAGCAGATCCCAAGTCTTCCTCAAGCAACCCCGCGTTTTACAATGAAGCCCGGTAGTACCATGTCCGGCACTTGGATCATTGAGGGTGAGCCGCAAGGTCAAGCTTTGGATGCCTTCACATTTGAGGTTGAGGGCGTGGGAGCCAACGGTCGAACCGTCAGCAGCTTCATCGAAAGTGAGATCGCGTTGCCAAGCGAGATCAAACATAAGCCTGGGACGCAGGTTAAGTGGACGGTCTGGCGCGAGCCGCCGCGTGATCCCAACGCGGAGCGATTGCCGCGAAACCAGTTGCAGAAGTACGAGTACGGCACCACCAGCAACGATGTATTCGTGACGGGTGCAGAAATCGGCGGTGGTGACCAGCGTTTTGTTACGGTCGTCGAGGTGGGCACCCGCGGTGCCGACGGTCTGAATCCTCTGGCACAGGGTGGAAGTGAAGCAGTATTTGACGCCATCTGGGACAACGAGTTCAAGGGCAAGCAGATCAAGCCCTACACCCCGAGTGGACAGGGCGGTGCTCAAGCACTCAAATATGAGCTTCGCGCGGCAACCGTCCAGCCAAGCTTTTGGGTTTCGCGTCTGCTCGCAACCGGGCAGGGACAGTGCGATCAGTGGACTGCTTTCCACCTTGCAGTTCTGAAGGCGCAAGGCATCTCCAACGCTAGTGCTCAACGGGTCGATCCCAAGCCGGGGTTCAACGGGTTTTCTGTGGAACCGGCACCCGCACAAGGTGTCGGGATGCTGATGTCTGGCAGCGGAGGGGTTGAAAACGGATACTTCTCGTTCCACTCGGTCGTTCGGTTTGGGGACCGACCTGACGCCGTATATGACACGGCCTACGGTCGTGATGCCGTGGGTGCGAACGGCGTGACTGCGGAAGTGACTTGGGAAGCGGACAATGTGAAGCAACACGTGTTGTTCGCCTACGATGAGGAGAAGGAGAAATTTGTCGTCACTGCGGAGATCGACGACGACGAGAACGAAGAGGATCTGACATGGATCTAATCCCGATTATCTCGCTTCGATCAGACCGACTAATCTTCGCTTTGCCAATGGTTTTTATGGCCTCCTTCGTTGCCTCAGGCTGCTCGAGGGTGGAGGCGGGCAGATCCAGCACTGCAGAGCTGATCACAAATCCGCAAGCTTTGGATCGAGTCATATTTGAGACCGAAGTCGATGACGGTCATCTTAGGTACTACATCGGTGCTCCGATCGCACGCGACGAGTTACCGTCCAGCCTGCAATACAACTTGGCCGGCGAAGATGCGGGCCTGCTAAACGGTGACAACTACCGGCGTCAGTTTCGTCCCGTACGTGCTGTATTGAAGACGCATCACAACCGCGTGATTACACTATGGCATCGAGTTCGGACGGAAAGCTTCTACGATTCGGACGCAGTGACCGTGGCCGAGCCGCAGTCTCTCATTCTCGACGCCGACTTGGCAGAAGGCGAACTGGTGACGGTCTTCTCGACTGCGGCGGGCTTGGGCGTTCAACGGTACCGGCCGTTCGGAAGCAACAGCGCGATCTATAAGGATCGCGAGAGGCTCGGCTTGAAGATCGGCGACGACCTTCCCGTGAAGCCGAAGGGCCCGCAATCGTCGGCACTGTTGCCAGCCAGCCGTTGGCACAGCCCGTCCGTTTTAGGAGGGAGCGGAGGGCCGTTGAAGAATTACAGCGCCGAGCTTGCACATCAGGGCGGTCGCTGGTGGATCACCGTCACGGCTCACGCTGTCGGCGGGGATCTTGTCAGTCATTGGGCCGAAGTCGAGGGTGCTGAGGGCCTCTCATTCGAGTGGATCGGTGGCGACTAACGCCCGCTCGTTCCGCTCTCAAATATGCTAGTCGGTGGCACGGGTCGCCTTCACCGACGCACCACCGCCGCCACGGGTCTGGCTGCGCCCGACCTGTCCCGCCGGCTGCACTATCGGCCCGGCCAGCCGTGCCTGGGTTCGTAGCCGAGGACTCGGCGGGCCTTGGCGATGCTGAGCAGCGTGGCGTGCTCGCCGATCTCGCCGCGACGTTCGACGTTCGACGTTCGACGTTGGGAAAGGTCGCGTCCAGCAGGTCGCTGTTCTTCGTCCGCATCGTCGTGTCGGCGTTGGCGATGATGAAGATGTCGGCGCCGGTCAGGTCGGCGGCGAGGGCCAGCCGCATCGCCTCGGCGGCGTCGCGGGCGTCGATGTAACCCCAGAGGTTCCGCTTGCGCTGGGCCGGATCATCCTGCCAGGCGTCGAACTTCGTATAGTCGTCGGGCTCCATCACGTTCGAGAGGCGCAGGCCAAGGATTTTCATCGACGGGTCCCACCGGCAGAACTGGCGGGCCATCTCCTCGCCCATCACCTTCGACAGCGAGTAGGCCGACTCGGGCCGCGGGGCGTACTGCTCGTCCACCGGCACGTACGGCGGCGGCGTTTGGAACGGCAGGCCCAGCACCGTTTCGCTGCTGGCCCAGACGACGTTGTTGATGCCCAGCACGCGGCAGGCCTCGAAAACGTGATAGGTGCTGAGCGTGTTGGCCTCGAACGTGGCGGCGTTGGTCATCAACCCCGGCGCGGGAATCGCCGCGAGGTGGACGACGCCGGTGACGTTGCCGCGCGCCTTCTCATCCGTGTGGCCAAGCGCGGCGATCGTTTGGCCGTAGTCGCGCAAGTCCGCCTTGAGATAGGGCACGCCGAGGTTTTCGGCGGGCGGAACCAGGTCGACGTCAAGCACCGCGTGGCCGTGCTGCTTGAGGTGACGCATGCACGCGCGGCCGGCCTTGCCGCTGCCCCTGGTGACGCCAATCATGCGACGATCCCATCGCCGGATCAGGCGTGCCTTTGGCCCGGGCAGAATCGCGTTGAAATTGAACGCTTTGCCGATGCCCAAGTCGCGGCGATGTCGCTACCGTTGGCGCCGATGAGTTCTCCCCAGGCCGCCGCCCCGTCGCATCCGTCCGCCGCCTCTGCCGAGGCCGAGCGTCGCGTTGGTCCGCCGCCGAAGGAGGAACTGGACCAGATGACCCTGGCCGAGAAGGCGGCCAGCCTGATCGGCGTGATCGGGCCGGTCATCGCCCTCGTGGTCGCCATCGTCATCGCCTGGCAGTGGGAGGGCTTTAGCTGGCTCTACGCCCTGCTGCTCGGCGGCGGGTACGTGCTGACGGCCCTGGGCGTCACCGTCGGATATCACCGCTACTTCACGCACAAAAGCTTCGAGACGAACGCCGTGGTGAAGGCCTTCCTCGCCTTCCTCGGCAGCACGGCCGTCGAGGGCTCGCCGATCAAGTGGGCGGCCATGCACCGCTGCCACCACCAGCATTCGGATCACGATCACGACCCGCACTCCCCCCACCACCACGGCGGCGGCGTGATCGGCGTGATGAAGGGCTTCTGGCACGCCCACGTCGGCTGGATCTTCCGCGGCGACCCGCAGAACCTGGAGCGTTACAACCCCGACCTTCGCGCCGACAAGGTCACGCTCGTGATGAGCAAGCTGTGGGTCGTCTGGGCGATGCTCGGCTTCGTCATCCCCACGGCCATCGGCGGGCTCGTGACGATGAGCTGGACCGGCGCGTTGCTCGGCTTCCTGTGGGGCGGGCTTGTGCGGCTGCTGGTGGTCCACCACGTGACGTGGAGCATCAACAGCGTCTGCCACATCTGGGGCACGCGGCCGTTCAAGAGCAACGACGAGAGCCGCAACAACTGGTTCTTCGGCTTCTTCGGGCTCGGCGAGGGATGGCACAACAACCACCACGCTTTCCCGACCAGCGCCCGCCACGGCCTGCGGTGGTGGGAGTTCGATTTGAGCTACATGGTCATCCGCGGCATGGAACTGCTCGGCCTTGTCCACAGCGTGAAGGTGCCCGACTCGCGCCGCCAGGCGATGAAACGCCAGCCCCGCCCGCGCCGCTAGGGGTTCGCCCGCGATGCAGCGCGTTAACCTTTACAGCGACACCCAGACCCAGCCCACCGACGCCATGCGCCAAGCGATGGCGTCGGCCGTCGTAGGCGACGAGCAGCGTGGCGAGGATCCGACCGTCAACGCCCTGTGCGAGCACGTCGCCGGACTGCTCGGTAAGGAGGCGGCGCTGTATCTGCCCAGCGGCGCGATGTGCAACCTGATTGCCGTCAAGACGCACACGCGGCCCGGTGACGCGATGTTGTGCGAGCGCGAGTGCCACATCATCCGCGCCGAGTGCGGCGGCGCCGGGCTGACAAGCGGCGTAATCGTCGACCCGATCGACTCCGCCGACGGCACGTTCACAGCCGATCAGGTACGCGAGCGGGTAAAGCATTTGTCGCTGGGCCTTTATGCCCCGCCGGCGCGGCTAGTGTGTGTGGAGAACACGCACAATTTCGCCGGTGGAACGGTCTGGCCGCTGGAGAGGCTCGACGCCGTCGCCGCAGCCGCGAAAGAGCATGGCCTTGCCAGCCACGTCGACGGCGCCCGGATGCTCAACGCCGCCGTCGCGACCGGCGAGTCGCCCGCCCGCCTTTGCCGCGACTACGACAGCGTTTGGATCGACTTCAGCAAGGGCCTGGGCGCGCCGGTCGGCGCGGCCCTGGCCGGCAGCCGCGAGTTCATCGAGCACGCCCGGCGGTACAAGCACATGTTCGGCGGCGCGATGCGGCAGGCGGGGATCATCGCCGCCGGAGCACTGCATGCGTTGAACCACCATGTCGATCGCCTCGCCGACGACCACGCCAACGCCCGCCGGCTCGCGGAGGCGCTGGTCGATTCCGGCAAATACGCCATGATCGGCGGCCGCATGCCGGCGACGAACATCGTCTTCTTTCGCCCAACCGATGTGAATCGAGACGCCGCCGACGTTGCCCGCCGCGCGAAGGAGCATGGCGTGGACCTCTCGCTCCTCCACGGCCGTCTGCGGGCGGTCACGCACCTCGACGTCGACCGTGCGGGCATCGACCGGGCGATCGACGTGCTATGCCACTGAGGCCGAGCACCACGCGAAAACGGCCGCACGATGCGGCCGTTTTGGGATACACCCGGCAGGGCTCGAACCTGCAACCTTCGGTTCCGTAGACCGACGCTCTATCCAATTGAGCTACGGGTGCGTGGGGGAGTGCGTGGGCCGACATTATTGGCCGATGCCGACGGCGGGTCAAGCGTTCGCGGGCGGTTCGGGAGCAGATTCAGCGCGTCCTCAGGCCAAGTCACGCCGCCAGAAGATCAGGCAGCAGAGGCCGACGATGACCACCTCGAAGGCGATGCCCGTGCCGATCGACCACCAGAGCGGCCGCCCGGCGTACGTGGCCGACGCCTCCATCTGGCCGCGGGCATCGGCGATGCTTTCGCGGATGAACGCCTCTTTTTCCGGGCCGTCCTCGTAGTTCAAACGCTCCGCCCGGCGCTCGGCGCGACGCTGCGCTTGCTCGATCTCGCGGTCGGCGAACTGCTGCTCGAAGCTCGACAAATCGGCCGACGCGAAGAGGCGGTTTTGCAGGGCCTGCACAGTTTCGCCAGTCTTGGGCAGCGGCGCCTTCACGGCCATGACGATCCGGTGCCCGTTGGCCCAGTCGGTGGCGCTGGCGCGGGCCGCCTCGGCCTGCCGGCGGGCCACGGCCACGTTGGCGGCCTGCATCTCGCGCATCGACTCCCCCGCGTTCGCGAACGTGTCGGCCAGAGATTCGCTGCGTTGAACCGTCGCCTCCGCCTCGTCCAGCAAGGCCTGCGACTGCTCGCGCTGCGTGAGCACGACCTGCTCAATCGTGTCGATCGCGAAGATCGCCATCCAGAAGAGCAGCGTGACCAGGATGGCCACAATGCTGCTGCCCGTCAGCAGGCCCGTCAGAGCGCTGACGCAGTAGAGGAAGCTGAAGAGCAGCGCGATCATTGGGACGGCCCAGAACACACCCGGCACCCACACGCCGGCGCGCAGCAGGAAGACGATCGCCGCCGCCCCGCTGAAGCAAAGGGCCTGCAAGACGACGAACAGCAGCCCCGTCAGGTAGCGCGTCAGGAACAGTTGCACGCGGCCCAGCGGGCGCGAGAGGTAGAGGTCGACGCTGCCATCGGCCACCAGCGCCGGTACGAGGTCGGCGGTGCTGATGACCGCCAGGATGTTCGCCGCCCACGCCAGCCACAGGCTCACGCCCACCAGCACGAACAGGCCGGCGTAGAAGTCGCGCGGCGGGACGAGTTCGGAGTTGAACCAGTTCGACTCGATCTGCCCGTAAAACGGCACGCTCAAACCGGTTTCGTTGATGCCGAGAATGCCCAGCGAACCGGCGACGATCGCGCTCAGAACCAGCGCGACCCAGAACAGCTTGGCCGCCCGCAGGCGGCGCAGGGCGTCGACGAAGAGGGCCAGCGTCTGCCGAACCACCAACGCCGCGCCGGTGGCGGGCATCTGTTGCGGACCAGCGGATTGGCTCGAAAAGGCAGTCATGGGTCGATCAGGCGGGCTTGGCGGCCGCGTGTTGCTTGTGGGCGGCAACGGTGTCGATGAACAGATCCTCGAGCGTCGGCCGCACCGGGGTGAAGCGCCGGACGGCGATCCCCGCGCGGCGGAGCGCGTCGAGCAGCGGCTGGGCCTTGAGCGGGTCGATCGTGCGCAGGGCGATTGTCGCCTCGCCGACGAGGCGCACCTCATAGGCCGCGCCCGGCACGGCGAAGCGCGCCCTCGGCTGGCCGTCGGGCGCTGACGACCAGTGCAGGCCCAGCGACTCCGCCAGCACGCGCGGCACGGCGTTCCGATCGGCGAGCATGGCCGCGGCAAGTTCGTGATCAGGCTGGATTTCCACCTCGTAGCGTCCACGTCCGCCGCCGAGCTCTTCGAGCGTGCCGGCCGCCTCGACCTGGCCGTTGACCAGAATGGCCGCCCGGTTGCAGATGAGCTCGAGCTCGCCCAGCAGGTGGCTGTTGATAAAGATGCACGTGCCGGCGTCGCGCACCTCGACGAGCACGTCGCGGATCAGCCGGCGGGCGATGGGGTCGACGCCGTCGGTCGGCTCGTCGAGGACGATCAGCTTCGGCCCGCCGGGGCCGCCCGCGGCCAGGGCGCAGGCGAGGCCGACGCGCTGCCGCATGCCCTTGGAGTACCCCTTGACGCGGCGATTGCGGGCGGAGCCGTCGAGTTGGACGCGGTCGAGCAGCGCTTCGGTGCGGCGTTGGCGTTCGCTTCGGCCCAGCCCGCCGAGGCCGGCGAAGAACTCGACGGTTTGCCGGCCCGTCAGGTACGGGGGGAACTTGGCCTGCTCCGGCAGGTAGCCAACCTCGCGGCGGGCGACGCGGTTGCCGAGGGGTCGCCCCAGCAATTGGCCCCCGCCGCGCGTGGGGCGAGCCAGGCCCAGGATGGTTTTGACGAGCGTGCTCTTGCCCGCGCCGTTCGGGGCCGAGCAGGCCGAAGATTTCGCCGCGCCGGGCCATCAGGCTCACGCCGCTGAGGGCGTGGACGGTGCGCCCGCCGACCACCCGCCCCAGCAGGCCGGGGCGGTAACGCTTGGCAAGATCGTTGACTTCGACGGCGGCTTCCATCGGTTGCCCCAGGACATGCCGGCGACAGGCCGACGTTGCAGGTGGAGCAGTTTACGGCAAGTCCACCGGCCGTTCGCGCTCGACGCGCGTCAATAGGAGTGGGATTCGGCCAGTTCCGGCTCGTCGGCATCGGCGGGCTCGGCTTCGCGGTGCACGGCGTGGCCGTTGACGGCGGCTTTCGCCGGGCGGACGCGGGTCAGGCCGTTGGCGTTGGGGCGGACCAGCGGCTCCATCTTCGCCCCGTTCGACACCGCCGGCAGCGGCCCGCCGTAAATGCGGCGGCGGGCGAGGTAAAGCAGTTCCTCGGTGATGCGCCGGTGCCGGGCCATCATGTCCGCCAGGAGCGCCAGCACGCCAACGACAACCGCGACGACCAGCAGTCCGCCCCCGAGCGTAATGAACGAGGTGTACGGGCTCGTGCGGTTGTGTTGCAGGTAGTGAGCGGTCACGAAGCCGAGCATGCACAGGGCCGGGATCGCCAGGATCAGCCCGACAAGGCCGAAGAACTTCAGGGGGCGAATGTCGCGCATCGCGCGGATGATGATCGGCAGCGTGTTCGTGCCGTACTTCCAGACACTCTTGGCGACGCGGCTGGTGCCGTGCTCGCGCACGCCGCGCACGCGCAGCGGGATTTCGACCATGCGCAACCCCTTGGCGAACAGGTCGATAAAGCACTCCTGCGTGTAGGTGTACTTGCCAAAGAGCGTGAGGCGGTAGAGCGACTCGCGGTTGAAGCCGCGGAAGCCGCACGAGACGTCGGTGAAGCGCGATCCGCCGCCGCACACGCTGTTGACGATTTTCACGACCGCCCAGTTGCCCCAGAACTTCACCGCCGGCATCTCCGGGTGAAAGTCGGGGTTGGCAAAGCGGCTGCACGTGACGAAGTCGGCCGCGTCGGCGACAAGGGGCTTGACGATGTGGCGGATGTCGTCGGGGTTGAACTGCCCGTCGCCGTCGATGTTCACCACGA
>CBDCBA010000035.1:0-178760 GCA_965214125.1 Tepidisphaeraceae bacterium
TCGGCGTCGCGAAGGTGGCGGGCGAGGGGAAGGGCGGTCATGCGGGGATGAGTTTACCGCACGAATCGTGGTATGCTGGCGGGATGGACATCAACTTCACCGCCCGCTACATCCGCGAGGACGATTGGTGGATTGCCTTTGCCGAGGAGTTTGGTGTTTGCTCGCAAGGCAAGACGCTGGACGAGGCACGTTGGATGATTAAGGACGCCGTGCAGATGAAGGTGGCCGACGAGCGGGAACAAGCGAGGCGAAACTTCGCCGATGAGGGACACGCCGATGCCATCCCGCCGGAGCAACTGACGGTTGGCGACGATGAGGTCGTCCCGCCCCAACCAACCGTTCAGGAATACCTCGATTCGCCCGACTACGAGGCCGACCTTGCAGAGTTCGGCCCCGAAGCGGTCGGGCCGCGGACCCAACTTCCGGACGAACAGCCCGAACAACCGGAGGCGGCTGGTGAAGCGGCGTGACCTGATCCGCCATCTCGAGGCGAACGGGTGTGTTGTTGGCGGTGGCACAAAGCACACGCGGGTGATCAACCCGGCGAAGCAACTCACGTCGTACCTTTCGCGTGGTCGTGAAATCCCGACGGGAACGGCCCGATCCATCTGCAAACAGCTCGGCGTCCCGCCGCCTCCGCACCGCTAAGCCTTCACCACGTTCCCGCCTAGGCCGTCGAGGGCGTTGCGGGTGTCGATGATCAGCTTCGCCTCCTTCGCCACCGTCGGCCAGTCGATCTTCTTGTGGTTGGTCGCGACCAGCACGCAGTCGTAGCCGGCAATGCTGTCGGGCGTGAGGTCGACGCTCTCCTTGTCGACGTTGTAGTGCCGCATGGCGTGCGTCTCGGGGACGTGCGGGTCGTGGTAGTCGACCAAGGCGCCCAGGGCTTCGAGGCGTTCGATCAGCTCGAAGCTGGGGCTTTCGCGTACGTCATCAACGTCGGGCTTGTAGGCCAGGCCCAGGACGAGGATGCGGCTGCCCTTGACGCTCTTCGCGGCGTCGTTGAGGGCGAGGGCGGTCTTGTTCACCACGTACTCAGGCATCGCGCGGTTGACCTCGCCGGCGAGCTCGATGAAGCGCGTGCTGTGGCCGTGCTCACGGGCCTTCCAGGTGAGGTAGTACGGGTCGATCGGGATGCAGTGCCCGCCCAGGCCGGGGCCGGGGTAGAAGGCCTGGAAGCCGAACGGTTTGGTCTTGGCGGCGTCGACGACCTTCCAGACATCGATGCCCATCGCGTCGAGCACGACCTTCATCTCGTTCACCATCGCGATGTTCACGGCGCGGTAGATGTTCTCCAGCAGCTTGGCGGCCTCGGCAATTTCGGCGGTGTCGACGAGCACGACCTCGGCTTTGATCGCCTTGCGATACAAGGCTGCCGCGAGTTCGCCGCTGACCGTGTCGAGCCCGCCGACGAGCTTGGGAATGGTCGCCGTCGAGAAGTCGGCGGAACCGGGGTTCTCGCGCTCGGGGCTGTAGGCGACGAAGACGTCGTCGCCAAGAGTCATGCCTTTGGCCTCGAACTTGGGCAGCATCACCTCGCGCGTGGTGCGCGGATAGGTGGAGCTCTCGAGCACCACGAGCTGGCCGGGCCGAATGCTGGCGGCGATGTCCTCGGCGCTGCCCTCGACGTAGCTCAGGTCCGGCTCCAGGTGCCGGCCCAGCGGCGTGGGGACGCAGCTCAGCACCGCGTCGCACTCGCCGAGGCGGCCGAAGTCGGTTGTGGCATCGAAACGGTCTGCCCCCTCGCCGCGTTGCATATCGCTGACGAGCGTTTCGCCCAGGTGCTTGAGGTAGTTTTCGCCGCGGTTGAGGCGCTCGACTTGCCGGGCGTTCTTGTCGAAGCCGATCACCTTGAACCCGGCCGCGTGGAAGGCGGCCAGGAGCGGCAGGCCCACGTACCCCAGGCCGGCGATGCCGACGGTGGCGGTGCAGGAGTCGATGCGCTGGCGAAGCTCGGAGGCGTGGTCGTGGTTCACGATGAGGAGGAGGTGCGGTACCAGTCGAGGGTGCGGGCCAGGCCGGCCTTGTAATCGACCTGCACGGCGTAGCCCAGCAGGTCGCGGGCCTTGTCGAGCGAAGCGAAGGAGTGCTTGATGTCGCCGGCGCGCTCGGCCTCGTGGACGGGCGAAAGGTCAGGGCGACCCAGCGCCTTGGCCATCTCCGCGGCAAGGTCGTTCACGCTCACCGAGTGCCCGCAGGCGACGTTGACGACCGCGCCGCCGATGCTTCGCTCGGCCGAGGCGGCCAGCAGGTTCGCGTGGACGGCGTTGGCGACGTAGGTGAAGTCGCGCGATTGCTCGCCGTCGCCGTAAATCGTCGGCCGCTCGCCCGCGAGCAGCGCCTTGGCAAAGGCGGCGATGACGGCCGCGTACGCGCTGTTGGCGTTCTGGCGCGGGCCGAAGATGTTGAAGTAGCGCAGCGAGCAGGTGTCGAGCCCGTAGCTCTCGCTCCACGCGCGCAGCATCGCCTCGCCGGCGACTTTCGTGGCCGCGTAAGGGCTTTTGGGCTGAACGGGCATTGTTTCGACCCACGGCACCGGGTTGTCGCCGTAGGCGCTGCTGCTGGCCGAGAAGACCACCCGCCGCACGCTCGACGCCCGCGCCGCCTGGAGCACGTGGAACGTCCCCTCGTCGTTGGCGACGCGGTACAGGTCCGGCGCCTCCACGCTGCGCGGTACGCTGCCGAGGGCGGCGAGGTGAAACACGTACCGGCACCCGGCCGTCGCGTCGCGCACGGTTTGGGCGTCGGCGACGCTCCCCTCCATGAACGTGACGGGGCCGAACCCGTCGAGGTTGGCGCGATTACCGCCGCTGAGGTCGTCGAGCACGACCACGTCCGCGCCCAGGCGGACGAGGGCTTCGCTCAGGTGCGACCCGATAAAGCCGGCCCCGCCGGTGACGAGCACGCGCTGGCCGCGGAAATGATCGTCGTAAGGCTGGGTCATGCGGCGGTGGACGGAGCGGCGGTGGCGGGGAGTGGTGGGGCGGGGGTAGGGCTGCACAACATGACCGACGCCGGCCCGCCGTGCAAGGCGGGGTCAGGCGGAGCGGTGTTGTTGTCGCACGATGTCGATCACGCGCCCGCGGTCGTGCTCGCTCAGGCTCGACCCGCTCGGCAGGCACAGGCCCTGCTCGAACAGCCGGTCCGCGACGGCGCCGCCGACACACTCGTACCGCGCGAAGATCGGCTGGCGGTGCATCGGCTTCCAGACGGGCCGGGCCTCGATGTTCTGTTCCTCCAGGGCGAGCCGCACCGCCTCGCGGTCGACGCCGAAGCGCGCGGGGTCGATCGTCAGCGTCGTCAGCCAGCGGTTGCTCTTGCCCCAGGGCGCTTCGGGCATGAACGTGACGCCGGGCAGGTCGCCCAGCGCTTGCCGGTAGGCGTCGAAGTGCGCGCGGCGGGCGGCGACGCGATCGGCGAGCACCTCCAACTGCCCGCGTCCGACGCCAGCCAGCAGGTTGCTCATCCGGTAATTGTGGCCAACCTCCGTGTGCTCGTAGTGCGGCGCCGGCTCACGCGCCTGCGTGGCGAGCTTGCGGGCGTGGGCGACGAGGTCGGCGTCGTCGCTGACGAGCGCCCCGCCGCCGCTGGTGGTGAGAATCTTGTTGCCGTTGAAGCTGTAGACGCCCACCCGCCCGATCGTGCCGGCGTGCCGGTCGCCGTGCGTGCTGCCCAACGCCTCGGCGGCGTCCTCAAGGATGGCGCAGTCGTGGCGGGCGCAGACGTCGATGATCGCGTCCATGTCGGCGGTCTGGCCGTAGAGGTGAACGACGATCGCGACCTTCGCCGGCGTGCCGCTGTCGGCGAGGCGTTGCAGCGCTCGCTCCAGCAGGTTCGGGTCGAGGTTCCACGACGTCTCTTCGCTGTCGATCAACAGCGGCGTGGCGCCGCAGTAGAGGATCGGATTAACGCTCGCGGAGAACGTGAGCGTGCTGACGGGCACCACGTCGCCCGGCCCAACGCCGAGCAGCTTCAGGCCGAGGTGGATCGCCGCGGTGCCCGTGGTCAAGGCCGCGGCGTGGCCGGCGCCGGTGATCTGGCACAGCTCGCGTTCGAAGCCGTCGACGTTTGGGCCCAGCGGCGCGACCCAGTTGGAGTCAAAGGCCTCGGCGACGTACGCGCGCTCACGGCCACTCATGTGCGGCGGCGAGAGGTAGACGCGCGGCTTGGCTTCACTGCGTTCACGACTCACGGGCGGCCTCCTTGCCGAGAAAGGGCGGGCAGGTGTCGTGGCCCGGCGCCGCGACGCCGTCGCGCCGCGCGACCTTGAAAAACGTCCGCCACAACAGCCGCGCGTCGAGCGACAGCGAACGTCCGTCAACATAGGCGACGTCCATCGCCAGCCGGTCGTCCCAGCCCGTCGCGTTGCGGCCGTTGACTTGCGCGAGCCCGGTGATTCCCGGCCGCACCTCGTGGCGGCGGGCCTGCTCGGGCGTGTAGCGGGCGAGGTACTCCATCAGCAGCGGCCGCGGGCCGACGAGGCTCATGTCGCCGCGCAGCACGTTCCAGAGTTGCGGCAGTTCGTCGAGGCTCAGCGAGCGCACGAGCCGGCCGAACCGCGTGAGGCGATCGCCGTCGGGCAAGAGGCGGCCGTCGGCGTCGCGGGTGTCGGTCATCGTGCGGAACTTCAGCAGCGTGAATGGCCGCCCGCCGAGGCCGGGCCGCTCCTGGCGAAACAGCACCGGCGTTCCAACCGACCGGCGAATGCCAATCGCCAGGATCGCCAGCGCCGGCGCGAGCAAGACCAAACCGACTCCGGCGGCCACGATGTCGATCGCGCGTTTCGCAACGGCGTAGCTCACGACGTGCCCCCTTCGAACATCGCCTCGTACGCCTCGGCCAGCGCCTGCCAGATCACCTCCTGGCGAAACGAGCGGCAAACCCGCTCCCGCCCCGCCGCCCCGTGGCGACGCCGCAGACCGGCATCCTCAACATAGGCCGCTAGGGCACATGCCAAGGCGTCGGCGTCGCGTGGCGGCACGTGCAGGCCGGTCACATCGTGCGCGACGGCATCGACGCAGCCGGGCACATTGGTAACGACGCACGGCAGCCCCATCGCGGCCGCCTCGAGCGGGACGTTCGGGAACCCCTCGCGGTAGCTCGGCAGCGCGACGACGTCCATCGCCGCGTACAGCGGCGGCGTCTCCCAGGCGGCGCCGAGCCAGTGGACGCGCTGACCGGTCTTCAGGTGATCGAGCGCGTCCGGCGGCAGCGCGTCGCGCTCCTCGGCGGGGCCGACCACCAGCAGGTGAGCGTTCGCAAAGCGCCCGCGCAGCGAGGCGAAGGCGGAGAGCAACTCGCGGACACCCTTGTCGCCCACGATGCGGCCGACGAAGCCGATCACGAGTGCGTCGGCCGGGATGCCGTGAGTGGCGCGGGTGTCTTCGCGCGTGCCGGGCGGCAGGCGGTCGGGGTTGAAGCGCCCGGCGGCGTCGACGCCGTTGCCGCTGCCGCCGGCGAGGACGACGACCTTCTCCGGCGGGCAGATGTTCTCAGCGATCACGATATCGCGCAGCGAGTGGCTGACGCAGAGGACCCGGTGCGCCAGTCGCGCGGCGGTGCGTTCGGCCCGCAGGAGCAGCGCCCGCCGCCGGCCGGTGGCGCCCATCAGGGGCAGGCCGCGGATGTGGTAGATGCGGCGTGGCACCCGCAGCGACGCCGCCGCGGCCATGCCGAGCAGGCCACCCTTTGGCGTGTGGGCGTGGACGAGGTTGGGCCGCAACGCCCGCAGGGCAGCGCGCAGCCTGCGCAGCGACGCGACGTCCGCCAGCGGCGAAATCTGCCGGCTCATCGGCACGGCGCGTACGGGCACATGTTCCTCCTCCCCGAACGGCTCAAGCTCCGGCCCCGGTGACGAGACGGCGGCCAGGTCGAAACCGCGGCCACGCAGGAAGGCGGCCTGCCCGCGGAGGAAGCGCAGGGACATCGGCACGGTGGTGACGTGCGTGATCTGGCGGCGCGACGCGCGGTGGGTCGCGTCAGGCATGGGCGGGCACGGGCAGATTCAGCGGAACCGGCGGGGACGGCGCAACCGGCGGTGACGGCGAAGCGTCCGCGTTGGCGGCAAGTGCGGCGACGATGGAGCGCGGCCGGTCCTCGCGGGGCGTGTCGGCGTGCGGCACGGGCTTATCGGCGGAACGTTCGCCCAGGGGCTGCACACACTCGGGCACGAGCCGGCGGATCAGCGGG
This sequence comes from Tepidisphaeraceae bacterium, assembly GCA_965214125.1. GTDB lineage: Bacteria > Planctomycetota > Phycisphaerae > Tepidisphaerales > Tepidisphaeraceae > CBDCBA01. Next base: position 6,190 of record CBDCBA010000035.1, read on the forward strand.
CGGGCCTTCTCCTCGCGGCCGGCGGCGGTGGCCGCGAGCAGCGCGTCGATCTGCCGCCAAAGCGACTCGGGATCGGGCTCGTCGGTCTGCACCACGCGGATCTTCTCGACCGCCGTCGGCACGGTCGCCTCGACGGCGCCCATGAGCTCTTCGTAGAGCTTTTCGCCGGGACGCAGGCCGGTGAACTTCACCTCGATGTCGACGTCGGGCTCCAGGCCACTCAGGCGGATGAGGTTGCGGGCCAGCTCGGCGATTTTCACCGGCTCGCCCATCTCCAGCATCGAGATCCGCCCCTGCGCCTCGGGCAGCGTGGCGGCCGTCAGCACGAGTTGAACCGCCTCGGGAATCGTCATGAAGTAGCGCGTGACCTCCGGGTGCGTGACGGTCAGCGGCCCGCCCTTGGCGAGTTGCTTCTTGAAGAGCGGGATCACGCTGCCGTCGCTGCCGAGCACGTTGCCGAAGCGCACGGCGCGGAAATCGGTCCGGACGCCCTCGTGCCCCTCGCGGCCGCGATAGCCCAGCACGACACGCTCGGCGATGCGCTTGGTCGCGCCCATGATGCTCGAGGGGCGGACGGCCTTGTCGGTCGAGATGAGCACGAATCGCTTGCACCCGTTCGCCGCCGCCGCCGCGGCCACGTTCAGTGTGCCGCGGATGTTGTTGCGCACCGCCTCGACCACGTGCCCCTCCATCAGCGGCACGTGCTTGTACGCCGCGGCGTGAAAGATGTAATCAGGCGCGTGCTTTGCCACGCACGCCCCGACGCGCTCGGCGTCAGCGACGTCGCAGATCACCGCCTCCACCCGCAGGTGCGGGAAGGCCGCGTGTACCTCGTGGTGGATGAAGTAGAGCGGGCTTTCGGCCTGGTCGAGAATAATCAGCCGCTTCGGCACGAGGCGCGCGATCTGCCGGACGAGTTCGGAGCCGATCGACCCCGCCCCGCCCGTCACCATCACGGTCCGGCCGACCAGGCTGGCGCGAACCGGGCCGCCGTCCAGCGAGACAGCACGCCGGCCCAGCAGGTCGTCGATCTCCACCTCGCGAATCTGGCTCAGTCGCGCGGCCCCGCCCAGGAGTTCGGGAAGCGACGGCACGATCTGGCAGCGCAGGTTGGCGGCGCGGATGCCCAACAGGATCGCGTCCATCTGCTGCCGCGTTGCCGACGGCACGGCGATGATCGCCTCGGCGGCGCCGCACGTGCGGGCGACGTCCGCCAAATCGGCCACGCCCCCCAGCACCGGCACGCCGTGGATGCGCTGGCCGTGCTTGGCGATGTTGTCGTCGACAAGGGCCACCGGGTGCAGGCGGCCCGAGCCGTCGCGCTTGAGTTCGGGGATCAGACGCTCGCCCGCGTTGCCGGCCCCGATGATGATGACTGGCCGGCCGCGCGGCTTCTCGCCGAGCACCGGCAGGTTGAACTCCTCGCGCGCCATGCGCACGAGCAGCCGCCCGCCGCCGAAGACGAGGAGGGTGATCGCCCAGTCCAGCGGCACAATGCTCATCGGCAACTGCTCGACGCCGCCGGTGAAGAGGGTGCCGCTGAAGTAGAGGACCGTCACGAACGCCAGCGACGCGGTCGTCGTCGCGAGGAGCAGCGCCTTCAGATCAGCCACGCCCACGTAGCGCCACCAGCCGCGGTAGAGCCCGAAGAGCCCGAACGCCCCCAGCTTCAGGGCGACGACCAGGCCGACCGTTCGCAGGAACACGCCCTCGTACGCCTCGGGCGGCCAGCCGTCGAAGCGCAGCAGGTACGCCAGCAGGTACGCCACCGGCACCACCGCCAGGTGAAACAGCAGGATCAGCGGCCGGCGGTACCGGACCATCAGCCCGGCGAAAAAGCCGCGACCCTCCCAAGCCCCATCGCTTGACCCGCCGCTTGCCCGGTCATCAACGGGCGACGGCGGCGCCACACCGTGGCCCCCGCGCGTCACGTTCTCGTCCCCCTGCTTCGACAATGTTGGCGGCATTTGAACTCGACCCCCACGGTGCAATTTTCAACCCCGCCGCGAACGCCGTCCGCGCCGAGCTCCCGCCGCCCTCCGTAGCGACACGTACAACCGCTGAACCGAGGGAGTTCGCATCGAACCGACACGCGCCCCTCCGCACGACTCCGGCGGCCGGCTTACTATTGCTGAAACATCGCGCGCCTGCAAGCGAAGGCGGCGGCAAATGAGCGGTTTTCCCGATCCAGCACGTCCGATTCGACACGTGCCACCTCAGACCAAACCCGTTGGCGAACTCGCCACGCCCGCGGCTTGACTTGACACGGGCCGCCCCTATTCTTCCCTCCCCAGCGGCCCGCGGCCGCATTCGGGGCGGTAGCTCAATTGGTCAGAGCCCCGGACTGTCGATCCGGAGGTTGCGGGTTCGAGCCCCGTCCGCCTCGCTGCAACTCGCAATGCCTCAAGCCGCTGGATCATCCAGTGCTTGAGGCATTTCTAGTTGGTGGACTACGGGTTGCAACGCCGTTGAATCGGGCCAAATGCCCCGCCGCCGGGCGTGTGGATCGTCAGGAGGTCGCCCGCCTCGGCGCGCAACTGGGCCAGGGGGTCGAGTGCGATCGGCCCCGCCGCGCCGGCGCGGTGCAACAGGTTCTCGCCGCAGCGTCCGGGCCCGCCGCCGTTCAGACCGAAGGGGGCGACGGTCCGCCGCTGGGTCATCAGCGAGACTTCGACGGGGCGCAAGAACCGGATCGCACGGACCATCCCGTCGCCTCCGTTAAATCGCCCGCGGCCACCGGAGCCGCGGCGGATGGCGAACTGCTCGACGCGCACGGGCAGCGCGCGCTCGAGCACCTCCACGTCCGTCAGCCGCGTGTTGGTCATGTGCGAGTGGACCGCCGACGCCCCGGCGAACGTCGGCCCCGCGCCCATACCGCCGCCGAGCGTCTCGTAGTAGCCGAAGGTGGCGTCGCCGAAGACAAGGTTATTCATCGTCCCCTGGCTGGCCGCCGCGACGCCGAGGGCACCCAGGATCACGTCGACCACGCGCTGCGACAGCTCCACGTTGCCCGCCGCCACGGCCACGTGCCGGGCCGGGTCGGGCTCGGTCGGCGGGTTGAGCATGCAAATCGGCAGCTCGATCGTGACCGGCCGCATCAGCCCGTCGTTGAGCGGCACGTCCCGGTCGATCAGGCAGCGCAGGCAGTAGAGGACCGCGGCCTCGACAATCGCTCGGTTGGCGTTGAAGGCGTTACCGCTCGGCCCGCCCGTGCCGGTGAAGTCGAGGCGCATCCGATCGCCCTTCACCGCGATGGCAACCTTCAGCGGCGTGCCGTCGTCGAGTCCGTCGGCGAAGGAGTGCGTTCCATCCGGCAGAGCGGCGATCGCCCTCCTTGCCACCGCGGCCGCGGCGTCGCGGATGTGGCCCATGTAGGCGGCGACGGTCGGCCAGGCCTCCTGCTCGACGAGCGCCCGCAGCTCCCGCGCCCCGAGCGTGTTGGCCGCCAGCGCGGCACGCAGGTCGGCCACATTCTCGTCGGGCGCACGTGACGGATAGGCCGCCTCCGCCAGCGCGCTGCGTACGGCAACTTCGTCGAACACACCGCCGCGCGCGATGCGCAGATTGCGGAAGATTACGCCTTCCTCGGAAAGATTGGCCGCGAACGGGAACGTCGACCCCGGCCGCTTGCCGCCGATCTCCGCGTGGTGCGCCCGGCTGGCGACGAAGAAGCGCACCTCGCGCCCGGCAGCATCGAAGACGGGCGTTATCGTCGTCAGGTCCGGCAGGTGCGAGCCGCCCAAATCCGGGTGGTTCGACAGGTACACATCCCCCGGCCGCAGGTCATCGACGTGCTCAAGCAGGCCACGCACCGCGGCACCCATCGCGCCCAGGTGAACGGGAATGTGCGCCGCATTCGCCACGAGCCGGCCATCGGCGTCGAGCAGGGCACACGAAAAGTCGAGCCGCTCCTTCACGTTGACCGACAGGGCCGTGCGCTGCAGCGTCACGCCCATCTGCTCGGCGATGGCGGCGAAGCGGTTGTTGAAAAGCTCCAGGCGCACGGGGTCGGCCGCGGTCGTTTCGCCGGTCGCATTCGGTTTGGCGACCTCTCCGCAATCGGTGAGCACGAGGTCGAACCGCCGCGTGATTTGGCCGGCCCAGCCGGGGTCGATCACGAGCGTGCTCAGGTCGTCGTAGACAATCGCCGGCCCGCGCAGGCGGTCGCCGGGGCGCAGGGCGTGTCGCTCGAACTTGGCCGTCGCGCGTGGCTCGCCGTCGAACCACGCCTCGTCTGTCGCGAACGGCTCGGCGTCCCGCTGGACCTCGTCCGCCTCGGGCATGGCGGGACGTGCGGTGCGGCCGGTGAGTTCGGCGCGCACGGTGACGATCTCGATCGCGCGGTCCTCGTGCGCGTGCCCGTAGAGCTGCCGGTGGCGCTCGCCGAAGGTGGCCGCCCAGTCGCCGTCGGCGGGTTGGGCGAGCGTGATCGGCGTCTGCTCGCCGCGGTAGCGCAGGTCGAGCAGGCGCACCGGCGGATCGACCGCGTCCGCCTCCACGCCCTCGGCCAACACCTGGTCGCGCAGGCCGGTTTCCATCGCCGCCCACGTCGCTTCAAGTTCGGCCAGCGCATCGGAATCGAGGTTGCGAAGCACCGATTGTTCCGCGAAGCGCTGCACGTCCGCGACGCCGACGCCGTAGGCGCTGAGGATGCCGGCCAGCGGGTGCAGGACGATCGTGGAGACGCCGAGCGATCGGGCGATGGCGCAGGCGTGCTGCGGCGCCGCGCCGCCGAAGGCGACCATCGTGTGGTCCGCCGGGTCGTACCCGCGGGCGGTGCTGACCCGCCGCATCGCCGCGGCCATCTTCAGGTTCGCCACCCGCGTGAAGCCGGCGACGAGGGCCTCCATCGACAGCGCCGGCCGTACGCGCACTGCCAGTTCCTCGAGCCGCGCGCGGGCGGCGTCGACGTCGAGCGGGAACGGGAACCGGGCCGAATCGATCTTGCCGGCCAGGAGGTTGATGTCCGTGACCGTGAGCGGCCCGCCGTGGCCGTAGCAGGCGGGGCCGGGCGCGGCGCCGGCACTGCCGGGGCCGACGGTCAACCGGGTGCCGTCGTAGTCGCAGATCGACCCGCCCCCGGCGGCGACCGTCTCGATCGCCAGCGTCGGCGCGACCACGCGCACGCCGTCGACTTCGTCGCGGTAGCGCATCTCGGGCCGGCCCGCGCAACGGCTGACGTCGGTGCTGGTGCCGCCCATGTCGAGCGCGATTGCCTGGTCAAACCCCGCCGCCCCGGCCGCTCGGTACGCCCCGACCACGCCGCCCGCCGGGCCGCTGAGGATGGCATCCTTGCCGTCGAGTGCTCGGGGCACGATCACCCCGCCGGCGGAGGTCATCACGCGCACGTCCGCCTCGGGCATCGCCCGCTGCAGCCCGTTCAGGTACGCCTCCAACACGGGCGACAGGTAAGCGTTGGCGACGGCCGTGTCGCAGCGGTCGAGCGCGCTAATCGTCGGCGTGAGCGACGACGACACCGAGACGTGCGCGAACCCAAGCCGCCCCGCTGCCTGGGCGACGGTCCGCTCGTGCGCGGCGTTGGCGTAGGCGTTGACGAGGCAGATCGCGACGCTCGCGACGTCGTGGTTTTGCAAGTCGGCGAGCGCCCGGTCCACGTCGGCGGCGTCGATCGGCCGAAGCACGTTGCCGTCGGCGTCGATCCGCTCGTCGACCTCGACCGTTTTTGCGTGCAGCGGTTGAGACGACCCAACGTCGAGCCGGAACAACTCGCGCCGCGCCTGCGTGCCGATCCGCGGCAGGTCGGCAAAGCCGCGCGTCGCGACGAGGCCGACGCGCGCGCCGCGGCGTTCGAGCAGCGCGTTGGTGGCCCGCGTGGTGCCGAGCCGGAGCGTGACCGGGCCGATCGCCTCACCCGCGTCGATGCCGAGGAACTGGCGAATCGCCAGCACGGGCGCATCATCTGTGCTGAGCAGCTTGGCCCGGCGTAGTGAGCCGTCGGGCGTGCGGGCGATGCAGTCGGTGAACGTGCCGCCGACGTCGACCCAGAACGACCACTTGCTGCGCATCGACGGCGATCGTAGTGAGGTGGGGGTGGGGGTGGTGAGGTGCGTCACGCGCCGGTGCCGGGAGTCGGAGCGACCTCCTCGGGCAGCGTGACGTTGCCGCTTTCGAAGTCCTCGGCCTGGAGCGCGACCTGGAGGTTGTAGTGCTTCGAGTCGCGGTTGGTCGTCAGGTCGTCCCACAGCACGCGGTCGCCGGTGTAGGCGGCGATGCGGCCCATGATGGCGGCGGCGCAACTGTTCGTAACCTGCTCGGCCTCGTTGACGGCGTCGCCGTTGATGATCGAGCGTTGCAGATCGACGTGCTCCTGCACGTACGGGTTCTCGTGCAACTCGCTGATCGACATCGTCGGCAGCAGCACGGTGCCGTCGCTCGCCTGCACGCGGCGTGCCGCCCAGACGTCGCCCTTCTCGTAGGCGAAGAACTCGCTCACGTTGTTGGCGCAGCCGTTGATCTGGCGGCACTGCGAGTGGATATGCACGCCATCGCCGAAGTCGAAGTCGGTGCTGAGCATGTCGTACTGGTTGCCCGTCACGCGGCGATGGCGGGCGCCGTAGCCCATCGCCGACTGCGGCGGCCGGCCGACGTACCAAATGGCGACGTCGATGTTGTGTACGTGCTGTTCGGCGATCATCTCGCCGTTCATCTCCATCCAGTTGACCCAGTTGCGGACCAGGTAGTCGGCGTCGCTCTCGCCCTCGTTGCGCGTCTTGTACCAAAGCTGGCCCTGGCACCACCAGACGCTTCCGCCGCGAACGGCGCCCAGCTCGCCCTCGTCGAGCATCGCCTTCTGCGCCAGGTACGGCCCTTGGTGGCGGCGCTGCGTGCCGGCGACGACGCTCAGGCCCTTTTGCTTGGCCATCTCGCCGGACTCGATGATGTGCCGGCAGCCGACGGGGTCGACGGCGACGGGCTTCTCCATGAACACGTGCTTGCCCGCCTCGATCGCGGCGCGGAAGTGGATCGGCCGGAACAGCGGCGCGGCGGCCATCAGGATCACGTCGGCGTCGCTCTCGCAGACGCGCTTGTACCCCTCGGCGCCGCCGTGGCACTGGGCGGGGTCGAGATCGAACTCCTTGCCGGTCGCCTCGGCCTTGTCCTTAAACCAGTCGGCGGTGGCGACGAGTTGCATGTCGACGCCGTTAATATCGGCGGCGTTCATCGCGTCCTTCAGCGCGCCGTTGCCGCGCCCGCCGCAACCGATCAGGGCGACCTTCATCTGCTGCTTGTTCTGCACGTACGACGCCGACGCCAGCGACGCGCCCACCAGCGGCGTCGCCGCCGCGGCAAGGCCGGCGGAGGCAAGAAACGTGCGGCGGCTCACGGAGTTGGGCTGGGTCATGACGTGGGGGTGGTGGGGGTGATGTCGGAAGGCAGGGGTTCGGCGACGACGCGGAAGCCGACCCAGCGGGCGTTGACGAACCACCAGATGCTCTTGGGGTCGTTCGGGTAATCGCGGTTCCAGACGGCGGGATCTTCGATGAACCGGCCGACGCCGAGTTCGCCCGGCGAGGCATCGAAGTGCCCGCCGCGCGCGACGTTGGCCTCGCCGGTCTCCGTCACCCACTCGGCGACGTTGCCGGCCATGCCGCGGATGCCCAGATCGTTGGCCGGCGTGCGGCTCGTGGGCAGGCTCGCCTGGTCGCCCAGGAGGTCGTCCCAGGAATTGCTCGAGGAGACGCCGCCCGCCGTTGTGGTTTCGCCGGCGTCGAAGGCGTGCTGCCACTCGGCCTCGGTGGGCAATCGGTAGCGGCGGCCGGTTTGAGCGCTGAGCCAGTCGCAATAGAGCGTGGCCGCGCGTTTGCTCATGCTCAGTGCCGGCCGGTCGCCCATGCCGAAGCCGCGGTCGACCGCGCCGTAGGGCGCGCTGGGCCGCAGCTTCATCGCCCGCTCCTCGGCGACGGCCTCGCCCACGTCGACGCCCATCACCCACGGAAAAAACGCCGCCCACGTCGTTTCGGTCTCCGCGACGTACAGCGGCCCGACGCCGTCGCCGCCGGGGACGAGGATCATGTCGAACTGCACCTGCGTCGCGTCGATCGTCTCCGTGTAGCGCTGCGCCAAGGTGGTGGCGTCGAGCGGCTGCGCGGCGGGCGCGGGCGTGGCAGAACCCGCGACGGCCGTCGCGGCGTCGGTGGGCGTGTTCGCGGTGATGTCCGTCGCGATATCGAGGGTGACGGCGACGGTGTCGGCGATGTCGTCATCCGTCAGAAGGCCAAAGACGGCGCTGTCGGCGAAGGCGACGTTGAAGTCGTGCCGCGGCAGGCCAAACGCGCTGTGAATCTGCGCCCCGTCCACGCGCGCCGGAAACGCGATCTCGCGCGTGACGCCGTTGAGCGTGAAGTGGCCGGTGACGACGTGCGTCGCGCCCTGCAGTTCGGTGTCGGCCGGGACATCAGCCGAGATCTCGGTGCTGACGAACGTGGCCGCCGGGTGCTGGTCGGTGTCGAAGAACCCGCCCGTCAGCAGGCTGCGCGACAGGTCGGGGTGCTCGCTCCAGAGGGTGTCGATGCGGATGGTCGCTTCGATGCCGGCGGGCTCGCCGGTGGCGGAATCGAGCACGAGGCGGCCGTTGATGTCGCTGTCGAACGTCTTGTTCCATCCGCCGCGGACGACCGACCGCTTGCCCGCAACGGTTTTGGTGCCGGCGAAGCCGACGGTGGTATTTGCCGCCGAGAGCGCGATCGACCGACCCGTCGCCTCAACCGGTGCCGCGTCGGTCGCGACGGCGCGGGTCTCGACCCGCTCAAGCCCGGCGGCGGCATCGCGGGCGCTGGGGATCAGCAGGTAGACCGTCCCACCCACCACCGCCAAGCCAACGGCAGCGGCGAGCACGACTTTGGCGAGCTTGGCGGGGGACATGCGGCGCGGGCGGCCGCGAACCCGCGGCCGGCGGCTGGTAGTCTAAACAACGTCGTGAGACGTTGCACCCGAGCCCTGCTTCCCCTTCTTGCTTTTCTGTGTCTCGCATCCCCCGCCCACGCCGGCGCGGTGCGCGTGACGCAGGCCCACATGGGGATGGCCGTCACGCTCACGATCCACGCCGACGACGAGGAGGCCGCCAGGGTCGCGGCGCGGCGGGCGTTCGAGCGCGTCGCGCAGCTCGACGCGATCCTGTCGGACTGGAATCCGCGCAGCGAGCTGAACGCCCTGTGCCGCGCCGCCGGCAAGGGGCCGCAGCCGATCAGCGACGACCTTCACGCGGTGCTGTCGGCGGCCAAGCGATTGGCCGAATGCTCGGGCGGCCTCTACGACCCGACGGCCGCGCCGCTCGTTCAACTCTGGCGCGACACGCGGCGGACAGGAACGCTGCCGACCAAACACGCCCTCGCCGCCGCGCGGGCACTCGTCGGCCACGACGACCTTGTCCTCGACGACGGCACGGCCGAGCTGCGCCGCGCCGGGATGCGGCTCGACCTCGGCGGCATCGCCAAGGGGTACGTCGGCGATGAGGCGATGCGCGTGCTGCGCCGGACCGGCTTCACGCGCGCCGCCTACGAGGCGGGCGGCGACGTGGTCGTCGGCGCCGCGCCGCCCGGCGAGGCGGGCTGGGCGATCGAGGCGGAGGGGTTCGAGCCGATCCTTGCGGAGAACACCGCGATCGCCGTCAGCGGCGACGCGGTGCAGTTCGCGGTCATCGACGGCCGGCGGTACGGGCACATCATCGATCCCCGCACCGGCGAGCCGACGGAAACGCGGCGAGTGTGCCTCGTCCGCTCGCCGCGCGGCATCGACGCCGACGCCCTCGCGACGCTCGGCACGCTGATGGAGTCGACCGCCTTCGCGGCGTTGCTGCGCACGCACTACCCGGACGCACGCGCGGACGTCTCCCCGGCGCAGCCGCGTGGTACGGTGGGCGAACGATGAACCGCCGCACCTTTATGACGACCACCGCCGCCGCCGCATTCGCGACCACCGCCACCACCACGCTCTCCGCCTCCGCTAAGGCCCTGGAGAAGGGGCCGTTTCAGTTGAAGTACGCGCCGCACTTCGGCATGTTCAAGGCCTTGGCGGGTGACGACATGGTGGACCAACTCAAGTTCTGCGCCGACGAGGGATTTCGGGCGTGGGAGGACAACGGCATGATGGGCCGCGACGTCGCCCACCCAGGAAAAGCTCGCGGCCGCGATGAAGGAGAACGACATCGAGATGGGCGTCTTCGTCGCTCACGCGGGGTGGAGTGAGCCGAGCTACGTGCGCGGCAACGCCGACGACATCAAGGCGCTCGTCGCCCAGGCGGAGAAGGCCGTCGAGTGCGCCAAGCGCGTCAACGCCAGGTGGGCGACGATCGTGCCGGGGCCCTACGTGAACAACCGCGAGTGGGATTACCAGACGGCCAACGTCGTGAAGTGCCTGCGCGAGATGGCCGCCGTCTGCGAGGGAGGGTGGGCTGGTGATGGTGCTCGAGCCGCTGAACCACTGGGCGAACCATCCGGGCATGTTTCTTTCAAAAATCCCGCAGGCCAAGCTGATCTGCGACGCGGTGAACAGCCCGTCGTGCAAGATTCTCAACGACCTGTACCACCCAGCAGATCCAGGAGGGGAACCTGATCCCCAACCTCGACATGGCGTGGGACCAGATCGCCTACATCCAGGTCGGCGACAACCCCGGCCGGCAGGAGCCGACCACGGGGGAGATCAACTACAGGAACGTTTTTCGCCACCTCAAGCGCAAGGGCTTCGAAGGGATCGTCGGCATGGAGCACGGCGTGAGCGGCAGCGGCAAGGAGGGGGAGCGCCGGGTGATCGAGGCGTACCGCGAGGTCGACGGCTTCGAGGCGTAGGTGCGCGTCGATAAGCGGGGGAAGTTCCGCCTTGACGCGGCGCGGCGGCAAGGGTTACATCCGCGCCGGGCCGCACGCCGGGCGGCCCGCACTCGATCGACCGCTATACGCCGGGAACCGCTCTACGCCGGGACAGGAGACCAACCGTGGTGAAGCACAACACGCCGCCCGCCCCCTCGAACGACTTCACGCTGCCCGCCGACCTCGACGCGGCCGACGGCTGGGCGTTGGAGATCAAGCCGATCGTGCTCGGCGCCGCCTGCCTGGTGCTGGTGGCCGACCCCCTCGCCGCCGACCGCGCCACCCTCGCCACGGAGTTCGTCTCCCCCGGCGAGCTCGTCTGCGCCTTCGACGACGACGAGTACGACGACGAGGATGACGACGACGCCGAGGACGATGACTTCGACGACGAGGACGAGGAGGACGACGACGACTTCGACGATGAGTTCGAGGACGACGAGCTCGACGACGACGACGATGATGAGGAAGACGAGCTGGAGGACGAGTTCGACGACGAGGATTGAAGCCTCCTCGCGGCGTAACGCTCTAACGACTCACGCCGCGTCGCGCGAGGCGCACCGTGGCGAAGGCGAGCGTCAGCAGCAGCACCACGACCGGGCCCAGCGGCACGGACGGGGCGAGGGCGGCCCAGTGGAGCGTCGCGGCCGGCAACGCCGTGGCGAGCAGGGCGAGGACGCCGGCCACCAGCCACGCCGTCCCAGGCCGGCGGCAGGCGAGGGCCGCGGTCGCTCCGGGCAACACCAGTAGCCCCGTGACAAGCACCGCCCCAATCACGCGGGCGCCCGTCGCAACGGTGAGGGCGATTGCGATCAGTAGCGCGTCGCGGACGAGCCTGGACCGCACGCCGCTCAGTTCGGCCAGTTCCGGGTCGAACGCCCACGCGAGCACTTCGCGGCGGTAGAGCCACATGCCGGCCACGACGGCGAGGGCGACGAGCCCCGCCGCCGTCGCCTCGGCGGGCGCGATTCCGCCGGCGGCGCCGAACAGCAGCGCGTCGGCCCGCGTCGGGGCCATGTTGAACCGCGCCACGTAGGCCTGCCTTGCCAGGAATCCGACGGCGAGCGAGGCAACGAGGAAGATGCCCACGGCGGTGTCGAAGCCGACGCGCCGGTTGCCGTGCTCGCCGTGCCCGCCCAGCCGCCCGATGCCCAGGGCGACCACGAGCGTTGTCGCGAGCGTGCCGAGGGACACGGCCCCGCCCGATTGCAACGCCTCGACTGTCGGAAACGCCGCGGCCATCAGCCAGACCAGGCCCGCCCCGCCGTAGCTGCTGTGGCCCACGCCCTCGCCGACGAATGCCCATCGCCGCGCGACGATGATCGGCGACAACGCCGCGCACGCGAGCGCCGTGGCGAGCCCGCTCAGCATCAACAACAGCCCCGACGACACGGCCGGCAGTGTAGAGGTGCGGGGAGATTGGGGATTTGCAGTTTGGGGATTGGGCCCGAGGTTCGAATCCCGAACTCCCAATCCCAAATGCCGAATCCCAAATCCCCGGCTTGTGTCCCCAAGTCGTTCCGAACGTTTGGCCCGCGGTTGCGTACGCCGGGTGTGGGCGGCATGATGCGGCCACGTTGCCGATGGATCGGCACTGCCGGCGGACTTGTCCGCCGCACATCCTGCACCTCCCCGTCAGCAGCCAAGGAAGGGCTCTGCGATGGACAGCTTTCTCATCAAGGGCGGCACGCCGCTCGCCGGCGTGGTCGACATCTCCGGCAGCAAAAACTCGGCCTTGCCGGTCCTTGCCGCCTGCCTGATGGCCGACGGGCCGACCACGCTCCACGGCGTGCCGCGCCTCAGCGACATCAACTCGATGGCCCGGCTCCTCCGCGAGCTGGGCTGCACCGTCGATCGCCGCGAGCCCGACAGCCTTGGCGGCAGCGGCAAGCTCGACTTTGCCGGCCGCCCCGCGCTCAACGGGCCGCTGGAGATCGAGGTGGTCGACGAAGCGCCGGTCACGTGCAGCTACGACATCGTCAAGACGATGCGCGCCAGCGTCTGCGTGCTCGGGCCGATGCTGGCGCGGCGGGGGACGGTGAAGTTCAGCGTGCCCGGCGGCTGCTCGATCGGCGACCGGCCCATCGATTTGCACCTGCGCGGCCTGAAAAAGCTCGGCTGCACCTTCCGCCACGAGAGCGGCTACATCGTCGGCGAGGTGCCCGGCGGGCCGGGCGGGCGGATGATCGGCGCCACGATGTACGCCGGCGGCGCCCGTGGACCGACTGTGCTCGGCACGATCAACCTGATGTGTGCCGCCGCCATGGCTGAGGGAACCACCCGCATCGTCGGCGCCGCCTGCGAGCCCGAGGTCGCCGACTGCGCGATGCTCCTGAACAAGATGGGCGCCAAGATCAGCGGCGCGGGCTCGCCTGAACTCGTCATCGTCGGTGTCGAGCGGCTCAACGGCGTGAGCCACACGATCATCCCCGATCGCATCGAGGCCGGCACTTTCATGCTCGCCGCCGGCATGACCGGCGGGAAGCTGACGCTGACCAACTGCAACCTCGATCACCTGATCGCCGTCGCCGACGTCTTCGAGGAGGCGGGACTTGTCATCGAGCAGCCCGACGTGCGGACAAGTGAGGTCATCGTCTCGGCCCCGAACGGATTACGGCCGGCGGACATGACGACCCAGCCGTATCCCGGCTTTCCGACCGACATCCAGGCCCAGTTCATCGCTGCGGCGAGCATGGCCGACGGCGCGAGCATTGTCACCGAGCGGATCTTCCCCGAGCGTTTCACCCACGTCGGCGAACTCAAGCGGATGGGCGCCCGCATCTCGATGGAGGGGCCGACCGCGGTAATTCGCGGCGTCGGCATGACGGGCCTCAACGGGGCGCCGGTGATGTGCAGCGACCTGCGCGCCAGCGCCGCCCTCGTTCTGGCCGCGATGGCCGCCAACGGCGAGACGCGCCTCGACCGCATCTACCACATCGATCGCGGCTACGAGAAGATCGAGCAGAAGCTCTCCGCCGTCGGCGCCCGCATCGAGCGCCTGGACGAATCCGCCGCGAAGGAGCGGATCGCGGCGTAAGCACCTCACAATCCCTCACGCCATGCGCAGGCGGCGGCATGATCCGATGGTGCGGGTCGTGCCGCCGCCACTCGTTGGAGGTTGCCGCAACCAGGGCTGTCGAACACTTGCGTCTATCAAGGATGTGCGGCATGATGAACCCGGCGCCGCTGCGCCGCGAAGGCGTCCTCCGGGTCGAGCCCGCCTCATTTCCAGCCCTTTTCCAGAAGATGCCACCCATGCTGACACGGCTTACCCCCCGCTCCACGCGGCTGACGGCCTCGGCCGCCCTTCCCGTCCTCGCGGCTCTGGCCGCCCCGCTGCTGCCGGCCAGCCAGGCCCACGCCTGCGACTCCTGCGGCTGGGGCCTGCACGGCGACGACGTCGGCGGCGACACCTTCCAGGAACGGGTTGACCACTTCAACGCCAACCTTGGGCCGGGCGGGGTTCCGATCGACCTGAAGGGCGGCGCCAGTGGCGCGGCCAACCTCGGGCCCGGCGGGACGCAGAACGTCTGGCTCGACTTCTCCAGCAGCGTCGGCTACTCGGCTTCCATGCGGAACCAGGTCCTCGACGGCATGGAGGACGTCTTCACCGGCTTCGACGTCGCCTTCAGCCTGACGCAGCCGTCGGGACCGGTCACCCGCATCGCCTACGACGGCGGCGGCCTGGGCGGGTTTGCCCAGGAAATCGACTTCCGCAACCTGAACCAGAGCGTCAACGCCTTTGTCGGCACCAACTTCAGCGCCACCAACACCCAGCGGGTGAACTACGGCGTCAACGTCGGCTCGCACGAACTCGGCCACACCTTGGGCCTGCGCCACCACGACAGCTTCGGCCCCATCGGCACCGGCACGCCGCCCGGCACCTCGATCGGCACCGGCTACCTGCCCGACTTCCCCGGCCCGGCCAACGGCGACGAGTTCTTCTTCAACATCATGTCCACCCCCGCCTTTGGCGGGCAGCCGAGCATCGACAACTTCCTCAACTCCCGCGCGTTCCTCAGCGAACGCTCCCTCGCCAAACTCGCCTTCGCCGATGATGGCGTCGTCTACACCGAGGATGCCGGCGTCAACAGCACGACGCTCACGGCCCAGGTGATGGACCTCGAGGTTCTGCCCGTCCCCGCGCAGCGCCCCGCCGGCACCGACAACGCGGGCATCGACCTGCCGATCCGCGCCGCGTCGCTCATCGGGTCGATTTCCGCCGGCGCCGATTTGGACGTCTACGCCATCGAAGCCTTCGCCGGCGACTTCCTCAGCGTCGAGGCGATGAGCAACTCGCTCACGCGGACGAACGACACCGTCGACACCCAGCTTCGCGTGCTCGACGCGGCCGGCGTGCCGCTGGATTACTACGGCCAGCCCGCCTTCAACGACGACGAGTCCGAGGATCTGGACGCGCACATCTTCGATCTGATCATTCCGTCCGACGGCACCTACTTCATCGAGGTGGCGAGCTTCGGCACGAGCACCGGCGACTACGAGCTGTACGCCTTCACCTTCGGCACGGTGCCGGAGCCGACGTCGCTGGCGCTGCTGGGCCTGGGCGGGCTCGCCGCCCTGCGCCGCCGCCGGTAGACGGCTGACTTCTACAATCAAGCTCTGCCGCCCCGCGACGTTTGTCGCGGGGCGGCGTTCTTGCGCGGCTGCCAATTCGGCAACGGGGCGGGGCGCCGGTGCCACGCCGCTGCCACGCTGGCAGTCAGCGGGCCGGGCATGAGACGTGCTTGCTTCTCGCGCACATTGCCTTGCAACGACTTGCGCGTGCGGGGCGGCGTGGCATACCCGTTGTGAATCAAGGGAACCCGCCGACCGTGGCGCTCGCCGCCCGTCGGCCCCATCTCAACTTTCAAGTTCCAAAGTCCAGCACCCACACCACCGCTATGGCCGCCAAGACGCTCCAGTTTGACACCGATGCCCGCCGAAGCCTGTTGACCGGCGTGCAGAAGCTTTCCCGCGCCGTCAAGACCACCCTGGGCCCGCGCGGGCGCAACGCCGTCATCGACAAGGGTTGGGGCGCCCCCACCGTCACCAAGGACGGTGTGACCGTGGCCGAGGAGGTCGAGCTCAAGGACAAGTACGAGAACATCGGCGCCAAGCTCGTCAAGGAGGCCGCCAGCAAGACCAGCAGCGTCGCCGGCGACGGCACCACGACCGCCACCGTGCTCGCCGAGGCCATCTACGGCGAGGCCTACCGCCACCTCACCAGCGGCACCGACGCCATGGCGATGGCCCGCGGCATCCGCGCGGCCGTCGAGGCCGTTACCGAGAACCTGCAACAGCAGAGTCGGCCCATCGACCCGACGAGCAAGAAGGACATCGAGAACGTCGCCACCATCAGCGCCAACAACGACAGCGCCGTCGGCAAGATCATGGCCGACGCCTTTATGAAGGTCGGCAAGGACGGCGTCATCACCGTCGAGGAGGGCAAGGCGCTCGAGACCAATGTCGACGTCGTCGAGGGGATGCAGTTCGACCGCGGCTACCTGTCGCCCAACTTCATCACCAACGCCGACGACATGACCGTCGAGTTCGACAAGCCGTTTATCCTCATCCACGAGGAGAAGCTGTCGTCGGCCGCCAAGCTGTTGCCGCTGCTGGAGAAGATTCAGGACAAGAAGCGCCCCCTGCTCATCATCGCCGAGGACATCGACGGCGACGCGCTGAGCACGCTGGTCGTCAACAAGTTGCGCGGCATCCTGAATGTCGCCGCCGTCAAGGCGCCCGGCTACGGCGATCGTCGCAAGGCCATGCTTCAGGACATCGCCGTGCTGACGGGCGCCAAGGCGATTATGAAGGACCTCGGCCTGAACGTGGAGAAGGTCGAGCTGGCCGACCTCGGCATCGCCAAGAAGGTGCGGATCGACAACGACAACACCACGATCATCGAGGGCGCCGGCGAGGGCGAGGACATTCAGGCTCGCATCGCGACGATCCGCAGCGAGATCGACTCGACCACGAGCGACTACGACAAGGAAAAGCTGCAAGAGCGCCTCGCCAAGCTGGCGGGTGGCGTCGCGCAGGTGAACGTCGGCGCCGCCACCGAGGCGGAGCTGAAGGAGAAGAAGAGCCGCATCGAGGACGCGTTGCACGCCACCCGCGCGGCCATCGAGGAGGGCGTGCTCCCCGGCGGCGGGACGGCGCTCATCCGCGCGATGAAGGCCCTCAACGGCGGCAGCAAGCTCAAGCTCAGCGGCGACGAACTCGTTGGCGTGAAGATCGTCCGGCAGGCGTTGATGGCCCCGGCCAAGCAGATCGCCCAGAACGCCGGCCACAGCGGCAGCGTGGTCGTCCGCCAGATCATGGAGAGCGACGAGGGCAAGGGGTTCAACGCCCTGACCGGCGAGTACGTCGACCTCGCCGCCGCCGGCGTGCTGACGCCGACCAAGGTCGAGCGCTCCGCCCTGCAAAACGCCGCCGAGGTCGCCTGCCTGCTGCTGACCACCGACTGCATCGTCGTCGAGGCCCCCAGCAAGGGCGGCGACGACCACGACCATGACCACGAGGGCATGGACGACATGGACTTCTAGTTCCGCCCAGTTTGAAGCTCACCGGCCCCTCGCGTGCTACGGACGCCGGGCCACACCGAGAGACGTTTCGAACGTCCCAGATGAAGGAAACCCTTATGACCTGCTTGAAGACCCCCGCCGTCGCCGCCGCCTGCATTGCCGCCCTCGGCCTCGCCGGCGCCGGCCTTGCCGATCACCACGCCGCCGCGCAGAGCGACGGCAAGGGCCAGCAGGTGCTCGACCGCCTGATGGAGGGCAACCAGCGTTTCGTCAAGGGTGAGCAGCGCCAGGCGAACATGACCCCGCAGGAGCGGGCCAAGCTCGCCGAGGGGCAGTCGCCGCACACGATCGTCGTGAGCTGCGCCGACAGCCGCGTCGCGCCGGAGCTGGCGTTCGACGCCGACCCAGGCGAGCTGTTCGTCATCCGCGTGGCCGGCAACGTGGTCGACGACTACGAGCTGGCGAGCATCGAGTACGCCGTGGCTGTCCTGAAGAGTCCGCTGCTGGTGGTCATGGGCCACGAGTCGTGCGGCGCGGTCGACGCCGCCGTCAAGGCCGAGAAGGGTGAAGCGAGCTTCCCCGGCCATATCCACGATCTCGTCGAGGACATCCGCCCCGCCGTTCGCAATGCGATGCAGCACACGCAGGGCGACGACCTGCTCGACACGGCCATCAGCGAGAACGTTCGCCTCGTGGTCGACCAGCTCGAGAACAGCCAGCCGATCGTCGGCAAGGCCATCAGGGAGGGTAAGCTCAAGGTCGTTCCCGCCCGGTACGACCTCGACACCGGCGAGGTGACTGTCGTCTCGATGGACGACGAGCACCACGAAGGCCACGGCCACGACGACCACAATCACGGCGAGCGTAGTGGCGATGACGGCCACGGTCATTAGCGGACCCATGGTAGGGACTTCCAGTCAGTACCCCGCCCGCGCGACTCCGACGACTCCTTCACTTCATGCCCGTTTCGACCCAAATCCGCGGCCACACGTTGCTCCCTCGGCTCACGAGGGACAGCGCTGTGATTGACTGCGGCGCCAACCGCGGCGAGTTCGCCGCGGAGGTGCGGCGGCGGTTCGGGTGCCGGGTCATCAGCGTTGAGCCCAACGCGGACCTCGCCGACGAGGTCGCGCGGCTCGAGGGTGTCGAGGTACGACGCCACGCGATCGGCGGCGAAGACGGCACCGCCCAGTTCTCCGTTGACGCCAACGATGAGGCCTCCAGCATCGTCGCCGCGACCGCCGACCCGACGAATGCCATCGATGTCGCGGTTCGTACGCTTTCCACGATCGTGCGCGAATCAAACCTTGAGACGATCGACCTGCTCAAGCTCGATTGCGAAGGGGCCGAGATCGCGGTGCTCCTGCGAGAGCCTGACGGCGTTCTCGGTCGCATCGTGCAGTTGACCGTCGAGTTCCACGACCAGATCGGTTACGTCAGCGAGGCGGATGTGCGAAGCGTGATCAAACGGCTCCGGACGCTCGGATTCGCCAGCTTCTCAATGACCAAGCCCGGCAACGGGCACGGCGACGTGCTGTTCGTAAACCAGCGGCGGATGCCCCTGAGTGCATTCGAGCGTTTCCGAATCCGTCGCATCGAATACTTGAGCCGCGGTCTCGCCCGCCGCATGCACGCCTCGGGAAAAGCAAAGGGGTCAGGAAAAGCAAAGGGGTCAGGAGCTTTTTCGGCTGACGTGAAGGAGCACGGCGATGCGGTTTGACTGGGACAAGGCCAAGGCCGAACGAAACCGCCAGAAGCACGGCGTTGCGTTCATCGAGGCCGCGACGATCTGGGGCGACTCGCTTGTGTACGTCACGCCCGATCCCAATCACTCGCAGCAGGAAGACCGTTACCTCAGCATCGGACACTCCGACCGCGGCCGCCTGTTGATCGTTTCACACACTTATCGCGAGGGCGGAGAGGTCAACCGGATCATCAACGCCCGCAAGCTCACCAACCAGGAGCGACAGGACCATGAGCGACGCATCATCGATCACCTCAGAGGCGAACCCGGCGGATGACGACGCGCTGCGGCCAGAGTATGACGCCGCATCGCTGGCCGGTGGCACGTTCGGCAAGTTCCACGCCGACTTCGTCCGCTCGCACCCGTTCCGCCTCGACCCGGATGTCGCCGAACACTTTCACGATGAGGCGTCGATCAACGCGGCACTTCGAATGGTCATCGACCTCGGCCGCATCGTCGGCGCTCCCAAACGCCCGGCTGAGGCCAAGTCGCCGACGAAGCAGTCGGCCTGACAAATCAACCAACCTGATAAATCAACCAAGACGAATCCCACAAGACTTTCACCACCCATGCCCAAGCTCAATCCCCTGAATGATCGCGTCGTCGTCCGCCAACTGGACGCCGAGACCACCACCAAAAGCGGCATCGTCTTGCCCGAGGGCGCGGCCGAGAAGCCGACCCAGGGCAAGGTCGTGGCCGTCGGCCCCGGCAAGATGGGCGACAACGGCAAGCGTACCGAGGTCGCCGTCCGCGAGGGCGAAATCGTCGTCTACGGCAAGTACAGCGGCACCGAGGTCGAGCTCGACTCCGAAAAGTTCGTCCTGCTCCGCGAAAGCGACCTGCTCGGCGTGATGGAGTGAGGTCGTAATTGGTGATTCGCTATTCGGGATTGGGCAAGGCCCGATCGATGAATACGACACCGCGACGCTCCGGACCCAAATTACCAATTACAACTGACGAATAGCGAGACACCAATGGCAGCCAAGCAGATGAAGTTCGATACCGACGCCCGCCAAAGCGTCTTCAAGGGGTTGCAGAAGCTCAGCCGCGCCGTGAAGGCAACGCTCGGGCCGCGCGGGCGCAACGTGGTCTTCCAGCGCTCCTACGGCGGGCCGCGCGTGACCAAGGACGGCGTCACGGTCGCGAAGGAGGTCGAGCTCAGCGACCCCTTCGAGAACATGGGCGCCAAGCTCATCAACACCGTGGCCAGCAAGACCGGCGACGTCGCCGGTGACGGCACGACCACCGCCACGGTGCTGGCCGAGGCGATCTTCGAGCAGGGCTTGCGTTACCTGACGGCCGGGGTGAACCCGGTGCGCGTACAGCGCGGCATCCTCAAGGCCGCCGACGTTGCGGCCGAGGCCGTCACGAGCACCGCGAAGAAGGTCAAGGGCCGCGACGACTACAAGAAGGTCGCCACCATCAGCGCCAACGGCGACGAGGGCATCGGCGACCTGCTCGCCGAGGCGATGGAGAAGGTCGGCAAGGAGGGCGTGATCACCGTCGACGAGGGCAAGGGCCTTGAGAGCACGCTCGACTACGCCGAGGGCATGCAGTTCGACAAGGGCTACCTGTCGCCCTACTTCCTGACCAACCCGACCACGCTCCAGGCCGAGCTTGAGGATTGCTACATCCTGATCCACGAGAAGAAGGTCAGCAACCTGCAGGACCTGCTGCCGCTTTTGAACAAGATTGTCGGCACGAGCAAGCCGCTGTTGATCGTCGCCGAGGACGTCGACTCCGAGGCGCTGGCCGCGCTGGTGGTGAATAAGCTGCGCGGCGTGTTGAACGTCTGCGCCGTAAAGGCCCCCGGCTTCGGCGACCGTCGCAAGGCGATGCTGGGCGATCTGGCCATCGTCACCGGCGGCAAGTTCCTCAGCGAAGACCTGGGCACGAAGCTCGAGAACGTCGAGGTCGATGACCTGGGCCGGGCGAAGAAGGTGACGGTCGGCAAGGACAAGACGCTGGTTGTCGATGGCGCCGGCAAGAAGGCCGATGTCAAGGCCCGCGCCGACCAGATCCGCCAGCAGATCGAGAAGACGACCAGCGATTACGACAAGGAGAAGCTCCAGGAGCGCCTCGCCAAGCTCACCGGCGGCGTGGCCGTCATTAAGGCGGGCGCTGCGACCGAGACGGAGATGAAGGAGCGCAAGGACCTGATCGATGATGCGCTGCACGCCACCCGCGCGGCGGCCGAGGAGGGCATTGTCCCCGGTGGCGGCGTGGCCCTGCTGCGGGCGATCCAGGCCGTTAACGACGCCAAGCCCAAGAGGGGCGACGAGCGGATCGGCTTCGAGATCGTCGCCGAGGCGCTGCGTGCTCCGGCCATGCAGATCGCCGACAACGCCGGCGAGGACGGCGAGGTTGTGGTCGCGAAGGTGCTCGAGAGCGACAACGCCGCCTTCGGCTACAACGCCCGGACGGACAAGTACGGCGACCTCGTGAAGATGGGCGTGATCGACCCGGCGAAGGTCGTCAAGACCGCCCTGCTCAACGCCGCCAGTGTCGCCGGGTTGGCGCTGACGACGGACGTGATGCTCACGGACGTGAAGGAGACGGGCAAGGATAAGGAGCCCACGCCAGTCGCCGGCGCGGTGGCGTAGAAGCATCCAGTCGCTCCCTATGGCACCAGGTCACGCGGCCGGCGGCGTGTGAACTCGCGTCGCCGGCCGCTGTCACTTTTCGTACAATAAAGAAATGCCGAAGGTGCTTCAGTCCATCCACGTCCTGATCGATGAGCACGGCCGTGTGCAACTGCCGCGACACCTGCAAGTGCAAGGCCGGCAACTCGCGATCCTCACGCTCCTGGATCAGGTGCCGGTGCTCGACGAACACTCCTACATCGACCCCAACGGTGCCGGCGACGAGGCCTTGATGAGTCAACCCGTTCTCGCCGAGGGATGGGATACACCCGAGGAAGACGAGGCGTGGGCTTATCTTCAGGATGTGGATGGTGGAGCGCCACAGGATTAGCTATGGAAGTTCGCACAGGCTCGATCGTCTTGATCGACTTCCCGTTCACGGATTTGGGGAGGCGAAAGCGTCGTCCCGCCGCCGTGATCGCCGATGCAAGTCGTGGCGACTGGGTGCTCTGCCAAGTCACCAGCAATGATCAGGCGGACGCGAGGGCGGTAAGACTTGATACGGCTGATTTTGCCGACGGCGGCCTCCGCGTCACCAGCTTTGCGCGTCCGCTGAAGCTGTTTACCGCGAACGAGCGGATCATCCTCCGCCCGCTCGCGCGGCTCACGCCTGACGCTCAGAACCGCTTGTTAAAGGGCGTGGTCAGCGCGATCCTCGGCGAAGAGTAGATCGCGCTCTTCATTCACTGACGGACGAGCCGAACCCTGTCTTCGACCGACAGTAAATAACACTGCCTTATGTCCACCACTGCCACCAAGCGCGATTACTACGAGGTTCTCAACGTCGAACGCTCCGCGACGATCGTTGAGATCAAGAAGTCGTACCGCCGCCTAGCGATGAAGTACCACCCCGACCGCAACGGCGGCGATGCCGAGGCGGACGCCCGGTTCCGCGAGTGCGCTGAGGCGTACGAGGTGCTGGGCGACGAGCAGAAGCGCGCCCGCTACGACCGCTTCGGCCACGAAGGCGTGCGCGGGCAGGCCCACGACTTCCGCCACGCCGACGTCGGCGACATCTTCTCGATGTTCAACGACATCTTCGGCGGCGGCTTCAACGTCGGCGGCGGCGGGCGACGCGGCGGCCGCGCGCAGCGGCGCGGCGGGATGGACCTGGAAACCACCATCGAGCTTTCTCTCGAAGAGGTTGCCGTCGGCGCCGAGAAGGTGCTGGAGTTCGACCGCGCCGACACCTGCGAAACCTGTCGCGGCCGCGGGATCAAGGCCGGTGCCGAGCCGCGGCCCTGCATCACCTGCGGCGGGCAGGGCCGCGTCGCGCAGCAAGGGCTGGGCGGGATGTTCCGCATGGTCGTCGCCTGCCCGAACTGCCGCGGGCGTGGCGTGACCGTCGCACCCGAGGATCAGTGCGACACGTGCGACGGCGAGGGCAAGGTGCAGGCGGCGCACAAGGTGACGGTCAAAGTTCCCGCCGGCGTGCAGGAGGGCCAAGCCATCCGCATGGCGGGTGAGGGAGAGCCGGGCGAGCCGGGAACCGAGCCGGGCGACCTGCTCTGCTACATCAGCATTGCGAGCCACGCCGTCTTCAGCCGACACCAGAACGACCTCGTCTGTCAGGTGCCCGTCAGCTTCACCAGCGCCGCGCTGGGCGGCACGATCGACGTGCCCGTGCTCGGTCGGCCCGATGAGTCGGCCACGGGCAAGAAGCGCCGCGTCAAGATGGAAACGGCCCCGCTCGAGGTCGGCAGCGGCACGCAACACGGTGAGGTCTTCAAGCTCAAGGGGCGCGGCCTGCCCGATGTGCGCGGCGGGCGGCACGGCGACCTGATGGTCCAGGTGCTCGTCGAGATTCCCAAGAAGCTCAGCGATCGCCAACGCGAACTCCTGCTCGAGTTTGCCGGCACCGAAAGCGGCGACGCACACCACGCCGCGATGCCGCAGAAAAAGGGATTTGTCGACAAGCTCAAGTCGATGATCGGCCTGCTGTAATCCACCCGCCTTTGTTGATTCGCTCGTAAAACCATGCCTGATTCGACCAACCCACCCGTGGACGATTCCGCCGACGATCTGGCCGATCTGCCCGAGGAGTACGACCGCGACTACGACCCGGACGACGGCGACGACGATGCCGATCCGGCCTCGTCGGGCGACGCCGCGCTCGCCAACGAGGTCGAGCGGCTGCGCGAGGAGAACCGCCAGCTCTTCGAGAAGATCGCCCGAATCCAGGCCGACTTCCAGAACAGCCAGCGCCGCTTGGAGAAAGACGCCGACCAGCGCCTGAAGATCGCCGCTGGCCACCTCGTGCGCGAGTTCCTGCCGGTGGTCGACAACCTGGAGCGCGCGATGGAGGTGCCCGAGTCCGCCGACGTGAAGACCGTTGTCACTGGCGTGCGCGGCACGTACGACCAGTGGATGGAGGTGCTCAAGTCCAACGGCGTTCAGGCAATCGACCCCGCCGCCGGCGATCCCTACGACGCCAACCGGCACGAGGCTTTGATGCAAGAACCGACCGAAGGCGCCGACGAGACGCCCCACGTCACGCGCGTGCTGCAAAAAGGCTACACCTTCGACGGCCGCGTCCTCCGCCCCGCCCAGGTCGCGGTCAGCCGGCCGGCGTAGGCGGGGAACTGAGCGATCGATCATCGGCCCACGGCGAAGGCCGTGGGGTTTGCTCGATCTGATAGCATGGCGTGCATGTACCCGCGCTGGCGCACGCTTTGGTTCGTCCTGTTCCTGGTCCTGACCGGCGCGGCGCAACCCGCCGCCGTGGGTCCGATCGACGCGGCAGCCTTTGCCGACGAGGTGGAGGCCGCCTGGGAGCGGCACGACCTGCGATGGTGGTTCCCGCGCGTAGTCGACCCGGCGGGCGGCTTCTTTGAGCAATTCGACGCCAGCGGCGACGGCGTGCCCGGCGGCGAGCGGACGAGCATCTACCAGAGCCGCATGACGTGGACCGCCGCCGAGATCGCCCGGCGGCGGCCGGAGCTGCGCGAGCAGTTCGAGCCCGTCGCCCGCCACGGCCTGCGGTACCTGCGCCGCAACCTGACGCCGTCCAACGGCGGCATGTGGTGGGGCATCGACGCCAACCGCCGCCCGCTGAAGGATGGCGAGCGCCACCTGTACAACATCAGTTTCGGCATCTACGCGGGCGCCGCCGTCGAACGCGCGATGCCGGGCGAGGGCGGGCTCGAGTTCGCCTTGGACCTGTTCGGTTTCCTGGAAGGCAGGGGCCGCACCGACGGGCGGCTCGGCTACTTCGAGCACTACGCCCGCAACGGCCGCGCGATCCGCTCCCCCGCCGACCCGGCCGCTCAAGGCACCACCGGCACGATGGCCCCCGAGTACGGGCAGACGAGCATGAACGCCCAGATTCACCTGCTCGAGGCACTCGCCGAGCTTCACCGCGCGACGCCGGAGAACGAGCTGGTGGAGGAGCGACTGCGGGAGTCGTACCAGATCGTGAGCGAAGCGCTCTACAGCGAGCCGGGCTACCTGCACCTGTATCTCGATGCGGAGGGCGAGCCCATCGCCGGCGAGACGAGCTACGGCCACAACATCGAAACGGCCTACCTGCTGCACGAGGCCTCCGCGGCATTGGGGCGAGGAAGACGCCGCTTGGGCAAAGGTGGCGGCGCTGGTCGACACCTCGCTGGACGTCGGCTGGGACGACGAGCACGGCGGGCTGAACGATGCGGGCTCCCTTGAGCAAGTCCACTCCCGCACGAAGCCGTGGTGGGTGCAGGCCGAGTCGCTCAACGCGATCCTGATGATGGCCGACGCCGCCCGCGACGGGCACGGCGGCGCGCTCACCGAGGAGGAGTACCTCGACTACTTCCAGCGGCAGTGGCGCTTCATCGACGACCACCTGCTCGATGCCGAGGACGGCGGCTGGTATCGCGGCGTCGATGAGCGCCTTCGCGCCAACTCCGGCCCGAAGGCCGACGAGTGGAAGACCTCCTACCACACGAGTCGCGCCCTGTTGAACGTGGTCGATCGCCTGCGGGCACGGGCCGAATGACGTTGTTCTTTTGCAAACACGCGAAATAGCCGCGACGCAATGCGTCGCGGCTATTGAATCGACTGAGGAAAGACGAGTCGCTCACCGCTCAAGGCGTTGCCGGACTCGGTCGAGCTCGGCCTCCAGCTTGCGAATCGTCCGGCCGCACTCGGCAAGGCGTTGCTCGACGTCGATCAGCCGCGTTCGCATCGCGGCCTCACGGGCCTTGCTTTCGGCGTTTTCCCGCCAAAGCAGCTCGATCTGGCGAAGCATCAGCTCCTGCGATCGGTGGCCGCTCTCGCGCCGGAGCTTTCGCGCGCCGCCCCTGCCGATCACGGCCTCACGAACGAGCAGCGCGATGGCGGAGACGACGGCCGCGATGACGGTCGGCGTGACGATGGCGGCCAGGGCATAGGTCATGACGTCACCTCCTGGTGAAACCGGCGAAAGAGCCCGTTCGGCGACAGCGACGCTGGCCGCACCCCGCGAAGCAGGCCAGCCTGTTGCAGGGCCCGCGTGCAGATTTCGCTGCAAAACCACCAGTCAAGCCGGTTGCGCACGAACGGCAGCTTGAACGCGAGCACGCCCGGCACGTCGTACCGGCCGCCAACTTGGCCCACGCACCAGTTGCGGACGCGGAGCACGTCGGTCGGCCAAAGCGGCACGGGTATGACCGTCCATTTGCGAGCGTTCACGCCGCCGAGCGCGAGCCACTTGAACCGGACGCCGCCGTCGCGCCACGAGCTACTGAAGCACGGCACACGTCTGCCACGCGGGTGCCGGGTGAAGACAAGCTCGACGTGGCTGAACGGCCCGCGGTCGTGGCGGGCAATGACACGGTCGAGCCAGCGGCCGTGCTTGCGCCCGTTGTAGAACGCGAGGTGAAGGTGGCAGATCGAGTGGTCGTTCACGGCCGCCCCCCTTCGGCCAGGCGGGCGGCGACCTCGAGCACTTCGACGAGCTTGGCGGCGACGACGGCGTCGCTGTCGTACGCGCCCATCTCGAAGCTGCCGTGCTGTGTGGTCGCGCGGAGGTGGCCGATCTGCGTATCGAAGCCGACGTTGAGCACATCGACGCGGCGCCCGTCGGGCGAGGCGTACTGCACGCGCCGCACGCAGCCGAGGTTGAGGAGGATCAGGAGCGCGCCCGAGAGGCGCAACAGCTTGGGTGGGGGATGAACCATCGCCCCTGACCCCCCGCTGCGCGCCGGCGGCCGCCGGCGCGCAGCGGGTCGGGATTTTCTCGAACCCTTCGCACCGACCACTTCCAGCATCGACGCCGAAGCGGAAGCTTCGGGCTTATTGCGACCTTCGGGCTCATCGCGTCAGCGACAGAACCCGAAGTTTCCGCTTCGGCGTGAGGGAACTCTTGATCTCCTCGCTCGAATCAGGAGGAAGCGGCATTGGTGCTAGAGCATCGGCACCACCATCCTCGCTCGTCCCAAACCGCGTTGTGTGGCAACGCGGTTTGGGCGCGAGGAGCATTGTGCAAGCCGCTCCAGGGCATGGCCGGGTACGCACAGCGCTCGAACGCACCACCGCCCCCGGCGCGGTGGCGCCGGGGGCGGGTCATGGCGAGCGACGCGAACGTCGCACGGTTTGGGTGGTCAGGCGGTGGCCTGACCGGGTTGGCGGCGGCTATCGCAGGAGCGCCAGGACCTGCTGCGGGGCCTGGTTCGCCTGGCTGAGCACGGTGGTGCTGGCCTGGGCGAGAATCTGGCTGCGGGTCAGGGCGGCGGTCTCCTCGGCGAAGTCGGCGTCGCGGATGGCGCTCTCGGCGGCGCTGGCGTTCTCGTAGGCAACGCCGAGCTGGTTCACGGTCGAGCCGATGTTGAACTTCTGGAACGCACCCAGACGCCCGCGGGTCTCGGCGACCTGCTTGATGGCCGCATCGACGGCCTTCTGGGCGTTGGTGATGTCGCCGCCGGCGAGGCTGTTGGAGCCGCCGCTGCGCAGGCTGTCGAGGTAGTTGCCGTTGGAGCCGAGGCTGCCGGTCGACACGCTGCCGATGCCGATGCCGATCTTGTCGGCCTCGCTGGCCTTGCTGCTCAGCGAGAACGTGGCGCCGCCGCCGGTGATGTCGAACGACTTGCTGTACGCCGCGACGTTCGTGGCGGCGCTGGCGTCGAGCTTGAAGGTGGCGTCGAGCGAGGAGCTGCGAACGCTGACCTCCAGGCCCTTGGCCTCGGCGCGGATGCCGTTGACGGTGGCGTTGAGATCCTTGCCGTCATCCGTGCCGGCCACGACCGCGGGGCCGCTGACGCTCTTGACGGTGACGAAGGAATCCGAGCCGAACTCCGTCGAGTTGAACTGCAGCGCGTTGCTCGCGGCGATGGCGCTGACGCCCGTGACATCCTTGAGGTTGTTCACGGCCGTGGCGATGTCGCTGGCGGTGGCGTTGCTGGCGAAGGTGAGCGACTCGGTGCCGTCGCGGCCAGCCACCTCGATGGTGTAGGCCGAGGACTGGCCGGCGGTCGCAACCGTCTGGCTCAGCACGGCGGTTTCGGCGGCGCTGACGACGGTCAGGCCGATCGTCTGGGCACCGCCGCCCAAGAGGCGGGCGCTGTTGATGCGGACGTCCGTCACCGTGCTGGCGGTCGCACCGCTGGTGAAGTACTCGAGCTCGCCGTTGAGCAGCTTCTTGCCCTGGAAGTTGACGCTGCCCGACAGGCGGTTGACCGTGTCGAGGATGGCGTCGACCTGGAGCTGGTTGGCGTCGATCTCGTCCTGCGTGAGGCCGCCGCTGTTGGCGGTCTCGGTCAGCAGGCCTTGAAGCTCGTTGAGCAGGTTGCCGACTTCGCTCAGGCCGCCCTCGGCGGTGGCGATGACGTTGCCGGCGCGCTCGGCGTTGTTGAGGGCGGCGGTGATGCCGGTCTTCTCGGCGCGGAGGTTTTCGCTGGCGATCAGGCCGGCGGGGTTGTCCGCACCGCTGTTGATCTTCAGGCCGGTGCTGAGCCGCTTGAGCGACTGGTTCAGCATGGCGTTGTTCTTGCCCAGGGTGCGCTGGGCGGTCAGGCTGGCGACATTCGTGTTGATGCTCGACATGACAGGGGGTCCTTCCGTGGGACGCGCCGGCCTCCGCGGTCGCGGGATGGGCCGGCAGTGAGTGGGAGCATCGTGCTCCCGGAAACAACCGGTCCCACGCGACGAGCGCGGGCCGGGACGGTGCGATGGCTGCCGGTTGGGGCAGCCGGTCTGGTGCGGTCCGTTGCTGACCGCGAGGCCCTTCCGTCGCGTCTCCCGATCGCCCGTTGCGTGAGCGAAGCGGAGGGTGCGGCGGGTGGCCGACAGGCGTTGTGTCGGGCGGACCTGAGGGGGACTCAAGCCGCAAAACCGATCCGACCGGCAACCCAGAGGTCGCCGCCCATCCGCTGATTCGCCATCGGCCGCGTTGCGTTTGGCCGGGGGGAGCAGCGGTGGGACAGTCCTTCTTTCGGATTGGCGGCCCCGGTCGCTTACGCGCAAACGCCCGCCGGGCGCGTCCGAGTAGGAACGCGCCCGGCGGGCGATTTATCGGGCGAGGGATCTCGCCTCACGCTTTGCACTGTCGGCGGCCGGCCTGCGGCAAGAGCGTCGTGCGGCATGCCTGTTCGCGTCCGAGCCCACTCTGTTTTTAGCCGCCTGCGGAAGCGGGCGCTGCAGCGCGGTCGACCTGAAGCGCCCGCTCCCGTGGGCCGCTAGAGCGGTTGAACTTCGCTCAAAGCGACCCTGGAGTAGCCGCGGAGCTTGCTCCGCGTGTCGGGGTCGAGTCAACGTCCGCGTGGAGCAAGCTCCGCGGCTACCCCAGACGCTACGGAGCCGGTTCAACCGCGTTGAAAGCGGAGCCCACGTGAGCAAGCGTTGTGCAAGCCGCTCTAAGCGCTCTCATCGGGCGACGGCGGCGGGACGGGCGGCGGCTCATCGGCGGGCATGGGCTTGGCCTCGGGCGAGCGAGCGTTGGTGGACGGCGCGGTCTGGCCGGGGGACTCCTTCGGGCCGCCCTGTTTTGCCCCCTGGTCGCCGCCGGAGCCGCGGCGGGAGCCGCGTCCCTGGCGGGCGGCCGGCTGAAGCGTCGCGCGGACCGTCGGGCGCAGCGGGCCTCCCTTAAGTCCGCTCGCGTTGCCGGCGCCGCCCGTGCCCTTCCCGCTGGCGCCCGGCGCGGTTGGGAGATCCTCCGGGCGAACTTCCGCGGCCGCGCGGTTCTCGCGCTTGATCGCCTCGTACACCTCTTTGCGGTGCACGGCGACATGGCGTGGCGCGCTGATGCCGAGGCGGACCTTGTCGCCGCGGATGTCGACGATCGTGACCTCCACCTCGTCGCCGATCATAATGGTTTCGTCGCGCTGGCGGGATAGCACTAGCATGGTCAGGGTCCTTCCTGCTACGGTCTCGCCGCCCGCGAGGGCCCGAACGTGTCCGTGACTGGGGTTCTGGGACGTGGCCGGCCCCATTGGGATGTGGTGGATAATGCGGGGACGCCGCAGTATGCGCCGCCCGGCACGTACCGGGAATGACTGGATCTGCATCAAGCAATACCCCTTTTGGGGCAGCTTGGTCGTCGTCCACGAATTATCACCCGCTCGACCCGCGAAAGTAGCGGGCGACGCCGCCTGTGTCGGCGGCCCCAAACGGGGCGGTCACACGCTGCAAGGGGGCGAGAGGCCGGTTCGCCTCCGTGCGGCCGGCGTGAGTTTTGATCGCAAGTAGTGGCTACGCGGCCCGTTGGCGGCGCATGTCGATCTGGGCGTCGATGCCGGCGTCGCCGGCCTGGGAGAAGTCGCTGCCCAGCCGCATCAGCGGCTGGCGGGTGCTCCACCGCTTCTCCGTCAGCACAATCTGCTGGCCGACGAACGTGTGAACATTCACCACGAGCGGCCCGAGCAGGTTGCCGGTGAGCCAGTCCCCCACGCGGTTGCAGATCGTCAGCACCTGCGCCGTCGCGGCCAAGGCGTCGCCCTGCACGTCGGCGGCGATGCCCAGCGCCTCGCGGCACTCGGCCCGCAGCGGCACCTCGGCGACCGTGTAGCCGGGCACAAAGCTCTGCGGATCGCACACGACAAACGCCAGCGAAGGATCGTGCAGGCTTTGCAGCCAGAAGAAGTAGCTGTCGTCCCCCGTCTCGATCAACGCGAAACGGGTGGCGTCGGCAAAGCCAAGCAGCCCGCCGTCGAACTGCATCACACGCTCCGGCTCGATCTCAAGCGTGCCGAAGCGGGTGGTCTGCACCGTCACGAGCCCTTTGCCGTTTGGCGCGAGATCGGTTGCGGTGGCGGACGGATCGGGGGAAACGGATTGGGTCTTGGTGGCCATGCGTGTAAGCCCTCGGTGGCTGGTTGCCGCGACCGTTCCGTGGCCGCGTCCGGGTTGGCCCGCGCTCGGTGGCGGGCGTCCGGTGGGACGGGTGGGTCCCTGTTGGTTTATCGGTCCGCCAGCCGCTGCGGCGTCAGTCCGATAGTGATCTTCGTTCGATTCGGTGCGTTCGCAAGTCGCCCACAAGGCGGCGTCTACCGGAGGTAGTCGAACAGCGACAGGTTCAGGATCTGCGACGTCGTCTGCAACTGCGCCTGCAAACTTGCCTGGAGCGTCTGGTACTCCACGACGGCCTCGGCGAAGTCGACCTCCTCCAGCCGGCCCAGCAGTTCGCGCGTCGCCAGCTCCTGGTCGGCCAGCACGGCCTGCCGCGACTCCACCTCGCGCAGTCGGCTGCCCACCTCGCCCCGCGCGTCGATTGCATTCGCCTCATCAGTTTCAAGGTCCGTGATCGCCCGCGTCGCCGCGGTCGTGTCGTTCACGTCGAGCGCCGCCGCCAACGAACGCAGGTGCCCGAAGACGCCCTCGGCCGTCACCGGGTTCACGTCGACGCCCGTGATCGTGCCGGCGACGGCGTTCCCTTGGATGCCAAGGTCGAGCGCCGCGTTGCTCTCGCCGGCGCTGGTGATCGCCCGCGCGTTGCTGACGACAAGCCCCGGCACCGTCGGGTCGAACACCGCCGACAGTGACGACCCGGCCGCCGCGGCCGCCGTGTTGATCGCCGTTGCCGCATCCTGCACCGTGGCGGCCCCGTCGAGATCGACCGCGAAGCCGACGTTGGCGCTGTCGACGATTTGGAGGTCCGGCCCCGCCCGATCCAGCCGCACGCCACGCCCGCCGTTGAGCTCCGACAGCGGGTCGATCGCCTCGAACGACCGCCATCCCAAGTCGGCCGCGGACGTGCCGGATCCCTCGCGAACCCGAAGCTCCGCGCCCTGCACGCGATTGCGCAGGATCAGGCTCGACCCGTCATCGGAGATGGCGGGCGAGACGTCGACCGTGGCGTCTTCGAGCCGCTGAAAGAAGTCGCCCACCGTGGCGAGGCCGGCGAGGGAAACCGTCTCCGTCGTCGCGCCGTCATCGAGCACGAGCCCGCCGGCAAGGTCGATGCCGGCACCGCCGTTCAAATCGCCCAGCGGTGTATGCGCGGTGATCGTCGGTCGGAGATCGCCGCCGGTGACGGTCGTTGCGGCAACCGGTCGGGTCAGGCCGAGCGCCTGAGCGACGCCCCCGCCGGCGTCTTCGACGAGCACGCTGGCGCCGGCGAGGTCGATCCCGGTGGCCGACGCGGTGGCGGTGACGCCGATGCCGCTGGCGTTGATCCGGGCAAGGACGTCGTTGACCGTGTCGGCGTCGCTCAAATCGACCACAGCCGCGGTGCCGGCGTTGCTGATGCGCAGGCTGCCCGCGGCCAACCCGTCGCCTTCGAACAGGTCGGCCAGGCGTGTGTCCGCGGTCACGGCCGGTGTCAACGTGCTGCCGCCCACGCGCCCACTCGGGCCGCCGAACGCGTTGCCGGCGTCGACGAGCAGGTCGAGCGTTGTCCCGTTGCCTACCGACGCGGCAAGCTGGCCGTCGCTGCCGACGTACTTCACGCCGCCCGGCGCCGACACGAACGGGTTGCCCGCGCCCATGCCTCCGCCAAAGAGTGAGACGTTGCCGACCCGCTCGTTGGCAAGCGCGAGCATTCGTGTCTCGATCGCCCGCAGCGCGTCGGCCGCGCCCTGCCGTTCGGCGTCCGTCGCGGTTGCTCCGACCGCGTTCAAGCCCAGCGACCGCGCCTCGCGCATCAGCTCGACCGAGCTGCCCAGGGCCGTATCGGTGCGCGTCAGGATATGATCGGCGTCGCGCAAATTGCTGGCGTACCCCTCGCGCGCCTCGAGCGTGCGGCGCAGCCGGGCGGCGACGGCGGCGTCGCCGGGGGCGTCGCTCGGCTTCTCAATCCGCAGGCCGGTGCTGACGCGCGCGCTCGCGCGGTCGAGCAGGGCCTGCGTGCGGGCGAGCAACTGCGTGGCCGCGGTCGAGCGGGCGAGCGTGCCGAGCCTGGGCGTTCCGGTGGAAATCGTGGACATCATGGTTCGTTGGCTGGCGGGACTACACGAGTTGGAGGATCGACTGCATCATCTCGTCGACCGCCGCGATGAGCCGGGCCGCACCCTGGTAGCTGCGCTGGTAGTTCAACAGCGCGACCGCCTCCTCATCGAGGCTCACGCCGCTGAGGGCGTCGCGCTGGGCCTGAAGCGTTTCGGCGATCGCCCCCGCGGCCTCGGCCTCGGTGCGGGCGGACCCGATCTGGCTTGCGACGCCGAACACGATCGATTCGTACGACTGCCCGAACGTCTGCCCGCCGAGCGCATCGAGCGGCGCCTCCCGAAGAGCGGCCAGCGCCAGCGCGTTCGCGTTCCCGCCGGGCTGGTTGTCCTGCGCGAGCGCAAGTAGGTTCGGGTCGTCCTTCAAGTTCTGGCTCACCTCGATCCCAGCCGCACCGCTGCCGGTGAAGAACCCGCCGATGCCGAGCGAAGCGAGCGTGTTGCTCGTGTCGTCGCCGAAGGTGAGTTCCTGCGCGGCGCTGTCGGCATCGATGCGGAGCCGCCCGGCCACCACGCTGGCGGAGACGCCGGCAATGGCATCGAGGTCGCTCACCAGGTCGTCGAGTGTGGTCCCGCCGCTCGTGCCGTCGAGGGCGATGTCGACGAGCGTGCTCGTCACGCGGCCGGTCGTGCGGTCGCGCAGGTGCAGCGCGAACGACCCGTTCCGCGGCGGCCGATCAAGCCCGGCGGCGGCGGAGTCGAGCGGGACCGTTGCGTCGTCCACCGCGCTCTCCGCCACAACGCTCGCGTGTCCACGAATACCTTGGCCGGTCGAGTGGATACGATTGACCTCGAACATAAGTCCGCCGGCCAGCCTGTCGATGTTGTCGAGGACTGAGTCGATCGTCTGCGCCGCGTCGGCTGTGCCGTCGAGCTTACCGCCGCGCAGTGGGACGGGGCCACCGCCGTCCTTGAACTCGGCCGTGTAAGTCATACGGCCCGTCGCGGGATCGACGCGCTGGTCGAGCTTCAGGCCCGCCGAGACACTGCCGAGGACAAGCGGCTCGCTGCCGGCGTAGACGTTGAGCGCCCCGTCCTTCTGCTCGATGGCGCGCACGCCAACGTAGGTCGAGAGTTCACGCACGAGCCCGTCGCGACGGTCGCGCAGCGTGTTGGCCATGCCAAGCGTACCGCCCCCCTCGCTCGTGGTGATCTGCACGTTCAGGTCCGCGATCTGTGTCGCGATCGAATCGGCCTGCTGGACGAAGTCGCCGAGTTGTGCCCCGGCCGCGCCGCGCATCTCACCGAGGCGTTGGCCCGCGTCGTTGAAGCGGGCGGCCAGCGCGTCGCCCGTGGCCAGCACGTTGCGGCGCAGGGCGGCGTCGGTCGGATCGTTCGCGGCGGCGCCGAAGGCGTTGAAGAACTCGCTGGCGGCGGTGGAGAGGTCAACGTCGCTAAGCTCGTTGAACGTCGCCTCGATCTGCCGCAGCCAGTCGAGCTGCGCCGCCGCCCCCTCCCCTTCGGCGCGGGCCAGGTTGAGCCGACCGACAACCGCCTGATCGACCTGGCGTTCGATGCTCTCGACGGCGACTCCCGTACCGACGATCAGGCCGTCGCCGATGGCCCGACCCTCCGTCGCGGCGAGGTTCACGCGCTGCCGCGTGTACTGGGGATCGCCCGCGCCGGCGATGTTGTTGCCGTGCGTCCGGATCGCCGTCTGGCTGACGGCGAGGGCGGTCTTGGCAACTTGTAAGGTTCCGCTGAGAGACATGATCGTTGTGTGAGAGGGTTCGCCTAGCCAATCGCTTGCAGGCGCGGGGCGAAGGGTGGCAGGACGAACGCGCCACTGGGCTCGTAGACGCCGCTCTTAGTCACGAGGCGCAGCGTGCTGTTGAGCTGCTGCAACACGCCGCCGACGAGGCGGCGCCCCGCCTGGCTCCGCTCGGCGGCAGCGGCGCTGGTGCGGCGGAGCTCATCACGCAGGGCCAGCAGTTCGTCGCGCCGCGTGGGGTACGCCTTGGCGACCTCCGACAGCGTCGCGCCCGGAGCGAGCCCCGCGTGCGCCGCCGCCTGCTGGGCGAGACGGCGGCGATCGGTTTCGAGCCGAAGCACGCGGCGGTGCAGCGACTCCTGCCGCCGGGCTTCGCCGCGCATGACTTCGGTGCGGAAGTGGCGCATCGCCTCGTTCTGACGGTCGAGCGTCTCGCACAGCTCCCCCTGCGCCGCCGCGAGCTGGCGCAGGTTGGCGGCGAGATCATCAAGGATCTTCGCGGGGATGTTCTTGGCGGGCGGCTGGTTCATAAACGGCTCGAACAAGCGGGCTAAGCGTCGACGTCGACGCGGTTCTCCGGGGCGAGACGACGGACAAGCGACTCGACGAGCCGATCCCCTGCCCCGCCGGCGGCACCCTCGGACAAGTGCTGGTCGAGCAGCGACCCGAACGCCTGCCCGCCGCGCCCGCCGCTCAGAGGCGAGTCTTCTGCGAAGCTCGACTCGCGGGCCTGCTTTAGCATCGTGCCGAAGAATGTCTGCCCCACCCACTGCCGCGCAACGGGGCGCAACTGGTCGGCGACGGAAGGATGGATATGCGTGGACTCGATCATTTGTCGTTCCTTACTCGACGCTGAGCTTGGCGTGGAGCTTGCCGGCGTCGTGCAGCTCCTTCAGGATGGCGATGCAGTCGTCGGCCGGCACCTGAAGGGCGTCGAGCGCGTCGACGAGGTCGCGGAGCTTGGCGCGCTGCGGGCCGGTGGTGTTCGTGCCGACGGGAACGAACGCGGTGGTTCGCGTTCCCGGACGCCCGGTTGCGGCGAAGGGGTCTGCGCCGCCCGGGCCGATTACGCCACTGTCGTTGGCGATGCCGGCGGTGATGGTCAGGCCTTCCTTGCGAATGACCACCGGGCTGATCTCGACGTCGCCGGTGATGATGATCGTGCCGAGCCGCTCGTTGATACGCACGCGCGCCTCGTCGGCGAGCAGCGGCACGGGAAGGCGTTGCACGCGGTCAATGAACGCTGCTGGCCGGGCCAGCTCGGCCGGGGGGATTGTCACCACTACGTTCTTCGGGTTCACGGCGACGGCCCACTCTTCGCCGTCGATGCCTTCGTACTGGTTGATGATCGTGGCAATCGTGTTGGCGGTGGTCCAGGTGGCGTGTGCGTCGTCGAGGATCAGGACGATCTCGCCGTTGCGCACGTTGGTACGCATCAGGTCCTGGTTCATTGAGCATCCCCCCTCGACGCGGCCGGCCGTGGGATTGGTGTCGTCCTCGATGACGACCGCGCCCTCGGCGAGCGCGAAGAGGCCCCCGCCGCCGGGAAGCGGGCCGGTCATCGGCGTGGTGAAAAGCCGCCCACCCTTCAGGCTGCGCGCGGCACCGACGCTGGTGATGTGGACGTCGAGCTTGTCGCCGCTGCGCACGCCGTTGACCGGGACGGTTGCGGTGATGGCGACGATCGCGACGTTGTCGGCGTCGGACAACTCCGCTGGCGAGGCGTCGATGCCGAAGTTGCTCATCATCTGCCCGAGCGACCGCACGGCGGGTTGAAACTTGCCGCCGTCGCCGGTCCCGTTGAGCCCGATGACCAGGCCCATGCCGGTCAGCGTGTCCTCGCGCTGACCGTCAAGACGGGTGATGTCGGCGATGCGGGTGGCATCGACGATCCGCGGCAGTCCCCACAGCGCAGCGGTGGCCAGGGCAGTAAGGATTCCAGTTCGGATATGATTGCAAATGGGCATAAGATGAACGTGTGCGGTTGGCGTCGAATCAGAAGGGGTTGATGAGGTCGATCACCCGCGGGATCAGCCCGCGGCGGGTCGCGTCGCGAACGGGGCCGCTCGTGCGCTTCTCGAGGCGAAGGTCGTGAAGCTGCGTGCTGAGCACGGTGTTCGCCGCGGTGATGTCGCCCGTGCGGCAGATGCCGGTGAGCACGAACATCTGCTCGTCCTCGTCGGTGCGGATTCGCTTGCGGGCCTGCACGACGATCGTGCCGTTGGGCTTGACGTCCAGCACCTCGGCCGTGATGCGGGTCACGAAGCTGTCGCGCCGGTCGGTTGAGCCGTCACCGCTGAAGCCGCGCTCGGCGTCGCCGGAAACGCCTTGGTTGCCGGCGCGGGTGCCGAGCGTCAGGCTGCTCAGGTCGATGTCGAGGTACTCCTTCAACTCCGCCTCCAGCTCGTACTTCTTCTCCAGGTCGGCCGATCCAATCGAGCGGCTGGAGCTCTCCTCGCGGACGATGACCGTTACGAGGTCGTGTTTGCGCAGGACGGTCGGCTCCGGCGCGGGCACCGCGAAAAAGCTGATTCTCGGATCGATTCCCGCACCGACTGCGGCGTTGCCGCCGGCCTTGTTGGCGAGCTGCGCGTCGAGCAGGGAGCCGCCGGTGGCAAACATGCGGGCGGCGATATCGGCGGCCGTCTCGGCGGCGTCGGGGCCGCCGTCGGTGACTTGCGGGCGGCCGGCGTCGGACGTCGCGGGTGGGCGTTCGTCCTGCGCCGAAGCTGGGGCGGCAACGAGCAGGACTGCGATGGAAAGCGTGAGTCTCATATGCGTGAAGACGTACGTAAACGAATGGGGATCTATCGGCTGAGTAGCCCGACTTGCGGGCCGGTCACACGCACCACGAGGGTGCGGCCGGTTGCTTCGCAGGCGGCGCGGACGATCTGCCCGAGGGAGGCGTCGTCGCGGCTGTAGGCGATGGTTTGCAGTTGCACGCCGCGTCGGTCGATCAGCACCGTCAACGGCTGGCCACGCCGGACGAGCAGGCGCGGGGCGAGCAGATCGGCCGTGAGAGTCTGGCCGATTGCCAAGTCGCGGGCGGCCTGCTGACCGGCCACTTGGTCCAGCGCCAGTGCGACGTCGTTGATGCTCGTGAGCGTGGCCATCTCCTTGCGGACGTCGCCGGGCTCGATCGTCTGCCCGCGGCCAACGGGCCGTGCCAGCACCAGGCGGGCGGCGGTGGCGTGGGCGTCCGCTCGGAGGAGGCGGTCTCGACCTTCGGCGTCGCGAACACGCCAACTCACGCGGCCGAGATCGTCCGCCCGCTCGGGGCGCACCAGCGTTGCGTCGGCGTCGGCGGCGAGTTCGGCATCGCGTGCGGACACCTCGAGCGTGATCTGCTCAACCGACAAGCTCAGCCGGCCGGCGAGGTCGGCCTTCAGACGGTCGATCAGCGGCAGGCGTAGGTCGGGCGCGATGAACTTCGGACGCGGCGTCGCGACGGCCTCGATCGCGTCCCACTCCCCCGCCGGGTCGGCCGCCGCCACCTCCACCACGGGCGGCGCGGGCAAAGCCTTGTCGGTCACGGCGCATTCGGTTGCACCCCGAATGTGCAGAAGGTCCTGCCGCACGCCTGCGTCGCTGAGGGCGCGGACGATGTCCAGCACCGTGACCGCCTCGCCGTTGCGCGGCGTGATTTGGCGATCACGCAGCGCTGCGGGCAGGCCGTCGACTTCGCAGACGTTGCCAAGCGTCAGGCGGCCACCGATGCGCTCGGCGCGCTCGCGGAGCGTGATGACGATGGGCTCGTCGGGCGCGGCTGCGTGCGCGAGTTGAGCGCTGAGCAGGTGCGTCGCCAAGGCGAGCAGGAGCATTGCGCACAGCAGGCGGCGCTGCGACTTGTTGGTGGTGGGCGGGAGCATCGGGCGTGACCTCCATGTCACGAGGCGATCGTAAAGTAAATGACCGAAATCGATCGTAAGCGTTAGCCGCGGCGCAGGTTGCCGATGGTTTGCAGGGCCTGGTCGGCGGTTTGGATCGACTGGCTGTTGAGCTCGAAGTTGCGCTGCGTCTTGATGAGGCCGACGAGCTCTTTCACGGGGTCGACGTTGGAGCCTTCCAGGAAGCCCTGGCGGATCAGGCCCGCGCCGTTTTCGCCGGGCAGTCCCTCGATGGCGGGGCCGCTGGCGCTGGTTTCGACGAAGAGGCTTCCGCCGAGGAGCTTGAGGCCCTGCGGGTTGCTGAAGCGGGCTATCTCCAGCCGGCCGAGCACCTCGGCCTCGACGGCGCCGGGTGGGATGCCGGTGATGGTTCCATCTTCGTTGATGCCGATTGTGTCGATCGGCACCTCGATCGGGATGACCACCGGCGGGTCGAGCTTGTAGCCCTCGCCGAGCCCGAGGATGATCTCGCCCTGGTTGTTGCGGAAGAAGTCGCCGTTGCGGGTGAACGCCGCTCCGCCGCCGATGCCGTCGGCGGTTTGCACCTTGAAGAAGCCCTCGCCCATGATGGCAAGGTCCAGCTTGCCATCGGTGGGGTCGAGGGTGCCCTGGCCGAGGTCGAGCTGCGTGTTGCTGATCTTGACGCCCAGGCCGATCTGAATGCCGGCCGGCGAGGCGTCGCCGGCGTTGTTGAGGGTGCCGGGGTGCTTTTTGGTGAGGTATGTCAGGTCCTCGAAGTTGACGCGCTGCCGCTTGAAAGCAGTGGTCTCGGCGTTGGCGAGGTTGTTGGCGATCACGTCGATGCGGGTCGAAAGGGCCCGGATGCCGGTCGCGGCGCTGTTGAGTGCGGTGATGGCCATGAGAGCGGAAAGGGTGAAGGCAGAAGGATGAAGGATGAACCTGAGGCAGAGGCTGCGTCTGGATTCTGGCTTCGGGTTCATCCTTCAGCCTTCATCCTTCAGCCTTTCCGGCTCACACTCTCGCCGCTTCGATGAGCTTGCCGAGGGCGGAGTCGGCGTGGCGGATCATGTTGGCGTTGGCTTCGAGGAGGCGGCCGGACTCGATCATGCGGGTGAGCTCGGTCGTCGGCTCGACGTTGCTGCGCTCGACGAAGCCGGGCTGCACGAGCTCCTCGCCGGGGGCGGCGTCGAGCAGCGGGCCGGCCGCTTCGTGCAGGCCGCCGCCTCGCGGGATCAGGCCGGCGGGGTCGTCCACGCGGACGAGGCGCAGTTGCCCGAGTGTTCCGCCCAGAGGCGAGGCGGAGTCCTGAAGGTCGCCAGCGCTGTTGAACGCGAGGCCGTCGCGGCCCACCTCGGCCGGCACGCGCATCGGCTGACCGTTGCGGCCCAGCACCTGGCGGCCCGGATCGTTCGCGAGCACCACGGCGCCGTCCGGGTCGATGGCGATGCGGCCGTCGCGGCTGAGCATCGGCGGGGCCGCGGGATTGTCGC
Source organism: Tepidisphaeraceae bacterium (assembly GCA_965214125.1). Classification (GTDB taxonomy): domain Bacteria; phylum Planctomycetota; class Phycisphaerae; order Tepidisphaerales; family Tepidisphaeraceae; genus CBDCBA01. Next base: position 46,305 of record CBDCBA010000035.1, read on the forward strand.
GATCGACGACGGCCAGAAACGCGTCGCCGACGAGCGCGAGGTCGAGCGGGTTGCTTGTCTGCTCGAGCGGCCCCTGCGTCGCATCGAGGCGCGTCGGCAGCATGATGTTGCCGCCGGTCATGCCGGCCATCACGCCGGTGGCGTGGGCCGGACTGCGTTCGGCGTGGACCGTGAGCAGGCGCTTGAAGCCGGCCGTTTCGGCGTTGGCAAGGTTGTTGGCGATCGTGGCCTGCGTGGCGCGGGCCTCGGCCATACCGATAGCGTTGAGATACATGCCGTACATCACGCGGAGCCTCCCTTCGAGCGAACTGCGGGCGCCGACAGTTCGACGCCGCCTTTGCAGTTATCGGCCCAAGGGCCTCCGTCCCATAAACGCGGGGCGGCGGCGGCGAAATGCGGCGCCGCGCACGAAACGGCCCCGCGATCACTCGCGGGGCCGTCGGCGTGAACTGGGAACGAGATCGAACGCCCTTACAGCAGGCCGGGGGCCGTTTCGCCTTCTTCGGGCAGAACCAGCGGGGCATCATCCTCGTCGCCGGTGATGCCGGGGATCGGCACGTCGAACAGAAAGACGGCGACGGCGGCAATCAACAGGAGGAACAGCACGCCGATCGTGGCGAGGATGAGCTTGTTCCACAGCCCGCTGCGCGACCGGCCGTGGTGGCCGTGATGGCCCTTGAGGCGCAGGCGGCGGCGGTCGAGGTCGAAGACGGTCGCAAGCTCGTGCTGCGAGAGCAGGCCGTCCCCTTCGCCGTTTTCAAGAATGGCCGGCAGGTCTTCGAGGGACTGGCGGTGATCGTCGTCATCGTCCGGGCCGTCGATCGTGCGGTCGTCGTCGTCGAAGTAGCTTTCGTCCTGACGCGGCGGGGCCGGCAGGCGGCGCTGCGGCGTGGCGTGGTATCGGCTGCGCGGCACTTCATCGTATTGGCGGGCCACCGGCGAGTTCGGGTCCGGCAGGGCGCGGCGGGCGGCGGGCCGCTCGTCGTCACGGGCGTCGGATTTGGGCGAGGCGACCTCGCGGATGGCGTCGAGCTGCTGGTCGGGGTTGCTGGGCGCCTCCATCAGCGCGCCGCAATAGATGCAGAAGTCGTCGGGCACCTCGCCCTCCTCCGGCGGAAGGAGGCGGCGGTTGCAGTTCCAGCACAGGCCGAACAGGTGCGACAGGCCGCGCACGCGGGCGGCGAAGGTCCAGAGTTGCTGGGTGGTCGGCCCGCGGACGACGGTGCCGCTGTGCAGCTCGCCGATGCGGACCATCTCCTGGAGGGCGGCGAACCGCATGCCGGGCGTGCCGGTGCCGTCGCTGTCCTGCACGAACCACGGCCCGACCTTGCGGACGGTGGCGCGGCGGGTTTCGTCGTTGTCGACGCGGCCGCAGCGGGTGCAGGGGGTGCGGGCGCTTTCGTTGCGGTTGCCGCAGAACGGGCAGATGTGCCACGCGAGGTGCCGGGCGAGCTCGCCGCGGCTGGGGACGTGCTGGCGGTTGGGGACGCGCGGCTCGACCCACGACGTCGGCTCTTCGCCGGCGGGGGCGACCTCGTTGAGCTCGGTGATCGTCGGCGGCTGAGGCTCGGGTTGCTCGCTCAGGGCCGACTCGTCGACTTCGGCCTCGGGCTGCGGCGTGGCCTCAGTCGCGAGGTCCCCATCCGTGCTGTTCTGATCGCCGGTCTCGTCCGGCGCATCGGGCGATTCCGCGGCGGCGTCGTCCTGCGGGACGGGCTCGTCCTTCGGGACGCGCTCATCCTGCGGGACGGGGGGCTGCTCTGGAACGCGATCGTCGGGCATGTCCTCGGTATCCACCAACTCTGGGGCGGCCTCGTCCGTCGCGGGGAGCGACTCCTCCTTCCAATCGGCCAAGGTCAGGTCGTCGGCCACCGCCGGGGATGACTCGGACGCGCTCGCCTCGGGGGCTTCCGTCGGCGTGGGGGCGGCAACCGTATGCGAGTCATCGGCATCGGCGGTTGCGATTGTGTCAGAGGCATCGGCGGAATTGCTGGCTGGGCCGTCGGCGGGCTCGGCTGGGTTGCGTCGGCGGCGCGTGGCGGTGCGCTGGCGGTTTTCGGCGACGTTCAGGCCCTCGTCGGAGCCGCCGGCGTCGTTGGAGCGGTGGTGGCCGTTGCGGGAGCCGTTGCGTGAGGCGTCGTGGGAACCGTTGCGTGAGGCGGCGTCGCCGGAGGAATCGGCGTCGTCGTCGGGCCCGTTGGCGAAGTCGTAGGGATCCAGGATGCTCACTTGAACGTCGTCGTCCTCGTCGAGCGCGAGGGTGGTGGCGAGGGTGGAGGTGTGCGTGCCGCCGGCGAGGTCTTCCGGGAAGTCGATGGCCGCGTCGCCGTTGAGGTGGGCGTGGGAGGCGCGGGGCGTGTTGGCACGGCTGGAATTGCTGGGGCGTGTCATGAGGGTGCCGCTCTCGCCTTCGGGGCCGGGGTCGCACGGGGGCGGTGCGGTGGCCGTGGATAAGTCTGGGAACGTGTCGGGGGTCGCGTCGCGGAAAACGTTGGTCGATTGCCGACCGTGGCGGGGTGGTCGAACCGGCGGTGGCGGCGCTGAGGGCGGGTGGCGTCCGCACAATATCAGCGTCGCGGCCTCGCAACAGCGCGAAACTCGGCGTCGCCGCGCCGCCTGTTCCAGCGACGCCAGCCCCGCCTCCGTGCGACGGGTCCCGCCCTGCATCGGCCGGGTTCCCGCCCTGCATCGACGTGCGACGCGGCCGCTTTAGACCGCGTTCACCAGCCGACGGCCCGTCCGCGAACCTGCGGCGACCGCTCGCACCCATCATCGCAAACGGATGCCCGATTCGGGCGCACAATCCCGCGAACGCCCCCTGCCGATAATGGACCCGTCGCCCCGGCTACCGTGGCCGACGTAGACCCCGTCCGCCTTGCCGCGCCCCACCATGCCCGACGCCCCGCCCTCGCCCGACCTGACGATCCGCCCCGCCGCCAGCGACGAACTCGACGTCGTCGCCCGCATCCGCGCCCGGTGTTATCGGCCGACCTACGCCCGCGAGCACGACATGCGCGATGCCGTCCGCGGCGACCGCGCCGACGCCGACGCGGGCGACATGCTCCTGACCGAGCTCGACGGGCGCGTCGTCGCGACCACCACCTGCCTGCGCGGCGAAATGAACGTGCGCGGCAGCGTCTTCCCCTGCAACGGCATCGCCTGGGTTGGCACCAGCCACGACGCCCGGCGTAGCGGCGGGGTCGCCAGCGCGACCATGAAGCATGCCCTGAACCTCGCCCGCGAGCGCGGCGAGGTGCTCAGCGCCCTTATGCCGTTTCGCGCCAGCTACTACGAGCACTTCGGCTACGGCCTGTGCGAGCGAAGGACGCTCTGGACCATCCCCGTGCCGATCCTGCCCCAAGCCCCGCGCGACGAGCCGCCCACGCACCGCTTCGTCGAGCCCGACGACGACGCGATGCTCCAACAACTCGCCGACCTGCGCCGCGGGCAGTTCGAGTCGGCCGAGCGCGGGCACGGCGATGTCGCCTTTCCGCATGCGCCGATGGGCGGCATGCGGCACTGGTTCGACTGGTACACCGCCAACGGCTACCTCTTCGCCGACGTGGGCGAGGACGGCGCGGCGCGCGGGTGGATCGGCGTCCACCCGGTGAGCGAGGGAGATCGGATCGGCTTGCAGGCGATGCACGTGGTCCACGCCGACACGGCCGGGCTGGTTCGCCACCTGCGGTTCCTCGCGACGCTGCGCGACCAGTACGGCTACGTCGAGCTTGCCACGCCCGCCGACGTGCCGCTGAACGCCCTGCTGCGCGAGAGCCAGCTCCCCCACCGTGGCGTGCAGCACGCCCACGCGACGTGCGAACTGTCGGCCCGCAACCAGGTGCGCGTGCTCGACCACCTGAAGCTCCTCAACGCGATCGCCTGGCCGGCCGGCGTGCAGGGGAAGGCGACGATCGCGATCCGCGAGAGCGAGGGCAACACAACGACGTTGTCGCTCGACGTTTCTGACGGTCGCTGCGCCGCGACGGCGAGCGAGGCGTCGCCCGCCTTCACTTGCGCCGACAAGACGTGGGCGCCGATCGCCCTGGGCGAGATGACCGCCACGTTCGCCGCCGACGCCGGCCTGGCCGACTGCGCCGACCGCTCGGCCCTGCCGCTGCTCGACGCCCTTTCCCACGGCCCGCTGCCGTTTTGCCGGGAGTTCTTCTAAGCGGTTTCGCAACCGGTAGGGTGGGATTCATCCCACCTCGGGTTCTGCCGGATGGTGGGATGAATCCCACCCTACGGGTTGCGGAGCATGACCTAATCGAAGCGCCGGTCGAGGGTGACGGCTTTGCGCAGCCGGCGGAGATAGTCGCCGCCGGGGATTTCGCGGCAGCCGAAGCGGCTCAGGTGCGCCGTGCGCGCCTGGGCGTCGAGCAGCACGAACCCGCGTTCGCGCAAACGGTCGACAAGGGCGACCAGCGCGACCTTGCTGGCGTCGGTCCGGCGGTGGAACATGCTCTCGCCGAAGAATGCCCCGCCCAGGCTCACGCCGTAGAGCCCGCCGAGGAGCTCGCCCGTCGCCGGGTCGCGTGCTTCGACGCTGTGGGCAAAGCCCGCCTCGTGCAACCGCGTGTAGGCGGCGACGATGTCGTCGCTGATCCACGTCCCCTCGCGCCGGTCGGTCATGCAGGCGCGGATGGTGGCGTCGAAGTCGCCGTTGACGCGCGTCTGAAACGTGCCGCGGCGGATGGTCTGGCGGAGCGAGCGGTGGACGCGAAAGCCGTCGTCCAGCGGGATCACGCCGCGCGGGTCGGCGGTGTACCAGCGGGTCACGCCGTCGCTGTCGGTCATGGGGAACGCGCCCTGCGCGTAGGCGCTCAGCAGCGTTTCGGGCTCGAGCAGCGCCGTGGGCATCGGGCGGGCATCGTACTCAACAAGTTTCCTGCGCCGCACGTTGCTGCCCGCTGCTCTTGCGATCCCGATGCCGGAGCGGAAGCTCCGGGTCTTGGTGCGCGACGAGATGCCGACTCCGAACCCGGAGCTTCCGCTCCGGCGTCGGGTGGTAGTGGTGGGGGTGGGATGCGGTGGCGCGTGATTACTACGATGCCGGGACATGGATGTTGCCTTGCGCCGAGTTGTTCCCGTTGCCGCCCTTGCGTTGCTCGCCACGCCGGCGGTGGCGCAGACGGGGCCGGACCTCCTGCTCAAGCCCTTTAGCCGCGACGACCAGTTCGAGCTCAATGCCGACTGGCTCATCGGCTTCCCGACCGAAACGGACAATCGCGACGCCGCGGGCGACGTGTACGACCTGCGCGTCGACTTCGTCCGCCTCGCCGCCCGGCAGCGCCTCACGCCGGGGCAGAGCGACGAGGGAATCGCCCGCGCCCAGCCGCGCGCCGGGCTGTCGGTCGATACGCTCGCGCTCAACACGCTCGACCCGGCCGTCCCGACCCGCGTCTACGACGCCAGCCTTGCCGCGGGCATGGGCATCTTTGACATCAACGGCTGGCAGGGGGGCGTGACCTTCGGCGTCGGCAACGCCGTCGGCGACGACCTGCTCGAGAACGACGGCTCCGACGGCAATGGCCTGTACCTCGAAGCCAACTTCGCCGTCGGCAAGACCTTCAGCAACAAAGTGGACCTTTTCGGCATTGTTGTGAACTTCGACGGCAACCGCACCATCCTGCCCGACGTGCCGCTGCCGGGCTTTCAGTATCGCCGCAAGGTAGGCGACCAGTTCGTGCTCACCGCCGGCTTCCCCTTCGCCGGGCTGCTTTGGGAGCCCAACGACCGCTTCTCGCTCGACATCCAGTACGTCATCCCCGGCGACTTCAACCTTCGCGCCGACTACCGCATGGCCGGCGACCTTTTCGCCTACGGCAGCCTCGCCGGCGGGACGGTCGCCGCCCACTGGGACGGCCTCGACCGCGGGCAGGACCGTGTCTTCTACAACTATCGCAACGGCGAACTGGGCATCAGTTACGACGCCGACCCCAACCGCATCAAGTTCATCCTCGCCGTCGGCCTGTCGATCGGCCAGGAGGTCAACGAGGGCTGGGACAGCCGCGACCTCGACGAGATCGCCGACATTGATGACAGCGGCTACATCCGCACCGGGTTCGAGTTGAGGCTGTGACGGCCCCTCGTCACGTCCCAAACCGCGTTGCAACGCAACGCTGGTCCGGCGAACGGGAAGTTGCTTTCGCGCGCGCCGACCAGCGTTGCGTTGCAACGCGGTTTGGAGGTGCCATCCGGAGATGCGGGCGGCGTCAATCCACCATCTGCCGCGTCACGCGGGGGCCGAGGTGGCAGAAGAGTTCGTAGGGGATCGTGTCCACCAGTCCCGCGAGGGCGGCGCAGCAGCAGGGGCTGGTCGGATCATCGTCGAGCAGCGTGACCTCGTCGCCGGGCGTGGCCCAGGGGGCGGGCGAGAGGTCGATTGTGACGTAGTCCATGCTGACGCGGCCGACGACGGGGCAGAGGGCCCCCGGCTCGCCGGCAGGTCCGGCGAGGCGGACGACGCTCGTGTTCGACAGCGACCGCCGGTAGCCATCGGCGTAGCCGACGGGTACCACGCCCAGCCGCGTCTGCCGCTGCGCCCGCCACGACCGGCCGTAGCCGACGCTTTCGCCAGGAGCCACGTCGCGTGTCAGCAACAGCGGCGCGACCCACCTTGCCACCGGCCGGAGCCCCTCGGTCGCGCCGGGCCGGCACGTCGGATGAACGCCGTAAAGCGACAGGCCGCACCGCACCAGGTTGAAGTCTCCGTCGTCGTCGTCGTCCAACCCGGCGTGGGCGAACGTGCCGCCGCTGTTGGCGGCGTGGCGGAGCAGGCGGCTTGGCAGCGGCTCGCCGAGCGTTTCGACCGCGTCGTGGAGCAAACGGACCTGCTCGTCGTTGAACGAATCGTCCGCGAGTTCGCCGTCCGTAAAGTGCGTCCCGACGCCCGCCCACCGCAGCGAAGGGTGGCGACGCACGGCGGCCACGACGGCGGCGAAGTCGTCGGGCCCGCACATCTCGCGGTGCATGCCGGTGTCGAGCATCACCTGCACCTCGCCGCGCACGCCGACGCGCTCGGCCGCGCGGGCGACGTCGGCGGCGGCGGCGGATGAGACCACGCTCAGCAGCAGCCCGCGCCGCAACGCCTCCTCAAGCTCGGCCCGATTGCCGCCCAGGTACGCCAGCTCGACCGGCCGCAGCACCATGATCGGCGTGTCCACCTCCGGCAACGCCAACGCTTCGCCGATCGTCGCGACGGCCAACGCGTCGGCCGCGGGCTGGGCGTGACCGACCGGGTTGAACAGCGCCTCGACCACGCCGGCCGCCCCATGCCCGTAGGCGTCGGCCTTGACGACCGCGCACAGCCCCTGGTGCGGCCCGGCCAGCTCCCGCAGGCGGCCGGCGTTGTGCGCCAGGGCCGACCGACTCACGAGCAGCCGGGGCTGCGCCGCCGTCGTTCGGTCGAGCTGGCGGCGGGAGGCATCGGCGGGATCAGCGGGCACGGCGGGCGAAATATACCCGCCTCGACTCCGCCCGACGCCCCGTCCACCGGCATTTGCCGGCGTGATCCGCGATCCGATAAATGAGAACCAGCCTTCGTCGCGCCGCGACCGGCACAACCCGTTCTCGCCGGCCGAGTTGCGGTCGGCCATCCGCTTCCTACTACTTTTCTATTGCTCCGTCTCCGCGTCGGCGAGGCTGGCGGTGGCCTCGGCCTTGAGCTCCTGGAGGAACGCCGCCCGCTCCTCCGCGTTGAGCGGGCGGAAGCCGACCGTCAGGCCGCTATCGGCAACCTCCAGCTTCACCACCTGCGACGCGATCGTCCCGCGCCCCAGCAGCGGCGGGAACAGGACCAAATCCTCCACCGGCTCGCGACCCATCAGGCGGAGCAGTTGCCGGTCGATCGCCAAATCGATCGCGGCGGCATTGAGCCCGTCGCCCTCAAGGGCGGCATTCTCGATGTTGGCGGGCATCCGCGCCCGAATGGCGCCGCTGGCCTTGTCGTGGAAAATCTCCAGCGCCTTGTCCGGCAGCGCGAAGCTGCCGGCGTAGGCCCCTTCGAACCGGAGGCGGGCGACGTCGGCGTCGCTCAGGTCGGGCTTGAACCGCAGGCTGACCACGGCGTCCTGGAACGATCGCATCTTGCCGGCCATCACGATCTGCCCGTCGACGACGGCGAGGCGCGGGTCGGCGAGGTGCTTTTCGAAGGCTGGCTTGTAGTCGTTGTCGGTCAGCCACTTGTCGAAATAGGTGTCGAGCTCGACGCCGGTGAAGGTGACAACGGCCACGCGCGGCTCGTCGGCGAGGGACTCATCGTTCGCGGCGGCTGGATCGTCCTCGCCGGCAGCGGCGGCGGTCGCACCGCCAAGGCTGTCCTGGAAGGCGAGGAACTTGCGCTCGACGCTGGCGATGGCCTCGTCGCGCTCGGCGCCGGTGAGGCGCTCGCGCAGGTAAAAGTCGGGCACGCCGCTGATGCCCTTCCAGACGTAGAAGCCGACGCCGACGCCCGCGGCGAGAAGCAGCAGGAAGGCGATGCCCAGCCACTTGAGCAGGCGGCGAGATTTGGGCTTGGCGTCGGTCATGGGCGGCACGGAGGGGGAGCGGCGTCCGAGAAGATCGCCGGGGCTTGAGTCGCCGCAACGTCGGACCGACGCATCGTAGGTTCGACCGCGTTGGCTCGAACACGCCCGAAGTCCGTGCCATCCGCGTTCCCCGCAGGGTTCTGCCATGTCCGCCGCCGCCCCGCCGCACGCCAACCTCTACTCGCAGGAGGTGCTCGCCGCCCGCGCGGCTTGGGCGCGCCAGCGCGAGGCCGACACCGCCGCGGGGGTGTCAGCCGCCGCGGGAGACGCGGCTTTCGACTCGCTGCGCCCCGCCCAACCGGCGTCGGCGGCGTCGCTGGCGTTTCTCGCCCACGCGGCCGCCCGCCGGCTCGACCGCTGGTGCGACCCCGCCACCGGCGGACTCGACGCCAACGACCGCGCCGACCTGCTGCGCCAGGCTGAGATGATGGGTGTCTGCCCCGCCGAGGCCGAAGGCGTCTTCAACGGCGCTGAGGACGCCTACCGGAACCGGCCCCGCCCTGTCGAGCCTCAGGCGACGGTGCGGCCCAGGCGCAACGCGTGGCGGCCGCGCTCGCTGGTGGCGTGGGCCCTGCTGCTCGCCTGCGCCGCTCTCGCGACGGCGGGCATGGCTTGGCTGTGGGTCGCGGTCTTGATGACCGGCGAGTAGCGCCGCTGGCATGCGGCTTCGGGATCCCTACGATGCCGCCGCCTTGCCCGTGTTCCCGCTGCGCCACCCTCTTCGCCTGCTGTCCGCCCTGTGGATCGCGATCTCGCTTTGCGGCTGCGCGACCCTGCGCGTGAGCGACCCGCCGCGGACCGCCGACGAGCAGTTCCTGCAAAGCGAGGCGATCCGCGAGGCGATCGCCCAACTCTCGTTCGCCGCCCTGCGCGACCGGCGCGTCTATGTCGATGCGGCGTACCTGTTTGACGGCAACTTCCCCAGCCACGAGCAGAGCTTCCTGCTGGGCGAGCTGCGCAACCGCATGCTGATCGAGGGCGTGGCCGTCGCGACGACGTACGGCGAGGCGGACATCATCCTCGAGGTGCGCAGCGGCGGCATCGGCGTGAACCGGCAGGAGTACGTGCTGGGCGTGACCGGGCAGTCGCTGCCGGTGGGCTCGGTGGACGCCGGCAGCATCGACATCCCGATCGTGCTGCCGGAGTTCGCGATCGTGAAGAACCTGCAACAGCGGGGCTTCGCGGCGGTGAGCATTACGGCCTACTGGCGCGGCACGGGCGAGCTCGTGGCCGCGAGCGGGCCGTTCATCGGCAGGACCGAGCGCACGGACTTCTGGTTCTTCGGCATCGGGCCCCGCACCGCGGGCGACATCGCCCCGGCCGAGGCGGAATAGCGATTTCCCCGCCGAGTGCGCCACGGGCGGCACGTATAATCGCGGCTGCATGGCGGACGTTGACGACAACACAGTTCTCCCCACGTCCGCGGCCGCCCTTGGGGCCCGGAAGACGCCTGCTGCGCCGCGCCCCGGCCCCCGGCTCGAGCCCCGGTCCGACGTGCCATCCCCCGCGCTCGACGAGTCGACGGCCGACGTCCGGACGCCCGACGGCAAGCGCAAGAAGATGATCGTTGTCGAGAAGCGCCGCGGGTTTTTCAGCCGCTGGCTTCGACGGTTGCTGGCGTTGCTGATCGCGGTCGTCATCCTGCTGCTGCTGGGTTGGCTCGGGCTGGCGTTGCTGCTGCGCAGCACGATTCCCAAACAGATTGCCTCCAGCGTGGCCACCGGTGCCCTGCGCCTCGACGTGGACGTTGGCGACCTCGACGTCGGGCTCGGCGGCGACGTGACGGTTACCGACCTCGCCGTCCGCCTGCCGAGCAATCAGGGGCAGAACCAGGGGCCGCTCGTGCTGGAGGTCCCGAAGATCGAGGCCGCCCTGGGCCCGCTGCCGATGGTGGCCTTCACGGCGCTGACCGGCGGCACGCCGCTGCCGGAGTCGGTGACGGTCACGGACCCGAGCGTGTACATGGTCGAGTACGAGGAGGGCCAGTGGACCCTGCCCGAGGCCGCCGCCCTGCTCGCCGCCGGCGGGGGGCCAAGCGATCCGAACGAGCCCAGCGGCGCCATCACGCTGCCGACCTTGCCGGACGTGACGCTCACCGGCGGGCGCATCGTGGTGCGCGACATCGACGGCGACGAGCGCATCGCCGACGCCATGACCGTCGAGGCCGGCAAGCGATCGACGCTTGTCTACAACGGCGTGTTCGAGTTGCCCGGCTACGCCCGCGCGGAGTTCGAACTGCTGCCCGCCAACGGGCGCCGGCAGACGGCGCGGGTGAAGGTCAGCGGGATCGAGGAACTGCTCGAGCCGTTCCTGGGCGTGCCGACAATCCAGATCGACGCCGCGTGGAACGGCGGCTTCACGGGCGACGGCGGCGTCGAGGGGGTGTTGACCTTTGAGGACACGACCTCATTGACGGGCTTTGGCTTGGCGGGCACGGTGGGCGTGTCCGCCGTCGGCGAAACGGCCACGCTCACGCCCGACGGCCTGCGCATCAGCGGCATTCCGCTGGCGGAGGAGCCCGTCGAGGTGCTCGCCGGCACGCTCAACGTCAGCAGCGAGGCCGCATGGGTCGACGATCTGCAACTGGCCGCGTACGGCGGGGATCTCAAGGTCGCGGGCGCCAGCGTCAGCCTGGTCGATCAGACGGCCACCTTCTCGGTCGACTTCCGCGAGCTGGGCCTGCCCGGCAGCATCGTCACCGGCCGGCTCGACGGCGATCTGTGGTACGGCCCCTTCGGCGACGTGCGCGCCGAACTCCGCGTGGCCTTCGGCGGAGAAATCGCCGGCCAGACCGTCGAAGAGGCGAGCATGGCGGCCGAGGTGTACGGGGAGGGCTTCAAGAACTTCCAGACGATGGACGTGCTCTTCACGCTCCCCGAGAGCCGCCTCGTTCAGGGCGGTGCCGGCGAGACGACGCCGCTGCCGCCGTTGGAGGGCGAGGTGCGCGTCCGCCTGGAGGACAAAAACCCCTTCGTCGAGCTGACCCGCCTCGACGCGGTTCGGCCGGTCGAGGGGCAGGGCACCTTCCACATCGAGGGGCGGTACTACCTGCCGCAGGAGGATTTGGCGGCCAACTACGGCGCGTACGTGCGGGCCGACGGCTGGCAGGTCGCGCTGCCGCGGATGGAGGAGCCGCTGCCGCTGGACGTGGGCGTGGTCGTGACGGGATCCATCGGCGACGAGGGCCCCAGCCCCGTGCAGATCAGCGAGCTGTACGGCCGCTACGGCGACATTCGTCTCAAGGGCGAGGGCTGGTACCTGACCAAACCGGCCGAGGAATTGGACGGCAGGCCGCCGCTGTCGCTCGAGCTGAGCCTGCGCCGCCGCGACCCGCTGATGTCGACCGCCCCGGGCTTCACCGTCGCCGGCGGTGGCCAGGCATTGCCCAGCGGCGGCGCGACGCCCGACGACCTCGCCCCCGCCACGGTCGAGGAGACGCCGCTGCTGGCGGGCACGATCGACAGCTACCTGAGCGTCTGGGGCCAAGTGGCCGACGGCGTCGCCCTCAATGCCGTCGGCACGCTGGAAACCGTCGGCTTCGTGATCGGGCCCTACGAGCTTGGCAACGTGCAGAGCAAGCTCACCGCGAGCGTGGCCGACGAGGTGCTCCGCTTCAACACCGACGACGCCCGGCTGCTCGACGCGGTCGTGCAGCTCGATGGCGTGGTGCCGTTCGACTCGGAGGTGCCCGGCGAGGTGTCGCTCGACATCGACGGCCTGGACTTGGCGCGGCTTAGCGAGTTGGCGGCTCTTGAAGTGAACGGCGGCGTGGTGGAGGGAACGGTCGACGTCGACCTCACGGCCACGCTGGGCGGGTTCGACCCCGAGCGGATCAAGGGCAACGGCGAGATCATCGTCAGCGACCTCGACCTCAACGCCGGCCGCGTTGCCGACCGGGTGGTGCTGACGCCGCGCTTCGAGACGGGCAAGCTGACGGTGCCGATCTTGATGCGCCGCGCGGGCGTGGGCATGGGCGACCCGACGCTCTCGCCGCGGGCGCGCGTGGTCGACGGGCAACTGGTTCCGCCGGAGGACGTCGAGGCGCGCGAGTTGGAGCTCGTGGTCGAGTACGACCTTGCCGACGCCGGCCGGGTCCTTGTGCGGGACTTGGCCGCCGACGATTATCCGATCGTGCTCGACCCCGAGGTGCTCGGCGGCGAGGTCACGGGCGCGGCCGCGGTCTCGCTGGCGAGCGAGCGCCTGATGATCCAGTTCGGCGACGGCGGCGGCGACGCCGAGGGAGGCATCGAGACGCCCCTGACCGTCACCGGCGAACTTGCGGCGAACCTGGCCGTCTTCACCGGCCCGACGTCGTTCGACTTGCGCGAGTTCGCCGTGCTGCGCCTCGCGATCGACGCCGACAAGGGGGCGGTCGAACTGGTCACGCTCGAAGGGGAAATCACCGACGTCGGGTCCATCACCGGCGGCGGGCAGCTTCAACTGGCTGATTTGCCGGGCCGCAGCGACATCTGGATCCACGCCGACGTGCAGCTCGACACGCTGGCCGACCGCCTCAAACTCCCCGAGGGGGGCAGCGGGCGCCTCGACCTGGCGCTGAACGTCCGCCCCGCGCCGGGCGAGCAGCCCAAGGGGGAGGTGCTCGTCGACGTCGCCTTCGAGGGGACCGACGCCCGCTTCCGCAGCGTGGAGATCGATCGCGGGCAGGTCATCGCCTACCTCAGCCGCGCCGATCGGCCCGACGGTTCGAAGCCGATCAGCCAGTACGACTTCACGATCATCACGACCGAGCGCATCCGCCTCTTCGCCGCCGGCGGGTTGATCGAGGGCTACATCAAGGTGCGCGACCGCGGCAAGGAGGCGCTCCAGGCAAATCCCGAGACCGCCACGATCGACGATGCCAACCCCGACGGGCTGACCGGCAACTGGTTCGTCCTGGCCTCGCTCGACATGCGGGCGCTGCGCCTCGAACAGCTTGGCCCGATCGTTGGCGAGGACGACGTGGCCGGCCGGCTCGATTTGCCGGTGGTCATCTTCGGCCCGCTCAATCCTGCCAGCCAAGGCTTCGCCCGAATCGGTGAGGAGCGCGTCGAGAGCCCCGTCGGCTTCAACGGCGAGGGGAGCGTAACCATCACCCGCGCCCGCCTAGCCCGCTGGAACCTGCTGGCCCGTATCCTCGAACTGGCGTCGTTCATCCCCACGCCGCAGCGCGACTCGCTCGCGCTCGACTTCCGCCTCGACAACGGCGACCTGTTCGTCAGCGGCATCGAGATCGAGGCCGACGGCGCCAAGGTGCTCGGCAACGCGACCGTGCGCAGCTTCTTCGCCGGCGACGACGCCCCGCTGACCGGGCAGGTGATCGTGCTCGCCCAGCCGCTGGGCGGTTTCAATCTGCCGTTGCTGAACGAGCTCGCCCAGATTCTGGACGCCGTGCAGGCGACCGCGACGGCGATCAAGCTTCAGGGCACCGTCGGCGAGCCCCGCCCCGTCTACGCCCCGGCCGAGCAGGTCGGCGAGGTGCTGGGCACGTTCTTGGGCACGGGCAAGAAGCAGGATTAGCGCAGTTGAGGTTAGCGCCTGTGCCACTGGCGGCTTGCCCGCGCCCGAACCCGCTTCGGTGTTAGCCGCCCCGCCTTGCGGGGCGCTCAGCACCGATCCACGCGCCCCGCAAGGCGGGGCGGCTAACGAGCATGCGCATGATCTATCGCGTTCTCAATAACACCGGTTCCGACGCGAGGGAGCGTTGTGCAAGTCGCTTTAGCGACCGGATGACTCCAACGCCTCGACGACCGCGCGCGCCAGCGCGTCAAGTGTCGCCTCGTCCGCCTCGGCGTCGACGCGAAGGCCGGCGGCGCGCAGGGCGGCGCTGGTGGTCGGGCCGATGCTGATGAGCTTCGCGTTCGGCGGAACGGTCGCGAGTTTGGCGAGGTTCGTCGCCGTGCTGCCGCTGGTGAACGTGATCGCGTCGGCGTTGGCAATGCGGGCGAGCACGTCGTCGGGCAGCGCGTCGGCGAGCAGCGTTTCGTAGACGGCGACATCCTCGACATCCGCCCCGTGGGATCGCAGCGCCTCGACCAACGATTGGCGGCCGATGTCGGCGCGGAGCAGGAGCACGCGCTGCGTCGCGGCGTCGCCGAAAGCACGAATCATGGCGTCGGCCAAGGCGTCGCCGTCGTAGCGATCGGGCACCAAATCCGGCCGTATCGACAGGTGTTGCCGGCACGCCTGGGCCGTTGCCGGGCCGACGCAGGCAATCTTCAGCCGGTACAGCGTTCGCGCGTCGAGCCGCGCCCGGAACAGCTCCTCGGCCGCCCGCTCCACGCCGTTGGCGCTGGTGAAGACGAGCCAGTCGAATGTGTCCGCGTCGAGCCACGCGATCGCCTGCTCGATCGCGTCGCGGGTCGCGGGCGCAGCGATCTCGATCGTCGGTGCCTCCACCACATCCGCCCCGAGGGCCGCCAGTTTCGCCGACAGCTCGCTCGCCTGCTGTCGGCTGCGCGTGACGACGACCGTCTTGCCAAACAGCGGCCGCTTGTCGAACCAGGCGAGGTTGTCGCGCAGGCGAACGACCTCGCCGACGTACGTGATCGCCGGGCTGCCGAGACCTGCCTTTTCATTCTCCGACGCGATCGTGCCGAGCGAGGCGACGACGGTCTTCTGCCGCGGCGTGGTGCCCCACTGCACGCTGGCGGCGGGCGTGTCGGCGGACATGCCACCGGCGATGAGCTTTTCCGCGATGCCGGGCAGGCTCTTGACGCCCATGTAGAAGCAGAGCAGCGGCAGCTTCGCGAGGGCCGACCAGTCGGTGGGATCGCTCTGCGCCTCGGCGCGTGCGGCCGCTTCGGGCGTCTGCTTGGCGCGTTCTTTTTGGTGCCCGGTGACGAGCGTGAGGCTGGTGTTGAGGTCGCGGTGCGTGACCGGGATGCCCGCGTACGCCGCCGCCGCCACGGCCGCGGTGATGCCGGGCACGATTACGAACGGAACCTTCGCCTCAACGAGCGCCTCGGCCTCCTCGCCGCCGCGCCCGAAGACGAACGGATCGCCCCCCTTGAGCCGCACGACACGCTCGCCCGCCCGCGCCCGCGCGACCAGCAGCGCGTTGATCTCGTCCTGCGTCATCGAGTGGTGCTCGGCCCGCTTGCCGGCGTAGACGTGCTCGGCGCCTGGGGCGTGGGCGAGCAACTGCGGGTTGGCCAGCGCGTCGTAGACGACCACGTCGGCCTCGCCGAGCAGACGGGCGCCCGCGAGCGTCAACAAGTCCGGGTCGCCCGGCCCCGCGCCCACGAGCGCGACGGGCCAAGGTCCGGTTTGAGTGGCGGGAGCGGCATCGCCGGTTCGGGGACCGGGCGTGGCGGGCGGCATGGCCCAAGATTACGGGACGCGACAGCGCGCAGCCTGCGTTGCTCACGTTGTCGCAGCGGCGAGACGACACAGGGGTGCCAGCCCATCCCGCCGTGCTGTCGTGGCCGCGGGACCCTTGCCCCCGAAGAAGGAACTTCGCCATGGTCGCTTTCAACACCGCCCTGCCCCGCCTGTCCGACGCCTCGATGCCGCACGTCGCGACGGACCACGCCGAGCACGATTCGGCCGTCGCCGGCCGCATCGGCTTCGATCGCCAGCCGGTCGCGACGGGCATCGACCGCCGGATTCACCCGCGGCAGGCGGTCAGCCTGCGTGTTCAAGGACGCCGCGACGACCACACGATCGACGCGATGCGCATGCCGCACCTGAACCTGTCGATCGAGGACGTTAGCGTCGGCGGCCTGCGTGCCAAGAGCCAGACGCCCCTGGGCGTCGGGGAGCGCGTGAGCGTCTACTTCCCCCCCAGCGGTGGCAGCCAGGGTTGGAACGCCCACGGCCGCGTGCTGCGGGCCACCCCGGACTTCTCCACCGCCGGCTGCACCGTCGCCGTCGAGTTCGACGCCCTGCCGGCGGCGTGAGCATTGATTGCTTCACACCGCTCTACGGGTGTGACTGAGAACGAGATGGAGAAGGCGTGAAGCGCCTAGAGCAACTGGCGCTACGGCTGCCCGCGCCCGAACCCGCTCCGACGTTAGCCGCCCCGCCTCGCGGGGCGCTCCACGTCAACTCAAGCGCCCCGCGAGGCGGGGCGGCTAACGGGTCGCTGGATTGAACGCGGCTCGACCGCGGCCGGCTCGAGAGACGCCCCAACGGTGAAACGGCGGGTCTTCAAGCGGGCGCTTCGCCGTTCCTATCGTGATGACGTGAGCGACGCCGCCGCCAGTTCCTCCCCCGCCAACGGCGAACTCAAGGCCGGGCGATTCGGGTCGAGCTTCGACCCCGACAACTTCCGCATGAGCGTGGGCGACCACCTGGAGGAGCTGCGCAGCCGGCTCATCAAGGCGGTGCTCGGGGCGTTTGTCGCGTTCTTCGGGTGCCTGATCGTTGCCAAGCAGTACCTGCTGCCGGTGATCGCCGGGCCGCTGATCCAGGCGCACTACGACAACGAACTCAACCCGCAGCTCTACTTCACGGGCGTGACCGACCCGTTTTTCGTCTACCTGCGGCTGAGCATGATCGGCGCGTTCGTGATCGCCGGCCCGTGGCTCATCTGGCAGGCGTGGGGGTTTGTCGCCAGCGGCCTGTACAAGAACGAGCGGCGGGCGATTACGAAGTTCCTGCCGCTGTCGCTGGCCCTCTTCTTCGGCGGGATCGCGTTCGTCTGGTTCTTCATCCTGCCGATCACGCTCAGCTTCTTCCTCGGCTGGGCGATGACGATCCCGCTGCCGGCCTCGTACGAGTCGGCGGCCGTCGTGGACGTGGAGCCGGGGACGATCCCGCAGATTCCCGTGCTGGCGGGCGACCCGGCCGACCCGCCGCCGATGGGCATCTGGTTCGACAGCACGCTCTACCGGTTGAAGGTTTACCTGCCCCACGACGGCACCGGCGCCGACGACGCGACCGGCGAGGTGCGCGTGATCCCGTTTAGCAGCGCCAACCTGGCCGCCCCGATCATCACGCTGCCAGACTACGTCAACCTGGTGTTGGTTCTGCTGATCGTCTTCGGGCTCAGCTTTCAACTTCCCCTGGCGGTGATGGCGGTGATCCGCGGCGGCCTGGTCGACGCCGAAGTGCTGCGCCGCCAGCGGCGCGTCGTCTACTTCGCGATGGTGTTCCTCGCCTGCGCCATCACGCCCGGCGACATCATCACGGCGACGGTCGGGCTCATCGGTCCGCTGATTTTGCTCTACGAGATCGGCATCTGGCTCGGGGAGCGGGGCAGGAGAGGCGTGGACGCCGCCGAAACGTGATCGTTGGAGGGCCAAGGTCAGTGAGCAGCCAAGGTCAGTGAGCAGCCGAGAGATCATCCGGTTACTGGTGGACGACGGTTGGTGCCTGGTGCGCGTCCGCGGGAGCCATCACCAGTTCGAGCACCCGAGCAAGCCCGGCACCGTGACGGTTCCGCACCCGCGCAAGGACGTGACGCGCGGTACACTCAACTCGATCCTCAAGCAGGCGGGACTCAAATGAGCGACGATCATCCAAAGGTGTCGAAAACCGCGATCTACCCCGTGCTCGTGCAAAGCGATGCCGAGCGGCCGGAGGCGGGTTATGGGCTGATGGTTCCGGACCTGCCCGGCTGCTTCTCCGCCGGTGACACGTACGAAGAACTCGCACAAATGGGCCGGGAGGCGATCGAACTTCACCTCCAGAGTTACCTCGACGACGGCCAGGCGTTCCCGGAGCCGACGCCGGTGTCAAGACTTGATCACTATCTGAAAGATCCGGAGTATGGCGGCGAAGCGTGGCTTCTAATCGAGGTAACGCTTCCGGACCAGCGCGGCGAATGGCGGGCGCACCGGGAGGCACCGGTCGCGGCAGCCTGAGCGTGCTGAACTACTTCCCGTACGCGAATCCCCCCCGCCGGTGCCGGCTGTAGCGGGCCAGAGCGTCCTCGATGATCGACGGGCAGGCGCTGGCGGGTTGGATCTCGTCGACCTCGACGGCCTTACCCTCCATCGTCTTGTAATCCTTGAAAAACCGCGTGATCTGGTCCAAACGGTGCGGGGGCATCTCGTCGGCGTCGCGGTAGTGGTTGAACTCCGGATCGGCCGTTGCCACGGCAATAATCTTGTGGTCGCGCTTGCCCTCGTCCAGCATCGTCATCAGGCCGATCGGTCGCGAGTGAATCAGACACAGCGGCACGACCTCCTCCTTGCACAGCACCAGCACGTCCAGCGGGTCGTCATCCTCGGCGAGCGTTTGCGGGATAAACCCGTAGTTGGCCGGGTAGTAGACGGCCGAGTAGAGCATGCGGTCGAGCCGGATCAGGCCGCTGGCCTTGTCGAGCTCGTACTTGATGCTGCTGCCGGCGGGGATCTCGATCACGCTCTCAAACTCGTCGGGAATGTCGCGGCCGGGGGTGACGTCGTGCCAGGGGTGAATCATGGGGCGAGCTCGCAGTGAAGGTGGGGGCGACAGTATCACCCACAACGCGATGAAAATCACCACGCGAGCCGCTTTCAGCCCCTTGCACCATCATTCGCCGGAGGTAGCCGCGGAGCTTGCTCCGCGCTTCGGACGAACGTTCGTGCCCGACGAGCGGACCAAGGTCCGCGGCTACCCCCGATCGAGCCGCGTGTGATGATCCAGACTGCTCCAAAGAAACGAACCACGTTCTACCCCGGCGACCCTCGCGTAACGTCGCCCCGTGCGGCGACGTCGCCTGCCTTTCTTCGCGCTGATCGGTGCCGCCTTCGGGCTGATTGCCGGCCTCGCCTGCCTGCTGCCCGGCCGCGGCTCGCTCGACGCCGTGCTCCTGCCGCTCGCGACGATCACCCCGCTGCCGGCGTTGCTGGCGCACCTGAGGCCGCACGCCCGACTCCCCCCCACGCTTGCGGCGTTGGCGGGCCTCACGCTCGGCCTGCTGCCGGCCCTCCCCTCAATTGGCACAGTCGCGGTGCTGTTGATGTGGACGACGCTCCTCGCGAGCGGATTCACACCCGTGGGCCGCCCGGTGCGGGCACGGGACGCAGACTTCGAACCGCCGGAATCTCCCGCCGTTCCTGCGTTTTTGGTGATCGTCCTCGCTTGGGCGTGGCTGGCGTGGCCGGTCTGGCTCGGGCCGCAACTCGTTGCCTGGAACGCGAGCGTGCCAGCGTGGGCGACGCAGTTTCATCCGCTCTTCGCGATCAACACCGCCGAACTCGACCGCGGCATCTGGACCCAGCAGCCGGCGATCTACGCCCTCACGCCGCTCGGGCAGGACCTGGCGTACGCCCTCCCGGACACGCCGTGGCCGGCAGTCGGTGCCATGACGGTGACGATCCTCATCGTGCTCGGCGCGCGCCGGTTCTTTCGACGACGCACCCCAACCAGACCGGCCGCGCCGTAGCCTCAACCCCCGCCGGCCGGCGGGTTGTCGTGGCCGCTCAGATCGAACGTCGCCGCGCCCGGCGGATTGCCCACGGGCACCTCGAAGTCGACGCTCTCGTCGTGGTAATCGTGCGGGTCGTCCGGCAGGCCGTCGATGAGCCCGCTGATGCTGTCGAGGGAGATGTTCTCGTGCAGCACGTCGTTCACCAGCGCCACCGGGGCCGTGCCGCAGGAGCCGAGGCATTCGAGCTCGACGAGCGTGAAACGATCGTCGGCCGTGGTGTCGCCGCTGTCGGCGAGATCAAGCTTGTCGAGCAGCCCCTCGATGATCTCGCCCGCGCCGACGATCTCGCACGCCAGGCTGCGGCAGACCTGCACGAGGTACTTGCCCTTGGGCTTGAGCCAGTACTCCTCGTAGAAGGTGGCGGTGTCGAGCACCTCGGCCGGGCTGATCTCGAGGAACTCGGCAATCTCGTTCATCGCTCCCGGCTCGATGTGGCCGTACTCGTGCTGGACCATGTGCAGCGCCGGCAGCAGGCAGGCCCGCTTGGTGGGATAGCGCGGGAAGTAGGTATCGGCGATGTGCGTTTTGAGCGCGTCGCTCAGCAGCGTCTTGCCGGCGGAGAGGCGTTCGTGGCGACGGTCTTGGGCAATCCAGGCCATGGGTGGGCGATGATAGCGGCTCCGCCGTGGCGGTGCAGCGGAAGAGGGGCTCTGCGAGCGTTGCACAGACTTCCGAGCTTTGAGGGGACAGGACCGTCCTCATCGATCCCCGACTCCGACCGCCACGCTCCAAGGGCAGAAGCAGAAGCAGATGCCAAACGCGACGCCGCCCCCGTCATCGACAGGGGCGGCGTTCGTAGGTGGTCAGGTCGCAGTCCCTACGCCCGGCGGCGGCGGAGGAGGCCGAGGCCGGCGGCGCCCAAGAGCAGGCCAGCGGTGGCGGGCTCGGGCACGGCCAAGATGGTGATGTCGGCGTCGGCCATCGAGTCGAGGTGGCCGCGGTTGGTGAAGAGCTTGCGGTTCACGAAGAACGAAATCGCCGCCACGTCGAGCGACTGGGCGTCGTTGAACTCCGAGACGTCGACGCCGGCGAAGGTGCCGGAGTTGAACTCGCCGTCGGGGCTCTCGAAGATCAGCACGACCTCGATGGCGTTGCCGGAGTCGAAGTAGCTGCCGGTCACCTCATCGAACGTGAAGACGTTACCGTCGTCGTCGGTGAGTTGGAAGATGGCGCTCGTCACCGTGCCCGAGTTCTCGTCGCCCATCAGTTCGGCCAGGGCGATGAAGTCGGCGCTGGTGTTGCCCGCGAAGGGGTCGCTGAAGCCGGGGGCGTCGTCGCCGTCGATGCGGATGCTCGCAATCTCGGTGTCGATGTCATCCGAGAAAGCGAGCTGGTAGAGGCCGGCGTTGCTGTTGAAGTCGGACGTGACCCGGAAGTTGTTCAGGTCGATGTCCAACTGCGTGTCGGCCGACGCGACGCCGGCGGACAGGGCGAGGCCCGCCACCGCGGATAGGGCCGCCGTAAGCCGGCGGGTGCTGTTGTTCGTTGTACCCATGTTCATTGTTCTCTCCATCGGCTCCTTAAGCCCTGTAAACGCCCACCTTTGGGGGATTGCCGTGACGTCTGCCACGCAGTGCCCGGCCCTTGCCATCGCTCCGTCGGACTTCCCCGCCGAAGAATGGCGGGGGCAGTCGAAGCGATGAATCAAACATAACCCGCTGCCGGCAGGCGTGGCAAGATGAAATTTCGCGGTCACGCGGTAGTTCCGCCCAACTGGGCGAGGAAAGTGCGTCCTGCACCGCCACGTCGCCGCCGTGGCAACATCGTGCGACGGCGGCGACGGGATTGGCTGGTCTGGCAGTAGCGATTAGGCGGCCTGGCGGAACGCGGGTTGCTCGGGCGCGCCTGTGCTGCGCGTGGGGCCGAGGCGGCGGGCGGCCTGCTTCTCCTGCGCCTTGCGGGCGCGACGGTTGCGGCCCACCGTCTGCTGGTCGGCCGTGGCGCGGCGATGCGGGTTGGCTTGAGCGATGTCGACGGCATCGGCGGCGTCGCGGGCGATCAAATCCGCCCCGATCTCCTCGGCCAAGCCCTCGGCGCGCTTGTAGATGCCGCCGCAGCACATCACCTGCAGGTTCGGCTGGCTGTTGTGCTCGCGCAGGTGGTCGATCAGCCGCCGCGCCTCGGGCATGTCCTGCGGGAGCGTGGCGAAGAGGACCAGCACGTCGGGCCGCCACAGGCCCACCAGGTGGTTCGTCTCGTCGTTGGGAATCCCCCCGCCGAGGAACTTCACCTCGTGGCCCGCGCTCTCGAAGAGGTCGGCGGTGATCTGCCCGCCCAGTTCCTCGCCCTCGGCGTCGCCGCAGACGACCATGACCTTTTTGCCGTTGCTCGCCTTCATCGGCAGCTCGCCGGTGATGCGGTCGACCGTCGCCCGATTGAGCCGCGTGGCCATGTGCTCGGCGGCCAGGCTGATCTTGGCGTCCTTGTGGAGCTGACGGATCACCTCCATCGCGGGCCAGCAGAGTTCCAGGAGCAGTTGGCGTGGCCCGACGCCGCACTCGGCGGCCTTGTCGATCAGCGTGCGGCATTTGGGGCGGTCGCCGCTGAGCAGCGTCTCGAGGTAGTGCTGGAACAGCGGCGTGTCGCACAAACGCGGCGTCGCGACGATCGCGGGGGCCTCGGCCTCCTCGTCCACGGTTTCGATGTCGTCGAGGATCGAGTCGGCGAACCCGCCGCGGGCCGGGGGCGCCGTGATGTCGGCGAGAACGTCGGGGTCGATCTGCGAGAGCGAGTTGGAGGCGAACATCTTGGGAGTACCTTCCGTGGAGGAGTGAGAGACTGGTGGCCGGCCCGTTGCTGCGGAGCCGTGAAATCTTGACGCTGTAGTGCGGCGGTCTGGCCGCGTCCCCCACTTCTTCGTGAGTCACCCGCCCAAACCGACAGCGGCGGCGGGGTCCGGTACGACACGACAAGCCCGCGCCCCATAACGCGCTCTTCCCGAAGACCCCCCAACGGTTGAACGGCCCGCGGGTCGCGCGGCGGGTTATGGACCGCCGGCGCCCGTTTGCAGGCCGTGGCCGGTGGTTTGGCTACGCTCGCGGCGGGTTCAGCCCGGCGGCGCGGTCAGCCGTCGCGGTGAAAACTCACCCGATGGCTTCAGGAGAAAACGGACCATGCCGCGGACCATCGTCGTCAAGCTCGGCACGAATCTCGTCACCGACGCCGCCGGCCGACCGGACGCGGCCGTGTTATCCGACGTGGCCCGGCAGGCGGAAATTCTTTGGAGCGAGGGGCGGCGGCTGGCAATCGTCAGCAGCGGCGCGGTCGGCGCGGGTCTGGCGGCCTTGGGCATCGCGCGCCGGCCGCGCGATTTGGCGGACCTCCAGGCCGCCGCCGCCGTCGGGCAGCCGGCTCTGATGACCGCGTGGGCATCGGCGATGGCGACGGTCGGGCTGCGCGTCGGCCAGGTGCTGCTCACCCGCGAGGACGCCGACGATCGCGGGCGGTTCCTGAACGTCCGCTCGACCGTCGCCGCGCTGTGGCGTGCGGGGGCGGTGCCGATCCTGAACGAGAACGACTCCGTCAGCACGGCTGAGTTGGCGCGTGGCGGGTCGATTGGGGCCGACAGTTTTGGCGACAACGACCAGTTGTCGGCGGCGGTCGCGTCAGCATTGTCGGCGGAGCTGCTCGTGCTGCTCAGCACCGTGCCGGGCCTGCTTGACGCAGACGGCCGCGTGGTGCCGCGTGTAACGGGCCTGGCGGACGTGGCGTCGCTGGTTCGCCCCGACACCAGCGCCGGCGGCACGGGCGGCATGGCGAGCAAGCTGGCGGCGGCCCGGCTGACGATGGCCGCCGGCGAGCCGATGGTCCTGGCCGGCGGGCGCGATCCTGACGCGCTGCTGCGTGCCGTGCGCGGCGAACCCGGCGGGACGCGCTTCGAGCCGATGGCGGCCGGGCGATTGACGGGCCGCCTGCGCTGGATCGCGACAGCCCGCCCGTGCGGCACGCTGCACCTCGACGCCGGCGCCGCGCGGGCAGTACGCGACACGAGCGCCAGCCTGCTGCCGGCCGGGGTTGTTGGCGTCGACGGCGCCTTTGTCCGCGGCGACGTCGTCCGCCTGCTCGACCCGACGGGCCGCGAGATTGCCAAAGGCTTGACCAGCCACGACGCGGCGGTCGCCCGGCAAATGCTCGGCCGCCGCTCACGCGACCTGCCGGCCCTGCTGGGCGAATCGTTTCGGGAAGAACTGGTGCATCGCGATAATCTCGTGCTCGGATGAGGCGGTCGGACGCGCGGCTCCCGACGTCGGAGCGGAAGCTCCGGGTTCCGATCCGACCGTCGACAACCCGGAGCTTCCGCTCCATCGTTCGCAGCGGTGCGCGGTCGCGACCACTACCTTTGCATTATGAGCAGATCGAACAGCGCCGCGCGGGTCGGGGTCATCATGGGCTCCACGAGCGACTGGGAGACGATGCAACACGCCTGCGAGACGCTGGCGTCGCTGGAGGTGTCGCACGAGCGGCGGGTCGTCAGCGCCCACCGCACGCCGGACCTGCTGATCGAGTACGCCAGCGGTGCGGCCGGGCGGGGACTGCAAGTGATCGTCGCCGGCGCCGGCGGCGCGGCGCACCTGCCGGGGATGTGCGCCAGCAAGACGCACCTGCCCGTGCTGGGCGTGCCGGTGCAAAGCCGCGCGCTGTCGGGGATCGACTCGCTGTTGAGCATCGTGCAAATGCCCGCCGGCGTGCCAACAGGCACCCTCGCCATCGGCCGTGCCGGGGCGATCAACGCGGCGTTGCTGGCGGCGTCCATTCTGGCGCTGGCGGACGCGGACCTGCGCGACCGTTTGATTGCGTTCCGGGAGAACCAGACGCGCGACGTCCTCGCGATGGAGTTGCCGCAGGGGTGAGGGCGTTGCGGGAGCGACCTCGACCGGACCCGACCGGACCCAGCCGCAAGCGACTGGGCGTTCACCCGACATGCTCCCGTCCTCCCGTCCCTCCGCAACTCCGCAACTGAGGGACCGAGGGACATCGGTGGGATCATTTCGAACAATCGGGTGAACGCCCAGTCGCTTGCGGCTGGGTCGGGTCGGGAGCCCGAATCAGCGCACGCGCCCGAACTTTCGGCGCAGCCCGAATCCGGTCCAGCGGTTAGTTCTGACACGCATGTCGAGCCCGACTCCACCGCCGCCGCCCGCCCGTGATGCCCAGGGTCGCCCCGTCGCCCGCGATGGCGACACGCCCTACCAGCACCGCCACGACGAAAAGCTCGATTACACCACCGAGCACACCGCCGCCGACCCCGAGCACGTGCGGCGCGAGGAGTACGTCGACAACGACGACAAGCGGCTGCCCACCGACAACCGCACCACCCTCTGGATGAGCATCGCCGCCACCGTGCTGGCGGTGCTGGCGATCATCGTCGCGTTCCCGCTCGATCTGGAGTTGGTCGGCCTGATCCTCGGGATCCTCGCGATCATCCTCGCCGGCCTGGCGACGCTGATGGCCTTCGGCGACGCCCGCGCTTCGCCGATCACGCCCGCCCTCGTGACGATTGCGGCCTTGATCGTCACCGTGCTGATCGCACTCGACATGGGCGACGCCGAGGACATCGACCCCGACGGCGTGAACCGCGTGATCGTTGATGACGATGTCGAGCGCTCAGAACTCACCGACGGCGACGCCGACCTGGGCGACGGCGACCGCATCCCGCGCGCCGACTACGACGACGACGGCGACGGCGACCTCGATTCGCTGGATGAGCTCAACCCGGAATAGACGCGCTCGAGCGCCGCGACCATCGCGTCGGCGCCGAAGCGATTCGCGGCGAACACCCGGCCGCGCTCGCCCATGACCCGGCGGCGCTCCGGGTCGCGTGCGAGCGCCGCAACCCGCTCGACGAACTGCGGCACGTCGAACGCGCGAACGGCGTAGCCCGTTTCGCCCTCGATCAGCCCCTCCGCGTTGCCGTCGATGTCGTACGTGACCACCGGCAGCCCCGCGAGCTGGCCCTGCGGCAACGCCCGCGCCAGCCCCTCGCGCCGCGACGGGTGAGCGAGGAGGTCGGCCGCGTTGACCAACTCCGGCACCCGCTTCGGCGGAACGAGTCCGGTCAGGACGAAGCGGTCGGCCAACCCCATTTGCGCGATGCGCGACTCGAACGCCTCGCGTAGATTGCCATCGCCGACCCAAAGGAACTTGAGGTTCGGCTGCGCGGCGCACAGGCGCGGGGCGGCGTCGAGCAGGTCATCGTGGCCTTTTTTTTCGAAGAGGCGGGCGATCGTGACGACGGCAACGTCATCGCGGGCGAGGCCGAGTTCGCGGCGCACCTCCGCGCGGTCGCGCGGCGGGTTCAGGAAGGCGGCGGTCTCCATGCCGCTGTAGACGGTGACATACTGCTCGGGCCGCCCGATGCCGCGGGCGAGGCTGTCGCGGGTCATGGCGTCGGCGACGCTGACGATGGTGTGGCACCGCTTCGCCGCGAGCCGTTCCAGCCGCGCGTACACGCGGTTGGCCACCCGGCCGCCGCTGGTGAAGGAGAGGCCGTGAATCGTGTGAACGACGTGCGGCACCTTCGCCTTCCACGCGGCGAACCGGCCGAGGATGCCCGCCTTGCTGCTGTGCGTGTGGACCACGTCCGGCCGCTCGGTGCGAAAGAAGCGGACGAGGGCGTGATACGTGGCCCAATCCTTGCCCGGCAGAACGCTGCGGCGCATCGCGTCGATCGTCTCGACGCGATAGCCACCGGCGCGGGCGCGGTCCATCAGCGATCCCTCGGGGCCGAGCGACGGGCCGGTCAGCAGCGTGACGTCGTGACCGTTCGCGTGCTGGCCCTCGCAGGAGAGCAGCGTGTTCTCCTGGGCACCGCCGACGATCAGGCGCGTGATGACGTGGACGATCTTGAGCGGGCGCACGGGCGGCGTTGTACCAACGAACGCGCCCGCGGGCAGAACCCGCGGGCGCGATGAGTTGATGTTGAAATCGGAAGCGAGGGAAACAGCTCGTGTGCGCCCGCTAGCCCCCGTTAGCCGCCCCGCCTTGCGGGGCGCGCCGCGGGAGTGAAGCGCCCCGCGAGGCGGGGCGGCTAACGGGAGCGCCTCGACTTCAAAGCGAAATCCGAGCCCGCTCAGAAGCGGATCGAGAAGCCGAAGCTCGGGCGGCCGTAGTAGCGGCGGTAGGTCGGGCGGTAGCAGTCGTACGAGTAGTACCCCGTGCGACGCGGCGCTGA
This sequence comes from Tepidisphaeraceae bacterium, assembly GCA_965214125.1. GTDB lineage: Bacteria > Planctomycetota > Phycisphaerae > Tepidisphaerales > Tepidisphaeraceae > CBDCBA01. The sequence continues at coordinate 73,360 of CBDCBA010000035.1, forward strand.
CCGGTAGTAGCTGTGGCGGCCGTAGTAAGTCGGGGCGACGTAGACGCGCGGCGTGTAGCTGCTGCGGTACGTGTGCCGGTAGCTCGGGCGGTAGTACGTCGAGCGCGTGTACGTCGGCCGGTAATAGGTCGGCCGCGTGTAGCTGTACGTCGGCCGCGAGTAGGAGTACGTGCGGCGGCTCTGGTAGCGGTCGTCGAAGCGACGGTCCGAACGGCGGTCGCCCCGGTCGTCGTAGCGACGCTCGTAGCGCGTGTAGTCCTCGCGTTGCCGGCGGGCGTCGGGCCGCGTGTAGCGCGGCTGGTAGCTGTCGCCCGTGCGGTTGAAACGGGAACTGCGCGACGAGTCGCGGGCGTCACGCGAGGAACTGCGGACGTCACGCGAGCCGCGGTCGTAGCGGTCGCCCCGCTCGACGCTGCGGTTGTCGTCGCCGCGCGTGCGGAAGCGGTCCTGGGCACTGGCGGAGTCGGCGGCGAACGCGACGGTCCCAACCGCCACGGCGGCCAGCACGGCCAACTTCGGGGAAAAACGGCGAAGGTTCATCAGATTACTCCTTTTGGGGCGGCCCCCGACGCCTTGGTGCGAACGGCGGGCCAATCCATCTACGAGACACACGCGCCGGCCGTTCGTTGGTTCCGCGGGATCGCCGCCGTTCGCCCGTGGCCTGTTCCGGGCAGTTCGGGCATGATCCGGCCCATGCGATATTGCACCCTTGGCAGCACCGGTTTGAACGTCAGCGTCGTCGGCCTGGGCACCTGGCAGTTCGGCGGAGAATGGGGCAAGGAGTTCGAGCAGGACGAGGTCGACGCCCTCTTCCGCCGCGGCAGGGAACTGGGCATCAACCTCATCGACACCGCCGAGTGCTACGGCGACCACGCCAGCGAGGCCTACATCGGTCGCGCCTTGAAGAACCTCGGCGGCAGCGGTGGTGGGCGGGAGGACTGGATTATCGCCAGCAAGTTCGGCCACCACTTTGTCAAGCCCTTCGAGCGCACCGAGCCGCGCAGCCCGAGCGACGTGCGCAAGCAAACCGAGGACTCGCTGAAGGCCTTGCAAATCGAGCACCTTGACGTCGAGCAGTACCACTCCTGGGGCGACGAGCAGTTCTTCGATGACGACGTGCTCGCCGAGCTGCACAAGATGAAGGACGAGGGCAAGTTCCGCCACCTCGCCAACAGCGTGGGCAGCAACACGAATGCCAAGCAGGTGCAGGCGAGCAAGGAGCGCGGCATTGAGGCGATCCAGATCATCTACAACCGGCTCGACACGGCGCCGGAGGACGAGGTGTTCGGCATCTGCCGGGAGCAGAACTTGGGCGTGCTGGCGCGCGTGCCGCTGGCGAGCGGCTTTTTATCGGGCAAGTACCAGCCGGGCCACACGTTCGACAGCGGCGAAGTCCGAGGGCGGTGGAAGGGAAGCGACCAGGAGGAGAAGCTCCGCAAGGCCCAGGCGATCAAGCACGACGAGTACGCCAGGCAGGTCGATTTGGGCAGCGTCTCGATGGCGACGTGGGCGCTGGCGTGGGTGCTGAAACACCCGGCGGTGACGTGCGTGATCCCCGGCGTGAAGACGGTCAAGCAGGTCGAAAGCAATGCCGCCGCGGCGGACTTGGAGCTCAAATCACTCTCATAGCCGCGACCATGCTGTTTCCCCTCCTCGCGTTCCTGATCCTCGCGCAGCCGACGACGCGATCGGCGTCGCCGATTGAGATCGAGCGGGTCGAGATGGACGGCCCGGTGCGTGGCGTGCTGGCGCGGGTTGACCTGACCGACCCGCGCGTCAGCCTTGCCGTCCATCCGGCGGGCGACGACCCCGACGGCGACGGGCCGATGACGACCACGCTCAACACGGTGCGCGCCGTCGCGCAGACGCACGACTTGGAACTGGCGATAAACGGCAGCTTCTTCGCCCACGGCGGGACGCGGCAGATCGGCGGGCGGACGGTCAAATACTTTGTCGGCAACCCGGCCCGATCGATCGGCTGGCTGGTGAGCGACGGCGTGGTCCACGGGCGGCCGACCAACCCGGAGCGGCCGACGTTCTGCGTCTACGCCGACGGCCGCGCCGAGATTCGCGGGACGACACGCACGCTGCCGGAGGGCGTGCGGTTCGCCGTCGACGGCAGCGGCGTGTTGCTCGCCCGCGGCGTCGTCCGCGTGCAGCCGGGCGGCCGGGCCGAACCGCGGACGGCCGTGGGTCTTGATGCGGATGGCGATACGTTGTTCCTCCTAACCGTCGACGGCCGACGCGACGGGCACAGCGTGGGCGTCACGCTCTTCGACCTTGCCCAAATCCTGCAAGACGCCGGCGCCGCCAACGCGATGAACCTCGACGGCGGCGGCAGCACGACGATGGTCCTCGAGGAGCCGGCGAATACCTTCACCGTTCTCAACCGCCCGAGCGACGGCAGCGGGTTTTTCGTCCCCCTCAGCATCGAGCGCGCCGTCGCCGACGTGATCGGGGTCGACGTGGCGCTCAAGTGATCCGCTCGACTTCTTTCCATGTCCCCCGAACGCCCAGTCGCTTTGCGGCTGGGTCTGACGCACGGCAACTGATCCTGATCCGAGCCCGACCCAGCCGCAGAGCGACTGGGCGTTCGGGACTGGGAGGTCGTCGAGCGGTGAGTCACATCCGGAAGATCGCGCCCATCTTCTTTGCGAGCAGCGCATTCGCACTGAGGATCGTGAGCGCCAGCAGGAGCATCGTCCAGACGCCCAGGGCGCTGGCGACGTAGACGCCGTCGCCGAGGCGGTTGGAGAGTTCGTAGATGGCCTTCGTGATCGGGTAGAAGGCCGTCCGCTGGGCGAGGATCAGGCTGTCGCTGACCTCCAGCATCGCGAAGGCGAAGGCGAGCAAACCGCCGGCGATGAGGTTGGCGAGGATCAGCGGCAGGGTGATCTTCGCCAGCACGCGCGACTTGCTCGCCCCAAGGTTGCTGGCGGCCAGTTCCAGGTCGCGCGGCGTCTGTTGCAGCCCGGCGACGGCGGCGCGGGTGACGTACGGCAAGCGCCGCGCGGCGTAGGCGACCACGAGCAGGATCGCCGGATTTTCCAGCACGTTCAGCCAGCTCAGCCAACCCCCCGCCGCCGTCGCGTCGGGGAACCACCGCACGAACGCGAAGCTGATCGACAGGTAGCCAAACGCCAGCACCAGCCCCGGCACCGCCAGCGGCAGCATGGCCAGCGCGTCGATCAGCCCGCGCCCCGGCAGGCGGCTGCGGACCACGACCGTTGCCACGCCGAGCCCGACGACGATCGCGATGAGCGTGGCAAAGCTCGCGTAAAGCAGCGAGTTGCGGACGCTGCCGATAACGAGCTCGTCGCCCAGGGCCGTCTCGTAGTGCGCGAGCGTCAGCTCGCTCGGCACAATCGATTGGTACCACGTTCCCACGCCGCTGAAGCTCGTGAGGATCACCGCGATGTGCGGCACGACCGCGAGGGCGAAGACGACCAGGAACGGCGACGCGGCCAACAGCGCCTTCCAACCAGTCAGCTTCTTCGGCGTCGCGGCGGTGCTGGCCTTGGTGGTGGCGGCGTCGAAGCCGCGGCCGAGCAGCGTCTTGCCGATCACGTAGAGCAGCACGCTCGCCGCGAGCATCACGACGACCAGCGCGTACGGCACCGGGTTGCCCTGGGCCTCGTTGATGCGCTCGAAGATCTGCACCGGCGTGACGGTGCGGTACTGGAAGATCAGCGGCGTGCCGAGCTCGGTAAAGCTCCAGATGAGTATAAGCGTGCAGCCCGCGAACAGGCCGGGGCGGATCAGCGGGAGGGTGATCTTGCGGAAGACGGTCCAGCGCGAGGCCCCGAGGTTGCGGGCGGCCTGCTCCATCGCCGGGTCAACGTTCGCCATCGCCGCCTGCACGTTGAGCAGCAAAATCGGGTAGAGGTGCAACGCCTCGACGAGCACGACCGACGGGAACCGGGCCGCCCCGAGCCAGTCGACGCCCAGCGGCAGGTCGAAGCCGAGCGTGGTCAGCAGATCGGTCAGCGGGCCGAAGCGGCTCAGCACCGTGCGCAATCCCACCGCCCCGACGAACGGCGGCAACACGAGCGGCACGAGCAGAAGCCCGCCCAGCAGTGCCCGGCCGCGGAAGTCGAACTTTACACTCAAAATCGCCAGCGGTACGGCGATCAGCAGGCACACGCCCGTCGTCACGATGGCAACCAGCGTGGCGTTGAGCAGGCCCTGCAACAACACCGGCTCGCTCAACACGAGCTTGAGGTACGCGAGCGTGTACCCCCCCGCCGGGTCGCGGAACCCCTCGACGACCACATTGAGCATCGGCCAGAGCAGGAAGAGGCCGAAGAAGGTGAGCAACCCGACGGTGATCGCGACGTGCGACCCCTTCACGCCGACGAACGCATTTCGAATCCGCCCCGGCGGGCGAACAACAGGCAACGCGGGCGAAACATCAGCGGCGGTCATGGGGCGGAAGGGGCCGAAAGGACGAAGGCAGAAGGATGAAGGATGAACCCGAGGCGGGGCGGCGGGCGCGAAGCGTACTGTGGCAAGCCGCTCCTGTCCGGCCTCCGGTTCAGGTTCATCCTTCCGCCTTCATCCTTCATCCTTTCCGGCCCCGTGTCCTCCGTTCAAGAAGAAGGAACCCACCTCCGCCTCGGGCCCGGCGTGGCGATTGCGCTGAGCGAGCTGCGCGAGCAGTCGAGCCGGTCGAGCGGGCCGGGCGGGCAAAGCGTGAACAAGCTCGAGACGGCCGTCGAGTTGTGGGCGCCCGTCGAGGCGATCGAAGGTCTGGACGACGCTGCGAAGCTCCGCCTGCGGAACCTTGCCGGCTCGAAGCTGACCAAGAACGACGAGGTCCACCTTCGCACCGAGCTCGCCCGCAGCCAGCGCGACAACAGGCAGACCAACCGCGAGAAGCTGGCCGAGCTCGTCCTGCGGGCGAAGGTGCGGCCGAAGGTGCGCAAGCGCACCAAGCCCAGCCGCGCCGCCAAGCGCCGCCGGCTCCAGGCAAAGCGCGAGCACGGCGAGAAAAAGCAACGCCGCCGCGACGACAAGGTGAAGTAGCCGTTGCGCCCGCACACCTCGCCCCCTCGCCAAACCGTGTTGCCACGCAACGCTGGTCGAGACGAGCGGTCATTGGAACTGCTTGCACGTTCGTTTGCCGGAGGTAGCCGCGGACCTTAGTCCGCGCTTCGAATGATGGTTGATGTAGACGCGCGGAGCAAGCTCCGCGGCTACCTCCAGTCGAGCAACGCGGGATGACGAAATCTGCTCTCATCACCGCCCGCCGGACCAGCGTTGCGTGGCAACGCGGTTTGGAGTGGCAGGGGACGTGAAAAGTCCTCCCGCCCCCGCGCCTAAGGTTGGCGTCGTGAGTGCATCCCCATCCGACGTCGAGGCAAAGCTGCCCGACGAAGCCAACGTCCGGTATCGGCACAGCAGCCGGCAGCGGTACAAAACCTACCGCGAGACCGCCAAGGAGCTCGACAAGGCCAGCCGCGCCGACGACGTCAGCGACGAGCAGCTCAAGGAGAAGATCGACATCGCTCGCAAGGAGGGCGGCCGCCGCGGCGTGATCGTCAGCCGGCGGCGCAGCGGCAAGCGCAACCGCGGCTTCGGCACGCTCTTCGGCGCGTACTGGTCGATGCTCGTCGGCCAGCGCGGCCGGCTGATCGCCGCCCTGCTCGTCACCGCCGTTGCCACCGTGATCGGCCTCATCAGCCCGCTCGGCTTGCAGGTCGTCGTCGACGGCGTGATTGAGGGCAAGGCGCTGGGGGGCATCCTCACGCACGTCCCGCTGCCAACCGACCGCCGCACGCTGCTGTGGACGACCTTCTTCGTCCTGATCAGCGCGGCGGTCATCAACCTGGTGCTGAACCTGTGGAGCCGCTGGACGGCGACGAAGGTCACGAAGCGCACGGTCGTCCACGGCCGGCGCATCGCCTTCGAGCACGCCGTTCGCCTGCCGCTGCACCGCGTTTACGACATCAAGAGTGGCGGCGTGGCCAGCATCCTGCGCGACGACGCCGGCGGCATCGGCGAGCTGACGTTCACGATGGTTTACAACCCGTGGAAGGCGATCGTGCAGATCGTCGGCACGCTGGCGGTGCTGGCGATCATCGAGTGGCGGCTGTTGATCGTCTTCGCGGTCGTCGTGCCGATCGTCTGGTTCACGCACCGCACCTGGATCGCCCACATCCGCCCGCTCTGGCGCGACGTGCGCACGACGCGGCAGTACACCGACTCGCACGCCACCGAGAGCTTTGGCGGCATGCGCGTGGTCCGCACGTTCAACCGCAGCCGGGCCGAGACAAGCCAGTTCGTGGCGAACAACCACCTGATGGCGCGGCAGGAGCTGTTCACCTGGTGGTGGATGCGCGGCATTGATTCGGCGTGGCAGATCATCATTCCCGGCAGCGTCGCGACGCTGCTGCTCTGCGGCGGGCTCATCGGTTTGCGCGGCGGGATGACCGGCGGGGAACTGGCGGCGTTCGTCGGCTACCTCTTCAACCTGCTCCAGCCCATCGCCACCCTCGCCGCCAGCGCGACGGCCTTTCAGAATCAGCTTGCCGGCCTCGACCGCACGCTCGATTTGATGGAGGAGAAGCCCGAGTTCACCCGCCGGCCCGACGCGGTCGAGCTGCGCCGCGGCGACGTGCGCGGCCACGTCACGCTCGACGATGTCGAGTACGCCTACCCGCTGCAAACCGGCGACCTCGGCGAGGGGGACGTCGAGCTCGGCGAGCCCGTGCTTCAAGGCATTCGCCTCGATATCCCGCCGGGCACCACCGTGGCCTTCGTCGGCCCCAGCGGCGCGGGCAAGACCACCCTCTGCAACCTGATCGCCCGCTTCTACGACCCGACCGGCGGGAGCATCAAGCTCGACGGCCGCGACTTGCGCGACATCGACATCGACTCCTACCGCGGCCTGCTCGGCATCGTCGAACAGGACACGTTCCTCTTCGACGGCACCATCGCCGAGAACATCGCCTACGGCCGACGCGACGCGACGCGCGACGATGTCGAGCGTGCCGCCCGGCTGGCCAACGCCCACGAGTTCATCGCCAAGCTCGACGACGAGTACGACAGCCTGATCGGCGAGCGCGGCGTAAAGCTCAGCGGCGGGCAACGCCAGCGCCTGACGATCGCCCGCGCGATCCTGGCCGACCCGAAGCTGCTGATCCTCGATGAGGCCACGAGCAACCTCGACACCGAGAGCGAGCGGCTGATCCAGAACAGCCTGAGCAAGCTGATGAAGGGCCGCACGAGCTTCGTGATCGCCCACCGCCTGAGCACGATTCAGGCCGCCGACATCATCGCCGTCATCGACGACGGCCGCCTCGTCGAGCAGGGAACGCACGAGGAACTTCTCGAAAAATCCGGGAAGTACCGCCACATGGTCGAACTCCAGACGCATCCCCCGGCCCCGCTTGGGGTCGAGGACGAGGAGCTCGAACTCGCGACGGTGTGAACCGCATACTTTCGCACTTGCCATCCCACCACGTCGATGATCCCGACGCCGGAGCGAAAGCTCCGGGTGCGGCTCGAAGACGACGGTGAACCGCAACCCCGAACCCGGAGCTTCCGCTCCGGCGTCGGGCGGCTTGCGTCGTGTCACGCTGCTCGATCTGAGGTAGCCGCGGACCTTGGTCCGCGCGTCGGGAGGCGTCAGTCGTACCGCTCGGCGCTCGTGGCGTCGAGGCGGCGCTTGAGGGTGGTGAGGTCATCCTGCACCTTCTCGACGGGATCGACCTGCGCGAGAGAGACGGCCTTCTTTGTCGATGCCTTCTTCGCCCGCGGCGGTCGGCGGCCGGTTTTAATGTCGCCTTCGAGTTGCGCTTTTCGCCGGAGAATGTGGTGGTAATGCTGGGCGAAGCGGTGGCTCTCGTCGCGGGCGTACTGGAGCAGCTTGAGCCCGACGTGATTCCGCTTGAGCCGCACCGGCTCCGCCTGGTCGGGGACGTGGATCAGCTCCTCCTGCTTGCTCAAACTCACCACCATCGGCGGCTTGAGATCCGCCTGCTGGAAGACCTGCATCACGCTGTTGAGCTGCCCTACGCCGCCGTCGATCAGGATCAAATCGGGGTACAACTCCGTCCCGCTGGCCGCGTCGCGATAGCGCCGGCTGACGACCTCTTGCAGCGAGAGAAAGTCGTTGTTCCCCTGCCCGTGGCGGACCTTGTACCGGCGGTAGCCGTCCTTGAAGGGTTGGCCGTCGATGAAGCAGACCTTGCTGCCGACCATCTCGTTGCCCTGCAGGTGGGCGATGTCGAACGCCTCGATCACCCGCGGGGCCGCGTCCATGTTCAGCGCGGCCTGAAGCTCGATCACGGCCTGGTTCGGGTCGCTGACGAAGCTGGTCTTGAACGTTTCGGGCTGCCAGAACTCCTGCGTGCCCTTGCCCGCCCGCTTGCCGAGGGCGGTCAGGGCCTTGATCTCGTCGCGCAGCTTGGCCGCCTTCTCGAATTGCATGGCGGCGCTGGCGTCCTTCATCTGCTTTTGCAGGTCGCCGATCATCTTCACGCGGTCGCCGTCGAGCACGCGCAGGAGCTTGCGGATGTCGCTGCGGTACTCCTCCTGCGGGATGCGGTCGCCGCACGGGGCGGTGCACTGCTTGATGCTGTGCAGGAGGCACGGCCGGAAGAAGCGCCGCCGGTCGTCGTCGCTCCTGATGTTCAGTTCGCAGGTGCGGAACTTGAACGCCTTCTGCAACAGCGTGACCGCTTCCTTCAAGGCGTAGACGCTCGTGAACGGCCCGTAGACCTTGGCCCCCTTGTGCTCGGCGGGGGTGCGCGTGACGTAGACACCGGGGAAGTCGGCGCCCATCGTCACGACGAGATAGGGAAAGGTCTTGTCGTCGAGCAGCCGGGCGTTGTACTTGGGCTGGATGTCTTTGATGAGGCGGTTCTCGGCGAGCAGGGCCTCGACTTCGCTGTCGCAGCCGAGGGTGTCGAAGTCGACGACCTCGTCGAGCATCGGGCGCTTGCGCGGCTCGAGCTTGGTGCCCGGCTGGAAGTAGCTGCCGACGCGGTCGCGCATGGACGCGCTCTTGCCGACGTAGATGACGCGGCCCTTGGCGTCTTTCATCAGGTAGACGCCGGGATCTTTGGTCAGGCGCTTGGCCTTCTCGTTGAGTCGGGCCAGGCGGTCGGCGCGCGACTCGTCCGGCGGGTAGGCGGCCGGGCGGTCGATGTCGGCGGAATCGGGCATCAATTCGGCGGAATCATCCATGACGTGGCGAGGAAGGCCGTGGTGAGCCGGGCGCGTGACGGGCGTTTCACCATACGAGTCACCAGAATGCATACGACGTGCAAAGCAGGCGGGATCGGCAGGAAGACCCGCCCAGACCATCCGATCGGATGATTCCGCAAGCGTTCGCGCAACCGTTGACAGCGAACGCCCCGCCCGTTAGCCTCGCGCTGTCAGCCCGAAGCACCCCACCGCCTTGGCGTTGACGCCAGCAATTCAAGTTTTTCGCCCCGCCGTTGTGGAGGAGCCGCTCGTGATGCGGTCGCAACGTCTGCACGCTCTTAAATTTAAGGTGTGCTCGGGTCCGGCGTGAGCAAGCCGCGCGAGCGGTGTTGCCATTGCCCCGTGTTTCGCTTTGCCCGTTTTTCAGGTCTTTTCGAGGAGGCTGTTGTGTCCGCCCATTCCAAACCCGCCCGTTCCCCCCGCCGTGCCCGTCCTGTCGGTGGGTTCACGCTCGTGGAGTTGCTCGTCGTCATCGGCATCATCGCGCTGCTGATCGGCATTCTTCTGCCCACGCTGTCGAGCGCACGCGCCAAGGCTCGCGAGGTCAATTGTGCGGTGAACCTGCGCAGCTACGGCCAGTCGCTGCACCTGTTCGCCAACGATCAGGACGGCCGCCTGCCCGGCAATCAGTACAACAACCAGGACCCCGAGTCGTGGTGGCCCGGCTACATCGCGCTCGACCACTACATCGCTCTTGTCGACAGCTACGGCATCGACCCGCGCATGATGGAGTGCCCCAGCGTCGCCGGCCGCCAGCAGGAGTACACCGGGGCCTTCAACACCAGCTTCGACGACGCCTCGCCGGTGATGATCATCTGGGGCCAGGGAACCTGGCACAGCGGCAACAGCGGCTACTTCAACGACTTCCGCCGCGACTACGAGGCCCGCGGTGGCGACGAGTGGGTGCAGAGCGGCGCCGCGGGTGTCTGGCCCGCCTCGGGCTCGTTCGCCGACATCGGCTCCTACTTCTACATGGGCATGAACCCCGCCGTGCCCAAGAGCCGCCAGCCCTACCAGCTCTTCAAGATCACCCAGAAGACGCGCCTCGACTACGGCACCGACGGCAACCCGATCATCATGAGCGACCGGGTCAACTTCCAGGAGGCAGCCAACAAGGCGATCTTCAACCACGGCAAGACGTGGCGTGTCGGTGACATCGCGCAGGTCGACCACCCGTACGGTGCGATCAACGAGGCCCAAAGCACCGCCGGCTCGCCCGTTCCGTGGGTTGTTCCGGAGCTGCTCGACGGCATTCCCAACGACGTCAAGCGCAACGCCCTGCACCTCGACGGCCACGTCGAGTACGGGCCGCTGATCAGCCCGTACGGGTTTAAGACGAACTCGCAGCCGTCGCACTTCTGGTACTAATCTGACCAGAACCCCGCGACTTTCATCCGGCTCGGCTCGGCTTCGAGCCCAGGCCGCCGGGACCGCGGGGACATACGCCTCCTCCGAAAGCCCGCCGTCGGCGTCAAATCCGACGGCGGGTTCGTTGGGGCGGCGGGCGTCACTTTCGCAACCGTTGGACTTTCGGCCGACTTGGCCGCACCGACCAAACGCACTATGGCTTCCTCCCGATCCAAGGGTTCCTCTCGATCGAAGGGTTCTTCCCGCTCCCAGCGCGGTCACGCCGAGAACAGCGGCGGGATCCGCGGCTTCCTGAACAAGTACCCCGCCGTTGTTGGCGGCGTCGTGCTCTTGTTTGTCGTGGGCGTCTTCTACTACCTGTTCACGAACACGCTCAGCAGCAAGAAGATCGAGTCGCCGAGCTACTACACCGCCGACGACGGCCAAACGCTCTTCATCGACGAGCGCGACCGCGTGCCGCCCTTCAGCGCCAAGGGCGGCGAGGCCGTGCGGGCCATCACCTATCGCGACCCCGACGGCGGCGAGCCGTTCGCGCTCTACCTTGTCAAGTACAAGGAGGAGATGCGCGAAGACGTGGAGAACGCCGACGCGAACGACTTCAAGCGGCCGACGGTCGGCATGCTCTATAAGAAGCCCGGCGAGGGGGAGTGGCTCGACGGCGACGACCCCGCCAACGCCGAGGCCATCACCGAAATGAAGGACACCCGCCTGCCCAGCGGCAAGCGGCTGATCTACGTGAACCCAAAGTAGCCGCAAGTCGTTCAACGCAACGCAGAACCGGCCCGGCGCGAGGCTTCCTCGTGCCGGGCCGCTGCGTAGCCTGAGCCCATGCGAACCGGCGACGCGTTCACGATCTACCCGAGCATCGACCTGCGCGACGGCCACGTTGTGCGGCTGGCCCAGGGCGATTTCGGCCGCGAGACGCGGTACGCGGTCGATCCGCTCGAGGCCGCCGCCCGCTACGCCGATGCGGGCGCGGCATGGCTCCACGTGGTCGATCTCGACGGCGCCAAGGCGGGGGCGATCGCCCAGGCAGATCGCATTGCGGCCATCGTCCGGGCCGAGCCGCGCCTGAAGGTGCAGGCGGGTGGCGGCGTGCGGAGCGAGGACGACGTGCGCCGCCTGATCGACGCCGGCGTGTCGCGCGTGGTCGTCGGCACGAAGGCCGTGCAGGATTGGCCTTGGCTGCTTGAACTGCTTGACGAGGACGGGTTGCACGGCCGCCTCACGCTCGCGGTCGACGCGAAGGACGGCCTTGTCGCCACCCACGGCTGGCAGGAGGCGAGCGAGACGAGGGCTCTGGACCTCGCGGCGCGAACCCGCGGTCTGCCGCTCGGGGCGATCCTCTACACCGACGTCTCCCGCGACGGCCTGCTCGGCGGCACCGACGTGTCGCGAACGGTTGAGCTTGCGAAGGCGACGGATGTCCCCGTCCTCGCCAGCGGCGGCGTCGGCTCGCTGGATGATTTGCGCCCTCTGCTCGACACGGGCATCGCCGGCGTCATCATCGGCCGGGCGATTTACGAGGGGAAGCTCGATCTCGCCGACGCGGTTGCGCTGGCAGCGTCAGCCTGAGCCGAACTTGGAAGGGTCAACCTCCCGGTTAGAGCCGCCACTTTCAATGTGATGCAGACGGACCAAGTGAGTCGCGTCGTCGATTTCAAAGTAGAGGTAGTACCGTCGATCACGAGACGCAATCGACCGGATTTCGCCGCGATGCGATCGGCCTCGCACCTGCCCCCTCCGAGGAAACCGCTCGAGCGCCAACACCTGCTCGCGCAGGCGAAGCACGTAATCTCGTGCCGTATCTGCATCGTAGTCAGCCTCTACCCGTGCGGCGATAGCGTCCAGCTCAACGAGAGCATTGGGTTCGAACGCGACGCTGTAGGTGGTTGCTGCGGCGTCGCTCGACTTGGGATCGTCGCTCATGCCCCGCCCCGCGTGCCGATGTTCGCCAGCACCCGGTCGAATGCCTCTTCGGCCGGAACGCAGGGGCGGTTCGCCTCGATCCGAGCGCGAACAACGTCCAATGCAGCGGGTTCGTCCGCCACAGTGATTGTGCTGATCAAACGGCGACCCGCCACCGCCTCGACCGTTTCGCCGGCAACCCGCGCCTCATCGCGAAGTCGCCGCGCGACACTGTCGGGAATCTCGACGCTGATAGTGGTCATAGTTAGATTCTCCCGCGCCAAACGGTGGCTGACAACACCGCATCCTACCCCAGCACCGGCTCCGGCATCGCGGCGATGATCCGCTCGGCCACCTCCACCGCGGCCACGCCCGCCGACGCGGGGACGACCACCGCCCGGCCGTGCTCCACGCTATCGCAGAAGGCCTCCAACTGGGCGCGCAGCGGCTCGACGTCATCGATTGCAAGGTTCTCCACCTGCACGAGTTCCTTGTAGTCGAGCCCCGCCATGTCCGTGATTTGCCCGTCGCGAATCTTGGCCACCGTCTCGCGCAGCAGGTCGACGTTCCCCGTCCGCCGCACGCTCACGCCGGCCTTTTTCTGGTAGTCGAGTGACACGTACGCCTCCGGGCTGAAGACACGCAATCGCCGCTCGGTCTTGAGCGCCAGGCGGCTGGCGGTCAGGTTCGCGACGCAGCCGTTGGCGAAGGTCAGCCGCGCGTTGCAGACGTCCTCCGCGGGGCGATCCAGACCGCCGCCGACCACGCTCACGCCGTGGGCCTGCACGTCGGCCACGGGCGAGTTCGCCAGGCTCAGCACGATGTCGATGTCGTGGATCATCACGTCGAGCACCACGCCCACGTCGATGCTGCGAAACGTCAGCGGGCTGATGCGCACGACCTCGATGTACCGCGGCTGCACCCCCAGCTTCGCCAGGCTGCGGACGGCCGGGTTGAAGCGCTCGATGTGCCCGACCTGAACGATCGCCCCCGACTTCTCCGCGGCCTCCTGGATCCGCCGGGCGGTGGCGACGTCGGCGGCGAGCGGCTTCTCGATCAGGCACGCCACCCCCGCTTCGAGCAAGGGCAGCGCCACGGCCTCGTGGGCCGTCGTCGGCGCCGCGATCGTCACCGCGCGGACCCCACTGTCGATCACTTCCTGCGGCGACGCAAACGCCCGCGTGCCGTACTGCTTCGCCGTCGCGTCGGCGGCGGCGGGGTTCAGATCGAAGACGCCCGCGAGCGTGCAACGCGGCATCTCTCCGTAGACCCGCGCGTGCAGCCGCCCCATGCGCCCGCACCCCAGCACCGCCACGGGCAGCGGCGAATCGGCGGTCCCAGCGTTCGTGTTGGTCTCGGCCACGCCGCACTCTACGGCGTTGGCCTCTGTCGTAGGGTGGGCACGGTCCACCTCCGGATCCGGATGGTGGGCCGTGCCCACTACAGCAGACGCCATGGTTGAAGTTCAGCCGCTCTAGCTGTCGCGCAGGCTTTGGTACTGCTGGTCGAGCAGCTCGCGCAGCGTCGCCTCCACGCGGATGAGCTCGTCCTGGGTCGGCGGGTTCACGCGCTCCTGCTGTTGCTTGCTGAGCCGGTCGAGCAGGGTCTGCTGGTTGGCCTGTTGGAGTTCGCCGAGCAACCGGGCCTGCACGTCTTCGAACTCCAGGTCGACCGCGTCGCGCTTCTCAAGCGTTTTTACGACAAAGAACCGCGTCTGGCCGTCGACCGTCGCCTCGACCAGCGGCGCCACCTCGCCCGAGGGCGTGGCCCAGGCGGCGCTGTCGACGGCGCCAATGCGGTACGCCCCCGGCTGCAACGGCCGCAGCGTTTCGGGCAGCGTCCCGCCGCGGGCGGCGTAGCTCGGGTTGTCGCTGTAGGTCTTGGCCAGGAGCGCAAAGTCGCCGCCGGCCTCGGCGCGTGCGTGCGCTTCCATCGCCCGCGCCTTCGCGGCGGCAAGGCTGGTCTCGCTGCTGTTCGTGCTGGCGTCGGGGCGGATTTCGATCAGGGCGAAGTCAATTTCTGCCGGCGTCGACAAGTCGCCGGCGTCGCGTAGCTCTCGGTAGAGCGCCCGCACGTCGTTCGCCGCCGGCCGCACCTGCGGGGCGACGCGCTGCTGAATGAAAATGCGGCCGAGCTGCTGCTGGTAGGTCTCCTCGGCCAAGCGTTCGAGGCTCATGCCCTCTTGCTCATAGGCGACCCGCCGGGCGACAGCCTCGCTGCCACCGTGGTCCGTGATAAAGCGATCACGCCACGTCATCGTCAGGAGCCGGGCCAGGCGGATGTCATCGGGCGAGGTGTTCTGCTCCAACACGGCCAGGTAAAACTCCGCCTGCACCCGTGCCCGCACCTCCTCGGCCACCTCGCCCAAAGCGGCTTCCAGGAACTGACCCTTCGGCAGTCGCTTCGCGTGGCCGCGCAGGGCGTTGCGCCGCGCCGCGAGTACCTCGTCGCTGAAGATCGGGCGGCCGTTCACCTCCAACAGCACCCCGCCGACGGTGCGGTAGCCCTCGCCGCTGACCGGGTCGGACGCATTGGCCGGTTTGGACCCAGGTGTGTCGCTCGCGAGAATCACCGGGCCGATCAGCGTGTCGCCCGCGTCACCGGCGGGGCCGAGTTCGGCGCCGGTCGGGGAAATCACGCCCTCGGGCGGGCTGTCGCCGGTTTCGTCGATCGTGCGGGCGTCGGCCGGATCGCCGGCGTCGGGGCGGTCGACCTCGCGATAGGCCGGGCGGTCGACCGGGGCGGCGCAGCCGACCAAGCCGCCGGCGACGAGCGTGGCCGCGAGAACGGCGGGAACACGCGGGCGAAGAATCGGGCGGGTCGGCAGCGGCATCACACGCCATGTTATCGGGCATCGCCTCGTCTGGGCACCATCGCCTCGTTCGGGCACCGTCGCCCGTTCTCGGGAACCCGCCGGCTTCGCCGGTGCCCCTTCCGCGGCCCATGCCGTAATCTGGCTCCCGTGCGGCGACTTGCCCAGATCAGCGACATCCACTTCGGCGCCGAAGACCCCGCCGCCGTCGAAGCCCTGCGCCGCGACCTGCTGGCCGACCCGTACGACCTGCTCGTCGTCAGCGGCGACTTCACCCAGCGGGCCCGCGCCGGCCAGTTCAGAGCGGCGATGGCATTCCTCGCGAACCTGCCGGGGCCGCAGTTGTACGTGCCGGGCAACCACGACGTGCCGATGCACAACCTCCTGCAACGCTTCGGCTCGCCGCTGGGCAAGTACAAGAAGCACGTCACGCGCGATCTGCGGCCAGTCTTTCGCGACGAGGAACTGCTCGTAATCGGCCTGAACACTGCGCGGCCCTTCAGCTTTACCTGGGGCGGCTTTTGGAAGGACGGGCGCATCAACGCCGATCAGCTCCTCGATGTGCACCTGGCGAGCGTGGACGTGCTGGACGGCGTCTTCAAGATCGCGGTGACGCACCACCCGTTCCTGCCCCCGCCGGGCGAGCGGCGGCACGGGGCCGTGGAAATGGAGGCGGTTCGCGAGGGCAAGATCGACAAGCGCCTCGTCCACGGCAGCCGCCGCGCCCTGCGCACGATGGAGGCCGCCGGCATCGAGCTGCTGCTGGCCGGCCACCTGCACATGAACTACAGCGGCGACGTGCGCAGCCACCACGAGTCGGTGCGGCGGAGCATTCTGAGCGTCCAGGCCGGCACCGCGTGCAGCCACCGCCGTCGCGGCGAGCCCAACGCCTACAACCGCTTCACGATCGAGACGGCCGCCTTCGACGGCCTCGCCCACGACCGCCTAACCGTGCAGGTGCGCACCCTCGACGGCCCCGACTTCACCGACGGCGACCGCCGCGTCTTTGAGAAGCGCAGCGACGGCTGGGCGCAGC
Source organism: Tepidisphaeraceae bacterium (assembly GCA_965214125.1). GTDB lineage: Bacteria > Planctomycetota > Phycisphaerae > Tepidisphaerales > Tepidisphaeraceae > CBDCBA01. Next base: position 89,697 of record CBDCBA010000035.1, read on the forward strand.
ACGAGCCCGCTACGCCTCCTGCGGCACGGTGACACCCTTCGGCAGCGGCGGCAGGCACGGCTGGTCGTAGCGAATTGTCCGCCCGTACCGGCCGTTGCGGTAGGCGGCGTCGACCAGCGGCTGCAACACCAGTTCGGCGGGCGCGTCCTTCGGGCGCAGCGGGATCTTGACCGTCGGCAGCGGCGCCATCAGCGGCATCGGGTGGACCCAGATGCTTGGCCGCCGCTCCGCCACGCGCGCGGCGGCGAAGATCACGGCGCGGTGGGCGGCGTTGTCATCGATGTCGAAGCGGTAGAGCCGCCGCCAGTCGCCCCCGCCTCGCGTCAGGTCGATTTCGACCGCGTTCACGCCCGCGGCGATCAGCTTGCGGCGCTCGCGCAGGAACTCCCGCCGCCCGCGGCCGTGCTTGTTGCCGGGGCTGACGAACTCGATCACCGTGACGAGCCGGCCGCCGAGGTCGAGGATCTGGATGAACCGCCGCCGCATCGGCACGGCGTTCGTGCGAATCTTCATCGGTCCCAGCGCCGTCGGCGGCGCGAGCGTGGCAACACCCACGCCCCCCGCGTCCTCGCCGGTCAAGTCGCCGGCCACTTCGAATACGCCGACATCGGGAATGATCTTGCTTGGCCCGACCCGCTCCTCGTCGCCAGCCTCACCATCATCATCGCCGTCGATCGTGAGGTGACGTTCCGATCGAGCGATCAAATCCTCCGGCAGTATGCTGTTCAGGGCGTTCCTTGCCTCTCCAACCAAGGATACATGCACGTCGCTCCAGTACCGCTCGAGGTACGGGTCCATCCCTGGGAACGGGCTCTTGTCGCGGGGCGCCACGGCCCAATGGTAACACGGTCCCGGCGGCGCGATGCGTTACACTCCGTGGCCGTGCTGGAGGTTCTTCGTCACCGCGCGTTGAGCATGATCGCCGTCGCCGGCTTGATGATCGGCGGTTGCGCATCGAGCGACGCGGCGGTGCGGGCCGAGGCCGACCGATTAATGGCTGAGTCGGTTGAGCGTGTCCGCCGCGCGCGGGAGGCGGAGCGGGCAGCGCTCGCCCCGCTGCTCGGCATCTGGCGGTACGACCGCACCGAAACGATCCGTGCCAACCCGCAGTTCACGCCCGAGCAGCGGCTGAGGGTGGCCAACGACATCATGTTCGAGCTGCGCATCACCGCCGACCGTTACGAGTCGCGCAGCCACGTGAAGACGGTGCTTGACGCCATCCGCCTGCTCGGTTCCGACGAGGAGGGCTTCACGATCCTCCGGGTGCAGCGGGTCGCCGGCGAGACGCCGCAGGGTGGCCCCGGCTCGCAGGCCGGTTGGTTCCGCCTGCGGGCCGACGGAGATCACCTCGTGATCGACACAGGCGTGAAGGCCGTTCTGCGGCGCATTGAACCGGCGGAGAGCATGTTCTTCTGAGGCTTTTGTCGCACGTGGTTGTTCACGCGGTCGGGCACGCCGTTTGCCGTGGGCGGCGCAAGACGTATGCCCACTGAAGCACTGTCCGCCGTTGACGCCCCCCGCTCCCTCGCCGACCTCGACTTTCGTCCGCGTGGCAAGGTGTACCCGTCGCCGCCGGATTGGCGGGACGTGGTGCTTTACCAGGTCGTTCTCGATCGTTTCGACGACGGCGAGGATCACCCGCCGGTCGACCGGGAGACGCAACACGATCGCGACGACGAGGCCGGCTGGACCTGGCAAGGCGGCACGCTGAAAGGTCTCGAGCGTCGCCTCGATTACGTTGCGGGCCTTGGCGTCGGCGCGCTTTGGATTAGTTGCCCGCTCAAGCAGCGCTCCGGCGAGTCGACCTATCACGGCTACGCCATCCAAGACTTCCTGAGCGTCGACCCGCGCTTCGGCACGACGGGTGATCTCCGCGACCTTGTCGACGCCTGCCACGACCGCGGGCTGTACGTCGTGCTCGACGTGGTCATCGATCACGCGGCAGACATCTTCAACTACGATGGACCCGGCGCGCAGGTTTATGACGGGGGCCGATCATTTGACGTCGCCGGCTGGAACGACGGCGGCGACAAGGAGCCGGCCGATTTCGGGCCCGACGATGCGATCTGGCCGCGCGAGTTGCAGGACCTCGTCAGCTTCGCGCGGCAAGGCGAGATGGGGGACGTCACCAGCACCAGCGCGGCCGAGGCGAAGGATGGCGACTTCATGTCGCTCAAGAAGATCGACCTGACGCGCCCCGAGACGCTGGGCGTGATCGTCGCCTGCTACAAGCACTGGATCGCGACCGCCGACGTGGACGGCTTTCGCATCGACGCGCTTCGCCACGTTCACCACGATGCCGCGAGCGATTTTGTCCACGCGATTCGCGAGTACGCGCTGTCGATCGGCAAGGCGAACTTCCTTCAGGTCGGCGAGGTGGCCGACAGCGACGACGAAATGCGCCGCTATGTCGGCAGCAACGTCGAGCTGCGTCACGGCGGCGACCGGGACCCGTCGAAGGATCCCGATGGCCGCGGCGATTACCCGCAACTCGACGCCGTGATCGACTTCGAACTGCACCGTCGGCTCATCCCCGTGCTCCTGAACGAGCGGTCCGCAGCGGACGCGGCCGAGCTGTGGAGGCGCCGCAAGGAGTACTACCGCGACTACGGCCGCAGCGGGGCCTACTACCTGTCGTACCTCGAAAACCACGACGAGGGCGCCCGCGATCGCCACCGCCTGCTGAGCGGCACGTTCGAGCAGGTGCCCGACGGCTACGACCGCCCCGGCGGCGACCCGCGCCTGGCCGTCATGGCGACGGCCGTGTTGCTGTTCGGCATGGGCATTCCCTGCCTCTACTACGGAACCGAGCAGGGCCTTGACGGCGGCGGCGACAAGGACGACTTCCTGCGCGAGGCGATGTTCGGCGGCACGTTTGGCCCCTTCGGCACAACCGGGCACGCGACGTTCGATCGCGACCACCCGATCTACCGGCAGATCACCGCCATCTGCGACGCGCGCCAAAGCGAGCCAGCGTTGCGCTACGGCCGGCAATACCTGCGGCCGATCAGTGGCGACGGCGTTCACTTCGGCGAGCCGGACCAGGCGGGCGTGTTCGCGTTCTCGCGGGTGCTCGACGTGACGGAAATTGTCGTCGCCGCCAACCCGACGCTTGAACCGATTACAACGCATGTCGGCGTCGACGCGGCGCTCAACCCGCCGGGCCAGTTCATGCGCAACCTGCTCGACGGCGACTGGCGCGTCGAAATCGAACAGACCGACGCGGGCCAGGCGTTCGTCCGGCTGGAGCTTCCGCCACGCGGAGTGGCGGCGCTGCGGCTGAGCGTCGACTGAACCACGCGTGCTTGCCCGCGCGCCTCTAGGCTCGCTTCAATGCCCCACGTCTCGCTCGAAGCTCTTGACGACCACCACGGCCAACCCGCGTACCAGATTCGCACGCCGGCGGCGACGTACGTGCTCGATCGCCTGGGTGGCGGGCTGAGTTCGCTGACGGATCCGGACGGCCGCGAGTGGATTGGCTACCGCCCCGGCGACGGCCCGCGCGGCGAGTACCGCGGGCTGCCCAACGCCGTTCACCCCGGCATGGGCTTTCACCCCGGCGGCACGATGTGCAACAGCGAACTGGCCGAGCAAAGCGACGATCATGTCGTGATCGACACGACGAGCCACGATGGGAAATGGGCCGGCCGCTGGACCTTCGCCGCCGACCGCGCCACCTTCACGCTCACCCGCGCCGCCGGCCCGTACTGGTGGCTCTACGAGGGCACGCCCGGCGGCGATTACGACGAGGCGAGCCTGCAAGTGATCGATTCGACCGGCCGCGTGCGCCGCGGCGACGACCGTTGGCAGGAGCGTTTGCCCGACCCGCGCGGCATCGCGTTCGTGCCGGCGAGTTCGAAGTACGCCCTGCTGCTCGCGGACCGCACCGACCGCGCGGCCGACGTGGTCGACTCCTACTGGTCGATGGAGCAGGCGATGACCGTCTTCGGCATCGGCCGCGAGCTCGGCGGGGCCGAGAACCCGCGGTGGCGGCACCTGACCGAGACGCCGGCCACGCTCGTGCTTTCGCTTCAACGGCTCGAGAACACCGCGGACGTGCCGGGCAGGCTGCGCAACCTGGCGGCGTTTTAGTCGACGATCGGGTACAACGCTCGCCATGCCCTGGGAGCTCACGATCATCGATGCCGCCGTTCCGACCTCCACCGAGACGGAGGCGCTCAACGCCTTCTGCACCGGCGACTTTGACGGCGACGGCAAACCGGAGGCGATTTCCGCGGGCGTCGGCGTGATCGTCTGGCACCGCCCGCTCACCGGCGAGACCGGCACGATCCGCCGCGTCGAGGGAATGTACGGCGTCGGGTTGATCGCCCACGACATCGACGGCGATGGCCGCGACGAGGTCGTCACGGCCCACAACGATGGCGGGACGTGGCGCGTCGTCTGGTACAAGCCGCGCGACACAACGCTCGCCGAGTGGGACGAGCACGTGATCGACGGCGACTTCCGAGGGCTGCTGCACGACATCGTCGCCGCCGATCTTGACGGTGACGGCGTGGCCGAACTCGTTGGCAACCGCTGCTACTGCGACACGCCCGGCCTGGTCGCGTGGAAGCGCGGCGACGACCCGACGCAGCCGTGGCAGGCGTTCGAGATTCAAAGTGGCCGCGTTGAAGAAGGCCTCGCCGTCGCGGATGTCGACGGCGACGGGCGGCCGGAGGTGGTCAGCGGCGTGCGCGTGTACAAGCAGTCAACCGGCGGCCTTGGCGGCAACTGGACGAGAGAGGAGTTCGCCCCAAGCCTGCGCGAGATGTGCCGCGTCGCCGCCGTCGACATCACCGGCAACGGCATGCCCGACCTCGTCGCGATCGACAGCGAGTACCTCGACGGCAAGCTCGTCTGGTGCGAGCGCGGCGACGACGGCGCCTGGACCGAGCACGAGATCAAGCGCGGCATCTACTACGGCCACTCGCTCCAGGTGCGGCGCGACGGCGACGAGGTTCGCGTCGTCGTCGGCGAGATGCACCGCGGCGGCTGGAACCCGCCGTACAACCACCGGGCCAAGATCTACGACTTCCGCTCGAACGACGGCGGCGAGTCGTGGCGGGAGTCCATCCTCTACGAGGGCGCCGGCACGCACGAGGCGGAGCTGGCCGACATCGACGGCGACGGCGAGGAAGAGCTCGTCGGCAAGGAGTGGCACCACCCGCGTGTCCACAGCTTCAAGCGCGTCGACAGCGTGCCCTTTGCCGATTGGCGTCACACGTTCCTCGACCGCGACAAGCCGGAGGTCGGCATCGACGCCGTCGTGGGCGACATCGACGGCGACGGGCACGACGACGTGGCGTGCGGCTCGTGGTGGTACCACCTGCCCAGCGGCCGGCGTTACCACGTCGAGGGCATCTGCCAGATTATCGCGATCCACGACTTCGACGGCGACGGCAAGCCCGAGCTGATCGCCACGCTGCGCAAGGGGGACGGCAAGGGATACGACGGCCTGCAAAGCGAGCTCGCGTACTGCAAAACGGATGATCCCACGGGCGGCAAGTGGCAGATCACGCCGATCGGCACGGGCATCGGCGACTGGCCGCACGGGTGCGTCGCAGGGCCGCTGTTGCCCGGCGGGAAGCCGGCGCTGGTGACGAGCTACCACTCCGCTCACGCCTGGGGTGACGGTGGCAAGGAGCATTATCCGGAACTCTGGACGCCCCCGGCCGACCCGGCATCGGGCGAGTGGGAACGTCACCCGATCGCAGAAGTGCCCTACGGCGAGGAACTGCTGCTGGCCGACCTGACCGGCAACGGGCTGACGGATGTGATCGCCGGCTGCTGGTGGCTGGAGAACAAGGGCGACGGCACGTTCGACACGCACGTGATCGCCGAGGACTTCTACCCCGCCCGCATCGCCCTGGCCGACCTGCTCGGCGATGGCACGCCCTGCCTGGTGATGGGGCGCGAGGTGATGGACTACGAGACGAAGACCGTCCCGTGGTCGCCGCTGGCCTACTTCACGCCGGGCGACGACATCCGCCGGCCGTGGAGCAAGCGGGTGATTGACTTGGTCCGCTGCGCCCACAGCGTCGGCGCCGCCGACCTCGACGGCGACGGTGTGCCGGAGCTCGTCGTCGGCGAGCACTACCCGTTCGCCCCCTACCGCAGCCACTGCAAGCTCTTCGCCTACAAGCGCGCCGACGCGGGGGGCAAGACGTGGAAGCGCTACGAGCTCGACCACGGCTACGAGCACCACGACGGCTGCAAGATCGTCCGGTTGGCCGACGGCAAACCCGGTGTCGTCAGCCATGCCTGGCAGGAGCCGAACTACCTGCACCTGTGGCGACTGGCGTGACTGAAGTCGCTCATATCGTGTATGAGCGAAGTCAATCAGACTGAGTCGATGACCACTGCGGCTAGTCGAGCAGGTTCGGCACGCTGTTGAAGGCGAACGGCACGTCGAGCCAGACGGCGGTGCGGGCGGCGGTGCAGGTTAACTGAAACGGTGCGTCGGCGGCGGTGCCCTCCCGCGGCGACTCGACGAACTCGAGCTGGTACTCCACGCCGCCGCTGGCGCCGAGGCGCGTCCGGGTCGTGGCGCGGCGGAGCGTCTCGCCGTGGCGTGACAGGCGGCAGCCGGCGAGCGACGCGATCACGAGGCGCTCGCCGGCCGCGTCGACCGGGCGGAGCATCTCGAACGAGGCCGCGTAACGGCGGTGCCCCTCGGCGTCGCCGGGGCGCGGCGAGATGGACTTGATTCGCACGGCCACCGGCTCGCCGGCCACGATCCAACGCGGTACCTCGCCCATTGCATCGGGAACGAGTTCGATGGCGTGTGCCGTCAGCTCCCCGCCGACAAGCGTGCGGAAGCGGCCGGCAACCGAGAGCGGACCAGCCGCGGGCGGGTGCGCGTCGCTCAGCGGGAGCTTCAGCGACAGCAGGACGCGGCCGGCGGTCCACTCGGCGCGGGACACGAGTCGGTCGCCGTCGTCGGCCGGCTGGCCGGCGGGAACCCCCGGAGTTTCGGCGAAGCCGACGCGCAGGGCACCGGCGTCGGCGATCATCTGGGAGGGGGCATCGCCCGGCAGCAGACTGCGTCCGGCGGCGTCGGTAACGCGGGTCCACTCGACCTCCACGTCGCGCGGGCCGATCTGAAATCGCGGCTCCAGGTGGGCGGCGAAGTCAATCGACAGCACCGTCTCGCGCCGGCTCGTGGCCGATGCGCCCAGGCCGTCGGTCGCAACAGAGTGGGTCACGCGGCCGCCACGCTGCGTCAGAAGCAGCGGCCCGGCCGCCTGCGTCTGCCCGACAAGCTGCCGCTCGCCGGTGGCGTTGATGATCTTCAAATCCAACTTCTGCGGCCCACGCGCACTGGAGGCGAGATCCCAACCGTGCTGTTCGCACAACGTCGCGAGCGCGTCCATTGCCGGAACGTCGTGCAGGTCGACGTCGATCCGGGCCGGGGTCAGCCGGGCGTCTGCTTCCAGCGCAAGTCCGGCTTGCCCGGCGATTTTCACGATGACGTCGGCGGGCGTGGCGGCGTGGAGTTCGAGCGTGATGTGCCGGGCGTCTGACTCGGCATGGGCGTGCAGTTCGCGGGCGATGCCGGCCAGCCGCGCCCGCGCCTCGGCGGGCGTGTCGGGATGGTCCAGCGCCCGCCGTACGGTCGGCAGCGCGGATGCGCCGAGTTCGAGCAGCGACGTCTGTGCCTGTCGCCGGGCGGTAAAGCGCGGGTCGTCGAGTTGGGCGACGAGGGTGTCGACCGTGTCGGCCGCCGGTGCGGAGCCGGCGACGGCGGAGTTGGAAATCAGTAGCGTCGCGACGAGCGCGACGGATCGAATCGGGTTGTGCAGCATGAGCGCCTCCAGCCGAGCATCGGCGGCGGGCGGGGCCAACTTTCGCGCGACCGGTGCGAAAGCACGCCCGAACGGAACAGCGACGAACACCTCGGCCGCTTGGGCCGCCCGGCGATTTCGAACCGCCGATGGCCTACCGATACATCGGCGGTTGACGCCGCGGCCGATAACGTGATTCTGGATTTCATTGTCGTCTCACGCGGTTCGGTTGCGACTGCCCCGTTGGTGCCCCCGGCTGCTGCGCGGGTGAAACGCCACCAGCATCTGGTGATCGCGAAGCGATGTCGCGTTCACTCCGGCACAAACTCCCGGTCGAGTTCCTCGAGCGTGCGAGGGTCGACCACGTAGCGAATCGTGCCCAGCATCGTGACGGCGAAGCGACCGCCATCGGCGTCCGCGTCGCGTTCCAGCAGCACAACCGGCGTCAGGTCCGGAACGACGCCGCCCATCGCGCCGCCGCCCACCGGCCCGCGCTGCATGAGCGTGACCCCAATGCGTGCCATCCCTTCGTCGAAAACGCCGGCCGCTTCGTACGCACTGGCAATCTTCGTTGCTGCTGCCGTGGTGGTCTTGCCACCGATGTCTACAGGCCCGAGATCAGGAAGATCCAAAGTTCCTTTGACGCCGACGGAGAACGGCTGAGAGAAGGTCGAACTTGGCAGTGGGAAGTCACCGATAAACACTTGCACAAGGTCGCCGGCGCTCAAATACGTTCCTACTGGCACCTCGCGGTAAAGGTACACGTTCGGCTCGAACGCCGGCTCGTCCGCGTCGGGTTGCCAGTACGGCGCGACGTCACTGAGCTGGCGCGGGGGGCGGAGGTTCTCGCTGATGTACCGGTCAACGCTCGCCTTCATCAACGTCGCCTGACGTTGTCGTTCATCGCGCGCGTCGCGCTGCTGCGTGGTGGGCGGGCGAACGTCGGCGGGCGCTGCGGCCACGCCATCCTTCTGCGCTTCCCCGCCTTGGCCGGCGTACGTCGCGACGCCGGCGGTGGTGAGCAGGCCGGCGGCGGCGAGGGTGGCGGCGAGTTTGAGTTGGGTTGTGGTCATGGCGGTCATCGCTCCTTTGGCGATGAGGAAAGAGGCCGATCCGGCGGCCGGCGACAGCGCGGCGCGGGTGGCGGCGGAGATCAGGTGGGCCGGCGCATGCCCCGCCGCGCGGGCGGCGAGCAGGCCGGCGAGGGTCGTGGTGGCCAGGCTCACGCCGCGCCGGTCGAGCAGGTCGCGCAGGCGCCCCGTCGCCCGGCTGACGCGCTGCTTGGCGGCGTCGCGCGAGACGTTCAGTGCCGCAGCGACCTCGTCGATGCCGCGCCCCTCGAAGTGGCGCAGCGTCACGGCGACCTGGTCGTCGCGCGAAAGGCGCAGCACGCAGTCATCAAGGATCGGGCGAACCTCGCGCCAGGCGAGCACCTCGGCGGGGTCTGGGCCGGCGGCGTGGTCGGTGTGCATGGTCGAACGGGTGGAGGTCTCCTGCGCGGCGCGTTGCTCGTGGCGGCGCCGGCGGCGGTCAACCTTGTTCGCGTTGTTGGCCGCGAGCTGCACCGTCTTGAGCAGCCACGGCCCGACCGTCGCGTGGCGGGTCAGGCGGCGGGCTTTCTTCGCGAGCACGATGAAGGCGGCCTGGGCGACGTCCTCGGCGCGGTGGCCGTCATCCGTGCGACGCCGGGCCGCGGCGAGGACGAGGCCGGCGTGGCGTTGCACGACGGCGGCGAAGGCCAAGTCGTCGCCGTCGCGGGCGAAGCGGCGCAGTAGATCACCATCGTGCCGGGCGAGCGTTGAGGATTCGGCGACGGCGTGTGCCACTGCCAGGAAAATGTACGGTCGATCGCGGCGGTGACAGAGTCCGGCGATTTCCACGGTGGTGCCGCCGCGTCGGAGGCCGGTTGATTCGTCGCGGGTCCTGCCTACGCTCCCCCCTTCCGCCGCCGCTTCCCGCGGGGTTCGCCCCGCGCCGAGTCGGCGGCCTTTGTTTGTCCCGAGTTTTCGCCAAGAAATGGCCACCAACCGCAGCCAGCATCGCAAGGCGACCGACGTCGAGCCGGACGGGCAGCCCGAAATCCTCGGCCGCCTGCCGGGTGCCGATGCGCCCGCCGATGCGCCCATCGCTGCACAGGGGGAACGCCGCGATCCCGAGGGTCTGCCGCCGCACCTGGTGCTGACCGAGCGTGCCGTGGCCGACTTCGTCGCCTGGCTCGAGGCGCGCGGCTGCGGCGACTGGACGGTGCTGCACTCGCCCGACGACGAGATCTACGAGATCGACCGCCACCTCGGTGTCCTCGTCGACGAGGGGCAGCCCGTGCCGACGTGGGATCCGCCCCCGACGCTGAGCCGCGCCACCGGTCGGCAGCCGACGGTGCGCAACAGCGACAGCGACGCGCAGAACCCCGGCGGGTTCTACGGGCCTGGCTTCCTGATGCTCGAGGCGTGGGGCGTGGCCGTGGCGCGGTGGTACTGGATCGACCCAGAGTTCAACACGGCCGACACGCTTTGGCTCGCGGCGACGAGCGGGCCCGAGGCGTACGACGCGCTGCGAGAGCGCGTCCGCGAGATTCGCCACGGCGGCACGACGGCCGTCTGGCAGATCGTCCGCGGCGCCGCCTCGCAGGACGGGCCGCGCGTGAACCGCAAGCGCAACGCCGGCAAGGAGCTCGTCGTCGCGGCGGCGCTGCAGGAACAGATCGACCGCGACGTGCTCGGGTTCTTCAAGCCGAAGGTGCGCCGGCTGTACAAGAAGCTGGACGTTCCCTACCGCCGCGGCGTGCTCCTGCACGGGCCGCCGGGCAACGGCAAGACGAGCCTGATCCGCATGATCGGCGGGCGGCTGCCCAAGATTCCGTTCCTGCTGATGCGCAGCGACCGCGAGGTGGACGACCGCGCCGTGCGCCGCGTGATCGACCGCTGGCAGCAGCAGGCGCCGGCGGCGCTGGTGATCGAGGATCTCAACTGGCTGCTCAAGCAGGTGGATGTCGCGCAGTTTCTGAACCTGCTCGACGGCATCGAGCGCCAAGACGCCAAGGGCCTTCTGTTGCTGGCGACGACCAATCACCCCGAGCAACTCGACCCGGCGGTCAACAACCGGCCCGGCCGGTTCGACGTGACGATCGAGCTGCCCAACCCGAACACGGGCCTGCGCCGCCAGTTCCTCGACAGGAACCTGCCGGACCTGCCCGACGAGACGCGCGGCAAAGCGGCCGACAAGGCCGACGGGCTGAGCTTCGCGCATCTCCGCGAGGTGCTGCGGCTGAGCGGTTTGCTGGCAATCGAGGCGGGCCGGGATAACCGGGACGCCGCCGACGTGCTGAAGGCGGTGGACCTGGTGCGTGACGGTCACGACCGCGCCGCCCGCGGCTTCCCGAAGCCGCCGGAGCTGCCGTTTGGCTTACAACACAAGCGGCGTCGGGATTGACGGGCGCGGTAGACTGCGGGAATGAAGACCGTCCCCCTCGCCGAGGCCGCGACGCGGCTGTTGGAACTCGTGGCGGAATCGCGGCGCACGGGCGAGCGCATCACCGTCGTTGATGACGAAGGGCCCATCGTTCGCATTGGTCCTGACAGAGCGTCGGAACGAGAACCTGAAGTCGAAATCCGGAGGCGGCATGCAGCGGCGATGGCCGGGCTGCGTGAGCTGCGTGAGCGGCTTCAACCCGCGACAATGCAGGAAATTCGCGATGCGATCAACGAGGGCCGCCGATGAGTCGTGGCAATGGATTCGTAGTCGATGCCAACGTGTGCCTCGCATGGCTACTGCGCGAGCCGCAGGGCGAGCGAGCCGGCAAGTGGCTAGACCAGGGTGGACTTGTGGTTCCCAACCTTTGGCCGCTCGAGATCCTCAATACGCTTCTCGTGCGTGAACGCCAGAAGCGAGCAACAGCCGTGGACTCGTCCGATGCGCTGACCCTGTTGGCACAGCTGGATGTTGAGGTGGTTACAGGAAGCACGTTGGCTGATCCGCAAGCCTTCCTTGATTTCGCCCGCCCGCATCAGCTCTCCAGCTACGACGCCACCTACCTGTACCTCGCCGTTGAGCGTGGGCTGCCGCTGCTGACGTTCGACAAGAACCTGCGCGCCGCGGCGGATCGGGTGGGGGTTGCGTTGCTCTGACGCGCTCACGCTTCGCCGGGGCCGTCGTCGCGGGCTTGCTGCTGGGTTTCCGGGCCGATCAGCAGCGTCATCTGGCGGTCCTCGCCGACGGCGGTGACGCGCACGGTGTAGGAGTGCTGCTTGTCGCCCAGCGGGGCCGTGTCGCCGCGCCGGGGCCAGCGGCCGAGCTTGGCGGTGACGTAGCCGCCGAGCGTGTCGACATCCTCGGGCGGTTGCCACTCGCCCAGGGGCAGGTGGTCGCGCAGCTCGTGGAGCGGGAAGTTGCCCACGGCCCGGAACATCTCCCCCTCCTTCGCGAAGCGGGAGTCTGGCTGCTGCTCGATGTCGAACTCGTCCTCGATGTCGCCGACAATCTGCTCGACGATGTCCTCCATCGTCACCACGCCCGTCGTGCCGCCGTACTCGTCGACGACCACGCCCATGTGCGTCTTGGCCTCCTGCATCTGCTTGAGCGCCTTGGCGACGGGCAGCAGTTCGGGAATGAACAGGATCTCACGCCGCACCGTCGGCAAATCAACCGTCCCGCTGCCGATCACGTGCGTCTCGCTCCCCGGCAGCCCGCCGGCGATCGCGATGGCTTCTCCCTCGGGCGTCGTCTCCTCCGCGAACTTCAGCCGGCCCGTCGACAGGTGGAGCTGCACGAACAAATCCTTCATGTGGACCAGGCCCACGACGTGGTCGAGGTCCTTCTCGCACAACGGCAGCCGCGTGTACTCGCTCGTCTGCACCTTGCGCAGAATGTCGTTGATGGGCGCGTCGGTGAGCAGGTAGTCGACGTCGACGCGCGGGGTCATAATCTGCCTGATCTTCAGGCCGCCGAAGTCGAAGGCGCCCGTGAGCAACTGGGCGTTGCCCTGCTCGATGACGCCCGCCTCGGTTGCCTGACGCAGCAGGCCGCGCAGCTCGTCGGCCGTGTGCGGCAAGGCGCCGTGGCTGGCCTCCTCCACCGGCACGCCGACCGCGCGCAGCAGCAGGTTGCTGGCACTGTTGAGCAGCCAGATCGCCGGGTAAGCCATGCCGGTGAACAGCACGAGCGGGATGCTCAAAATCGGCAGCAGGCGGTCCGGGTAGAAAATCGCCAGGTTCTTTGGCGCGACCTCGCCCACGACCACGTGCAACGCCGTCATCAGCAATAGCGCGATGCCGCCGGCCAGCACGTGGTCGCCGAAGACGTCGGCGATGCCGAACCAGCCCAGCACCGGCTCGAACAGCGGCGCCACCGCCGGCTCGACCACGTACCCCAGGCCGAGGCTCGCGATGGTGATGCCGAGCTGGCACGTCGACAGGTAAAGGTCGAGCTTGTGCTTGATCGTCAGCCCCCACCGAGCCGGCAACGATTCCTTGGCGATCTCCTGCAAGCGGCTGGCGCGGGCGCCCACGGCAGCGAACTCTGCGGCGACGAAGAAGCCGTTCAGCGCCAACAGCGTGATCGCCACCAGCGCCCGCCACGTCATGCCCCACCAGGCGGCGTCGTGCCAGGCCCCGCCGTCACCGCCCGACGCTTGGAGGTCGGCGGCGGCGTCGGCGAAGAGCAGGCTGAGGGTCACGGCAGTGTCGGTGTAGCGAGGCCGCCCCGCGGCGGCAAGCAGGTGGGGCGGGTCGACACCTTACGCAGTCCGCGTCACCATGGATGCACCGTTCCGTCCTCCAGCCGAACGACCGGCAGGTACGCCCGCTCGTACGCCAGCTTCCGCGCTGCCGACTCATCGACCGTGACGCCCAGCCCCGGCGTGGTGTCGATGTCCAGCACGCCGCCCTCGCACGTCACGCCGCCTTGGAAGACGGCCGCCGCCTCCTTGCCGGCGTCGCCGCGGCGGTGATCGACCCACTCCTGCACGCCAAAGTTCGGAATGGCCAGGTCGACGTGGACGTTCGCCGCGTGGCCGATCGGCGACAAGTCCGGCGGGCCGTGCCAGGCCGACTTCACCGCGAACGGCTCCGCGTGCGCTGCGAGCTTTCGCGCCGCCGTGATCCCGCCGATGTGGCCGAGGTCGCACCGCAGGTAGTCGATCAGCCGCCCGTGAATCAGCGGCAAACACTGCTGAATATCGAACAACCCTTCGCCCAGCGCCAGCGGCGTCGTGCTGGCGGCGCGGACTTGATCGAGGTGCGCCGCGAGCTCCGGGGCAACCGCGTCTTCCAGGAAGAACGGGCGATACGGCTCCAAATCCTTCGCCAGCCGGGCTGCCTGCGTCGGGGTCAGCCGGTGGTGAACATCGTGCAGCAGTTCGACCCCCTCCCCCACGGCATCGCGAATGGCAGCGAACATCGCGGGCACGTTGCGCAGGTACGTCGACGGATCGAAGTTCCCCACGAACGGCAAGTCTCCCTGCACGAGTGGAAGCTGCGTCTCCTCCGGCGTGGCGGCCGTTCGCTTCGCTTGCGTTGGCGTCGGTGTCGACCCACGCGGCCGGTGCGGCGCCTCGCCGTACGCGCTGCCCTCGGCCGACTGCATCTGGATGCGGATGTGCGTGAACCCCTGCTCCCGATACGCCTTCACCTTCGTGACGAGGCCCGCGTGGTCGACGTCGCTCGCGTGGACGTACGGCGTGACGTAATCGCGGCAGCGCCCGCCGAGCAGTTGGTAGACCGGCTGGCCCGCCTCCTTGCCGAGGATGTCCCACAGCGCCATGTCCACGCCGGCCAGCGCCGAATTCTGCACCGGGCCGCCCCGCCAGTACGCGCCAACGTACAGCGCCTGCCACAAATGCTCGATCCGCAGCGGATCCTCGCCGACGAGCAGCGGCTTGAGGTGATCGTTCACGTAACTCGCGACGGCCAGTTCGCGCCCGTTCAACGTCGCGTCGCCCCACCCGACAAGTCCTGTGTCGGTGGCGACCTTCACCAGCACAAAGTTCCGCCCCGGCCGCGTGACGATCGCCTCGACATCGGAGATGCGCATCTGCGGCAGGCTACCACGTCGCGGAGCGGAGGGTGAACATGGCTTTGTGAACGCGGCTTTGCTTGTTCGCGCCGCGGAGGGGAGGCGTCTAGGGTAATCAACCTATGTCGACTCCACTTGATCCGCGTGACCACCTTCGCCCGCTCGACCAGTCGCTGCTGAACGATCTGCTCGAGGCCGACGCCGCAAACGGGCCCTACCTCTCGCTCTATTTGCCGACCGAGAAGAAGGGGGCCGACACGCGCAAGAACGGCATCCGCTTCAAGAGCCTGCTCAAGAGCGCCCGCGACGAACTCGCCAGCGGCTATGGCGACGAGGCGGGTAATCTCGTGGCCGGCCTCGAGGGCGTGGGCGAGGACAACCAGTTCTGGCAGCACCAAACGGCCGGGCTGGCCGTCTTCCAGGGCGGGGGCAAGACGTACTTCGTGCGGCTGGGCCGACCCGTCGAGGAGAAGGCCGCCGTTGCCGACAGTTTCCACGTCAAGCCGCTGGTCCGTTTGCTCCAGGACGCCAGCCGTTACCAGTTGCTGGCGGTGACGCAGAAGACGGTCACGCTCTACGAGGGTGACTTGGACTCTATCGCCGAGGTGCCGCTTCACGCCGATGTGCCCAACAGCGTGATCGACGCCCTCGGCGGGCAGGTGCGCGGCCACCTCAACGTCAACAGCTACGGCGGGATGGCCCACAGCGGCATGTTCCACGGCCACCACGACAACTCCGACGACCGCGACAACGACCTCGATCGCTTCTTCCGGGCCGTCGACAAGGCCGTCTACGACTACCACGGCCGCGGGGGCGAGTTGCCGCTCTACTTCGCGGGCGTGACCGAGTACCACGACCGCTTTTTCAAAGCCAGCCACCACCCGCGGCTGGTGAAGGCCGGCCCGCGCGTAAATCCGGACGCCGTCGAGGTCGACGAGGCCCGGCTGCTCGAGGAGATGCGCGACATTATCCGCCCCGCCTTCGAGAAGCAGGTGGCGGAGACGGTCGAGCAGTTCGGCACCGCAAAGGCGCAGCAGCAGGGCAGCGACGACGTGGCCAAGGTCGCCGAGGCCGCGGTCGCGGGGCGCGTGCAGACGCTGCTCGTCGACGCCGACAAAAGCGTGGGCGGCCGCATCGACCCCGAGACCGGCCAGTTCAAAAAGGCCGACGAGAACGACGCCGACGTCGACGACGTGCTCGACGACCTCGCCGAGCGCGTCCTCCGCACCGGCGGCAAGGTGCGCGTGCTTGCCGGCGAGAACTTCCCCAGCAGCACCGGCGTCGCGGCGATCTTCCGGTACTAGCGCGACTAAAGTTGATTCGTAGCGGACCAAGCCGCGTTGCGTAGCAACGTGGCTTGGTCCTGAGGCGGACGCTACGTTCAAGGTTCAACTGCTCTAGGTGGTACCGACATTTAGGCGCAGCGCGATGGGCCGAGTTCTCGCAGCATAGCCGCATGAGATGACGCCACGAGCTGGCCGACGAGCTGGCCGACGCGCAGTGGGAGCGGATCTAGGACCTGCTGCCCGGCAAGGCCACCGACCCCGGCCGCACCGCCGCCGACAACCGCACCTTCGTCAACGCCTGCTATAGATGTGCTCAAGACCGGCGTGCCCTGGGCCGGTGGAGGGCTCGCCCTCCACCGACTCGCCCGAGCGCTTCGGCAAGCCCAACTCGATCTGGAAGCGCTACGACCGCTGGGCTGCGGCGGGCGTGTGGGAGCGGGTCGGGCGTGCGTTGGGCGTGCGTTGGGCGTGCGTTGGGCGTGCGTTGGGCGACACAGACCTGGCGGGCGGGGAGGACGAGGTGCAGCTCGACTCGACGAGCGTCAAGGCCAGCTCGACTCGACGAGCGTCAAGGCCAGCTCGACTCGACGAGCGTCAAGGCCAGCTCGACTCGACGAGCGTCAAGGCCCACCCGACGGCCTCGACCGGCCGCCGGTTGGCGGGCGAGAAAAAAGCGACGCCGACACGCGAAGCGACGCCGACACGCGAAGCGACGCCGACACGCGGCGGTGTCTTGGCCGCAGCCGCGGCGGGCTGACGACGAAGCTGCACGCGGCCGTCTGCGGCGTGACCGGCCGGCTGTTGAACCTGGCCGTCACACCCGGCCAGAAGGGCGACTGCCCGCAGGCGGCGGCGCTGCTGGAAGGCCTGCGGCCGCGGGACGTGCTGGCCGACGCCGCCTACGACAGCGACGCCCTGCGGGCCTTGATCCGCGGCAGGCGCGGCAGGCGCGGCAGGCGTGGCCGCGCCTGCATCAAGCCCAACCCGACCCGCAAGCGACGTCGCCGCTACGACCGCAGCCGGTACAGGCGCCGCAACGGGATCGAGCGCGTCTTCCGCCGGATCAAGGCGTGCCGGCGGGTGGCGACGCGCCTGCGAGAAGAAGGCCGCCAACTTCGCTAGCTTCGTCTAGCTCGCGGCGGGGGTGACCGCGTGAGGCGAATGTCCGTGCTACCTAGAGCCGCTTGCGTCCTCTCATGCCGCTTGATTCGCGGCTACCACCGACCGTTGCTCTAGCTCCCAAACCGCGTTGCCACGCAACGCTGGTCCGCGGACGGAAGCCTCCATCCGCCTCCGCCAGCATCGCGTGGCAACGAGGTTTGCTTTCACGTTTGCGCTGTCCCGGCTACGCGGTTGACTCGTCGCCTGATGATGGGCTACGGTTAAAACCCACAAACCCGTAGGAGTTATCCATGTTCAAGCCGATCCTCTCGTTCTCCCTGCTCGCCGCCGCCCTGCTTGCTGCTGGGTGTGATCGATCCGCCGACGTGCAGGCGACCAATGCCACGCTTGAAGTGGCCGCCCACGCTCCCGCGAACACGAGCGGCTTTGACACGTTCGTCACCGCCGCTGAGCTGGAGCAACTGCGCGAGGCGACGCCGGAGTTGGTTGTCGTCGATGTCCGCTCGTCAGACGAATACGCCGCGGGGCACATTCCTGACGCCATCAACCTGCCGGGCGAAACTCTGCGGACCGGCAAGGCAAAGCCAGGCGAGGGCGACTCGCAGTACGTCTTCCGCCTGCCGGACGGCTCGCCCGACGTGCTCCGCTACGAGCGCCTCCTCGGCGACGCCGGCTTGACCCGCGACACGCCCGTCGTGCTTTACGGCAACCACGGCGGCAAGGGCGACGGCACCGTTCCCGCGATGCTGCTCGACTGGCTCGGCCACGACAACGTTCGTTTCCTCGACGGCATCGGCATGACCGAATGGGCGAAGATCGACGGCCCCATCGAATCGCAGCCGAACACCCTGCCGCCCGCGCGGTACGAGGCGTCGCCGCGCGAAGGCTTCGTCTGGACGGTGGATGACGTTGTCGCCGGCGTCGAGTCGGGTGCTCCGCTGTTCTACGACACGCGGTCGCTCGCGGAGTTCGAGGGAACGGAGCTGCGTGACAATGCCCGCGGCGGCCGCATTCCTGGGGCGGTTCACGCCGACTACGCCGAACTGCTCGACGCCGACAAGACGCTCAAGCCGCGCGAGGAGATTGAAGCCCTGTTCGCCGCCCACGGCCTGCCGGCGGCCAAGGCGGCGAACCGCCCGATCGTGCTCTACTGCCAGACGAGCACGCGCGTGAGCCTCCCCTACCTGCTCCTGCGCGACCTGGGCTACGAGAACATCGTCGTCTACGACGCAAGCTGGCACGAGTACGGCAACCGCCCCGACACCCCCATCGAAACCAACACCCCGTCCCGCTAACAACCGTTCCCCACTCACACGAGTTCCCCCAACGAGCGAGCAGCGTTCAACCACCTCGACCCTTCCCGAGCAACTCGACTCTCCCCGAGCAACTCGACTCTCCCCGAGCAACTCGACTCTCCCCGAGCAACTCGACTCTCCCCGAGCAACTCGACTCTCCCCGAGCAACTCGACTCTCCCCGAGCAACTCGACTCTCCCCGAGCAACTCGACTCTCCCCGAATGACTTGACTCTCCCCGAATGACTTGACTCTCCCCGAACGCCCAGTCGCTTTGCGGCTGGGCTCTCTCGTGCGAGGACCCAAACTCCCCTACCCTTCGCGCGTGCCCGACGCCCCCAACCTCGTCCCCGTCAAGCGCGCCCTGCTGAGCGTGAGCGACAAGACCGGCCTCGCCGACTTCGCCCGCGCCCTGCACACCGAGTTCGGCGTCGAACTCCTCAGCACCGGCGGCACCGCCCAGACCCTGCGCGACGCCGGCCTGCCCGTGACGGACGTGAGCGACGTCACCGGCTTCCCCGAAATGATGGACGGCCGCGTGAAGACGCTGCACCCCAAGGTCCACGGCGCCCTCCTCGGCCGCCTGCCGGAAGATGAGGCCGTGATGGCCGAGCACGGCATCGAGCCGATCGACCTGGTCGTCGTGAACCTGT
Source organism: Tepidisphaeraceae bacterium (assembly GCA_965214125.1). GTDB lineage: Bacteria > Planctomycetota > Phycisphaerae > Tepidisphaerales > Tepidisphaeraceae > CBDCBA01. The sequence continues at coordinate 108,843 of CBDCBA010000035.1, forward strand.
ACCCCTTTGAGCAGACGGTCGCCAAGCCGGACGTGACGTACGAAGAGGCCATCGAGAACATCGACATCGGCGGCCCGAGCATGCTGAGGTCGGCGGCGAAGAACCACGCGCGGGTGTTGGTAACCACCCGACCGGATCAGTACGAGTCTCACCTCGAAGATCTGCGCGAGAACGGTGGCCGGTCGAGCCGTGTGCTGCGCAAGGGTGCTGCATTTGCCGCCTTCACACTCACGCACGATTACGACTTCGCGATCAAGCGCTTTCTTGATCCAGATCAAAGTGATCGGTTCCGCGAAGACGGCTCGCTCGCCTTCCTGCCACACGTGGATCTGCGCTACGGCGAGAACCCTCACCAGACGGCGAGACTCGACCCGCTTCCTTGGAAGCCCGACGAAGCCAGCGTCGCCCACGCCACACAGCACCACGGGAAGGATCTCGGATACATCAACCTGCTCGACGCCGACGCGGCGCTCAATGTGGTGAAGGAATGGTCCGGCCACGGCAGCGCATCGGCGTGCAGCATCGTGAAGCACGCGACGCCTTGCGGCGTCGGCATTGGCCAGAACGTCGCTGAGGCGTTCAAGCGGGCGTACGGGAGTGACCCGCTCGCCGCGTTCGGAGGAGTGCTGGCGGTGAATCACCCAATCGACGAGGCGGCCGCACGGGCGATGGTCGACGGGCAGAAGTTCCTTGAAGTCATCGTCGCCCCACGCTTCGACGATGCCGCCCTCGCCCTGCTGAAGGACCGCTGGGCGAACGTCCGCCTGCTCGAAGTCGGGCCGATGCTCACGCACGGCGGCGAGAAGGAGAGCGACTGGAGTCATCACATCGTCGGCGGCCGCCTCGTACAGCAACGCGACCTCGTCGGCGTGATCGAGGACGAATGGAAGGTTGTCAGCAAGCGTCAACCCACCGACACCGAACTGGCGGCCCTCAGGTTCAACTGGCTCGCCTGCAAGCACGTCAAGAGCAACGCCGTCGTCATCGGCGGCGAGCACGGCACCTACGGCATCGGCGGCGGGCAGGTCGATCGCGTCGCCGCCGCCGAGCAGGCGGTGAAGAAGGCGGGCGAGCGGGTGAAAGGTGCCGTCGCGGCGAGTGATGCGTTCTTCCCCTTCCCCGACGGCCCCGCCGCCCTGCTCGACGCGGGCGTGACGGCCATCGTTCAACCCGGCGGCAGCAAGCGCGACCAGGAGACGATCGACCTCGTCAACGAGCGCGGCGCCGCCATGATCTTCACCGGTCGGCGGCACTTTCGGCACTGACACAAACGGCCGCCCGCGGGTGCGGGCGGCCGTTTGAATACGGATGATGTCGCGGGCGATCGACTACATCGCCTCACCTTGGTATTCGCGCATCGTCTCCTGAAGCTGGCGCTTCAGTTCCGGCGTCTCGACCAGATCAATCGCCTGCTGTTGCAGTTCGGCGGCCTTCGCGACGTCGCCCTTGAGGAAATGGACCCGCGCCAGCGTGTCGATGCCGGCCGACCGCGTGTCGCCGTCCTCCTTCTCCGACAGCTTCACCGACTTCTCGGCCGCCTTCATGGCGACGTCGAGGTCCTGCTGCTTGACGGGCGAGTCGGGCATCACGATCATCCACGCCATCTCGTTGAGCATCGCAGGATCCTCGGACTTCTCGATGATCGGCCCCGCCATCGCGTAGGCATCGTCGTACTTCTCGGCCTCGAGCAGGATGTTGAACTTGGCGACCTCGATCTGCCCCGCCATCTGCGGGTTCATCTCCGCGTACTGGTCGAGCAGCTTCACGGCCTTGTCCGTCTCGCCGGCCTGCATCGCCTGGCTGATCTGCATGCCGAGCTGCTCGGTCTTCTTCGCCTTTTCGGCCTCCGCCTTTGCGTCGAAGTTCCCGGCGAGCACCTTCTCGAGCGGGCCGTCCATCGACATCGGGTGGCCGATCCATGCGATCTTGCCCTCGCGGTCGATGATGAACGACGCCGGGATGCCGTTCTGCCCCGCCGCACGCATCCACTGCTCGGCCATCTTGCCGCCGTCGTCGTAGGCGACGCGGTAGCCCATCTTGTCGCCCATGTTCTCCACGAACGGTTTGACGGCGGCCTCGTCGTTTTCCCAAACATTCTGCCCAATGACGATCAATCCGTCGTCCTTGTACTTCTCCTGCAGCTCGGTGACGTGCGGGATCGCGGCGATGCAGGGACCGCACCAGGTGGCCCAGAACTCCATAACGTAGACCTTGCCCTTCTCGAACTCCTTCACGGGCTCGCCCTTCACGTACTCGCCGTTAACGAGCGGCGGCGCGGGATCGCCGACCTTGACGGTCGCCTCCTGCTGAACCACGGCGGCGGCGTTGGCGGTGGCGGGAACCGCCAATGGGGCGGCCAAAGCCATCGCGGCCACAGCGGCGGCGGCGGTGAGGCAAACAGATGTACGACGGGTGTGGCGTTGTGGCATGCGATGCTCCGGCGGTTTCGAGGTGTGGGACGAGCGACACGTTCCAAATGTGCTGGGAACGCGGCTGTCCAATAACGTAGCGAAACGGCGACGAATCGGCAACTCGATCTGCTAGTTGGCAAACAGACGATCGCACGCATCAATGGAGCTCGCAGCCACCGCGTCTGCTGTAGGTTGGGCACGGCCCATCTCTGAATCGGGATTGTGGGCCGTGTCCACCCTACGGCAGACGCGGTGGCTGCGAGCCACATTCAACCGCTCTCGACGTGTCGCAACCGAGGGTTCTGCGGCTGTATGCTGATTGCTCCACGTGGAGCCAGTTCAAGCCGTTTCTCGAAGCTTACTGCGGTGTCTCACGATGCTGTTCATGCCACTTGACTCGAGCAACGTCCAGTCCACGGGATGGCACGGTGGCACGGGTCGCGTATGCGAGATCCGTGTCAGGTTGTCCGCTTGGCCAACACGGGTCTCGCCGACGCGACCCGTGCCACCAGACCGCCGTGCGACGCTAGCTCATCGACGACCGTTTGGGCCGCTTTCGGGAATAGCACTGTCGCCTGACTTTCTCGATAGGACCCCGTACCCGCCAGGCCGCAGGCAAGGTCGTAACTGGCGAGGCGATGGGTACACGGCTCGCGAGTTTAGACTGATGGTGCGTTCGCGTCGCAGGAAGCGTGCCGAGCGAAAGTGTTCGCGGGGCAAGGTCGATGGCCTCCCGCAGCGGGTTGACTGCAACTCTCCCGCCCGTCACGCCTTAGAGCGTTGCGGTGCCGAACGACCTCCCCCCGCTTCCGCTTCGCCTCCCGCGGCACCCGTCGGTGGCTCCACATGGAGCCAAGTCTCGCGCTTCCGTCTCCTTCGCCTTGTGCTTGGCACGAAGAACTGAATGCGGCTCCACGTGGAGCCGCTGAGCGTCTACTCCATCTTGATGTCCAGCCGCCGCATCAGGGCGTCGAATTGGTCCGCGTTCTTGAGGTGAAGCGTCAGCTTGTATCCGCTGGAACCGGCGGCTTTGACGGTGCACTTCGTGCCAATCTTTTCGCCAAGCGTGTCGCTCAGGTCGGCCAGGTAGCGGGCGCGGCTTTCCCGGTCGGTGCTGGCATCGGCTTGGCGGGATGGGGCGAGGCCGGTCTCGATCAGCCGTTCCAGGTTGCGAACGGTCAACTTCTGCGATCGCACCAGCTCGGCGAGACGCACCTGCTCCGACGCCTCCGGCACGCCCGCCAGCACCTTCGCGTGGCCGAGGGGCAAGTCGCCCGCCCGCACAAGATCGCGCACCGGCTCGGCCAGATCGAGCAAGCGGATGAAGTTCGAGATCGACCCACGCTCCTCGCCCAACCGCTCGGCCAGCTCGCGCTGGCTCACGCCAAGCTGCCGCTGCAACGTCCGATACGCTTCGCCTCGATCAATCGGGTTCAGGTCTTCCCGCTGGATGTTCTCAACGAGTGCAAGCTCCGCCTGTTCCAGTTCCGTGGCCGTGCGGATGAGGCAGGGGATGGTGGTCAACCCCGCCAGCTTGGCCGCCCGCAGGCGGCGCTCGCCCGCGATCAGCACAAAGTGGGCCCCATCTGCACGCACCACGAGCGGCTGGATCACGCCGGTGTTCTTGAGCGAGGTGGCGAGTTCTGCCAGCGACGTGGGATCGAACGTCCGCCGGGGCTGCGACGGATTCGGCTTGATCGCTTCCACCGGCAGATCGCGCAGTCGCTCCTGTGCGGCCGCGGGTTCTTCGTGCGGCGCAACCTCGCGCCGCACCGGCGCATCGGGTGGTGGTGGTGGTGGGGCGGCGTCCACCTGCATCAGGCTGCTCAGCCCGCGCCCAAGGCGACTTTTCGTCGCGGGCTTGGGCGTGGGATCGTTGCGGGCTGCGTCACGCCCCTTGTCGCCGTTCTTCTTCTTGGCCATGCCCGCAGTGTACGGCTCCACGTGGAGCCACCACAAATCAGGAATCTACTGGTGGTCCGATGTGCACCGATGAGCGTGCCAGGATGGCGCTGCCCGAACCGGCCCGATTGGCGGCATGACTTGACGTAGGCAGCTGGAAAATGCGGCACGTCCACTCGGATGGAAAGCATCTCGCTATTTATGCTTCGTATGTCCAACGGTCATCTAACCCGCTAAGCGGGAGCTTTCGCCGCGATACTATAGTGTCGTCGCCTTCCCCGCCCCGTCCCGCGCGAGTCCCGCACGATGCCCTACACGCTCGAAGCCCCCAGCGAACTGCTCCCCGACCTCAACGACCAGAGCGGCGGGGGGACCGGCTCCAATCGCTGGACCCTCAACTTCGGCCCGCAGCACCCGGCCACGCACACCACGCTGCGCCTCGTCCTCGAGATCGACGGCGAGCGCGTGGTCAAGTGCACGCCCCACATCGGCTACCTGCACAGCGGCTTCGAGAAGCTCGGCGAGCACCTCAATTACAACCAGTACGTCACTATCGTCGACCGGATGGACTACTCGGCCCCGATCTACAACGAGCTCGCCTGGCACGACGCGGCCGAGCGGCTGATGGGCGTGGAGCTCACGCCGCGTTGCAAAGTGCTGCGGACGCTCGCCGGCGAGCTGGGGCGCATTCAAAGCCACCTGCTGTGCGTCGGCGCGGCAGGGCTGGATCTGGGGGCGTTCACAAGCTTCCTATATGGCTTCAACCAGCGGGAGTTCATCTACGACATTGTCGAGTACATGACCGGCCAGCGGTATCACACCGGCTGGACGCGCGTCGGCGGGCTGAACCAGGATTTGCCGGACCAGGCGACGTTCGTGCGAATGGTGAAGAAGTTCGTCAACGAGAGCTTGCCCGAGGCGGTGGGGGACGTGGAGAAGCTGCTCAACCGCAACCGCATCTTTATCGAGCGCACGCGCGGCATCGGCGTGATCAGCCCGGAGGACGCCGTCGCCTGGAGTTTGACCGGCCCGATGGCCCGCGCCAGCGGCGTGAAGCGCGATCTCCGCAAGGCCGAGCCGTACCTCTGCTTCGCCGACAACTGGGACGGTCAGGGAGCGCAGCCGGTCGAGTTCAAGGTGCCCATTATGGAGACCGGTGACGCCTACGCCCGGTACCTCGTGCGGGTCGAGGAGATCAAGCAGTCGGCGAGCATCATCCGCCAGCTCATCGACCGAATTCCCGAGGGTCCGGTGAACGTCAGCCCCGAGGGCAAGGAGACGCTCCCGCCCAAGGGGGAGGTCTACAGCAGCATCGAAGGGTTGATCCAGCACTTCGAGATGATCATGACCAACCGCGGCTTCGAGGCCCCCAAGGGCGAGGCCTACGGCCGGATCGAGACGAGCAACGGCGAGCTCGGCTACTACATCGTCAGCGACGGCACGAACGTTCCCTGGCGCGTGCGGACGCGGCCGTGCATCTACATCAATTATCAGACGTTCCCGAAGCTGATCGAGGGCCACACGATCAGCGACGTGGTGGCGGTGCTCGGCAGCATCAACGTGATTGCGGCGGAGCTGGACAGGTAACAAAATGACGAGGGTCACATGCCGTTGCGGGAGCGACGGCTAGGTTGTACGATTACGGGATGGGAACGGCAGGCCCAAGTACTAACGTTTGCGATGACGTACTTTGGACGAGAAACGTCGTGCATGAGCAAGCAGAGACTACCCGGCAACCGATTGTGAAGCGGAAGCTCGTTGGAGGTGTAAAACTTGGTCTCGACGGCGTCTTTCGAGTTGCGAATGAAGTCGTTTCTCTGGATCGAGCTGCGGTTCTAGTTGCCGCGACACCTGCGGAACTCGATGAATGGCGGGCTGCGGTACTTCCTAAATTAATAGAAAAACGGCGAGAGCAGAGGGCAGCACGTCGGAATGCAAGGGTAGGTCAGTCGCAGATACCGTCGAGGCGCTCGTTAAACACCTTTGTCTCTCCTCGCCAGAAGAATATCTCTCCGGAAGCTATGAGACAGTGGCTGGCTCGTGTTAGAACGAAAACGAACCTGTCTGATGACACCGCCGAACGCCAACAACATGGTTCGGAATGGTGGCGACGCGAGTGACGACCGGAGAAAATAATGCCGTCGCCGTTTCCGGGAATGGACCCGTACCTCGAAGCGCCCGACCTCTGGCCGGACGTGCACCACGATCTCATCACGCAGGTCCGCTCTGTGCTCACCCCAGAGTTGCGGCCGACGTACTTTGCCAAAGTGGAGTCGCGCACGTACGTCGTCGACAACGACGACCCAGGCGTTCACCTGATCCTGCCCGACGTGATGGTCGTGCGCCGACTCAGCCAAGGCCGGCAGCGGTGGGATCCGCCGGCCTCCTCCACGGCGGGCGGCGGGGGGGTGGCGGTCGCGGAGTCGATCGACGTGACCGACCTGCTCACCGACGAGCTGAGCGAATCGCTCATCGAAATTCGCGAGACGGCATCGCGGCAACTGGTGACGGTGATCGAGGTCGTCAGCCCAACCAACAAGGTGCGCGGCTCGGCCGGTCACGAGAGCTTCGACCGCAAGCGGCGCGACTGCGTGGCGAGCGGCGTGCACTGGGTCGAGATCGACCTGCTGCGCGCCGGCGAGTGGCCGACCGCCGCAGGCATCATGCAGCCGGCCGATTACCGCGTCTTCCGCGACGCCAACCAGGCCGACAACAAGCGACGCCGCCAGGCGTGGCCGTGGAAACTCCGCGATGCCGTTCCCGTCGTTGGCATCCCACTCCTGCCGGAACACGGCCAGGTGGCGCTGGACCTCGGCACCTGCCTGCGCACCGTCTACGAAGACGCCGGCTATGACATGATGATCGACTATGCCGCCGATCCGCCGGAGCCGCCGCTGTCGAACGACGATGCCGCGTGGCTCGACGCGCTGCTCCGCGAGGCGAAGCTGCGCGACTGACCGCTACTCCCGCAGCGCCAGGATCAGCTCGATCTCGCCGGCGGGGCGGTTGAGTTCTTGCGCGATGGCGGCGGGGGATTTGCCGGCGTCGGCGAGGGCGTAGATGTCGTTGTGCCGGCCCAGCGCCGCGAGGCCCGACTCGGCCCGACCGCTGCGCCCTTCGACGACCGCATCCGCCAAGTCGGCCGCCTTGGCCTGGCTCATCAGGCGTTCGAGGTGGGCGATGCGTTCGTCGCTCTGCTCGATGAGAGCCTCGAGCTTGCGCGCCTTTGTGTCCATCTGCCCGCCCATCTTGCGAGCGAGGCTTTCGAGTTCGAGTACAAGCGACTGCATCTCGCGCTCGGTCGATCGCTGCGCCGCCAGGCTCTGGCGCTGGCTCGCGGGCGTCGAGAGCGGGTCCTTACGGCGTTTGGCTCCCTTGGCCTTGGGGCGGAGGAACAGCAGGTAGACCAGGATCAGCAGCCCGCCGCCGATGAGGATGATCGCCACCGGATCGTCCACCCGCGGCCCGGCGGCGGTCGCGAGGAAGGATGAGAGCAAGGTCAGCATGGCGTCCGTGCAAACACTCAAACCGCAAGAATCGTCCCTGATTCCGCCAACAACGCAAGTGTACGCCGCCCGAGCATCACGCGGGAATCACGCGGGCCGCCCACGCTTGAGTTGCACGTCCTCCAGCGTCGCGTCCAGCGCCGTACTGATCCGCTCGACCTCCGCCGACGACAGCCCGGCATAGAGCGGCAACTGCAGCGCCCGCTCGCCTGCTCGCTCGGCCACCGGGCAGTGCGCGGCCGACGTGGCGGCCAGCAGCGGCTCGCGGTGCGTTGCCGCCAGGTTCCCGCCGCACTCAATGCCGCGCAAGCCCATCAGCCGGCAGGCGGCGTCGCGATCGCCCGGCTCGAACAAGTCGTTCAGCCGCACGACGAAGCTCGACCACGCCGCCGTCTCCCCCTCGCCGACAGTCGGCAGCGTCACGTACTTCGAGTCGAGCAGCCGCTGCATGTACGCCCCGGCGATCGCGTCGCGGGCGGCGAGCAGTTCGTCGAGCCGCGCGAGCTGCGCCACGCCGAGCGCGGCCGACAGCTCGTCCATCCGCAGGTTGAAGCCCGCCCGCGCGTGGCGCGGCGGCGTGCCGGTGCGGCCCTCGTCGCGCAGCGTGCGGACGATCTCGGCCAAGCGGTCGTCATCGGTGACAACGGCCCCGCCCTCGCCGGTGGTCACGGTGTTGCCGGGGCCGAAGCCGCACACGCCCGCGCGGCCGAAGCCGGCCACGGGGCGGCCGGCGAGCTTGCTGCCGATCGACTCGCCCGCGTCGGCGATCAGCACCAATTCGTTCCGCCGCGCGACGGCTTCGAGCGCGTCGAGCCGCGCGGGATGGCCGAACGTGCTCGTGGCGACAATCGCCTTGGTCCCGGCCGACCGCTTCGCCTCGACGAGTGCGGGGTCGAGGTTCAGGCTGCGCGGCTCGACATCGACGAAGACCGGCGTCGCCCCGCAGGCGAGGATCGCGTTGCTCGCCGCGAGGCCGGCCAGGGGCGAGGCGATCACCTCATCCCCCGGCCCGACGCCCGCGGCGAGCAACGCCAACTGCAACGCCGAGGTCCCGCTGTTGACCGCGACCGCGAAGGTGCGGTCGGCGACGGTCGCGACCGCCTCCTCGAACGCCTCGACCTGCGGGCCGCTGGTCAGCACGCCGCTGGCCAACACGTCGGCAACGGCCTCGCGCTCGGCGGGGGTCAGGTCGGGGCGGCTCAGCGGGATGAGATTGGGCGTGGTTCGGCTCATGCGGAAGGGCGTCGGTGAGGCCGGTAAGCTTACCGGCCCGCGTCGCCCTCCGCCGTAGCAGAGGCTTCCAGCCTCTGCCCGACTCGCAGGAGCGAACCCGTCGCTGGCTTTCGGGCAGAGGCCGGAGGCCTCTGCTACGAGCCGATCGCCCGCCCTCGCTCATGCCCGACGTTCTCGAATACCAAGCGAAGAAGAAGCCCAGGCGCGGCAAGCGCGTCTACTTCTGGCGGGCGACGGCCTACCTGCGGCCTTACAAGAAGCTGGTCATCATCAGCATCGCCTGCGCGATGTTCGCCGGCGGCGTCTTCTTCAGCGGCCTCGGGGCGTTGCTGCCGGTGTTGCAGACGCTGCTCAATGGTGACACCCCGCAGATGTGGGTCGACCGCATGGTGGCCGAGCAGCGGTGGGGGATCGATCTGGCGGACGATCCCGGCGAACTCAAAGTGCTCGACTACGGCGGGCCTTACGTAACCGAGCGAGGACGCGGATATGAGATTCAAAGTTACGGAAACCCAGGCCGGCCAACCGGGCCACTTGCGGATGCTCCAGTCGCAACGCAGTACGAGGCGCTGCTCGCCCCCGCGTCCGACGATCCTTCATCGCATCCTGCCACCAATGTTGACCGTCTCTTTGGCTACATGACTCTCAAGGAGACGCGTTGGCACCTCCGCCTCCTCCGCCGCCTCGTCTACCTCCTGCCGAGCGATCCCGTCTGGGCCGTGGCGGCGATCATGTTCGGCGTCTTCCTGCTCAGCGCGCTGGCGAACGTCGTTCGCTACGCGCAGGAATACCTCAGCAACACGGCCGCCCTCAGCGCGATCAACGATTTGCGCCGCGACCTCTACAGCCACGCACTCCGCACGCCGCTGGGCTACTTCGGCAAAGCGGGCACGAGCGACGTCACCAGCCGCATCACCGTCGACTGCGGCCAATTGCAGGAGGGCTTCCGCACGCTGCTCGGCCGGGCGGTGCAGGAGCCGATCCTCGCCTTCTTCGCGCTGGCGTTCGCTCTGTGGATCGACTGGCGGCTGACGATCTTCGTGATCCTCTTCGCCCCGCCGATGGCGGTCGTGCTGAAGAAGTTCGGCACGAAGATGCGCCGCGCCGGCCGGTCGAGTTTACAAAGCAGTTCGGCCCTGCTCGGCCAAATCGAAAGCACCCTCGCCGGCGTGCGCGTCGTGAAGGCCAACAACGCCGAAGACCACGAGGTCGGCCGCATCCGCGCCGTCCTGAACCGCCTGCTGGGCGACCAGCTTCGGCTCGCCAAGTACGACGCGATGAGCACGCCGGTGATGGAAACGCTGGCCGTGCTGGCGCTGGGCGTGGTCGTCACGTTCGCGGTCTACCTCGTCCGCACGAGCGGCACGCTGAGCGTGGCGGGCGCGATGCTCGTCTTCGGCTGCCTGATCCAGATCGCCGAAAGCCTGCGGCGGGTGAGCAAGCTGAACGTCGTCCTACAAAAAGCCAACGCGGCGGGGCAGCGGATCTTCGAGAACATTGACGCTCCCATAGAAAACTCACCACGGAGGCACGGAGGCACGGAGAAGAGAGATGTGGCTTCAGGCCCCGTGCCTCCGTGTCTCCGTGGTGAGTTTGAGCGCGTGAGCTTTGAGCGCGTGACGTTCCGCTACTCGCCCGAGCAGCCGGCGGTGTTGGATGGTGTGTCGCTCACCGTCACCAAGGGCCAGAGTGTGGCGGTGGTGGGGCGGAACGGGAGTGGGAAGACGACGTTGCTGTCGTTGCTCCCGCGCTTTTACGACCCGGACGAAGGGCGGGTGGCGATTGATGGGGTCGACGTGCGCGAGTTGCCGCTCGATGCGCTGCGCGATTTGATTGGCGTGGTGACGCAGGAGGCGATCGTCTTTCCCGGCACGATCGCCCAGAACATCGCGTACGCCCGGCAGGATGCGCCGCGCGAGCAGATCGAGGCGGCCGCGAAGCAGGCGGAGGCGCACGAGTTCATCCTGAACAAGGGCGGCTACGACGTCGAACTCACCGGCCTCGGCGGCGGCCTCTCCGGCGGGCAACGCCAGCGGCTGAACATCGCCCGCGCGATCCTGCGCGACCCGCCGATCCTGATTCTCGACGAGGCGACCAGCCAGGTCGACGCCGAGAGCGAGCACCTGATCCAAGCCGCCATTTCCCGGCTTATGCAAGGCCGCACGACGTTTGTGATCGCCCACCGCTTCAGCACGATCCTCGACTGCGACCGCATCGCCCTGATGGACGACGGCCAGTTGCAGGCCGTCGGCACGCACGCGGAGTTGCTGGAGACCAGCGACGTCTACCGCGCCCTCTACGACCGCCAACTCGTATCCACGTAGGGTGGGCACGGCCCACCAATCGGATCCGGAGGTGGGCCGTGCCCACCCTACGACACATCACGCCCGGCGGAGGTTATCGATGGCGCCGACACTATCAAGGTCTGCCTGCGTGACGCCGCCGGCATCGTGGGTGGTCAGGCGGACCTCGCAGGTCTTGTGCTAGATCAGCATGTCCGGGTGATGCCCGCGCTCGCGGGCAAGGTCGGCGAGCTTGTTGACGAAGGCCATCGTCTCGTCGAAGTCGCCGAACTCGAAGCGTTTGACGACGGCGTTCCTCTCGAAGTGCCACCCCGGCAGCGAGCCGAGGCGAACGCGTAGGGCACCTTCTTCCAACGGCTCGTGCTTGGTCATGGCGAGACGCTACGCCACGCGGCGGATCAGCGGTCCGGTTCGTCCTCTTCAACGACGCGCGGCTCAATCGCCGCCTCGCGACCGCCGGCGGCGTCCACAAGTTGCTCGAGCTCGTCAGCGTCGATGATCTGCCGGACGCTGCCGTCGCTGAACCCTACGAACACGCTGCGCTCCCACGGTTCGCCGGCGTCGGGGATGGCGGTGGCCTCAAAAACCGTGGGCACCGCTGGTCCATCGCGCTGCGCGGGGAAGAACGTTAGGCCCGGCATCACCTTTGCCCAACCGGTAGAGATCGTCCGCCTGGGCTCTGGCACCGTCCCCTCGTACGCGACGTTCGGCGGATACGTCAGGTGTCTCACGAATGCCTGCCGCCCCATGAAAGTTCCCGTTGCCTCGCGGCCTTCCTCCGGCGGCTTGGGCAGGAGGCCGCGGGCGAGCAGCTTGTAGCGGACCTTCATGCGTCCACGCTGTTGGTCCGTTTCCACGATCTGCAAGACGCCTGCCCCGGCCTCGCGCGTGACGAACAACCACGTGCGTGGCAGACCGCCGTAGGCGTTCATGTCGTGATCGCCGTTGTTGTCCAACCGTGCTTCGAGGGCACCTTCGACACGTAGGGGCTCGAGCTCAACGAGCGTCCGATGGTCGTCGTCCCACCACGAGCTCGGAGCAGGCCGAAGCATGACGTCTCGCGCGTCGATGCGACCGTTCTCCTCATCCGGGTTGACGAAGGCGTACCCGTCGATGCCGCGTGATTCGAAGTATTCGCCGTCCGACATCCGCGTTCGCATGCGTGACCGATCGACGAGGTACTGCCGTCCCGTGTCGAGGTCGACGAGTTGGCCACGGCCGTCGGCGAGCACGCGCGTGACGACCTCGCCCAGCGGCAGGTAATCCTCGGCTGTTGGTACGGGAACGTCAGTGGCGGCCATCACTTCGCTCGGCGGTTCGGGAGTGTCCGGGAACGTGGCTGGACTTGAAGTGGTTGAAGCAGAGGTCGCCTGATTCGAGGTTGCCTCACCATCGCTGCCGGCAATTCCAGCGGCGACGGCGAGCGTGCCGGCCGTCGTGGCGACGGCGGCTTTGAGGAGAAGGGGAATCATCGTTGTTCCTTTCGCAAGGGTGAGGGCCGCCGCCGTTGCGCCACCGCCGGTGGCGAGGGCGCAGCAGGTGGCGGCGAGAGTGGTGGGGGCCGCCGTCGTCGCGTGGGCGGCGAGCAGGCTCGCCAGCGTCGCGGCCGGCACCTCGATGCCGCGCTTCGACAGCTTGCGGCGAAGCTTTGCGATCGCGCGGCTCACGCGCTGGCGCGCGGCGGCGGGGGAGATGTCCAGCCGCTGGGCGATCACCGGGGCCGGCAGATTTTCGTAGAACTTCAGCAGAATCGCCGCCCGGTCGGCGGCGGGCAGGGCCAGGACGGCGTCGTCGAGCAGCGGGGCAATCTCGCTCCACGCCAGCGCCGCCGACGGATCGCCGCTGGCCACGGCGTGGTGGGCGGTGAAGGCATGCATCGAACCGGCCTTTCGCTCGTGATGGTCTCGCCGGCGTTGCCGGCGGTTGGCGTTGTTCGAGAGGTTCCGCGTCGTCGCCAGCAGCCACGCCGCCAGGCCGCCGGGACGACGCGCGGCGCGGGTCGCCTGCTTCGGCCTCTTCAACAGCGTCAGGAACACGGCCTGCGTCACGTCCTCGGCGTCGCGGCCACACCGACGCCGGGCGGCCGAATGAACGAGGTCGACGTGTCGCCGGACGAGCGTCGCGAACGCTGGTTCATCGCCGGCGTTGTGATTGAGCAGCAGTCGAAGATCGCTCGGCGCCTCGCCCATCGCCCAGCAATGTACGGCCGGGCGAAGGTGTGACCGAGAATCTCAGGAACGTTCAAACGTGTCAGGTCGAGCGGTCGGTTTCCTTCGGCGCCGGCAGTTCGAGGGCGCGGCGTGTTTCCTTCTCGAGCGCCGGACGGAAGGTCTCGGCGAGCTTCTTCAGCAGCCAGGGGAGGCGGACCTCCAGGTCGACGCGATCGTCGCGCACGTCAGCCCAGCCGGAAATGCGTTGGCCCAGGGCGGCGACGGTGAAGTCGAGGCGGTCGCCGGTCCAGCGTTCGTCCACCGTCGCGAACGACGCACCGCCGGCTTTGCCGAGGCCGCGTTCCAGCCGCCGCCTGGCCTCGTCGCGGCCGAGCTTGTGCGGCACGCTGACCTTCATCGTCTCGTCGCTCGCCATGGCGAACGCTAGGAGCCGTTCGAAAACTCCGCGATCAATCCCGGTGGCATGGGTCGCGTCTGCGAGACGCGCGTCTGTTCGCGCGTGATCCGACACGGGTCTCGCCGACGCGACCCGTGTCACCATCCGCGGGCGGCTACTGAGAGTGCGATGGATCATGCGCATGCTCGTTAGCCGCCCCGCCTCGCGGGGCGTTCGCCGACGCCCGCCGCGCCCCGCAAGGCGGGGCGGCTAACGAGAGGTTGTGGGAGAACGCGGATAATCCACGCAGTGCTCAGTAAATCCAGGCGCGGCGCGGGCAAGCGTATTGTAATCGCCCTACCGGCGGAGCGTGAGGTAGATCGGGATCAGCCCCAGCAGGACCACTGCGATAACGGCGTAGATCGAAAGCTGCCCGCGGCGGTCCGGCTCGGAGATTGCCGTCGGTGTTCCGATCGACTCGGCGTACGCCAGGCTCGGAAGCTGAGAGCGCTCCTGGAACTCTGCGTCTTGCTGGGCCTGCTGTTCGGCGTCGAGCGCGGCAATCTGTTCGACCACTTCGTCAAGGCGCTGCTGGCGCTGCTGGCGCTGGGCGTCGGCGGTTTCACGGGCGGCCAAGTCCTCGCGGGCGTCGAGGTTGCGTTGGCGGGCCCGCTGCGATTCTACTTCGGCGGCGGCGGCCTCCTGGCGAAGCGCTTGCAGGTCGCGGTCGCGCTGGCCTTGCAACTCCGCCTCGCGCTGCTCGATCTGCCGGCGCACTTCGGCAAGCTCCTCGGCCGCGCCGGCGGGGGCCTCGGGACCCGACAGCATCACCAGCCGGTCGGCAAGATCCGCGAGCCGCTGGTCCCCCTCGCCCGGCGGCGTCGCCTCGAGCTCCCGGCGTGCTCCGCGGATGGCCGCAGCGGCGCGGTCGGCTTCGGTCCATTCCTCGAGCGTGTCCGACACCCGCTCTTGCAGGGCGTCGAGCGACGTACCGAGCGATCCCGCAGCCGGCGCCGCCAGCTCGCCGCGCAGGGTCTGCGCCTCGCGAGCGAGGGTGCTCCGCTCGTTCCTGATCTGGGCATTTCGCCGAACGCGGGCGCTGTCGTTGTTGCGGATCTCGGCGACGCGCGCTCGCGCCGCATCGCCTGCGGCGGTCAGCGCTTCGCCCAGGGCGGCCAGTCGCTTCTGGTCGTCGGCCGGGTGTTGCGACGCCATCGACAGCAGCAGCGTAGCCCCGTCGGCGTCGGCGAATTCGGCGGTGACTGTGCGATCTTCGGCCGATGGGTCGGGCGTCTCGGCGAGCCAGCCGGCCTGCAACGCCGGGTGACGCCGCCCCAGGATATTGACGGCCTCGGCGCGGGTGTCAGGGTGGTAGACCTGGGTAATCTGTTCGCGCTCGAAGTTCATCTGCGCGTCGAGCGACATGCCACGCTGCAACGCGTGTGTGACGGGAAGCGTGAGCGTGGCCTGCGGCACAAGCAGCGTCTGGACCGCCGCAACCGCGAGGACGGCCAGCAGCACCGTCGCCGCCACCCACGCGAGAGCACGTCCGTAGCGCGGGCGGCCGAGATGGCCCAGTTCGTCGGCGTCGACCAGGTGAACGGGTTGGCGGGCGACGCTCGGCGCGGCGCGTGGCCCCGGCACGCGCGGCCGGGCCGAGCGGGCGGCCCGGCGGGCGGGCGCGGGTGGGCGGTTGCCGCGAGCCGGCGGCGCGGGGGTGGTGGGGGTGGTGGGGGTGGCGACGGCCGCCGCGTGGCCGTTGGTATCGGGTTGGCCCGCCACGTCGAAGCGGTCGTTGGCCAGGCCGGTGCCGACGCCTTCGCGCACCGTCTGGAGGAAGCTGCCGACTGCCGGCACGTCGAGATCGTCCGAGGCGGCGGCCAAGCAGGTGTCATCGGCAGTGTCGGCCGGCTCGGCGGCGTCCAGGGAGAAGGCGTCGGTGGCGCCAACGAGGCCGCTCGCTTCGGGGATGACGGCCGACGGGTCGAGCGCGAACGCCTCGGGCCGGTCGGCCGCCTCGGCCTCGGCCTGCTGGCGCGCCTCGTGCTCGGCCACGGTGGTCGCGCTGAACGATGTCTCGCGCGGCGGGGCAGCGTTGCCCGGCTCGGCGGCCTCGGGCTGACTGCCGAACCCGACGCGCACGGGCTTGCGACCGCGTGGCGAGCGGTTCCCGCGAGGGCCGCGCGGCGACGGGCGATCGTGCGGCGGCTTCGTGGGCGGCTGGGTCGGCGGCTGGGTCGGCGGGGCATCGCCCGGCGGGTGCAGCGCGTCGCCGGGCGCGGCCTCGCCCAACCAGCCTTCGGGCGGCGACTCGGCCGCAGCATCACGGTCGGCCTCGGGAGTGGCGTCAGCGTCCGGCCGCGCCGGCGGGGGATCGAACGGCGTGCGCAGGCCGGCGTCGTGCGCGAACGGCGGGCCCGACGGTTCGGGCCGCTGTTCCTCGTCCGCCTTCGCTTCGGGTGCGAGTTCCTTGGCCTCGTCGGAAAGCGGCGGCCGCGCGACACCGAAGAATCCCGCCGGACTTTCCGCCCAGGCCGCGGCATCATCGAGCGGGTCGGGCGCCTCCGTGGCGGGCACGACATCGGTCGATTCATCCGCAACGGCCTCCGACTCGTCCGCAACCGGCGGTGGTTCGGCGGCAAGGGCGGGGGGCGAAGCGTCGGCCGACTCCGGCGCGTCTACGAGACCAAGGCCGTCGGACATCTCCTCGATCTCGGCCAGCAGATCCGCTTCGTCCGCGTCCTCGAACCGCTCGTTGTCCGCTTCCCCTTCGGAGGTTGGCAGGGCGGCGAAGGCGTCATCGGGGTCGGGCTCGCCCGCGGGCAGAACCTCGGGGGCCGCGACGGCGTCGGGCTCGGCCTCGGGTGTGTCGGCCTGTTCGGCGTCCGGCGTTTCAGGAGATTCCTCGTCGTCTTCGGGCTCCGCTGCGGCCGATGCCGTCGCTTCTTCGGCGGCCTCGCGCACGGCCTCTTCCAACCCGGCGGCCCAACCAACGGAGAGATCGTCCGCCCGCAGTTCGTCGGCTTCCTCCGACTCCTCCGCCGCCGACGCGGGCTCGGGGGCGGCGACCACCTCGTCGCCCGCCGGCTCGACATTCGCCTGCGCAGCAGCGGGCGGCGCGGCATCGGGTAGCTCGATTCCGCCGTACCGATTGTCCGGCAACGGCAGGGGATCGGGATGCGTGGCCACATCCACGCGACGCGACCGGCGCCCACGGCGACGCCGCGGGCGCTCGGGCTCAGCCGACGCCGGCTCCGGCGGGGCCTCCGCCTCCACTTTCGGCTCCGCCTCCGGCTCTGGCTCGACGTCCGCTTCGGCCTCCGGCTCCGGCTCGGGAGTCGGCGGCAGCGGGGCAGGTCGGACTCGGTCGAAGTCGAGCACCGACAGATCGAGTTCCGCCAGCGGCTCCTCCCCATCCGCCTCCGGCTCGACATCGTCCGCCGCCGACTCTTCGTCCGGCACCTCAAGCTCTGGCTGGGCCTCCGCTTCCGGTGCGGGCGCAACCTCCGGCTCCGGTTCCAGCGCGATCGGCTCGTCCTCGACCAACGCCTCGACCGGCTCCTCGACCTCCGCCGGTGCCTCGGGCGCCAGGGCCTCCTCGACCATCTCGGGCTCGTCGGATACCTTCTCGGTCGGCCCGGCCTCAACGAGCGTTTCGAGCTCTGGCTCGGCCGGTGCCTCGGGAACGAGCGTTGTGCTCTCCGCGAGATTGGGGAGTTCCGGCTCGACCTCGGCGACGGGCTCATCCGCTTCGGCGATGGGCTCGTCGGCCTCCGCGTCCACCTCGGCGCGCAGCGAAAGGCGCATCGGCCCGATCTGCACCGCGTCGCTCGACCCGACGGCCGCGCGGGCGATGGCCTGGCCGTTGAGCAGCGTCGGCTGGCCGCCGAGGTGGTAGATCGCCCAGCCGTCGTCGGTGATGCGGCGATCGGGGCTGCCGTAGCCGTCGATGCGAACCAGGGCCGCGTGCGCGGTGGACACGCCGGGGGCATCGAGCTGCACGTCGGGGCTGCGCCGGCCGATCAGGGCGGTGAGACCTTCAATCTCCACCTCGCGCTCGCCACCGTCGGGCGATGCGATTCGCAGAGTCGCTCCGCCCGCCGGGGGCAGGACACCGCCGATTTCGCTAATCGGCCGCGGGTCGCGGTAGCGGAAGACGAAACGCCCGACCTTCACGATGTCCTTGTCGCGCAGAGGCCGCTCGGTCGCCACGTCGCCGTTGACGAACGTGCCGTTGCGGCTTTCCAGGTCGCGCAGGTACGCCCCGCCGCGCGTCACGACGACGAGGCAGTGCGCCTTGCTGACGGTCGAGCTGTCGAGGTGAACGCGGGCCTTAGCGCGGCTGCCGATCATGGTGATCGGACGCGGCAGGGCGATCTTCGGACCTTTACTGCCCGAGCGCACGGGCTCGATCAGCCGCAGGTACGGCGTGCGGTCGGGGGACGGAGCAGCATTCGCCTGGAAATCGGGCATGTGGCGGGCCAAGCGGGACGGGCAAAACCGGAGCGACCGGCGGCGGGGTTGAACCGGGCAAGGTGCGGGGGCAAGCGGCGGGCGGGTTGGGCCGATTGTAACGGCTTGGATCGCCTCGGCACCGCCGGAACCTTCACAGCGTCGGCGGCGTTCGCCCAGACACGCGAGAGGCGGCACCGCCGGGCGATTTATCGGTCCGCCCGGTGCCGCGCCGCGTCCGATAGCCCCCGATGCAGTGCGCGGGGGCCGAGCTTTGCGACGATGGCATCCACGGCGGCATCGACCCGCGCCGCCCGCCGGGCCCGGCCCACATCATCGGCGTCGAACAGGCCGGCCTGCGGTGGGGGCGGCGGGTCGGTCAAGTCGCCCGCGGTCATGCCGATCAGCCGCAGCGGCGCGAGTGACGCGGCCGCCCAGGCGTCGAACAGCGACCGCGCCGCCGCCCACAACGCATCAGTCGCCTGCGTCGGCTCCCGCAGCGTGCAGCGCCGGCCGACCGTGTGGAACTGCCGGTACGTTTCGCCCGTGCGCAGCTTGACCGTCACGCACCGCGCCGCGCGACCGCACTGGCGCAGCCGGCGAGCGACGTGCTCGGTTTGGGACAACAGCACGTCGCGCAGCGCGTCGGCGTCGGCGATGTCTTGGCCGAACGTCTGCTCGCTCCCGATGCTTTTGGCCTTACGCTCGGGCACCACGGGGCGATCGTCCACCCCGAAGGCCAGGCGGCGCAGGTGCTCGCCGAACTTGCGGCTGGAAAAGAAGGAATCCGGCATCTCCCGCAAGTCGCCGATCGTTCGAATGCCGAAGCGGGCCAAACGCTTTTGTGCGGCCGGGCCGACGCCCCAGAGCGTGCCGACGGGCAGGGGCGACAGAATCTCGCCCACGCGGTCGGCGGGGATGACGGTCAGGCCGTTGGGTTTGTCGAGGTCGCTGGCAAGCTTGGCGAGGAACTTGTTCGGCGCTACGCCGACGCTGCACGTCAGCCCGGTTGCCGCAAGCACGCCACTGCGGATCGCGCGGGCGATCGCCGGGCCGTCGCCGAACAACCGTTGGCTACCGGTGACATCGAGAAAGGCCTCGTCGATGCTCAGCGGCTGCACGAGCGGCGTGTAGTCGCGCAGGATCGAGAACACCCGGCCGCTCGCCTCGCGGTACGCATCGAACCGGCCGCGAACGACCCGCGCGTGGGGGCAAAGGCGCAGCGCTTCGCCCGTGGGCATCGCGCTGCGGCAGCCGAACGCGCGAGCTTCGTAGCTGGCAGCCTGCACGACCCCACGCGGCGGCCGGCCGGCGACAAGCGTGGGCAACCCACGCAACGACGGATCGTCGCGCTGCTCGACCGACGCGAAGAAGGCGTCCATGTCGACGTGAAGGATCGTGCGCGGCGGATCGCTCACCGCGGCATGCTACCAAGTGCTCGGCGGGTTGGCATTACAGGCGGGGCAGCGTCAGGCCGCCATCGACGTGGAGCACGCTGCCGGTGGCGTAGGTCAGCCGCCCGCCCGCGAGCACCGCCACGGCGCGGCCGACGTCTTCGGGCAGGCCCCAGCGTGGCTCGACCGCGAGGCCGTCGGCGAGGAGTCGGTCGTACTTGTCGGTCACGCCGCTGGTCATGTCCGTCCGGATCACGCCGGGCCGCACCTCGTAGACGCCGACGTTGTACTCGGCCAGGCGTGTCGCCCAGAGCTTGACGGCCATCGCGAGGGCGGCCTTGCTGACGCAGTAATCGCCGCGGGTGACGCTGGCGACCGTCACGCTCACGCTTGTGACGAACGTCACACTGCCGCGCCACTGCGGGTCCGCCGCGTGCTGCGTCGCCATCTGCCGCGCGACCGTTTGGGTGAGAAAGTAAGGCCCGCGCGTGTTGATACGGAGCAGGCGCTCGAAGCTTTCCTCCGTCGCATCCATCAGATCCGCCCGCACGGCCGGGGCGACGCCGGCATTGTTCACGAGGGAATCGATGCGCCCGAAATGATCGACGGTGCGCGTAACGATCTGATCCCGACCCGCCGAATCGGCGATGTCGGCGGCGACGTACAAGACGTTTGAGCCATACGATCGAAGTCGATCAAGCGACTCGCCGACATCCGCTGCGGGGCGCCGGCCGTTGACGACAAGATCAAAGCCGTCGCGGGCCAGCTCGATTGCGATGCCGAGCCCGATTCCGCGACTTCCCCCGGTTACGATGGCAACGGGTCGCTCGCTCACTTCGACCCTCCGGAAACGCAATCGAAGAAGCGATAACCTTGTTTGTCAGCCAAACGGCCGACGTAGAGGGCGGCTTCGCGGAGGTGGTAGTCGCCCCACATGCTGGCTTCGCCGCACGGGATGTGCCGGCCGTTCGGCACGTGGTCCCAGCCGTTGGGCCGGTGGTAAATCGAGTGGAGCAACAGGCCCTCGTGCTCGCCGCCGGCCGCGAGGTACGGCTCGTCAAGCAGCGTGCGAAGCGTCGTCAGGCCGGCGGCGATATAGCGGTTCTCGCTCATATACGATCCAAGCCGAATCAATCCCTGGCACGCGATGGCGGCGGCGGAGGAATCGACGGGCTCGTGGTCGTTGAACGGGTCGGCGGGACGATCGGCATGGCCCTCCATGCGCGCCAGGCCTGGGGCGCCGGTGTCCCAGTAGGGCACGCCGTCGGTCGGCGTGTGCGCCAGGTAGAAGTCGCAGGTGGCCGTCGCGGCTTTACGCATGACTTCGATCACCTCGGGCTCGCAAGCGAAGAGGTCGGGGTGCTCGCGCGACAGCTCAAGTTGCTCGGCGAACCCGAGCATCGCCCACGCCAGGCCGCGCGTCCAGGTGGTAAACGGGCTGTAGCCCTGCTGGGTCGATGGGCATCGGTAGGCGCCGCCGGCGGGGTTCCAGAGCGTTTCGTGCGCCGTCCTGCCGCGAAGGTCGGGCGTGTCCCAGGCGTCGCGCCCCTTGCCGTAGAAGACGTTGAACTCGGCCGTCTTGCGCAGGTGCTGGCAGAGGCGGCGCGGCAGGTCGAGCGGTGCGTCCTGCTCGCCGAGCGGCCGGTGGCCCAGCAGGTGGCTGACGCCGAGGATGCGGCACGACCGCACCGTATCCACGAACAGGCTTTGCGGCCCGTTGAAGCTGTGGATGAACCCGCCGCCATCGGCCGTGCGGGTCCAGCGGCTTGCCTGCACGGCGCCGCTGACTTGCAGGGCGAGCGTGTAGAACGCCGCCTCGTCCTCGCACATGTCGAAGCGGCCGGCGCGCCCGAGGCGCAGGAGGTTGCCGTAGGTGCTGAGGTTGTTGAACCCGTGGTCGTGCACGCCGCCGTGGCTGACGTGGTTGTGCATCTGCTGGCGCGTGCCGGTCCAGCCGGTCTTCATCGCCTCGTCGTCGCCGGTCGCGTCGAATTGCAGCAGGGCGCTGCCGTACCGGAAGCCCTGGGTCCACTCGGTCCACCCCTGCGGCTGGTAGCGGCCCTCGATCGTGATGACGGGCGTGCGGTCTTGCAGCAGATCGCTCTGCTCGATGCGTCGAATCTTGTCGGCCGACACGTCCCACATGCGCCGGATGGCCGGCAGGAGGTCGGCGGGCGTGAGGCGGGCGTCGATCTCGATCATGCGGCCGCAGGGTAGCAGCGGCCGGCGGGCCGGCTAAGTTGCCGGCATGGAAGCGCGCAGACTCGGCATCGTGATGAACGGCGTGACCGGCCGCATGGGGACCAACCAGCACCTCGTCCGCTCCATCCTCGCCATCCGCGAGCAGGGGGGCGTGAAGGTGTCGCCGGAACTCGTGCTCGTGCCGGATCCGATCCTCGCGGGGCGAAACGAGAATAAGCTGCGCGACCTCGCGACCAAGCACGGCGTCGAGCGGTTCACGACTGACGTGGAGGCGGCGATCCAGAGCGACGACTGCGACATCGTCTTCGACGCCAGCGCCACACAACAGCGGGGCCGGTTTGTGCAGTTGGCAGTCGACGCGGGAAAACCGATCTACTGCGAGAAGCCGACGGCGATCGAAGCGGCGGAGGCGCACCGGCTGGCGGACCTGGCGGAAGCGGCGGGCATCAAGAACGGCGTCGTGCAGGACAAGCTCTGGCTGCCGGGCATCCGCAAGTTGAAGCAGCTCATCGACCAGGGGTTTTTCGGAGAAATCCGGAGCATTCGCGGCGAGTTCGGTTACTGGGTCTTCGCCGGCGACGTGGTCGACCAGCCGATCCAGCGGCCGAGCTGGAACTACCGCAAAGAAGACGGCGGCGGCATCATCGTCGACATGTTCTGCCACTGGCAGTACGTGCTCCAGCACACGTTCGGGCCGGTCAAGCGGCTCGTCGCGTCGATGCGCACCGACCTGCCCGAGCGTGTTGATGAAGCCGGCCAACCGTATCAAGCGACGGCCGACGACAGCGCGTACGCGATCTTCGAGCTCGGCGGCGGGGGCAACGTACCGGACGGGACGATCGCGCAGTTCAACAGCAGTTGGGCCACCCGCGTGCGGCGCGACGATCTGCTGACGATTCAGGTGGACGGCACGCACGGCAGCGCCGTCGCCGGCCTGCGCGAGTGCCGCGTGCAACATGCCAGCATGACGCCCAAGCCCGTCTGGAACCCCGACATCCCGCAGCCGATCGACTTCTACGAAGACTGGGCCCTGATGCCCGGCGCGACCGACTACGACAACGCCTTCAAAATCCAGTGGGAGCTGTTCCTGCGGCACGTCGCGCTCGACGAGCCGTTCCCGTACACCCTGCGCGAGGGGGCGAAGGGGGTCGAACTCGCGGAGCTCGGGATGAAGAGTGCGCGGGAAGGGCGGTGGGTGGAGGTTTAGTTGTTTGGGATTGGGGATTCTCTCGCGTCCCCATCCCACTCACGAATCCCAAATCACCAATCCCCAACCTACTCCGCCTTCTCGATCGCCTGAAGCATCCAAAGGTGCTCCTCGAGCTTCTCAAGCATACCCTGGATCAGGTCATCAGTCGGCGGGTCGTTCTCCTCGATCGGCTGGCGAATCTCGCGCAGGGTGGTGATGCCGGCGAGGAGTGCGTCGTTGAAGTGCTTGAGCGTGGCGTCGATGTTCTGGAAGCAGGCGGGGTAGTCCGGCAGCGGGGAGTTGGCCTGGAGCGTCGGCACGCGGCCGTCGGGGCAGTGGCCGAGTTGGGCCATGCGTTCGGCCAGGGTGTCGGCGGCGTCGCGAGCGGTCTCGACGACGTCGTCCAGCTTTTCGTGGACGCTCAGAAACGTGCGGCCGTAAACGGTCCAGTGGGCCTGCTTGGCTGTGAGGGCGAGGTCGATCATGGCGACCAAACCCTTCTGCACGTGGTCGCAGACGATCTTGGCGCGGCCGTCGTCGATGGGGTTGCGGGGGAAGAAGCTCATGGCGATCGTGTAGCAAACTTCACGCCGCATCTCGCCCCTGCAACATCATGCCGCACCTTCGCAACTCTGCCCCGCACACGATCACCTGCAAGCCGTGGAGCCTTGCCGAGTGCTGCCACCATTTCGCCGCCGCCGGGTGTGGCGGGATCGGCGTCTGGCGCGACACGTTGCGCGGCGTCGGTCTGACGGAGGCGCAGCGCATTCTGAGCGACAGTGGTCTGCGCGTGCCGTCGCTCGTGCGCGGCGGGTTCTTCCTGGATGACGACGCGCTCGACGTGAACCGCACCTGCATCGACGAGGCGGCCGCCATCGGGGCGGAGATGGTCGTGCTCGTCGTGGGCGCCCGCCCCGGCGTGCCACTGGCCGAGGCGCGGCGGCGCGTGGCCGAGGGTTTGGCCGCCGTCGTTCCCCACGCGGAGGGCAGCGGCGTGAAGCTCGCGATCGAGCCGCTGCACCCGATGTACGCCGACAGCCGCTCGTGCATCAACCGCGTGCGGGAGGCCACCAACCTTGCCGAACAACTCGGGCCGACCGTTGGCGTGGCGGTCGACGTCTACCACGTTTGGTGGGATCCGGACCTGCCGCGCGAGATCGAGCGTTGCGGCCGGCTCGGCAAGCTCTTCGGCTTCCACGCCTGCGACTGGCGCGTGCCGACGCGCGACCTCCTAACCGACCGCGGCGTCGTCGGCGAGGGGTGCATCGACGTCGCCGGCATCCGCCGCATGGTCGAGGCGGCCGGGTTTGACGGCCTGCACGAGATCGAGATCTTCAGCGACGAAGGCTGGGCCTTGCCGCAGGAGGCGTGGCTCGAGCGCGTCTTGGCAGGTTACGAACGCGCGGGGTGACGGGCACCCGAAACGCTACCTCTGAATTGAATCCGCTTTAGCCGCCCCGCCTCGCGGGGCGCTCAGCAGCAGTCCACGCGCCCCGCGCGGCGGGGCGGCTAACGAGCACCCGGGGTCTTCATCGCGTTCTGAGTGAAGCGGGTCACGCCGCGAGCAAACGTTGTGCAAGCCACTCTAACTCGCGCCGACGGCGCCCTCGCCATCGTTCTCGAACTGCTCCTGCGTGGCGAGCAGGACGGTGTAGCCGTCGATCTGGGCGTAGTTGGTCTCGACGGAGTTGTACGCCTCGATGTCTTCGGCGCTGAGCAGGTAGACGTAGGGGTCAGCCTCGCCGGTGAGCGGGTCGACAAGCATGACCTTCGACTCCACGTCGTCGCGCCCGATCTCGATGCCGACGCGGCCGGGCTTTTTGGACTGGTTCTGCTGGGCGGCGTCGGTGACGAAGGCGTCGATCTTCGCGCGGCCTTGCTGGCGTTGGGCGTCGGTCAGGGCCGGTCGCGTGGCGGCGGGTTGCGACGCCGGGCTCGTGCTTGGCCGCGTGGCTGGCGGGGGCGAGGGCCGAGTCGCGGGCTGCATTGATGCTTGGGTAGTCGGCCGGGCGGTGGGGCGGGTGGCGGCGCGGTCGTCGGATTGGCGAACGGCGGCCTCGACGCTCTGCTCGTAACGCTGTTCCGCCAGGCGGCGCTCCTCCTGCTGGGCGCGGCGGACGACGTAACGACCGGCGACGTTGTAGCCCGCCGCTGCGCCGGCGCGGCCGCCTTCCATGATCGCGCTGAACGTGTCCTTCACGCCGCCCCGCTTGACCACCATCGTGCGGCCGGCCTCGAACGCGCCCCGGCCCGCCCCGGCCGCGCCGCCGCCCACCTTTCGAAAGAAGTTGCAGCCCGGCACCGCCACGAGCAGCACCCCCGCGGACACGACCGTCGCGACGCGATGGCCGCTGGAACTCGTCATCTTCCGCATGGCCTGCCCTTTCGTTGCGTGTGCGACCCGGACCCGCGCGGGCGTGGTCAAACGCGAAGAACCTACGCCCCGGCCGGACCCTGTCAAGCTTGGACGGCGCCCGCTGTTGCCTTGTTGCTCGCCGCCCGTCGCGGAGGTGCGTTGTGTGTTAGACTCGTGCAATCGCGCCGCCGGTTCGCGCTTGTCGTCCGTACGCCTTGTTCTCAGTCGCCGTTTCCGATGGTTTACCGCACCGAGGACCAAGCGCTGCTCAGCGACCCGGCGTTGCTGGACGACGCCCTGCTCCGCCCGGCGATCACGCGCGAGAGCCACAAGGTGCTGCCGCCGGCGGTGCTCCTGTCGCGGCTGGGCGAGGGGGCGATGGGCACGGTCTACCTGGGCTACCACCTGAACTTCAAGCGGCCCGTCGCGGTCAAATGCCTGAAGCCGGAGATGGCCCGCGTGGCCAGCATCGTCGACCGCTTCGAGCGCGAGGCGCGCATCGCCAACGATTGCGTTCACCCCAACCTCGTCCGCGTTCACGACACCTGCCGCGAGGCCGACCCGCCGTACACCGTGATGGAGTACGTCGACGGCGAGAACCTGACCGAGCGCGTGGAACGCACCGGCCGGGCGTTCTCGGCGCAGGCGGCGTTGACGGTCTTCTGCCGCGCCCTCGACGGCCTGGGGGCGCTGCACGAAAAGGGGATCACCCACCGCGACGTCAAGCCCGACAACCTGATGATCGCGCGCGACGGCACGGTGAAGGTCGCCGACCTCGGCGTCGCCAAGGCGGGCGCGGGATTCGACGTGCTGCGGACGGCGACCGGCGTGCAGATCGGCACGCCGCAGTACATGGCCCCGGAGCAGATCGACGGCGCGCGCGACGTGGGCGCCAAAAGCGATCTCTACGCCGCCGCCGCCACGCTCGCCTACCTGCTGCTGGGCCGCGCCGCCGTGCGTGGCGAGACAACGATGGCGATCTTCCGCCAGCTCGCCCAGCACGGCTTCCCGCGCCTCGACGCACAACTGCCCGGCGCGCCGCGCGACCTGACGGACCTCATCGCCGGCTGCACGCGGCCTGTGATGAACGACCGCTTCACCGTTGCCGAAGCGCGCGCCTTGGCGGCGGATCTGCTCGAGCAACGCGGCGGATTCGCAACGCTCGAGCCGCCGCCGTCGTGGGCCGACGGCGACACGCCCGCCACCCTCGTCGGCGACACGCTCGTCCGCGCCCCGTCAAATGCGACGACGCTCGAGCCCGAAACGATCGACACCATCCGCCGCAAAACCTACGCCCGGCCGAGCGGTGCGAGCACGCGGATGGGGTCGGCCGAAGGCTTTGCCGACGAGCGCCGCTCGCCGGGCAAGACGTTCGCCGTCGTCGCCGGCGCAGCGGCCACGCTGGCGGCGGGGGGATTCGGCCTCTGGCAGCTCAGCGCCGCCGACGCGCAGGCGGAGATGGTTCCGAACGGCACGATGAGCGCGTCGCTCGATGATGCGCAGCAGGCGCGGCTGTCGTCGACGCCGCGCGAGCCGATCGCCTCCATCGCCGCCGAGCGACCGGCCGTGCAGGAATCGCCCGGCGGCAGCGAGGCGGGGTTCGTCATCACGCTCGATCGGCCGGCGGATCGCGAGTTGGACATCTTCGTCGCCACGGTTGCCAACGCCGGCCGCGCCGA
Source organism: Tepidisphaeraceae bacterium (assembly GCA_965214125.1). Lineage (GTDB taxonomy): Bacteria > Planctomycetota > Phycisphaerae > Tepidisphaerales > Tepidisphaeraceae > CBDCBA01. Next base: position 136,017 of record CBDCBA010000035.1, read on the forward strand.
TCGGCCCGACGCGCGGCCGGGCGTTGATTACCGGCAGCTCGTCGACCACGCCGTCCGCTTCGCGCCCGGCCAGACGCGGCAAACGGTGCGCGTGCCCGTGCTTGATGACACCGCCCACGAGGCCGATGCCTGGCTCGCGGCGGATCTGCGGCGCGTCAGCGGTTACGGCGTCGACGGCGCCAACGGCCGGGCGTGGGTCAAGCTCCTCGACGACGACCCGCCCCCGGCCATCGTCACGAGCGACTCGCTCGCGGCGAACGTGCGCGAGGCCGCGTCGGCGGGAGACTGGGCCGAGGCCGTCAGCGGCCTGCACGCGCTGCTCGACGCCCCCGACCGCGGCCTGGGCTTCGCCGAGTTCCAGCGGCTCGCGAACGAAACGCTCGGCCGGCTGCGCGACGCAACCGACGACCCGAAGCAAGTTCTGCGAAACGACCCGGCCCTGTCCGAGCGGCTGCGCACGATCGCCCGGCGCGGCGAGTCGTCGGTGGCGGCCTTGCTGTGGATCGAGGCGACGATGCGCTACGGCGACGACGAGTGGATGCCGCGCCGCATGAAAGACTCGTCGCTCGACGACGCCTACGCCGACGTCATCAATCTGGCGATGGTCGCCGTCGCCCCGCCCGATCCGCAGCCGGCCGCGTACCGCTACCTCGCCGACGTCTACCTCAGCCACCCCAAGTTCAAGGACTTCCCGCGCGCCGCGATCGCCCACCGCGACGGTGCCCGCGCCGGTGACAGCGAGACGGTCGCTCGCGCCGCGAAGTTTGATCTCACCGAGCTGAGCCAGAAGATCAGCGGGGGCAACGTGCTGGAATCCGACTACCTCGAGCCCCTCGCCGGCCTGCACGCGAGCGTCTACGCGATGTCCCCGCCGAGCGGCTTTGGGGCGTACTGGTACGCCAAAACCCTGAGCGATCTGCCGGAATCGCTCGCGTTGCGACACGCGCGGCGCGTCTTCCCCGATGCCCCGGAGTCGGCTCCATTTCACGGGCTCAGCCGCGAGGCGTTTGCGCTGGACCTCTACCGCCTGGCGGCTTCCCGCGGGTATGCCCCGGCGGAGCGAATGCTCAAGGAGCTGGGCGCGGCCGGTGGTCCTGCGGCGCCTTGAGCTTTGCGGCGAACTGGCCGTACAGCACGCTCGTCAGCAGCAGGAGCAGGCCCACACCCAGGAACGACAGCGTCCGCCAGCCGCGACCGACGGTTTGCAGATCGACCAGCACCACCTTCGCCAAGGTGATCGCCAGCAGGCCGAGCCCGAAGTAGCGCAGCGCCGGCGTGCGCAGGGCGAAGCCGACCACGACACAGCCGACGGCGAACGAGCCCCAGTAAACGCTCACGCCCACCTGCCGCGCCAGGGGCGACACGCCCAGCCGGTCCATCGTCCGCCACACCTCGAACCCGCCAACGGCCAGCAGCACGATCAGGCCGGCGAACACGAGCACGCGCCCGACGCCCGGCAACGGGAGGCCGACCTTGCGCCCGTCCAGCAGCGGCCAGGCGTGTGCGGCCAGCGTCGCGAGCACGAGCAGCGCGACAATCGACTCGGCATTCACGATCGGCAGCACCGCGCCGATCCCGCCGATCAGCCGGGCGAGCACGAGATCGACCGCGAGGAACTTCCCGGCGATCACCGGCGGGGCGAGCGCCAGCAGCGACGCGCGCCGCCGCAACACGCTCGTGTCCACGGCCGACCGGGACAAGCGCATCACCAGGCCGAGCATCGCGAGACTCACGAGGCAGGCGACTGTCGTGAACCCAAGCTGCCGCGTCTGGCCCGGCGGGTGCGCGAGCGTCCACGTCGGCCGGGCCGACTCGACGATGCGGTCGAGTTCCAGGCAAAGGCCGAACCCGATCACGAGCAGGAAGGCGCCCGCGGCCGCCAACGCGGTCGACCCGGCGTCGCGGCGTTTGCCGAGCGTGTCCGCCCACTGGTTGATCGTCCGCCGGCGCAACCAGTAGATGCCGATCGCCGAGGCGACCAGCGCCACGCCGACGCCGACGATGCGGTTGAAGACCGGGTTCATCGCGAGGCGATTGGGCGTCCAGTTGTCGGCAAGGCGATCGCCGAGCAGGTCGAGGCCGAACCACTTCAGCGTCGCGAACGAGACGGCGGCCATCGCGAGCAGGCCCAGGCGCAGGCGATCGGCGCCGCGGCCCAGCAACGCCAGCAGCCACGCGAGCGCCAGGATCACAAGCGCCGCGGGAACGCTCGGCAGCGACGCCGCGGCCGTGAGCGACCAGAGGGAAGCCGCCGCCGCCGCCGCCGTCACGCGGGCGGACTGTTGGCGATCCTCCGGCGAGGCGAAGGCGAAGCGCGGGCCAAGCGATTCATCGACGTCCGCCTCGGCCGGGTCGCGCGGAGGCACGACGTTCGGGAGCAACAGCCGCGCGATGCCCAATCCCACGAGCGACAGCGCAAACGCCAGCGCCGCCCACGCGAGAATCGGCTGGCCAAGCAGCGTGAGGGCAGTGTCATCCGGCCCCGGCGCCGCGTTCGGCGACTGCACCGCCCACGCGAGGTAGGCCAACGACGCGAGCCATGTTGCCAGCGCCGCCAGGCGGGCGACGGTCAGGTCAAGCCGTTTGCCGACGACGCCAAAGCCAAGGGCCATCGCGCCCCACGCCAGCACGACCGGCGCGCCGCTGAGCGCCACCGGCACGGCGAGGACCAGCAGCGCCGCCGCGAGCACGCGCAGGGCGACCGCGAGCATCGGCCCGCTTCTCGCGCGGCCGACCCACAGGCCAAAGCCGAGCCAGGTCGCCGCGTAGCCGACGATCCAGCCGGCGCGGGCGAACCGGTGCGCTTCGCCCAACGCCAGCAGCGTGCCGACCACGAGCAGGCCCGTGACGGCGAGCAGGGCGGCCACGTCCGCGCCGCGCGAGCGATCGTCTGGCGAGGCCCCGCGCGGCGGGCGAACGGCGCCGGCGATCAACTCGGCGAGCGAAATCCCCGCGTACACCAGCACGAACGCGAACGTCGTCGGGCCACGCACCTGCACGAGAACGGCGGCCATCCAGAGCGCGCTGGAGACCAGCGGGATCCAACGCATCACTGCCCAGCGCTTGGGGGAGGCGAGCGGTTCGTCGCCGGGCGCGCGGTCGCCGCGGCCCCACCAGGCGAGGGCGACGCCCACCGCGTGGAGCATTGCGACGTAGCTCAGCAGTGGCTTGAGGTCGCTCGTCTCCCCGCCGAGCACGAGCGGCGCGAGGTGTCCGCCGATTTGGGAGAGCACCGCGATCGACACGAGCCGCCCCCGCACGGAGACAATCGTGCCGAGCAGCGCGACGACGCCCATCAGCACGAACGCCACCGGCCTCGGGTAGACCGCCAGCAGCGCGTGCCCGGCGTAGCCGACGAGGAAGAGCGTCGCGACCCCCGCGCCGAACAGTCCGGCCGCGCTGGCGCGGTTCACCCGCCGGTAGACGACCTCGCCCGCGCCCAGCAGCCCGAACCCGGCGAGCGCCATCGCCACCAGCCGCAACTCCGGCGGAATCGCCCCGATCCACCCGGCGTCGAACGCGTACTTCAGCCCCAGGCCCATGCCGAGGACCACGACGATCGCGCCGACCCACCCCGCGACCTTCAGGCCGATCGTCTGCTCGAAGGAGCCCTCGGGTGCGGGCGGTTCGGGGTCGACGGGAACGGCGTAGTCGATTGCGGAAGGCGTCGGGGGTTCGGGGTCGGACCCAGCCGCAAGCGACTGAGCGTTCGGGTCGTCCGTGACCGCGCCCGGTGCATCCACCACTGCGATCGCTTCGACGGGCTCGACGGGCTCGACGGGCTCGACGGGCTCGACGGGCGGTGGTTCTGCGGGACCACGAGCGATTTTGTCCGCACCGAACGCCCAGTCGCTTGCGGCTGGGTCGGGTTTCCGAGGCGTGGCATCGACCGCCCGCTCGGCCTCGAGCGCCGCCACACGGCGCTCAAGGGTCGCGAGGCGCTTTCGCAACAGCAGCAGTTCGTTGAGACCCACGCGACCAATCTTGCAGAACCGCGCGCCGAAGCAACCCACGGATGACACAACGACGCCCGCGACCGGGGTCGTGGGCGTCGTGATCTGTCGGCAACGCGGGTGGCTACTTGCCCTGGGGCAGCACCGCGTCCTTGGCGGGCTTGGCGATGCGGAACTTGAGCGCCTTGCTGGCGGGCTTCTTCACGGGCTCGCCGGTCTGCGGGTTGCGAAACGTGCGCGGGCCGCGCTTGACGACGACCAGCTTGCCGATCCCAGGGATCGTAAAGCCCTTGTCGCTCTTCTTGGCCTGCGTGTAGGCGAGGTCGGCCATCTCGGTGAAGAAGGTGCTGGCCTGCTTCTTCTCGATGCCGACCTTCTCGGCCATGTACGCCGCGACCTCACTCTTGGTCATCGGCTTGTTGGGGTTGGGGGCCTTGGCGGCCTTCTTGGTCGTCTTCTTCGCGGCCTTCTTGGTGGTCTTCTTTGCAGCCTTCGCCATGGGGTTCTCCCGGCTAATGGAGGGGTGGAGCCAATCGGCCGGGCCGATGCCGCGGGCACTCGTGCCGCCCGGCGTCGCGCTCAACCGTGCTGTTAGCGCCCCGCCCACAAGCGCGACGCGGCCGGAAAGTATCGGAAGAACCGGGCAAATCAATGCACCGGTCCCCCACGCGACAGGATTTTCCCCACGATCCCATCGCTTTCCGACCCGCGACCGGGCGGTATCGTCCTCGCGTGCACATCCAAACGCACCTGCTTTCCGGCTGGATCGTTGGCAACGCCCTGCGCCTCTCGCCGCGCGAGCGCTTCCTCTGCATGGCCGCCGCAACGCTGCCGGACCTCGACGGGCTCGGCATCCTCGTCAGCCAGGACCTCTACTGGGACCTGCACCACAAGCTTGGCCACAACGTCTTCTGGTTCGCGATTTCTGCGGTAACTCTGGCGATCTTCAGCACGCACCGCCTCCGCGCCGGTGTGGCCTACTTCGGTTTAGGGTGGCTGCACTTCGCGATGGACTACCTCGGCAGTGGCCCCGGCTGGGGCCTGTGGCCGTGGTGGCCGGCGAGCGACCGCGAGGTGCGGTGGGCGGATGCGTGGCCGTTCTTCAGTTGGCAGAACATCACGGCCTTCGCGGGCCTCTTCGCGATCACCCTCTGGATCGCCTGGCGTTTCCGCCGCACGCCGCTGGAGTGGATCATGCCCTCGCTCGACCGCCAACTCGTGGCGATGCTCCGGCGCGAGGGCAAGAATGGGGCGGATGCCTGACCCACCACCCTGCCCACCCCAACGCCCGCCGCGCTTCGTCCTGCTCGCCGGCCCGAACGGGTCGGGCAAGAGCACCGTGGCCCCGTACCTCATTCGCGACATCTGGGGCATCAAGCGATTCCTCAACGCGGACACGATCGCGCGTGGGCTTTCCGCGTTCGATCCCGACCTTGCCCTCGTCGCGGCCGGGCGGGCGCTGATTGAGCAGGCGCGTCGCCACATCGACCATCGGCAGGACTTCGCGATCGAGACGACGCTCAGCGGCAAGACGTACAGCAGGTGGCTACGCCAAGACCTCGCTGGCTGGCAAACGCACTTGGCATTCGTCTACACCCGATCCGCGGACGAGAACGTGTTGCGCGTCCATAAGCGTGTCCTCACCGGCGGCCACAACGTGCCCGAAGCAGACATCCGCCGGCGGTACGAGCGAAGCTTTGCGAACTTCTTCGGGCTGTTTCGATCGCTCGTGACGACTTGGGAAATCATCGACAACACCGAAGGCGATCCCGAGGCGGTGCGGGTAGTGGCCGAGCAGCAGGCGGATGGCCGCCTGATCGTGGTCGATCGTGTAGAATGGAACCGATTGGAGACCCGCTATGGAAACGCATGACCGTCCGATGCCGCCGGACCCGCTCGACATGTCAATCGACGAACGCCAACGCCTCATGCGCCGCGGCGTCGTTGACGCCGCCCGCGTCTACAAGATGCACGGCGTCAAAATGATCGTCGGCGACGAGCAGGGGCGGCCGTACGAGATCGATCCCGACGAAGTTCTCGCCGCCGACGGGCCGGACGACGACCGCAAAGCGGGCTGAGGCGAACCCGCATACTGCAGCAGCGATGCTCGCTGCTCTATCCGCTCACTCGCGGGGCTGCTCCGGAAGCGGACGAACTCGAACGCGTTGATCCCCAACGGTCACAAACCGCGCGGGAACCCGGTCGTGTACGTCCGGCCAAACGTGGATGAAGCGGACCGTCATCTCCTGGCTAGACATACGCGCAAGCCGGATCAGAATCACGCCAGTTGCGTCGAAGCTGTGGCGAAAAACGAGTTCACCAAAGTCCTTATCAGCGGTGATGACAACCTCGTTGGCGGCGGTTGCGGACATCAGCAGGTCAATGTCCGTCGTCGCCGGTGGCTCATCGACCGCCCATCGGACGAGGTGGCCTTCACGTCGCAGGAACGTGACGATTGACCGAGGGATGTTGACATCGCACAGGAGCTTCATGCGCTCATCAACAGTTCGTCCTGCCGGACGACCGAAAGCGCATAGGCAAGCACCGCCCGAAGATGCTCCGGTTTCAAGACCGGGTACTCATCCAGCAAAGTGTCGGCTGGGTCGCCCGCAGCAAGACGCTCAAGGACGAACTCGACAGTCAAGCGCGTGCCCCGGAGCACCGGCTTGCCGCCGGCGATACCGGGAACCTGTTCGATGTGGTCGTGCCAGTTCATGATCGGCCTCGCATTCTACTGCTTCATCAGTCGGCGCAGGACGAACTGCAAAATGCCGCCGTTCCTGTAGTATTCGACCTCCACCGGCGTGTCGATGCGGCACAGGGCGTCGAAGGCGATCGCCTGGCCGTCGGCCCTGGTGGCGACGACGCGGATCTGCTGGCGCGGCGTCACGCCGTCGTCGACCGCGATGTCATAGGTCTCGCTGCCGTCGAGGCCGAGGGTTTTGGGCGTCTCGCCGTCCTTGAAGGTCAGCGGCAGCACGCCCATGCCGACCAGGTTGCTGCGGTGGATGCGCTCGAAACTCTCGGCGATCACGGCCCGGACGCCGAGCAGGATCGTGCCCTTCGCGGCCCAGTCGCGCGAGGAGCCCATACCGTAATCCTTGCCGGCGAGGATGACCAGCGGCGTGCCGTTCTCGCGCGGGGCGATATCGGCGTCGCTCGTGTTGGCCACGCCGTAGGCGCGGCTGGCGTCGAAGATGCTGGGGAACTCGCCGCTGCTGACGGCGTCGCCCGGCAGTTGGCCGTCGCCGAAGTAGTTCGTCCAGCCACCCTCAGTGCCGGGGGCGAGATCGTTCTTCAGGCGGATGTTAGCGAACGTGCCGCGGACCATCACGCGGTCGTTGCCGCGGCGGGCGCCGAAGCTGTTGAAGTCGGCCACGCCGACGCCCTTGCTCTTGAGATACTGCCCCGCCGGGCTCTGCACTTTGATGGCGCCGGCGGGGGAGATGTGATCCGTTGTCGTCGAGTCGCCGACCTTCACGAGGCAACGCGCCCCGACGATCGGCTGCACGGGTTGCGGCTCTTCGCCGAGGCCGACGAAGAAGGGGGGCTCCTGCACGTACGTCGAGTCCTCGCTCCAGTCGAAGAGTTCGCCCCCCTTGACGGGGATGGCGTTCCACTCGTCGTTGCCGTCGGCGACGTTGCCGTAGCGGTGGCGGAACATCGAGGGGTCGATGCAACGCCCGACGGTGTCGGCGATCTCCTGCTGGGTCGGCCAGATGTCCTTTAAGTAGACGTCGTTGCCGTCCTTATCCTTCTGAATCGGCTCGCTGCTGAGGTCGACGTCCATCGATCCGGCCAGCGCGAAGGCGACCACGAGCGGCGGGCTGGCAAGGTAGTTGGCCTTCACGTGCGGGTTGATGCGCCCCTCGAAATTGCGGTTGCCGCTGAGCACGCTGCACGCGACAAGGTCGTTGTCGGTGACTTCCTTGGCGATGTGCTCCGGCAGCGGGCCGCTGTTGCCGATGCAGGTGGTGCAGCCGTAGCCGACGGTGTTGAAGCCGAGGGCGTCGAGTTCCTTGGAAAGCTGGGACTTATCGAGGTAATCGGTGACGACGCGGCTGCCGGGGGCGAGGCTGGTCTTGACGTAGTGCGGCACCTTCAGGCCGAGCGCATTGGCCTTTTTGGCGACGAGGCCGGCGGCGACCATCACGCTCGGGTTGCTCGTGTTCGTGCAACTCGTGATGGCGGCGATGACGACGTCGCCATGTTGGAGCGTTCCGTGACTCTTACCGCGCAGGGCCAGCTTCACCGCGCCGCCGACCTCGGCGACCTTCTCCGCCACCGCGCTGGCCGCGTTGCCCAGGGCCGACGGGGCGTGCTCGTGGGCGTCCCCCTGCCCGCCCCCCGCGCCGCGTCCGCCGGCGGGGGCGTTGCCGCTCTCAAGGTGGCTGATCGTCTCGGCGGCCTCGGCGTCGGCGTTGCCCTCGGCGCCCTCGCCCTCGTGGATCGGGCCGTCGCTCGCCCAGCGGTCCAACCGCGGGATCTGCCCGTCCAAGTTCTGGCCAAAATCGTCCATGAGCACGCTGCGGAAGCTGCTGCGCGACTGCTTGAGTTCGATGCGATCCTGCGGCCGGCGCGGGCCTGCGATGCTCGGGGTGATGCTGCCGAGGTCGAGCTCGATCGTCTGCGTGAACTGCGGCTCGCTGCTCGCCTCGCACCACAAACCGTTCGCCTTGGTGTAGCGCTCGACGAGGTCGATCTGCTTCTCCTCGCGGCCGGTGAGGCGGAGGTAGTCGAGCGTCTTCTCGTCAACGGGGAAGAAGCCCATCGTCGCGCCATACTCGGGGGCCATGTTGGCGATGGTGCCGCGGTCGGCGACGGTCATGCTCTTCATCCCAGGCCCGAAGAACTCGACGAACTTGCCCACAACGCCGGCCCGCCGCAGGATTTCGGTCACGCGCAGGACGAGGTCGGTCGCCGTCGCCCCCTCGGGCAACTCGCCGGTCAGCTTCATGCCGACGACCTCGGGCGTGAGCAGGTAGCACGGCTGGCCGAGCATGGCGGCCTCGGCCTCGATGCCGCCCACGCCCCAGCCGAGCACGCCCAGGCCGTTGATCATCGTCGTGTGGCTGTCGGTGCCGACGAGCGAATCGGGCATCGCCACGCCGCCGTCGGTCATCACCACTTTCGCGAGATACTCGAGGTTCACCTGGTGAACGATGCCCGTCGCCGGCGGGACGACGCCGAAGTTCTTGAACGCCTTCTGGCCCCACTTGAGGAACTCGTACCGCTCGCCGTTGCGCTCGAACTCCTTTTCGACGTTGTTGACCAGCGCCATCGGGTTGGCGTACTCGTCGACCTGCACGCTGTGGTCGATCACGAGGTCGACCGGGACGAGCGGGTTGATCTTCTGCGGATCGCCGCCGGCCCGCTTCATGGCGCTGCGCATGGCGGCAAGGTCGACCACGCAGGGCACGCCGGTGAAGTCCTGGAGAATCACGCGGGCGGGCTTGAACGGGATCTCGGTGGCGGTCGCGGTGGGCGACCACTCGGCGAGGGTGCGCACGTTGGCCTCGTCGACCTCGAAGCCGTCCATGTTGCGCAGGGCCGCCTCAAGGAGCACCTTGATGCTGAACGGCAGCCGCGAGACGTCGCCGAGGGTGGCGAGGTCGAAGTACGTCACGCCCCCGCCGCCGGTGGCAAGCGTCTTGCGGCTGCCGAGCGGATTGTGATCGGGCTTGAGATACACGGCGTTCGAGGCGGAATCGGGCATGTCGCCACATCATAGGAAAAGCCCGGTGCGCCGCGATCCGCTTTTAGCCGCCCCGCCTCGCGGGGCGCGTCTGGATGCTCGCTCCCGAAGCGCCCCGCAAGGCGGGGCGGCTAACGGTCGAACTCGTCCGGTTCATAGGGGGTGACGAAGGTCCAATGCTGGGCGCGGAGCCTCGATTGAGCGGGGTTCTGTTCCACATATCGAATCGCCCGCCGGACCGCGGCGGGATCGAACAGGTAGACAGCCCACCCGCCCTTGACCCACGGTGTACCACCGAAGTCGTGGCCTGACTCGCGCAAGCGGCGACTAGCGCGACTCTTCAGGTGCCCGACGATCTGCCGAGCCCGCTTGGCGTGCGGTGCGACCACGACGTGGACGTGATCCGGCAGGATCGCACACGCGTGCAGCACGAACCCGGCCTCGCGCACGGCACGGGCGAACCCGCGGGCGACCTCGAGCGCCTGCACGCCCGTCAGCTTCACCGGCGGGCGGGGCAAGGCGTCCTTGGCTTCCATGCGGCGCTGGCGGTCGTGTCGATCGTGCGCCAGCGACCGCCGGGTGCCCACGGTGGTGGCGGGCCCGGCCAAGTCGAAGAGCTCGCGGTCGCCGACGTAGCGGGACCAACTTCCGCGCGGGTCGTTCGGGAGCCAAAACCCGTAGCAACCCCAAACCAGGTGCATCGCGAGCAGCGGGCGCGGCATGGCGGGCGAAGGTAGGGAATTGTTCGCGAGCGTGCAACAGGGCAATTCGGCAATTTAGCCGCCCCGCCTCGCGGGGCGCGTCGGGATCGGGCGCATCGATACGCAGACGCAGACGCAGACGCGCCCCGCAAGGCGGGGCGGCTAACGCTGTTACAGCCCCAACCGCTGCTTCCACTCGGCGAGTTGCTTCTTCAAGGGCTTACCCCCCGCGGCGCCGGCGCTTTGGTAGCGGGAGACGACGTTCCTCGCGCCCAGCGCGTCGAAGACGTCCTCTTGCACCTTGTCACTTGCAGCTTGAAACTCTTCGAGCGTCAGGTCTTCAAGCTTCGTCTTGCCCTCACGCTCACACTTGGCGACGAGGCCGCCGACGATCTGGTGGGCGGTGCGGAACGGCACGCCCTTGACCACGAGGTACTCGGCCAAACTCGTCGCGTCCATGAAGCCGCCCTCGCACGCGGCCTCGCACTTGTCCTTGACGAACTCCGTGTTGTTCACGATCGCCGCGGCCATCGTGAGGCAACTGCTGACGGTGTCGTAGGCGGCGAAGACGTGGCGTTTGTCTTCCTGAAGGTCGCGGTTGTAGCCGATGGGCAGGCCCTTGCAGATGGTGAGCAGGGCGACGAGGTTGCCGTAGACGTTGCCGCAGCGGCCGCGGATGAGCTCGAGCATGTCCGGGTTACGTTTCTGCGGCATCATCGAGCTGCCGGTGGTGTACTTGTCGGCGGTCTTGATGAAGCCGAACTCGGCACTGCTGTAAATGATCCACTGCTCGGCCCAGCGGGACAGGTGCATCGCGGTCATCGCGCAGGCGTAGACGAAGTCGAGGGCCGAGTGACGCGTCGCCGTGCGTTCGATGCTGTTCGCCGCAACGTGCCAGAAGTGAGTGCCAAAGCCGCCAGCCTGAGCTTGCTCATCTTCCGTCGCGAAGGTGGTCGACCACGGTGCATCCCAGCGGTACACCAGCGTCTTCGCCACCTGGTGCGAATCAAGCGGGAGCGACGATCCCGCAATCGCGCCGCTCCCGAGCGAAAGGATCATGTCGCCAGAACTCGACTCCGTCATTCCGGCGGCTACGTAGGAGAAGCGGTTCTGATCATGTTCAAGCATGTGCGCCCACGCGTGCACTTCGGCGGCAGATGAGATCGGCTGGGCTCTCTGAAGGTGCGTGTAAGACGGCATCACGATGTCGATCGACTCGCCGGCCAGCTTCAAGAAGGCGCGGCCAAGGTCGCTAAACTGCTCGTGGATGGCGCGACTCGCATCGCCGACCCACATCTGTAAATCCGTCGCCACCTGATCGTTCCGGCTCCGCCCCGTGTGCAGCTTCCGCCCCGGCTCGCCGACCTTGTCGATCAGGGCCTTCTCCACGCACATGTGGATGTCCTCGTACTGCTTGTCGAAGCCCGGCCAATTCGGCCCGGTCTCGTCGATCTCGGCCTCGATCTCCTTCAGGCCGCGCTCGATGGCGGCGCGGTCGTCGTCGGTGATGAGGCCGACCTTGGCGAGCATGGCGGCGTGGGCGAGGCTGCCGGCGACGTCCTGCTTGTACAGCCGCCAGTCGTAGCTGACGCTCTCGACGAAGTCCTGCCCGAGGGCGTCGGTCGCCTCGGCGATGCGGGCCTGCCAGCTTTTCTGCTTGCTCATGGCCGCAGCGTAGCCGGCTTGGTGCGTTCCCTTTCGGGGCGATATGTGCGATAGTGCCTTCGGAGACTCCGCATGAACCACCGCCAACCGCTCGTTGCGTCCGCCGCCGTCCTCGCCCTCGCGGGGACGGTTGCCGCCCAGGACTTTTTCGCCGACCCCGTTCCGCAGGGGCCGCTCACCGTCGGCATCCGCGACTTTGCCGTCGTTCCCAACTCGAACGCGAACCAGCCGGCGCGGATCACGGTGATGACGAGCGACCCCAACGGCCGACTCTTCGCCAACGACCAGCGCGGGCCGCTCTACACGATGGGCGCCGACGGCTCGGGCGTGACCGAATATCTCGACCTGCGCGACGTCGGCGGCGTCAATCTCACCGGCGGCGGGGGCGAGCAGGGATTCCAGTCGTTCGCCTTCCACCCCGACTTCCACGCGCCCGGCACCGCGGGCTTCGGCAAGTTCTACACGCTTGCGAGTTCGTCCAACACGAGTCCGACGCCCGACTTCGACCCCGGCGGCTCGACCAGCCACCACGAGGTGCTTTTGGAGTGGACCACCGCCACCCCCGGCGCCAGCACCTTCACCCCCGCCAACGCGGGCCAGCCGTTCCGCGAGGTATTGCGATTCGACCAGCCCTTTGGCAACCACAACGGCGGGCTGATCGCGTTCAACACCACCGATGACGCCGCCGACCGCGGCAACCTCTACCTCGCCCTCGGCGACGGCGGCAGCGGCGGCGACCCGCAGGAGAACGGCCAGGACGCCAGCAACCCCTACGGCGCCATCCTTCGCATCGATCCGCTCGGCACGAACAGCGCCAACGGGCAGTACGGCGTCGTCGCCGACAATGCCCTCGCGAGCGACGGCAACGCGAGCACGCTCGCCGAGATCTACAGCTTTGGCCTGCGCAACCCGCAACGCTTCGGCTGGGACGATGCCACCGGCAACCTCTACATCGCCGACATCGGCCAGAGCGCCGTCGAGGAGATCGACCTTGCCGTCAACGGCGGGAACTTCGGCTGGGACACGCAGGAGGGGAGCTTCAACTTCGAGGGCAACGATTCGGCGAACCTGCTCGATCCCGTGGCCGAGTACGACCACACGAACACGTTCGTCGGCCCGGTCGTCACGGGCAACCGGGCGGTCACGGTCGGCGAGGTCGCGCGCGGCACGGGCATCGCCGGGCTCGACGGCAAGCTGCTGCTGGGCGACTTCCCGAGCGGCATCATGATGTACCTCGACGTCGACAGCGACCCACTCGACGGCGGGCAGGACGGGCTCTTCGAGCTTGTCACGCTCGACGAGGATGGCAACAGCGTGCGGCTGATCGACCTGATCAACGACACCCGCAACGCCAACGGCCTGAGCGACGCGGGTCGCGCGGACCTGCGGTACAGCCTCGGCGTCGACGGGCGCGTCTTCGTGACCAACAAGCAGGACGGCGTGATCCGCGAACTCGTGGCCATCCCGGAGCCGGGAAGCCTGGCGCTGCTGTCGCTCGGCGGCCTGGCACTGCTGCGGCGGCGTCGCTAGTCCAGCAGTTCGCCCGTGCGGTGGATTTGCAGGACTTCGCCGCTGTCGTGGCAGACAGCACTGAGGCGGCCGCCAGGGGCGAAGCAGCCGGTGTCGACGAGCGTCACGCCGTGCCCGAAGATCACGTCGCCGGGCTCGGGCAGCAGATCCGGGTGGTTCCAGTACGTGTCGGTCGGCGTGTGCCCCACGTAGCCGGGACGGCCCCACGCCTTGTCGCTGCGAATCTGATTCGCAACGTAGCGGCCCCAGATGGCCTCGTGCCGCAGGTTCGCGTCGGCGGCGACAAGAGCGTTCATGCGGTCGGGCTCGTCGATCTGGTCGCAAGGCCACGTCGCGTGGACGACGAAGAAATCATCGGTTTCCGCGACGGCCGGTAACTCGCGGAAAAACTGCTTGTGGTCGTCGGGAACCTGGTCGTACTGCCTGGCCACCCAGGCATCGACGGCGGGCTTGTCGCCGACGAATTCACCGGCCTCCCGAAGATTTACTCCATAGCTCATCATCGTCTCGAGGATGCCCTCGCGCCAGAAAAGACGGGTCGCCTCGGCGACGGCAAAGTCATGCGCCTCGGCCGATTCGCCGGGGGCGCTGGCGAAGCTACGCCGGTTCAGGCAGAGGTCGAAGAGGTCGTCGTGGTTGCCGCGCACGCACGTCGCGCGGCCGTCGGCCAGAAGGGCAATCAGCAGGTCGATCACGCCGCGCGTGTCGGGCCCGCGATCGCAAAAGTCGCCGCAGAAGTAGAAGTGGGCGTCGTCGTCGCGCGCGTCGATCACGTCCAGCAGCGTGCGCAGTGGGCGGAGCATGCCGTGAATGTCGCCGATGATCCAACGCAAGCGGCCCGAGCGTAGCGCACCCGAGGCAGTCTTGCGATGTGCGACCAGCGCGCGACCCGGTGGCAGACGACACTTGTGGGAGGATGCGTTCGATCCACGCCGGTCTCGCTAGCTCACCCCGTAGAACTCCGCCGCCTTGCCGCGCAGGTGGTCGAGCAGGGGCTCGACGCGGAGGTCGTCTCCCGTGATGCGCTTCACGAGTTGCCGCGTGCCGTAGCGGCGGCCGTGCCGGTGGACGTGTTCTACAAGCCAATCGAGCAGCGGCTTGAACTCGCCGCGGGCGAACATCGCGTCGCGCTCGCTCGCGCCGCCGAGGTCATCGGTCGCCTTCGCGTAGAGCTGGGCCGAGTAGAGGTTGCCCAGCGTGTACGTCGGGAAGTAGCCGAGCAATCCGGCGGACCAGTGGACATCCTGAAGGCAGCCAAGGCTTGGCTTTTCGGGCGTCAGGCCAAGGTAATCCTGCATCTTCTCGTTCCACGCGCCCGGCAGGTCGCTCGGCTTCAGATCCTCGTTCAGCAACGCCTGCTCGAGCTCGAAGCGCAGCAGGACGTGCAGGTTGTAAGTCGCCTCGTCGCTCTCGGTGCGGATGAAGCTCGGCCGCACATCGTTCACGGCGAACAGGAAGTCCTCGCGCTGCGCCTGCCCGAGCGATGCAGGGAACAGCTTCTGCGCCACGGGCCAGAAGTGTTGCCAAAAGGCGTCGCCGCGGCCGACCTGGTTCTCCCAGAGCCGGCTCTGGCTCTCGTGGATACCGAGGCTGATCGCCTCGCCGCAGCCCGTTCCGAAATGCTGTGATTTCGGCAGGTTCTGCTCGTAGAGCGCGTGGCCGGTTTCGTGGAGCGTGCTGAAGAAGCTGTTGCCGAGGTCACGCTCGTCGTAGCGCGTGGTCATCCGCGTGTCGTTCGGGCCCAGCCCGGTGCAGAAGGGGTGAACGGCCACGTCGAGCCGGCCGGCGTCGAAGTCGAAGCCGCACGCGACGGCGGCGCGGCGTGACAACTCGTGCTGAGCGTCGGTCGGAAACTCGCGCGTGAGCAAGTCGCGCGGCGCGGTCTTGCCGCTGTCGCCAATCTTCGCCACGAGCTCCACGAGCGGCCCCTTGAGTTGACCAAAGACATCTCGGAGGTTCGCCGCCGTCTCGCCGGGCTCGTAGTCATCGAGCAGGGCGTCGTACAGCTCTGCCTTGCCCCCGCCGACGAGCTGCGCCTCCTTGCGTTTGAGGTCGAGCATCGTCTGCAAGTGCGGGGCGAAACCAGGGAAATCCTCGGATTGGCGCGCTCCGACCCACGCGGCGTGGCCGACGGTCTCGGCCCGCGCGATGGCGGCGACGAGGTCGGCCGGGAGCTTTGTCGCGCGGTCGTAGTCGCGCCGCGCCTCCCGCGCGGTCGTCGCCTCGTCGGAGTCGTCGGCAAGACTTTGTTCCTTCACGAACGACTCCGCCGCGGCGACCAAGTCGCCGAGTTTGGCGTCGGTGTTGCGCTCGTGGACGAGCGTGGCCATGAGCGACGACTGGTCCGCCCGCAGCTCGGTCGCGGCGCGGGGAAGCTGGGTCTGCTCGTCCCAGCCGATCGTGCTCGCAACGCTGGCGAGGACGGCATTCTCGCGCAAACGTGCGGCGAGGGCGGCGTGTGGTGAAGTGGGGTCGCTCATGGCACAAGAGTAGCCAATGCCGTCCTTCACCAACCGCGTTGCGTGGCAGCGCGGTTTGGTCGACAGGTCCCCGTGCATTGGCGTGGCGGTTTACCTAGCATTGCCACCGCTTCGCTTCGAGTTTGCCGACCGCGCCATGGTGACGCGCCGGCCGACGCAGCAACTCACCACCGTCCGTCATGTCTGACGCCACTTCGAACCCCGCCCCGTCCACTCCCGATCAGCCTGCGACCGACGTCATGGACATGACGTCCGCCTCGCACACGCCCCAGGCGCTCGATTTGCCCAAAGGCCCGGAGAATCCGACGGTGCCGGGCCAGTCCGGTCAGTCGGCGCAGCCGGGCAAGGGCGACCCGACGAAGGAAACGTTCCGCACCGATATTGATGCCGACATCGACGCCGAGGTCGAGGCGGCCTTGGGCGGCACCGACGTCGACGCGATGGTCGAAGCCAGCGCCGCCGACGCCGGGCCCGCGCGGCTGCGCGGCACGCAGGCGGGCACCGTGGCGCGCGTCGATCTGGGCAAGGGCGAAATCCTCGTCGACCTCGGCGGCAAACACCAGGCGATCGTGCCGAGCAAGCAGTTCGAGGACGCGGGCGCGATGCCGAGCGAGGGGGAGTTCGTCGAGGTCGACCTCGAGCGCTACGACGCCGACGAGGGGCTGTATCGCGCCCACAAGAAGGGCGCCGCCCGCAAGGTCGCCGGCTGGGATGAACTCAAGGTCGGCCAGGTCGTCGAGGCGACGGTGACGGGCGTGAACAAGGGCGGCCTCGAGTGCCGCGTCGGCCAGACGGCCATCCGCGCGTTTATGCCGGCCGGGCAGATCGACGTGACGTTCCACAAGGACATCAGCGTCTTTCTGAACGAGAAGATCAACGCCAAGATCAGCAAGCTCGACAAGGGGGCCCGCAACCTCGTGCTCAGCCGCCGCGCCGTTGTCGAAGCCGAGCGCCGCGAGTCGCGGCAGAAGACGATGCAAACCCTTGAGGAAGGGCAAACCGTCAAGGGAACGGTCAAGACGGTGAAGGACTTCGGCGCCTTCGTCGACATCGGCGGGGTCGACGGTTTGCTGCACGTCACGCAGCTCACCCACCGCCGCATGGCCGACGCGAACGACTTCATCAAGGCCGGCGAGGAGGTCGAGGTTCGCATCGACAAGTTCGAGAAGGGCGGCAAGGGCGGGGGCAAAATCGCCCTGTCGCTCAGCCACCGCCCGCCGAACCCGTGGGAGAGCGCCGAGGCGAAGTACCCCGTCGGCTCGCAGGTGACCGGCACGGTCACGCGGGTCGAGAACTTCGGCTGCTTCGTGGAGCTCGAAGAAGGCATCGAGGCGCTTCTGCCCGTGAGCGAGATGAGCTGGCGGCGCATCCGCCACCCGAGCGAGGTGACGAACGTTGGCGAGCAGTTGCGGCTGATCGTCATCAACCTCGACCCGCAGGCGCGCAAGCTGACGCTGTCGCTCAAGCAGGCGGCGGGCGATCCGTGGGCGGAGGTCGCGAGCAAGTACGCCGTCGGCAGCGTGCACAAGGGCAAGGTCACGCGGGCGGCCGACTTCGGGGCATTCGTGGAATTCGAGCCGGGCGTCGAAGGCCTGATCCACATCAGCGAGCTGTCGAACGATCGCGTGCGTCGCACGGAGGACGTCGCCCGCGACGGCCAGGAGGTGAACGCCCGTGTGATCGAGGTCGACACGGAGAAGCGTCGCCTGCGCCTGAGCATGAAGCAGCAGGACCCCGAGGCCGAGGCCCGCGCCGCCAGGGATGCCGAGAGCCGCCAGGCGCAGCAGAAGCAACGCGAAAAGCGTCTCAACAAGAAGCCGCTCAAGGGCGGACTCGACTTCTAGGAAGCGCGGAGAACGAACGCGCTCGCCTTACGCCACCTGGAGCAGCGGCATGCCCGATGCGAGCGGCATCGTCGCGCGCCGGGCGGGGCCGACCCGTTGGAGAACCTGCTGCCAGACGAGTCGGGTGGCCGCGTCCGCCTCGACCACGCCAGCCGCGGGGCGACATGTCATCGCGGCCTCGATGTCCACGGCCTCGGCGAAGCCCGGAACGCGAGCCAGTTGCGACAGCAGGAAGCCCGTCGTGAACGCCTCGCCCCATCCGCCGCCCGGTGCTTGCAAGGAGGCGAGGCGACCGATGCCCACCGCGGTCGCGTCGTCGGCACCGACGCGACCGGGATCGTGCGTGAAGTTTACGATCCGCCCCTGCGCCTCGTGGAGCGCGCGAAGCGCCAAGGCTGTCCAGGCCAAACCGATAGGGTCGTCGCCCCACACGCCGTCGCCGCGACGTTCCCAGAGGAGGCGGTCGCGCAGCTCGCGGGCGAACGGGGTATTAGCCTGCCCGAGTTCGGCGAGGCGGAGGAGCATCAGGGCCGCGGCGGGCACCGGGCCGCCACAGCGGGCGTCGAGATCGAGGCGTGCCTCGGGCCTCCGTTCGCAGACAAGGCGGACGATGGCGCGGTAGCGGCAGTCGGCCCAGAGGCGGCGGAGCTTCGCGACGGTCAACATAGCGTTCAACCCCTTTGCCGATCCTTCGGCACCGATGGCGTCGCCCGGACCCGCCCCGCCCGTGCGGGAAGCGTTCGGTCGGACGATGTTCGGATTATGGGGTCACGCCGCCGCGTTGGCAAGCGCAAAATCAGGAGATTGTTCGGGGGCCAGGACCCGAACAAGTTGTAGCATGCGTGGCTCGATGTCCGCTCGTTCCGACCAGCGTTGCATTGCAACGCGGTTTGGGGAGCTGGGGCTAGAACCGCTCGCCGCACTGGCGGCAGTAGTGGGCAAAGCCCGGCTGGGCCGCCTCGCAGCGGCGGCAGCGCTTGCGGTCGCCCGCCTGCATGCGCTGCCGGCTCTTGGCCATGTTCGAGAAAACGCCCCGCGCCAGCAGCCAGATGCCGACGATCAGCAGCACCACGAACCACGTCCGCCCCAGTCCGCCGTTGGCGAGGGGAAGCAGGTCGCAAAGGATGATCTGGGTCGCGTACAGCATCGGGTGTCTCCTGAACTCCGGTCAGTCTAACACATGCGCGGGAGACTCAGGAGTCGCGATTATGCGTAGCTGTGCAGCCCCACGAGGAAGAAGTTCACGCCGATCCAGTTGAAGAGCATGATGAAGAAGCCGATCACGCTCAGGATCGCCGTCCACAGGGCCTTGTTCGGCGTGACGAGGCGGACGTGCAGGATGATGAGGTAGACGATCCAGGTGACGAGGGCAAACGTCTCCTTCGGGTCCCAGCCCCAGGGCCGGCCCCAGCTCATGTCGGCCCAAACGGCGCCCAGCACGATGCCCACGCCCAGCATCCAGAAGGCGAGTTGGAGGATGACGACGTTGGCAGCGTCCAGACGAGCCAGCAACGGTTTAGCGGGCGGTGCGGCGACTTCGCTGGAGAATGCCCCGGCCGACGCCGTCGACTTGACCGGCAGGAACAACGCCCGGCCGAGCGTGCGGAACATCCCCTCGTTGCCGATCACCGATCCCGACGCCGGCATCGCCCGGCCGGTCCCGCGGGCGTTGGCGACGAGCCACCAGATCGCCAGCAGGAAGTTCATGCCGATGAGCGCGTAGCTGGCGACGACGGTGGTGACGTGAACGTAGAGCCAGTAGCTCATCAGGATGCCGCTGGCCTGCTTGATGTCGCCGCCGATGTCGCGCCAGACGTGCGGGGCGGCGAAGAGGGCGAGCAAGCTCAAGAACCCCACAAACGCCGCCGCCGCTCCGAAGACACCACCGCCGCCAAGCTTCTTCCGGCGGAGTTCGAGAACAAGGCCGACGATCGCGCCGAACCAGGCGCTGAACATCACGCTCTCGAATTGGTTCTTGATCGGAATCGCGTGGAACCAGTCGTTCGTGCTCTTCTCGACCAGCCACCACCGCACGCCGATGCCGAGCGTGTGGACGATCAGACCAAGCAGGAGCAACCGAATGCCCCACAAACGCAGCCGCGGGGCCTCACCATAAGCGGATAGCAGCAGGCAGACGAGGGCCCCGAAGTAGAGCATTGCCCCCGGCAGCGTCAGCTTCGCCAGGCCGTTGTAGGCGACCTCGACGCGGCGCTTCAGTTCCGACGGATACGCCGCCGGGTTCACCGACTCCAGCGCCGCCGCCAACTGCTCGACCGCCGCGTTCGCCGCGTCGACGTCGCGATCGATCCACGCCCGCCGCAGCGTCGCGCTCGACTGGATCACCGCGGCCACCGTTTCGGGGTCGTAGCCGCGCAGGCTATCAGGTGACTGGATCATCTCGACCAGCGCGTGCCACTTGCCGTCGCTGCCCTCGCCCGTCGCCGGGGGGACCATCCGCACCGGCGGCATGATGCCGGCTTCGAGGAACGCCCGCGCCGTCTCCGCCTGGTTGCGGAACTGCCGGACGGCGTCGGCCTTGTGCAGCTCGCGGCTCTCGATCCGCTCCAGCTTCGCCTGCACCGCCGGCTCCAGGTAGAACGTCGGCGGCACCTTCGCCCGCTTGAGGAACTCGTGGTGCTCCGGCGTACCCTCCTTCAACCCAACCGCGTCGGCCAGGTCCTGTCGAAGCGGCAGGTGGTTGATCCGCACGATCGCCCGATCCGCGTACTCTGCGGGGCGGAAGGTCATGTCGAAGAGCGTGTAGACCGGGTCCTGCCCGTCGATCTTGGCCCGCCCCGACATCTGCGCCATCGCCTGCCGGGCGATCGTGTCGAGCGTCTGAAGTGTCGAGTCATGCTGCGCGACCGCGCGTTCAAGCGGCGCGAGGTCGACCGCGTCCTCGAATGCGTCAGAGCCGGAGGAACGCAAAGGCGCAAAGAGGCAAAGAGCCGCAAAGAGCAGAGGAAAGAGAAGGTTTAGCTTTGACATTGCGATCGTCCTTCGCCTGAACAACACACTCTTCCTTTGCGGGCCTTTGCCTCTTTGCGCCTTTGCGTTCATCTGATTCCGGTCGCGGCCAACGCCCGCTCCTTACGGCGGCGCAGGATCGCCGGCTTGACGTAGAAGGCCCACATCAGGCCGAAGACGCACAACACGATCCCGCCGACCATCGTCTTGATGCCTGGCCGGTTGCCCACGCCCAGCACCGTGAACGCCTGGTTCTCCTGGTCCCACGCGCTTTGGAACAGCAGCCAGCTTTCGCTCGGCAACACGCTCCCGATCGCGCCCGGCCGGGGGATCTTGAGGTAGTGCGGGTCGTTGAGCTTGACCGTCACCTGCTCCGCCTCCCCGCCGACGGGCTCAACCGTGACGTGGCTGCGAAAGTCGCGCATCGCGCTGTCGGGCGTGAAGTCGCCGGCGTAGGGGACGAGCTCGAAGGCGTCCAGCGTCACCCGCGCCGGCATCGGGCGGCGCGTCTTGCCGAGTTGCAGTTGCAGCGGCCGCTCGACGCCCGGAACCTCCACCTGCGCCGGCAGCCACGGGGCCTGGTCCGGCCAGGGGTTGAACGGCACGTGGACGAGTTGCCCCCAGCTTCCGCGGCGGACGTAGACGCTCACGACGCTGAACTCGCCGCTCTCGCCGGCCGTGCGGTCGCGCTGCTCGGGCGGGACGATCTGCACCCACTCGCGCCGCCCCACGCCGTCGAGGCGCTCGATGTCGAGGTCCAGCCCGTACAGCGTCGGCTGCTGCGTGGCGGGGTCGACGACCGTGCCGTTGACCTCCAGTTTCAGTTCACCGTCATCGACCTGTTCGAGTCGCGCCGGCAGATCGTTGCGGGCGACAAGGTGCCAGAAGCCGTCGATGTCCGGCTTGGTCAGGATCGTGTGCCGCTCGTCCTCGCCCGGCTGCGGCAGGAGCTTGAGGCCGTCGGCTTTGGCGTAGTGCAGGTGCAGGGCGGGGTCGACGGGCTCGCTTTGCCGCTCGCCCTTGGGACCGGCGCCGTCGACGCCGAGCACGAAGTCGGTTTGCGTGCCAACGCCGTCGATGACGTAGCGGCGGAACATCTTGCCAAAGGCCGAGCCCTCGGGCGGGTGGACCAGCAGTTCGAGCGCGTCGACCGGCGTGCCGTTGCCGAACAGCGGAAACCCCGGCAGCGCCGCAACGGCCTCGACCTCGTAGCCCGTCTCGCCGAGCGGCTTGCGCTCGCCAGGCTGAAGGGTGATCGTGCCGCTGGGAACCGCTTCGTCGCCGTGGGCTCCGACGTGCCACTCGATCGCGTGAACGCCCGCCGCCGCCTTCAGCAGGGCGTCGCCGTCGAGGGCGTCGTCGCGGTGGACGTGCCGCACGCGAACGGTCGCGACCTGCTCCTCGGCGGCGTCGTCGAAGTCGTGTCCCGCCTGCCGCGCGACGGCCCAGCGGTTGGCAAAGGCGCTTGTGTCGCGATCCCTCAGCGTCATCCGCAGGCCGGTCAACTCGCCCTCGGCCGGGGCGTAGTCGTGGCCGACGACGGCGTAGGGGTAGAAGCCGACGACATCGAGCGTGATCGGCTCGCCTCCGTCGGCCTCGAGCACCTTGTGCAGCGGCATCTCCACGCCCGACCGGCTCACTTCGTCGTAGTTGAAGCCCGTTGGCATCAGCCCGCGCAGGGCGTCGTCGAGATGATCGCCGTTGCCCAGGTCCGGCCCGTACGCCTTGAAGCGCGGCAGCGTCGGCAGCGGAATCGGCGTGGCCTTGCGGGAATCGCTCTTGAGGTAGAGCGCCCGCTCGTGGGCGTCGTGATACCAGTTGACCGTCTCGCCCGTCCGCACGAGGGCCAGGCCCTCGGTCTTCTGGGAGAAATACTGCACCATCCCGAAGAGCAGCACGATGATGCCGATGTGGATGCACCATACGCCCAGCCGCGGCAGGGTCATGGGGATGCGCCCGAAGCTGACCGTCAGCAGGTTCACCGCCAAGAGCCCCGCCAGCACACGCATCGGCCAGGCGTTGAAGAACTGCACGTCCGTCAGCTCGAACCACGCCCGCACCGCCGGCAAGCCGCTGCCGACCGCGATGTAGACCGCCAGCGCCACCATCAGGCCGATGCCGAACCAGACGCTGTTGAGCGTGCGGTCCCACACCGTCACCACGCCATGCAAGGGCGTCGGCAGGTCGGTGGAAGATCGGGCGCGTGAAACCGCTGGCATCGGCTCGGACATCGTACGAACCCCCGACAGCGGCGTTCACGTCGGCCGCGTGCGACATTCCGAACAGGCAACACTTCGCGTTCGGCTGGAACGACATCGCGTTCTGCCGGAACGGGCAACAGCCGCGACGCAACGCGGCGCGGTCTGAACGCGGTTGCAGCAACGATCCGACCGCGCCGCGTTGCGTCGCGGCTATCAACCGTTGTTGCTGCCGAGCATGTTGGTGGCCATCGTAACAGTGTCGACCCACCGCCGGCCGACGGGCTCCGGCAAT
Organism: Tepidisphaeraceae bacterium; assembly: GCA_965214125.1. Lineage (GTDB taxonomy): Bacteria > Planctomycetota > Phycisphaerae > Tepidisphaerales > Tepidisphaeraceae > CBDCBA01. The sequence goes on from CBDCBA010000035.1 coordinate 159,345, forward strand.
GCCGGGAACCGCTTGTTGATCTGGGTGAAGTGGTCGAGGTCCCAGTGGTCGATCACCGTCCCCCACGCGGCGGAGCGGGCGCTGACGAGGCCATCGTTGGGGCCGTCGAAGCGGGCGATGGTCTTGCCACTGGGCTGAAGGAACGTCGGCAGGTCGACCGTCGGCAGGGCGGCGGTGACGCTGAAGTAGCGGACCCCTTCGACGTCCGGCGTGGTCCGGTTGAACCGCTCGGCGGCATCGCTCGTCAGGTCGACGGCGGCGCGGACATCCCAACCGAGGCGGCCGAGCGTGCCGTAGAGCCCGCCCTGGCGATCGAGCGTGGTCAGGCACCAGTCGGCAAACGCGCTGCCGCGGTGCGGCGTGGCAACCGTCAGCACCGCCTTCACCCGATCCGCCAGGCCCAGGTGCGTCATAAGGTGCCGCGCGTCGAGCCCACCCATCGAGTGCCCGACCAGCACGATCGGCCCGTCCGGCACTTCGCGCAGAACGCTCGCCTTGAGCTGTCGCGCCCGGTCAACGATGCCCCGCGTCGCCGACACGCGCGGCGCGACCACGCGGTAGCCGGCGTCTCGCAGCGGGCGATCGACGCCATTCCAATAGCGGGCCACGGGGATCCCCAGCAGCCCCAGCCCGCGGTCGGCAAGATCGAAGTAGGCCCCGAAGAGCCCCTGGCAGAGAACGAGCGTCGGCGCGGGGTTCACGGAGGGCGTGGGAACGTCGCGGGTCGCGTTTGGCGCAAGTGGACCGATTTTAGCCGCCCGCGGAAGCGGGCGCTTCGGGACCTCTGGGTGCCACTGCATCTTTGCAGTGGTCGGACCCAGACACTGCAAGGATGCAGTGGCACCCGAGCGCGTCTTCCCAGACACGCTCGTTAGCCGCCCCGCCTTGCGGGGCGCTCGGCGTCCATCCAAGCGCCCCGCAAGGCGGGGCGGCTAACAAACATGCGCAGTTTCCATCGCGTTCTCAGCGACACCAAAAAGGGATCGGGGGGAGTGCCCGGCCATTGGGCGCAAATGCCGCCGCTCACTCGATATCGTCGACCGCCTCCTCCATCGCGTCGCCCACCTCCTCGACCGAGTCCTCCATCTCAACCGCCGCATCTCGCCCAGGCGTTCCCGTCGGCGTCATGGCGGCGATGAGTTCGGGGCGGATCAGGCGCATCTCGCCGTCGTCCGCCTTAAACGCGGCGAACCGCTCGCCGCCCACTTCGAGCGTCTCGACATACTCGACGTTCCGCCACGTGGCCTCCATCTTGTAGACGCCCTTGTCGCTCGCGTAGTGCAGATCGACCGGCTTGGGCAAGAACTGATGGCGTGTCTCCATCCGCCGCTCTGCTGCTGCCCGCTCACGTTCGTTGCGCCTGCGCTCCCGTTGTCGAGTCTGCCTTTCGATATCGTTTGCGACGTTGTCAAGGCGGTTCCGCAGCGTGGCTATCACCGGCGAGTCTGGACCATGGGTTTGCTCCTTCTCACGAAGTTCGCGACGGAGCATCGTTTGCAAATCGAGCAAGTCCGCCATCTCGCGGTCCAGCATCTCCTCCTGGGGCGACTGCTCCACCGACGGCGCTCGGTCCTGCGCGGCCATGCCGAGGGTGGCGAGCGTGCCCGACGCCGTTGCGACACCGGCGGCGAACAGGAGGGCGTACGTCAGGTGCGTGCGTCGCGACATCGGTCTCTTCCTTCCAAAAGGTGGTTTGGGGAAACGATCAGTTCGTCTGCGTCAGCGGCGACACGCCCAGCCCGTCCATGAACTCCGCCGCCTCGACGGCGACGCGCTGCCAGGCGACGCCTATCGCCTCCTGGTTGGCGCGGGCGATCGTGTCCTTGAAGTTCAAATCGTTCCCCGCCTTGGTCGCCAGGAAACTTTCGGTCGTGTTCGTGCTGAACGGCACCGTGCCGCTGCGCACGTCGACCAGGACGGCCTCCACGTCGCAGTAGGCGCGGACCCGGTCCTTGCCGAGCAGGCGGTCGTTCTTGTACTGCCGCGTGGCCGTGTGGACGATCAGGACCATGTCCGCCCGGTACCGCGCCGCCGCCTCGCGGAGCTGCGGCACGCTGACCTCCCGCGGCGTGAGCATTTGCGGCAGGTATTGGGCGTAATCGATGCGGTCGCTGTCGCGCAGCCCACCGAGGAATTGGGCGTCGATCGCGCGGCTGCGCTCGGCGAACTCCGGGGCGAACCCGCTGAAGCTGGGCGTCTGCCCCACCGGCACCACAGCCAGCCGCACCGTGGCCGGCAGGTCGAGGGTGCCGTTGAGAATCTCGGTCAGCGCCGCGTCGCCAATGGCGGCCTGATCGGCGGGGAAGAGTGACATCGCGTCCGGCCGCGCGGCTCGTTCGCGGATCATCCGGTCGCTGCCGACCTGCGTGGGATCGAGGTAGCCCTCGGTCGCGCAGCCTCCGAGCAGGAAGGAAAGGGCGAGGGTCGCCGCGGCGAAAGTTGTCTTGTGCAGCACGCCCGCCAAGATACCGCGGCCTATCCCTCGCCGCACCTTCAAATGCCCAAGCGCACCGACCTCAAAAGCATCCTCCTCCTCGGCTCCGGCCCGATCGTCATCGGGCAGGGGTGCGAGTTCGACTACAGCGGCACCCAGGCGTGCCGCGCCCTGCGCTCCGAGGGCTACCGCGTGGTGCTCATCAACAGCAACCCGGCGACGATCATGACCGACCCGGAGATGGCGGACGCGACGTACGTCGAGCCCATCACGCCGGAGGCGGTGGAGAAGATTCTGGTCCGCGAGAAGGAGCAGGGCACGCCGATCGACGCCGTCCTTCCCACGCTCGGCGGGCAGACCGGCCTCAACGTCGGCATGGCCTGCTGGGATCAGGGCATCTTCCAGCGTCACGGCGTCGAGATGATCGGCGCCAACCGCGAGGCCATCTGGAAGGGCGAGGACCGCCAGGCGTTCAAGGACCTCATGCTCGAGATCGGGCTGAACGTGCCGCTCAGCGAGACGGTCCACACGATGGAGGAGGCCCGCGCCGCCCAGGAACGCCTCGGCCTGCCGCTCATCATCCGCCCCGCCTTCACCCTCGGCGGCACGGGCGGGGGCATCGCCTACAACCGCGAGGAGTTCGACGAAATCGCCTGGTCCGGCCTCGACGCCAGTCCCACCACCGAAATCCTCATCGAGCAATCCGTCCTCGGTTGGAAGGAGTTCGAGCTCGAGGTCGTCCGCGACAAGGCCGACAACGCCATCGTCATCTGCGGCATCGAGAACATCGACCCGATGGGCGTCCACACCGGCGACTCGATCACCGTCGCCCCGATCCAGACGCTGACCGACAAGGAATATCAACGCATGCGTGACGCCGCCCTGGCCGTGATCCGCGCGGTGGGCGTCGAGACGGGCGGGTCGAACATCCAGTTCGCGGTCAACCCCGAGAACGGCGACATGGTCGTCGTCGAGATGAACCCGCGCGTCTCGCGCTCGTCTGCGTTGGCGAGTAAGGCGACCGGCTTCCCCATCGCCAAGATTGCCGCGAAGCTGGCGGTCGGGTACACGCTCGACGAGCTGCCGAACGACATCACCGGCACGACGTCGGCCTGCTTCGAGCCGACGATCGACTACGTCGTGGTGAAGATGCCGCGCTGGACGTTCGAGAAGTTCCCCGAGGCCGACGAGACGCTGACAACACAAATGAAGTCCGTCGGCGAAGCGATGGCCATCGGGCGGACGTTCAAGGAGGCGTTGCAGAAGGCGATCCGCTCGATGGAGGTCGGGCGGTTCGGGTTGGGGTTGGACGCGCACGACAAGTCGCTCTCTGCCCGTAGCAGAGGCGTCTCGCCTCTGCCCGAAGTGGCGGACGGTTCCCGAGCGAGCGGGCAGAGGCCGGAGGCCTCTGCTACGGCCGGAACCGAGTGGCCGATCCCCGAGGAGAAGCTCAACCGCAAGCTCGCCGTCCCGAGCCAGGGGCGGCTGTACTACGTCCGCTACGCCCTGAAGATGGGCTGGGGCGTCGAGCGGGTCCACGAGCTGTCGAAGATCGACCCGTGGTTCCTGGAGCAGATCGCGGAGCTGGTGGAGGCGGAGAACGTCATCGTCTCGTTCAGAATCGACAAGGAACATCAGGAGGACGCCTTCGAGTGGATCAGCGACGCGAAGCAACTTGGCTACAGCGATGTGCAGCTGACTGCCGTCGACGGAGTCAACTCGTCCGTCGTTCGCGAGTGGCGTGATGCGGATGACGTGGTTCCGAGCTACAAGCTCGTCGACACCTGCGCCGCCGAGTTCGAGGCGAGGACGCCGTACTACTACAGCACGTACGAGACGCCATACTCGGTGGTGGGCGGCGTAGGGTGGGATTCATCCCACCATCGGCCGCCGGTTGGCCTTCCCCCCGATGGTGGGATAAATCCCACCCTACAGGACGACGAGATCCGGGTCACCGACCGCCCGAAGGTCGTCATCATCGGCGGCGGGCCCAACCGGATCGGGCAGGGCATCGAGTTCGACTACTGCTGCTGCCAGGCCGCCTTTGCTGCCAAAGAACTCAACCACGAGTCGGTGATGATCAACTCCAACCCGGAGACGGTCAGCACCGACTACGACACGAGCGACCTGCTCTTCTTCGAGCCGCTGACGCACGAGGACGTGCTCAACATCTGCGAGCGCCTCAACGGCGGCGAGTTCTACCGGCCGCCGGGGCCGGACCACACGCCGAGCCTGCTCGACGGGTTCGAGCCGGGCAAGCACCCGAACCGCGTCAAGGGCGTGGTCGTGCAGTTCGGCGGGCAGACGCCGCTCAACCTGGCCAACGGGTTGGAGGAGGCGGGCGTGCCGATCCTGGGGACGGGCGTCGACGCGATCCACCGGGCCGGCAGCCGGGAGCAGTTCCGGCAGCTCATCGCCGACCTCGGCCTGAAGCAGCCCGCCAACGGCATCGCGCGCAGTGTCGAAGAGGCCAAGGCCATCGCCGCCGACGTCGGCTACCCGGTGCTCGTCCGTCCGTCGTTCGTCCTCGGCGGCCGAGCGATGGAGATCGTCTACGACGAGGCCGCCCTCGACCGGTACATGACGCACGCCCTCCAGGCGGCGGGTCTCACCGGCATCGCCGACTCGCCGATCCTCGTCGACAAGTTCCTCGACGGCGCGACGGAGGTCGACGTCGACTGCGTCGCCGACTACGGCCGCAACAAGCGCTGGCCGCTCGACGCGAGCGATTACGCCTACGTCGTCGACCGCGCCCGCAGCGCGCTCGATGCCGAGTCGGGCAAGGCGTTGAAGTTGGTCCGAAACTTCGTGGCCGCCCACGACCGCGAGGGCGAGACGCACGAGACGCAGTGGATGGCCTGGCGTCTGATCACGCAGGGCGAGGTGCCGTCGATGGGCGGCATCGTCCGCGGGATCGGCGAGCGGTACGACGTGCCGCACCAGAACGGCGTCGGCGAGAGCCGCCCGCGGAGCGTGATCGCCGGCGTGATGGAGCACATCGAGGAGGCGGGCATCCACAGCGGCGACTCGGCGTGCGTGCTGCCGCCGCACTCGCTTTCTGATGAAGTCGTCGCGGAGCTCAAGCGGCAGACGCACGAACTGGCGAGGGCGTTGCGCGTCAACGGATTGATGAACGTGCAGTTCGCGGTTAGGCAGAGAGGGACTGAGGGACTTAGGGACGAAGGGACCGAGGGTCCAGATTCAGAACCCTCAGTCCCTCAGTCCCCCAGTCCCTCGGTCCCTTCGGCCGACGTCTACGTCATCGAGGTCAACCCGCGTGCGTCGCGGACGGTGCCCTTCGTCGGCAAGGCGACCGGCGTCAACTGGGCCCGCATCGCGGCGAAGGTGATGATGGGGCAGTCGCTCGACGACCTCGGCGTGAGCGAGACGCCGCCGTTCGAGCATGTGGCGGTGAAGGAGGCCGTTTTCCCGTTCGCCAAGTTCCCCGGCACGGACATCATCCTCGGGCCGGAGATGAAGAGCACGGGCGAGGTGATGGGCATCGACGCCAACTTCCCGCTGGCGTACGCGAAGGCGATTATGGCCGAGGGAAGTAAGCTGCCGACGGAGGGTCGTGTCTTCGTCAGCGTGCGCGACGCCGACAAGCAGGCTGTCGTACCGATTGCGAGGCGCTTCGCCGATCTCGGTTTTACCCTGATCGCCACCGGCGGCACGCACGCGGCCCTGGAAGCGGGCGGCGTGACGGCGACGCGGATTCCCAAAATCGCCGACGGCCAGCGGCCGAACCTGCTCGATTACATCGCCAACAAGGAGGTGCAGCTCATCCTGAACACGCCCACGCGCAAGGGGGCCGGCACGGATGAAGCCAAGATCCGCGCCGCCGCCTTCCGGGCGCGGCTGCCGATCGTCACCACCCTCACCGCCGCCGACGCCTGGGCGGGGGCCATCGCGGCGCTGCGCGAGGGGGATTGGGGCGTGAAGCCGTTGCAGGCGTGGCACGCGGGGTAGAATCGGCTTGCTGAACTACGAGTTGAGCTTCTCAAGAGCCTGACTAACTGCCTCGACCACCGCGGCCCCAGCGGCGGCGGGAGTGTCGAACTCGCTCATGCGAGCGGCAGTGGATCGAATCGCCTCAACTTGAGCGTCGATCGACCGCATCAGTTGCGACCGCTCGCCCTCGGGGATATCCGAAGCCATCATTCTCATGTCAAGCCGCCACTTCCCTTCGATGCGGATGGCCGGCATCTGCACCTCCTCGTCTGACATGGTGACAGTGGCGCTGTCTCCCGTAATTTGAGCGGTCGCGTCGTCGGCGGCATCCGGTGCGATTGGGCGGATGTTGCTCGCCGGGCTCGGCAGCCGATTGAATCGTTTCCGGAACGCGTCGCTATAACTTCCCTCTGCCGCGAAGCCGCGGGCGAATGCCGCAGTCAATTCCTCGTTGCCCTCGCCCCCAAACGTCGCCTGCTTCATCGCATCGGCATCGCCAGCCCAATAGGCGCGCACGTAGCTCTGAACCGCCGCCACTGGATCGGATAGATCAATCTCAACTGCGGGTTGCGTCGTCACTCGGCCAGGTGGCGTTGACTGAGCTGCCAGCGGTAAGCCTGTCGCCGTGGCGAAGGCGAACAAGGCTGTCCCATATGCGATCGGAGCAGAAATGGTTTTCATGTGAGACAAGCTATGGGATCCCGCAACATTGGTCCACTCAACTTATTCGAGCCCGCACGGCAGAATGTTGTGGATGTTCCAAGCTGTCCACCCCGTGTTGCCGGGTGTTGCCAAGTGTTGCCGCCGGCGTCGCGTTGTACGAGCGCATCGGTTTCGCGTGGGCGTTCCGGAAGGATCGCGAAAAGCCGAAGTACGCCGGCGTGCGGCGGGACGACGTGGAGCTGCACTTGAAGTGGCACGACACGTTGAACCGCTACGCTTGATGCTGATCGGCTCCGGCGCGAGGCATCGCCGATCGTCGCGGTTGCTCGGGTGTAGGGTGGGCACGGCCCACCATCGGGATCCGGAGGTGGGCCGTGCCCACTACGGCGGACGCCACGATCGAGTTTCAACCGCTCGCGTCTTCGGTACGCTGACCCGCATGAGCAACGGCCGATTCGTCCGCGAGTTCTGGTACGAGCACAAGAAGCACTTCCCGAACAAGCCGCTGCCGCGGTTGCGGGTGAGTTCGCCCGAAGCCGTCGTTCACGAGCAGTGGGGCGAGCACCCGGCCGTGCGAGACAATGGACTCGCGACGATCGACTTCGACCTGCTGCCGGCCTCGCTCGATGCGGCCGAGCTTTACCTCGAAGTCTGGATGGGCCACCCCGGCACGGTCAACCACCGCGTGACCGTCAACGGCCGCTCGACGTACACGCTGCCGACGAAACAACCGCACGCGGTCGGGCATCGCTATCCGACGATCCCGATCGAACGCACCGATCTGTCGCGCGACGTGGTGGCGTTGCAGTTCGGCTGCGACATTCAGGAGACGTTCTGGGCGCACTACCTACTCGAAGGGGCGTGCATCCGGGCGATCGTGCCGGCAGACCACGAGGCCGTCGGCGGGCACGGCGAGTTCACCGCAAACGTCGTCGCCGAGGCGTCGCAAGAACGGGTTCACCTCGAGCTCAAGACAGACGGCGACCGCTCGACCATCAGCCGCGTCGACTACCTTGCCCGCTACAAGGGCTTTGCGAGCGGCGGCGGTGACGAAACCGATTGGCACGGCTTTACGTTGCAGGGCCAGCCGCACGGCATCGTCGCGAGCGTGACCGACGAGCCGTTCGATGCCGAATGGGACGTCTCGATGCTGCCGGATCAGGAGGCGATCGACGTGAAGGCGCGGGTGCATCTCGGCGAGCCGAACACGCTCGTTTACGAGACGCCGGTGATCCAGGGCGTGCCGCTCAAGCGGATGGCGGGGGCGACGGTGACGATGCACGGCGGGCCGTCGATGTGGGTGCGCGACGGGCGCGACAGCCGGATGATCGGGTTGCCGGCCGACTTCGACGCGGCGTCGGTCGAGCGGGCGCAGCTCACCTTCAGCGTCTGGGACGGCGGCAGCGAGGCGGAGGGGCCGCCGTACCTGCTCAACGGTCACGGCCTGCCGCTGGACTCCGACGGCGAGCACAAGAGCCGCCTGATGACCTGCGACGTGCCCGCCGACGTACTGCGGGCGGGCGACAACGAGTTCACCGTCGTCGCGCCGACGAAGCACCACGGCCTGGAAGTCCTCCTGCCGGGCCCGGCCCTCCTGCTGCGGCGGCGCGCATGATGCTCCACGTGGCACGCGGGCCGCTCGCCTAGATCGCGCTTGGCCGATCCCGTAGCATCGCGGCATGACCGTGACGGCCGACCCTGCTCCCGCCCCTGACGTTCGGCCCGCTTCACAGCAGGGGCCGCTGCTGCGCGTGGAGAATCTCAAGACCTACTTCGGCGACCCGAGCCGCCCCGAGAAGGCGCTCAAGGCCGTCGACGGCGTGAGCTTCGAGATCGACCGCGGCGAGACGTTCTGCTGCGTGGGCGAGTCGGGGTCGGGCAAGAGCATAAGCGCCCTGTCGATCATGGGCCTGGTCCCGATGCCGCCCGGCTTTCACCCGGGCGGGGCGATCCACTTCGCCGGCGAGAACGGCGGGCCGCCGCTCAACCTGATGGCCCTGGGCGAGCGCGGTTTGCGCTCCATCCGCGGGCGGCGCATCGGCATGATCTTCCAGGAGCCCATGAGCAGCCTGAACCCGGTCTACACGATCGGCGACCAGATCGGCGAGGCCCTGAAGCTCCACATGGGCATGAACTCGCGCGACGCGCGGGCGCGCACGATCGACCTGCTCAAGCAGGTGCAAATCCGCGACGCCGAAAGCACCGTCGACGAGTACCCCCACCGCTTTTCCGGCGGCATGCGCCAGCGCGTGATGATTGCGATGGCGATGGCGTGCGAGCCGGACCTGCTCATCGCCGACGAGCCGACGACGGCCCTGGACGTGACGATCCAGGCGGAAATCCTGCGGCTGATCAAGGAGCTTCAGGACCGCAAGGGAATGAGCGTTTTGTTCATCACCCACGACTTCGACGTGGTCGCCGAGATCGCGGATCACGTGGCGGTCATGCGGTACGGCAAGGTGGTCGAGAGCGGCACGAAGGACGAGGTGCTTCGCAAGGCCGAGCATCCGTACACGCAGGAGCTGCTCGGCGCCCTGCCGCGCAACCTGAAGGCCAAGCGTGACGCCGAGCGCGCCCGTGTCGCGGCGGAGCCGGTTGTCGAGGCGGATGTCAGCGAGCACGTCCACGTCGAGCACGCCGTGCCGGACGTGCCCGAGACGGTGCTGAAGGTGAAGGACCTGCGGGTCTGGTTCCCGGTAAAGAAGGGAATTCTGGGGCGCACCGTCGACCACGTGAAGGCCGTCGACGATGTGAGCTTCGAGCTGCCGCGCCGCCAGATTCTAGCGGTGGTGGGAGAGTCGGGCAGCGGCAAGACGACGCTCGGCCGGGCAATTTTGCAGCTCATCCCGCCGACGAAGGGGAGCGTGAACTTCGAGGGACGCGAGCTGGTCGGCATGGCCAGCGGCGAGCTGCGGCGCATGCGGCGCGACATGCAGATCGTCTTCCAGGACCCGTTCAGCAGCCTGAACCCGCGCATGACGATCGGGGCGATGCTGACGGAGATTATGAACGTCCACGGCATCGGTCACGGCAAAAGCGAGCAGCAGGACATGGCCGCCGACCTGATGAAGCGCGTCGAGCTCGATGGCTCGATGCTCCGCCGCTACCCCCACGAGTTCTCCGGCGGGCAACGCCAGCGCATCGGCATCGCGCGGGCGCTGGTGCCGAACCCACGCTTCATCGTCTGCGACGAGGTGACGAGCGCTCTGGACGTGAGCGTGCAGGCCAGGCTGTTGCAACTGCTGCTCGATTTGCGCGATCAACTTGGCCTGACGTACCTGTTCATCACGCATAACCTGGGCGTGGTCGAGTACCTCGCCGACGAGACTTTGGTGATGTACAAGGGCAAAATCGCCGAGCGTGGCCCGACCGAGCAGGTGGTCAACGACCCGCAGGACGACTACACGAAGAAGCTGCTGGCCGCCGTCCCGCGCATGGACCCGACGATCGCGGCGTGACCGTACAAATCCGCAAGAAACCCCGATAGCCGCGACCCAACGGGTCGCGGTCGGGTCACTCAACCCATTCGAAACTATCGGCTGTCGTCTTGATCAGCGTCTTCGGCCTCCATGCTTTCGAGGTGAGCCTCGCCGCTGGCCGACCGGGAGGACAGCCTCCAGCCCACCCTGGGCGACGCAGCAGCCTCATCGGCGGTCCACGAGCTCGCTATAAAGACGCCGCTGGCGCTCTTTGAGCCAACCGCGCGAACGAGAAACTCACCGGCCCGCTCAGGGTCGCGGAGGTACAGGACCATACCGGCGAAGACGCCGTGCTCCGAACCCAGGTCGATCGTCGCGGCCGTCCGGACAAGGCCGGTGTAATCGCCCTTTGTCTCGACCCGATCGCCCACCGCGGTGATCCGACCTCGAATGGGCTTCTCCAAGAACAGGTGGCGAAGCTTCGGCGGTGCCATGACCGGTACGCCGATCTTGCCCGCCGCAGAAATGTCATTTGAGAGCGACCCGGTCGAGATCCCTCGTCCAAGCGGCTCGCCAGCGTTGAAAGCGTTGGCGAATGCGAGCGCTGAGCCCCTCTTGATGAGGTACTTGATGTTGCCCTGTTGAACGGGCCACACGGCGAACGACTCGAGGCGTTCTTCGACCGGCTCAAGTTGGATACTGCCATCGTCTTGTAGTGTCGCATCTCCATGAGCGCGGCCATAGAGGCCACCGCATCCGGTTTCCAGGAGGAGGAAACCCGTTTCGGCACTGAGGTCGAGGAACCAGTTCATGCCAAGGCCGTCGCCTTGGTAGTAGTGGCCCGACCAAGGCGTCGTGGATTGTGCGATCTCGTTCTTCAGCCGAGCCTGGTACCCATCCGCGCGGAGCGACTGGTACTCTTCGGACGGATCGGGCAGCGGCTCATCCCACCTGGCCGGACGAGCGGTGGGTTCAACGGCGAGCAGCGACGGGGCAAGCAGGAGCAGGCAGACGAGGGCGACGTATCTCACGGGCGACTCCGCCGGCAGCGTACCGCGCCGCGGCGAACTAAACCGCCTGCGGAGCGGCCTTGTCGACGGACATCACCCACGTCCGCTGGCTCTTGCTCAGCGGGGCGGGGCACGGTTCGTCGTAGCGCATCCGCCGCGGGTAGCCGCCGCGGGTGTACGTCATGGCGAAGACGGCGGCGAGGTCGAGGCCGATCTGGCCGTCCTCGGATTTGAGCGGCAGCGGCACCGTTGGCAGCGGGTCGCTGATGGCCCAGCCGTAGACCTCGCAGTCGCGCGGCTTGCCCGGCCGGGAGACGTAGGCCGCGTAGTCGCCGATCGCCGGCGGCTCGAACAACGGCCGGTGGCCGCCGAGCAGCAGGTCGATCTCGACCAACCCGATCTTCAGCGAGAGCAGTTCGGCCCGCTTGATGCCGTAGTCGCCCATGTACCACGAATCATTATTCGACGGCGGTAACAGCTCGATGACCGTCACGAACTTGCCGCTGGGCAGGTGCGAGAGCTTGACGTAGCTCGTCCGCCGCTCGCGAACGAGCGATGCACGCTCGCCACTCCAGGTTTCCACCACTTCGACAACAGTCCGCGGTTCGCGCACATCGATGTCGGCGTCGTACTCGGCGGGCAGGCGCTCGTTCAGCCACTCGCTGCAATAGACGATGAAGGACTTTGCGAAGCCGTGCCAAATGCGACTCTCGGGGTACGGGTCCATGCCGGGAAACGGGCTGCCTCGCATGGGGATCAGTCTACCGCGCTTCAGCGACGCCGGGATTGGGCCGATGCGGCTGAAATGAACGCCACGCCGACTCCCGAACGCCGTCGCCGGTCGCGGCGGTCTTGGACCGTGCCGGGCGTCTGCTACGTCGGCGAGCGGGCCGTGCAGGTCGAACTGCGCGACATCAGCCGCGAAATTGATGACGGCGGCGGCGTGGGCATGGTCTCGCCCACGCCCTTCGCGGCGGGGACGACCGTTCACCTCAAAGTCGGCATCGGCCCGCTGCGCCACCCGCGGTCGGCGATCGTCGCCTACAGCCGGCGGCGGCCCGACGGCACCTTCTGGGTCGGCGCCGTCCTCGGCTCGACCGTCGCCAAGGCCGCATGAGGGACAGCGCTACAGGCTGACCTTCTCGTTGTCGCCCGCGTCCTGCACGCCCTCGCCGGTGAGGGCGGCCTTGACGATGCCGTAGGCGTGCATCAGCGTCTGGTTGCGCGTGTGCCAGTACTGGGCGTCGTCGACGTCCACATCGATCAGGCAGATGCCCTTCGTATCGAGCCCGTCGGGGAACCAGGCCTTGAGCGGCTGGCTCCACTTCTGCTCCATCTTGCCGCGGTCGCGGGTGATGGTCGCGGTGCCGGCGATGCTGACGAACTCGTTGCTGCCGGGCTTGCTGAAGCCGCAGTTGACCTGCCGCTTGGCCTGCACGTCATCAACCTTGGCGCTCTCGTCAAAGGTGAAGAAGTAGAGGTGCCCGCCGTCGAGGCCCCCCTGGAGGTGCATCGGCCGCGAGTAGAGGCGGCCGCTGTCGTCGTCGACGGTGGTGAACATGGCCGTCTTGATGTCGCGGAGGAGCTCGTCGAGCTTCTGGACCTTTTCCTGCTGCGTGGGGGAATCGTCGCTCATGCCGCGAAACGTAGCCGATCCGGCGGCGGGGCGGCACCCGCGATTTGCCACGGCCGCAACATCGTGTGGGGCGGCGGCGTTACGTTTGGCATGAAGGTCTCTTTGCTGTTTCCGACGTTGCTTGTCGCGCTCCTCGTCTCATCGGTGTCGGCGGAGGTCGCCGTGGAGCGGCGCACGCTGGTGGACGAGGCCAGGGAGCGCGAGGTTCCGCTGAAGTTCTACATCCCGCAGGCCGACGCGGCGGTGCCGGTCGTGCTGTTGAGCCACGGTTTGGGCGGGAGCAACGACGCCATGACCTACCTGGCCCAGACGCTCGCGGAGTCGGGCTACCTCGTGGTCGCCCTGCAGCACGCCGGCAGCGACGAGGCCGTCTGGCGCGACGCCAGACCCGCGGACCGGATGGCCGCGCTGAAGGAAGCGGCGAACGGCCGCAACGCGATCGCTCGGGCTGCAGATGTCTCGTTCGTTCTCGGCGCGTTGCTCGCCGACGACAGGCCCGAGGCGTTGTCGTTTGTGCCGTCGGTCGACCCCGACGCCATTGCCGTGGCGGGGCACTCGTTCGGCGCGCACACGGCGATGATGACCGTCGGGATGAGCTTCGCCAACGGCACGGCCGCCGGCCTCGACCCGCGCGTGCGGGCCGCGATCGCCCTGAGCCCGCCGGCGGGGCGGGAGCAGTTCGACGGGGTGGCGGTCCCGGTCCTTCACCTCACGGGGACGAACGACCGCTCGCCCCTCAACGCGAACGCGACGCCCGAGCGTCGCCAACGCCCCTACCGCGCGATCGACGCGCCCGGCGGCGTGCTGATCGTCTTTCGCGGCGGCACCCACGGCGTCTTCAACGGCCCCGGCCCCGCGCTGCCGGGCGAGACGATCGATGCCGAGCGCGACGAGCGCATCCGCTCGCTCACGGCCGAAGCCTGCCGCCTCTTCCTCGACGCCCGCCTGCGCGGCGATGCCGAGGCCGTCGAGCGCCTGAAGACATTCGAAGAACGCCTCGGCGACGCCGGCACCGTCCAGCAGAACGCCCCGTAGCCGCCGGTCAAGCCGACAGCCCCATCCGCTCGAACTGCGCCGCCGGGGCGTCGCACGTCTTCATCAGTGTCGTCATCTGCTCGGCGAGCTGCGCCTCGAGCTGCGGGTCATCCAGCGGCCTTTCCTGCGCCGGGTCGGCCTTCAGGTCGAACAGCAGCGACGAGCGAAATGGCTCGCGCGTCGGCGAGCCGGGCACCTTCAGCGGCGGCACGCCTTGGCTGAACGGCAGCGGCTCGGCTAATTCCATATGGCGCATCGGGTCGAGCGGCGCGACGTTGCGCATGTGCCAGTGCGCCAGGGTGTAGCTGTCGCTCGGCGTGTCGTTGGCGGCGCCGCGGTAGTAGGCGTGTTGCTCGGTGACAAGGTTCACGTGCTGGTTGAAGTACCCGAAGATCGCCGCCTCGCGCCCGCCCGCGTCGCCTTCGACGACCGGCCCGAGGTCGTGGCCGAGCATTGTGTCGGGGACGTCGCGGCCGAAGTAGTTCAGCAGGGTGACGGGCAAATCGAGCATCGGCTGCACCAGGCTGCCGCGGCGCTCGCCGGCGACGTTGTGCCGCGGATCCCACATAAAGAGGGGCGTGTGGCTCGTCTCCTCGTACATCGGCGGGGCGTTTTTCATGGTCCAGCCGTGCTCGCCGAGCTGGATGCCGTGGTCGGTACCGACGACGAGCATCGTGTCCTTCCACAAGTCGTGGCGGTCGAAGGCGTCGAGCACCCGGCCGAGGCTGGCGTCGCACTTGGCGAGCAGGGCCGCGTAGTTGCGGCGGGCCTGCTCGACCTGCTCGCGCGTGTACAGGTCCTTGCCGTAGCCGGGCCAGTCCAGCAGCGGGGCATCGGCCTCGCTGTCGGGGTCGGGGAACAGGCTCTTCCACTGCGGGTCGCAGAAGAACGGCTCGTGCGGGTCGAACAGCTCGACCTGCAGCAACCAGTCGTCCTCCGCGGCGTTGCGGTCGAGGAAGTCGAGCCCGGCGCGAACGGTTTTGGTCTGATAATGGTCCTCGTCGCGCCGCACGTGCGGGCGGTTGACCCAGTCCTGGCGGTTGTTTTTGCCGTTGATGTGGCGGGGCTCGACCGGGTCGGCGACCTGGCCGATCCACGGGTCGCCCTCCTGGCCGCGGAAGAACTCCCAGGAGTCGTAGGCCGTGTGGTAGTTGGCGCCGCCGGTCTCGAAGTAGTGGTAGTGGTCGGTCGCGAGGTGGCTGTAGACGGATTGATCGCCCGTGCGCAGCAGTTGGAAGACGTCCTGGTCGTAGGGCTCCATCGGCCCCCAGCCGCGGTGGAGGAAGCCGGGGCGGCCGGTGTGCAAATCGCGGCGGGCGGGCATGCACGGCATGGAGCAGACGTAGCTGCGGTCGAACGTGACCGCCCGGCGCGCCAGCCGCTGGAAGTTGGGCGTGCGTGTCCAGGTCGCGCCGTAGGGCGAGAGGAAGTGGCGGTTGAGGCTGTCGAACATCAGGAGAACGGCGCGCATGACACTGGCGTATCGGGCGGGCGGCCCGAACGCAACCTGCGTCGCGCGGCCGCGCTTGCGATTCCGCCTGTCAGGCCGCTTCCGATAACGCTCCGCGCGGCGGAAGGACGTGCCCGAGGGCGGGCGGGCGAACCGATGTCAAGCGGCCGATCGATGCCTTGCGGGCGCGGTCGCCGTTCGTACGATGCCCGCCCGGTTCGTTCGACGCCCGCTTGGTTCGTACGATGCCCGCCCGCGCGGCCCCGTCTCGTCGAGGCGCTGGCGATTTGCACGCCGAACGACCCGTAGCTCGCCCGGTCCTCACGCAGCCCCTGCCCACCATGCTTCACGACGCCCCGCCGATCCGCCGGACCGCCACGATGCCCGCCCTGCTCCTGGCCGCCGCGGCCCTGGCCCTGCCGGCCGGCGCCGCCGCCGCGGACGGGGCCGAGCCCGCGAATGATTTCACGCTCGAACCGCCGGCCCGCCCCGTCTTCCCGCTCGATGCCGACGCCGACGACACGCCCTTCGCCGAACGCGACTTCTACCTGCAATCTGACGGCGCCACGCCCGAGGAAGACGGGCCCTACTACTCGGCCGGCGCGTTCGAACGCCCAAACTGGTACTTCCGCGGCGGCGTGAACATCGTCTTCCCGCAGGACTTCGACGCCACCTTCCGCGACAGCGAGGGCGGCGACGTCGAGGTCGGCAACACCCTCGGCTGGGGCGGCGGGCTCTACACCGCTCTGGGCTACACGTTTGGGCCCAACAACTCCGTGCGCACCCGCGTCGAGGGGGAGTACCAGCTTCGCATCAACGACTTCCGCGACGACAGCTTTACCGTCAACGACTCGATTACCTGGAACTCGGTTGGCGGCAACGTCTTCGTCGACTTCACGCCCCTGCCCAGCCGCCCGAACTTCCGCCTCTACGGCGGCGCGGGCGCGGGCTTGGCGTACATCACGGTGAGCAATCCCGTCGGCGCCGGCAGCGACGACTCGATCGCCGGCTACGCCCAATTGCTCGGCGGCGGACTGGTTCGTTTCAACGACGACATCGACATCGACTTCGGCCTGCGCTACCAGACCTCGCTGGGCCTCGACGTCTTCGAGGGCTCCGACGACCTCGGCAACGCCGTCTTCCACGTCGGCCTGCTGCTCTACCTGGAGTAGCCGCCCGTAGGCTCGTCCCGTGCCCGGCGAAGCGGAGTTCCTCGCGTACGTCGCCCAGCGCTGCCCGCGCGCGGGGGACGACCTGGCCGTGCTTGATCCGCCGCCGGGGCGATTGCTGGCCGGAATGGACCCCGTGCTCGACGGCGTCCACCTGAACGTCGCGCGACACGGCCACGCCGCGGCGGGACGCAAGGCCGTCAATCGCAACCTGAGCGACGTGGCCGCGATGGGCGGCACGCCGACGGCGGTGCTGCTGTCGATCGTGGTTCCGAAATCCAATACGATCGCCGACGCCGTCGCCTGCTTCGATGCCGCGCGCGAGGCCGCCGTCGCCGCGGGGTGTGAACTCGTCGGCGGCGACTTCGCGACGTGGGGCGGGCCGCTCGTCGTAACGGCAGCCGTGCTGGGATCGGCCGAGCAGCCCGTGCCGCGCACCGGGGCCACGCCGGGCGATGGGCTGTTCGTCACCGGCCCGCTCGGCGGGTCGATTCTCGGCCGGCACCTGACGTTCGCGCCGCGACTCGCCGAGGGCCGACGGCTCGCGGCGAGCGGCGTGTCGGCGATGATGGACCTCAGCGACGGCCTCGCCCGCGACCTGCCCCGCCTGCTGAACGGCCTGGGCGCCGACCTGAACGCCGTCCCGATCCACCCCGACGCCACCCGACTCGCCGCCGACACCGGCCGCCCTCCGCTCTGGCACGCCCTCAACGACGGCGAGGATTACGAACTGCTCTTCGCCGCCGCCACGCCGCCGAGCGACGTCGCGAGCACGCGCATCGGAACGGTGACGGATGAACACGCCATCCATCTCGATGGGCGCCCCGTCCCCCTCGGGGGTTGGGAGCACGGGCTGTCCCCGCCCCACGGTCGAGCCCCCGACGCCGGAGCGGAAGCTCCGGGTTTCTGACGAGAGCAGACCGCTTTCGAAACTGCCCGGTCTCGGTCGTCCACCCGGAGCTTCCGCTCCGGCGTCGACTGTGAAGGGAGCGAGTGCGGCGCGCGCGGAGATGGCATCACACCAGTTCGTTCAGCCCGCTGAGGCCGATGACTTCGTCGCTGTAGAACGGCTCGGCGTACCTCACGCCGCAGCGGCCGCCGAGGTACTTGTGCATCGTCTCGACGTACTCCCACAGCCCGTCGCCGTCGTCAAGGCCCTGGCTCTTGTAGGCGCGGCAGGCGGCCTCCTTGCGGTCCCAGGCGTCGGTCACGTCGATGCAGAACGTCGGCACGATGTGCGTGCGCAGGTGCGTGCAGAAATACTGGATAATCCGCTTCGGGTGGTGCGGCTCGCCGGGGATGTCGCTCCGGGTCAGCTTCGCGTCGAACCGGGCGTCGATCGCGATCTTGTGAACGGCGATGTGATCCGGGTGGGCGTCGGGAAAATAGGGGAAAAAGACCACGTCCGCCTTCGTCTGCCGAATGACCGCCGCCAGCTTGTGGCGGGCCTCGATCGTGTGCTGCACCGTGCGGTTGGCCAAGCCGAGGTTCACCCGCTCGACCGGCGTGTCGAGCCCCTCGTTGAGCGCCTTCGTCGCGGCCGTCCACTCGCGCTGGCGGATCTCCGGCGAGCCGTTGGGCGTGGGCTCGCCGTTGGTCATGTCGCAGATGGTGACGCGGTGCCCCTGCCGCGCCAGCGTCACGAGCGTGCCGCCCATGCCCAGTTCGGCATCGTCGGGGTGGGGCGAGACGCAGAGCACGCGCTTGAGGGTCGGCAACGTCACGAGGGGGGAGGCCACGCCGGCACGGTAGGTCGCATGGGCGTTGCAACAACTAGTTACGAGCCGTAGCCGTGCGTCTCGCGGAGCGTGGCGAGGATCTGCGCGAGCGCCCGGTCCGCCCGCTCGCCGTCGAGCAAAGCCCAGCGGGCGGTGGCGACGCTGAAGTATCGGAACGCCGCGTGCGGCTGGCCAGCGGAGGGGGTCTGGGCGCGGGCGGCGACGGCGGTCCACGGGTCGTCCGGGGCGAGGTCGACCATCGCCGGGGCGAGCGCCGCGGCCTTATCCAGCAACGCCAGCAGCGGGGCGAACCGCTGACGCTCGGCGTCGACCGCCTCCCACGCTGCCGCTTCGCCCGACCGTTCGGCCCGCACGAGCGCGTCGCGCAGCGGGCGGAGCATTTGCCCGAGCACATTCGCGTCCACCGACCAGTCGGCCCACGCCCAGGCGCCGGCAACGGTGTCGAGTTGCACGTCCAAGCCGCGCGTTGCTCGGCGGCGGTCAGGCGACGGGGAGAACGTCTCCAACGCCGCCTCGAAGCCCTCCAGCCAGCCGGGCGGCAGGTTCCCGCGGCTGTCGGCGAGTTCCGAGGCCGCTTGCCGGAGCACATCGTCGCGCCCGTCCAAGAGCGTCGCCCCGCCCGCGACCGCCGCGGCACGCTCCGCAAAGTGGTCCGTGGCCGAACGCTCGGCCGAGAGCCGCGCAAGGCCGCGCAGCAACCCTTCGGCGGCAAGGCGTTCGGGGTCGTCGATCGGCCCGCGATAGACCCGCGCCAGCGCGACCGCCGCCGCCCGCTCAAGGCCGCCGGTGGGCGTGACGCTTCCGGCTCGCTCCAGCTCGCGCGTGACGGTGGCAGCGTCGGCGGCGAAGGCGATCAGGTCGGCCCACCGCTGGGCCTCTTCCGCAGCGGCGGCCAACGCGGCAACGTCGC